>WGMX01000041.1 GCA_016124855.1 Anaerolineaceae bacterium | reverse complement strand
CGCACGGCTCAGGTTGTCCCCCGAAGGCTGACCACAACAGGATGCTTTAGTTTCCTGCTGCGCCGGGGTGAGGACACGTTCTCCTAACCGAACGTGGCGCTTACGCGCAATGCTGATACGCCCTCACGGACGCCCCTTCCAATCCCCCAGCAGCGGCCATGACGATCCCATATACATGATGCCCAAGCCGACAAAACCGATGACGGCAGCGATGGGCGCAATCACCTGAACAATCCCTTGAACATCTCCAAACAACTGTTGAATGAACTCGGCAATAGTCATCTGCTAAACCCCTCCATCTAGATAAATAATGGCGAGTCAGGTGGGAAGATGTGTGCCATGACACAAGTGACGATTTACGATTTGAGGTCATCTGGCACGAGAAACGAATACCCACCTGACTCATTCATCAGCGTAGCAAAAGAGGGTTTAGCTAGCGTGCGAAAATTTCATTCGTGAGGTATGAAAATTACGGTGGTAAGGGGAATAATATTTGACAAATTAACGCAGACCATATACTATTCAATAAATCAATTGAATACTTGAGTTAAATATGGATCATCGTGCATTCAAGAACGAAATCAATGAACAATTTTCCCGAATAGCGAAAGCCCTTGCCAATCCACATCGGTTTGAAATGATAGACCTGCTGGCACAGGGCGAACGCAGCGTGGATGAGTTGGCAAAGGAAACGGCTTTATCTGTCGCCAATGCTTCACAGCATCTTCAAGCACTACGGGAAGCTCATCTCGTCACGACTCGAAAAGGTGGGCTTCGGGTATATTACCGATTATCCGATTCCACCGTTTACCAGTTGGTTCAAGACATCCGAGAAATTGCGGAGCGTCAACTTGCCGAGGTCGACCGTATCGTCAACACCTACTTAACTGAGCGTAAGTCAATGGAGCCAGTGACACTTAACGAATTGCTGGCTCGTTTGAGTGAGCCGGGACTGGTTATTTTGGATGTCCGTCCGCTATTGGAGTACGCGCAGGGACATATTGCTGGAGCGCGTTCAATTCCGATTGACGAACTCGAAGGTCGCCTTAACGAACTCCCACCTCATCAAGAAATCGTCGCGTATTGTCGTGGAGCCTACTGCGTATTTTCCGATGAAGCCGTCGAACTACTGACGGCACGAGGCTACAACGCACGACGGATGGATGAAGGCTATCCGGATTGGCACCTTGCCCAATTACCGACCGAAAAGAATTAGCAGTAGAGCGTTGTTGAAATGGCGAAGCGAAAACTCCACGCTTTAACCTTTCTCGCGCCAAATATGCTGTCCGTCTATCGTTTTACGCTGGACTATGTCAGCAGGAAGCTGGGTTGCGAGATCGAACTAACGGTTGGCACAGATTACCGGGAGATTTTTCAGGTTGATCTCGCCTTTATTTGTGGGCTGCCTTACGTTCTTTATACCAGCCCTCACTTTGCCCATTCACCTATCGAAGCCCTCACTGCCCCTGTGTTGCAACATGAACGCTTCCAAAATCGTCCAATTTATTTTTCGGATGTTATTGTTCATCGAGATAGTCCTTTTCACTCCTTCGCCGATTTACGCGGCTGTTCTTGGGCGTACAATGAGCCACAGTCCCAATCCGGCTATGGCATCACCCGCTACTGGCTCGTGCAAAGAGGAGAAACGAATGGATATTTCAGAGAGGTTGTTCAAAGCGGGTTTCACCAGAAGTCAATTCGAATGGTATGCAGACGTGAGGTGGATGCCTCGGCGATTGACGCACAGGTACTCGCGATTGAGATGCGCGATCATCCCCAATTTGCGGAAAAGCTCCGGGTGATCGACAGCTTCGGACCGTCAACCATTCAACCGCTCGCAGCTGCCTGCCGCCTGCCTAAAGCACTTAAACAGGATATTCAAGCTATCTTCGCCGAGATCCATCGAGAAGCCACCAGCCGCGCCCATCTTGATAAGGGCTTTATCGATCATTTTGCGACAGTGAGTGATGCCGACTATGACGACATCCGTGCCATGCTAACCGCTTGTGAGCAAGCTGGCTTTTTATGGCTCAAATAATATCCCTATGAGGAGATCAATATGATTTTCAGACAGATTCTGCATCCGCAAACCGGATGTGCTTCTTACATATTCGGCTGTACCGGAAAGGCAAAATTAGCGGTCGTTGATCCGCATATTGAACACATAGGCGATTACTTGGAAGTAGCACGGCAAGCAAATTCACCTATTGTCGCTATTTTTGACACCCACGTTCAGGCTGATCATATCTCTGGCGCACCGCAGCTTGCTGCAACCACACATGCACCCGTTTACTTACACAAGTCGGCACAGGTTAAATTCCCTTTTACGCCAGTAACAGACGGCGATGTCATAGAACTTGGCAACGACTATGTACGCATCCTGCACACGCCGGGACACTCAAGTGATAGCATCAGCTTGGTAGTCGGTGATCGGGTGCGTACTGAAACGCCTTGGATGGTATTCACAGGTGACACTCTGTTCGTAGGCGATGTTGGACGACCTGACCTACACGGTGATGCCAACACAGGAGTATTTGCCGGACAGTTATATGATAGCCTGTTCAACAAACTCCTCAAGCTGGATGACATAGTAGAGGTGTACCCCAGTCATTTCGCAGGCTCAATCTGCGGACGAGCGATGAGTGGCAAACCGAGTTCAACGATTGGTTTTGAACGTCGTTTTAACCCAGCCCTTCAACATGACAATCGCGAAGAATTCATTGCTTTTGTACAACAAAATCAGACACCTCCACCGCCAGAATTTGCGACCATCCGCCAGAAAAACATCGAAGCACAGATTGGCGAAACAACATGAGTCCCGCAAAGACATTACAGCTTGGTTTGGCAGCCAACTGGCGACAATTCACGCTGCTGATTTTCGTCAATGCATTTGTTGGCGCGATGCTAGGATTGGAACGCACCATTGCTCCCCTCATTGCAGCCGATGAATTTAAATTGACATCGGTCAGTGTCACCTTAACATTTATTATCAGCTTTGGCATCGTCAAGGCACTGGCGAATCTGTTTGCCGGACGTAATGCAGATCGGGTCGGGCGTAAGCCGCTGCTATTGGCAGGCTGGTTGATTGGGTTGCCGGTTCCACTGATCATCATTTTTGCGCCGAGTTGGAGCTGGATTGTCTTTGCCAATATCTTGCTGGGTATTAATCAAGGATTATGTTGGTCAGCCGCCGTCATTATGAAAGTGGATTTAGTTGGCCCAGTTGGACGTGGACGAGCAACCGGTTTGAATGAGTTTGCTGGCTATCTCGCGATGGCGCTTTCTACTGCTCTCGCCGGATGGATCGCGGCTCAAACATCATTACGCCCTTATCCCTTTTATTTGGGTATCGTTTTTGCCCTAAGCGGACTTGCACTATCGGTTTTCTTCGTGCGCGAGACACGAGGGTATGCCCTCCAAGAAGCTGCACAGCATCATGAGCAAAGTGAAAAACTTTCTTTCTGGATGATTTTTCGCCGCGTGAGCTGGCAAGATCGAGCCTTTTTTAGTTTATCTCAAGGCGGATTAGTCAATAACCTTAACGATGTCGTGATTTGGGGATTATTGCCCTTACTAGCAGTGAGCATGAAAGTGTCGGTAGGACAAGCAGCGGTCGTCGGTAGCACATATTTAGCCGTCTGGGGTATCAGTCAGCTTGTCACAGGTCCACTTAGTGATCGTATTGGACGAAAGCCGTTGATCACAGGTGGTTTATGGGTACAGTCCATTGGTATCGTTCTATTTGTTCTCAGCGCAGGTTCATCTATATTGATGTTGGCAGCAGTGGTAATGGGACTCGGAACAGGTATGGTCTACCCAACGCTTTTAGCCGCCATCAGTGATTTAGCGCATCCCACATGGCGAGCATCAGCAATGGGGGTCTACCGGCTCTGGCGGGACAGTGGGTATGCTTTTGGCGCATTGGTTGGGGGTTTACTCGCCGATTTATTCAGTATTCAGATTGCTGTACTGGTGATTGCAGCGATAACGGCAGTCTCCGGTATCGTGACATTCTTTTTTCTACCGGAAACGGCATTTAAAAAGTTCTCAGGGCAAAAATCGGTCCCAAATTTAGAACCGGCAGTTGAGCCACCACTATCGAAAATGCCTCATCAGGAGCTATAAATGACATCGCCGATTTTGGAAAATAAGCATTACGATGAGCAGTCTGTCTTTAGCGTCGAAAATATGCTGCGCGAGGCACGGCGGCAGAAGTCAATCGCTGAAGGAAATATTCCGAGGGTGTGTATTCTTGACCCCGATGGCGATATTGCAGCCCATTTAGTTGCGACAGGACAGGCAACCGTTCATCCTCATTGGGCGTGTTATCACACCAAACTCTACGTTTTTACGCGCGATGGTATGGAATACGGTATTATCCCCCACGTTGTGGGTGGATCATTTGCGGTTCTAGTGGCGGAAGAGTTATTTGTTTCAGGGTGTAATCTGCTTATCAGTATCACCTCTGCCGGACAGATTGTGCCGAAGGGACAACCGCCTTACTTTGTGTTGATTGAGCGGGCGCTACGCGATGAAGGGACAAGCTATCACTATTTGCCCGCCGCAACTTATAGCTACGTCAACCCAGCACTACTTAACGAGCTTGGAGGCGCTTTTGAAGATGCATCAGTTCGGGTGCTGCGCGGCGCGACGTGGACAACTGATGCGCCGTTCCGTGAAACAGAAGCCGCGATTGAATATGCTCAGACGCAGGGGATTCTTGGTGTTGAAATGGAAGCAGCGGCACTCTACGCCTTCGCACAAGTGAAGGCAAAAAGTGTGGTGTGCTTTGCTCACATTACGAACCAAATGGCGCAGATCGAAGGGGATTTCGAGAAGGGTTTAGATCAGGGCAGTCATGATGCACTGGCAGTGATCAGTCTTACGACGAAATGCTGGCTGATTGGCTCAAAAATAGGATAAAAGCGATGAACGTATCATTCACGAAACCCCAAAAACAGCTCTTACCCTATATTGATACATTCTGGGTCTTTGAAAGCAGCTTCGGAATACCCACTACCGACACCAGAACCATCGTGCCGGATGGGAGAGCAAAAATTATTGTTCCCTACAAAAACTCTTTATCTGTCGATATTGAAGGCAGCCCGATATACACCAAAGAATTCCTCATATTCTTGACTGGAATTCAGACGAATCCAAGGACAATCTGTTCACCGACAACCGATACCGGAACTATTGGTGTCGAATTAACCCCAAAAGGTCTTTACCGTTTTTTCAATTTGAGTATGCATGAAATTACAGATCGGATTTATAGTTTCGAGGACTTATTCGGTGCATGGGGTGTCCGGCTTCAAAATAGTATAGGTAATATCGAAACGGCTGGTGAAAAGATCGCCTTTCTTCAAACTGCCTTGGTATACCTACTTCGTGGGAACACGAAAAATTACGCGCTCCTTGATTACACCATTGACCTCATTACACAGTCTGATGGAATGATTAGAATACAGGAATTAGCATCAAAAACAGGTTATAGCAAGCGCTATCTAGATATACTTTTTAAGGAACATATAGGTTTGTCTCCAAAGTCGCTCGCCAGTATCTTGCGATTTCAAAATATTTATCAGTCATTGGCACAGGAACATGCAACATCGTTCTTAAACAACAACCTGTATGCTTACTATTATGACCAATCTCATTTCATCAAAGAATTTAGGCGTTTTACTGGATATTCACCGCAGAAATATAGTGAACTCGCGACTGAATTTAGCAGAGCCTTCTACCAACCGTAGTGTTCTCTTTTTTACAATACATCGTTTCAGACTCTCTCTATAATTCAAATATCGAATCTGCATTCACAGGATTAAACGATGGCTGAAGACAAAAAGCGTACGATGCACAAAATATTGGTCACACGTGTCCTTGAAGGAATCGGCAAGGCGACAAACCCCCAGCGCCGTGCCGCATTCGATAATGCGAGGCTCGGTGAGCCGCTGAGCATGTTGATCAACAAGGTCGTCCAACACGCCTACACAGTTACCGATGCAGATATCCTCACGGTAAAAGAATCCGGTTTCAGTGAGGATCAAATCTTCGAGCTAGTTGTGTGCGCCGCCATTGGACTGGCCACGCGGCAGTACGAAACTGCCCTCACAGCCCTCGACGCAATAACGGAAAAGGAATAATCATGCGTCCTGAGATTCTCAACAGCGGCTATCGTTTCGGTACGAAAGTTCTGTTTGCATTCATTCGCACGGTATCAGGTCAGCCATTACCTGACGCTGCCAAACTGGTCTTTTACCGCCCCGATTTCTACGGTACGCCGATGAAGGTGTTTACTCAGGAGGCGATGCGTGGATCTTCTGCGTGGTCTGTTGGTGACCGGGAACTGATGGCGGCATATGTTTCGAAGATAAACGAGTGCAACTTTTGCATCGGAGCGCATACCGCAGTCGCTGCGAAAGCCTATCAAGATCAAGCCAAAGTCGCTGCGGTACTGTCAGACCTTGAGACCGCACCTATCGAGGAACCGTTGCGAGTGACGTTGCGTATGCTGGGTAAGCTGACACACGAGCATACAGTGAATACGGATGATATACGTGCGGTGTTGGCTGCCGGTGTCTCACGAAAACAGGTCGAAGATGCGCTCGCGGTCTGTTTCGCCTTCAACACCACGACCCGATTAGCTGATGCATTCGATTTTCATGTGCTAGAGCCAGCCGGATTTGAAGCCGGTGCAAGGTATCTGCTTTCACGCGGTTACCGGTGACAATAGCAGATTCACCCGTGACGAATAATTTTGACTGACACTATAAACTTTATGTGATCTGAATGGCAAACCGATACTCCCCGACCCCTAAACTTGCATACGGTTCACCAGCCCAAGACCAAACAAGCGTGAGATCAACCGCTTGCTCAGGCAACAAATCAAAGACTAATATGCCTTGAGCAGGAACACGCGGTCCGGGTGGCTTGGGCACATATCCCAAGGCTAACCAAATATCATCTTGTAAAATATGTAATGATTTTGTTCCGCCGTTATACATGCGTAGTCGGGTAGTAATTTGTCCCTCAGATTGTGTTACAGCAATGATTTGTATGTCGACTCCGGCGAAACGCTGTGGTAAAGCAGTTGCTGTAGGCACAATCGTGGGTTCTGTAGGTGGCAGCAATCCTGCCCCAATCAACTCACCGCTTCGGGACAATTCTTGATCAGGCGAATAGCTGCCGGTCACTAAGATTCGCGTCCCTGTGGGCAGTCCGTCGTGGTCGGTTTCGCCAATCAAGAGCAGCACCAAACCCGGCCCAATTTGACGAAAAATATCGGTCTCGCTGCGGCGTACACTGCGTTTGGTCGCAAACTCATAGGTCAAAACTGCGCCAGTATTCAAGGTTACCATGAAGGTGGATCCTGTTTGAAGTTGGCGAAAGAGGATGGCATTTTCGGGCGCGTAAGGGATACCAATGACCGGACGCACTGACATGCCACTCAAGAAGGAAGCGGTGTCTGGATTATCGTCAAATTTCCATTCAGCGGCACGGATGGTGCGTCGCTGTACGACCCATACGCGCGGTGCTTCCTTATCGCCTGTACTAATTTGTAAGCTGACCGGATAAGATGCAGCGCGGTCGGCATCGCCAGATTGGACGATGGCATCCTGTTCTTCCAGTGCTAGTGGTGTAGAAGTCGGGCTGATGCGGAGCGTTGGCGTCAACGGTGGTGTCGCAGAATGCGCCACTACAGCCGGGGATCGACTGCCCAAGAGCCGTATGGCAATCAAGCCCACAAAGATTAGGGCAACCACTCCACCGATAGCCACCAGCTTGAACGAAGGTGGATGCTGTTTGGCATCAGCGCCAGACGATTCAAGACCATTATCCTGTTTAGCGGCGGTCTGCACACGCGTCGGTGTTCGTGCCCAGCGTGATCCCACCGGGACCAGTGCCGTTTCCAGATAGCGCCGTAGCAGTTCACCAGACAACTGCCTTTCAAGGATATCCGAACCCGCCGCACCTGCCGCGCGGACTTCGCCATCATATGCTGCTTTATAAGACTTCTGGCGATCCGTAGGCACCAGTTCCCAAAGTGCAGTCAAAGCTTCAGTGGGCAGCCCACGCAGTTCGTCAACCGTGTGGAAGGTCAGATGGTCGCTCATGCTGTCACTTCCTGTTTGGCCTGTACCGTCACATCAACTGGTATTGGGATCTGACCGACAGCCACAATCTGTTCCGGCAGCAGCCGCGCCCGATTTTCGAGCGTGTCCACTTGGTCGCGGGCATCGTCCCATGAAAGATTTTGCACTTGCTTGACTTGACCCACTAACGACTCGCGAGTATCTGGCTGTAGTGTTCCATCGGGTGAAGTTTTCACCTCGCGGATGACATTCTCCGTCTGCTCACCGGATAACCCCATTCTCATGGCTTGATCGGTAAATAAACCGAAGCGGCTGAGGTTCTCGCTGATAGGCGTTTGTCCCTGAATCGGGTTTAACCCCATCGCTAGAGCCATCGCGCTGGCAACCGCCACATGATCCATGCCACCAGTAAGCGGTTGGCCCATGTTGTTTCTTTCAGCCTGTGTCTGACGGATGACATCCCCCAGGACTCCAGCAACATTCTCGCCGCCGCTGACTTTCAATTGTCCGCTGAGCAGTTGTGAACGGGCACTATTTCCCAGTATATCAGCAGCCTGTTCAAGACGGCTGGCAGCTTCATCCAGTCGGGAATTGGGCGATGAACCACTGCTGCTCAGCGTATCGGCGATCTGCTGTTCCAATTCCTCTTCGTTCATCTCCGCTGCATAATCGCTGCGCTGGTATTCAGCCTGATTTTCAGGCAAAGAGACGGGCGTAAAGGTTCCCGTGCGCTGAGGATATATAGGAACGAATTGCCCGTCTTCATCTTCATACCAGTTCTCGGCATGTTGCATGTCAGTCGCATCACGTTTCCGTTGGCTGCCAATCGGAACCGTCCAACTTTCGAGCGCCTCACCCACTGCTGGAATGAGCATGGGCCGACTGGTCACACGCCCTTGGTCATCATAGTCAGCCGCAGCGGGATCACGATCCGTCAGCAGCGCCGTTCCGAAGAGTGGGCCAGCCACCCGGCGGGTAATCGCACCCTCGGTGAATTGCTCGGCAGCATCACCCAAAGGCGTATTGCGGACACCGGGTAGATAGGCCAGCGTTCGAGCTGCACTCGTGAGCTGCTGCACCCCTCCCAACGCCAAACCAGCCGCCTGTGCGGGGGTTGCGCCTTGAACCAAAGCATTCATTCCAGATAAGGCGTTCGAGCCAAGAGTCAGTGTGCCGCCTACGACGGCAGCACCTGCTCCCGCTGTCAGCGCTGCCGCCGCGCCCGGTGTAATGAACACGCCACCGCTGGCTTGCCCAAAGGCGCGGAACAACCGGTTGAAGCTGTTCCATACCGCTTTAATCCCTGACCACAACACAATCAGCATGAATACCAGACAAATTAGGCCAATGCCCAGCACCACTAAGCCATTGCCGCTGGCTGTACCCACTAGAAAGAAGGCTACTACTAACGATTGGATCAGGGCAATGATGAGGGTTTGGATGATGAGTTCGACCCACAGCTCTAAAATGGAACGAGCGATAATCTCAGTGCGTTTAAAAAAAGCAAACAGGATGGCGCAGCTAAAAGAAATGAAGGTCAGTCCTTGAGCGATGGTCAACAGCAGATAAACTAACTGCTCACACAGCCCGAACAGCACCAGCGGCCACGATGTCAACAAACGTCCTTGCGCCTTGGAAGCCATTTCAAGGCTGTGTTGGCGTTCTTCATCCGTCAGTAGTTCATACAACTGACCGCTCTGGGTGTTGTCAAAGAACGAACCGTGCCAATCCCATTCGTTAGGCAGCGCACGAGCGGTGTAACGTCCCGTCGCGGGATCTGGCGGATGCGCTCGACAGGCCAGGTCGCGAAACGGCGGGTGATAACCCATGATGTCGATGCCATCCGCCCGCAAATAGGAGAGCGCCACATCCAACCCATCTATGCTTTGTGGCGTAGTCACACCCGGCAAATAGGTTCCCAAATTATCACACAGTGGCAGCAGTCCAAGCTCGTCGGTTTCGACACTGCTCAACGAATTGAACGCGCCCCCGGCATTGGCTTGCAACCCGTTCAACGCACTCAAGTAAAAAGCTTGGCCGATGCCCTGGCGAATGTCGTTCATCCCTTGAAACAGAGATGGGCCAACACTAAAAAACAGGGCACCTGCCAGATACCAGAGTAAGGCACTGCGCGGCTCGACCACATTTAAACGGACAAAGACTGACAGTAAGTAGGTAATGCCGAGTACAAAGAGGGCCACAATTAAAGCCACATTGACGACGAGACTCAAGCTGGCGTTGGTTTGCTGAATGAGCGGGACAAAGGCTTTATCCGCTAACCAGTGGTTGAAGAGTTCGATGGCGTAACCCATCATGATGAAGGCGCGCAGGATACTCCAGTGAATCGAAGCCAGCGAAAACAAGAGGTTGTAGTAGAAAGCATCAATCTGAATTTGCATCCCGCGCAGGATGTCATCAATAAAGGGCATGATCGCTCCTAACAATAAGGATTGGGCTGATTGACCCATGTAATAATGTTTGATGTTGAGGAGGTCGTTGGGTCGAGACGATAAACAAACTGAGCAGGAGTGCTGCCCGGTAGATAAGCCGCCATCTGCACCGTTTGTGTCTCACGTGGATTGAGGTGATAGCTCTCATAACGAAAGGCAAGACCAGCCTCACGAGCTGCCGCTTCTGACGCACCCCACTGACCGATTTGTCCATCTGCCAACTGACTGACAACTATCTGTCCGGCAGGAAAGAATTCATAGGGTGTCGAGCGCTGGTTCGTCACCTTGAGCTGCCATACGGCAATGGGCTTTGTGCCTGAAAGAGCGACGACATTCGACAGGCGAAATTGGATACCACCCGCTTCTATGTTGTCATCCAGATAAAATGGCCGTGGTGGGCGGATGACAACCGGTGTCACGGTCGGCTGCGGGATGCCAGTTGCAAAGCCAGGTGGCGCTGTGGGTTGGATAACGGGAATGGCCGTCGGACATTGAAAGCTAGGCTGTCCATTGACCAACATATCTTCCATTGTGCCAGTACAAGCCAACTCCGACACGATCAACAGGATGGGTAAGATCAAAAGGCGAATAAGCCGCTTCAAATGGTTCGAGTCATACTTCATGATGTAAATGCACCTTTAGGGAATTAAGCTGGGTTGATTGCCCGGTGTGAGCAGCAGCGTGAAAGGTGGTATGTCCCCACTTCTGCTACGTGGGAGGTTCCAAACACGACCAAAATAGGGGACGATCACCCGCACATCGGTGTCGAGCAGTACCTCGATTTGGGCGAAGCCACTGCTATCCGTAAACCCTTGGGCAATGACACGGTTGGTGCCCACCGTGACAATCCGCGCCGGAATGCCTTCCACACCTTCCGCCGGATCAACAGCCCGATTGCGATTTTCATCGTAAGCAATGATGACGGTTACATGAATCGGACTGGGTGTAATCGGTAGCGCTGTGGGTTGGAGTGTGGGTGGCGCACTGATGAGTTCGATGTGTTTCACCGATATCGGGGCGAGTGTCGCCGTTTGGGTCATTTGTGGTGGTGGGAAGATTAGGGTATTGCTGCTGCCATGAAAGACCTGAATGGCATCCAGCCCAACCGTGTTGCCCTCGCTGGCATTATTCTTGCGACCACTGTTGCCAATCAGAAGCTGGTGTGTTCCGCTTCCGACGAAATACACGTGTGTTCCGGGAAAAGACAATTCAGGTGAATAAGCATCGATAGTGTCAAGAAGCTTCCCATCGACGATTAAGTCAAACATGCCCATGTTGCGAGCTGCGACATAACGGACGCGCAGCCCTTCACCTTCAAATGTAAAGGCTATTGTGCTGCGGACCTCTTCAGAACGGTGATATTCGCCACGACTGGCTTCGCGTACCAATCGTGATTCCCACGGCGAAGAATAGATGACGTTAGGATTGTCACTCTCAAAGCTGTACCAGCCGGGATATGGCGGCGGGATCATAGTCGCATCCGGCAAAGGTTCAACTGGATTGGGCGGTGCGGAGAGGAGAATTGTCCCCGCTGGAAAAGGTGTGAGGGAAGGGGACAAATAAACACCCGGCATAACTGCACTGAAGGACAAAACCCGTGTCGCTAATGTCACCGTTGCCGTTGGACTCGCACTGGCTGTCACGGTTGCCGTATTAGTGGCCGTAAAAGTCTGGGTCGGCGTGGATGTAATCGTTGGCAAAGGCGTTGCCGTAGGACGTGCCGACGGCGTGAGCGAAGGCAGCACCATTAAGGTCGGCAAGTCATCTGCTGAAAGTTCGACCAGTAACGGCACAGAGAGGAAGGCCGCGATGCCCCACACCACTACACACGCCATCAACAAGATCCACAGTATTCGTCGTCGCATCGTGACCTCCTCACCTGCTCCTCTCCATCAGAGTAGCAAAAGTGGCAAGGTCAACTACTGAAAATTTACCATTCAGGAGAAGGAAAATTTCATCCGTGATGAACAACTTTACAGTGTACTCAGAACGGTGAAGCCCTCAGTCACTGCCCGACTGATGAGATGTTCATTGGTTTCTACCCCGAAGCGACGGCGTAGTTGGTCACGTATCGCGTAGATCCGGCGTGGTGATGTGCTCATAAGAGATGCAATCCGGTTAATTGAAATCCCTTGAGCTAAATAGTTCAGAACCATCCGCGCTTCGGCATTCAATTGCGTCACGGGATTTCCTGATTGCAGCGTAATCAAGTATTCTGCATTGGCCGTCGGTGACAAATAAGGGCGATCTAGAACGACCGTTTTGAGCGCTGTTATTAAACACTGCCGCAAGGTATCACTCCGGTAGAGGTAACCCTTCACTCTGTGTACAAACAAATTATGAATTAGAACTCCGTCTGTCAGATTGCCTATGATCACTATTGAGGTGTTGGGTGACTTGCTTCCTACAGCTTCAACAGCGCTAAGGATATCGGTGTCATACAAACACTCACTCAATATGACGATTTCTGGTACATGCAGTTCTACTAGCTTAAGTACGTCACTCAAGGTTTGTGCTGCGCCAACTACAGTGTAATGGTCATCGGTTTCAATAATGGACTGTATACCGACCATCATCAAATCGCTGTCATCTGCTAAAACAATTTTGATTGCCATGTGACCTCCGACATTGGCATAAGATTAGAAAAATAGGTTTTTTATTAGAAATGATTATACTTCACTTTTGAGAAATGAAAGCGGCAAACTGATTTTTGTAGGCTTTGTAGTGAAGGAATCATGTGACAGATGAACATCTTAAAACCTGAAAAACAAACGTAAACGTAACTCGCATATATCGTGATTTTTCAGTATAGTATTAGACTCCCTTGTAACCATTTAAGAGCACCATGACACGTTTAACACTCCCGCAGTTAGAGCGTCACCTTTATGCAGCGGCTGACATTCTTCGCGGCAAAATGGACGCTGCTGAATACAAAGATTTCATTCTAGGAATGCTATTCCTCAAGCGCAGTTCTGATGTGTTTATGCCTCGTTGGGAGGCAATCAAAAAACGCGAACTTGAGAAACTCAGCAAGAAACGCGATTTCGATGAACGGAAAGATAGTTATATCGCTGAAGCCGAGAAGATAGCGGATCAACCACATTGGTACCCCGGCATGATCTATGTGCCGCCAATAGCGCGTTGGCCGCATGTTGTTGAACAAAGCCGCCAACCCAACCCTGATGACATGCTCAACAAAGCGCTCCAAGAATTGGAAAACGTCAATGCAAACTTAACAGGAGTTCTCCGACGCATCGACTTTGGTCGTGTGGCTGGTTCTTCAGGGGCCGACCAGAAACGTGTGCAGAAGTTGATCGATCATTTCAAACGCTATTCGCTGCGAAATGAAGATTTTGAATTTGATGATCTACTTGGCGCAGCTTATGAATATCTGATCAAAGAATTTGCAGATACAGCCGGTAAAAAAGGCGGTGAATTCTACACGCCGCGCGAGGTCGTGCGGCTGATGGTTCGGCTGGTCGAGCCGGGATCAGGAATGCGAATCTACGACCCGTGCGTCGGTTCCGGTGGTATGTTAATCGAGAGCCAGCGCTATGTTGATGAAACGGGTGGCGATACCCGCGATCTGGCCTTATACGGTCAGGATGCTAATGATGGCGCGTGGGCGATTTGCAAAATCAACTTGATTCTGCATGACATTCCTATCGAGGAAAATAACATCGCACGCGGCGACACACTCCAAGATCCCCAGCACCTTAATATTCCATTTGACCGCCTGCTGAGCAATCCACCTTTTAGCCTGAATTACACCAAAGCCGGATTACCACAGCCGAACCGCTTCAAATATGGCTACTCGCCGGAGACGGGCAAAAAAGCCGATTTGATGTTTGTCCAGCATATGCTTTCGTCCCTCAAAGCAGATGGGTTGATGGCAACCGTTATGCCGCACGGTGTACTGTTTCGAGGTGGCGCTGAGAAAGACATCCGCGAGGGATTTATCAACGCCGATGTGATTGAAGCTATCATCGGTTTAGCACCGAATTTGTTTTATAACACCGGCATTCCGGCCTGCATTCTTATCATGCGCCCAGAAAGAAGCAAGCCCAAGACCACACGCAACAAAATCCTATTTATTAACGCGGATCGTGAATTCACTGCCGAACGTGCCCAGAACAAACTTCGTCCCGAACACATCGAGCGCATCGTCAACACCTATCGCCAATACGTCCGTGAAGGCAGCTTTGACGGCGCGATGACCATACTGCGCTATGCCTCGATTGTGACTAAGGAAACTATCGCCAAAGACAACGATTACAACCTCAATATCCGTCGCTATGCCGACAATGCCCCACCCCCAGAGCCGCACGATGTACGCGCCCACCGTCACGGCGGTGTACCGATCACCGAGATTGATGCCAAGCAGGGCTTGTTCAAAGCACATGGATTTAATCCTTACGGCACGATTTTTGTCGGACGTGATGGACGTTATGTGGATTTTGCGCCAGAAGTGCAGACGCGCAGTGACATCAAGCGGCTGATCGAAAATGATGCAGGTGTGCAGGCACAGGGGCAAGACCTCTATGCTGCTTTTGACAACTGGTGGTCAGTCCATAGCAAAACATTGGAAGGTTTACCCTCCAATGAGGGTCTGTCAAGAGTTTTGTGTAAACGGATTTTGCCATACAAAATTAAATTGGGAAACGCCCCTCAAAACGGATAGCGAGTTGGTTCAAAATCAAAGCCCAATTCGGGACAGGCATCGTCCATTTTTTGATGATGTTACT
>WGMX01000005.1 GCA_016124855.1 Anaerolineaceae bacterium | reverse complement strand
CGCTCTGGTGCGCGCTCGTCTATGGGCTTATTGGATTTTTCACATGTCTCTTGATGACCCTGACATGGTAAAAGTTCCCCGTGCCTTGCTGGAGCGCTTCACCGATTTACTGGCTTATGCCGCCTAATGTACAAAGTCCAGTTAAGAACCTGTCTGAATATTCTGGAATACGCGGACGGCATGTATGCCGTCCCTACGAAAATACGTTTTGAAAGAAGAAATAATCATTATTTCACCGAAAAAATGTAGGGACGCGATATATCGCGTCCGGCATTTGATTAATTTTCAGACAGGTTCTAATCAATCCGTCGCCGCCGCCACAATCCCCCAAACAGGGCTATGACAATCAATGCTCCGATGAACGAAATCACAATATCAATATAACGGAGTGTGATTCCTTCATTCAAAGCGGCGGGTGTTGGAATACCCAGCACCGTGAATAAAAAGCCGCCAACAACCGCGCCAATTAATCCGATGACGATATTGGACATCACACTTCGTCCACTTCCTCGTAAGACCACGTTGGCTAAAAATCCGGCGATTAGCCCGATAATTAACCACGTAACAACTTGCTGGGGGTCAAATGTTACTGTAATAGTTGTCGTCGAATTCTGTAAATTAGGCCCCGTCAAAAAAAATCGGTTCATCATGGTCTCCCCTTGATTTTAGTCAATCGCCTCATAATGCTCGACCGTTGGGAATGGATCGTAAAAATGGTGCAGCAGTCGCCGCCATTCTTGATATTGATCCGACCCCCTAAAGCTAATGGTATGGTCTTCTAATGTATCCCACTCCACCAATAACACGTATTGGTTCGCAACTTCCAGACAGCGTCGCAGTTCATGCCGCCTGTACCCCTTCATGCTGGCGATGATTGACGACGCACGGATAAATGCTGCTTCAAAACCGGCTTCTTGTGCGGTCTTCACATTCAGTATGGCGACTTCTAAAATCATTGCAACACCCACCCGGTCTTAAAAACCTGTCTGAACGTCCCATTTTTCTAGGCGAGACATAGGGAGCAAATACCTACGCCGGATTTTGCATCACCACTTCATAATGGTTCATCTCGGATGGGACTTCATAATAGGGCGAAATCAGCGCTCGAAATTTCTGAAACGCTTCTGATTGGCGAAACCCCACCATATGGTCATCCACAGTTTGCCAATGGATCATATTGACGTACTTGTTGGGCGTTTCCACACACCGCCTTAGCTCGTGTTTGATGTAGCCATGAGCCGCCGCAACATATTGAGAGGCTTCTTTGAACGCCACTTCAAACTCGGCTTCTTGCCCCGCTTTGATATAAATGGTCACGATTTCCAAAATCATAAAAGTCACTTTCTAAACACATTCATGTAGAGGCGCACGGCTGTGCGCCCACAAATAAATTAACTCAATTAAATTGATGAACCACGCATCATCAATCGCCGTCCACCCTCGGTCAAAGCCGCCGCGATCAGTGCCTTCACCAAATCCGGCACAATAAACGGCGCGACTCCCACACTCCACGCCTTCGACCAATCCATTCCGGTGACTTTCTGGAGGACAACGATGCCGACTGCATAAATCACGATCATACCAACAATACCCGCCGACCAGCGCTGCCACATTTGCTTGCTGCCAAGTTCCGCCAGCCAACCAGCAGCTCCCGCCGCGCCGATAAACCCGATCAGAAAGCCCGCTGTTGGCCCAACCAGTGCCGCGCTGCCGATCCCCTTTGCATCGACTGGCAATCCTGCTGCAATCAGCGCCACATACAACGCCTGACTTAGCAGCCCATCCCGCCAACCGAGTACCATTCCACTGAGTACAACCGCCAATGGTTGTAATGTAAACGGCACCGGTTCAAGCGGAATGCTCACCCGCGCCGAAATAATGGTCAACACTGTGAAAACCGCGATCCCCACCAACCGGTACAGCCAGCTTTGATCGCGTGTTTGATGTAATGTCCGTAACATAATCTCCCTTTGCGCTAAATGATGTTCATATTCTTTGTAACGAAAATTAGAACACCACGTCATTGCCAAAAGTGCGATGTTAATTCCCCGATACTAAAAAGCATTTCAAGGCCCGTTTTCGGGGCTTTATTCATCTTGACGGAGGGTTTATCCTCCGGCAATTTAATCTACTGACTACCGACTAAAGACTATCGACTTGTCTCCTGCCTCTTGAAACTTGCAACTACTCCCTATGTCTGATTCCCCGGCAGCGCTTCAGCAATCACTTCTGCCAACTGATATTCCGACTTAATCTTGCCGTTCTTATCAGCATCCTTATGCGATTCGACCAGCGTCACCCGCGTACCCAGTGACGGCAGATCAAACCGCGTCAGCCAGCGTCCAACGCCCTGCGCATTACGGTAATACACCAACCGGCTGTTCTCATCCATCCCTCGAACCTTGCCCTTCGCTTTGTTGAAAGGCATCCCCTTAAGTTCATTGACTAATTTTTCCCGTTGTTCAGCATTCAAGTAAGCCATCACACCTTCTCCTCGTAGGGAAAGGTCCAAACCTTTCCATTGAATCTAAATCACATGAGTCGAAACCGACGAAACGAACAAATGGTCAACATTTACCTGCCGCGTTTACGCCGCCTATTGTATAATCTTATTGTGATCGTGCCAAAGGGAAACTTTATGTCCGATGCCTATTCCATCAGCCAACTGACCACCTATATCCGCGAAATGTTCGAGGTCAACGAAAACTTGCAGGATGTGTGGGTGCAGGGCGAAGTCTCGAATATGCGGCCTGCTTCTTCAGGTCACTGGTATTTCACCCTTAAAGACGCTGGCTCACAGCTCAAGTGTGTCATGTGGCGCACCAATACTGCCCGCCAGAGCATCATTCCCCAAGATGGTGATGCTATAATGGCGCATGGTTATGTCGGCGTATACGACTCTCAAGGTGTCTATCAGCTTTATGCCGATAGCGTTCGTGCCGTCGGTGCAGGTGATCTCTACCTCCAGTTCGAACAATTGAAAGCCAAACTGCAATCCGAAGGCTTGTTCGATCCTGACCGCAAACGCCCGATTCCGGCCTTTCCGCGTCAAATTGGCATCGTTACCTCGCCCGAAGCTGCCGCTTTTCAAGATATGCAGAACGTTTTGCGCCGCCGTTTCCCATTGACCGAAGTGATCCTCAGTCCATCACTTGTGCAAGGATCGGAAGCCCCCCCGCGTATTGTCGCCGCCATCGAACGCCTCAACACTTATACCGAAGTCGATGTGATTCTTGTCTGTCGGGGTGGAGGCAGCATCGAGGATTTGTGGGCTTTCAATGATGAACGCGTAGCCCGTGCCATCGCCGCTAGTCGCATACCCATTATCACCGGAGTGGGTCATGAAACTGATTTCACCATAAGCGACTTTGTCTCTGACTTGCGTGCGCCGACACCTTCCGCTGCAGCCGAACTCGCCACGCCCGACAGTGCCGAACTTCGTCTCAATCTTCGTGATCTTAGCGACACACTCAACGGCCTCATTGATGACAAACTGGCCAGTATGAAAGCCAACCTAGCAGCTTCCCGCCGCACACTTGGACATGTTGCCCCGTCCACGCGCATCCGTAACTTTCGCCAGCGGGTCGATGATTACAACGCACGTCTAGCGAGCCTCCAAACCGCCACCATCGCCCGTTGGCGCGAACGACTTTCTGCCCGAACAGCCGCCCTCAACGCCGCTAACCCGACATCCATTCTCAAACGTGGATACGCCATCGTCTACCGCAGCGAAGATCACTCACGCCTTGACCAAGCCGCTGGCACAAAAGCGGGCGAGGGCATCACCATCCAATTTCATGACGGCGACTTAAAAGCCCGTGTAGAAGATAAGGACTCGCATGAGCGATATAAACGAACTCTCTTTTGAAACCGCCTACGAAGAACTCGAAACCATCATCACCAAACTTGAATCCGGTGATCTACCTTTAGATGACTCAGTTAGCCTTTTCGAGCGTGGACGCTTGCTTTCTGAACACTGCCAATCGCTGCTCGACAAAGCCGAACTCCGCGTCAGCCAACTCACCGCCGATGGTCGCGTCGAACCGTTATAAGATCGTTGCTTTTTGGTATAAATTGGATTTGTTTATCCCACATATCCCAAATTTGCGATAAAACTTGGGATATGTCTCTTATCCCAAGTGTCACAGTGTTGTAACTAATTTGGCATTAGAGTCCCGTTTACGGGGGTTTTATTCGTTTTGCCGGAGGGTTTTTCATCCGGCAATTAGGTTCTTACACCGGCCACGCGCTCGTCACAAAATTGAGCTTCTCCATCATATGGAAGCTCTCGCCACCTTCATGGTTGTTATAGGGATAAATCACGATGTCCTTCTCACCGGCATAATGGTTATACGCCGCGTAAACCGTCCGTGCTGGGCAAATATCATCCATCAAACCGACCGAAAACAACGCCTTAGCCTGTGCCCGTGCCGAGAAGTTGATGCCATCAAAATAATCCAAATTGCTGAGAACCGTTTTGACATGATCGCGGTGTGTATGCAAATATCGGACGATTTCTCCATAAGGATCGCGGTCAGCCTTCTCAATCGCCACTTTATAATGACATAGGAACGGCACGTCCGGCATTGCCAGCGTCACCGATGAATCCAAACCCGCCACCGCCAGCGTGATGCCACCGCCTTGGCTGCCACCCGTAATGGCGATTCGGCTGCCGTCAATCGCCTCGTGCGAACGTGCCGCTTCCACCGCGCGTACTGCGTCCGTAAACACCCGCCGGTAATAATAGGTTTCAGGCTTCATAATGCCGCGTGTCATAAAACCCGGATGCTGCGGATTGGAACCTGCCGGTTCAACGTCTGGAGTGTCACCTTGCTTCCATGAACTCCCTTGTCCGCGTGTATCCATGATAAAATGCGCATAACCGGCTGTCGCCCACAGCAGCCAATCAATCGCGAATCCCCGCCCGCCGCCGTAACCGATGTACTCCACGATGCATGGAATCTTTCCACTGCGGTCGCGTGGCAGAATCAGCCAACCTTTAATCGGCTGCCCACCGAAACCGTTAAACGTCACGTCAAAAGTTTCAACCATCTTGAGCTTGGCATTCACCGGCGTGAAGGTCGCATTCAGTGGGAAGCTGTGTGCCTCGGCTAATGTCGATTGCCAGAACGCGTCAAAATCAGCCGCCTCACTGCGGGCAGGTACATAAACCTGCAATTCCTCAAGCGGCATATCGTTGTAGGGCATTTTCAACCTTCTTTAGTAGAAAAAATGAATTGAAGTTTGTGCCAATTGTACCCATTTCTCGCTTCGCACACATCTGCTCGTACAATACCAATTCACCTCTCATCATGCCATACACTTGGGTTTACTTTTCTGATGTAACATCCGAGCCGCTTGTCCGTTATCCCTGCTAGATGATCTTGAATCATCTAATTTTCGCCGTGAAATACTGGGGAGTGTTTCAATATGTCAGATTCGAGAGGCGTAAAGGCGATTCACGAGATATTCGCGGATCGCGAGGATCGTTATAAGGCGGAGCTAACTGCCTACCTTGACTCAGGTTGGACGTTAGTCGATATTCATCAGCGTAGTTACAGTGATCCGCACACCAAAGAGGATGTGAATGTCAGCGTTTATATCGTGGGGCATAGCGATCCAGATGTGCTTCCGCCAAAATGGGGTGATAACTCAATAGGGCAGGCTTAGCATGGCTGTCTCCTATTCAGGACTGACCTATTGCCCCGATTGTTCTTACTCCTTCGCCATTCAAAGAATAAATCGCCGCTTTTTATCCGTATTTCGTATGGCGGGATGTTTCCCGCCTACAATAGTCTAATAAGTGAATTTACACATTCACGCAACCATCAAATTGACAGCCTAAATCTTTTAATTTGCCCCTTGCAGCTTGTTACAACTCAGGTTTATTTTCGGTTTACCCGACAAACCGATCTCCAACTATCCAACAACCAGCCTAACAATCTCGCTCCCTCAATTAGGTTAGCACCAAACCTTCGAAAGAGTTACAAAATGTTCTTCCAAAATGTAACCCGTTCTATCGCGTTTTGTTTTACAATAATCAACAGGCCGGATTGCAGCGACGCATGGCTATGCGCCCTCTCACTCGCGCAGCTTAGCATCACCAATCGTTGTAAATGTTACGAAAGATGCCTTTTCACAACTGCAATATTTCTAACATTTGCAACATTTTGAATATATGCACCGCCAATGCCGTCATAAAACTGCACAGTGAATCTGAAGAATTTTGCGACTGAAGGAAGTCCTGTGGGCGAAGCTTCGGCACTTCGCTCCCTCAAAGCCGCCGCCCAATCACTCTGTCGCATTCGCCGCTTTTGCAATATTTGCAGCATGTTGCGAAATATTTGTAATGTATCGTAATGTCTGTCTGGAATCTAGCTGCTAATCGGTTCCCACTTAAAAGAGTCTCCCGCTCGCTCAACCTGTCCTAAGCCGGGAAACGCAAAATGGTAAGCCATGATTGGCAGCTTCTCGTCAGCCGCCCGTTCAAACAGGTGCTTACGCGTCTCTGCCGAAAGGACTGGATCGACATCAAAATTAGGCGACCATTCAGGATGCGCCAGTTGAACCGGATGATGCGCCGAATCCACAATATGCAGCAGCTTTTCACCCTTCGATGCCACCAGCAGCGCGATATGTCCCATCGTATGCCCCGGCGCGTGAATGGCCTGAACACCCGGCACGATTTCGCCGTCTTCTTCAATTAGAATGACTTTATCTTTTATCGGCAGTAGATTTTTCTGGGCAGATGGATTTGGGTTTTCAGCCTTCGTTGCTTCGCCTAACCAATGCTCCCATTCATCCTTCCAGATCGCATACTTGGCCTTCGGGAATGTCGGCGTGCCGTCCGTCCCGATAATCCCACCAATATGATCGCCGTGTCCATGAGTAATGATAATCGTGTCAATCTTATTCAGTTCAATGCCCGCCATCAACAAGCTTTCCGGCAGCTTGCTCATGCCCGCGCCCAATCCGGTATCTACTAGAATCGAATGTTCCGGCGTTTTGATATAGAGGATATTCATCGAGAACTTGAGCGCATCCGCTTGATAACCGGCCTCATCAAAGCCCTGTCTCAGCACTTCTGGATCAATCTTTCCGAATAGTCCAACGCCATCCCGAACTTGATCTGCATCGCAAAACGCCACGCATACAAAATCCCCGACCGTGAACCGATGTGTATCACCAATCATGTTATTATTCTCCTGAGTCACCCATCTAATTTTCAAGACAAACGACCATTGTTACTATTTTCTCCCCCCATCGCCTGCGGCTGACGCAAGGATACCTTTAAGTTAATCCTGTATCTTGCATTTGTTTTGCTCCCTCTTTCCCCATGTAATGGGGAAAAAGGGTTGGGGAGATAGGGGAGCTTAACGCTTTATTCGCCTTAATATCATGCCAAGAACGGTATGCGTTTCTTCCATTTTGAGCAGGGTGCTGCTCCCAAAAAACACTGCCACACCCAAACCACCACCCACGATGCCCATTAATCCCATGCTGATTTGATCAGCCAGCACCAACCGGAAGCCGAGAATGACCACCAGCATAGCAGCAGTTGCTGCCCCTGTTCGCAATATGCCGTCGAGAAGATATGTGTCTCTCGTATCGCCGATGCGCCGCCGCAGGACACTCCATAATCCTAGCGCCTCCAATAGCGTCGTCAATGAATTCGCCAGTGCCAACCCTGCGTACGGTCCGTGTGCCAAACTCGCTGGATCGCCCACAAACTGGATGAAGATTATGCTCAGCAAAATGTTAGCCACTAGGGACATCACGCCAATAAGCACCGGCGTTTTAGTATCCCCCAACGCATAAAAAGCCCGCGAAAGCACTTCTAATCCGGCGTGTCCGGTAATCCCCAACGAGAAAAAAGCCAACGCCCAAGCCGTTCCAGCCGTATCTTCGGCTGTCCAACTATTCCGCTGGAAAAGTAACGCCACGAAAGGCCCGCCTAAGATAATGAGTCCGACCGTTGCTGGTAACGCTAAAAAGATAACGCTGCGTAATGCCCGCGCCAAACGGTCTTTATAGCCATCCATGTTCCCTTCAGCCGCCAGCGCCGAAAGCGTCGGGAAAACCGCCGTGCCGATGCTCTGTCCGATCACACCGAGGATTGTAAACATCAATGTCCAAGCGGTCGTTAAAACCGCTTGGCTGCCTTCCACCATCCGCGAAGCAAAGTTGGTGTTAACGATGAAATTAAGCTGCGCCACGCCAAGCCCCAATACACGCGGCCCCATCATCAGCAGGACTTCTCTTATTCCCGGTGTTCGCCAGTCTGCGATGAGCCGAATTTTGGGGGATTGCGTTTGTATGGCTCTTAATCCCGGCAGTTGTACTGCCAGATGCAGCACAGCACTCAAAACCGCGCCCCACGCCAACCCGTAGACATTAGCGCTGCCCACCTGAGCAACGCTTCCGGTCAATGGTGGCAGGATATGTGCCAGTACCAATGCGCCGATTATCTGCCCGATGCTGTTCATGCTGATAGCCAGTGACGGCAGGACGAAGTTGCCGTATGTTTGCAAGATGCCCATCATCAAACCGCTTATGCTGAAGATGAACGGCGTCAGCATCATAATCCGAATGAGCGATACGGTGAGTGGCTGCACATCGGCGGGTTCTCCCGGCGCGAGTATTACGGCCACAATCCACGGAGCAAAGATAACCACCACCACCGAGAGTATCGCTGCTGCTAGTGACGAAAGGGTAATGGTTGCGCTCGCCAGCCGCCATGCGCGTTCGTCACTGTCACTTCGCAGATAGCGCGCGAACACTGGAATGAAGGACGAACCTAATGCGCCACCTGCGACCAGCACAAAAATCAGTTCCGGGATACGCTGCGCAGTGGTGAAGGCATCTAGCGCCCAACCTGCTCCAAAAGTGCTGTTGATAATCGACGTGCGGATAATGCCTAGAACACCGCTGGCGAGGAAACCCAATAGGGCAACACCCGCTGCGCGGACGATCTGACGGTTAGTGAGAACGGCGGAACGTGACAATCACTACACCTTTATACTTGAGCGTGACCTGAGGATTATTAATGACGGGCTAAAAGATGATTTTCGTCTTTGGTGGGGAGCAGCTACGTGTGCTCCCATTTGCCTTTTGCTTAATCATTACTGTCCAAAGTCGTGAATGTAATTACAATATAGTACCTTGCTAGCAGCGGAATCGAAAACGGTCAATCACCATTCGCAACCGATGATTGACCGCCTAATTGATGACTGTTCGTTTTAATCCAAAGCCGTAGCCAGCACGCCAACCGCATCGGTCGGAACATGCTCGGCCTTATATGCTTTGATGTTCGCTTGCCGCAGCATGACGATTGAAAGGGCTAAGCCGACTGTACCAACAAGGAAACAAATTCCGTAAGCGGCAGAAGGGCTGCCAAACACGCTGATCCCAATATCATGGATGATACCGCCAGCACCTTGCCCGCCGCCCCGCGCGAAGGTGACAACCAGTGTCCAGAAGCCGAGGAACGTGCCAGCCCGACCATTAGGACTCATATCCATCATCAAGCCGTTTGCACCCACCGTCCAAATGCCTTGCCCGATCCCGAACACCAGCAGCCCCCATGTCACCAGCGGGCGTATTTGCGCCAGCGCAGAAATGGTGAAGATGCCGAAAGCCGCCGTAAGAATGGCGACACCCGCATAGGATAGAACCCGATTATTCAGCGATTTGTAGCGGCGCGCTAGAAATAGAAAAAGAATCATACCGATGATCGCGGTTGTTCCCCAATAGGAGTTAAATCGTGTCGTATGGGCGGCATCCATCTGGAAGACATCACCACCGAAAGGTTCTAGGATCAGATCTTGCGAGAAAGCCGAAAACATTGACAGTGCGAGGAACAGCATGAAGTAGCGCATTGCACGGTTGTTGATCACCAACTTTAAATCCGCCAGCGCAGATGTCGAATATTCCTGCTGGCTGCCGCTGGTATAAGTCTCGCCACCTTTATTGGCGCGGCGTTCTTCGTAAATCATTGAAATGAGCCACAAAATCGCCATCGAAACAGCCGCGATGATAAACACATTTTGGAGCGCTTCGGGCGCGAAACTCAATCCTGCAACACCTTCATTATGCGGCAGCAATCTTCCGAAGATCACACCAAAAATTGCATAACCGATTAACAGGAAAGTCCATACGATGCCGATTGCCCGCCCGCGTTGATGTTCCGGTGTTCGGTCATACAGCAGAGCTAAGAAGGTTCCGCCTGAAATGCTGTTACCCAAACTGAACAACAGAATTGCTAGAACGATCCCAATCCACTGCGCGGTATCATTTCCGGCCATTCCGGTTATGCCACCGCCCTGTGCCAGTGAGGTGGTCGCAACACCCAGAATCAAAATGCCAATCGCCATCATCGCGCGCCCGGTGCCGATCCAGAACATGCGCCGAAAGCCACCAACGCTGCGCTGGTCGGAAATGCGCCCCGCCCAGATGCCCAGTGGCGCAAGGAAATAACGAAGGCTAATCAACAAGCTTACGGGAGTCGCCGCATAACCCAAATCACTTATCATCACACGATTCCACAGCCCGGTAATGATGATGTCCGCCATGCTCGAACCGAGGTGGAAAAGGCCAAGTTTAAGGTTGCGCCTTATCGACAGATTCTCTTGGGGAGTCGTTTCCATATCGCTTTAACCTGATTTATGTAGATTTACTGAGAATTATTGACGAAATTATAGCGAATTTGGTTTGATCCTCAAGCCGAAATGTTTAGGGAGTTTATACTGGTGAACTCAAGGATAGTGTAGAATCTACTTAAACTTATTAAAGGGGAGGATATGGATCATGCCTACGCAAAGCCGCTACAAGAAAATACTGGTGCCTTGGGATGGTTCGGGCTGGGGCAGGCGCGCCATTCCACATGCAATGGATATTGCCCTCGCCAACGATTCGGTGCTGGTTATATTGTATGTTTTCCGACCACCGGGTACAGAATATGCCGATCAAATTTCGTTAGCCGGACAAGAGGGACAAATTGATCAACTTCGCAAAGGTGTTGAGCAGTCGCTCACAGGTGTCGCCAATGAACTGCGTCCACAAGGGATTAAGGTGCAGACGCTAATTCTGGAAAGCGCAGGAGTTGCCAGCGCCATTTGTGACTATGTGCGTGATGAAGGTATTGATTTGGTGGTTATGAGTACGCACGGTCGAACCGGTCTTGCGCGGTTTTTATTTGGGAGCGTGGCCGCCAAAGTTATGGAAGGAGTCAAGGTTCCGGTACTACTCGTCCATCCGGATAAAGACTAAATTCACTCAATAGCGGTAAAAGGAACATCACGGACTGATACCCGTTGGCGAATATCTTGAATGGCGCGTAATGCTGCCATACGCTCATCAGTACTCAGGTTCAAGGCGGCGAATTCTTCTTCGTCCAACAAGATGATCGTGCCATTGGGCATCACAAACACATCGAGTTCCAAATCGTCGGAGTAGACTCGCTCATCATCAATATGCGCTGGACGGGTGATATTACAATACCAACCCTTGATTGCTGCTGTCTCGCCAACATGTACTTGGAAGATGTTGTACCATTGGTCGCTGAAAAACCATTCATAGAAGACATCGCCCTGTTGAAAGACCACGAAGCCTAAATTGGCTTCTTTGCGATCAAACACGGCCCGTAAACAAACCCACGTTTCGCCACGCTCAAGGATTTCGCCGGGGTAGGAGAGAACAAATTCACCATGATGATTGTGTTTTTCAATATTGAGTGTTGTCATGTTTCAGACCATGAATGAACAAGCAGCCCGTTAGCGAACGCATAATAACGTGCATGACGGCGCTTCGTCAACCTGCATTCGACAGTTGAACTCAATGAATTTATAAGGGAATTAGGCGCGTCCTAAAGTGTGGACAACCAATAAAACACCCGAATCGAATTGGACATGGGCAGTCTCAGATTGCATAACGTTGCTTACGCCCCGTGCAGGGCCGAAAGTCAGTGTTTCGTGACGCAGGGGATAGTAAAGATTGTCGGTGCGTATTCCCTGTGCTTCACCGGCGATAGGAATCAGTGAAATAGTATCGTCTTTTGCGCCTTGAATGACCGTTCTACCGGGATAAATAATCCATGCTTGCTGTTTACCTGCCATCAGGCGGACATCGATATGTCTGAGCGGCGCTAGTGCCAACAAATAGATGTTGCTCAGCGTTTGGTCGAGCCGTCCCCCCAAAGCTGAGAATACCCGTATGCGATGAGCGTCTTTTCGGGCAGCAAGCAAGAGTGCTAGTTCAAGATCAGTTTCATTCTTTTCAGCAGGAAACCGTTGAATATCCGCACCCTGTTCGGTCAATTGTGCGATTTCAAGCTCATCAAGTGAGTCTAAATCACCAACGACGCTGTGAATAGGCAGTCCGTAATATTGTGCCTGCCGCGCTCCACCATCGGCTGCTATGATCCATGCATCAGCAGCAGCTGCCAGCTCACGCCGAACCAGCGGGCCATCGTCTGTTGTGCCGTTTGCGAAAATGAAGGCTGTTAGCGGCTTCGGCGCTTCCACCGTTCTGTCACTTCCAGTTTGCTGATGTCGGACACTTCCAAGAATTCGTTGACCAACCTGTAAAAGCGGTCGTATTCCAGCATGGGGAAGTGTTTGATGTTAGGCAGAGGGATAGGCAGAAGTTTATCTTCCTTATCATAGGTAATGTAGTTCCACACCGACTCATTCGGCCTATCGATAAGTCCGTCCTCTTCGCCGTGAAGTACAAGCGTCTGCATGGGCAGCTGCCAGACCGTGTCCAGAAAACGTCCACAATCGTATTCAATAGCGCTTACACGCAGCGCTTGAGGATCAGTCTTGGGCAAATCCAATTCCAGCTTTGCGTACACGGGATCAGAGCGTTTTAGGCAGCGTTGTAAAAGCGCTTCTGGACTGCTGCTCCCAATAATATCGAGCAGTTGATTGTAACGTGTTCCGGAGTCAGCATGTGGAATCTCCGGCATGTATTCGGTTGAGACTTGACCGCTGGCACTTGCCGCACGCAACCGTTCCAACATCGCCGTGCGGATATTGGAATTCATAATCGTCGCTTCTGGATGCACATCTGCAAAAGCGGTGCGGCTGTGTACAGGGGCGTTTCCACGTCCCGGTCGTGTTCGGCGGTCGAGGTTGGGCATGTCGAACAGCGGAGCACTAATAAGCATGACACGGGGAGCCTGATCAGGAAACACACGTGCATATTCTGCTGCGACCCACGCGCCTAAACCATGTCCGATGATCGCCGCTTTCGGAATACCCATTGCCTGCATAAAGTCAGATAGGAGTTTTCGCTGATTATCGATAGTGTACTTCTGCGGGTTCTTGCTCGAATCACCAAAGCCGTGCAAATCAATGGCGTAGACACGGTACTTGAGTTGCAGATTCTGCATTGTGGGAACCCAATATCGCCACGAACCAACCCAACTATGAATTAGAATAACTGGTCGTCCACGTCCCAGTACTTCATAATGGACGAGTTCGCCGCCAATGCTAATAGCACTCATTGCGTCTTTAACGTCTCCATTTAGGAAAGCCCATTGGCTTTTAGAATTTCAGCAATTTGTCGGGTGAGATCATCCGGTGCAAATGGTTTGAGGATGTAAGCCACTGCGCCAGCATCAATTCCGGTCTGTTTTTCCTCATCTTGACCTTTAGCCGATAAGAAAATAACGGGAACATGTTTGATTTCGTCGATCTTCTTCATCTCGCGGCAAGCCTCATATCCCGTCATTTTGGGCATCCGCACATCCATCATGATGAGGTCAGGTTTTACTTTTGGTGCGAGTTCCAGCGCCTCGGCTCCATTGGCGGCGGCTGTTATTTTATGACCGGCAAACATCAGCGTGAACTGGATTAAGTCACGGATGTCGCGTTCATCTTCTGCAATTAGGATATTTGCCATTATGCGACGTACCTTCTGTAAATTGCCTTATTGACCCCGGCTAACATCTTGCTGAGTTTGCTGCGAATTCTTAGGCTGCTTCACCGGAAGCCCGATATAGAATGTCGTACCTTTGCCTAACTCGGAGTCGAACCATATATCTCCATTATGCATCAGGACGAGTTCACGAACAATTGATAGTCCCAGACCCGTACCGGGAATATCCATGACCAGTGCATGATCTTCATAGCGTTCAAAACGTCCCCAGATGCGTGGTTTGAACTCATCGGGAATACCAATGCCCGTATCTTCAATAGCGATCACCACACGTTCTTGGTCAGCATCAACCTTGGCGTAGATTTTGACTAAGCCACCGGCATAGGTGTAGTTGTAAGAGTTACCGATCACGTTGGTCAGAATTTGCATAAGTTTTAGCGGGTCAGCTTCGATAACTGGAACCTGTTTATCAATGTCAACGGTGACCTTTAGCTGCTTCTGGTCATTTTCAGCACGGTTCTTCACACTGTTTAGCGCGCTGGGTATAACTTCCCGCAAATCTACGGCTTCAATGTTGAGCGCTTCACCGGCGTCCAGTTTGGAGATATCGAGCAGGTCTTCAACCAGCTTGCTCAGGCGGTCAGCATTGTTCTTGATTTTGGTCAAGAAACCGCTTTGAGGTTCGCTGAGCTGTCCCGCGACACCCATCAACATGAGGTCAGCGAAGCCTTTAATGCTGGTCATGGGTGTACGCAACTCATGTGATACGTTGGAGACAAATTCGCTCTTAATACGGTCGGCTTCCACTTCTTTCGTGATGTCGCGGAATACCGAAACCGTTCCGAGAAAACGTTCGCTGATGTAAACTGGCGAAAGATGGACTTGTACCACTTTCTGACCGAGATCAAGGGTTTGCTCCAAGAATTCACCCGGTTGGTAAGTGTCAGGATTTTTGGTCCATGTTTCGATATTGTTGGCCCATTGTGTCGCTGATTGCCCGAACAACCGAGTCAAGCGGAACATCGATTGCCCGATAACTTGATCGCGCTGTAGTTCAAGGATACGTTCGGCGGCTCCATTGAATAAGACAATCGCGCCTTCCGAGTCCGCCAGCATAACGCCGTCAGCGATGCCTTCAACGATAGCCGAGTTCTTTTCTGACTCTTCTTGTTCGACACGGACCAGTGTACCGAGGCGTTCTGCTTGGTCGCGAATGAGGTGATAAAGGTCAGCGTTGTTAATAGCGGCAGCCACCTGATTAGCAGCGGCCATGACCAACTTAAGCTGCGTTTCGGTAAAGGCTTTTGTCTCGTGGTTGAGGAGTACCAGCACGCCTTGAGGATCGTCATTGCTTTCGAGTAACACAGCCAAAGCACTATGCCAGTCCTCCGCTCCGGGGGCCGAAATATCCCAATAGGGTTGGTCTTGTAAATCATTGGCGATGAGTAGGTTGTCATTTTCCAATAGCCAGCGGGCCAACATCCCAGCCGGGTGTTCCGGCGCACCATCGGTTAAGCTTGCGATGTCTGAATGTAATGCGGCGCGCGGCATCAAACGATCTGTCAGCGGATCAATCAGGAGAATAACGCCTTCATGCGCGTTGACGGCAGTCGCTACTGTTTCGAGGGCGCGGGTCAAAACGCGATCCATATCCAATGTACGTGCCAGCTCAGCCGTGATGCGATACAGCATATCCAAGCGGTCGCGCTCTTGCTGAAGTTCGTCAGTCCGTTCTTTAACACGCTGGTTCAGCTCATCGGCAAAGTTGTTAATTCGTTCAAACAGCAGCGCGTTCTGCATGGCGGAACCCAACTGCGAACCAACGGTGGTCAGTAAACGCTCGTCATTGATGCCAAATGCCCGCGTATTATTGGTATCGCGGATAGCTAACACGCCGAGCACTTGATCACCCGATGCCACAGGAACACCGAGGTAACTGCGCGCATCAGGTTCGCCATTGGTGATATTCAAGTTGTGACGCATATCATCACTACTGAAGTTGCCACCACCTAGCGACAGTGAGCGACGATGGGTGATGATGAACGAAACTTCGTCAGTATTTAGCTGGCGTGGTTCCATTGTGATGGGCTTACCGTTCTTGATGGCCACAGGGAAGACAATGGTTTGTGTGACTTCATCATAAAGTGCCAGATACATTTGTTCGGCTTTGGTCAATTGAGGCACTTGTTCGCGCACAGCGGCAATCATGTCATCCACATTAAGTGTGGCAGCAAAGGATTGGCTGAGGCTGTTGATGAGGAAGCCTTCTTCCACGAGGGCTGCGGTTTCGGTCGAAAGACGCGCGTTTTGAATGGCAATGGCTGATTGCGCACCAAGCGCTTGGGCTAAACGGATTTCACGATGGCTGAATTCGCGGCGTTGCGCAATTTGTTGAACTTGAATCAGGCCGATAGCTTGTTCGCGCACGACCAGTGGGATCAGTACGCGCAGCCGTCGCTGGTATTGTTTGAGTTCGTCGAGTTCCATCGGATCCGCATTGACTTGATTGGCGTTTATAACAACAATTTGGGCTTCTTGCAGCGCTTTCAATTTGGCCGGATACTGTCGTAGATTATAGCGTGTCCCTTTGGATGATACTGTTTCCCCGTCATCGGTTCGTGTGCTGTCAATTTGCACTTCCAGAACGTTTTCCACGTTATCCCACATCATCACCGCGCAGTCATCCATTTCAAGCGCGTGCAGCATAAGGTCAACCACGCTGCGGAAGGCATCTTCCAAATTTAGAGTGAGTGCTGTGGCCTGTGCGGCTTCCAGCAGTGTTTCAAGTTCCCGGGTACGAATAAGGGTTTGTTCCAATAGGTTGGTATTTTGGACAGCAATTGCAGCCTGATTGGCGATAATGAGGCTGAGGTCGATTTGTTCAGGCGTAAATGGACGCGCCGATGTTTTAACTTCGGCGTCAAACGCACCAATGACCTGTCCTGCAACCGTCATGGGAATCATCACGTAGGCTTTAACATCGCGCGATTCCATATCTATTCGAAGCGCGTCACCCTCGTCTAGCTGCGACACGTCATCTATGATGACAGGGGCTGCATTGCGCCTCACAAGCTGGTAGGCAGGATACTGGTTCAAGTTGATAGCTTCATCCGGTGGTTCGTCCCCGCGCGGGTACTGCATGACCACCTGACCAATTTGGAGTCCTCGCTCGAAAATGAGGGCGCGTGCGTCTTCTAGTTTGATCGTCTGGGCAATTTCACGCAGCGCGATTTCCAGAATGTTTTCACTATCAAGCGACTGGGCTAACAGCACCGATACCCGGTTGAGCAAACTTAGGCGCTCGGTTTGATATTGAGCTTCTGTGTACAGATTGGCGTTGTCGAGGGCAATTGCCACCTGATTAGCAAATGCAAAAGCCGCCTGTTCAGCCTGCGCGTCATAAAAGCGCGCTTCCTGTTTGGCAAGGGCGATAACCCCGACTACGTTACCCTGATTAACCAGCGGAACTCCTAGCCAACTTTGCGCATCGTTATCACCGGGTAGGTTATCCAACTTGAGAAGGTGATCGATTCGTAACGGCGCTTTAAGCTCGATTACATCGCCCATTCGTTGGTGGGCGCTGATACGGAGGTGTGTATCCTCTGGAGTCAGATCGCTGGTAAAACCGCTGCTGCCTTCCAGAACGAGGTCATCACCATGACGACTCCAGAGTGTCATCGTATCGTAATTGAGCACGCGACCGATTTCATTGAGCGCCAGATTAATAACAGCTTCCCGATTCAATGAAGCGGTAATGCGACTAGAAACTTCGGTGAGAACTCCGAGTTGATTAGCACGGGCTTCGAGGTCTTTTTCGAGCATGGCGCGTTCGGTAACGTCTTCCACCAACAGCACCGCGCCGCGAATGCTATCCGCACTCTTGAGAGGGTAAGTGTAGAAGTTGCGTACCATCACCTTACCGTCATCAAAACGGGTAGATTGCCCGATTTTTTCACGCGGGAGGCCGTTTTCAAGCACACTCTGTACATCCTCCTTCAGGATGTCGAGCAAGTTGGGGCTGTAAGTGAACAAATCTTGCCGCAGTGCTTCAGACTGACTCCAACCGTAACGGTTAATCATAAAATCGTTAATGGACAAGATAAGCCCTGATTTGTCCAAAACGATAATACCTTGCTGAATGGATTCAACGACTGATTCGTTGAAGTTCTGTAAATTGAGCGCTTGATTGAACAGGTGAGCATTTTGAATAGAGACGGCGGCAAGGTTGGCGATACGTTTGAGCAGTGGACGAAATTCTTCAAAGGCTGCCGTATCCGTTTGCGAGCTGCCGATATGCATTGCGCCGAGTGCTTTACCACCGGTCATCAGTGGAATGATGAGCGACGTTTGCTCGCCCTGTGAATGCCATGTCTGCAAATCCTCAAATTCCGAAACGGTTTCATCGCCTGCACGGTACAGCGCATCCTGACCACTAATCACGGCCTGCATCAAGGCAGTGTTATCAATGTGCCCGCGATGTTCACGGTTTGTGAGGAGGGAACTGTCGTTATTGATTGTGGTTTTTAGCAGGTTGTAAGTACCCGTTTCAGGATCGCTCAAGGCGACGTTGATCTGGCTAAAGGGAATCAACCGCAGCGTCCCATAAGCAATCGACTCGACGATTTGGGTGGTATCCAACGAACTGGAAATCGCTTCCATCATCTGATTAAGACGAAGTTCCTGTTCAGCATTTTGAATGCTTTCCAAATACAGCCGGATGTTTTCAATGCTGCCTTCTGCTTCGTGGGCGAAGATTTCCAGCACTTCCATCACGCTGCGATCAGGTCGGATATTATCTTGAGGACGGTCGAGACTCATCGCACCCAGCAGACGGCCATCGGGCGCGTGCAAGGGAACAAGCAAAATGTCGCCATCGTGCCAGTGCTTGGGGCTGGGACTAAAGGTTAAATTGCGTTTGCCGGGGAAATCAATCAGCAGCGGTTTGAGGCTGACTTTGCCCCAATCGGCAACCTGTTCCGCCGGAAAGAAATACGACTCGCTGATTTGATAACGAGGTTGCAGCAGCGTATTAAGCTCTTCTTCGGTCATCGTATAGGCTTTGCTGCGTTCAAAGTCTTCGAGCGGCATACCGAATTGCGCAGTACGGCGCAAGATATTGGTTTCATTATCCAGCAGTACAACCACACCCAGCGTATAACCGAGAGCGTCTTGAATACTTTCAAGAATGGTTTCCAGAAGCATGACCTGATCAAGATTACCTTGAAGTGTTTGACCCAGTTCAAAGATTTCATTCAACTGGTCAACACGGCGACGAAGCCGGTTACCTTGATCAATTTGCTCTTTGTAGCGAATAAAATTGCCATAACCCAGAGAGGCTTTGGCGGCTAAGGTCAGCAAGAAGGCCGCAGCGCGATCATCGAAGTTGTTGGCACGGTCATGGAAGAGGTGAATTACACCTACCACTTGGTCTTCGTATAAGAAAGCCGCAGCCAAAGCCGAACGCGCGCCGGGAGGGGCTGCCATCATTGAGGCCGTGACGTAGTCATTCACGAGGACGGTGCTCGCACCGCGCGAAACAGCTTCTAATTCGATGCTGGCAAGGCCAGACATCCGCTTGAGATCCCCTAGGCGACGGTCAACCTCAGGCTGATCAATTTTAGCCCACGTATCCTGTGATTTTAGCAGCACCACGCTGCTGCCATCAGCACGGGTAGCACGGGCGGCTTCATCACGGATGACATCGAGTACCTGATTGACATCTAAGGTTTCCGCCAAGGTATTACTAATACGCGAGATGGCATCCAGTTCGAGGAGACGACGATTTAGGTTGTCACCGGCGGCTTCGTAAAGGCGCAACCGTTCGATGGTCGCTGCAATCTGAGCGGCGATAGCAGACATGGTTTCGATGTCTGTTTCGTCGTAAGATCCATCTTCGCGGTTGGCGATTCCGAGTTCACCCAAGCTGCGATCACCGACCAGCAGCGGAACCTGTACGCTGGTGCGGAGGCCGAATTTCTGTGCAATTTGCTTGTACGAATCGCTGACATTGGGGTCAGCCGCAATGTCATTGGTGAGATAGGGCTGGCGCGTCATCGCCGGGCTTTTCGCGAAGTTCTGGCTAAAGACGTCTATTACAATTGGCTCAGCCAGTTCATGCCCGTACACCCATCTTGGATAGGTGATGAGACTGCCGGCTTGCTGGTCAAGCGCGTTAATATAGACCAGCGGACTTCGTGTTAGGCTGGCAATCTCCGCTAATACGGGTGTGAACGGATCATCCGGCTTGAGGACAGAACCCGCGAGTTCAGCCACGTTACGGAGGCTTGTAGCTTGTTCGGCACTTTGCTGCATGTCGTGGTAAAGGCGGGCATTTTCGATCATTGCCGCGACTTGCGTTGCGAAAATGAGCAGCAGCTTGCCGTCTTTATCGTTGAAGTCCTCGCCGCCAATCTTATTGGATACTTGTACAACACCTAAACGCCGCCCGCCGACTGAGAGGACAGCAAGCAAGGTTTTATCTACTTTGAGACGGTCAGCAAATTCAGCAAGACCTGCCGCATAAACAACAGCATCCGCTTGAGCGCGGTTAGTAAACCAGTAATCAACTTCGTCCCAAATGTTTTCCAGCGGACTGCCGGGGGCAAGAGGGATACGATAGTCTTTAAGTAAGTCGTCCGTCACGCCGTGAAACGGAAGTTGGGCAGTCAGTTGGTGCTTTTCATGATCGAAAAGCAAAATGCCGCACATAGTTACGTCCATTTGAGCGGCAATTCGGGCATTGATCGTTAAGTAGAATTCTTCTTCACGACTTAGAGAACCGATGGCTTGGGTGAGTTCTTGCAAGCCTGTGAGTTCAGTATCCCGGCGGAGTTCACGCTGGCGCAACCGCAGGTTTTCAACCACGACTGCCGCTTGAGCCACCAATAGTTTCATTTCTTTGATGTCTTGGGCGTTAAACCCGCTGGCCGATTTTTTGTTGCTAATCTGCATCATGCCGATGCGACGGTCACCAATTTGCAGCGGAAGCAGCGCTGTGCTTTTGATGCCCGCTACGCCGAAAATGGCCTTCAGGCCAAGCGATTCAATCAGGGATTCGTCGGCAACATCATTTGTCACCCAATAATCTTGCCGTTCGTAGATGTCGCGCTGTGGGCTATCGGGCGGTAAGGGGATGACGCAACTTTGCGCCAATTGATCCGGTAAGCCGTAAAAAGGAAGTTCCGGCATCAGCGCACGACGATTTTCATCGTAGATCAGAACGCCAGCGACGCCTGCGTCCACAATTTTGGCGATACGGGAATTCAGCGCGAGGTAAGTTGAGCTGGCATCAGCCGATGTTTCATTAAGGTTGGTGAGCGCGCCAATGGTTGCCATGTCGTTGATGCGCTGGGCTTGTTCACCGTATAACTCGGTGTTATAGATGGAGATGGCAACCTGTTTGCTGACGGCTTGGAGCATCGCCAACTGCGGCTGGCTAAAGGCGCTGGCCTGATTGTGTGCCAATTCCAATGTGCCGATAAAGCGTTCACCCAGCAGCAGCGGAACACCCACATAACTTTTATAGAAGTTGGGTAGTTTGGGTTGAACAGCAGTCGCGTCGGCAACATTAGTGATTAGAGCTGGCTTGTAATGTTGGGCGATCCAACCACTAATGCCTTCACCAAACTTGTAATTTCCCCCGGATTCCTGAAGTTTAATAATATAACTGGAGTCACCAACCCAGCCTAAAGGCAACAACTGCTTGGTGTTGTCATCCCAGATGCAAATCTCGCCGGCGTGGGCTGGAATGGCCTTCATGACAATGGTCAGCAGTGCTTGATAAACCTGCTGGAGTCCCATACTGGCGTTAATGGTCTCGCCAATTTCATTGATGGTGTTCATCGCTAAAGTGAGGTCGAGTGAACCCGCGTGGTTGCTGCTGCCAGCAATTTCGCGCATGACAATCACAGTGCGAGTTTCAGAGCCGGTGGGAATGTTATGCGAAGATGCTTCGACCCAACGGCTGCCCAATTGGAAAGAGGCTTGCCCTTGACCGGCGAACAGCTCCAAGAAGCTATCCGTCGGTTTCGCCATAGCCGCAATGTATTCGAGGCTAGGATCACCGCCATTCATGTTCAGCCATTTGCGGGCGTTCTCGTTGACGAAAACCAGCTGTCCGTGTTCGCGGGAAACGAGTACCGCATCATCACCAGAGGCGACGGGTAAGTCGATGGATGAGTTGGGTTCGGAGGCTGGAATAAAGCCCAAGGCCTGACGCTGCCGTGACCACACGAACAACCCGGCAATGATGACCAGCCCACCTATGAAGAGAAGTAATCCTAATCCCATAAGGTGCTACCTATTACACTCAGGTCACTATTTGAAAATGAACTGCCAACCCGGACACTGCGGTTGGCATTTGAAAGCTCGTTATTGTTATATTAGCCAATTACAGGGACATGGAAATTCATCCCCAACGGATTGCCCAACAGACACGATTACCATGCTGTCAATATGGGCGGTGGCACTTCTCCACCAAGTCCACGACGGCGATCTTCGGCGGCAAGTTCAGTGATTTCACGAATATCCGAGAATTGATGGGTAGCTGTCGAAACCGAGCCGATGGACAGCGACATCAACGGTTCTTGACGTTCGCCCTGCGCGCTGTCGGGTACGAGAATATACCCGCGCTCACGGTCGATGAAAGAATAGTGCTGTTTGACATCTTCATCGAATTTTTCGACGAGCCGTGTTTTTAGGTTGTCGACATCATTGGTGTGGGTTATTAGCACGAAGTTATCGCGACCGGGATGACCGAGAAAATCGTCCGGCGTGCCATATTCATCAACGACATCGCCCATCATGAGAGCCATAAAGCGCATGACTTCATCAGCAGCGACGAAACCGTAGACTTCACTAAACGGATCAAGCTGGTTGATCTTTAGGTCGATATACGTCCACTGTGACCCCTGACGCATGAGTTCGCGCAGATGGTCTTCGATGAGACGACCGGTTGCCAAACCAGACTTCGAGTCGGTATTGGTGGTGCGGTTGGCGGCTGCGATAGCATTCTGAACGCGGAGTTTGAGTTCTTCAATGTCAAAGGGTTTGGTGATGTAATCATCCGCGCCCAATTCTAAGCCCGCTATTTTGTCACTACGCTCGTCTTTTTGCGTGAGAAAAATAATCGGGATATGGCTGGTGCGGCTGGTGGTACGCAGTTCACGGCAAACATCATAACCGTTCATGTCTGGCAGCATGATGTCCAGAATAATGAGGTTCGGAAGCTGTTTACGCGTCATTTGGAGCGCGTCGCCACCGCGCGGCGCGATTTGTACCTCGTACTGCTGCCCGCCAAAATAAATACGAAGCATGTTCGAAATATCAATATCATCTTCAACAACTAAAATGCGGCCTTTACTCATACGATCCCCCGCGAATACCTCAAGTAGGATTCTTGTAACAACTCTGTAACCATGATACTGGCGAATCGATTCCTTTGCCAGCGATCAGGCTGTATATAAATACACTATACGACGAAAATAGGTTAATGGATGGTTTAGATTGCGCGTAGGTTGTGACTCACCATGCCACAACCTCAATGCGCTTAAGGAAACGGTTTCCATCTGCGGCAACACCGTCCGTTATTAGGCGTTGATTATCCCCGAACCAATACACAACGAGATTGAGTGCCAGCCCACCACGCGAATATGGATAGGGTATTTGAAGGTCGCGTTCTTCAACGTAGATTTGCCCCGGCTGCCAGCGGCTGGTTTCGTGGGGTGCGCCCTCCGGGAAAACAATATTGGGAGCGCTGTCCCAATTGGATTCTATGACGACACGCGAGAGGGAGAGGCTGACACTATAATCGAGGGGCACCTGTTTATCCACCGACCACCAGACGCGTACTTTGAAAGGCTGACCTTCGCGCATGACCGGTATGCCGTTAAGGGGTCGATCACCGTCCATGATTTCCGCACCATGAAAGCGCATCCCATTCGGGTAAAGCACCCCGACTGGATCAGGCGGGGCTTCGTAGAGACGGAAGAAGCAGCCGGGAGGGCCAACGAAGCGCCCCGGTACGCGGGTTTGAGTCAATTCTTTTTCGACCTGCTGGCTGGCTTCATCACGCGGTTCGACATACCACAGGCGCTGCGTGCCTTCGGGATGATCGACGTAGCGCAGACCGTCAGGGAAATAGAGGCGGGTGTAGTAATCCCATTCTTCGGGAAAGTTACAACTGATATTGGGGTCAAGCATGAGTGCGTCATTGGCATCCATATGCTCCCGCAGCCATTTGAGGTTTTCGCCTAGAGGGGTGACGATGAAGCCAAAGTTATTCAAGCGGAAAGGGAAGAAAGCAAGAGCGATGAATGCTAAAGCGACAATGAATCGACCTGTGTTCGGCAGTCGGGCGAGGGCAATCCCTAAGAAGATGGCAACCCCGAATACGTACCACCAGCCGTAACGGGTCGGCACGAAGAAACCCAGTTGAGCGTCAAACATATAAAGTAGGAGTGGAACCAGAATGAGCCAACCGAGCCAGAAAACGAGGTCGAGCGATTGAGTGGAAAAGTGAATATGCCGATTATCTAATAAACGCGATTGATGCCGATAGGCAAAGATTATTGTGCCAAGTGCTATAACAACCAGTAGATACCAGAGGGGTGGGACGCTGGTGAAGTAACTAAAGAAATCGAACCATGCCTGAGGCAGTGGGGGCAGCTTATACATGCGGGATACGGAGCTGTGTTCTTGTACCCGCAGGAGTTTGTTGTAGATAAAGTCAGGTGCAATGAGGATGAGAGCGACGATGGCTGGAAAGATGCCCGTCCAGATGCGCCAGCGATACATGATGAGCAGGTAAAGTCCCATCAATGCGAGGGCGGGTACGATGGTGATTGTGCCGACGTAGAGCAGAAATAAACTGAAGGCCAGCAGGATGGCTCGTTTCCAGTTAGGGTGATCGAAGTAGCGCAGACTGAACCAGAGGAATAAGGGCAGGGCGATTTGGGCGAAAACATAGCTGCGGGTTTGGAGGCTGGTGAACTGGCTGACGGCGAAGGCGTAGTAGGCAAGGGCAGCGATGAGTCCAGCCGTAAATCCATGTTGACGGTTGAGGGCGCGATACATGAAGGCGACACCGGGCAAGCATAGGAGCAGGGATAAATAACGGAGGACAAAAGGGTCTATGCCCGCGATTTGTTTCCATGCGTCGAGTAAAAGGAAATAAGTGGGATGCTCGGTAGGGGAAGTCCAACTGATGATTTGTTGAGGCGTTCCCATCGTTTGCCAGATTGACCAAATTTCATCGTTATCAAGGTGAAAATCGTTGATGCGGATGGCGCGACTGGCGGCTACAAAGAGCAGAACGAGCGTGATGATCCAGAGTTGGCGGGTTGAGAGACGGCGCATAGGGTTTGTGCTTGGGAAACCCCCACCCTAGCCCTCCCCCGTAAACGAGGGAGGGAACGAGACAAAGATGGGGTGTTTTCGTGTTAATAACTTGAAATTACTTACGACAATGCGCCCATTGTAGTGAGGGTTCAGGTTTGTGGGTAGGGTGCGGGCGACCATGTTTTGCGATTGACCGAGGCGCGTTCACGGACGGCGGTGATGGCCTGCGGGCTAACTTCGGCCTCGAAACTGCGAAATCCAGCCAGTTTGAAGCCGTGTTTAGAGGCAATTGCACCGATTTCATTGGCCTGATGTTCGGAGATGTCTTTGCCGATGGTGTAATCGGTGTAACGGGATTCGAGGGCAAGCGCCATTGTTTCAGCCATGCAGGCATAGGCCATGCGGGGCGGAAAGCCGAAGTCAAAGTGGAAGTCGGGCTGACCGGGGACTTCGATCATGCCGCCTTCGATGACCAGCACATCATTGCGTTGGGCGGCGACCTGTTTAGAGACATCACGCGGGCGGGCAACATCACAGACAACCGAACCGGGTTTGAGATGTTGGGGATAAATAACAGCGTGAACCGCGCTGGTCACTGTGAGGATGAGATCAGCCTGATAAATCGAATTCATATCGGTGCTGGCAATGACTTCGGCTCCGCGACCCTGACACTGTTCACGAACCTGTTCGACGGCATCCTCACGGCGACCAACGAGGATAAGTTTAGTACAGGAACGGGCAAGCATAAGGGCACAGGTCTTACCGATAGCTCCGGTAGCTCCGACGACGGCAACAGTGGCCTCTTTCATCGAAATATCCATGACGCGAGCGGCTTCTTTAATGGCTTCGACGGCCATGAGGATGGTGTAGCTATCTCCAGTGGTGACGGGAAGTTGGAGGCGGTCGGCGATGGTTTGTCCGGCATCCCCGACGACCGAGGTATAGGCGCCGAGTCCGAGCAGTTTCGCGCCGAGTTCTTCAGCCATGTGACCACAGGCGACGATCTTTTTATAGGCGACTTCGACGGGAACGCTCATCATGGTGGGTGGGGTGAAGGGGCAGGCAATGAGCCAGCCTTTGAGTTCGCGTCCGGTGGATTGAGAGATGATGCCGTTGACCTCGGAGAGATAAACGGGCGGGAAAAAGCGCGAGAAAAAATTGATCTGCGGTTCGGTTAGGATTTTGCCGAGGAAGGGATATTTACGGGCGACATCGCGCTTGATTTGGATGGGATGGATGATGAAAGCGAAGGTATCCTGTTCCATGAACGGCTCCCGATTGGTTTGTTACGAAGCTCCTTAACTACTATACATCGGATTGGAGGTCGGTAGTCTATAGTCTTTAGTCAATAGAAAAGAGAAGAAATTTAACCACAAAGACACAAAGAACACAGAGATCAATGCGGAGAACTTTGATAGTATTACGGAGTATTACGAATAATTCGGAAAATTCTGCAAATTCTTCGGATTCAGAAGTCATTTTCTCGAATGTTGCGAATCTTCTCGGCTATATGTTGCTGTTGATGCTGTTGTTGCAGTTGAGAATCGGTCAATTTTTCTCCAAATGTCACTCTAACATTTGGAACGTAAGCGTCAATGCAATTAACCATAGAGACACAGAGTATTAAGAGAAGCATACAGGATAAGCGTAGAACAAAAGGGCTAAAATGTCAAGTTTGCGTTTGGTTTGAAAGTGGGCAGGTGAGGGTTTGAGGTAAGGCGCGTTTGGGTGGTTGCGTCGCCGCAGGTTAAAACCGTGCGGCTAGGTGAAAGACAAGTCCACTGAAAGGACTGAAGAATAGTGGTTGTGAGAGAATTAGCCTACCAATATAATCTTATTTATTGTTAAATTAGAGTCTAATCATGTTGTGAGCTAATAAATGAAGATTTCAAGAATAAAAATACAGAATTTCAGATCAATTAAGAATCTTGAGTTTTATCCTTCAGATATTTGCGCCTTAGTGGGGGAAAACGGATCGGGTAAAACCAATATTCTTGCCGCTTTGGATTTTTTACTTGGTGAAAAGTACCCTACAAGTAGAGGGTTATTGAGTTCTGATCATTACAAGCATGATGAAAAACGGCATGTTCTGATAGGCGTTGAGTACGAACCTAATCCAGAGAATATTCATAAGATTTGGTTTGATGAAAGCCGCGATAAATATCAGGCAGGCTATTCCTACTTCAATAATACTAAACCATACAGCTTATCAAACGATGTTAAAGCCAAAAGTGCTCTGGTTTACCTTAGTGCTGAACGTGAAATTGATAGGCAGATGGGATATTCAAGTTGGACGTTACTCGGACGTATTATTCGTCAGTTTGATATACAGTTTCCCGAAAGTTATAGAGATGATTTATTTGCCCGATTCAACCATGTTGAAGAGCTGTTACGAACCGAGAGTTTTAATGCCTTTGAAACTGAACTGCGAAACGCGTTTACTGGACAGGTAAAACGGCTAGATCATCAACTGGAACTAAAATTTAGAGCGTTTGACCCTTTAAGTTACTATCGATCATTGAATTTGTTTTTGACTCGCGGAATTAGTTCAGAGGAAGTCCACTTATCCGAAGCCGGACAAGGAATGAGAAACTTTGCTCTATTAGCAATGTTTAGAGCATATGCAAAAGTTTTTAAGGGAGACGGAATTATTGCAATTGAAGAACCGGAGATTTATCTACATCCTCACGCTCAAAGAAGCTTATCCTCCCTCTTTCAAACATTGTCCTCACAAGGAAGCCAAATTTTTTATTCAACTCATTCCGGTAATTTTATTAATGCGGAACATTTTGAGCACATATGTTTGGTTGAACGTCGCGTAGATGAAGAAGAGGACGTATGTACCCAAATAAAGCAAGTGAATGGGAGAGAGTTGTTAGCGACACGTCAAACTTTATATCCTGATAAGACGATGACGATTCAGAGCGTAAAGGAGAAATATAGAAAGAACTGTAGCTCAAAACATGCGGAGGCCTTCTTCGCTCGAAAAATTGTTCTTGTTGAAGGCGATACGGAAGAGAATTCCTTGCCAATATATGCAAGTAAATTGGACTACGATTTTGACGCGTATGGAATTTCGATTGTAAATTGCCGTGGCAAAACTTCAATTGATTTATTTTATCATCTCTACAGTTCATTTGGCCTTCCGATCTATGTGATATTTGATAATGATCGAAGGAATAGTAAGCCAGATGATATAAGATGGAATGAAATCTTATTAACAATGCTCTCCCAGCCAGTTCAACAAATGCCTGACGGGATTGTCGCCAAATCTTATGCCATTCTTGACAGTAATTTTGAAGATGAATTTGGGAGTGCCATAGGTACCAAATATTATAGTGAGTTGAAGCAGGACGCGCGCACTGAATTGGGTGATATAGGTAAGGATTTGGAGGCAAAATACATTGCTCAAAGACTGGTTGAGCAAGATATTATCCCTCATTTTATCGAGCAAATAATAGTTGCAATTCAAAAACTTGGTGAAGAAGTAAATGAAGAACCGCCGCCAAATATTGGTGATATTCCCTTCTAAAATTCTACAACTTCCACATTCACCTAGCTGATCCCACTTAAGTCTTCTAACGATAGGCCAGCCGGCGGAGGGCGTTGCCGACCACAACGAGGGTGCTATCTTGGGTGGAGGATGACGGCGAAGTAAACTATCGCTTACTGAGAGCCATGTAAGAAGTTGGCGGCGGGTGTGTCAGAGATTGGACGCGTGGGAGTAATATGGAGCGCGTCTGATTAGCGAGGAGTTCTAAACGATGACGACATCTAACCCGGTACGACCGATTGTGCCGCTGACGATTTTGACGGGATTTTTGGGAGCGGGTAAAACGACACTGCTCAACCATTTGCTGCATTCCGATCATGGGCTAAAGATCGCGGTGCTGGTGAATGATTTCGGGGCGATCAACATCGACAGCCAATTGATTACAGCGGTGGATGGCGATACGGTAAGTTTATCCAACGGCTGTATCTGCTGCACGATACGCGGGGATTTGCTGAAGGCGACGACGGATTTGTTGAATAGAGTCGAAGCGCCGGAGTATATCGTGGTGGAAACCAGCGGCGTGTCTGATCCGTTGGAGGTAGCGCTGACATTTACCGTGCCGCAGCTTCAACATCGAGTGCGGGTGGATTCGATTATCACTGTGGTGGATGCGGAGAACGCGCGCAATTTGCAGCAGCGCGAGTACGAAATTTTGTCGTTCGCACAAATCGGCGTGGCGGATATTGTGGTCATCAACAAAGTGGATCTGGTGACGAGTGAGGAGAAGTCACGACTGGAGGCGTGGATACGGGAGATAACGCCTTCGGCACGGATTTTGGAGGCCGATCACGGGGCTGTGCCGCCGGAGTTTGTGTTCGGCGTGGGGGCATATGATCCGGTGCGGTTGGCAAAACGGCAGGGTCATGATGTGCATGTGCATGAAAGTGGTGAAGCGGAGCATCACGACCCTGAACACGAACACACTGATCATAGCCTAGTGTTCGATACGTGGAGCTGGACGACTGATCAACCGCTGCTGCTGAAAACACTGCGGAAAGCGATAGAGACGCTGCCTGTGACCATTTTCCGCGCGAAGGGGTTTGCTTATCTGGCGGATGTGCCAGAACGTCGGGCGGTGTTGCAAGTGGTTGGCCGACGGGTGACACTGACGATGGGTGAGGTGTGGGGAGAGCAAGCACCATTCACGCAGATTGTGGTGATCGGGACGCACGATGGTGTGGATGCGGCGGCGTTACAAGCGCACTTTGAAAAGACGCTGGCGGCGAATGCGCCTGCATCACTGCCGCAAAAGTTGACGGGAGCGGCAATGGAGTGGTTACGGAAAAGAAATTGAACCGCCAAGACGCCAAGAACGCAGAGAAATACGAAGAGATTTTTCACCACAGAGACACAGAGGGCACGGAGAATCAGAGAGAAGGTTGGTTGTGGAGGATAGGAAAACTCCTTATAACTATATGCAGCAGTTCAATAAGGAGTGGGTGAATATGAAGCGAGTGGCGCGTCTGGCGGCAGTAGGGTTGTTATTGGGTGTGATCGGCGGCGGGTTGGTGAAGGCGCAACCTCCGATTGGGGATGTGAAGCCGGTGGCGAAGGGTGAGGCGGTTGTTGGCGAAAATCGCGGTGGATTTGATGAAGGCGGCGCGAACATCTGGAAGTACAACGGTAAAGCGGGTGAAGTGCTGACCTTGATGGCGGCGGCTGAAAATCCAGCGAACAACACCGATAACGAGACGCGCCAACAGAACCGGTTATTGGATACTGTGCTGGTGGTTTACGATCCCACTAATCAAGTGATTGCTTACAACGATGATATTGTCGATGCGGTGCTGACCAATTCATTTTTGCGGTATGTCGAGCTGAAAACGGATGGTGTTTATTCGATTAAGGTGACGAATTGGTTTACTGAAAATGGGGATGAGACCGGTGGACACTTTACGTTGACGCTGTGGTCGAATAAAGTGGTGCAGTCCAATAAGAAAATTGCCCTCAAAACGCTTGGTAAACTCGATACGGCGACGGACGTGATGGATGAAGTGGAAGGCATCATCAACGATGTTGATACGCGTACTGTGATGCTGATTAATCCGTCGTTTTGCACGATTAAAGGTGCGACCTTCGGTGATTTGAAATTTGATTTGAAGCCGTACAGCGGCATTGTGATCAGCGCGCCGGTTGGATGGTACAGTCTAAACGGTAAGGGCGACTTGTGTACGTTGAACACGGACGAATTCCATGTGCCGGAAACGACGACGGTGATGGTCGTGCCGATTGACCGCGATGGAACTCGGCCTGCGAATGCGCCGGAATTCCCAACGGATTCGGATGCGCTGGCGAATTCGTGAAATACGAGGAATTCACCACAGAGACACAGAGATAGAAGGAAAAATAGATGGGATCAGAAATCCCGGAGTCACATCGCGATCTATTGGATAGCGCGGTGTTAGCGTCGTTGGCGACGTTGATGCCGGATGGTCAGATACAGGTTACGCCGGTTTGGTGCAGTTATGACTGCAGTTATGTGATAGTCAACGCGACGGCAGACCGTCAGAAGCATAAAAACATGGTGGAACGGCCTCATGTCACCCTGATGCTGTTCGATCCTGATAATCAGTTTCGCTATATGGAGATACGGGGAATTGTTGAAGTGATTACGGCTGAGGGTGGCGGGGAATCCATGAATGAACTGTCGCTGAAGTACACGGGCAAGCCGAAACGATATGGCATTGAAGCACCAGCGCGTGAGGTTTTGGAACGGTTACTGTACAAGATTCGACCGCTGCGGGTGAATGTTAGTGGATAGCGGCGTACCCCACCCCAAACCCCTCCCTGTGTTATGGGGAGGGGCTTTAAGGCTGTCTAAAGTCCAATAGAATTTCTCTACTTGGTGTGGTTACTCATTCAGTGCTTGCGGCGGACACCAAAGACATCGCGATTGCCGGAAACCATAATGAGTGCGCGACGCCAGCTATCGGCTTCTGCGCCAACAGCTTCATCATTGTGATTGACATCATATTTATCGGCAAGCATATCGAGTTCGGCTTTGAGCGCACGCCATTTGGGCAGTTGAAGTTTGGTCAGTACGTCAGCCGTTTTGCCATTTGGTGCGGCACGTAAGGCCCTACGAAAATGAGGCAGACAGAGTCCGTTTGATGCGGCGTAGGCGTCGTACATTTCTTGTTCATTGATATGTTCAGCAATCGAGTTGACGTGCTGGGATTCGGCGCGTTCGAGCGCCTGACAGGCCATACATTCTCCGGTGGGTTCGAGTCGATTGGCGAGGCTGTTACCATTTGATCCAATGAGCCGACCGAAGGTGGAGGTGGCGCGGTTGGGTTCAGCCGCTGTTTTGAGCAGTTCGTCCATAATTACAGCGTGAAGGATGGTGATGCCGAGAACACTCGCGCCGAACTCGACGAGATGTCCGCTGTGAGTGGCGCATAAGCCGCGCGAGGCACGGATGTTGGCATGGGTTTCGGGCGTGTTGACGTACTCGTAAAGATGTGAGTCGAGGAAGCGATTGACATCACGTTCCGTGAGGTTGCAGACAACGCATCCCGGTTCGGGAAATGCCTCAATGAGGCGATGAAAATTCATAGGTAGTTCGGGCATAGATGAGCCTTAGTTAATATCAATGTGGCCAGGGTTTGCCAGCGGCAAACCCGTACAGAGCACACACAGGTGCTCCTCTACTGGCGCTTTATTGGGCAGCCGTGCTTTCGGCTGTGGCCTCGGCAGTTGACTCTGGTGGCTGCGCTTGTTGAGCTGTCAAAGACTGTGAACTGAGCGTGTAGGTCGTTGGTAAATCGGTCGCGTCGTTTATGCCGGAGACGACGAGCATGAGTATGTCATTGGCATTGAGCGAAAACGTCCATGCGCCAGAGGTGGCGGTGTCGTGCGGGCCGATGAGCCGGACAACGCGGCTGACTGTAGGCGAGTCGGTTCCGCTAAGCAGGGCATATTGGACAACGTAGTGCTGCGGGACGACGTTGTCAATGAGCTGCCAGCCGTTGAGTGACCATCCTTGAACACCCGCTTCGGCATCATCTTTGAAGCCAATTTCGGGAATGGCGATGTTATCAATGGCGATGCCGTTATCGGGTTTGTCGTCAGCGCTGACGTAATCGAAGCGCAGTATGATTTGCTTACCCGCGTAGGCATTGAGATTGATTTCTTGCTGAGTCCAGATGGGATTAGACGGAATCACACGACTTGGATGCTTAGCCAGAACCACATCGACACTAAAGAGTTTTTCGTCGCGTTGAAGGTAGAGGCTGATTACGTCGCCGGGTTTAAACTGGCTGAGATACGCGGTAATATCGGCTTTACCCTGCCACAATTGACCATCGTGTCCGGCGATAGTATCCCCAACTTGAACATCCAAACCTTGGAGTGGGCTGTTATCGGCAATGCTGCTGATGGTGATGCCGTTGGATTCCAAACCGATGCCGAGATAGGGGAAGGGACGTGAGGGCTGTGGATTACTGATGCCGGTGAAGCCTGCGCCATAGGCGAGTCCGTTGGGGTTGGTGGTGGTTGTGCCACTGCTGACCAACGGCTTAAAGGTTTTGCCACCGTCATCACTGGTACTGACATAGGCATAATTCCAGCCCTCAGAGAGTTGATGCCAGACATCAAAGGTCAGGGTGGCTGATTGAACGGCGCTGAGATCGACCGTGCGAGTCAAGGATGTGTTTTGATAGAGTCCATTCCCTGACCAATAAAAATGGTTATTGGGCTGCTCGGGCATCGGTAGACGCGGGATGGCGGGCAATCCGTTAAAGGACAGTTGAAAGTCAACGGCTTTGGTCGAAACCAACGCTAAGGCGTTTGTGCCGTACTGCTGCACTAGAAACTGCTCGTTTTGAAAGTCAAAATTATCCTGCGCATTGAAGGCACGCGCCCGCAAATTATTGGCGGCGGGGGTCACGTAGGCGAAACGGGTATCACCGATGGGCAAATTGATGGCGTTGGTCATGGCGAAATCGGCAAAGACATCTTGTCCGGTGATGGGGTTATCGGTGACCATATCGGTCATGCCGTGGGCAGCGAGTACGTTGGTCAACTGGTCAAAACCAGAGCCGGGGGTGGTGAAGAGTTCTTGCAGTACTTCAGGACCGAAACGCTGTTGAATGTAGTTGAGGAACATTTGCCCGACAGCGGTGATAGCGTTGCGTTCAGTATCGCTGCTGGTGAGCGGTAAATCCGGTGTTTGGAAAAATGTCCTGAAGTCGTCCGGGGTGATGCCCCTACCTTGATAGTTGAGCAGCATGTACCAGCTTTGGGCTTCGCGCATCCAAGGGGACTGCGCAGGATTGTTGTGTTCCATAATCATGCTGTAAAAGGCACGGGCGAAGATGGTCACATAGGTTAGGTCATTGATGGCAAGCGATGGGGCAGCCGATGTGTTGATGACGAACATACCCTGCTGATTTGTCCAGCCGTTGGCGACAAAGGCGGTGGTCTGGTTATTAACCGGATTGTAGATTATGTTACGGGTGGTATTCAGGTCTTTGGCAAACAGTACGGCATAGCGCTGGTCGCCATCTACATCGGGAAAGGGCAAGCGGTCTTTATTATCAATTCCATCAAGCGTTCTGGGAAAGGTCGTAAAGCCGCCTTGATTTTCTCGAAGTTGAAAATCGATGAAGACGTTTTGAATGCGATTGGCGATGGTATCCAGCGAATCGGCTTTGTAGTCCAATCCGTCTTCAATCCAGAGGTCAATAAAGGCTAGGGATGCGCCGAGTGTGGCGGTGATTTGCGTGGGCGATGCATGTCCTGCTTTAGTCACCCAAAATTGGGTGGTCGTGCCGACTTTATAGGCTGGCAGCGGCGGCGCTAAATCTGGCCCGCCCGTCCAACCCAGCCAACGCTGTGCCATTGCTTCGGGGTCGCGGGCAGTCGCGTCCTGCGCGTGAAGTGGAACAGCGAGCAGGACGAGCAGAAAGAGGATTGTCAAACGTGCCCACAAATGTTTGTATTTGGTCATTGGATTGCCCTTGAAATAATCCTCACCCCCAGCCCCACATCAGCTACCTTCGCAGGCTCATTCGCTGATAGCCATTTTATGGCAGAGGGGAGCAAATGCAAATTCTGAGAGCGGAAGATAACAGCCTTACAAAAAGTGTCATCATCTGAAATTTCATGATAAGGGGATTTGAATACCCATTTCAAAAGTTCAAATTATACAGTGTTGCCATTTTTTGTATCAGTGTAGATGCGGATGGTAATTGAGGAAAATTTTCTCATTTACGGCTAAGTCCGTTCGTTAGCTTGTGGCAAGTGTTGCCTGAAATTATAATCAGGATATGGGCAAGTCAGTCCGCATAGGAATAATTCATGGATATTGGCAGCGAGTTTTCGCATTACAAGGTTGTGGAGCATATCGGTCGTGGGGGTATGGCGGATGTTTGGTCAGCACGTGATAAGCGGCTGAACCGGACGGTCGCTATCAAGACGATTGCGCGGGATTTGTCGCAGGACAACGGCGCAGACCCGATTAAACTATTCGAGCGTGAGGCACAGACGATTGCCCAACTGGAACACCCACATATCCTTCCGATCTATGACTTTGGGGAATATGAGGGACAGCTTTATATCGCGATGCGTTATGTAACTGGCGGTTCGCTGGAGCATATGCTTGCGGACGGGCCGATGTCTACCGATATGGTGGTGCGGCAAGCACGAAACATCGCCAGCGCACTCGATTATGCTCATACTAACCATGTGATTCACCTTGATTTGAAGCCTTCCAATATTCTCATGGACAGTAACGAGTCGCCGTATTTAGCGGACTTTGGTCTGGCGACGGTGCTGGGGCCGGAAGGACGGGCGGCTAATCCGGGTTATGGCACGCTGCTGTATATGGCTCCTGAACAACTAACTGCGGGTGAGCTTGACCACCGCGCCGATATTTACAGTTTCGCAATTCTGGTTTTCCAGATGTTGACGGGCGAACTGCCGTTTGATGCCACAACGTCATTGGCACTGAAGCAGTTGCAGTGGCAAGAAGATTTGCCGGAAGCCGAGAAAATGGGCAGTGAACTGGCAGAAGTGCTGACCCCTGTGCTGCGACGGGGTACGGCACTGAGTCCTGATGATCGCCCTGATACACTGACGGAACTCGTCAATGAACTGGAAGAAGCGCTGGGTAAAGTTCAAGGTGCAGTGGTTAATGCACCGCGCGGTGATTTTGACGACGAAGATGGCGTCGGGCTGATTACGATTGACCTGAGCGGTGTCATGACGATTGCCGACCAAGGGGCGATGGTACGGCGTGAGGCGCAGGATATTTACAATCGGGCGCGCAAAGCATGGGCGCATGGGCAAGGGCGCTTCTTACTGGGTGTGACGCACTTCATGGTGATGAACGATGTTTACATGAAGGCGGAAGAAAACGGGTTGGAAATTGATGAGGCTGGTTTACAACTGCTGCTGCGCGGAGCATTGGAATATGACCATGAGATTGATTATTGGTGGGAAAAACTTGATAAAGACAACCGCCGCTGGGTGGCGCTGCATACCATTCGCAGTGAGAGTGCTCCGGCGCGGGCGCGTGCTTTTTATCGACTAGAGACGATTCCCGATGGTGATCCACCACGCATTCCGACATTGGTGGCGCAAGCATTGGCGCTAGAAACCAATGATGAGGCGAAAATGGCCGCCATCAATGTGTTAGGAACACGCGCAAAACGTATTTATCCCAGCGGCAATTACAAGGCTGTGCCACAAGGGTTAACCGGACGACTGCTGACAACACGCACGCGAGCAGACATTCAACTGCGTAACCCGCTGGAGTGGCGACCGACTGTATACAATGAAGATATTGATGAGCTGCTGGCGAAGATTGCGCTTGATCCGCGCAGCACTGAGGAGATTGCTGAACAAGCGGCACGCACCGTAGGCCGTATCCGGTCATTGGCGGCGGTCAAGATGATTGCTGATGCACAGCGCAACGGTTCAAAAGGGGCGCTGCTGGCGCTGGCATTGGTGCGTGATGAAGCACCTTCGCTGCCATCAGTGGTGAGTCCACAAGGACGGATGTATGCATGGTTCGCCAATACGTGGCGGCGGTTAACGGATGACCCCTTGAAAAATGTCTGGCGGTTCGTGTTTGCCTTTCTGGGCGGGACGCTGGCAATGGCGTTTCATGTGTTTGTCACTTTCCGTTCTGAGGCGATATTTAATGCTGATCGCTGGGGTAAGACCATTTCGATTGGCTTGACCTTCGGCATGATGATCGCGATTTTGACGTTGATCGCGGGCGAACTTCCGCTGCGACTGCGCGGGTTCTGGCCGGAGTGGGCGCGGTTGGCTTTTTCAGCGGCAGCGGGATTTGTCTGGGGAACACTGGCGTGGGGCGCGTTTACGTGGTTCTTCCTGACGTATCCTCCGGTGTGGGAAGTGATGGCTTATGCCGGAATCGGGACGGCGTTAGGATTTGTGTTATCCGCCATGTTTGGACTGCGTGGTTGGGTGTCTTTCTTGATTACAGCGGTCGCGACTTATATCCCGCTCTACTTGATGTTCCAGTTCTACTTTAACGGAACACAGCCGCCGCTGCCGCTATCGAACGATGTGCTTTTTAATCCTGTGGCAATTCTCTATTACGATTATCCCGAGCAAATTTTTACGCTGGGTATTCCAATTGTGCTGCTGATCGCACTGGGAGCGCATTTCTCCGGCGTGTTGGCGGATTTGCGCAGCTTGTGGACGTGGCTGCGGACGAAACGGGCGGCATAATCAACATCACACTTAACACAAAGGCACTAAGCAAGCAAAAAGGGTTTACAGCTGTAAACCCCTACACTTTCGAATAGAGGCGACCGCCAAACTCTGCCACGAGCTTGTCATCGAGGTCATCAGCGTAGCTGGCGACGAGGTTGATGATGGTGTTGGCTTCGTTGCCGTCCATGCCCTCTAAGGGGCGTTCACTAAAGACATAAACGACATCGAGATAGACTCCGAGTGCGGCGTTGGTCAGTTGCAGGTTGAGTTCTAACAGGCGGCGATACAATGGCAGCAGGGCGTTAATCGGCAGGTGAATAATCGGTGACAGCACTTGAAAGTAACCGACTCCATCTTGCTGCGAGACAAAAATTTCAATAACGGCTGAATTGCGCTGAAAGCTCCAACCGAATCCGGTTTCGGTGCGCATCCGCGCTTTGACGGGGTCAACCCCGACGCTGGCTAAGATTTGTTCGATGGTCGCGGCATAGGATTCAAGCGCGACTTCGCTGGTGGCACGGTTACGGCCTCTAAAGTTGAGCATGTTTATAGTCCTTAGTTTATAGTCGTCAGTCATCAGTCGCCAGTCTTCAACTAAAACAAAGACCCGTTGACACATATTAGGTGCGGCTGGCGGGTTGACCACAGCGTAAACAATTGCCGCGATGGAAACCGACGTTGGCATTACAATTCGGGCAGGTCATTCCGTTATGTTCGTAATAGAAAATCTGGGTCTGTGGCTGCGGAAAGCGCACTAAACCTTCTGCTTGGGGATGCAAGCCGCCACACCGTTCGCAGTAGTAACCGCCCGCTGCTAAGGCACGGCTGTAATAGCCACAATGGCGGCAGTAGGCTTTCGTGCCTTCAGTGGTTTCTTGGCGAAACAAATCGACCTGTGTGCGGATGGTGTTGATGTGCAGTCCATAAATATAGGCTGATGTGCTGGCGGTGTTACGGGTGATCATGCCAATGAGGTAGCGGTTTTCGTCCAAGATCGGCGCGCCACCGGCATCCGGTAAATCAACAATGTCAGTTGGAAACCACTGAGGCGCGACAAGGCGCTTTGTCGCACGGCGTTTGCCTTGTAAGACGTTTCCATTGGCACAAATGATGGTTAAGCGCGTGTCATCAACTACGTTGGCAATGGGACTTGGTGGGATAAGTTCGCCGGTCGTTTGTTCGACATAAATAAACGCTAAATCGAGTTCAGGATAAGAGCGTAGGACGTATCCTTGCGCTTTGCGATTGGGCAGTTCGACCGTGACTTGATCTACTCCGCCGACGGCATAACGGGTCGTTGCGAGTAAGCCTTCCCGCGCGACGAAGAAGGCCGAGGCAGGGCCGTTCGCGCCACCTGTGATGGCGACGACGGATGCATTGGGCTGCGAAAAATTCGGGTTGAGGTTTCCTGTTTTGGGCAGAGTCGGCTGGATGGGTTGATAAGGGTTAGGGACGTTCGAAACACCGGGCAGGCTGTTAGGCATGGGCGGCGCTGTCTGGGCGGAGGTTTGTGTACTGGCAGCGGGCGGCATAAAACTTTGTGCGAGGAAGGTTTCTACGCGCTGCCTGACCGCCTCATTCGCCGGATCGGCAGCGAGCGCCTCCTTATAATAATTACGTTTTTCATTATTATCGGTGCTCACTTCGCCTAGCCACAAGTTGGCTACAGCTCGCAGCGCGCCAGCCAATTCAGGATTTTTGAGGGCAATTTTGAGCAGCCGAACACCTTCATCACGGTTGCCTGCTTGAATGGCGCCTATGCCTTGTTCGACTGCTTGAAACGACATGCTGGACTCACCTTGAAATCGCTTGATGATCGATATTATGGAATAGAGTTGATTATAGCCCCAAGTAGGATTAAATCGCCAAGATTTTAACACCGAGACTCAAAGACCCAGAGACACCGAGAAGAATTTAACGCAAGGGCGCTAAGTCGCAAGGACGCAAAGAGAATAGTGAACAAAATACGCAAGTTGTGGGTAATTTAGCAACATTCGTATGACCTGTGAGGAAAAGATGATCGCTAAAATAGTATTTTTACTCGGTCTGTTATTTTTGATTGGTGGTACAGCCTTGGCACAAGAGACGACCCCCGAACCAAAGGCAGGTGATACCCGGACGGATGACAAGGGAATTTCGCAAGTTTATGTGCCTGCCGGATGCTTCATGATGGGCAGCAGCGATGAACAGATTGAGGCCGCGCAGGCGTTAAATCCGCCAGCGTGGGTAAAAGCTACGGCCATCTATGAAAAGCCGCAGCATGAAGTCTGCCTGACGAAAGGCTATTGGATAGACCAATATGAAGTGACAAATGCGGCATTTGATGCGTTTGTTAAAGATGGCGGGTATACGACCGCAGAATATTGGTCGAAGGAAGGGGCGGCGTGGCTGGAGAAGCAGGATGTGAATAAGCTGCCTGTGGCCTGTGAAGATAATGAACCGGATCATCCGCGAACCTGTGTGACGTGGTATGGGGCGCAGGCTTATGCGGCTTGGCGCGGCGGAAGTTTACCCACCGAAGCGCAGTGGGAATTTGCAGCACGTGGAACCGAATCACATATTTTCCCATGGGGCGATGAATGGGATGCAGCAAAGGCAAATGTGCTCGATAGCAAAGGTTTAACAGCGGTGGGTTCATATGCTGATGGCGTGAGTTGGGTCGGGGCTTATGATATGGCTGGCAACGCGATGGAATGGGTACAGGATTGGTTGAGCAGCCAATATTATAAAAATAGTCCGAAAGATGATCCAACGGGTGCTGAAACTGGAACCAAGAAGGTCGAAAAAGGCGGCTGGTGGGGCAGCAATGCTTATGTGGCACGGTCGGCCTATAAGCACTTTGAAGACCCGCCGACCTACCAAGATTATCACATCGGATTTCGGATTGTGACGGTGATTGATGATTAACTTGATTTGGCTGTGATCGTGCCGAGTTTGACAGCTGCTCCCTGACGCAGCGTGTTTTGAATTTCGGCTACGGTATCGGTGTGTTTGATCAGGTTTTCGATTTGTTCCTGTGGCGCATCAGCATCAACAGTGACGTTATAAACAATGTTTTCCATCACGTGACCATCTTGTCCGTCTTGATCGGCGTTGACGTCAACGGTTACATTCCGAACGGCGATGCCTAGCTTTTTGGCCTCACGATAAATATCGTTGCAATAACAGGTTGCTAGAGCTAGAAGTATGGCTTCACCGCCGTTCATGCTTGAACCAAATCCAGTTGATTTTGGTGGAATGACAATGGAATGCTCATGGTTACCTGTTGTCAGTGTAACCTGATGTTGATTTTCGGCATTTTGAATGCGTGCGGTGAAGTTAGTCATCAACGTGTTCCTCTATAGACGATGTGTTTTGCATTATAAATCGGAATACAAAGTGACAAAATCAGATTAGGCATTGATAGGCGAAATTTGCATTCGTACAGGTTTAGCGAAGCTCAAGGTAATGGGTGTGCCTTTGGGAATCTGAGCCTCATCTAAGAGTGTGATTTGAAATCGCTGCATGATGAGGGTTAGCAGCAGTTGGGCCTCCATCATGGCGAAACCGTTGCCAATACAAATCCGTGCGCCGGTTGAAAAAGGCGTATAAGCACCTTTGGGTAGATTTTTTTCGGCATCGTTTGCCCATCGCTCCGGCCTGAAGATATTCGGTTCAGTAAAGACGGCAGGGTTATGGTGGTTGGCATAGACCAAGATAAAGAACATGGCGTTCTTGGGATAGCTGCGCCCATTGATGGTCAAGGGTACTGCGGATTGACGCTGCATAAACCATACTGGAGGGCGCATCCGTAAGGTTTCTTGGAGGATCATTTTGCTGTAAGGCAAACGCGCCAAATCTTCAGTGGTTGGTGGTTTGCCTTCTAAGAGATCGACCTCGACCAAGAGTTTTTGCGCGACTTCAGGGTATTTTGATATAAAGTGAAGTGACCATGCTAATAAGTTGGCTGTCGTTTCATGTCCCGCGACATACAGGGTCAACAGTTCGCCTCGTAGTTGTTCATTGCTCATCGTTTCACCTGTATCGGAGTCTTTGGTGAACATAAGTGATGTGAGCAAATCTTGTGGACTGTTGGCTTCTCCTAATTTGCGTCGTTCAGCAATAAGGCGCTCAAGGATACGATTGAATTTCTTCGCACCGCGATTTTTCTGTCGTAAAGCGGGGGCAGGAAACCAATCCGGCATGAGTGCCAGAAAAACCGATTGCGCCTGCGCCGAGAAGCCCGCGCCAATATCATGAATGGCTTCGCGGATTTCATCAATCTCGCCGGTTGCATCCCCCGAAAAGAGTGTGTCGACCACAATTCGTAAGGTTATGGCGTGCATTTCGTTGGCGAGATCGAGAACGTTATTGGGTTTCCACTGAGCGATGTGTTGTTTGGCAATATTGACCATGCGTTCGCCGTAGGCTTTGACGTGAGCATGATGAAAAACAGGCTGCATCAATTTGCGCTGGCGTTTCCACATTGCTCCGTTGCTAAAGAGAATGCCATTGCCAAAGGTTGTGCGGGCAATACGGGCGATCAGTTCTACTTTTCCGGCTTCGTCATTATGCTGCACCAGCAGGGCATGTATATCTTCGGGTTTCATCAGATAGAAAACACGCATGATGAAAGGGACACGCATTTCGCCAACGCCCGATGCACCAATCTCAGCGGATATGGAAATAGAACCTGCGGGGCCCTGTTCTCTTAAGATACGCTGCAAATGCCTAAGGCTGAGGGTGGTCATAGCAGTACCCATATTTTATTTTTGATATATTATACGCGGGAATAAAAAAGGCGCTGTATCGACAAGATGACCGCGCCTTTTGGTTTTGGATAAAGTATATTTTTTTAGGCTTGACCAAATTCGCGTTTGATACCGGCGTCCGTGTAGAAGAAGTAGGCGACGTAAAGGCCGGCTAGTATCCAGATGAGGTTCAGAATGCCACCACCACCAACCAAGCCAATGAGGGATAAGATGGCACTGGCAGCTAATACAACAACTGCACCCATCCGTGACCAACCCATCCGGCGGAAAAGACCAAGGGCGACGACAATCAAGGCCGGGGCAGCGATAAAGTATAGTATGCCCGAAACGAGAGCGAGGCCGCTGACTGTACCTAAAGCTGCGACTGCTTGCTGACCTTCGGCAGTTGTACCTGCGACACTGCCCAAAGCGGTTGCTGCTCCGCCTAATGCTCCCGCAGTAATGAGGGCGACACTGCCGCATAGATTGATGACCCCAGAGATCAACATATAGATGGCGACATAACGGATTAACTGAGCTGGAGCGACATTCCTCATTGCATCATTGATAGGTTTTAATAAAGTATCAAGTTGTTTAAGTAGATCGTTCATGGCACAAGCCTTTCTAAATTAAACGCTTTTAACACTGTAGTACAGTTCCCATTTTGTAGCAAATAAAGATTTGTCCAAAAATAGGCAAGCGTCTAAACCTTTGTGTTTACTCCACTTTAACCCATTCTTCCTGTGGATTTTGCTGGTCGGGCAGTTGAACCACTTGAAACCATGTCTGACCGGGTTTGAGCGGGAGAATATCCCCATTGGCGGTACGTAGACCGATGATGGTGTTCTTGTCGTCACGTACCCATTTCCCTTTATATTCCTGATCATCGCGGAAGAGTATTGCATCGCCTTGGCCCATGAGGTTGATTTGAATGCTATAACTTTTCGCACCCTGAAATTCACTTTCGACAATATCGGTGAATTGGTGGTCGGCAAAAATGACGACCACATTGGCAGCCGTAATTTGTTCCATCGTGTTGGCATCGAAATGGCCTTGACCATCGGCGCTGCGGCGGTAAAGCCCGAGTGCAGGATCATATTTCCAGATGACGCGGGTGGCGCGGTAACGAATATCAATCTTATTGACGACGGCTGTATTGCTGCCGGGGATATTTGGATCAAAGGATAAACCGCGAAGGTCAGGGCGCTGGTTAATGCCTTCCTCCGAGGCTTTTTTCCAGACGGCATTGGGATTCATAAACATGTTGTGCGGCACTTCGATGGTTTCGTCACGCCAGAAATAAGGCTGCCCGAACAGCACTCCTTTGAACAGGCGGTTGGCATAGTCAGCATTGTTGAGCAAGGTTTCGACACCTGTACTCGCGCCAGAAAAAATGAGCAAACCGCCGAACATAGGGATAAGTTCGGTGTCAATCAGGCGGGCGCTGCGAATCGAGCCGACACGATCTGGCGCTTGACCGTAGAAAATAGCGGAAAAGCGGGTGAGTCCACCTTCGGCGTAATGTTCGAAAACGATGTCTGCCGCGCCAATTCCGGCCTGTGGGCGTACAAGAACAGGAGCATTCGAAATCTTAACAACCTGTGGACGCCGATCTAGTATGGAAGGGTCTGCGACCTTTAAACCGGTTAAAGGATTCACATCAGCAGGAAAATTCTCCGCTGGTGTTGCAGTCTCAATTTTCGCTACAGGGGTTTCAGTTGTAAGATGAGTGGGTACAGTTGGTAATGATTGTAAATCTTGTGCCAGTGGGACGATACATCCTGAGAGGATATTGGCAAAGATTATGATTATTATTAATCGGAATTGGGATTTCATAAGCACTCCTGAACGTGCCTATTGGACGACGATGAACTGCATTATAGTACACCCACGAGGTTTGGTTGACGCGACTATAGGCGCAAGCTATAATGACTTTCAGGTTCGGTTTATACCCAAATTTAGATTTCCTGTATGATTAGAATATCGTGTGGCCTTGCATTGAACCTTTTGTGAGGGGGCCTAAATGCCGCTTAAAGGCGAACTTCGGGATTTTAGTGTTACCCAATTGTTGAACTTGATTAACTTAGCGGGCAAAACTGGCACGCTGACGGTTTTTCAGGCGAACAAGACGGGACAAATGGAACAGGTGAACGGATCGAAGCGCGAACGGATCGAAGCCGGACCGGAACGTGCTCAAGTTTCGTTCAAGGGTGGTAAGCTGGTGTTCGCCACCATGAAAGGTCAGGAAGGCAATCTTGTCGCTGTGTTGAACAAGGTTGGGAAGCTGACTGATGAACAGGCACGGGTCATCCGTGAACGAGCGCGTGACAAGAGCGATAAAGCGCTGGCGATGCTGCTGATGAATGCCAATTACATCACCCAAAATGACATAGTTGGGAGTATCCAGCAGCACATGCAAGATGTTATCTACAGCATGATGAGCTGGAACGCCGAGCCATTCCGGTTTGATGATAACGTCGTTCCGCCAAATGATCGTATTCAAGTTCCAATTGACCTCGAAAATATTATCATCGAGGGCTCGCGGCGAATGAAAGAGGTTGAAGAACTCAACCAGCATTTGCCGAATTTGGATTTTGCGCTGCGCTTCCCCGGTAATCCCCGCGAGAAGTTAAAAGGGATTCACCTGAGCGTAGCCGAGTGGCGTGTGGTACAGTATGTGAACCCGAAGAACTCGATCCGCCAGATTGCACGCGCCAACAACATGTCGGAAATCGAAATACGGCGGGTCGTTTATGGATTGGAGCAGGCGGGTTTGGTTGAATTGGTCAAGCCGCCGGGAATGGAACAACCTGCCAATACGATGCAGCGCCGACGCGCACAACCGCAGAAGCCGCAGGTTAAGGCAGATGTCGTTAACCGTTTGATCGATAGAATTCGGTCTATTTAACAATTCGCAATCGCTAGTCTATGATGGACTTTCAATACCGGGAAGAGTGAGCGCACCTTATGCAAACTGTAAAGATGGTTATCACAGGCCCGTTTAGCGCCGGTAAAACCGAGTTTATTCGTTCAATCAGCGAAATCGAAGTGGTTTCTACCGATCAGGCGATTACCTCGGCGGCAGAAAAAGAAGTGAAGTCGGCAACCACAGTGGCGATGGACTTTGGTCGTATCACCGTGGATGATGATCTGGTACTGTATCTGTTCGGTACACCGGGTCAGCGCCGCTTCGACTTCATGTGGGAAATTCTGGCAGAGGGTATGCTGGGTTTTGTAGTGATGGTGGACAGCGCCAAGCCGGAAACCTTCCGCGAGGCCAAGAGCATCCTTGAAACGTTTCGTGCTTATGCCCCGACACCCTACGTGGTAGCGGCGAATAAGCAAGATCATCCGGACGCATGGGCGGCTGATGATCTGCGAATCGCGCTGCGTATCGAAGAAGGGGTAAAGCTACTGCCGTGCGTGGCGAAAGACAAAGAGAGCGTCAAGAACGTGCTGCTGGAACTGCTTTACTCAATTTTGGAGGAAATGGATCGGCAGCAGTAATGCCTTTGCGCTGGGACATGTAAGGGATATAGCATTGTGGCATTACTGGTAACAGAGCAAGGGGTCGTTCATTACGAAACCTACGGACGTGGTCGCCCGGTTCTGTTACTGCATGGTTGGCTCGGTTCATGGGCGCTGTGGCGCAAAACGATTGAAGAGTTAGGCAAGGAATTCCGCACCTACGCTATCGACTTCTGGGGATTTGGTGAGTCGGGCGATCAGGCTGTGGATTTTTCGGTTGATAATTTTATTCTCCTCGTCAACCAATTCATGGATCGGCTGGGAATCGTCAAAGCGCCGTTAGTCGGACATTCGATGGGCGGCACTGTTTCTCTCGGCACCGCGATCCGTTATCCCGAAAAAGTTGTCAAAGTCATTGTCATCGGTTCCCCGATTGTGGGTAGTTCGTTACGTCCTCTGATTAAGCTGGCGGGACGGCGCACATGGATGGACTTGGCCGAAACCTCCCCCGCGTTATTCGATGTGTTTATGTCAGGCTTGCGGGTATCGCTGCGTGGCTATTCGTATTTGCTGGCTAAAGATGGCAAAGCATTGGGGAACATGTTCGCCAACGATCTCTCAAAGCTGACGATGGGGCCGTTCTTTGAAAGTATCGCTACGCTGAGAACAACTGATTTGCGTCCACGTATGGGCGAAGTCAAAGTGCCAACCCTCGGCATCTATGGCAAGAAGGATTTGATTGTCCATCCTAATCAGGCGCAGGTGTTGAAGCAGTATGCTCCGCACAGCAAAATTGTGATGTTCCCTGATGCTGGACACTTCCCAATGTTGGATAACCCCGAACGTTTCCACCAGACTGTGCGCGATTTCTTGAACAGCGGATGAAACACCCTAGACAGTTGACAGGTGTAGAAAAATTTCAAGACGCCTTCATACTCTATCGCGGAGTCGGTCTGCATTTTCGCGGCCTCAAACCATGCTATACTTCGGTTAAACGTTATTCACGATTAAAGGCACGGACATGTATCGTTACATCCTCGAAGACACACGCCATGTGCTGCCCTTCAATGAGCCAGCCAGCAAATTGATTATTGGCACATCGACGCTGACGTTTCACCACGATGAAGTTTTGACGCAAGTTTTTAGCCGCGATAAAGTGGCGATTAAACTGGGGGATACGTTTCAGCTTGCCGGACAGATGCACAATATCCGTGACGATGAACCGGCGTTTGTTTACCGCGATAATTTGTGGTTTGATAAAGAGTTTTTAACAACCTTCATTGACCGTGCGCGGGCATCTGGCAAAGCTTGTCGGGCGGCAATTTTTTGCGACGCAAAAGAACGCGCTTTTACCGCTTATACCTTGCCATTGACCACGTCTTTTGAACTCGGTGGAACAGATGCCGAGTCGGGGCGACCAATTGCGATGGTCGATATGTGGTATTTCCCCAAAGGCTACTCCAAAGAAATTCTGCCGATTGCCATCGACAGCGAGGCCGAACCACGCGGGTTTTACAGCGTGCCAGATTTTATGGCGCAAGATAAAGTCGAGCAGCTTACCCATTACCTGCCCAAATATGGGTTACTCGCGATTGAAAGTTGGGTTCATATTTTCTATGCCAGTGTGATATTTGGAGTCTTTACGCGCGGCTATCGCTTTGAGGAACGGGTTAAACACCATAACTTTTTGTCCCTGAAACTTTTGTGGCGCGGCATTGTTGAGCAGCGACAAGTCTTGACAACATCGGAAGCGGTTAAGGTCGGCAAAGATTCGGTGATTGATCCTTCAGCGATTATTACTGGTCCGACGACGATTGGCGCACGCTGCAGCATCGGCCCCGGTGTCGTGATCGACAACTGTACTATTGGTGATGACGTGACGGTTTCTCAGGGCTGCCAATTGATGTTGAGTACTGTGGCGAATAACTGCTTCTTGCCGTTTCGGGCGTCGTTGTTCATGACGAGCCTGATGAGCGGGACAATTATCGCGCAAAACACCTGTTTGCAAATGTGTGTTATCGGGCGCGACAGCTTTGTTGGGGCAGGTAATACCTTCACCGATTTTAATCTGGTGGGTGAAGCTGATGGGCGTGGTGGGGTAATACCGCGTACGGTTAAGGCGGCTAATATTCGGGGCGACCTAGAAGATGTCGGGCAGGTTGTTTTAGGTGGCGCGGTAGGACATAACTGCCGCATTGGTTCAGGGATGATTATTTTCCCCGGGCGTATGATCGAGTCGGATGTAACGTTGTTTGCTTCGGCGCAGCGGCGGGTGATTACCCGTGATGTGCGCTTTGAAGAAAGTGACCATCATGTATTAAAGGTTGCTGAGAAAGCGGTTCAACGCCAATACCCACGCCAAGGCGAGCGCGACGAGCGCACTGACCAGCACACATGGGAGCGCTGGTAAGAAAACCCCGTAACTTTCACCTTACAAACTGCTGTTCGAGCGGCAGAACAGTCGATAACGCTGCTTGCTATCCATGATGGTATTCTTTGTTAACGATATAACTCGTGAAGTATTTTTCATGAATTATATTTGATGCTTTATGTATTAGTCGTTACAATGTAATCTTCCGTAAACTTGTAAATCTATTGTGTAAGAGGCTGGAGGCAAACTGCCGGCTATTGAAAGGTACTGTCAAGGATGATAAATCAAAAATTTCGCCCGTTTATGGTGAAAATTATTTGTGCTGGTATCCTTTTATTTTCGCTGGGTTCATTCTTATATACAGCTGTTATACGGGGACTCGAAATAGCGCCAGATGTTTACTATTATTTCGCTGCTGGGCAATTGTGGAACGAAGGCAGTAATCCCTATGAGACGGAAATCTTCCGAACCCGCTTAACAAGCCTTGGTGGTGAAGAAAATGCCAAGTTATATCAAAACGGTTATGCTTACCCACCTTCCGCAAGTATTATTTTTTCACTTTACGCTCGGGCTTCAATTGACTCCGCTTATCCGCTTATCCTAGCTGGCTATATTCTGGCATTAGTATTGGTTTTCTTTGTGCTGGCCTATATTATGTCGTGGTATATCCCTGTGGGACTGCTCGAAGTTACGTTCTTGATTTTTTTGCTTGCCAATACTAGTTTCGGACGAGGCAATGTCAGGGCAGCAAATTTAGGCATTCTGATCGGGCTTTGTATTTTCCCAATGTATATCCTTGTTCGCAAGCAGAGGCCGGGGTTGGCAGGGTTCCTCCTTGCGCTGACTTCAGTGAAGCCCACATTTGCGCCTTGGTACCTTGTGTACTATTTCTTGCGCCGCAAATTCCGTTTGATTATTGTGTGTATGATTACGATTGGTGTGATCACGATAATCCCCTTGGTATTGACCGGTCGGCCTATTGTAGAATCTCTTAAGCAGATGGCGCAAAAAATGTCGCAGCTTAATGTGCCGGGAGATGTCAATGATTTGTCGCCGTTTATTCCCGGAAGCGCTTTGATGATCCATTTACAGCCTTTGGTCAATCGCCTCCTCAATACAGAAGGATTGTTTCCCACCGCCGTTACATGGGGAACGATTTTATTGGTATCGGTGTATGTTGGGTATCTGATTTGGAAAACACGCGATACAGGAGGGGCAGATAGCTGGATTAATTTTTCTTTGGTGTCAGCAATCTCGCTGATGGGAATCTATCACCGCAATTATGACCTATTTCTGTTATTTCCAGCACTCATTTGTGTGTATTTGCATATAAAGCAGCTGCCGTCGGGAGCGGCAAAGCGTAACTGGATCATTTTCCTTGCGGTGGTCATCATTGTATTGTCTATGCCACGCGACATTATAAGCAACCTTAGCTATGCGCAACCGTCGGTCAATGACAGCTATATCATGAGAATTCTTTCTCCTTATCAGATTTGGGCTACGGTAGCAGCTATTGCCGCAACAATCTGGATCAAGCGCAAACAAGTTGTTGAAGCTCATCAGTATGATTTTCCGCCAAGAAGCACGAGTGTATCTACGGTTAGCGATCAGAAGAGAAATCCCGATGCGATTAAGGTGGCGGGATAGTTACACCAAGTCCGCTACAAAAGGTTGATAGGCAGCGAAAACTTATCAACCTTGCTCATTCAGGATAATATCGAGGCTGTGGAGCAGGGAAACGGCTTCAGGTAGCGAGAAGCGTGTTTTCTTAAGCGTATTGTCGGTGGCTGAAATATTATAGTGAGTCGCGTCAGTGAAGTCGGCTTCAGTGAGATTGGTATGATTGAAACGGCTGTCGGTGAAATCAGTTCCGCTGCAAATGGCTTGGGTCAAATCCGCTTCGGCAAAATCCACATCTTTGGCGATGCAACGACTCAATTTCATTTTTCGGAGTGTTAGGCCGATGAAGGTTGAATAATTTATGGTGCAGCCGGTGAAGTTAATCGAGCCAAGTAGGTTATGTTTGCCCCACATGGCTTCCATCCAATTCACCCCGACGACCCTGCTATTTTCAAAATCGACCTCTGAAAATATGCAGTTCTTGACCTTCAGCAAGTTGAGGTCACATTCTTTGAAGGTACATTTGAAGAATTTGCAGTTGTCAAACGAGACTTCAGTGAGCGTGCATTGTATGAAAATGCACTCCTGAAAGATTTTCTGTTTAATTTTCTGCCCGGACAGTTCGATTTTCTTGAAGGTTTGCTGCTCGTATTCAGGTGCTGCGTCGGTTGCAAAGTTCAAGCCAGACTCTTTCATTTATAACTAGGAACGGGCGCGGAAATAACCGCTGACAAAGCGGTACATTTCAATGGTGCTCTTGGGCTGCTGCGATGCTTCTTCCAGCTTACGGGCGAAACCACCGTCTTCCATCGCTTTCGGATTACCGGATGATGCAATGAGATAAGCAAGTTCACCGACGCGCTGAAGATCGCTCATGAAGTCGCGTACTATTTCCCGTTGTTTTTCTAGCGGAATATCGCCCCACAAACTATCCATTTCTTCGCGGATGGATTCCGCGCTGAGTGTCAATTTGTGGTTTGGCGGGAAAGCTGTCAGCGCACTTTGCAGAACAGCACTGGTGATGCGAGTTTCGTCCAAGACATGCGGTGCGGTGCGGTCTCCAAAAATATGCTGGCTGAGGATACGCTGGAGTTTAAGCGGCTGGCGTTTGCCACGTGCGAGATAGCCGGCAATAATCCAGAAAACATCAAGGGCGCTGGTAGGGTCTTTACGACCCTGTAACAGGTTTTCGATGTGTTGGTCAAGTTCACGACTGCGCGCTTGCCACGGTTTGCCGAGTTCGAGCAGTGTTTTGCCAACCGCGTTGAGTTCATTGGCAAGTACGATACGGTCATTGCTGCTCAGGTTTCCACCGAGACTATCAAGGCTGTTCATGAGAGCGCCCACAGTGGGTATTTTCGACTTATCCGCATAAGTTACGGCGGTATCGTATAAATATTCTGCTGTAACGTGCAAGAAGTCGGCATATTCAATCAGGTCAAGGTTATCGAACATGCGGCGCATGGCGTAGCTGGTTTCAGTAGCCTGTTGGATACCTGCTCCAAATTCACGTCCAAAGGCCGTAACAGCTTTACGTGCCTCAGCATCGGGCGCAATGCGAACGTAGCGACGCAGCAGCTCTAAAGCGGCGATTCGAACCTTGTCATCCCAATCCATCAGCTTGTACATACGTCCGATAAGATTGATGCCACGCGTACCTTCACGAATGGCGACCTGTGGCATGACGCTGGCGACCCGGATCGTCTGGTCAATATCTTTGCGGTTGATGTGGAACTTGAGCAGGGCAATGATGGCTGAGGCCGGAATGACTTTGCCCATGCCGGGGCTTTCGAGCAGCATGGAAGTCGCTTGCTGGGCGATACGGTCAAGCGCGGATGACCACGAATGGGCTTCCAAGATGCCGATATAGGCCATTAACAGCGGTAATGACTTTACGCCTGCTTCATTCAAGGCTTTGAGGACATTGGGCATTTGCTGGATCGGGATCGGCGTTTCGGCGAAGAGGTGCTGAACCATCGCCACATAATCAGCCTGTGCTTCACCGGGATACAGCACGCGCGCTTGATGAATCATTTCGTTAGCGGCATCTTTATAACCGCCGGATGCCAGCAGCAGCCGCAGCAAGGAAGTCGGCCCGGGTAGTTCAAGCCGCGTTAGTGTTTCGTCGCGGCAGAGCATGATGGCAATCCAGTTGAGCGTCTGGCTGTACTGTACACCCCATGTCGTGCCGATTAACCCGACCATACCGCCCAGCGCTTGAGCATCGACAATATCGGGACGCTTGGCGCGGATGGCTGACTCGGCAAGGCGAATGAGCACAGGGTCACGCCATTCATCACCAAAATCGGTAGCCGCACTCAGCAGTAAGCCTGATGGAGCCATGCCCGCATCCTCGCCCGTGAGGTAGGGTGCAAGGCGGCTCAAGGTAGGCGGTAACTGCGCCGTGAATTTCTGAGCGCTAATGAGCCGGCGCAGGACATCACTTTCTAGATAATTGACGGCGATCAAGAAAACGGTCAAGTTCAAATCACGATCAAGCACCGAAAGTGGCAGAACCATTTCGATGAGCTGCGGAATGATTTTGCCGATTTCCAAACCCGGACTGGCGTGATGGATATGTTCAAGGAAAGCATTGATGGCTTTGAGGTCACGCTTTTGCACGAGAGTTTGCATGTGTGATTTGATGGCACGATGGGTTAACTCGACCCAATGTGAGCCGGTAGGGCCTAAGGGGTTTGCCATCCAACGAGAAAGGGCATCGTAAACCAGCAGTGACTTTCCCTCTTTTATCGCTTCATCAAACTGGGACTGTATAGCCCATTCCAAATCGCGGTTTTGCCTGAGCATTGGGGCGATGGGATCGGCATGCTGCATATCACCCAGCGCCAGCGCAAAAGCCAGCAGATGATGGGTATAAGCGATTTTAAGTTCATCGGTCAGGGTGGGGTCTTCGGCTAGAACTTTGGAAACATCAGCCGTTTCGACAGGCTGATTGTTGATGAGCGCATCATCGAGTTTGAGGCGGTACGAGGCGTATCCAAGGGCATCCGCCAAGCCTTCACCGCGTTTGATGCGCCACGCCGCTACAGCCGTGAGATTACGGGTTTGTTGACTGACGAGTTCAGCATCCAAGCGGAGTTGGCTGGCAACAAAATGGCTGTAGTCATCGGTGACGATATTGCCGCCTAGCTTGCCCTTTTGCCAACCATAAACGAGAGTTTGCCGGTTGAGTTTTTCGCCGCCGAAGAAGCGAATCTGGGTATCTATTTTCGTATTTTCGAGCGTATGGGTAGCGAAGGTGACACCGAAACGCGCGGATGGCGGCAGTAGTGCCAGCAAGCCTTGAATGAACTGTACACGGGTTTCCAGATCGTTGGGGGCACCCTGTACCACGACCGGCACACCTTGGACGATGCCTGCTAACAGCGACTCGATGATGTCAATTTGGTTGTGCGTATCATTCATCAACTCAAGGATGTCATCAATTTGTTCCTCGGTGGAGATGGGTTGAGGATGATCGACAAGGAGCTGTTGTAGTTTGCTGACCGGTTTTGGGAAAGCGGGCATTTGTACTTGAGCCAAACTGATGATGGCTTTGAGATTACCACCAATCGCCCGCAAGACATCCGTAGGCATGACGATGAAATGCCACATGGTGTTATTGGTCGGTGTATTTTGTGCTTGCACCATCACAAAAGGCAGCGCCTGTTTGCCCCGTATCAAAGCCCACGAACCCGTAGGGGTATCTGCCGCAGGAATAAGCGCGTTTTCGATGGCTTCCTCTACGTGCTGGGTTTCGATACCTTGCGATTTAGCCAGCACCTGCAACTCTGAAGCAGGTTGTTCTGGTGATTGACCGTAATAAAAATGTTCGAGTGCATAAGTTACTGTCGACACAGCCCGATCTTTCTATACGTATAGCCTGTATGAGGTGCAATGTGATATGCCCAAACCGTAATATTCATTCAACTATAAATCATCCTTGCAGATCGTACCACCGTATTATCGTACCGTTGGTACGGAGTGTAAACAAAACAGCGCCGATAGCCGACGCTGCGAGCAAAAAAGTGACTTAAACACCCCAAAGTTGGGGGTGATCATGAAGCGCTGTTACGGTCGTAGGGAATGATCTTGTCCCACTCGTCAGCAGCGGAACGGGCAACGATAGCGATAATCGGTTCATCCCCGATGTTAAAAACCTCGTGCGGGATGCCGGGTTCGATATAGATGAAGTCACCGGCCTCATTTTCTAGGACTTTTTTCAATCCATCGCCGTATTCGTGGCGTACTTTGCCCTGCAAAATGTAGAGCATGACTTCGAAACCGTCATGGATGTGGGCAAGGGCTACGCCACCGACAGGCACGGTCGCTACATTCATCGACAGCCCTTTGGAATTCACATTCTTACCGGACATACCTTGCTTATATTGAATGTTATTCCACTGGCGCGATTTGCCGCCGCCGCGAATTGTCCAGATGCCGCCAGCATCTTCGACATGTTCTTTAAGTTCTTCGGGTGTGACATCTTTTTTGATAAGTTCAGCCATGATTATAGACTCCTTAAATTGCGCTGCTGGTCAAAGAAATTTTGATTTGAATCGTGCCAAGACTTTACGATTCTGCGTTCGCAATTGTCTTGTGAATGAATTACTGTGTTACACCAGCACTATAACGCGCTCACCAGACTTTCCGCAATATCATTGGTTTGATGCCTGCTTTTTGCGTTGGTCTACCGCAGCGATAAAGTTAGCCCGATCTTTATTCCATGCGGCTTGTGTTTGAGCGCTGTAGCCGACCATTATCCATGGCATTCGTTGGGCGAGGCCGCGCAAGGTTTCGTCCACTTGTGCTTCTTTCCCGGTGACCGTGGTTAGTTTTCCGTAGCGGTCATAGATGAGCGCCGAGAAACGCCTGCCGCCGCGTCCATTCACAACCTTTTTGTAAATCCAGATGATGTCTTTGAGCTGTGTGGTTTCTAACGTCGATTTTTGGGCGGCTACGAGCCAATTGGATGTCAACTGTGCCTTACCAACCTGTTGAGCGCTGCTGTTGACCTCGGTGGTAATTTGGTCTGCTACACTTACGGGTTCACCAAAACGTTCCAATCCGCGCCAGATGGGATGGCGTTCATGGCTGACGACACGGCTGACTGTCCGTAATATCCCCCACAGACAGACGAGAAAGACGATGGCGGCGGCTGCCATTCCAGCAAAACCGGTATTACGGAAATCACCTGCATCAAGCATGAAGGGCAAGAACGCTTCTGAATTAAGCGGGTCTACTATTTCCCGCTGCTCATCAAAGGGAATAGGGGTTAATGCGCCTGTATAACCATCTTGATTATTGACTTCACCTGTTTTGACCAACAATAGGTTTTTATCAAGAACTAACGCTTTATAGTAATATTTGCTGGTTTCGATACCGTTGGTGGTGTTGGTTACATAATATTGGGTGTCGGCGGTTTTATCCCCTTTAATAGTGACATAAAACTTGTCTAATTGGGTAACATCTTTAATGGCTTCGATATAGGATTTATCGACCTCAAATGGGCCTGCCAACAGATTGTAATATTGGTTGACGCTAAAACTGATGGCAATCAGCACCAGTATCAAACCGATGCCCCACACAAGCAGTTGATTTCGGTTGGAACGACGAATAATATCAATGATGAAATTTGATTCCATAAATCGCTCCTGATAGTGCTCATGAAGTCAGATTAGCTTTTTGAACTTCTCCATCCGCCACCACCCGGCGTTTCCAGCACAACACAGTCACCTGCTTCGACGCTGCCGGTGAATTTGCCGCTGGCATTTTGGATCGATTGGTCACGGCGGATAATTTTGTTTTCGCCCTTTTCTCCGGCTGCGCCACCTTCTAAGCCGTAGGGCGCGTAAATACGGCGCTCACTGTTGATGGTGATGGTCGCAGGCACGAGAAACTCATATACGCGCTTAATGCCATTACCACCGTGATGCTCACCTTTGCCGCCTGAAGTTTCGCGCAGGGCATATTCCATGACGCGCACAGGTAGGGCATATTCCAGCACTTCGACAGGGGTATTGCGGGTGTTGGTCATGTGGCTGTGGCGACCACTTAGGCCATCACCTAATATGCCTGCACCATGCCCGCCCGCAATCGTTTCATAGTAGACGAATGCCCGCCCGTTGTGGTTCCCACCAAAGGTGAAGTTATTCATACTGCCTTGGCTGGCTGCCGGGATGTGACCGGGCAAGGCTTGGGCCAACGCACCGAGTACCGTATCAACTACGCGTTGTCCGGTTTCGGTGTTGCCGACGGCGACCGCTGCCGGAAACACAGGATTAAGTAAGCTGTGAGGTGGCGTAATAACGCTTACGGGCGCGAAACACCCATGATTGACAGGCACATCGTCCTCTGCCAATAAACGGATGCAGTACCACGTTGCGGAGCGCACAATGGCCTCAACCGCGTTGATATTTCCTGCGACCTGTGCCGCGCTGCCTGTGAAATCAACCGTCAATTTTGAGCCGCTGACTCTCAGAGTCGCTTTAATCGGGATGCGGAATTCGTGCTGCCCATCACCTTCCATCGCATCTTCAAAAGTGTATTCGCCATCCGGAATAGCGGCGATCACCGACTCGGTCATGCGGCGTGAGTAATCGAGGAGTGCAGCAGCATGATCACTAACCTGCGCTTCACCATGTTCAGCTACCATCGCCAGTAATCGTTTTTCGCCGACTCGCTGCGAAGCCAACTGCGCTTCGAGATCGCCAAGTCTTTCTTCCGGTGCGCGGCTGTTGGCGGTGATAAGTCCTAAAACACCTGTATTACGCTTGCCAGCATCAATCAATTTGATGGGCGGGATAATGATGCCCTCTTGATAGAGTTCGGTGCTAAGCGGCAGTGATCCCGGTGACATGCCACCGACATCAGCGTGATGGGCACGGCTGGCAACGAAAAAGCGCACTTCACCGTCCACAAAAACAGGCGACACCATCGTGATATCGGGCAGATGTGTGCCGCCGTGATAGGGATCATTCAGAATGATGACATCGCCGGCTGAGAGGCTTTCAAACTCACTCAGTGCCGACTCGACTGAGGCGGGCATACTACCGAGGTGTACCGGAATGTGGGCGGCCTGCGCGACCATTCGTGCTTGGGCATCGAATACCGCGCAGCTAAAGTCCAGCCGTTCACGGATGTTGGGGCTGAAGCTGGCACGTTGCAGCGTCACACCCATTTCCTCGGCAACCGCCGCAAAGAGGTTCTTAAATACTTCCAGTGAAATGGGGTCTACGCTTGTGTTCATTTATATCCTTATTTGGCGAGCAGTAAACCTATGACAATAAACCAGCAAACCGCGCTCACAAGCAACAGTATACGTGGCCAGCGACAAGCCAGTAAGGTGAAAATAATCAGTACGCTATTGGGGGCGGTATAGGGCACAAAAAAGAAACCCGCCGCCGTACACAAAATTGGATCACGCTTGCGGAAAGCATATATACCCAATGCAATACCGATGATAATTGAAACGGGCAGCGTGATAATGTTTTTAGGCGCAAGGTTGACCAATACGTTTGTATCGTAAATTTGGATAGCATTCCACATCGCCAGCGGCCAATTGCCCCAAATGATAAAGGCCGCGAGCATAACGATCAATCCAACGATGCTGGCGCGAATAAAATGACGCCGTTTAAAACTGAATACGTAGCCGAATGCGGCTTGTGGCTTGACCATCAGAAACGGTGCACTCCAAACGGCTGGCACAAGTAAACCAATACATACCATCCAGTCGATGTTAATTTCGAGCGCGGTATCGACTGCCAGAAGGGATGTCAGTGCGACGATCAGTGACCATTTATTCCCACCGAATTTATAAACGATACCTGCTAAGAGTACGTAATATAAGCATATTTGAGCGAAGGCTGCCCATTCTAATGGTAGTGGATCGAAGGGAATAAGCAAAATCATGGCCCAAGGTGGATTGAAAAATCCCGGAGAGTCGTTAGGGTGGCTTAGAAAGGTGAGTGCCGAGGTAAAGGTGGAGGCTTGGTCATCCCAGATCAAGAAACGGGTTCCGTCGCGTTGAGAGAGTGCTAATAGCCACCATACCACCGCGAATATCAATGCGATGGTGATGAGTGTGATCAGTTCACGGGGAATGTTCCGTACACGCTCAGCTAAAGACGGTGACTTTGCAATTAGCGGTTGAGTCATAGGTCTATTTTCTTTGATCACGTTGCTTCATTCACATTCCGCCTTGGCTATCTGTTGGCTGCTTTCGAAAATTGACGGCCTGCAAGCGTCTCAACACTGATTGTGGGCAGTTTTTGGCCTGCTCAACAATCCATAGACATTTATTAAGGTAGACGGCTGGTACATTATCTACAGCTCATGGGTTGGTTCTTATTCACTGCGGCGTGAATGAACAGCGTGACAACCTCATTCCTCATACTAACGTAAAAGTCGATGAGGAAGATGAGGTATTTTCATTCACAGCCGATATGAAGCGCTGTTATTCAAACGCATGCTTATAGATAAGTGGTTCAAGCGGCTTGTTATCCAGTGCCGCGAAAAAGTACGATGGATGCACTTTCATGACTCTTGCGTAACGTACCTTCACAGTTTGCGCCCAAAGTGCAAATTCCTTGCGAGAATCTTTTGGAGCCGATTGCATTTCAGTTATCACAAAAGTGATTATTTCTGCCACTTTGTCATCAATAGTTCGTTTGTATTCCCGAACGGTGACTAGAAATTCATCGGGTACACCTTCAATAAGGTTGTCAAATTGACCATTGGCGACAGCTTGAAGCACTTGATTAAAGGTCACACCTGTCAAAAAGCGATGAGCCAATTGATACATCGCGCCTTTGAATTTGAACATACTGCCATCGCCAAAGGTCGCGACCCAACCTTCATAATCGACTTTCAATTTTGCCGCGGCTTGTAACATATCCTCTATACTGCCAAAGTCGTATACCGTTGGCAGATTGAATCCGAAGCGTGTACTCAATTCTTTGAGCGCTGGAATTTGTAATGTTTCCCCCGTGAGCCGATTACGTGCACCAATTAATACCAAATCTTCACGGTCGCCATAATGCACAACAATGCGATTATCAGGGTAAACAATCTCGAATAGTAAGGTGAGATCGTTGTCTAAACCGGATAGATTGAAGTGGTTATTGAGATATTGGGTTGCCCATAAGGCTTGTTCGCTTTGAAAAGCACCGCGAGTGGCAATACGGAACTTGTCATTTACCCGATAGAGAATCCCAAGACTGCCATCAATTTTTTCGGTGATGGATTGAATCGGTGCGTTGGTTACGCGTCCACCTTCGCCCCAATTGAAAAACTTAGGGAAAGGTAAGGCAACTATTTCCCCAGTTTTGCGATTGAGAATTAAGCCGCGACTGTTGAGTTCAAACCAATTCCAACGTTCGGTGTATTGAGCCAATGCGGTGTAATTGAACAATACCAGATCATCGAAATAAGCAGTGTAGACCTCGCCATACTGTTTCCAGTTGGTTTCACCCGAACGTACAAGCGCCTTAAGAGCAGTCATTGAGTCGATTACTGTTACGAATTTTCATACTCCTTATACTCATCTTAATGAGATGATACCATAAGGGTTCATAAAGGGTCAATTACAATACGCGTTCCAAATCGGCCCATGCTTGGGTGAGGCCAGCTTGGAGGATACGTGCGTCAACGCCCCACACTTGCAGGGTCGCGTCCAAGTCACGGTGCAAAATCAAATCTTCTTCGGTCGCAGCCAGCGATCCCCACATCTTGCCATGCTGGCGACAAATGGCAGCGATTTGAGCAATCGCCTTATTGACGTGGATGCCGTCGGGTTGCAGCTTAAGGCGCAGTCCTAAATCGGCAGGGCCAACATACAAACCATCTAAACCGGGAATAGCGGCCATTTGTTCGGCTTGGGCTAAGGCTTGCGGGGTTTCGATCTGTACGACGACGAACGTTTCTTTTAGGGCGTTTTCGACTAGCGCGTCTTTCGTATCGAGGCCGAAGTTGGCATCCAAGCCGCGTCCATGAATACCCCGATCTCCTACCGGCGGAAACTTGACGCTTTGCACCAAGTCCCGCGCTGTTTCAGCATCGTTGACGTGCGGAATTATTAGACCCGTCGCACCATCTTCCAGATAACGATACAAACGGGGTTTTTCACGGGTCGGTGGACGAACGAGGCAGTCAATATCGTAAAGGTGGAAAAAGGCCAACAGGGCTTGGACTTCGCGGTCATCAAAGTTGTGGTGTTCCATGTCCAACCAGATGCCATCAAAACCCAATTTGGCGGCATAAGCCACAAACGCCGGAATGAAGTAACCCATCATCGCCAGCCGTGCCGGTTGGCCTGCCCGTACTTTTGCCAGAATTTTACTTTTACGCATGATTGCTCTTTTCAATAGATGTTAGGACAAAGAAGTTGATGAAATTATTGACGTTCTAAAATTAAATTGCGATAGCCATCCACTCTGGCACGCCAGCCCTCAGCAACGTAAATGGTGCTGTCGAATTGGAAGGCGAGAGCAGGGCCATCGAAGGATGCGCCGATGGGCAGCAAATCCCGTTCATAGAGCGCCATTTGCTCACCTGTAATCGTTGTTTTATAACCGAGATGCGCTTGATTAAGCGACAAATCACCAGCCATTTCTTCAGGGATGAGCTGTGGTTTTTCCACAACGCCGACTGCTTGCAAACGAATGTTGACCACTTCAACAGCCCGTTCGCGCAGAGCATGTCCATACGTTTGCTCATGCAAGTTGTGGAAAGCATCGACTAAATCATTGCTGCCAGATTGAAAGCTGACGCTTAATTCATAGGCTTGACCTTGATAACGCATGTCGATAGTCGGGCGAAAAACCATTTCTGTCTCATGAATACCTTCCTGAGCCAATTCAGTTTTGGCCTGCATGAGCATTTCAGCAAGCAGACCGTCCAATTGAGTAGGGGTATTGTTGGTGTATAAGCCCAACACTGAACGGCTGTAATCGAGGGCGACATCGGCGACGAGCAAACCGAAGGCGCACAACACACCGGGATAACGCGGGATGAGGACTCGTGGGATATCGAGCCGTGCGGCAACTTCACAAGCATGTAAGGGGCCCGCACCTCCAAATGCCACCAAAGTAAATCCGCGAGGATCGTATCCCCGTGCCACCGACACGCGCCGAACAGCACGGTCAATATTCACATTCGCAATATTGATAATGCCCGCTGCTGCCGCTGATGGACTGAGATGCATATCACTGGCGAGTTTATGGATCGCCGCCTGAGCATTTTTTACATCGAGACTCATACTGCCACCGAGGAAATGGTCAGGGTCAAGCCGACCGAGTACGGCGTTGGCATCGCTGACGGTGATGCTCGTGCCGCCGCGCCCGTAGCAGATCGGCCCCGGTGTTGATCCAGCACTTTCTGGCCCGACACGCAGCGCATTACCGGCATCGAGCCGCGCAATTGACCCGCCACCCGCGCCAATGGTTTCAATATCCAGCAGCCGGATTCGCAGCGGCAGGCCGTCAATTTCACTTTCGGGACGGCGAACCGGTGCGCCGGGACAAATAGCAACATCGGTTGATGTGCCACCAATATCCAGCGTAATGATATGGTCGTAGCCTGCCAGTTTTGCGATGTGAAATGCGCCGATGACACCGGCGGCTGGCCCACTGAGCGCGGTTTGTACGGCTTGTTGACGGGCGCGTCCGGCGCTCATTACACCGCCGTCTGATTTCATAATGCGTAACGAGACACGATTGCTGTTGGCGTTTAGTCGATTTTCGAGTGTGGTCAGGTAACGGCTCATGACGGGTCGGACATAAGCATCCAGCGCGGCGGTGCTGGCCCGTTCGTATTCTCGGAATTCGGGCAGAACATCACTTGAAAGGGCTATTTGCCATTCTTGCAGCAGATTGCGTTCAAGGATACGCTGCTTCACGGCCTGCTCGTGAGCCGCATTGACGTAGCTATATAAGAGGCATACAGCTACCGACTCGATACCTTGTTCGGCGATGTCATCGAGAACACGGTCAAGCGTATCTGTGTCGAGCGGCGTTAAAACCGCGCCGGTGTAATCTAGACGTTCAGGGATTTCGTAGCACCAACGGCGTGGAATCAACGGCGGAGGTAGTTGAGGCTGCAAGGCGTAAAGCTGCGGACGATTTTGACGACCGATGAACAGCAGGTCACGGAAACCTTGGGTCGTGATGAGTGCGGTTTTCGCGCCTTTGCGTTCCAAAATGGCGTTGGTCGCCACTGTTGAGCCATGCGACACCCGTTGCAGCGCAGATAATCCACCGGGTGTAATGATTTCAAGACCAGCTAACATAGCCTGCGCTGGATTAGCAGGTGTACTCAAAAGTTTATGGATTTTGAGCTGTCCCTCTTCACTAACCACTAAATCGGTAAACGTTCCACCAATATCTACACCGACCATGCTAGTAGAATGCATAAAATCATTGCTCGTTCGTTGGATAGTTAGAATATTGGGCAGAGTATAGCATGAGAGCGCTCGGTTAAGCGCTCTCATTATGGATATTATGCGGTTTTCGGAGACACCCTAGGCGTTATTTGAAGGCGTAAATCTCCATACCCATAAGCATGGGGCGACCTACCACGCCGATTAAACTCAAGTTAAGATTCCCATCCACGACAACCACTGTATATGCACCATAGCGCTTCCACTGGTTCATTCCTAGATCACCCAGATTGTTCGCCATTGGAATACCTTCGGCAGTGAGGTTCCAACGACGTTGGTTTCCGGCGTAGTTCTCCATCGTCCACAGATAAATATGGTAAGTGCCGTTGGGTATGGTTTGAGTAAGGTTAATGGTTCCCGGATCAGTCGATGCATAAATGAGCGTATCCAACATTTGATCGGTAGCCGCATCAGTCGCCGGATTGGGTGGCAGTGCTTTGGTATCCGTGGCCGCACCCGAAACACTCAAGCCCTGTCCCAGCGCGCTGCTGAAACTGAGCCACGTGTTTCCCTGAATCGTGACCACCGAACCATTGAAGTTAATGGCTTTGACAAAGGTTTCGACAGCACCTTGTGCGGCAGTTGTTGGCATCGGTGTATTGGATGGTAAGGGTATGTTTGTTGGCAGCGGTGCGCTCGTCGGGATAGTTGTGCTAACAGGTGCAGGTGTATTGGTGGCAGGCGCACTCCCATTGCGGGCGATTAACTTGGCCGCTGCATTTTTGAATACCTGTGCCGAGGCGCTGTTGTTATTGTATATGTCGAGATGTTCACCATTATCTGCCGGATATTGACCATTTTGTTGTTTACTGACCAGCCGCCAATAAAGCCAACCAGCACAGTTAGGATTATTTTGAATGGTATTAAGCCACAATGCATAGGCAGTGCTTTGATCAGACTTCGATGATGGATAACCGAATTCTTGAAGTAACACTGGCTTTTTGCCATTGGCGCCAATCTGGCAGTTGGTGTTAATCAAGTTGACGACATCATTGGTTGAAAGGTTATGATAAACAGGGTAGGTGTGCCATGTTGCAAAATCGATGGTCGAAATCCCCATTTCAATCTGAGGATTGCTCCCTGCGTGACCGTCGGCAAATCCCTCGTTGCCAGAAGCGACCATATGATTTGGGTCGATAGTCTTGACGTAAGCAGACATAGCGCTAATCCATTGACGACCCAGACCGGACCCCGCCATTTCGGGTTCGTTCATTAAATCCCATGCGAATATGGTTGGCTCGTCCTTATATTTGATGCCCGTCAAGGTATTGGTACGGTTGAGAACGTGATTCACCCACTCCCTGTAAAACTGCTGCGTGTCAGCATTTTGGAAAAAGAATGTGTAGCGGTCAGGCGCGTTTTTTGCGTCATAGCTGCCGCGTTTAAAATTGGAGTTAATCTGCTGCACACCACCTGCCCACTGCCAGAAGTCCAGCAGGGCAATGTTCAGTTTCAGGTTTAGCTGTTTGGCTTTCCAGATGACATAATCCCAACGACCCAAACCGTTTTCGGTGCTGTCGTTCCATGCCATCTTATTAGATGCAGTATCCCAATAGAGGATATAAACCCCATTCATGCCCAAATTGCTGGACTCGGCGGTGCTGCCCCAGTTCCACTTTAATGGCACGGCACCTTGGTTTTGTTGGGTGCTGTCCAGCGAACCGCGAACCGAATGCATAATCGTACGCACCACATTAACGCTCATCGCTTTTGCGTCACTGAGAACTTGGTCAACTTCGGCTCGGGTTCCAAACCCCAAATAATGGTTATTCGTCCCTGCAACGTTAAAGACCTGTCCGTTCAAACAAAAATTCGTGCCGCAGGGGGTTACAAATCCATTAGGTGCTGCTTCAACACGGGGAATTGCGAGCGCGACCGTCGTCATGAGAACGAGACACGGCAGTATAAACAGGCTCATGTTGAGCCGGCGGCAGTTTTTGATACGCATAGAGTTCCTTGGGTATATTACGGAAGGGTTGCGATCTATAGTTGAATTAACGTTGTAACAACCATAAATCTTAATCAAGCACGACTATAGTTAAGGAAGGTACAAACTCATTACATTAATCCAAATCTCCCGAACTTGCTGTCGACTTAGCAATTTTTAATCTAGAACATCTATGTGTTCTATAGGACATAGGTAATATGGACAGTTTGATATAGGCCATGTGGATAATGTATAAAACTATTATCATGTATTTCGTAATAGTTCTCAGAAATTGAAATGATAATTAATCTTGCTCTCATAAAGCAAGTTATGGTAAATTATGGATGCAGCTTGATTTAAAGTCGATTATTGGTCAATGTTTTCTTTCAGGTCAATCTTTTTACGGCTTAGTTACACAGTTACTAATCAAAAAGCATGAAATAAAATTGCGACACAATTTACATAATGGCCGCTATTAGTGTTTCTGTAACCAAGTAGTGATATAGAGTTGTCAAAAAGTAGTCGGTACTGTAAAGTCTGACGATTTGGAAAATTAAGACGATAGTTAGAGTTTTGTGATCTTCCTAATAAAAGGTAATTGTTATGCATATGGGACGTAGATTTGTTATTTTGGGGTCGGTCTTGGGAATGGTCGGGGTCGGTATGGGAGCCTTCGGCGCACATGCGCTAGAAAGTCTGCTCGCGGCCAACGGTCGGCAGTCTACCTATGAAACTGCGGTGCAATATCAATTCATTCATGCGCTGGCATTACTGTTCGTTTCATCGGCCCTTCGCCGCTGGCCGGTGGGGTTAGCAAAGGCATCGGGAATATTCTTCTTCGTCGGAACGATATTGTTTTCTGGAAGCCTCTACATTCTGGCGATTTTCAACATTCCAATAATGGGAGCGGTTGCGCCTATTGGGGGTGTTGGGCTGATTTTGGGTTGGTTGTGTCTGTGCCTCGTCGCTTTGCAAAATCATGTCAGTTAGTTTTTTATTTAGCGTTCCGTTCAACGCCCTTAATATGAACGATATCGCCCAATATTCCTATTTGAAAACTCCCCAGTGAGTTCATATGCTTTCTATCTCTTGAGCCTAATATCTAATTAAACGTTTAGTTGAAATTTAAACCCCAATTTGTTTTCAGGAGTACAGAAATGGCTTTGTCGCAGCTTTATTACTCGACGTCGATGCAGTTTATGGATGCACGTATCCGTGATAAGGCTTTTGATATATTTAACGCGCTACTGGACGAAGGATACCCGGATGAGCAGGCCATTCCAATTGCAATGGCGCAAGCCAAAAAATGGGCGCAGCTCCGTCGTCATACGCACGATTTAGGATTCTCGGGACAGTGTGTTCATGTCGTGCCTCACCCTGATGGTTGGGCAGTGCGCCGTGCAGATGCTCTAAAGTCAAGTTTTGTCTTCACGAAGATGGCTGATGCTAAGACTAAGGCGCTTGAAATCGGTAAACGTGAGCAAGTTGGGATTGTGCTCCATGATGAATACGGCGAAGTTCATCAACACATTCGTCCTGTGGGAGGCAGATAAAGCCAACCGAAACCATACAGGAGTTATCAATGGACAATGTCCTTAATCCGCTGCTAGATCCTAACTTGGGAGCAATTCCAGAGGGCGGCTCGACTGCGGATACTGAAGCGCAGCGACCGACCAGAAAAGCTGTTTATGAAGCCATCGCTAATGGTGGTCTACCCGACTCATTGAACCGCTTACTCCGTGTACTGCATGAAACGGAAGAAACCTATCGTCAAGCCGCAGAACGGGCAAGGTCAAAGTGGTTACAAGGACTTTTACAAGGTTACAGCTCACAACGGGAACAATTCGTAACGGAACTCTCGAATCTTGCCGGGGGTTTAGGGGTACTGCCGGATGCAGGTGAATCTGTCGGTGATGTCATCCATCAAGCATGGAATGAGCTTAAGGCAGCAGTCATCGGTGTTTCGGGTGATGACATTGACGTGCTAACCGAATGTGTGTCCAGCGAAGAGGTTGCTAAGAGTGGGTTCGAAAAGGAACTGATGCGAGGACTTCCACCGCATATTCATGAGGTCGTCCAAAGCCAATATCAAGAAATTGTGAAGGCCTACGACCAAATTCGCGGGTTATGGGAATCCATTCAAGGTTAAATCAATTTGAACGACGAATGAGGACGTAAATATTTCGGATTTACGTCCTTTTTGTTTTAGGGAATCACAGCGGTCGCTTCAATTTCAACTTTTGCCGCGTCCTCGACCAATGCGGTAACTTCAACAGCCGTCATCGCCGGATAGTGCTTGCCCATAATTTCACGGTATACGTCGCCTAAGGCTTTGCTACAGTCGAGATATTCCTGCTTGTCAACAACGTACCATGTTAAGCGAGTGATATGTTCAGGCTTTCCACCGGCCTCCGCTAATATGCCTACAATATTAAGCAGCGCCTGCCGTGTTTGCCCGACAAAATCGCTGGTCTGAAACGTGCATTGCGCATCCCAACCCACTTGTCCGCTGATGAATACCAGTTGTCCGCTGCTGACAATGCCGTTGGAATAGCCGCGTGGTTTAGCCCAACCGGGCGGTTGCAAAATCCTCATCAGGTCACGTTCCCACGACGTTGAAATTCCGGCTTTTCCCATGTGTGTTCACGAAGAATGGTCGCCAGAATTTGGATGGTATCCCAAATGTCGACATAGCTCACATACAGCGGTGTGAAACCAAAGCGCAGAATATTCGGTTCGCGGTAATCACCAATGACACCGTGGGCGATCAGTGCTTGCATAATGGGGAAGCCCTGCGGATGGCTGAAAGAAACTTGGCTGCCCCGAATCGCGCCATTACGCGGCGTGACCAGTTCAAGCCCGTAACCGCTGCATTGTTCTTCAACCAGTTGAATGAACAAATCGCCCATCGCCAGCGACTTCTGGCGCATCAGGGACAAATCGGCTTCAAGCATCAGATCAACACCGCATTCCAGCGCGATCATGCTTAAAACAGGCTGCGTACCCGCTAAATATCGACCAATACCCTCGGCGGGTTGATACTTCCAATCAAATGCAAAAGGCCGAGCATGTCCCAGCCAGCCGGCTAAGGGTTGGCTGAAATGTGCTTGATGACGCGCTGCCACATAAACGAACGCCGGCGCACCCGGCCCACCATTCAAATACTTGTAGCCGCAGCCAATGGCGAAATCGGCATTTGCGCCTGTCAGATCAACTGGCATTGCACCGACCGAATGGCACAAATCCCAGATCATTAGCGCGCCTTTTTGATGCGCTTTGGCAGTGATGGCCTTCATATCGTGCATCGCGCCGGTGCGGTAATTGACGTGGGTGAGCATGACAATCGCTGTATCTTCGTCAATGGCATCCATAATTTCAGCGGCAGGCTTCAACACCAATTTGTGATCACTCCCTAGCAGCTGAATCAATCCCTGAACCATGTATAAATCGGTGGGGAAGTTATCCGGCTCAGAAAGGATGATATGCTTGCCCGGATTGAGCTTCACTGCCGCTGACAATATTTTGAACAGATTGACCGAAGTCGAGTCTGCGACGACAACTTCATCATCCTTCGCGCCGATCAATTTGGCGATTTTGTTGCCCACGCGTCGGGGCATTTCGTACCATCCCGCCGTGTTCCAACTGCGAACTAAGCCATCACCCCATTCTTGGGTAATGGCTTTTTGCAGCCGGTCTTCAACCGTTTTCGGAAGTGCTCCAAGCGAATTACCGTCGAAGTACAGTACGCCTTCGGGTAGATAAAATTTGTCGCGAAAGCTGGCTAGTGCATCGGTGGCATCCATCGCTGCCAATGTTTCGCGTGTGAGTTGCGTAGATGTTGATTGAGTAACCGTCATGGCTGGCGCATTCCTGTTTGCCGCAGAGCGAAACGTTGCAATTTACCGGTATTGGTACGTGGCAGCGAATCGAGAAACTCGATGGCACGCGGGTATTTATAAGGCGCAATCACCTGCTTAACGAAATCTTGCAGTGTTTTAATCATAACCTCATCGCGAGTGTGTCCAGCTTTTAAGACCACAAATGCTTTGATAATCTGCCCGCGTTCTTCATCGGGGGCTCCAACGACGGCACATTCAGCGACCGCCTCGTGTTTCATGAGCGCTTCCTCGACTTCTGGCCCTGCTACGTTATATCCCGCCGTTAGAATAATATCGTCAGTACGGGCATGGAACCAGAAATAACCATCTTCGTCTAGCATATAGGCATCGCCTGTCAAATTCCAACCATTTTTAACGTAGTTGGTTTGGCGATCATCCGCTAGATAGCGACAGCCCGTCGGCCCTTTGACAGCCAAGCGCCCGATATTGCCACGCGGGAGTTGATGTCCTTCCGCGTCAAGAATACAAGCTTGATAACCGGGAATCGGCATACCTGTCGCACCCGGACGAACATCTTTTTCTTCAGCAGAAATGAAGATATGCAGCATTTCGGTCGCGCCGATGCCATCAATCATCTCGATGCCGCTGGCTTCGCGCCACATCGAGCGTGTCGAAACAGGCAGCGCTTCACCCGCCGAGATACAGGCTCGAAGCGATGACAGATCATAGTTTTTTGCCAAGCCAGACATCTGGCGATAGAAAACTGGGGATGACCATGTCATTGTGATTTTAAAGTCCTGAATTGCTTTGAGCATAATGTCCGGTGACATTTTCTCGAGTAGTACTGTTGCGCCCCCGACGCGCATCGGAAATAAGAGTATGCCTCCTAAGCCAAAGGTGAAGGCAAACGGCGGTGTACCAATGCAAATATCATCAGAAGTCATGTGTGCGATGGACTTTGGGAAACAATCGCAAATCGCCAGTACATCACGATGGAAATGCATCGTCCCCTTAGGCTTGCCCGTTGTTCCAGAAGTAAAAGCGATTAGCACGGTATCATCGGCGGCTGTATCAACTGCTTTGAAATCAGTTGGTTTGGTTGCCATCCGGGCTTCTAAACCTTCAGCGGAGGAGTCATTAAAGTAGACGATTTGTTTGAGAGTCGGGCAGCGCTTTTGGGCAGCAATCAACTCTGTGTCCAGTGTTTTATCGCATATAGCTGCGTTGACCTGACCTTTTTCAATCACATCCACCAGTTCTTTTTCGCGGAGCATCGCCATCGTTGCCACAACGATCATGCCTGCTTTGACAACGGCATACCACAATACCGCCATCATGGCACTGTTCGCGCCACGCAGCAGCACCCGATTACCGGGGACTAGGCCCATATCATCGGTCAGCACGTGCGCGACGCGATTAACCTGTTCCAGCATCTGAGCGTAGGAGATTGTTCCTGCACTGTTATGGATAACTGGATGATCGCCCCAACCGTTAGCGACATGTTTATCCAGCAGTTCGACAGCACAGTTGATTCGGTCAGGATATTGCAACTCCGGTGTCTCAAAAATGAGTTCGGGCCACTGGTCGCGTGGTGGCAAGTTATCCCGCGCGAAGGTGTCCGTATGTGCTGTGTAGCTCATCGAGATGACTCCTTTAACAATGATCGGGCGATAATTAGTTTTTGAACTTCAGTTGCGCCTTCATAGATGCGGAGGGAACGAATTTCGCGGTATAGTCGTTCAACGATTTCACCACGTTTGACCCCTAATCCACCGAAAATTTGAACAGCAGCATCGATCACTTGCTGCGCCGATTCAGTCGCGGTCATTTTCGCCATCGCCGCCTCACGGGTGGTGATCGCGCCTTTGACATCACGCAGCCACGCGGCTTGATAAGTGAGCAGGGCAGAACTTTCCATCGCGGTTGCCATCTCAGCTAAGGTTGCTTGTGTCATCTGGAAATCCGCCAGCGATTGACCGAAAAGCTGTCGCTGTTTGGCACGTTTAAGGGCTTCGGCTAAAGCGCGTCGTCCAAAACCGAGCGCTGCGGCAGCTACCGACGCACGAAAAATATCGAGTGTTTGCATTGCGACTTTGAAGCCTTCGCCCGCCGTGCCTAACCGCTGACTCACTGGAACAGGACAATTTTCAAACTGAAGTGTTGCCAATGGATGGGGTGCAATCACTTCAATGCGCTCAGCAATTTTGAGTCCCGGCGTATTGGCAGGCACGACAAACGCCGAAATACCTTTCGCGCCGCTGATCGGTTCGCTGCGGGCAAAGACAGTATAAAAATCCGCGATACCACCGTTCGAAATCCATGTTTTAGTGCCGTTTAACACATAATCGTCGCCATCAAGTATGGCGCTGGTAGTCATCGCCGCTACATCCGAACCCGCTTCCGGTTCGGAGAGAGCGAAGGCGGCAATCCATTCCCCTGCGGCGACTCTTGGTAAATAGCGCTGTTTGAGTTCATCAGAACCATAAAGCGTGATTGCGCCGCTGCCCAAGCCTTGCATGGCAAAGGCGAAGTCGGCTAATCCGGCATGATACGCCAACGTCTCACGGATGAGGCATAATGCGCGTGAGTCGAGTTTATCGAGTATTCCGCCTGCTTCACCCGGCACGGCGTATCGCAGCCAGCCTGCTTTGCCCAACACACCAACTAGATCGCGGCAGGCTTCATCGACATCCGGTTCTTCGGTTGTGGGCAAACTCGTTTCACACCATGCCTTCAATTCGCTGGCAAGCTGGCGGTGAACATCCTCAAAAAACGGCAGGTCAATAATCATATGAAATAATGCTCTCTACGTCTCTGCGGTTCAACTGCATTTGCTTTTAATCCCCCTCAAACACAGGCTTTTCTTTAGCCACAAACGCCTCATAAGCGCGGCGGAAATCTTTGGTCTGCATACAAATGGCCTGCGCTTCGGCCTCGGCTTCAATCGCTTCGTCAATGCCCATCGACCACTCTTGGTGCAGCATCTTCTTGGTCATGGCATGGGCAAAGGTCGGTCCGTGCGCCAGTTGACTCGCCATTTGCTGTGCTTTAGCAAGCACTTCCTCACTCGAATAAAGCGCATTATAGAATCCCCAGCGTTCGCCTTCCTCGGCGGTCATCGTGCGTCCGGTGTACAGCAGTTCGGATGCGCGTCCTTGCCCGATGATGCGCGGCAGAATTGAACACGCGCCCATATCGCAGCCCGCAAGTCCAACCCGCGTGAACAAGAAAGCGGTCTTACAAGTTGGCGTTCCGTAACGCAGATCGGAGGCCATCGCTAAAATCGCTCCTGCGCCGACGCAAATGCCATCTACTGCACTGATAATGGGCTGCGGACATGCCCGAATCGCTTTGACCAGATCACCTGTCATTCTGGTGAAGTCCAGTAGTTCTGGCATCGTCATTTCGGTCAGCGGCCCGATGATTTCATGCACGTCACCACCAGAACAGAAATTGCCTCCCGCACCAGTTAGTACCACCGCTTTCACATCGCTGGCATAAACCAGATCACGGAACAAATCACGCAGTTCGGCATAGGATTCAAAGGTCAGCGGATTTTTCTTTTCCGGTCGGTCAAGCGTAATCGTGGCGACTTGATTGTCTAAATGCCAGCGAAAATGCTGTGGTACGTATTGGGCAAAAGAATGTTTCACGACTCGCAGCCCTTTTCCTGCAAACTCTTTTTGAGCTTGCCCAGCATCGAATACAAAAGGTGCTGTTCGTCCATCGTCAAATCGCTCATCCAGTCGATAATCCATTCCTCGTGGACTCTTGCCATTGATTTAAAAGATTCTTTGCCTTTAGTTGTCAACCGTACATGATAAACACGGCGATCTCCCTGTAACTTTAAACGTTCGACCAGACCTTCTTTTTCGAGCTGATCGGTGATGCCCGTGATATTGCCGCCCGAAACCATCATGCGCTGCGAGAGATCACCCATCGTTAACCCTTGCGGATTGCGCTCTAACTGCGCCATTAAATCGAAACGCGGCAGTGTCGTTTCAAAGTCACTTCGCAATCCTTTTTTGACACAGTTTTCAATCATGGTGGTGCATGTCAACAGCCGCAGCCATAACCGCAGTGAAGTGTGGTCATGCTCTGTACCGTTCGATTCTCGATCAATGACAGGAGTATCTAGAATGTCTCCCTCCCTCGCTTGCGGGGGAGGGTTGGGGTGGGGGTTCTGTCTTTGACTCATGGGGCTTCCTCCGGTGAAGTAGGTGGTGCGGCTTGTAAAGCAGCGGCTTTTGCCAGATTACGTTCCAACTGCTCTTTGCCTCTGAGATAGGGATCAGGCCATTGCATATCGTTGTAGTCGAGTTGTGCCGCAGCGTGCAATGTCCAATAAGGATCAGCTAGATGGGGTCGGGCGAGGGCGCAGAGATCAGCCCGACCAGCGGCAATGATGCTGTTGACATGATCGGGTTCGAAGATCGCCCCAACCGCCATCGTTGCAATACCGATTTCATTGCGGATACGGTCAGCAAAGGGTGTTTGGTACATCCGTCCGTAAATCGGTCGGGCTTTAGCGGTGGTTTGCCCGGATGAGACATCCATCAAATCCACACCCGCCGCTTTGAACAGCTTGGCGATTTCAACTGCGTCATCAGCCGTATTGCCGCCTTCAGCCCAATCATGCGCCGAGATACGCACCGACATCGGCTTATCGGCAGGCCAAACAGCGCGTATAGCACTGAAAACTTCTAAAGGATAACGGCAGCGATTTTCCAGCGAACCACCGTATTCATCGTCACGTTGATTGGTTAGCGGCGAGATGAACGCCGACAGCAAATAACCATGCGCGCAGTGCAGTTCCAACCAGTCAAAACCACATTCCGCTGCCCACTCCGCCGCCCGTACAAAATCAGCCTTCACCCGCTGCATATCTTCATGTGTCATCTGGCGTGGTGTCTGGTGATGTGGCGTATACGGCAAATCGGACGGTGCAATCAGAGGCCAGTTACCATCGGGCAGCGGTTCGCCGTCTTCTTGCCAGCCCAGTTGTGTCGAACCTTTCGGCCCGGCATGACCCAACTGCATGGCGATTTTGGCCTGTGTGCGGGTGTGGACATAATCCACAATCCGCTTCCAAGCTGTTTTGTGTTCCGGTTTATACATACCCGCGCAGCCGGGGGAAATCCGCGCGTCGGCTGAAACGCAGGTCATTTCCGTAAAAACTAGGCCTGCGCCACCGTGTGCCCGACTGCCCAAATGCACCAGATAAAAATCGTCTGGTGTGCCATCGACGCATGAGTACATCGCCATCGGTGAAACGACGACACGGTTGTTGAGCGTTACGCCACGCAGCGAAAACGGTGTGAACATCGGTGGAATGGGTTTGGCAGGTAAACCACTTTGCTCGGCAATCCAGCTTTCCATGCCTGCGACATAATTTTTATCACGCAGGCGCAGATTTTCGTGCGAAATCCGTTGGCTGCGCGTGAGCAAACTGTAGGCGAACTGTTCCGCTTGCATTCCCGTATAACGGTCAACATTCTCGAACCAATCGGTGCTGTTACGCGCGGCATTTTGGATTTTCAGCACTTCGACGCGCCGTTCAGCCTCATAAGCGGCCAACGCGCCCGGCACATCTTTATGCTGCTGCATCGTTCGTGCGAGTGCAATGGCATCTTCCAGCGCTAGCTTAGTTCCAGAACCAATCGAGAAATGGGCTGTGTGGGCAGCATCGCCCATCAGCACCATGTTCTTGTACGTCCAATGTTGGTTGGTGATTCGCAGGAAATTAATCCACGGCGACTTGAGATGCTTGGCATTACTCATCAAACTGTGTCCGCCGAGATATTTGCCAAACAGCTTTTCACAAAACGCTACCGTTTGGTCAACATCCATTTTGTCGAGGCCAGCCGCCAGCCAATTTTCCTCCGGCGTTTCCACGATGAAGGTGCTGGTATCTTCGTCAAATTGATAGGCGTGGGCTTGGAACCAACCCCATTCAGTTTCTTCGAAAGCAAAGGTGAAGGCATCAAATTTTTGATGCGTTCCCAACCAGACATATTTACAAACACGTTTGTCGATTTCCGGCTGGAAGTGTTCGGCATATTTGCGGCGGATGGCACTGTTTGCGCCGTCGCTGGCGATAATCAAATCAGCGTCGGCATAAACCGATTCGTCAGTGACTTCGCTCTGGAAGCATAGTTCAACATCGAGTTCTTGGCAGCGATCTTGCAAGATATTGAGCATCCGCTGTCGTCCGATGCCGCAGAAGCCATGACCACCTGACGTAATGGTTCGGCCTTTGAAGTGAACGTCGATGTTGTCCCAATGGTTGAAGCTGTTGAGGATTTGGTCGTGGGTTTGCTGATCAGCCTTTTGCATGTTGCCTAAGGTCTGGTCGCTGAAAACCACACCCCAGCCAAATGTGTCGTTTGGACGGTTGCGCTCTAAAACGGTCACGCGATAAGTTGGGTTCGCCTTCTTGGTCAGCAGCGCGAAGTACAAACCGGCAGGCCCACCACCAATACAGACAATCCACATAACGTTTTCCGATCAACATTTTTAATAGATACACCCCAAGTTGTAGCATTGATTCCCTCCATCGCTGTGCGAAGCCTCCTGCGGATGCGGGGGAGGGTTAGGGAGGGGGTGAAGTTTGCGATCTTTGTGGTATATTACATCTAAAATGTTTAACCCTAAAATATTCAATTGTCAAGGAATTGCTATGCCAACCTTCTCACTTGAGGGAAAAGTCGCCATTGTTACCGGCGCGTCACGCGGAATCGGTGAGTCGATTGCTCATACTTATGCTGGGGTTGGCGCGAAAGTCGCGCTTGTCAGTCGTAAGTTAGATGGTCTAAGCGCCGTTGCGGACTCCATTCGTCAATCCGGTGGCGAAGCCTTGCCCATTGCGGCTCATATGGGTGATGCATCGGCGGTCAAAGCGATGGTTGATGAAGTGGTTAAAACGTTTGGCGGCGTGGATATTGTCGTCAACAATGCCGGAACCAATCCGCACTTTGGCAAACTCTTGACCGCTGACGAAAGCCTGTGGGACAAAACCCTTGATGTGAATTTGCGCGGTCACTTCCGCCTGATTCAAGCGGCTGTGCCTTCAATGATCGAACGCGGTGGCGGCAAAGTCATTAATGTGGCTTCGATTGCTGGCATCACACCTAATCCGGGGGTAGGGTTGTATGGCATTACCAAAGCGGCGGTGATTATGATGACTAAAGTGCTGGCGGTTGAACTGGCTGAACATAACATTCAAGTGAATGCGATTGCCCCCGGTTTCGTCAAAACCAAGTTTAGCCAAGCCGTTTGGGGCAACCAAGAAGTTAACGCCAAGATTATCGCCAACACACCCGCCGGACGCATCGCCAGCGTCGAAGAACTTGAAGGTCTCGCCCTCTATCTCGCCAGTCCTGCCAGCAGCTTTCTCACCGGACAAGTCATCGTCATCGACGGCGGCCTCACACTCTCACCGAGCAGCTACGGCGTATAATTCTTGTATTAGGTAGAGAGGCAATGATGCAACTTATATTACTTCTTGTCATTCTTGTAATAATTGTTGCCGTCTTTTTCGGGATTGGGCTTGCCCTTCGGAAGCGATCTCGGTGGTTAAGAATTATGGTGACGACGAGTATTGCCGTCATAATATTTTTATCTATCGCTTATGCTGGCAGCGGAATAGGCATCGGTGTCTACGATTTTTATCAATTTGAAGATCGGATATGTCAAGACCAGTCTCCAGCTTGTGTCAATCAAAATGAACAAAAGGAGACTTTTCGTGCGATGGTTCCCCGTTTGACATTGTGGATGACTATCCCAAAATTCCTCCGTCCACCATGTGAACCGATTTCACTCGAATTCTGCTCTATGGAAAAGTCTTTCGACATGGCTCCCTATAACTATCTTGCCGCCGCATTCGGAGCCGTGATTGTTATCTTCTTTATTGGTCAAGGAATGCGCCAAAAAGATAAGGAAGAAGTGAAGTTAGATACTCCCATATCCACCTAAGATTAAACACGTTTACATCACAAACCTTCAAGTTGGATTTCGGTTTGATAAAACCCATACAAACCAAAAATTCACAAAATCAGGCTTTTTCGTATCCCTCAATTTACCTGCTAGCACCTGCATAGCAGGTAAATCGCCAACGTTAGAATTTGCTTGACTTCTCAAACAACCAACATTAGCCTTTTCTCGGTACTCGGTACTCGGTACTCGGTACTCGGTACTCGGTACTTTCTTGCAGCTTGCTTCTTGTAACTTGCAACTGCTATCAAATCTCTCGCTTGAAAATCTTCGTCAGCTTTTCAAAGTCGATGTTGCCACCGGATACAATGCAAACGATTTTGCCACCGCCTGCTTTACCCGATAATGCTGCTGCCACTGGTGTCGCACCTGCACCCTCGGCAATCACCCGATTACGTTCAGCCAACAGTCGAATCGCTTCGGCAACTTCGGCTAATGACATCACCAATGACCCATCTAGTAGCATTTTTGCCAACGGCCACATGTCGTCTAGGACACTGCCACTGCCGATGCCATCTACAAAACTGGCTTGATAGTTAATAGCTACTTTTTCGCCTGCTGCTAATGCTCCCGCAAATGCCGCTGATGTTTCGACCTCAGCCGCATAAATCAGTAGTTTTGTCTTTAATGCTCTTGCCGCTGTTGCCACCCCGCAGCTTAAGCCGCCGCCACCATATGGAATCACAATCGTGTCCACATCTGGCAAATCTTCTAAGATTTCCAATCCGATTGTCCCGTTCCCCGCCATCACTGCCGGATCACTCACCGGATGCACAAACAAGCCATCCAAGCCCTCATAATGATGTGTCACCATCACATTCCACCACTCGTCAAACGGCACTTTGATGATTTCGCCGCCCAATCGTTTGATGGCTGCCAGCTTGGTTTCTGGTGCATGGTCAGGTACAACCGCCGTACATGGAATGCCCAACCGCCGTGCATTCCAAGCTACCCCTTGCGCCATATTTCCAGCACTACAGGTATACACGCCTTTCGCCAACTGCTCCGGTGTTGCTAAGGCCATCGCATTGCCCGCACCTCGTAATTTAAATGAGCCAATCGGCTGCAAATTTTCCAACTTGAGGTAAATTTCGGCTGGTGTATTGTCCACGTTGAGCTTAATCAGTGGTGTTCGAATCGCTGAACCAACAAGCCGTTCTCTTGCCGCTTGAATATCGGCTAACGAAATCGGATTAGTTGTCATGTCGGCTGCCTCCCAACTCGACAGCAATTCCCATGTTTCGTTCTAAGGCTTTGACATAAATATGATGTGCTGATGCCACATCTTCGACTGCCAAACCCAATGACTTAAATAAAGTAATCTCATCATTGGATTCACGGCTTTTGATTTTGCCCAGCAGCACATCACCCAAATCACCTTTGATGTGGCTGTCATCAATTGCGCCTTCCTTCTTCGGAAACAGGAAATCGCCCGCCTCATTGACGGTTGATTCTTTGCGATCAACGAACAGCTTGGATTTGACCACTGCTGCCGTATCCAGTTCCCGTGTAAATGCCACACTCGAACCAACCGCATTCACATGTACGCCTTCTTGAAGCCATTCACCCTTCAAAATGGGTTCTGGTGACGATGTGGTTGTACAGATAATATCCGCACCCTCAACTGCTTGTTGAGCATCCGCAATTGCCTCGATATTGATGTTGTGGCGTTTACTTTCACGCTCGGCAAAGGCTTTGGCATGGTCAGCATTGCGGCTCCAAATCCGTACCCGCTTGATATTTCGTGCAACGAGCATCGCTTCCAAATGTGATTTGCCTTGAATGCCTGCGCCCATAATTGTCAAATTGCCGGCATCTTCCCGTGCTAATGCTCTTGTTGCTACACCGCTGACGGCTGCTGTCCGAATAGCGGTAATTTCACTGGCATCGACAATTGCTAGCAGTTGACCATGTTTGGTTTCGTACAGCATCACCGCACCGATATGCGAATCGTATTCCGTGCCGTGGTTACCCGGAAACACGCTGACGACTTTTAAGCCCATCATGCCAATGCTGCCTAAATAGCTGGGCATCATCCCCAAAGCACCAACTTTTTCCGGCAGCCACATCACCGGACGCAGTGGTAAGATCGCATTGCCTTCAGACAACGTTTTCAGGGTATCCGCCATTACATCCATACATTCGTTCATCGGCAAAAGCTGCCGAACTTCATCTTGGTTAATCATCAAGACTTTCATCAAGAATGCCTTTCTTTTTGCCGCTAGCTGTCAGTCGCCAGTCTAATAACTTTGTTTGTCTCGGTACGTGAATTACAACCCCGGAAACAAGGCAGTCAATTCATCCCGTTCGGCAGGTTGCAGATTTAACTTAAGAGCCTCTTCTACAGGCTGAAAATGAGCTGGTTTACGTGGCCCGATGATCGGCGCAGTAATTAACGGATTGCTCAGTAACCACGCAATTGCCAAGCCGCCCATGCTTACACCGCGTTTATCGGCCTCGGCTTTGAATTTTGCCAGCCCATCAAAGACATTTTGGTTGATCAACCTTTGGTATGGTTCAGGTCGCATGCCCATCCGTGAACTCGCAGTAAAATCAGCCGCTGATGTGTACTTGCCGGTCAGCCAACCACCCGCCAACGGACTAAAAGGCGTATACCCTAAACCTTGATCTGCCACCAACGGCAGCACTTCACGGTCGTCTGTTCGCTCAAGCAGACTATATGAGTTTTGAATCCATTCGAAACGATGCAAATTGTACTTGTCGCTAATCCACAAAGCTTTGGTCATCAACCAAGCAGGCATATTGGATGCACCGATGTAATGCACTTTTCCCTGCCGCACCAGATCATCCATGGCATGAATGGTTTCTTCTAGCGGAGTCGTTGGGTCTGGTTCATGCATCAAATACATGTCAATATGGTCAACGCCCAAGCGCTGCAAACTTCGCTCAACCTGCCGCAGAATATGCCGCCGTGATAAACCATAATCGTTTGGCCCATCGCCTACCGGATTAAACACTTTGGAGGATAAAATCAGTTGGTCACGAACTGCTGCTCCCTTCGCCTTCATCCATTTGCCGATGGCCGTTTCACTGCGACCACCACCATAAGCATCCGCTGTATCGAAGAAGTTGATGCCCATTTCCCAAGCGGTATCCATAATGGCGAAGGCTTCTTCTTCGCTTTCACCTTTGCCGAAAAAGGCTGGCGCACTACCGATGCCGCCGAAGTTGCCGCAGCCTAAGCCAATCACCGAAATTTTTAAACCGGTTCGTCCTAAATTTGTGTAGCGCACGGTATCCGCATCCCTTATTAGCATACTTATCCGGTAAAGAGTATAGCCTGTAGCGTATCATGTCACATCCCAAATGGACTGCTAATCTGTTAATCAAGAGCATAAATTCGACAACTGCGGTACATTATGTCTATGATCTCCACAAAATTATTTTAGACCTAAAGGAATTATTTGCGCTGAGAAAGATGTAACGGTATAACATTATTCCTGTGGGGCAGGTTTATGCCCACAAAAACATTAAAGGTCTAGGCAATTTGGGAAGTCGTTCGTTCTTTTTAAGAAAGGGAAACGCTGTCATGAAGTTCAGAAAGTCGCTTATTGGGATATTGGCACTTGCCCTCGTACCGATGGCTTTTAGCTCGGTTGCTTTGGCTCAAACGCCAACAATCAAAATTGGTATCATGGGGCCGTTCACCGGCAACGCTGCTTCAATTGGGACCGAGCAGCTCAACTGGGCTAAATTGGCAGTTGAAGATTTCAACAAGTCCAGTGGATGGAATGTCGAATTGGTTGAAGGCGATACCGAATTAGATGCTTCAAAGGCCGTTACGGTTGCCGCATCTATGATCGCTGATCCTGATATTTATGGTGTGGTTGGCCCGTCTGGCAGCCAAGAAGTTGAAGCGACCGGAGCAGCTTTCAAAGAAGCCCGCTTGGTAAATGTTTCTCCGTCAGCTACCCGCCCATCATTGACCGCCAGCGGCTTTGACACTTTCTTCCGTGTTATTCCAACAGATGATGCCCAAGGCCCGACGGATGGTAACTTTATGGCCAAAGAATTAGGGTTGACCAAAATCTTCATCATTGATGACCAGAGTTCATATGCAGCTGGTCTAGCTGACCAAGCGGCAGAGGCTTTTGAAGCGGCTGGCGGTACGGTTGTCGGGCGTGACTCGGTCAAGCAAACTGATCAGGATTTTTCGACGCTCGTCACCAAGGCCGTTGGCGCAGGTGCTGAAGCCATATTCTTCCCGGGGCAAATTGCTTCGCAGGGTGCTTTGCTGGCGAAGGCAATTCTTGACCAAGGTGCATCAATTACTGTTTTCGGTGCGGATGGCTTCCAATCGGTTGATGACTTCATCAAGGGCGCAGCCGGTGCAACTGAAGGCGCTTACGTTTCAGCCTTTGCGCCGGATATTCATAAGCTGGAATCATCGGCTGATGTTGTCAAACGCTATATTGATGAGTACGGTGAATTTGGTACATTTGGCCCGCCCACGTACCAAGCGGCGATGGTGATTTTGGAAGCTATTCAACGTGCGTCTGATGCGGGTACACTAACTCGTGAAACTGTTCTCGCTGAAGTCGCCAAGACTGATATCGAAACGAGTATTTTGGGCGGCCCGCTAGCATTTGATGAGCACGGTGATGTGAAGAACGGCGCTTTCTATATCTTCCAAGTTAAGGGTGATAACTTCGAGTTAGTCCCCACAACTCCCATGATGGAAATGGAAGGTGAAATGACTCCTGAGGCTACCCCAAGCAGCTAATTTCACGGGGTCAATTCAGTCATTTGATGTATTCAGGGTGATGCACAGCGTCACCCTGATTTATTGCACTCAAGAAGTTGATATTTTATGGATGTCTTTCTCGCACAGTTACCCCAACTTTTAATAAATGGACTGACGTTAGGTGCAGTGTACGCTCTGATTGCGCTTGGCTATTCCATGGTTTATGGTGTGCTGCAGCTCTTAAACTTCGCTCATGGCGACGTTTATATGGTGGGTGCTTTTATCGGTTATGCCGTGATGATGGCTTTCCTTCCGGCAGACGGCCCCCTGCTTGCGCCAGTGATTATCATCGTTTTAATGCTCCTGTTAGCCATGTTGGGCTGCGGTGCCTTGGGCGTGGTCATCGAACAATTTGCTTATCGCCCGCTGCGTAATTCACCGCGTATTGCGCCCTTGATTAGCGCACTAGGGGTATCGTTCTTTATCCAGAATGCCGTTCAACTCACTTTGACTGCGAAGTTCCGCAATTATGAAACTGAAAAATTGATTGCGCCTCAAATGGGTGTGATGTTAGGTAACGTGCGTCTTTCTGCTACGCGCGCCTTGGTTATTATTTCAGCCATCGCTTTGATGTTCATTTTGCAATATCTGATTCGCCGGACACGGCTCGGTAAGGCGATGCGTGCTGTCGCTATTGACCGCGAAGCCGCCGCCATGATGGGTGTGAATGTTGATCAGGTGATTATGTTTACCTTCTTTGTCGGCAGCGCGTTGGCAGGGGCAGCCGGTGTATTAACGGGCATTGTCTTCACACGCATCTGGCATTTTATGGGTTTTTCATACGGGCTAAAGGGTTTTACGGCAGCAGTGTTAGGCGGAATCGGTAATATTCCCGGTGCAATGTTGGGTGGCTTTGTACTCGGCCTAGCCGAGACCTTTGCGACGGTTTTAGTCTCGTCGACTTATAAAGATGTGATCGCTTTTGTGGTGCTCATCATTGTTTTGTTACTGCGCCCACGCGGATTACTTGGCGCTCGTATTCCGCAAAAGGTGTGAGTTATGTCGCGAGATAAAATCGGTGTCGACCAGTGGGTAGAGCAGTACGACCAGCGTGTGAGTCGTGCGGGTGGCTTGTCAGGATTTATTGACCGAATCAGCCGCCGTTTGCCGGTTTGGGGTTGGCTGGTTGTGATGGTGGCTGTCGGCTTTTTGCTGCCAGTTGTGACGGACAATATTTTCGTCATCCTGATCGCAGGCAGCATTGCTTTAATGGCGATTTTGAGCCTCGGTCTCAATATTGTGGTGGGGTACGCCGGACTTCTCGATTTAGGTTTTGTGGCGTTTTATGGCATCGGCGCTTATACCTATGCTTATTTATCCTCCGATTTTACGGGTGTTCACTTCCCGACTTGGGCGACCTTACTCATTGTCGTTGTTATTTCCGGCTTTTTCGGTTTGCTGCTGGGATCACCCTCTTTGCGGCTGATCGGCGATTATCTCGCGATTGTTACACTAGGTTTTGGGCAGATGTTTACCCAGTTAGCAACCAGCCTGAACCGCGTGGATTTACCGGGGCATGATAAGCCGGTCGATTTGACGGGCGGCCCAAATGGTATTTTGAACCTTGATCCATTAAGTTTCTTGGGATTCAAAGCGACGTCCGGTGTCCATTATTATTTGATTTATCTGGTTGTGCTTGCTGTGATGGTTTTGGTCATTTACCACCTGTATAAATCACGCATCGGACGGGCATGGCGGGCAATGCGCGAAGATGAATTGGCAGCCGAAGCCATGGGGATGCCTACCCGCCGGTTAAAACTGCAAGCCTTCGCAGTAGGCGCAGCAATTGCCGGACTGAGCGGCGCATTATTCGCGGCACGGCAGGGTTCGGTGTTTCCGTCAAACTTTGATACCACGCTCCTGATTACGGTCTATGCGATAATCGTTTTGGGTGGCTTAGGTAGTTTGCCCGGTGTGTTACTGGGTGCGGTGATTATGATCGCCGTCCCCGATATTTTGCGGAATGCTCCGTTAGCCGGAACCCTATTTTACATCGCGGTTGTCATCGGCTTGTTTGCGGCGATTAAACCTCGCTGGCAAGCGTTAGCATTGATCGTTGTGGTCGTGCTGGTTGGTTTTATTTTTCGGACTGTGGTGGTTGGGGCAAATCCATCGGCTTTTATAATGGGTCAGCCGACAGGTGCAATCATCAGTGATGCTGTACGGGGCTGGTTGCCGATTCCTGAAGTTGCGACGACTATCGGTAATTATGCCTTTGCCGTCTTGATTGTCGCGGTATTGGTCGTTAGCCGCATTAAGTCTTCGACATGGCGTTTAGTTGCACTTGTGCCGACGCTCTATTTGTTGTTGTTCGTGTGGGAAACACGTTTGGTTGAAGAACCGAGTATCACGCGGTTGTTGTTTGTTGGCGTCCTGCTGATGGTCTTGATGATTTATCGTCCCAACGGCTTGCTGGGGCAGCGCCGTGTGGAGATTGTGTAAGATATGGTCTTATTTGAACTCCAAAATGTTTCCAAGCACTTCGGCGGTTTGCAGGTCGTCAAAGATTTGTCGTTGGCTGTCGAGAAGAATGAAATCGTTAGTCTAATTGGGCCAAACGGCGCGGGTAAGACGACGGTCCTCAATTTGATTACGGGTTTGTATAAGCCGGATGCAGGCAAAATATTATTTGACGGACGTCCACTTTCGGGGATGGATGTTCACCAGATTACGCGCTTGGGGATTGCTCGAACGTTCCAAAACTTACGCTTGTTCTTGAATATGAGCATCATCGAAAATGTGATGAGCGCCGCCTATTCGCGCACAAGCGCGAACTGGTTTCAAATCATCGCACGGACAGGGGGATTTTGGAAAGAAGAGCAGCGCATCCGCCAACTTGCCGAGCAGAAGTTGGCTTTCTTCGGCGAACGGTTGGTCGGCTATCGTTATGATCAACCGGCATATAGTTTGTCATACGCCAATCGTCGGCGGCTGGAAATTGCACGGGCGATGATGACCGAACCAAAGCTGCTTCTGCTGGATGAACCTGCAGCAGGTATGAACCCTAAAGAGACACAGGAAATTACGCATCTCATCGGACGCTTACGTGACGAACTTGACCTCACTATCATTTTGATTGAGCATGATATGGGCGTGGTTGGCGGCATTTCGGATCGGGTGATTGCACTGGATCATGGTGAGAAGATTGCCGAAGGTAATTTCGACGCAGTGGCGACTGACCCGCTGGTCATCGAGGCATATCTTGGACGGAATGAAAATATGGTGCGGAAATGAGCAGCAGCGGAAAAGGCGCACCGCTCCTGAGCTTGCGCGATATCAACACCCATTATGGGCCGATTCATATTTTGCAGGGCGTAAACTTGGAGGTTTATCCCGGTGAGTTGATTTGTTTATTGGGTGGAAATGCGTCCGGTAAATCAACCACTTTGAAAACCATCCTCGGAATTGTTAAGCCGACCAGCGGCGTTGTCGAATTCAACGGTGAAGCCATACACATGCGCCCAACAGGTTATCGGGTTGAGCGGGGTATGGCGGTCGTGCCGGAAAATCGTCGTATCTTTGGCACAATGAGCGTGCTGGAAAATTTACAAATGGGCGCCTACTTACGGCGTGACCATCATTTGATCGAAGAAGACATGGAACGGGTGATGAGTTTGTTTCCCCGCCTTAAAGAGCGCTTACATCAAATGGGCGGGACGTTGAGCGGGGGCGAACAGCAAATGTTAGCGATGGGACGGGCGTTGATGTCCCGACCAAAGCTCTTGTTGATGGACGAGCCTTCAATGGGACTGGCGCCCATTCTGGTGGAGAGCAACTTCGAGATCATCAAGCAGGTTAATGAGCAGGGAACCACCATTTTCATGGTTGAGCAGAACGCGAATATGGCGCTTTCGATTGCTGATCGTGGCTATGTGGTGCAAACCGGACGAATTGTCTTAGCAGACGATGCTAAGAATCTGTTGGACAACGAACAATTACGCAAGGCTTATTTAGGACGTTAAGAGGCGTATTATGGTTTCATATCGTGACCGTTTCCCCATTCTCAAAAGTAAAATCTACATGAATAGCTGCTCCCAAGGGGCGCTTTCGATTGATGTTCAAGAAGCCTACGCCAATTATCTGCGCGATTGGGACGAAAAAGGTTCACCGTGGGAATATTGGTCGGATCGTAACGAGGCCGCGCGGCAGGCATTCGCAGGGTTGGTGAAGGCTGACCCGAACGAAGTGGCGGTGACGACTTCACTTTCGGCAGGAGTGAGTGCGTTAGCCAGCGCAATGGATTTTAGCGGTGAACGCAACAAAGTGGTCGTCAGTGATTTTGAGTTCCCAACGGTGGCGCAAATCTGGCATGCACAGGAAAAGCGTGGAGCGCAGGTGGTGCATGTGGCGGCAGCCGGAAATCAGATTCCGTTGAGTCGATTTGCGGATGCGATTGATGAGCAGACGTTGATTGTTTCGATTAGCCATGTGTGCTTCCGTAACGGGACGATGCTCGACATTAAGTCGATTATTGATCTGGCACATGCAAAGGGCGCGTTGGTGTTGGTTGACAGTTATCAAGCGCTTGGGACGACCCCAATTGATGTGAAGAAACTAGATGTCGATTTTCTAGCAGGTGGTGTCCTCAAATATTTGTTGGCCTCGGCTGGTCTTGCGTATCTTTACGTTCGCAAGGAGTTACTAGGTTCATTACAACCGACCACGATGGGCTGGTTCTCTCAAGCGAATATTTTCGCGATGGATATTTACGCGAACACCCCGCATCCAACGGCGCGACGTTTTGAGTCCGGTACACCCCCTGTACCGAATACTTATGCAGCAGTGGCAGGGATTAAACTGGTGCAGCAGGTGGGTGTTGAGAATATCGAGCGGCAGTTGAAGCAGCTTACTGGAGCGCTCAAAGAGGGGATTATGAAGCGCGGGTTTAACCTCGTTTCTCCGGTTGATCCGAGCAAACACGGGGCGCTGATTACAGTACGTTCACACAAAGTTGACTTACTAACCAAGTGGCTGGCGAACGACGGAATTATTGTTTCCCACCGTGACGATAACCTGCGAATTTCTCCGCATTTCTATAACGATATTCATGATGTGGACTGTGTGATTGACGGGTTGAGCAAGCATCGGGAACTTTTAGTTTAACCACAGAGACGCAGAGTCCAATGCGGAGAGTTTGATAAAAGAGGATTTAGTTCCTCTCTTTTATTGCAAATTTTGCAATTTGTGCAGATTATCCGCTGAAATGACAGGCGGGGTGTCCGGCTAATGCCGCTGAATATGCAAAAGTGAATGGCGGTTGGCTCGGTTATTTCCGCTGAAATGGCGCAAGTGCAGCGGACGCTTCCCGTATGTCCACCGCTGCGTAATTGGCACTGCCGTCGCAGCGGATATGAGGGAGAAATCTGCTGCGGTGTCGCAAGATCAATACAAATGCGATTTTCACCACGAAGGCACAAAGAAAATAAGAGTTCATGCGACACAAGTTATTTCATTTTAGAACGTAAATTCTTATGTGTCAATTTGAATTTGGTTAGAATTTGATACTGCTGACAGACATCTGAATAGAGCGGCCCCTACTAGAAATGCAATTCTTCGTCACAGGCTATTGATACTGGATTGACTGTGATATATATCACCTGCATACTCCACCCAGTAATGCTACACTTTGGATGAAAATATCGCTGATTTTGTGATATTAGATCGTTCTTAAATAATGGTCATGGTGTTGAAAGGAACAGCATTATGGCAACGCATCCAAAAATGAATGACAGGTTATTGGAAACACATCGTGCGGATGAAAATAGGTTCATTACATCTTCTCAACTACGAGCTATGATCGGATTAATTTTAGTCGCCCTCGGCGGTGTATTTTTGTTGGGGCAGACTAATCGACTTGATTACGGCAGTAGTTGGTGGGTTATCTTCATCTTTATACCGGGAGTCGTCTTTTTATGGGCGGCTTTCATTACTTACCAGCATGTTCACCATATTAATAGTTTGAATGCTTTACAGGCATTTGTCGGCGTGGTGGCGATAATCCTATCACTGATTTTTGTGGTTGATCCTCATTGGTCATTTACACAGAACTGGAATCTGGATCGAACGTTTCCATTCTTGAGAGATATTGTGTGGAATCGTATTTGGCCGTGGTTCCTGGTACTTCCCGGCGTGGGTATATTGTATAGGGGACTCCGTCAACACTCGGTCACCACCGGTTTTATTGGCGCTGCTTTAGTCGTTGTTGGTGCAGTGTTCATCCTGAATATTTCTTGGGATTTGGTATGGCCTTTGGCAATTGTTGCTGTAGGTCTTCTCGTACTGCTTGAACTTTTGCCGACGCGGAATAAAGAATAGCGATATTCGCTAAGATTGATCAAAGTCTCTTCATAATTCTGTGAGGAGACTTGCAGGAATTAGGGTTCGGTCAGCATTTTGCTCACCGCATCCACATCGAAGGGAATCGTTGGCTGCTGACCGATGCGTCCGGCATCTTCGGCGGCGAGATTAGCATCTTTGAAACCCGCGCCACTCATGACGCATAGGATCTTTTCATGGGGCTGAATAAGGCCACGTTGGAGTAAATCCGCTAAGGCGGTAATCGGTGCGGCTCCAGCGGGTTCAATCCAGATGCCTTCTTCGGTGGCGATGCGTTTTTGCATGGCGTAGGCCGCTTCATCGGCGACGGTTACGGCTGTGCCACCGGAATGATGGACGGCTGCGAGGGCGTGATCGCCCGTGAAGGGGACGTTGATGCCTGAAATTTTGGACTTGGCGTAGGGCAGTGTGGCTACCGTGCGAAGTTGTTGATGAACTGCTTCATACAGCGGTGGTGCATTGACTGACTGCACGCCGATCATGCGTGGCAGTTTATCAATGACTCCAGCACGTTTGAGTTCGTTGTAACCACGCCACTGCGCCGCGAACATATCTCCACCGCCAACTGGAGTTAGAACGACATCGGGTGCGCCGCCAAGCTGTCCGGCGACTTCATAAGCGATGGTTTTGATGCCTTCAAGGATGTACGGATTAACAGGCGCCCAGACGAAGCCAAGATAATAATCGGCGCGAAGGGCGACCTCATTTAGGAAGGTGGCTAAGGCTTCCGGCCCATGCGCGAAGATACCTTCGACCAACAGCACTTGTGCGCCAGTGGCTAAAGTTTGCCGGAGTTTAGCGGGCGGATTACCGGGTTCCATCAGGATGACACATTTGAGTCTGGCGGCGGCGCAATAGGCGGCGATGGCTGAACTGGCGTTACCGGATGAAGCGCTGACGACGCCTGCCGCGCCTGCTTCGAGTGCTAGAGCTGCTACGGCTGCTCCGGCACGATCTTTGAACGCGCCACTGGGATTAAGTCCTTCATTCTTGAAATAAAGGTTTTCCAAACCGAGCGATGGGCCAATCCGCTTAGAGCGAATCAACGGCGTATCGCCTTCGCCTAAATAGGGCAGCGGCGTAAATTCAACAGGCATCAAGGCGCGATAACGGTCTATGCCGCGTCCGGGCTGGACGTAACGAAGCTGTTGAATATTTTCATCATCATAATCGGGCTGCAAAATTCCGCCGCAAACGGCGCAGCGTCCCATTGCGCCCCATGCTGCTTCGCTGCCGCAGTCCATACATAAAACACGCATTTTTAAAATCCTATTTGCTCAAAAAAAGCGAACTGATAAAACTAATCAGTTCGCCCCATATTCAAATGATGTGATGAAAATTCCCGAAGAGCCGGTTATTCCGCTGGAACGAGTGCGATCACGCGCTGTGGACTGCCTGAGCCGTTGACAATCTTGAGCGGCGCGGCGATAACGATTGCTCCGGTCGGCGGCAGTTGGTCGAGATTGGTGAGGCTGGCGAGGCCAAATTTACCTGCGCCGTGCATCAAGGTGTGGCAGGGGAATGGCACATCGAATCCGCCTGCTTGTCCGGCATCCGTGCCAACCGTTTCTACGCCTACGCCGAGGACATCACGTTCATTGGCGAGGAAGCTGACGCAATCTTTATGCCAACCGGGAGAATGTGGCCCGTCTGCTTTGACGTTAAGGAAGGCTTCGCGTCCGATGCGTTTTGACCAGTCGCTGCGGAGCAGCACCCACGAACCGGGTTGAATCTTGCCATGTTCGCCTTCCCATGCCAATACATGCTGGCGCGTAAGCAGAAAATCTTCGTATTGGGCGACTTCTTTACTCACGTCGATGACACAGGCGGGGCCGACAAACTTACGGGCTGGAATGGTATCGAGCGCGTTATTGGCGTAGTCTTTACCGGTAATCCAGTGAATAGGGGCATCAAAATGTGTTCCGGTATGTTCACCGAGATGAATAGTGTTCCAGTACCAAGCTGGCCCTTTGGCATCATATTTGGAAATGGTCTGCATCGAAAATCCGGGCGATGGGGCGAACTGCGGCGGCAAGTCAATGACCGGTGTGTCTTCGCCTAAAGGCTGAGTTAAGTCAACGACTTTGACACGTCCATTATTCAGTTCTTCCACTAGCAGTGATAAAACGGTTACTTTTGCAGCCATCACAAACTCCTCATACGGTCTTTAGTTAACAGTTGACAGTCAATACAAAATATAAGTGCATCGCCAAGATTTTCTTTGAGTTCTTTGTGATTCACTATGATTTGAGTTTTTCGCGCATCTGTCGGCGCTCTTTGATGTAACGCTCGAAGCGGAAAGCGTTTTCCGGCAGCTTTAAGTCCATACCAAAGTGATCTGGCCCGACTGCTTCCACTTTGGCGACGATGACGCTCAACGCATCGCGTTCGAAGGCATCAGCGACCGCGCCGATAAAATCCATTGGTGTACTGACAGCCGCCACATTTTCGATACCTGCACCTCGTGCTATTGCAGCAAGATCGGTAATGCCGGAGGTGGTGTGCGAGGCAAAACCACCTGTTGAAAGCAAGCTGCCATTATCAAAGATGATGTGAGTCATGTTGGCAGGTTTATAGCGGGCGAGCGTTGTCAATGTGCCGAGGTTCATCAGCACCGAACCATCGCCATCCATGACGACGACTTTTTCTTGGGGTTCGCTGAGCGCTAGTCCTAAGCCGATGGATGAAGCTAAACCCATTGCGTGCTGTAAGTAGAAAAAATTCTCGCAGTGACCGAGATCATAAAGTTCTTGGGCGCAAGCACCCATGATGGTCACGACCAGTTTGTCCTGCAATTCGGGGTAAATGGCTTCTATACATTTGGCGCGTTTCATGGCTTAGTCCTCCATCAAATCACGGCTGAGGAGCAGGGCTACCGGATACAATGCGCTGTTGGCATAGGTGTAGGCTTGCTTGATCTGTTTGCCCACCAGTTTCGGGTCGCGGGCGTAATCAAAAGGAATATTCAATGCGCGCAGTACGGGTTCAGTGACGATGCCGCCCTGCGTATGCCAAGGATAGGGTTCACCCATATGCCCACGATGGGCAATGAGCATACACAGCGGAATGCGGTAAAGCATAGCTAATGAGACAATTCCGTTGATGGCTGCCAAAAATCCGTGATTTTGCATCAGCAGAATATGCGGTGTTCCGGCGAAGTGTGCGCCTGCTGCAATGCCGATAGCCTCTTCTTCTTTGGCGACCTCAACCAAACGCATATCGGTATCTTCTTCTGCGAGCTGCAACAAATAGACCAACCATGTTTCGGGTAGGGCTGTAATGAAATGTACGCCCGCATCTTTGATGCCTTGATAAACGGCTTTGGAATTGTCCAACGAAACGGTCATGGCTCATTCCTGTTCGCGGCTGAAGCTGCATCTTTAGAGGCGTAGTGTAGATCAATGGCAGATAAGCGTCAAGCAAACTCACGACCATTTTGCTATTGCCATTATTAAAAAGAGTTAAATGTTTTTACGTATCTGATGTTAGGGGGGTGTAAGGAGAAACACTTATCCTACCCCATATCCTTCAAACTTACTATTATAGCGATTGTTTGATTTTTATATTGTGAATGTGATTTGGTAAGGGCATTGTTTAAAAGAAATGGTCTGCTATTTTTTGAAGCGAGCTTCCCGCAATGTTATTATCTGCCTCTCGCTTTTGTCCGCTCAATCATAAGGGTTGCAATGATACAGACCACTCCTCTATCAACGACAAGTGTTCCCCCAACCACAACAAAACGGGGTGAACTACTTCGCATCAATTTCCTGCTGCTTTTGATCGCGCTGCCGTTGATGTTGATTAAGCTCAATATTTATCCTAGGCCTTGGTACGATGAAGGCTACAGCATTCAAGTTTCGCAATCCGTAGTACATGAAGGCTTTTATGGAACGTACAATGCAACTGAAGGCTACCGTCCATTTGATCCGACCATTTCGTCTGGCCCAATGACAATTTTGCCAGTTGCGCTAGCATTTAAGCTGTTCGGTAGTGGTTATATGCAAGCCCGCACAGTGGTGGTCATTTATGGCATTCTGGGGCTGTTGGTGGCCTATGGACTGATGCGCGATCTGTTTAGTTCTTCGGTTGGCCTGATTGCGGTGTTGCTGATGATACTGCCGGGTTTATTTACATTTGAGTCTGTTGGATACATCCAATTAAGCCGTCAGATGTTAGGTGAGGTGCCGTCATTTGCTCTCATCATCTTAGGCTTGTGGATTTGGTTTTATGCCTGGGACAAAGGCGGTATTGGTCTGCTGATTTTAGGTGGTCTAGCTATGGGGTTGGGGGTTAGTTCCAAGCCACAGGTTGTCTTCACGTTTGGTACAGCCATCGGTATCATCGCGCTCATTCGCACATTCTGGAAACCGCGCTGGTTCCTGCGCTATCTGCTTCCTCCCGCGCTAGTCGTCGGTGTGTTTGTCGGTTGGACATTAATCCAAAATGCAGGCATGACCGCGCAGATGCGCCAAGAAAGTCCGGCTTTGTTGACAGAAGCAATGCAGCTTCATTTTTTCACCGGATTATTCGGGCGTACCATTTCCAATACCGGCTGGTTACTCTCCGCGTTGATGATTTTTAGCGGCGGCATGACTTTGATCATGCTGGCGCTTCGAAGTCGTGCGCAAGAAGTGCTGACGAATGCTGATTGGGGGGCGGCTGTTCTGGCCTTGATCGCCATCGTGATGGCGGTCTGGTATGCTTTCCTTTCGGTTGGTTTTGAGCGTTACACCTTCTTAGGATTGATGTTCAGTCTGCTGCTGCTGGGAAATATTGTCTACAAAGGGTTGATGCTGGTTAGCGACCGGTTACACATTAGCAGCCAGTTGTTATTGATCGCTGTGGTTATCGTGTTGATTCTGGTGGATGTCGGTGGGAATGCCTATGCTATTGTGAGTCATTGGCACGATGAGAATGCTGTTGAGGAAATGGCAAATTATATTGATGCCAATATCCCGCCCACAGCCGTCATCGAGAGCGTCGAGGTCGAGTTGAATTCGTTGACCACACACCATGAGTTTCACCGCGCCAATTACACTTATTTGTATGAAGCTATTCGCCAACGATGGCACGAGAATATCCCGTTTGACTTGAAGTATAATCTCCTACAAGCGAATCCTGATTATATTGTGATTGGTAAAACCAGTAATTGGCTTGAGCTTTACGATACTGCTCAGGTTCAGCTCAATTTTAGGCCCGTCATTCAATTTGGGGACTACCAGTTGCTAGAGTACAAGCGTTAAGAGGTCTCAAGACTAAATGCATACACTTTCAGTTGTAGTTCCTGTTTATAACAGCGAAAAATCACTTCCACTTTTGCTTGAACGGCTTGCAGGTGTGTTATCCGAAGTTGCGGCACGGTATGAAGTAATCCTTGTAAATGATGGCAGCAGGGATCAGAGCTGGCCGGTGATCAACGAATTGTCACAGCGCTATTCGTTTATTCGCGCTATTAATATGATGCGCAATTATGGTCAGCATAACGCGCTGCTTTGCGGCATCCGTCAGGCAAATGGCGATGTCATCGTGACTATAGATGATGATCTTCAACATCCGCCTGAAGAAATTCCTAAACTACTTGCCAAATTGGATGAAGGCTATGATGTTGTTTATGGTACACCACAGCATGAAAGTCACGGTCTGCTTCGGGACTTGGCGTCTCAGTTCACCAAATTGGCTTTGCAAAGTGCGATGGGTGCCCAAACTGCCCGACAGGTGAGCGCGTTCCGGGTCTTTCGGACGATTGTGCGTCAAGGATTTGAAACCTATCATGCCCCGTTTGTATCGATTGATGTGCTATTGACATGGGGAACCACACGTTTTACCGCTTTACCTGTTCGTGAGGACGAGCGCACGATTGGTGTCTCTAACTATACATTTCGCAAACTGGTTACCCATGCTTTAAATATGACGACGGGATTCAGTGTCGTGCCGCTGCAATTATCCAGCTTAATGGGGATTGGATTAGCGGGTTTCAGCGTGATCGTGATGATCTATGTTCTGGTGCGTTACCTGCTGCAAGGCACTCCGGTTCCGGGCTTTCCATTTCTTGCTTCCATTATTGGCTTGTTTTCAGGTGCGCAGTTGCTGGCACTGGGCATAATGGGTGAATATCTGGCACGGATGCATGCCCGTTTGCAAGATCGCCCAACTTATGTTGTGCGTGAACAAATTGGTCAGGATGTAATGGACGGTTCGCCGGAAGAGCTGCCGGTTCAAGAGCCAGTAGAGCAGGAGTAAGGCAGCATCTTGACAGACGTTTGTGATTTTTTGAGTTGGGATACTACATTTTTTGGTATGCGTCTGGGGCGTGTTAGAGGGCAATTCTTAGATACTGACCGCTGCCAGATGGTTGACCAGTGGGCGGCAGCGAACGAGATTGCCGGACTTTATTTTCTGGCAAACGCAGATGATGCGCAGGTCATTCGAACGGCTGAGGCTAATCATTTTCATCTCACCGATGTGCGAATGACGTTTGACTATCGCATACCAGCACAACCCGTTGAGCGGCCCGTTTCTCATCTGCTGATGCGACCGTCTACTCCAGATGATGTGCAGCCATTGATTGACATCAGTAAAGATGCTTATGTTCATTCGCGTTTCTACCATGATCCCCATTTTTCACCCGAACAATGTTCCGCTTTGTATCAGACGTGGATACGCCGCAGCTGTCTTGAAGACTATGCGGATGAGGTTTGGGTAGCGGAAATCGGCGGACAGCCCATAGGTTATGTAACCTGCCACCTTGACCAAGAGGCCAAAGACGGTTCTATCGGTTTAGTTGGCATTGCTGAACAAGCACGAGGACAAAAAGTGGGTGAACAACTGGTGAACCGTGCCCTCAACTGGTTTGCAGAGCAGCGCATGGCTACTGTTTCAGTGGTAACACAAGGTAGTAACATTGGTGCCCAGCGGCTCTACCAAAAATGCGGTTTTGCAACACGATTTGTACAGTTGTGGTATCACAAATGGTATATCGAATAGCTATAACCTGAAATTATGAAGGTAATGGCCTTCAGAAAGAGCAGTCTGCGCTATGAGCAGCCCATATAGAATTCCGTTTAACAAAGCGACGTTAACCGGACAAGAAGTCGAGAATATTTATCAGGCTGTGGAAAATGGTCATATCTCGGGAGATGGTGGATTTACCAAACGCTGTCACCAGATTTTGGAAGAATCGCTTGGCGTGCCTAAAGCACTGTTGACGACAAGCTGCACCCATGCCCTCGAAATGTCTGCCTTGCTGCTTGATTTACAGCCGGGTGATGAGGTTATTTTTCCTTCTTTCACATTTGTTTCAACGGTCAACGCTTTTGCCTTGCGCGGTGTGCGTCCGGTATTCTGTGATATTCGTCCCGATACACTCAATCTTGACGAAACCAAAATCGAAACGTTGATCACCAGCCGTACAAAAGCCATTGTGCCCGTTCATTACGCGGGTGTGGGCTGCGAGATGGATGCGATTATGGACATCGCGAAGCGACATAATCTGGCAGTGGTTGAAGATAATGCGCACGGTTTGTATGGCAAATATAAAGGGCGCTACCTTGGCACTTTTGGCAGTATGGCGACTCAGAGCTTTCATGAAACCAAGAACTTTACCTGCGGAGAGGGCGGGGCTTTACTGGTTAACGATCCCAAGTTATTCGAGCGTGCCGAAATTATTCGCGAAAAAGGGACTAATCGGAGCCGCTTCTTCCGCGGGCAGGTCGATAAATATACGTGGGTTGATATTGGATCAAGCTATTTGCTGTCGGACGTGCTGGCGGCCTTTCTCGCTGCCCAGCTTGAAGTGCGTGATGTAATCCAAAGCCGCCGAAAAGAAATATGGACTTACTACAACACACACCTTGCAGATTGGGCGAAAGCCAGCGGCGTTCAACTGCCGACTATTCCAGAACATTGTGACCAGTCGTATCATATGTTTTATATCTTGCTGCCGTCACTAGAAGCCCGTACCGCTTTGATCGATTACCTTAAATCTTTTGGCATCTACAGCGTATTTCACTATCTACCCTTGCATTTGTCCGATATGGGCAAGGAATTTGGTGGCAAACAAGGGGATTGCCCTGTGACTGAAGATGTTAGTGACCGGCTGCTGCGGCTGCCTTTCTACAACAGTCTTTCGCAGGACGAGCAGGCCACTGTCGTTGAGAAAATCAAAGAATTTCGTACAGAGCCGACCGCGATTTAACTTGCATTCCTAACATTTTGTTAGGCCTACCTCCAGCCTCCCTTGCATTGCAAAGGGAGGTTTTCACTCAAAGCAACTTAATATTACTGGAAAATTCATAATCTTTGCCTTATAAGCTGCTAATTTTTAGGCGTAGGCAAACTTTTTGCAGCAACATGGTAAATACCGTTAGGGGGTTGTTTTGCAACCTTCTGTTTGTATTGTCATAAATCGTAACATCGAAATCATTAGGGCAACTTCAATGTTGCTATGTTGTTTTCCAGCTGTACCCAACATCACTTACTGGTTGCATAAACGAGACTATGGAAAATATGCACATGAAAAAACTTGCCCCTCTTGGCTTCATTGCCCTTCTACTCGCACTGTTCACCGGGCAAAATGTCGCTTTGGCACAAAGCTCATGCGCGTCTCCGGCAAATGAGATTGTTGCTGAAAACTGCCTGCCGGGAACGCCAGAATCCCAATGGGATGTCAGTGTAACTGGGGGCAGCACCAACATTCAGGGTTTTGCGACCAACATGAGTGTTAATCATGGCAGCCAAATCCAATTTAAGATTAAAACAACTTCAAATAATTACCGAATTGATATTTACCGGATGGGCTATTACGGGGGTAATGGCGCACGACTGGTTACAACTATTTCCCCTTCAGTATCTTTACCGCAAACGCAGCCTACATGTTTATCGAATACCAGCACGGGTTTAATCGACTGCGGTAACTGGGCTGTGTCCGCTAGCTGGAACGTGCCATCAACAGCAGTTTCGGGCATATACTTCGCTAAGTTGGTGCGCCAAGACTCAACTTCCGGGTCAAGCCATGTGTGGTTCGTCGTGCGTGATGATACCGGTAACTCTGATATTCTATTCCAGACATCGGATGCAACGTGGGTGGCATATAACAACTATGGAGGCAATAACTTTTATCAAGGTTCGCCAGATAGCCGTGCCTACAAGCTTAGTTATAATCGCCCGATCACGACAATGGACCCCGGCCCTTATTCCACTCCTTTGAATGCTGAATATGCGGCTGTTCGCTGGCTGGAAGCCAACGGTTACGATGTTAGTTATTTTACAAACGTGGATTCAGCGCGTTTGGGCTCGGCAATCCTCTCCCATAAAGTATTTTTGTCGGTTGGCCACGATGAATATTGGTCATCTGAAATGCGGGACAATGTGACTGCCGCGCGGGATGCGGGTGTTAACCTCGCCTTTTGGAGCGGTAACGAAATATTCTGGAAAACCCGTTGGGAGAACAGTATCGATAGTTCAAATACAGCATGGCGTACACTCGTCAGCTATAAAGAAACACATGCCAACGCTAAGATTGACCCGACCTCGACGTGGACAGGAACGTGGCGTGATCCACGATCTTTTAATCCCGAAGGCGGCAATTCTGAGATGCGTTTGACCGGAACACAGTTTCGGGTGAACGGATTTGCATCCGACCCCTTACAAGTACCTTCTACATTTAAGAGCATGCGTTTTTGGCGTAACACAGCTGTTGCGTCGCTTTCTAACGGCAGCACTTATACATCTGATGACGGCATTTTGGGTTATGAATGGGACGAATCACCAAACAACGAAGATCGTCCACCGGGACTTTTCTATCTTTCTTACACGTCTATCCCGGTTGGAGGGCGTTACCTTATCGACTACGGTTCTAACTACGGTGATGGAACCGCAATTCATCAACTGACGCTGTATCGCGCCAACAGCGGCGCGCTTGTTTTTAGCGCCGGTACGGTTCAATGGGCATTAGGCTTGGAAGATAGCAACACCAATGGCGTGGGACAATCAATCATTAGTAACACGATTCGCCAAGCCTCTGTGAACTTATTTGCAGACATGGGTGTACAACCCTATACGCTGCAAGCAGGGTTGGTTGCTGCGGCAAAATCAACGGATACAAGCTTACCTACCACGACTATTACCTCTCCAGCTAACGGATCGCAAGCGGCGCTTTTCGCGAACGTGACGATTACAGGAACAGCTGCGGATACCGGCGGCGGTGTGGTCGCGGGCGTAGAAGTTTCGGTCGACAATGGAGCGACTTGGCTGCTGGCCAATGGTTACCAGAATTGGTCTTTTGTTTGGTCGACAGAGAACCTCGGAAATAATACTATTATGGCCCGTGCGATTGATGACTCGGGCAACAAAGGTAACCCGGCATCAATTAATGTGAATGTAACGAGTGTAACTGTTACCCCAACCGCTACACCAACCTTTACCACGACTCCGCCGACCGCGACCTTTACGCCAACCAGTACGCCTGTTTCTTCCGGTATTGTGCTGGATACCTTTAATATGGCTAACGGGAGCATCAGCAGTAACTGGACAGGAAATACCAGCGGCTTTAGCATCGCTTCAAATCAGCTTTCGGTCGGCAGCGGCGGCATTATCTATTGGAATCCGACCACCTTTGGTGCTGATCAGGAGGCATTTGTTACCTTATCAAGCATCAATGCAAATGCTAATGAAATTAATCTGTATCTCAAGGTTCAAAACAATGATTACCTCAACGGTGTCATTGAGGTCTGGTATCAGCCACAAAATAACCAGATAAAGGTTTCGACGTATAGCCCCTCTACTACATGGGTTTCATATTCGCCAATCTTACCGGTGACATTTGCAGCGGGTGATCTTTTCCGCGCAGTAGCTACGTCCAACGGTATGGTGCATGTCTACCGCAACACCACTTTGCTGGGAAGTGTGGACATTTCCAATTGGGCGTTTGCTGGCAGCACTGGCAAGATTGCCCTCAAGATGGTCAATGCGTCCGGTACTACCCTTGATGATTTTGGTGGCGGAAATTATGGCGCGGGTGTCATAAGCACAGCAACTTCTACTCCGACACCAACCAATACACCGACTGCAACGGCAACGAATACAGCGACGCGGACACCGACTGCAACGGCGACCAGCACAGCGACCAATACCCCAACCATTACTGCAACCAGCACAGCGGGTAATACGCCGACGAATACGGCCACATCTACAGCGACCAATACCGCAACCAATACGGCGACAGCCACGGCTACCTCTACACCGAGTAATACACCGACTATCACCTTAACGCCGACGCCAAACCCGTACAATTGTCCCTGTACCTTGTTCGGGACAACGGTGCCGGGAACGACTGCCAATGGCGGTGACGGCGGTTCAGTGAACTTGGGTATGGCCTTCCGCGCAGTTGCAAATGGATACATCACGGGAGTCCGTTTCTATAAGGGTACGACCAACACCGGAACCCATAACGGCTATCTGTGGACATCGACCGGCACGCAGCTGGGAGCAGTGACCTTCACAGGCGAAACGGCCAGCGGATGGCAGGTTGCCAGCTTCGCATCGCCGATT
>WGMX01000019.1 GCA_016124855.1 Anaerolineaceae bacterium | reverse complement strand
TCTCGTTGGGGACAACAGACCCGTTTTGCCCTAGCGACTGCCGCCTTTAACTGGGGCATCTGGCTCAATCGCCAGCTTGGACGGCCTGCTTTAGCTCACGCTACTTTACTCTCTTGACCAACTACGGACAAGCCTTATATCGCGTCCCTACGAAAAATTTATTTGTAGCGACGGCACACTACGCCGATGCCATCCGACTCATTCGACCAAATATATCGAATATCCTAGATCACACGGTTGTGCCAAGCGGCTAATATCTCGGCTTCTTTTTCCAACGAAATGGCGCGCGCGGCGATTTTCTCCATCAAGGCGGTATTTTGGAAGCCATCTTTACGCAGCCATGCCAATGTTTCGGTAATCGTTTGCTTCAGCGGACGCTCGGTGTAGCCCGCTGCGAACACCTTATCCACATTGGCCTGCATGTAGCCTTGCGCTTCCAGCGGAACCCAATAACCAACCCCATCAACGGGCTGAACATCATTGATTTTCAGGATTTCATCATCTGTATAGGTAATGGTGGTGGGTTCACCGGTTACTTCAATTACGGTGTCCAATAATTGGTTCATCTGGATGGGGTGTCCGGTCAGGTTATACGCGCCATGGTAACCGGCTTCCACCGCCTTCAGCAGCCAATCCGCCATATCACGGGAGTGAATCATCTGTACCGGTTGGTGAGGCAGCCCTGCCAAGCGTTCGCCTTCACGATTATAGCGCCACAACAAACCCGGCATACGAGGGGAGCTATCATACTGCCCAACAATAAAACCGGGACGTGCATTCAATCCACGTTCACCGTAAAGCTCGGTGACAACATTTTCGCAGGCGACTTTTAACGCGCCATAATGTTTGGGAATATCCTCACTGGTCGGATCATCCAACACATTTAAGGGCGAATTTTCATCGGCGTTATTCGAATCAACATAAACCGATATACTGGAGATGAAAACGTAGCGCCCCACTGCATCCTTGAGGAGTTCGGCAGACTGGCGCACCACACGCGGCAAATAACCACTGGGGTCAAAAGCCACATCCCACTTGCGACCTTTGAGCGCGTCAAGGTTGCCATCGCGGTCGCCTACCAGCGCTTCAGCCTCAGGATACAACCCCGGCCCGGTTTTACCCCGATTAAACAGCGTCACCTTATGTCCAGCTTCTAAGGCTGCTTCAGCAAGATGCCGCCCAACAAACTGTGTACCACCAATAATGAGGATGTCCATTTAGCCCAAACCTTTTTACTTTGTGTCGGATAGAAATGCGTTTGGGAACATGCTGCCCCCTCACTGATGTATTTACGCGAGAGGATAGAGGGAGGTTCAACAGAGAAAGACCGTGAACCTCATAGAGACGTTATCAGGAAGTTAAAGTCCCAACAGTTTATTGAACAAGGGCGCGAGATCACCGGGTTCAAAAGGTTTTATCATGAAGTGGTCAACACCCGCGTCTTTGGCTTCGTCCTCGACATCCAAGCCGGAGGCCATGACAATCGGTGTTTTGGCAAATATGTCACTCTTACGGAGTTCGCGTACTACGTCTACACCGTCCATATCTGCGAGATGATAATCCATCAGGAATATATCGGGCTTGGATTGCTCGGCGGCTGGTATGACATCCGCGCCCCGCCCAGCTACGACTACGCCGTATCCGTCCAGTTCCAGCAACGTTTGCAGCAGCTTCACTGTATTCCGGTCGTCATCTACAATCATTACTTTCGGCACGGGTTATCTCCCTGTCATATGAACGGCAAGAAAGGGCTAAGGGATACTTACCCCTAGCCCTCAATATACACTACTTTTTGGCCTTATGCCCGTTTTTTGTGTGGACGATTGGTACGAGTGCGGCGTCCAAAACATCTTGTACATGTTCCGCCAGCACAAACTTGAGCTGCTTGCGGACATCGTTGGGGAGATCATCCAAGTCGTTCTCATTCTTCTTGGGAATGATGACGGTATCGACACCAAAGCGGTGGGCCGCTAAGACTTTATCCTTGATGCCACCGACCGGAAGCACCTGACCGCGCAGCGTGATTTCGCCGGTCATAGCGACGTTGCTCTTGGTGGCACGACCCGTGATAAGCGAGGCTAAGGCTGCTGCCATCGTTACACCGGCTGATGGGCCGTCCTTGGGGACAGCACCCGCTGGAACATGGATATGTATGTCGTTATTTTCGAAGAACTTCTGGTCAAGGCCGAAGTCATCGGCTTTGGATCGGATATAGCTCAAAGCTGTTCTGGCGCTTTCCGCCATCACTTCGCCCAACTGCCCCGTGTATTGGAAGCCTTTACCACCGGGCATGCGTGCTGCTTCGACAAAGAGTACATCACCGCCGACAGGCGTCCATGCCAAGCCGGTTGCAACGCCGGGAATATCAGTGCGTTCCTCGATTTCTTCACGGTAGCCATAACGGGGCTTACCAAGCAAATCACGCACCTGCTTTTCCTTGATAACGACCTTACGTGTCTTACCTTCGGCGATACGTGTCACGACCTTACGGGCAGCGCGTCCGATCTCACGTTCGAGGGTACGAACACCAGCCTCACGGGTGTAATCGCGGACAATGGTCTGCAAAGCCTCGTGGGTGAACTCGATTTCCTTCGGGCGCAAACCATTCTCTTTGGTCTGGCGCTTGACCAAATACTGCTCGGCAATGGCGACCTTTTCGGCCTCGGTGTAACCACTGAGTTGAATGATCTCCATACGGTCACGCAGCGGGCCGGGGATGGGTTCCAGTTCGTTGGCGGTGGTGATGAAGAACACATCGCTTAAGTCGAAGGCCACATCCATATAATGATCGCGGAATTCGGCGTTCTGTTCGGGATCAAGCACTTCGAGCAAGGCGCTGGCAGGATCGCCACGGAAGTCGCGCCCCAGCTTATCAATTTCATCGAGCATAATGACTGGATTACGGGACTCGGCACGGCGAATGGTTTGGATCATACGACCGGGCATCGCGCCGATATATGTACGGCGGAAACCACGAATTTCGGCTTCGTCACGCACGCCACCCAAGCTCATGCGGATAAACTTGCGACCCATCGCACGGGCGATTGATGCGCCGAGCGAAGTCTTACCAACACCGGGCGGGCCGATGAAGCATAAGATTGCACCGCGTCGTTCGCGGCGAATCGTATACTGCGACTCGCTTTCGCCTTCAATTTCGTCAGCTCGTTCATTACGCAGTTTGCGAACGGCTAGATATTCCAGAATGCGCTCTTTAATATCTTTCAGCCCGTAGTGGTCTTCGTCCAAAACTTCACGCGCGTGGCCAATATCGAGATTGTCATCCGTAGTCTTTGACCACGGGAGCGTCGTTATCCAGTCTAGATAGGTACGGATAACGCCATACTCGGCGGCAGCGGTCGGCAGCTTAGACAGCCGGTCGAGTTCGCGTTCAGCTTCTTTTTGGGCTTCTTCAGGCATTCCCGCTTCAGCGATCTTCTTGCGGAAGGTTTCGACTTCCACCATCTGCTCATCGGATTCGCCCAGTTCACGCTGAATAGCCTTCAATTGTTCACGCAGATAATACTCGCGCTGAACCTTCTCCATCTCGGTCTGGGCCTCAGTCTGAATCTTACGACCGAGTTCCAAGACTTCCAATTCTTTGCTGAGGATGGTCATCAAACGACGCAGCTTGGCATCGGTACTTTCGAGTTCAAGTATGGCCTGAGCATCACCCAAGCCGATACGGATATAGGTCGAGATGGCATAAGCCAATTGCAGCGGGTCAAGTTCTTCGACGTTGACGGCATTGGTAATGAGTTCGCTGGGGATATTCGGCACGAGATCAGCCAACCGTGTAAATTGGTCAGCGACGTTACGGACCAGTGCTTCAACTTCAACTGTGTCTTCGAGGGTTTCGGGGATGGCCGTCACTTTTGCACGAAGATAAGGTTCGTTCTCGGTATATTCATCAATACGGATACGTGCCAAACCCTGAACCAATAAACGGATTGTGCCATCGGGGGCGCGGAACAAACGGTGAATTGAGGCTAATGTACCAATCTGGTAAACATCATCCGGCCCCGGTGTTTCCATATCCGGGTCTTTAGCCGCCACAAGTCCGATCAGTCTGTCGCCTGCAATAACATCATCTACCAGTTTGATGCTGCGGGGTTGCCCAACTGTGAGCGGAATGGCAGTCTGTGGATAGACGACCAAGCCCCGCAGCGGCAAAATAGGAATAATCGCCGGAATATCGCTCTTGGGCTGCTTGCTATTTTCAGCCGGATTTTCGCCCCCATCTTCAACAACAATATCCAGTTCGGTGGTTGCCGTTTTCGACTCTTTTTCTTCGTCCGCAAAGTAGCGGGCTTTCGTTACTTCAGTTGTTCGTTTCGGTGTCATCTTTTCGCCTTTATGCGTCACCGCTGACATCCACTACAGGGATGGTGCGGGAAGTCTTACGTGGTAGTTCTACAGCCAATAAACCAGCTTCATAAGTTGCAGTAACCGCGTCCCGTTCGATGGTCCACGGCAGGTCCAATTCGACCTTAAAATCGCCGAAACCGATTTCCAGTTGATGATAAGCAGCGTGATGATGTTCTGGCTTTTTACGCTTGCCGCTAATCGTCAACCGCTTTTCGTGTAAGCTGATATTCAAATCGTCAGTTTGCATTCCTGCGATTTCCACCAGCACCAGTATCTTGTCCGCCAGTTCAATCACATCCGTCGGCGGACGGTGCGTTCGGGTTGAACGGATCATAAAGTTCTATCTCTCGTCAATCGTTGGAAAACGGATAAGTGTTTATTAGATGCACTGCTGGTGAGCATAGCTTACCGCTTACACGTAAGAAGCTTGTTAGATTTTCCTAAGGCGACGTATTATAACAGACTGAGGCAAAAATCAGTTGGTGTAATTTGCTGAATAAGGGGTATTTTCAGCTTGAAGTTATTGGCATCAGATATTGGTCAGGTAATGGGCTGCTCTGGCAGTTTCTCACCTATGTAAGCAAGGATAATCTGCTCACGGGGAATTCCGGCACGAACTAATTCACGCCAAAGGGGGCGGTCAGTCGTATCTTCTTCAATAACCACTTTTTCATTTTCTACACGCGCTAAAACCATGATATTCGCTTCAAATTTACGTGGAAAATCTGGCACAATGGGTACCGTGTAAATTTGCCTAGCAACATCACTGATTGCAAAGGTTCTTGCTTTAATAGATGGGCCTGAATAATCCTCAACCTGATGTTGGACTACTGAATTTAACTGTGTGAGATCAGTCATTTCGCCTCAACTCCTACTAAATCGCTCACATCCCAAATTTTGATATTGCCTTCGGGATCGCTTCCTGCAAGATGTTTGCCATCAGGAGAGTAAGTCAGCGAAACGATATTTTCGGCCAAAATTGTTTTTACGGGTTGTTTGTTGGGTACCCTATAAAAATCTATTGATTCAGCATATGAAATAGCAAGAATATTTACTTTGGGGTGCCATACCATAGCCGGATAGAGGCGCTTGTAAGTGGATGATATTTGAGTGAGTTCAAAGGGAAAACTTGTGTCACCGTCTGACAAATAATCGTTGCCTTTACTAATGCTATAGAGTCGCACAATGGAAGTTGCAGAAGCAACACTTAACCATATACTTTCCACCGCCAAAAGAGAATTATCGCTGCTCCAAGCTAGGCTGTGTACGCCGTAATCAGGCCCCCAAATGTTATTAATAAGCTCGCCCGTCGCAACGTTAAATGTCTGCACATTGTAGGTATCTGTTCCGCCATATATGACAGCTAAAATGCTATCATTAGGACTCCAAGATACTTTTTGTACAACACCGCGATCAACAAAAAATACAGGTGGGAAATCGGAGTTATCAGATATCGCAACCATTCTACTATTCATGCTAAAAGCAGATCGATTATAGGTACTGTCAAAACCAACTACAGGAAAAATGTTATAAGCTACAGTATTAAACTTAAAATGCGTCTTAATGTGATAATCAAATAAATCCTCCACAAATTGACCGTTTTGTGAGTCCCATTTTGCGATAGTAAGTTGAATTTCCCCTTTACCATCGGCTATTTTCCCTTCTGAAATCAAGAATTTACCATCGGATGTCCATTTGATGCTGTCGACTATATCGGGGTGAAACGTCAATAACGGCGGGGTCATTAATCGAGAACTTGCTGGATTTATGCCCCACACTTTGACGGTTTCATTATCAAAACTTGCAGCGATTTTTGTGCCGTCAGGATTCCAAACAAGTGAGGTAATATTTGGCACAGATTGTTGTGAATTGGCTTGATTTTGAGCAAAAATAGACGATGGTAACAAAACTGTCATTGCTATAACCCAGATCAGATAATTTTTCATCGAATAGTCCTTGAATAAAAACTATTCCACAGTTTACGTCTTTCTTTGCGTGATTTACCCGACGGTACATCTACGTTCGATATGCATTAGAAATAAAAACGGAGCGCACCCTTTCGGATACACCCCGTAACTTTTCTGTATTAGACACGGCGTGCCGTGTCCCTACGGAAATCCTAGTATTCCGGCATCGGAGGCGCGGCGGGAGCCGGGTTGGCTTCCTTCACGTCAGTGATGAGGGCTTCGGTGGTGAGGATCATGGCGGCGATTGAGGCCGCGTTTTCGACTGCACCACGGGTCACCTTGGCCGGGTCAGGGAAGCCAGCGTCAATGGTATCCACGTATTCGTCGGTGAGGACGTTGTAGCCGATACGATTGTTCTTCTTGGCCTTCTGCTGGCGGCGGACTTCTTGGATGATGACCGCGCCGTCCTGACCAGCGTTTGAAGCGATCTTGCGCATGGGGGCTTCCAGAGCCTTGCGGACGATGGCAATACCGGTGTTTTCGTCTTCGCCAGCGAGCTTAACACCATCGAGCGAGCTGATGGCGTTGATGAGGGTCACTCCACCACCGGGAACGATACCTTCTTCAACTGCGGCGCGGGTGGCGCTGAGCGCATCTTCCACGCGATGCTTCTTTTCTTTCAGTTCGGTTTCGGTTGCGGCACCGACGCGGATGACGGCAACACCACCGCTGAGCTTGGCAAGACGTTCTTGCAGCTTCTCGCGATCATAGTCGCTGGTGCTGGCATCAATTTCATTGCGAATTTCAGCGATGCGACCCTTGATGGCGTTCGCTTCACCGGCACCGTCGATAATCACGGTGTTTTCCTTGGTGCTGACGATCTTGGCTGCACGACCGAGGTCTTGCAGAGTCACGGTTTCCAGTTTGCGACCGGTTTCTTCACTGATGACGGTACCACCGGTGAGGATGGCGATGTCGTTCAGCATGGCCTTGCGGCGATCACCAAAGCCGGGAGCCTTGATGGCGAGAACATTCAGCATACCGCGCAGCTTGTTCAAGACGAGGGTTGCCAACGCTTCGCCGTCAACATCTTCGGCGATGATGACGAGTTCACGCTTACCAATCTGGAGGAGTTTTTCCAAAATGGGGACAATGTCCTGAGCGGCGCTGATCTTCTTTTCGTAGATCAGAATGTAGGGGTCTTGGATGCTGGCTTCCATGGCTTCGGTGTTGCTGACGAAGTAAGCGCTGAGGTAACCACGGTCGAACTGCATACCTTCAACGTATTCGGTTTCGAATTCGAGGCCCTTGCTCTCTTCAACAGTAACGACACCATCACGACCAACCTTGTCCATGACGTCGGCAATTAAGTTACCGATGTTGGAGTCTTGGGCGCTGGTGCTGGCGACCTTGGCGATTTCTTCACGGGTTTCAATGGGAGTAGCCGATTCGCGAATGAACTTGGCGACGGCTTCGGTGGCCACTTCGATACCACGCTTGAGCAGCATGGGGTTGGCTCCGGCTTCAACGTTCTTCAGACCTTCCTTGACGATGGCCTGAGCCAAGACGGTGGCGGTGGTTGTACCATCACCGGCGATGTCGTTGGTCTTGGTGGCGGCTTCCTTCAGAAGCTGGGCACCCATGTTTTCATAGGGGTCTTCAAGTTCGATTTCCTTGGCGACGGTCACACCATCATGGGTGACGGTCGGTGCGCCGAACTTCTTGTCCAAAGCGACGTTACGTCCCTTGGGGCCGAGGGTGGTGCTGACGGCATCAGCCAATTTATCCACGCCGACTTTCAGGCTGCGGCGCGCAGATTCATTAAATACGAGTTGCTTGGGCATTGGTCATTCTCCAAACTGCATATAAACGGATGATAATGTGGAACGAATAAGTCGAAATTACTCAATAACGGCTAGAATATCGGCTTCTTTCATGATGAGCAGCTTCTTGCCATCCATCTTGACTTCTGTTCCGGCATATTTGGCAAACAGAACCTTGTCGCCAACCTTGACATCCAGCTTAATGGTCTTGCCGTCTTCAGTGCGACCGGGGCCAACTGCCAGCACATTACCCTGTTGGGGTTTTTCTTTCGCGGTTTCAGGAATATAAAGACCACTCGCGGTGGTTTCTTCTTGCTCAACCGCCTCGACAATCAAGCGATCAGCCAATGGGCGCAGGTTTGTACCTTTTGAAGCCATTCCAATCTCCTCCTTCAGTTCCGTTTCGTCTTAAGGTAAACTTGTCTACTCCAGACACTATACAAACGAAAGTTTTTCACTTGTGAACTTTCGTTAGCACTAACATGCCTAGAGTGCTAAATTAACGTGCATAGGATAACAAAAACTGCCTATGGTCGTCAAGTGGTTTTTAGCAAACTCATATGTTGATTGCTAATCAGCGCTGAAGAGTCTAGAAAATTTGCGCGAACAGGCGAGTAAAATTTCGGGATGTGATGCAGACTTTTGCAAGCCGATTCACATCCTTGATGTGGGGTTCAGTCATCAGATATACCCCAAATTGGGGTTTGATCATTGACTTAGCGTGTGGTTTATGAGCCTTTACCGGCAGCAAGAATAGTTTTCTTTAATTCATCAACTGATGCGTTTTTGAGCAAGTAACCGGATGCACCAGCATCTAACATGTGGCGAAGGGTCGCATCATCATAAGCACTGGTCAGCGCAATCACTTGAATCTGTGGATGTTTTTGACGAATGATTGTGGTGGCGGCAACACCGTCCATTTCAGGCATCATTAAATCCATGAGAATGACATCCGGCACAATTTCGTCACATAATTGAACAGCCTCGACTCCATTAGCTGCTTCGGCTACGAGTTCAATTTCATCAATTGATGCAAAAAACAAGTTTAGCCCGCGCCGCACTACATCTTGATCATCCACAATCATTATGCGAATACGTGTCATTACCAATAAATCCCTTGCTAAAAACGATAGTCCGTATTGATACGTTTAGTATGATACCAATTGACCCGGCAGTCTGTTAAGAATTGATTGTGCAAATCAATTAATTCGACTACGTCTGAGCAAATTAGATGCTCGTCCCATCAGTTTATTCAACGTGCCCTAACTTGTGGACTCCGGTTTGCGTATATACTTTGGATAGCGCCAAGCGCGCCCTACATGTTTAATCATCAGTAAGGAATCCCATGCGTAAAATTGCGATTTTTCTTTTTGTGAGTTTGTGTCTGTTATTGGCGTTCCCTGCCGCTGCACAAGACGCAAGCAAGGCCAAATTTGAATCTGCCACCTGTATGTTCAATGTCCCACAGGGTCAAAATCCGGACTGCGGTTATCTGACGGTTACTGAAGATCGCAGCCAACCTGACGGACGCATGATTAAGCTGGCAGTCGCCGTTTTCCACAGCGATAATCCCCAAAAAAACCCTACGCCCTTGATCTATCTAGAGGGTGGGCCGGGCGGCAGTGCGCTCGAATATCTTTCACTCACGTTCAATGATCGCTACGCAGAATTGCTGAAAGATCAGGATATTATCCTATTTGACCAGCGCGGCGTAGGACGTTCCCAACCGGCATTGGATTGTAAAGAAGTGACTGACCTGACGTGGAATACACTCGACCAAGTATTGACGGTCGATGAAGCGGTTAGGCTGGGAAACGAGGCTGTGACGGCTTGTGCCAACCGACTAGCAGGCGAAGGTATTCATTTAAGCTCCTATAACAGTGCCGAAAATGCGTCTGACGTCAATGATTTACGGATTGCGCTGGGTTACGACAAACTCGATTTATACGGCATTTCATATGGCACAAAACTTGCACTGACAATTATGCGTGATCATCCCGAAGGTGTACGCAGCGCCATTATCGACTCGATTTTCCCGCCACAGGTTACGAACAACGACGCACCGATCAATTTTGAACGGTCGCTGAATGTACTATTCAAAGGCTGTGCAGCGGACAGCGCATGTCATACTGCTTTCCCCGATTTGGAGAAAGTTTTCTACGATACGATAGATCAGCTCAATGCTAATCCAGTGAGCTTCCAAGTGACTAACCCGACCACCGCCCAAAAGCATGACGTAAAAATGGACGGTGACAGCTTTGCCGCAACCATTTTCCAAGCGTTATACGCCACCGAAATCCTCTCAGAACTGCCCAAAACCATCTATGATGTGCATAACGGTGAGACAGGCTTCCTCAGTCTATGGACGCAGTTGGAACTGACTCAACTGGATGTTGTTTCGGTCGGCATGAACTACGCCGTTCAATGCACCGAAGAATTAGCTTTTGATACGACCAGCAGTATCGAAGCCGTTTTGGCAAAAATAAATCCGAAGTTGCGAGGCTTCGCGCGCCGCAACGGTATTGATGACACCCAGATTGGGCTGTGTTCAGCATGGAACACGACCAAGCCTAATCCAATCGAAAATGAGCCGGTCAAAAGTGATATTCCCACGCTGGTTGTGAGCGGCGAATATGACCCGATTACCCCACCCCAGTATGGTCAAGAAACGGCTGCGACCCTCAGCAACAGTTACTTTTTCGAGTTTCCCGGCGCAGGGCATGGTGTCATCCCATCAAGTGAATGTGCTTTGAGTATCGCTCAAGCATTCCTCAAAGACCCGAATACCAAACCGGATTCAGCCTGTATCGCAGATATGAAGGAACCAGCTTTTAACACCGGCGCTCCGGTTAATGCCGAGCCGATCAAATTGGAACCTTATACCAATGAAGATGCCGGCTTCAGCGGTGTGAAACCCTCCGGTTGGAAGGAAGTGATGGCAGGCACTTTTGGTCGCAGCCGTAACGGTCTTGACCAAACGGCCATTGCCTATCTGTCTTTACCCGGTAGTAATGTCGATCTTGCGCTCCCACTGCTGGCAGGGCAGTTCGGACTGGACATGAAAAACATTACCAAACGTGAAGCCAACGGTTTGCAGTGGCGTCTGGCATCCGGTGAAGTGCAAGGTGTGCCGCTTAATCTTGCTATCACTGAATCGAACGGGAAAATGTTTATCATTCTGGTGTTAAGTGATGCGGCGGAAAAAGATACGCTGTATGAAGAACTGTTCTTACCAGCGGTTGACGCGTTCAAAATCATCTAGAAGATGAATCAAAGCGAGGCAAGCCAATGGTTTACCTCGCTTTGTTTGCCTTGCCCTCCTCGACTCAATACGCGATACTTATGCTATTCATTATCAAATCATTCATCTGAAAACGATTCCTGTCATTAAAGGAGATTTTGATGTCCCCAGAACAATGGAACGCCGTCGATACTTATTTTGATGAACTGTTCGTACCGGCTGATGCGGTACTTACAGCAGCTTTGCAAGCCATCACGGACGCGGGACTGCCCGCCATCAGTGTATCGCCAACGCAGGGTAAGCTGCTTTATCTACTGGCGAAAATGCGCGGTGTTCGTTCGATATTGGAAATTGGGACGTTGGGTGCATACAGTACCATTTGGATGGCACGCGCACTTCCGGTTGATGGTCGGCTCATTACGCTCGAAATTGACCCCAAACATGCTGAAGTTGCCCGCGCCAACATTGCCCGAGCAGGCTTAACGGCACAAGCACAAGTGCGTGTCGGCAAAGCGATTGAATCACTGCCCAAACTTAGTGAAGAAGGCGCAGGTCCATTTGACCTCGTGTTCATTGATGCGGATAAGGTGAGCACGCCTGACTATCTGGCATGGGCTTTCCAACTGACGAAACCGGGGAGCTTGATTATCATTGACAATGTAGTACGCAGCGGAGCGGTAGCCGACCCAACCACCACTGATCCGAATGTTCAAGGTGTGCAGAAAGCATTAGCTATGCTCGCCGCTGACAAACGCGTCATAACGACGGCAGCCCAAACAGTAGGCAGCAAAGGTTATGATGGTTTCGCGATGGCGCTGGTCATTGGTGACTAGGTGATTTTGCAAAATATTAATTGAAAGATGAGTTGATGAAACTGGAAAATCGAATCGCTTTGGTCACGGGCGCGGCATCGGGCATTGGACGGGCAAGCGCATTGGCACTGGCCACAGAAGGCGCAACGGTCATCGTGAGCGATGTGAATACAAAGGGCGGTGAGGAAACGACCCGGCAACTGACGGACACCGGACACGAAGCGATTTTCATTCCATGTGATGTTTCACGCGCTGTTCAAGTAGAGTCGTTGATTCGTCGCATTGTCAGCAGTTATGGGCGTTTAGATTGCGCGGTCAATAATGCAGGTGTGAGTGGAGATTTGACGCCGACCGACCTGCGTGAGGAAGCCGCATGGGATATGCTCATGAACGTCAATCTAAAAGGCGTGTGGTTGAGCATGAAATACGAACTTGCGCCCATGTTGGAGCAGTCACGCGGTTCGATAGTGAACGTTGCTTCTGCTGCCGGATTAGTCGGTTTCCGTTATGGGTCGGCCTATTCAGCCAGTAAACATGGCGTGGTCGGACTGACACGATCCGCAGCATTAGAATACGCACGCAAGAATATTCGTGTAAACGCGGTTTGCCCCGGCTTCACTGAGACAGCAATGGTTAGTGAGATGAATGTCGCAAATCCTAAAATGGTCGAGGCGACCATTAACGCCATCCCTATGCGACGGTTAGGCGCACCAGCAGAAATTGCTCAGGCCATATTGTGGCTGTGCAGCGACGATTCTTCCTTCGTCACAGGGCATGCAATGGCAGTCGATGGTGGCACAGTCGTCGCTTAAACGAAACAGGAATTAATCGCCTGCTGCGCTTAGAAACGCCACTTCCTCTACTGGCAGGTAACGTTCGCCAAATGCGGACATGGCCTGAACAATACCCGAAAGGGCTTGACCTTTTTCTGTCAGCGTATATTCGACGCGCGGCGGGATTTCCGCAAACGCATGGCGCGTAAGGATGTCGGCGTATTCCAATGTCTTGAGCCGCTGTGAAAGAGTCTTGGGGCTAACATGCCCTAAGGATTCTTGCAGTTGACCAAAACGTTTCGGGCCGCCCATCAAATCTCGAACGATTAAGATCGTCCACGTATCACCGACGAGTTCTGCTGTCCGTGCGATAGGACAGTCTTGTTGTTTGGTTATCATCATAATCACACTTCGCAGAATCATATCTGCATATACTAAATCAATATTCGTATTGTAGCACCTTCACCTTAAATATAGTTTCTTTCGACGAGACAATGTGATTATTGTCACAAGTAAATAATTATAGAAGCGAACGTTTCTTCCCTACGCGCCACATCCCCACCAAACCAACCGCCAACCATGCCGCTAACCCAAGTAATGGGATAACAGGCCACCACCACGGATGAAATTCAAAGATGACCGTACTTTCACCCTTTGGAACCGGCACACCTCTAAACATGATATTGGTACGATAAATATGAGTAGGTTCACTGTTCACTGTGGCAGTCCAACCCGGATAATAAGCATCTGACAGCACTAGCAATCCGGCCTGATCGCCCGTGTTCACTCTGATTTCGATACGTTCGGCGCTATAGCTCACAATATTAACCGCAGCACTCTCATTTGGAGGTTGAGCATCAGTCGCGTTAACTGGATAATCGCCGATGACAAAAGCCGACGCGACATCAGTACCCACATCACTGCGCATTAAAGTCAACGCCGAGGTGGTGTCTGCTGCAACTTTCACATCTTGAGCCGACGCAAAATAGGCGCGTGGCGTGACGTTCGTATTCTCATACAGCTTAATATCGCTCGACAAAATCCGCTTCCAAGGGGGCAGCGCCACCTGCTGAAACACTTTCGCCCGGGTATCAAGCAATGTCACTGCGCTTAAACGGATTATGCTACGGGTGTCACCACCCGGATTAATGGTGATACTGACTGGTGAACGGGGTGTGATCGGTTTAAGACGAAACGCAGAGTAAGTCTGCACCGAGAAATCGCTGACACCTTTCAACTTTTCAGATGTGCCATCAGCATAATTAAAAGTTACATCAGCAAAACAGCCACCAGCATCCCGGCAAAGCAAATCAATGGCATCGGCTTCAAAAGCAGGGAAATTGCGAATCGTAATGAGTTGATTTTTTTCACGCGTAAGCTCCAAACTAGTATCGTAGAAAATACCATCTTGTACGACATCAGCCGTTTTGTCGGTGATTAAATAGCGGGTATTGCTCAAATTAAGCCAACGCTGTTCCGGTATACAAGCTCCTCGACACTCCGGCAGTGCCAGCATTTCGCGCAAGCGTCCATCAGTCGAAGGATCGCTACCTTCTGGCAATAGTAATGAGGAGAAGGCCGTGTAATAACGGGTCGGCAGCAGCCCGCCATCAAATCCGTCAATGCTTGGGATCCCCCACTTCATCCCCAAATTTGGGCCAACGACTTCACGTAGTTTGGTCGCAACCAGAGCAATACGGGTTGAGAGTGCATCCATCCCCAAATCGGTATAACGCGCGTTCAGAGCGTCTTTATCGCCGGGGTCAAATTCCAGCGGCGAAATACTGAGCAGTCGTCCCGGTGGAGTTTGTTCGGCATCCAGCACCTGCAATTGGCGAATGGCAAAGCGTGAGGCACTGTAAACATCCTTAGGCGCCGTCAAATTGATGGGCATGATTTGTGCGGCGAGAAATAACTCCAGCACAGCCGCAGCCGTAATCAAGACCATGATGCGCGCAGCACCTAACCATCGTCGCCCTACAATCAACATCAGCAGCGCTGCTAAAGCCACACCCCACCCAATCCAACTCCGCAAAGTCGGTACGGCTGGCCCAATCACATCCACTGCCTGTTTGCCGGCTAATGTACTGGCGCCTGCCAAACCAGCAGTAATAATCACCACCAAACCGAGAACCCACAGGCGAGGACGTGCGTATTTAAGGGATTGCAACCCGACCCCTGCCAAAGCCGCTGCTCCTAATGCCTCCAACGCCATCCAACGGGCAGGCACACGGAAAAAGCTAAATCCCGGCAAGGATGCCAGCACCCAATTCAACGGATTAAACGCCCCTAAAGCAAAGAAAAAGCCGACAATAATCAGCAGCAAGAAAGGCAGTGTTGGAAGTACTGAGTGCTGAATACCGAGTGCTGAGTCGGAAACTAGGTTTCGACCATCATCTACCGACTGCTGACTTGCATCTTGCGACTTGTAACTTGTCTCTTCTTGCTGGCGACTGGCGACTGGCGACTGATGACTAAATACGCCAATAATCGCCAAACCCAAGCCAATAACCCCGCTGTAGGCTATATACTCACCAAATAGCAGGCCATCATAACTCGGCAGCATCCCTCGCCCGATTAACAATGGCGTGAAGGAAAAGGCCAACACTTTCTGAGGATCAAGTCCGCCACCACGATTGCCTAAGCCCGCCAATTCCAAGGTCGGGACTAGTTGGGGTGCAGCCAAAACAAGTCCTAAGGTGCTGCCGAATACGATCAATAAAACGAACCGAATCAGATAATACATATTGAACGATAATCGCCAATGGAATCGACTGGTGACTGGCGACTGACGACTGTTGACCGCTTTCGTTAATGCGAATAAACTGAGGCCCACAAGCGTGATGAATACCGTCTGTGGATGTCCTGCCAATAATTGCAATGCCACGCTCACGCCAAAAATCAACACGCGTAACAACGATATCTGGTAGCGCCGCCAGCTTGTGGCAAGAAGCTGCTGACTGATAACTGTTGACTGATAACTGACAATCAAGAACAACCATGGCATCCATGATAAGGCTTGCAATTGGTTAATGTGTTCGCTCTGTCCGCCTAAATATCCCCCTAACCCGAACACCACCCCTGCCAGCAGCGCAGAGATACGATCAAGCGCGAGGGTTCGGCGTGTTAATAAATACACCCCCAACATTGCCCAAAAGGTGTGTGCCAACAGACTAAGTGTTATTGCAGTCGGCGCATCAAACGGCGTGACCAGCCAATTCGGTGGATAAAACGTCCCCAGTTGACTATTTGCTAGCAGCGGCACGCCCATGAATATATCCGGCGACCACAGTGGAATATGTCCCGCACGAAAGGCAGCACTGCGTACATCCCACAAGGGATAGAAGTAGCTGTAGACATCACCGCGAGCCAAAATCATGCCGCTGAAGGTAATGCGCCAGAAAAAGAGCAGCGTTATAGCAGCGAGCAGCGCTAATATAACCAATGACGAATAATATGTCGGATTTTTCATGCGTGTGAACAAAAGTAGTTAGCTCCAATGAAGATCAAGTGGAGGGCGATTCAAAGAACTTCGCGTTAATCTGCGTGAAAAGGTCTGGTGGAAGGGCGACATTGTGGCGTTCACGAAGTTGTGCGACCAATTCTTGCCCCCATAACCAGCTATTTTGATAAGCTCCCTTTAAACTGGCTGGCTCAAGTGCTGATGTGCAGCTTACTAACCGCGCGTATGCCTGTTCGGATAAATCGTTCTCCAAACCTTTGGAAGGTGTCGGCCAGTGTGTTGTTTGATGTTCAAGCAAACGCACCATCCACACTAAGAAGCGGTGTACATTTTGGAGCAGTTCGTGTGAACGGGCAAACTCACCCCGTCGCCAAGTATTCATACCAAATACCATCAGATTAAGGAAATTGTTGATAAGTCGTTCGACCATTTGGCGGTCATCTCGGTCAAGTGGAGCGCCGAGCAGCGGTTGTAATGCATCAGCCAATGTTTCAGTTCGGTCAACCAACAAGGTTGCTTCGACTGACGGAAACCACGCGTTCCCCTTCCAACTTTCTACTTTTCTCATATCCTCAGCCGAATCAAAGTGGAATTCGCCGCGCACCAAATTATCAAATAGCGCCGTATAGTGTCCAAAGTCATCAGCAAAAAAGAGCAGTGTCGGCGCGATTTGGTCAACCCATGCCTGTTTGTTGATCGTTGGAAGCACCTGTGGATCAAAAAACAAGACACACTCAATATCGGAAAATGCATCTGCTTCGCCGGTCGTGAACGAGCCGTATAGCAGCGCTGCGACAATCCACTTATCGGCTTGACACAACTCTCGCAAGCGGTTGAGCATTATTTCTTGTGGGGTCAACTGAGCTTCTTTCAACATCAAGCAGCAAATGGTTGCTAGTGTAACGGGGGAGAGCATGGTGAGCAACCACAAAAGATTCATGAATATTTCTTAAATCTTTATGCTTCCTCAACCCATTACCCTATAAAGTAAATGTATTGAATGGATTGATAGACTCTTCAGAGGTTGAGCATATGTCGTTCTTACAACGTCGTAATGAACTAGGTAAGTCCAATGGAAATGGTGCCGAAGCAGTAGCCGAGCGCTCCGCGCCTGTGCCCCTTGCTCCTCCACCTATGCCGATTAAGGCTGAAGTCAAAGAGGAAAAACCACGCGAGGGCGCTTATGTCGTCCCTTCCAAATTGCACACCTCACCTAAAATTGCTCAACTCCGTAAACAATTCCGCACGAAACTGCTGGCTACGCCCGACGAAGCCGATCATTGGGAACGCGGTGATCTGGAAAAGGAACAAATGCTGATTGGCCGGCTAAAGACCATTATCCAAAAAGCCGGTTTACAGCTTTCTGCCAGTGAAATCGATGAACTTAAAGAAGCGCTGTTGAACGACCTGATGGGTTTCGGCGCAATCGAGCCACTCATCCGCAACAAGAGCGTTTCAGAAGTCATGGTCACGGGCGCGGACATGATTTTCGCGGAACAAAAAGGTAAGCTGGCTGAATGCGAATATGTCTTCGACGATGAAGATCACGTCCAATGGACTGCGCAGCGCATCATTCGCCCGTTAGGACGCAGCTTTGATCGGAATAACCCGATGGTAGACGGTCGTCTGCCCGACGGTTCTCGCGTCCATTTGGTCATGCCACCCTCAGCCCTCAAAGGCACGACCATGACCATTCGTAAATTCCCGGCCAAACCGCTGGGCGTTGATGATCTTATTCGCTTCGGGTCAATCACCAAAGATGTGGCAACTTTTCTTGAAGCCTGCATTGTTGCCCGCTTAAATATCGTTGTATCAGGAGGTACAGGTTCGGGTAAAACCACCCTGCTTAACGTGCTCAGTTCCTTCATTCCTGAAGATGAACGCATCGTTACCATTGAAGATGCGGCGGAAATTCAACTGACTCAACGTCACGTCGTCAGCCTTGAAACGACCCCTCCCGTGGAAGGTGGCGATGGGCTAACAGGCCGCTTAATCATTCGTGATCTGGTCAAGGGCGCGCTGCGTATGCGTCCCGACCGTATCGTGGTCGGTGAAGTACGCGGTGGCGAAGCATTGGACATGCTCCAAGCCATGAACACCGGTCATGATGGTTCATTGACCACCGTTCACTCCAACAGTTCGCGTGATGCGATTGCCCGTCTTGAAACTTTATGCTTGATGGCAGGTATGGACTTACCGATTATGGTCGTCCGCAGCCAAATCGCCGCAGCCGTTGACATGTTCGTACAACAGTCCCGTTTGAAAGATGGCAGCCGTAAAGTTGTCCAGATCAGCGAAATTCAGGGTATGGAAGGTGAAAACATCACCTTACAGGACATCTTCCTTTATCGTACGCCCGGCATGACCGGTCAAGGTTATTCACATGCAGGTGGGGGTACGTTGGAAGGCACAGGCTTCCGCCCCAATTTCGAAGATCGCCTGAAAGAAGCTGGATTCAAACTTCCCGCCAACATCTTCGGCGGTGCAGGCAAGTTTGGGCGCGGCGCATAATTCGCAGTATTCAGTAGTTAAGTACTCAAGGGATGCGTGTGCGTACTCCTTGCAAGACTGCTGCACCGCCGGATACGACGACTCACCACTGTGAGTGATTTCTATCTCGCAACACTCATTTTCAATCTGTGAGTTTGCATGTCTTTATTTTCGTCCGTGATTTTTGTGTTATCGTGACTCATATTGAGTCGATAAATGTTCTATCATGGAGATCGTGATATGGATTATAACAACCTCGTTTACAAACTAGGCTCTCTCCACAGTCTGCTCCGCGAAATCGAAGCCGCCGGTTTGTTTCAAGGTGAACACACCATCGTCTATTCTGGTGCAGATGGCGCACAACAAACTCTGCACGTTTATATTGATGGCACTGATTTGCAAATGACCCAAACAACAGGCAACCGTACCGGATTGAATTTTTCGGGATCATCCGTTTCCGGCGAAGATTAAATCACAGCGTCCTTAATTAGCGCGTCTTTGAATTGTGACGCTGCGTCCGCGCAAGAATCTCCTGTAATTTATCGCTAAACCCAGTGGGACGCGCGGGCGAAACTTTTTGTTGTGCCGGGGAACGAGTCGGTTCCGGAGAATATTCGGCTGCTAAAGGCAACCCTGATATTCTGGCTCGCTTTGCCAATGCTTGCTCAAGTTCGGGACTGAACTTGGTGGGATGAGAAGGTGGAGAAGGCAGCTTCTCAGCTTCGGTTTTCGGCGGCGTTTCTTCAGGTTGAATGTCGATTCCAGCCTCGGCCAACATCCACTTCATGGACTCGTGCCTTTCTAGCCCGAACCAGAGTTGGTTTTTGTCATTTTCGATATGGTGAACGCTTGTCCGTTGTAATTGTGTTCCATCTGGTTTATCCAATACCTGAAACTCAATTACAAATGAGGCAAAAGGTTCCCATGTGGGTTCTTTAGAAGCTGATTGACGCTGAACACTTGGAGCCATATCGTCAGCCGTTTCAGCCAGTGCTTTGGCCTGTGCAATCCAAGCCTCAATCATGCTCCGCGAAGGAAACTGACGCTCGGCCTTTAAGCCGGACTCGATTTGATCAACGCTGAGTGCTGCGAGATCACCATAAGTTTGGACATGCATGGTGTCTCGAAACCACTGCTGTCGGGCTTCCCGAATACCTTTGATTGCTGTCAAATCGTCGTAGGTTAAAGCAGCATTTTTCGTGCGACTTGCCATCATGCAACCTCCTTTTTAAGTTTATCCGTAAATGAAATTTTCCGGCGGCATATTGATGTGCCGCCGGAAGTGTTGATAGGGTGTGCTAGCTAGGGGAATTGGAAAAACTGCATCAGCGGCCCTTGATCGAAGGCGGCGATCATGCCACGCGCGCCACCGTTATCAATCGTCAGGACGGTTGTGATGCGGTACACCCCGTCGGTCAAGCCTGCCAGATTAGCAGGCACAATGATGCGACGGTCATACGAGCGAGAAAGCCCAGAAAGGGGTTCGGCGTTTACGGCTACGTCAAGACTACCAACTTCCATTTCTGCGCCCGGCCCCATTGATTCAGCGTATACCCGCACATGCCACGTACCAGCGATGAGGGGAACAATCGAGCCATTCACGCTCCACTGAACATGGACATGCCATGGGTCGCTCAAGCGCACAATGTTGAGGGGTTGCAAATCGGTATCATGCACTTGGGTATCGATAGTGCCACTAATAAACGGAGCCAATTGAGGTTCAAACGATCCAGCCATTTTCATACTCCTTGCCAACTTATATGAACGGTAGATTGAACGTTCACATGTATTTAATCAGGGAGCACTTAAAGGGCAATTAATCGGTACTATATTCTGAAACCTGTTTATTTTAAGTTTCAAACAGGTTAGAAATCCGTTTAAATAGATTCACCGTTTCGAATCCGTTCGTATAGGGCCTCTGTTTCAGAAGATGGGTCAATACCAAACTCTGACTCAAGAACTTTTACAAAGCGATCATACTGCCGCAGCGCTAAATGGATTTGACCCTGTCGACGGTAGCAGCGCATTAAACGTGTATGAGCTTCTTCTGAACACATTTCGACGGCAATCATCTTCTGACACATGCTGATGCAGGCAGTGTAATCACCCAATTCCAAATAATGAGAGCTAAGATAATCTAACGTGTCCAGATACTCCATTTGCATGGACTGACGTACTGGCTCCGTCCACTCTTCATAAGTATCTTCGGGCAAAAAACATCCTTCGTACAGCATTTCAGCTGCTGCGTATTCGCTGATTGCTGCTTCAGTTTTGTCTTGTTCGGCCAACTTTTTGGCTGCCTTATAGTGGGTAGTAAAGGCGTCAGCATCGATCCAGATGTCGAGTTCAGGGTTCAAAAAGTAACAATCGTTCTGGAACAAAACATGTGAAAAGTCACATTCCGATTCACGCAGCACTTGGCGTAATCCATAGATCGCCACATTAAGGTTATTACGCTGTGCTTCAGCATCAGAGTCCGGCCAAAATTGTTCCATCAACATCTCTTTATGGATAGTACGTCTGCCGTTTAGAAGCAAATATTTAAAGATATGGGTCCCTTTACGGCTCGACCAATTTTCAATAAGGACTCCATTAAAATAGACCTGAAATGTCCCCAACGTATAAACCTCTAGGCGGTATTGCGCGGGATTAACCTTCTCTGTTTGCATTACAGGTAACGCGCCGTTGGTTGGTGCCTTTCCGGTGAAGAATTTTATGATGGTATTCAAGCGTCCGGGGGGTGCTGCTGCCCTTTGGCGATTACCATTTGACGCTTCCAAGACCGGAAGACTAGGGGATTTTCCACTTTCAAAACCGAGAACGGCATCGATAACTTCAACGACCGCCGAAATCTCTTCTTCTAGATTATTTTGTCTGTTCTCGGCAGCGTTCAGCGACTCTTTATACTGCTCAATTTCTGTTTGGGTTTGCGCCGCTGCAAAGCAAAGATATTTTGCGGACTGCATCAAGCAGGTTGTCAAAAAATTATCAGAGGCAGAGCTGGTATATTGAACTTGCTGAAGCAGGTCAACCGCCTGTTGATATTCGCCGTTTGAGATATACTCGCTCAAACGCTTTACGAAAATCGTTTCCTGAACGGCAGTTTTGGTTATGTTTTTTTGCTTAATAACCATCACGTTTCTCACATGTACTCACTAAAATTTTGGTGGGCGAAACAATTCACACAATTCTGTGTGACCTACATGTGAAGGCAACGAACGATTTAATAACTTTCGAATTAAGCGTTAGAATCCCTTCAGTATGGACTAATATTATCTATAATGTACTGAATTTACATTTCATATACAAAACTCAACCCTATCTTACAGATAAGCAAATGCTTTCATTGTGAATTTCTCATTTAAGGGCTGTGATAGGCTGACTCGGTTACTGATGTATTGAATAAAGTTTGAAATAATCAATCGGGGAGGCATACGATTATGCGCATCATTGTCTTTTCTGATACTCATGGTCACTGTTTCGGGTTGGATGCCATGCTTGACGATTTACAAGGCGAGTCATACGACAGTATGGTTTGCTTGGGCGATGCCATTCAAGACGGCCCGCAGCCCGTTGAAACTGTCGCGAGGCTGCGCGAACTCGGATGTCCGATAGTTATGGGCAATGCGGATGAATGGCTGCTGACGGGCCAAGACAGCGGCGCGGAACCCACGTCAGAAGAACGTCAGCGCAAATTGGACGCAGTACGGGAATGGCAGTTATCCAAGTTGTCGGGTGATGATCTGGACTTTATCCGTAGCTTTCAACCGACTTTCGAACTGCCATTAGAGGCTGGTTGGAAACTTCACTGTTATCATGGTTCGCCCAAATCCTATGACGATGTGATTCTGCCGCTGACGCCCAATGAAGAAGTTCGCAAAGTTATCGACTTTCAAGCGCAAACCATTTACTGTGGTGGGCATACCCATGTCCAGTTCATCAGGCACTTCGGGCAAACTTTTCATTTCAACCCCGGCAGTGTGGGCATCGCGTATCGTCATGACCAACCCGAAAACAGCTTCAAGGTTAATTCGTGGGCAGAGTACGCTATTTTGACCGTGACCAAATCCCGCCTAAACCTTGAGTTCCGGCGCGTCCTTTATCCTGTCAGCTTGGCACAAGATATTTATCGCGCCAGTGGTCGCCCATTTGCCAAGGAGTCCGTCCTGCAATACCAAGATTAGTGCCATCTCGCCGTCTGAACGGTAAAATAAAGTAGATAAAGTTTTTACGACTAATTAAAAGGAATTTATTGTGAACGATCAGCAGCAAAGACAATTTTTAACGCAAGCACTTGAACAAGGCAAAGGGGTGCTCCGCCTCGCGCCAACATGGGTTCCGCGTTCCTTCTGTGTACCGGGACGACGTCTACGCCTTCATCCCAACGATCTTTATGCTCTGGGGGCACATCGCGGGGGGATTGATGAACGCTGGTTTTCATCCACAACGGCTGCCGATAACGGTCCCGGCACGCCCGCAGATGAAGGCTTAAGCTACATCGTCAACGATGGCGGTAAAGCCACACTGCGTGATGCCATGAGCGATATGGGTGAAGCCTTAATCGGCAAAGAGGCCATGACCAAATACGGTGGTTGGGTCATGTACAGCAAATTCTTTGATAACATGTATCCGCTGCCACATCATCTTCACCAAAGTGATGAAATGGCGGCGAATGTCGGCAAACTGGGTAAGCCAGAAGCCTATTTCTTCCCCGCGCAGTACAACTTTGCGCTGGATACTTACCCTTACACCTTTTTTGGCTTCGAACCCGGCACAACCAAAGATCAAGTTGCTGACTGCCTGAAAAATTGGGGCAAAGGTGATAACCAGATCCTGAATCTCTCCAAAGCTTATCGCCTAACCGTCGGAACAGGTTGGGATGTGCCACCGGGAATCCTTCACGCGCCGGGAACGTTCTGCACCTATGAACCGCAGCGTGCCAGCGATGTTTCCTCAATGTGGCAGTCGTTAGTGGCAGATTATCAGGTTGTGTCGTGGGATTTGGTCGTCAAAGATGTGCCAGCGGATAAGCATCAGGACTTCGATTATTTAATGGCGATGCTCGATTGGGATGCCAACCTCGACCCTGAATTTGCCAAGAATCACTTCACAGTACCCAAACCAGCAGGCGATCCAGACCATATGCAAGCGGCAGGCTATCAAGAAAAGTGGATTACTTACGGCAGCCAATGGTACAGCGCCAAAGAACTCACGGTTCTACCCGGACGCACCGTGACTATTACTGATGCTGCCGCTTACGGTCTCATTTGTGTGCAAGGTTATGGACATTTTGGAGCACATACCATCTCGTCACCATCGCTCATCCGTTACGGTGAACTCACCGAAGATGAAATGTTCGTCACTTTTGACGCAGCAACCGCTGGCGTTGAGATTACTAATGGCAGCACCACCGAACCGCTCGTGATTCTAAAGCACTTTAACCCCGGCAATCCTCAAATGCCGCAGCGAAATTAATGCAGCTCAGGCAGGTGGATGATACCCACCTGCCACCCATCGCTGTCGCGCCACAACAACCGCCGGACGATTCATTTTGAGTCTAGTAATTGTAGCGCGCCCCGTTGCTGTTAGACCTTCAATCCGTATCCCATAATCAATCCATTGAAAATGATCTGACCAACGTTGTAAACGAGGATTATAGAGGTTAACCGTCTCATTAGTTTTCGGATCAATTGCTGTCGTAGCTTTATGTTTGCTACTATTGCAATTTCAGCAAGCCAAACATAAGTTTTCTAGATCATCATCACCTTACCTTGTGGGTTGATATGATCGACATGCATAGTTTGACCGCTATTTGCCTCAGCCGTCCGGCAATACTCGCAACAACCTTCCGCACGTTCAAAAACCTGCTTTCTGATTGTATTCCAAAAAGGTTCGTTCATGTTCCCACATGCGGTCACCATTTTCGGGACGTTGAGCAAAAACGCTAAATTCCTCAACCGTCATTTGCCGAGTATTGAGCATCAGCAGAGTCCTTACACTAATTCCCCCAATTATAGCCTATTCGCCACCAATTTTGATCCAACCCCTTGACTCTCAACCTGCTTGAGGGTTGTAAAGTATGTGAAATAAGGCACAGGCAAACGCTTTGGTGCATAATGTAAAGACTGATTTCAGTCACGTAGGAGGGGTCAATGTTCAGAATTGGATTGTTCGCCAAACTGTGTCAGGTATCCGTCTCCGCCCTGCGTTACTACGATGAAATCGGCTTGCTCAGTCCGTCAGCCGTTGACCCGTACACCGGCTATCGTTACTACCAAGCGGAACAAGCACCCCGACTGAATCGAATCAACAGTCTCAAAGAACTGGGGTTGTCACTCGAAGACATCACCCGACTGCTGGACGCTGAACTGCCTACGGTGGAGCTACAAAATATGCTCCGCGCCAAAGAGCAGGAACTTGAAGCATCCATTAGTGCCCAAGAGGAACAACTGCACCGTGTACGCGCCCGCCTGCGCCAACTTGATTGGGAAAATAAGTCAGGTGATCTGACTGAAATTATTGTCAAGTTGCAATCAGGAGGCAAGCCGAACATGAACGGACTTCAGGGTAAAATCACGCAAATTATGGGCGCGGTTATTGATGTCGAATTTCCACAGGGGCAGTTACCGGGAATATTCGACGCCCTACGTTTGGAGCGCGAAGATGGCAGCGAGTTAATACTCGAAGTGCAGCTTCATCTGGGCAATCGCGAGGTTCGTACTGTCGCGATGGGCAGCAGTGACGGTCTCAAGCGTGGTACGCAGGTCATCGCCACTGGCAGCCCGATCAAAGTGCCAGTGGGTGAGGCTGCCTTAGGCCGCCTGTTCAATGTACTGGGAGAACCCATCGATGGCAAGCCGGCTCCACCTTCAGGTACACCACTGCGCTCGATTCACACCATCGCGCCCGAATTCGATGAGCAGTACAAGCGGCTGGAAATCTTTGAAACCGGCATGAAGGTCATTGATCTGATCGCACCGATCACACGCGGTGGTAAAACGGGTATTTTCGGTGGGGCTGGTACAGGCAAAACCACGATCATCACCGAACTCATCAACTCAATCGCTATCCAACACAACGGTCTTTCCGTATTTGCAGGAGTAGGCGAACGTACCCGCGAAGGTACTCAATTGTACGGCGAAATGCAAGAAGCCGGTGTCATGGGCAAACTGGCGATGGTCTTTGGGCAGATGAACGAACCGCCGGGAGTTCGGCTGCGTGTTGCCCTTTCCGGTGTGACGATGGCTGAACATTTCCGTGACGAAGGCCGTGATGTCTTGCTGTTTATCGACAACATTTACCGCTATTCGCTGGCGGGTTCTGAGGTTTCCGCGCTGTTGGGTCGTATGCCTTCAGCGGTAGGGTATCAACCCACACTGGCGGATGAAATGGGGCAGCTACAGGAACGGCTTATTTCGACCGATAAAGGTTCAATTACCTCGCTACAGGCGGTTTTCGTACCCGCAGATGATTATTCTGATCCTGCACCGGTTGCCGTTTTTACCCATCTCGACGGAACAATCGCTCTCAGCCGACCTATTTTCGAGAAAGCGTTGTTTCCTGCGGTTGATCCACTGGAGAGCAGCAGCCGGATTCTTGATCCCAATCTGGTTGGTGAATTACATTATCGGACTGCGCGGGAAGCTCAAAAAGTCCTGCAACGATACGTCGAACTCAAGGACATCATCGCTATTCTGGGCATTGAAGAACTTTCGGAAGATGACCGACTGCTGGTCACACGCGCCCGCAAAATCGAAAACTTCCTGACGCAACCGATGTTTGTAGCCGAACGCTTCACCGGTCGTGAGGGGCGCTATGTCAAACTTAGTGACACGGTAGATGGTTTCCGGCGCATCCTTGACGGCGAACTGGACTATATTCCAGAGCAGTATTTCTACATGGCCGGGCCAATCGGTGATGTTGTTGACCGGTTTGATCAAGCCAACTAGGGTGATAGTTTCAGGGGTTTACCGACTGTAAACCCCAATATTTGCACAATTTGCGCAAATTGTGCAATAAAGCCGCCGAAATGTCTGGCGGGAAACAGGGGAAAAACCGCTGATTTGACAATTTTGTGCAGCGGGTGGTTTGGCTCGTTTCGCTGAAATGACGCTTTTGCGGCGGAATGTCCGGCTCGTGCCACCGCTATGCAATTTACCTCTGCTGCTGCTGTAATTGCAGCTTAGCTTATTTCTAAGATGCAAGGACACCATTCAGTGGTGGACGTTCTCATCCCCTCCCTAAATAGCGATGTCCGGTACTAAGAAACGTATTACGCTGCCGCGCTAGGGGCTAATGGCGATTTACTAATTGGAATGGTAATAGGCGACGGACGGCATGTATGCCGTCCCTACGAAAACACAAGGCGAGGGACGGCGTGTATGCCTCTCCTACGAAAACACAAGTCATCGAAGCCGGAATTTCAACCCTTGTTTACCCCATTAAATAGTCAATAACCCTATGGTGGAATGCTACCAAGGGAGACTCTATCTTTAATTGTAGAACAAAAGTTCATTTTTGTACAGCCTTTTCCGTTCGAGTTTTCCAACCTTTGCGGGGGCGGTTATGATGGTAATGAACGGCGGATAGAGTAAGAACCCAGTTATAACTCGTGGATGAAGCGCAACATTGGTCAGGATTTTGAGTTGGGTTGTTCCATATACTGCTGAACCATTTCACGATCTAGTTGTACGAGCTGCCCATGCGCATTATAAGGATGTTTGAAGTCGAAGGCATTGGGAGATGCGCCCTTTTGACATAATATTTCGTAACGGCGATCGGCTTCGCTCCACCGCGGAATGTGGTTGTCGTCCACCCACCACAATACATAGCCGGGAAAATCGTGCGGCATAAACCACTCTCTGCGGTGACGTAGAGCCTTGGCGTGAAGGCCGCTGTAGGCAAAAGCATAGGCAGCCTCCAAATCTTTCCACAGTGAAAGAATAGGCGCGTTCCGATTTTCGGCGTTTAACTCTCCCTGAAAAACCTTAGGCACGAGCGCCTCACCCCAATCCGGTGAAGAATCCGGTTCAGGCCATAATGACCGTTCAATAAATCCCGAATTCACGTTGGCGGCTGCAAATATCGGTTCACTTGCATCCACAAAATCTTGCATTAGCGGATGATCGACCGATTCAAGGAGCAATCCAACCGTCATCAAAGCCACTCGTGCCATAAGATTCTCTTTTCTGAAACGTGAAGTACTTGATCACCATTCGGATTAGATTTACTTTCATGCTAACTAACCAAGCCGGTCACCAATCATGATGTCTGACACGATAAATATAGGGCGACTATCTCGTTGAACAGCAGCGTTTCAAGCATACAATAATTACTGAACACACAATTGATGTTACCGCTTGAGGACAGCTCTGAATCAAACAATAACGGCTGCTCGGATACAAAATGGTTCATATTGAGAATGTTGAAAAACCAGTACCTTTTGGTCAATCTCTCTTCGTTCAATTTGGTATTCATGACATCCACCCAAACGATTTGTCCACCAAAAGTCACATAGAAAGAAGCTATCTGGCATGGGAAACGGTACGCAAAAAAACCAATCCTTATTTTGAAGAAGGTACTGGCTTTGAGGGCTACCTTGTCGGCACCTGTCCCGATTCGGATGCCGCTTTACAAGCCATCTTAAAAGCCAGCCAACATCTTCTAGATGCTATCGCGCGGCTATACCACTTTGAAAGCTACTTCAGATCACGCCTAATGCGAACTTTAGACGGCGAAATTGACGATCCTGAATCAATCCACATTTGGTCAGCCTATTTAGGCGCTGAACTTGGCCGCCTACGCGTCCGAATACCACACAACAAAGCTGCCATTCTCTTTCAAAATCAGACCTATCAGATTGTCACTTTACTGCCACCTATCACCTATCGACCCGTGGAATCGGGTGTCATCCAAAATTATGGTGTGGGTTACGTCGATAATGCGGTAATGGTGGTTTCGCCAAACCAACCCAGAATAACGGTTAAGGAAAAAATGTTGAATTCCAGCCAGCAAACTGCATGGATGGTTGCGAAAAATATCGGTCGGTTTGGACATCCTCTCGTACGGCAATTTCTGGACAGAGTTTTCTAGCGGCTACCATTATTATCCTTTGCGCGCGATTTCCCATGCCAGATGGTTAATTTCAGGGATAATGAGCTTTTCGAGCGCGACTTGCACAGCATTGGGGCTTCCGGGCATCGAAAAGACCAGTGTTCCACGATAGACACCGGCAGTCGCCCGACTGAACATTGCCGCCGCTCCCACTTCGTGAAAGCTCAACATGCGAAAAAGTTCACCAAATCCGGGCAGGGTTTTTTCGAGGTATTTGCTGACCACATCATAAGTCGTATCGCGCGGGCTGATGCCCGTCCCACCGTTGAACAGAACAAGCTGGACTCCGGGCATGGACGTTAATTCTTCGATGACCGCCGCCACTTGATCCGGTTCGTCCTTAATGAGACGATAGGCAGCTACATTATGGCCCAATTCACTCATTCGTTTTTCGATGTAGTGCCGGTTTTGGTCGGTTTCGGGCGTGCGCGTATCACTGACGGTGACAATCGCCACAGTGACCGAACCTTTACCCGCTTTTTGTCGATGATCTTCTGCGCCCATAATTTTTGCTCCCTTGAATTAAGTTTAAACAATGATTGAGGTTTGTTGACAAGTCCTATATTGTGGCTTAAACTTTATATAATATTGGCCAGATACAGAGGTCGTGAACCTATGCGTGTTTCAAAGCCAATAATTGAATCTTTAATCCCATTGGAAGCCCAACGCGCGGTTTCGTTTCGATACGAGCCGCGCGTTTTTATTTTCCCAAGTGAGTGTAACTTAACAAAGGGGACCCAGCTATGGATTACGGAATGATCGGTAAAATAGAAAAAGCCCGCCGTTACGCCGAAGAACCAGAACGCATTACCTTTAAGACCTTCGACGCCCAATTTCGTGGCAGCAACAGCGATTATGTTATCACCTTAGGCGAAAACGGCTGGTTATGCACCTGCCCCGGATTTCATTCGCAGCATATTTGCCCGCACGTTATGGCGATGGAAAAGCTGTTCCGCCCGATGCTCAAACGTGACCCGCTTCCGTACGCGCCCGGCCAAAATGTCGTCAGCGATGTCGAAAAAGCCAACCGCTATGTCCACGAAAAAGATCGTATCCAATTCCAATCTTTTGAAGCGGTCTTTCATGGAGAAAACAGCGAACACCACTTCGGCTTTACTGATCACAAATGGCACTGCGATTGTGATTTCTTCAAGAGCCGCGGGGTATGCAGCCACACGATGGCGATGGAGCGGTTATTGACGGGCATGTTGAACGCTACTCCGCAAGTTGCCGTTTACTGATTGCACAACATTATATTCCCTCAAGTAGAGGACATTATCTGACACGAGAAATGCGATGAATGCTGGTCAGTTTGTCAGCGGGAAATCGGTTTTTCGTGTCAAAATAGTGATTATAAAAGCGGGTTATCGTAATCCGCTGTTGTTGTGAGCGGCTGGTTGCTCATGTCTTGAGCTGTGGTTTTGCGTGAACATACGAAACCACGGCTGCACCCATAAAGGATGTTGGATAAATGGCTGACTATGAGGTCTAATCTCATCTCGTTGAACCAGCCATGAGGTAACAGCCATTTTGTCCACGCCGCCTGAAAACCTGTCGCTTTCAGAGAACGATACTGCACCAAAAACTTCCCGTTTCCCCCTCATGATCATCTTTATGATTTTGCTGCTGGACATCGTGGGATTAACGATGTTGTTTCCGGTGGCGGCCTTCATGGTTAACCGATACAGCAGCAACGCCCTTGACGTGACCATGATGACGGTAATTTATGCGGCTGCGCAATTTTTCGCCGCACCGCTGCTGGGCAAACTGGGTGACCGTTATGGTCGCCGTCCGGTTCTACTCATCAGTGTGTTTGGGTCGGCAATTGGATACGTCATTTTGGGGGTTGGCGGCGCGCTGTGGGTGCTGTTCCTGTCGCGCTTGATTGACGGGATAACGGCAGGCAATATGTCCACCGCTTCGGCTTATATCGCTGATGTGTCTACACCGGAAGAACGTCCGAAAAATTTTGCTCTGATCGGAATCGCGTGGGGAATCGGCTTGATCGTCGGGCCAGCCATCGGCTCAACACTTGGTCAACTGCATATCGAATGGCCGGCCTTCGCAGCGGCTGTGCTGTCATTCATCAGTGTGACCGTCGGATTTTTCCTACTGCCGGAATCTTTACCGGTAGAACGCCGGGAAAAATCACCGATTCGCCTCAATGACTTGAACCCGTTTAGTGCCATTGGCGAAATGGTGCGCAAGCCTAATCTTTTGACACTATTGATTGCCCTGTGCCTATTCAACCTTGCCTTCCAAGGATTCAACAGTATTCAGACTCTATATGCGATCCGCACGTTTGAAGCGCAGCCATGGCAAATGGGTTTGCTGATGGTGTTGGCGGGCGTTGTGGTGATTGGCGGACAGGCATTTCTGGTAGAGCGGGTGGTCAATCGGTTCGGAGAGAAGCAGGTGGCAAGTGTGAGTTTGCTAGGGCTAGCTTTCAGTCAAATGCTTATTTCTACCGCCCCTAATATCGGGCTGTTTATCGCTTTTTGTCTAGTGGGCAGTGCCAGCAGCACGTTTGTCTTCCCGACTTTAACGACGTTAACAACCGATAGGGTGCTGCCGAATGAAATTGGTCTGCTGATGGGCGTTTCGACCGCGCTCACCAGCCTGATGAACATCGCGGGGCCGCTGTCGCTGGGTGTGATTTACGACAACATAAGTCCGCTCGCCCCTTATTTAGTATGCACGGTGATTTTCGCACTGGCGGCTTTCTTTGTGGTGAGAGAACCCAAAACGGTTCAAAGTTGAATTTCGAAGCAGCTGTTTGGTTTAAGCGAAAATTAAACCGATTAGAACATTTAGTCATGATTATTTTTTTGAACCTTTGCTTTTGGTTAAAAGTAACAAATGCGCGTGCAAACCATTGGCGGTTAGAAATTTTGCAATTTCGTAAGACTTGCGGAAGAATAATAAGCCATTCGTTTCTTTGTAAAAAACCTTTAATGGTTGTAACTGTAGGAGGGCTAGACTTTGGCACAACCCGTCATGATGGAGGTCAAAAACCTCGTCACACGATTTCATACACAGGAGGGTACGGTTTACGCGGTCAACGGCGTATCGTACAAGCTCCATGAAGGCGAAACGCTGGGGGTAGTAGGCGAATCGGGCAGCGGTAAGAGTGTTCACGTGCTTTCGATTATGGGCTTGATTCCCAGCCCACCCGGCAAGATTGAAGCCGGTGAAGTTTTATTTCGTGGACGCGACCTGCTCAAGTTAACGCCAGAAGAAATGCGAGCGGTACGCGGCGCGGAAATCGCGATGGTCTTCCAAGACCCGATGACCTCACTTAATCCCGTACTGACGATAGGCACTCAAATCACTGAAGCGCTCAAACTCCATCTGGGCATGAGTGACAAAGAAGCAAACGAACGCGCCGCCAGTTTGCTGACGATGGTGGGCATACCGGACGCGGCCAAACGTTTGAATAACTATCCACATCAATTTTCCGGTGGTATGCGCCAACGTGCTATGATCGCGATGGCCCTTTCCTGTAATCCGAAGTTATTGATCGCTGACGAACCAACCACAGCGCTCGATGTGACGATTCAGGCGCAAATATTGGATCTGGTGCGCCGCCTGCGTGACGAAATCGGCATGGCGATGATCTGGATTACGCACGATTTGGGCATCGTCGCCGGTTTAGCGGATACGGTACAGGTTATGTACGGTGGACGCATCGTCGAGCGAGGTTCATCAAAAGATGTATTTAAGGATACACGCCATCCTTACACGTTGGGATTGCTCAAGTCCTTACCGCGTCATGACAAACGCTCTGGCGGAGAGCGCTTGACACAAATTGAAGGTTCACCACCTGACATGCGCCAAGAACCAAAAGGCTGCCCTTTCGCACCGCGCTGCACATTCCGCATCGACCGCTGCACCGAGGAAATGCCACCCTTGATAAACGGCCCTGAAAGCGCGCCTGATCACCTGAAGGCTTGCTGGGTCGATGTTCGCACCGGTCAACCGTTAAATGAAGGAGTAGCTGCACATGGTTAGTACATTCGCTCAACCCCAAACCAAAACCACGGGTGACGACCGTGAGGTACTGCTGAGCGTCAAGAATCTTAAGAAACATTTCCCGATAAGTTCGGGGATTATTTTTCAAAGACAGGTCGGCGCGGTTAAGGCAGTCGATGATGTTAGCTTTGATGTGTATCGGGGTGAAACACTGGGTGTAGTGGGCGAATCAGGCTGCGGCAAAAGCACGACTGGACGTACCATCCTCCAACTTTATAAGCCGACTTCGGGTTCAGTGGTATTCGAGGGCAAAGAACTGAGCACGATGCCAGCCGAAGAGCTGCGGAGAATGCGCCGTCGTATGCAGATGATTTTCCAAGACCCATTTGCATCGTTGAATCCCCGTATGTCGGTCGGACGCATTGTTTCGGAACCACTGCGTATCCACAACATTATTCCCAATAAAAAAGAAGAACAGGAATATGTTGAGGCTCTGTTGGAACGCGTCGGTTTAAATCCGTATTACGTTAACCGGTATCCGCATGAATTCTCGGGCGGTCAGCGCCAACGTATTGGTATCGCGCGCGCGCTGGCTCTCAAGCCGAGCTTCATTGTGGCTGACGAACCGATTTCAGCGCTGGATGTGTCGATTCAGGCGCAGGTCGTCAACTTGCTGGAAGATTTGCAGGACGAACTGAACCTGACTTACCTGTTCATTGCCCATGACTTGAGCATGGTACGCCACATCTGCGACCGTGTAGCAGTTATGTATCTGGGTAAAATTGTGGAGTTGGCGACTACCGACGAGCTGTACGACAATCCACTGCATCCTTATACACAAGCGCTGCTGTCGGCTGTGCCTGTACCTGATCCGCTGGTTGAAGCCAAACGTCAGCGTTTCATTCTGGGTGGCGATGTGCCCAGCCCTGCCCACCCGCCGCGCGGCTGCAACTTTAACACGCGCTGCCCGGTCGAATTTGGTCTATGCCATGAAGATCCTGATCCGGTATTGGAAGAGATTACACCGGGTCACTGGGCAGCCTGTCACCGCGTCTAGGCAAACGGCTTAAGCACCATAAAAAGGGCAAACATCCTCCTACGTTTGCCCTTTTTTGTTAACTGTTCAACTTAGCGGGTTAGACGCCGAAGGCCGACATACTTCCAAATACCAAAGGCGATCATCACATCCGCAAGAATGAGCACCACCCAACGTCCCTCTGTGCTCAAGGCGGTAGGAACCGCCACTAAAAAGATTATGCTGATGAGCGCCCCAACCGCATCCAAAGTCATCAGCACTTGCAGCAGCCGCGCACTGACCAGTCCCTTGAAGACATCGTAGAGCAGCCCCACACCGTATAAAAAGGTAAATGCGCCCATGCCCGTGATGACAGCGGGGGACTGTGCGCCCACGAATTTACTCACGCCGTTGGCATCTAAAACGAACAGCAAACCGGCAAGGATGCAAAAAACGCCATCGACTTCTACAGCCCATTGAGCTGTACCGTTTTTGGACTTCGTAACGATTGTTTGAGCTGCCATTGGAAAAATCTCCTTATGTTTATGGTCGAAAGAGACGAGCACCAGCGCGTCTTGGCTATAAACATAGGCGATAATTCACTGCCATTTGAAGGAAAATGACTGCCAACCACTGCCAAATTAACGCATTTGATCGCGTAAATCCTGTGCGATCAGGCGGGCAGCGGCGGTTTGCCAGTTATGGAGGGTGCGTTCGGGAACATTGGCGCGAAACCATTCCACGACTTTGCGGGCGTCGTCTGTAAGCTCAGCGGAGTCGTTATACGACAGCAGTTTGACACCTAGTACATAGGGAAAATAGAGAACATTGTAAAAGCGCCATTCATCAGCAGTTCCAAATTCGCCTTTAGCGGGGGGCTTGAGGCGTTGAATGCTGTCAGTCAACAACAGTTTGAGTTCGGCGGCGCGTTCCAGCATGTGACCATTCTTTACACGCTTATCGAGCATGGGTAAATGCATGAGGGGCGAAACCGCTAACTTACCGGGGTCGGTCAGATGACTGAGGGCGCGGCGGGTTAGACGGATGAATTCATCTTCGGTCAAGGCGTTGAGATTTACGTTATCGGCAGTGCGGGGCAAGAGACTAGCAGCCGTTCGGAGTTCAGCACGGGCACGGCGTAACCTCGGAAGCCGAGCAAATACAAGTCGATCCAGCCCGTTTTGGATGGACTCGGCAAATACTTGTGAAGCAATGGCAGCAGCTACTACTCCAAAGAGTAATGCCAGCATTGAGAAGGTATATTGTCCGCCGGATGCTAAAGCGACTTGCCCACCAAAGATAAAGGCAATGAGCATGGCACGAATGAACGAATAGGTGGCATCCGGCAGCAGTGTCTCCCCTTCATCAAAGGCATCCAGACCCGCGATACAGAAGTCGAGCAGCAGTAAATCAATGCCGACGATCAATAATGCTGTATCGAAGGGAACAATGCCGCTAGGTAATAACATTATCCCAGCACCTAATGTGAAAAATAAGGTCAGCGTCAATAGCAGCCCCCATAATCGTCGTCTGCGCTCATGCCACAAGCGATAAGCTACAAAGCCAATGGTCATAAGAAGTAGAATAAGGACACCAATGCCCAGCGGTATATACGATGAAAGTCGATAAACAATAGGGGCTGAAGGACGGAACGAATAAAGAATATCGCCAAACAAATAATAAATAGCCATCAAGACGACAGGGATTGCATAGCGCACACCGAACAAAATTGGATTTGGCAGTGTTTTTTCCGGCAACAGATGAAGTGCTGCGGCAAACCAACAAAGAGCGGGCATGAGAAGGATGACTGCCTGTAGAGGAAGCAATTCTTTAGGTACATCGTCGAACCGCGTCAATGAATATAAAGCAAGACTCAGGGTATAGCCGACTAATCCCAGCCCGGTATATACCAGTACAGGTTTAGTATGGTCACGGGCAATCAGATATAAGCCTAACCAACAGGTAAAGGCAAAAATCAGCAGATTGAGTAAGGGAAGTGACATTGTTATGCAGAGACTAAATGATTTAGTCCCTGCATTTTAACATGCGTTATTGGGCAGCGGGGAGGAAGGCATCGTGTGCTAACTGCGTATCAATTAGTTTGCCGGCATCTCCGGTGGTTGCGTATTGATACAGTGAGGCTTGAAAAATGCCGTTGACCGCACCGCTGATCAGGCTGAGCAATACAAAGCCCAAGACCACGACCGCTATGGTCACTACAATTAAGATGGCTGATTGGCTGGCAACGGCAAGGGTTATGAGGACGCCCGCGACCACCATCAAGGCCAGTGTGGCGAGGCAGGAAACGGCGCTAATCGCCACGCTGCCGGTGAACTGTTCACCCCATGTTTGCTTGAAAAGTCCCACGCTGCGCTTAAGCGAGTCAATCACGCCGAGGTCTTCGACAATCAACACGGGAATGGCGAAGAACACCACCAAATTCCACGCGCCTTGAATGATGGCCGCAACCACATTAGCGATAATCATGCCCACGAGATTACGCGAGTTGTTACCTGAGTCACGGACGGCGCGAGCCAACATACCGACCGTGGCGGAGATGAGGGCGTAAACGAAGATTTTACTCATCCGTGAAAGCGCGATGTTAATGCCATCCTGAACGGTAGCCGTTTCGCCGCGTGCGAGTTTCAAGGCTGCACCGACCAAGGCAGTGTTTGAGAAAATGATGACGGTGTAGGTCACGAAGTAGTAGAGAAAGATGATGATGGTGAACAGCGCTTGATTGATGTCGCCGGAACTGCGGCTGTTTTGCTCACTGAGGGCGGCAAAAATGCCGGTGGCGGAGACAGGTATGAAAAACAGGATGGTGACAATGATCATACCGATGAGCGAAATGACGGGGAAAATCAACAACTGTGGATTGGCACGTAAAGCCACCCAACTCTGGCGGGTGAGTTCCACACCATTTTGAATGCGGTTACGACGGCGAAACATAAGTTTTGACCTTTCTAAAAACATTATTCGAGAAGCAACACCTAAAGCACAGTATAGACCTGTTTTGGTTCATGCAAAGTAGAGGTGATTCCACTAAAAAATTAGCATGGTTTAGGGTATAATTCATGCGGCTTAAGACGGATTTCTGCCTCCAACCTTCTCCCTCATTTTGTGACTTTGATCTTGTATGAGGCAGCCAACAATAATGGGTTACTTGGTTACTCATTAATGTTTGATCATTCCTATTTTTAGATGGACAGAACAGTACAGATTACGGCATCTTATGCACGTTGAACATCTTTCACTCACGAATTTTCGTAACTATGCGCGGCTGGAACTGAGTTTGCCCGTTAACCGCCCGATTGTGTTACACGGGGCGAACGCACAGGGAAAAACCAGCTTACTGGAGGCCATTTATTATCTAGCGGCTTCCCAATCGCCCCATGCCAGCAGCGACCGACAGCTCATCAACTGGCGGACGGAGGACGAGCCGCTGCCTTTTGCGCGTTTGGCAGCCGAAGTTGAGGGACGCGGAGGCAGCTTTAACCGGATCGAGATGGCTCTGGTACTTGACCGTGCAGCCGATGGCAGCCAACGGTTTAAGAAGAGCATCCGCATCAACGGCGTGGATAAGCGGGTGATGGATTTGGTCGGGCTGCTGGCGGTTGTGTTATTTCTCCCACAAGACCTCTCACTCATTGAAGGCAGCCCATCCGAGCGCAGACGGTTTATGGACAGTACGCTATCGCAGGTTGACCGCGAATATGTGCAGGCATTGACGGTTTACGAGAAGGCGCTACCCCAACGAAATGCCCTGCTCAAGCGGATTAGTGATGGTTATGCCAGCACCGATGAACTCTCTTACTGGAACGATCAACTGGTGACTTCGGGAAGCGTCATTATCGCGAACCGTCAGCGCTTCCTCCGTGAACTGGAAATGAGCGCCCAACAAGCGCATCTTGATTTGACGGGAAAACGTGAGACGTTGACCTTACGCTACCAACCGAATTTCCTGCCTACGGCAGAGGGCGATGGGCAGATGTCCTTCGATATGTTTGGACTGGATTTGCACCGTGATTTGAGCGCAGAGCAAATCGCGCCGCAATTCGAGGAACAGTTGGTGAAAGAACAAGCCGAGTCGATTGACCGGGGCATGACCCTGTGCGGGCCGCACCGTGATGAGCTGCGCTTGAACATCAATGGGCGGGATGCGGGTTTATACGGCAGCCGGGGACAAGCGCGAACCGCCGTGATGGCGCTGAAGATGGCGGAACTGACATGGATGAAAGATCGCATTGGCGAGTGGCCGATTCTGCTGTTGGACGAAGTGGTCGCCGAGTTGGATGCCCACCGGCGGGCATACTTACTTGAGCGGATTAATGGCGCTACCCAGACGTTATTGACTACGACCGATATGGATGTTTTCCCGAATGCGTTCGTTGAGCGCGCGACGATCTGGGAAGTAAGCGACGGACAAATCCAGACGGAAAGGGCGAATACGATTAACCACAGTCCCACGGGGAGGCTTCGCACAGACACCGAGAGTTAGGAGAAAGAGTACCGAGTACCGAGTACCGAGTACCGAGTACCGAGTACCGAGTACCGAGTACCGAAGAAAGCATAAGATTATGCGGTTGGGAAGTCAAGAGATTCAAAATATTGCAGTTGATGCTGTTGAAGCTGTTGTGACAGGTGGTTTTTAACGGCGGATTTGAGGGAGTCATGCGCCGAATGTGCGAAATATGCTGCAAAAGCAGCAAATGCGGCAGTGAAGTTTAGCCTTTTGAATTGCCCATTCAGCGGCGATCAGGTCAAATGAGATGTTAAGGTGCTCCGGTGAAGGGGGCTTGTCAACGCCAAGCCCGTACAATGTCACCTCAACGTATCATAAGTGATTTGAAGGGTGTTGGGGTTACATTTTGGAAGAACATTTTGTAACTGTTTCGCGGGGCTGGCACTAACGGTTTTAAGGGAGCGGAATGAGGCGTGAGGTTGGCTGGTGGTTGGGAATTGGTTTGCGGCACAAACGGAAAGTAAACGTAGGGAATAGTTTCGAGTTACAAGAGGCAAGCTGCAAGTCATTTAAAACATTGACACCTCGGAATACAGCAGTTACAAAAGAGCCTACGTTCTTTAAAGCAACTTCAATAAACAAAATTTGATATTTCAACATTTAATCCGTCCGCTGGTTTTTATTTGGGTGGTGATGGTTACGCTGATAGGCGTGGCCGTGGGTGTGGGTTATCTGCTGACAGGTAGCGATGAGCTGTTGTACACAAAGTCAGTAGACGTTAACAAGCGCCATTATTTTATTATCTATATACGGGATAGTGATTACCGAATTGACCAACCATTGACTTCTTCACATGGAAACAGTGTGCGACCGAATTGGTCACCTGATGGTCAGCAAATTGCTTATATCGGGTCAAACGCTGATGGTTTTCATGTTTATATTGCGGATGCGGTGGGACGGAATATTCGTCAAGCAGCATACGTATTTATTTCACCGGATTCGTCGCCAATATGGTCGCCTGATGGAAAATGGATTTTGCTATCCGTGTCTCAGATGGCGGCAGGAGAAACCATCCTTTTACATATCGAGACAGGTGAAGTGTATGCACTCCCTCAATATGTTGGAGCGGGGAATTGGTCGCTGGATAGTCAGGTCGTTTTTTATCAAGCCGCTAGCGAGAATGGAGCCGCTCATCTCTATGGTATGAATATCAACTGTCTCGCACATGTCGATTCATGCCAGTTTGATGAACTTGATTTTTTAAGCGGCCAAACTGTTTATTCCGTTCCAGAATGGTCACCTGACAAACAGAGGGTTGCTTTTTATGCTATCAGCGAAAGTACGAATAAAATTGTCGTCATGCAATTGAGATGTACGGAATTAACAGCAAGTTGTATCCAGCATAGCACTACAATTGCAGATCGCGCCCCTAATTATAGTAACCCGATTTGGTCACCAGATGGAAAGCAGTTGGCATTTGTAGAAGGTCACTATGCTTTAACAATCTATGAGGTTGCAACTGGCGCTATCCGGTCGTTCGATATTCCGAGTATATACCCTTTCCTTAACAATTGGTCATCTGATGGCAAGTTTATCGCTTATCATTCCGAAGCAGGTGGAATGGGCAATATGTATTTGCTCAATCTGATTACGGGTGAATCACGGCCATTGCATCGATTCTTGACCTCAGAATTTCCAGAATGGCGGCCTGTGCCACATTGACAAAATGGTCTGCTAAATGGTACTGTTACGGCAGTATTCACTGCGATAAGGTGCGCCCACCGCCCGGATGCGACGCGCACAATGGGGGAAGCTGGTTGAAGTCCAGCGCTGTCCCGCAACGGTAAGGCAGTCGTTAGTTGATAGTCGATAGAACCCCCTCCCCAACCCTCCCCCGCAAGCGAGGGAGGGAGTAATACAAGGTGGTTTTAGAGACCTGACACCAACATAATATTTGCCAAGCCCGATTACCCGCCTTCATCGCTGACTCGAGTACCACCTTCGAGGCAAAGGGGGGTCGGGCATGGGCGTTTTCCACACATGCTCCCCGCTGACCGGCGGGTTTTTTGTTCCTAAGGGACAAGCGCAGGTCACGGCGGATTCAATCTCCAACCCTTTTCTCCTTCGCACGAAGCGCGGCACTTGAGACTTATTTTAAGGTTTTGCTGTATCCCCTTCCCCAACCCCTCCCCGCTTCGCAGAGAGGGGAGCAAAGAGAGGGCGGAAGCAAAGCTCTATGCTTCGAGGAGGAGCGCCCATGAAGTCCCGTTTAGTGTTCATTTTGACTGCTTTATTGGCTGCTGTGGGGATGGTGCTGCCGGTCGCAGCGCAAGCACCGACGGCTAATATGACGACGGAATGCGTCAAGACCTTTGACGACAAAACCGATTATTTCCCTGACAAAGTTACGGTGGATGTGGCGTCGGGATTTACGGTGGAATATCACAACACTTATAAGGTTGTGACGGTGACGACTCCATGGCAAGGAGCGAAAGAGCCGCTGGTTTACGTGCTGGTGCAGTGCGGCACACCCACGCCGGAACTGAAAGCTGGCGAAACCGAAATTGATGTGCCGGTGCAGAGTGTGGTTTCACTCTCGACCTCGTTTTTGCCACATTTGACCACGCAGCATTTATTGGACAAGGTGGTGGCGGTTGATACGGCGATGTTCACCAACAACGAGGCCATTATCAACGGTGTGAAGGACGGCAAGATCGCTGAGGTTGCTGGCGGCGGTGGTGGCACAGACATCAACGTCGAGAAATTGATTGAGCTTCAACCGACGTTAATCCTGTCACAGCGGTTCAGTGATGAGGACAAGGCTTATCCAGCGATGCTGCAAGCCAAGCTGCCGGTGGTGATTGATGCGGACTTCCTCGATCAAACGCCGCTGGGTGTGGCGGAATGGGGCAAGTTCATCAGCCTGTTCTTTAATACCGAGGCTGTCGCACAGCAAACGTTTACGGATGTGAATGATCGCTATGAGAAGGTGGCAACTCTCGCTAAAAGCGCGACCACTCAACCCACCGTCTTCGTGAATACGCCTTACAGCGGTACGTGGTATATGGCGGGCGGAGAAAGCTATGTGGCAACGCTGCTGCGGGATGCCGGATCGCAATACTTGTGGGCGGATGATAAGACGACCGGTAGTATTGCACTGAGCCTTGAAGATGTTCTGGATAAGGCCAGCGATGCTGATTATTGGGTGAATATCTTCCCGACCAGCAAGGCCGATGTGCTGGCGGGGGATGAGCGTTTGGGACAATTTGCGGCATTTAAGAGCGGGCAGATTTATACCAACAATGCGCGGATGAACGCCAACGGTGGCAGCGATTACTACGAAGGTGGCTATGCGAATCCCGATGTGATCTTGAGTGATCTGGTCAAGATTTTCCATCCTGATTTGCTGCCGGATTATACGCTGTACTTTTATGCGCCGTTGGGGGCGTAAAAGTCGTTAGTCTGTCGATAAACAGACCCCCACCCTAGCCCTCCCCCGTAAACGAGGGAGGGAATCAATAAAAAACGGCGCACAGCCGTGCGCCCCTACGGAAAGGTTTGGGAGGCGGTATGCGGATTGTATCCCTGTTACCGAGCAGCACTGAAATTGTGTGCGCGTTAGGGTTGGAAGCGGATTTAGTAGGACGGTCACATGAGTGTGATTATCCGGCGGGGATTGAAGCGCTGCCGGTATTGACCGCGCCGCGATTTGATCCAACAGGCAGCAGCCTTGAAGTCGATGAGCGCGTCAAAGCCGTGCTGAAAGTATCCACCTCAGTTTATACGATTGATGCGGAACTGCTCGCGCAGCTCGCGCCGGATGTGGTGATTACGCAAACACAATGCGAAGTGTGCGCGGTGAGCTTCGCTGAGGTAGAGCGTGTCGTCTGCGACCAACTGCATTCATCAGCCACGATTGTGGCGCTTGAACCGAATTTCCTGTCGGATGTGTACGGTGACATCCGACGGGTAGCGGGTGCTGTTGGTATCCCCGAACGAGGCGCGAGTCTGGTGGCGGAGATGCAAAGCCGTATGTGTGCCATCGCAGACCAAACAATCAATCTGCCGCGACCGCGCGTGGCGACATTGGAGTGGCTTGAGCCGTTGATGTCGGCGGGCAATTGGATTCCTGAACTGGTGGAAATGGCCGGTGGAATCAATTTATTCGGGCGAGCGGGTGTGCATTCGCCGTGGTTACAGTGGTCTGAACTGCAAGCGGCTGATCCTGATATGCTGGTGATTTTGCCATGCGGCTACGATATTGCGAAGGCGCGCGAAGAGTTGGAAGTGCTGCAAGCCAAAGCAGAATGGAGGGCGCTGCGGGCTGTGCAAAATAAGCGTGTTTTTGTGACTGATGGCAACCAATATTTCAACCGACCGGGGCCACGATTAGCTGAGTCATTGGAAATTTTGGCTGAGATTATGCATCCCGATTGTTTTCATTTCGGGCATGAAGGCAGCGGTTGGGAACGGTTATAGAGGAAAATTGAACCGCCAAGTCATTTTTAACACAGAGACTCAAAGGCTCTAAGACACAGAGAGATAAAGTAAGCAGAAGAATTTGTCATGGAAACAAGCAGAAGTACAAACATAATCAACACACCAATCAGTACGGCGGCGACTCAATTACGGGCGCGAACTCAGTCACGGCGGGGAATGCTGCTGGTATTGGCTGGCTTGCTGCTGGTTGTGTTTATTCTGAGTTTGGTGGCGGGGTCGGTTAGTATTCCAGTGGGTGATGTCCTCAAGATTCTGACAGGTGGACAACCAGCGCGGGCAACATGGTTAACGATTGTGATGGACTTCCGGCTGCCCAAAGCGCTAACTGCCCTACTGGCAGGTGCGGCGTTGGGAGTCAGCGGCTTGCAGATGCAGACGCTGTTTCGTAATCCGCTGGCTGACCCATTTGTGTTGGGCGTGAGTTCCGGCGCGAGTCTGGGCGTGGCACTGGTCGTTTTGGGTGTTGGGACAACCGGATCACTGCTGCTGGCGGGATTAGGCTTAACAGGCGACTTCGGATTGACGGTGGCGGCATTCTTTGGGGCGGCGATGACCCTGTTTCTGGTGGTTAGTGTGGCCTCGCGGGTACAGAGTGTGATGACGCTGCTGATTCTGGGTTTGATGTTTGGTTATGCCACCAGCGCGGTTGTGACGCTGCTCCTGTATTTTAGTCTGAACGAGCGCATCAAAGCGTATATGAGTTGGACGTTTGGCAGCTTTGGTGGGGTGACGTGGGGGCAGATGCCGATTTTCATTCCGGTGATTCTGGTGGGGATTGTGAGTGCATTTTTGCTGAGCAAGCCGTTGAACGCGCTGCTGCTGGGTGAAGGTTACGCACGGAGCATGGGCATGAATGTGCGACGGGGACGGCTGGCGATTATCAGCAGTACAGCGTTACTGGCGGGTACGGTCACTGCTTTTTGTGGGCCAATTGGTTTCTTAGGGCTGGCTGTGCCGCATTTGTGCCGTGCGATTTTAGGCACATCCGATCACCGGTTGTTGATTCCGGCGACCGCGCTTTTAGGCGGGACACTGGCGCTGACAGCCGATTTGATCGCCCAGTTACCGGGAAATCAGATCGTGCTGCCTTTAAATGCGGTGACGGCGTTGATTGGTGCGCCAGTAGTAATCTGGATTATTTTGCGGCGGCGGAACTTACGACAAACGTTCGCGGGGTAAACAATCCGTCTAGCGGATAACCAAATGCACAATCGACAGCAAAAGGGCGCGAAGCCAAGTTGCTGCGGGACTGCTGACGGCGACATCACGTGGATATTCGTAAACCGGAGGCACTGATTTGACCATCCGGTCATATTCTGCTCTGGCTAACATGTGTTGGCTGTAGTCCATGAGACCAACTCCTCTTTACTGCTTACTTCAGTGACTATAGAGTTTAATTACGATAGAACGTTAATTGAAGAAGGCGCAAACGAGTTGCGCCCCTACAATTTGTGATAGTGGCTTCGATGTTTGAATGTGATGTTTTTCACTACCACATTCACTTTAGAGCAATATGGCATTGGTTGTCACCCGACATTTCATGGATGCGTGTAGGGAAAATGTTTGAAGATGTTTGAAAAATACATTTTGATCTGCATTCTTGACACGCTAATCGCCACTTCCAAGTGGAGTTAGGCTGTGCTAAAATACCGTCCGGCTTTTAGCCAAATATCACACGCCCGGACTTGAAGGTGTTGCTCTTAATTGAGTTGCTTTCGGGGTTGAACGGCGTGATCGTTAAACACCATACAGGAGAATAGTTCATGCCTTCGAACGTCACCATGAAGGCTCTGCTGGAGACAGGTGTTCACTTCGGGCATCGCACGCCCAAGTGGAACCCCCGCATGGAGCCTTACATCTTTACCGAACGCAACGGTATCCACATCATTGACCTGCAACAAACACTGGTCAACATCAACAATTATTATGATCATATTCGCGATCTGGTTTCAAAGGGCGGCACGGTACTGTTCGTGGGAACCAAGCGCCAAGCGCAGGAAACCATCGCGACAGAAGCTGCACGCTGCGGTATGCCTTTTGTCAACCATCGCTGGCTGGGCGGTACGCTCACGAACTGGCGCACCATCCGTGACCGGATTGATACGCTTAAGAAGTTGGAAAAGCGCCGTGATGCCGGCGAGTTCGAACTGCTGACCAAAAAAGAAGGTCTGGTTCTTACCCGTAAGATTGAGAAGCTCCAACTGCGTCTAGGTGGTATCCGTGACATGAAGAAGGTGCCTGACATGCTTCTGATTGTCGACACGGTACGCGAAGCCACCGCCGTGAAGGAAGCGAATATCCTACATGTGCCGGTGTTGGCGTTGGCGGACACCAATTCTGATCCTCAGTCGATTGACTTCATTATTCCTGCAAATGATGATGCCGTCCGTGCTATCAAGCTGGTTATCAGCGCGTTTGCTGATGCTGTGATTGAAGGTATGGCGATGCGCAAGGGTGATGATACGGACATGGTTCAAGCAACCACGCAAGATGCCACATACTTCTACGACAAAGATGCCGAAGAAGAATCAGACGAGGCTTACCTTGGTGCGTCCACCATTGCCAAGATGCGCGATGCAAAACTATTTGAAGATGAGTCACCAGAAGAGGATGCAGAGTAGGACATGGCTATCACAGCACAGATGGTAAAGGACCTGCGGGAGTCAACAGGCGCTGGCCCGCTGGATTGCAAGAAGGCGCTCGAAGCCAATAATGGGGATGTGCAGAAGGCGGCTGACTGGCTGCGCGAAAAGGGCATCGCCAAAGCCGCTAAGAAATTAGGCGCAGGCCGTACTATGAATGACGGACTGATTGGCAGCTATATTCACCACGACAAGCGGTTGGCGGTGATCGTTGAGGTCAACTGCGAAACTGACTTCGTAGCACGTACCGAAAAGTTCCAAGAATTTGCGCGCAATATGGCGATCCACATTGCAAACTTAACGCCCAAATATGTGACGCGCGAAGAAGTTCCGGCGGCTGAAGTTGAAGCCGAACGTGAAATTCAGAAGCAGCGGGCGCTGAACGAAGGCAAGAAGCCCGAAGCCGTCATCGAAAAGATTGTTGACGGACGCATGGACAAGTTCTTTGAAGAAATCGTCCTGCTGGAACAGCCGTATGTGAAGGATGACAGCATCAAGATTTCGGCGATGCTGAATGAATTGGTGGCGGAACTGGGCGAAAGCATCCAGATCAGCCGTTTTGCCCGCTTTAAGATAGGCGAGAATGTCAGTGCAGATGAAGAGTCGAATGAATAAGCGCTTTCGCGCATGTCTTCGACGTAATCAACTGTGTTTGTATTCAGGGATTAGCGTTTGCTAATCCCTTTTTTTTGTCTGAAGCATAGATAAGCGAGTATATTCGGGGAAAAGGTATCGAGTCCCGAAACATCCCACTATCGGTCAAAGGAAAATGGAGAAGTATGCATGACCAATAACGGAAACGGAACGCAACCCTACAAACGGATCGTCCTCAAACTTAGCGGCGAGGCATTGGCCGGGCCACAGGGTTATGGTATAGACCCTTCCAGCGCAGCGTTTATCGCCGAACAGGTCAAACTTATTCACCAACTTGGTATCCAGATCGGCATTGTCATCGGCGCTGGAAATTTATGGCGCGGCAGCACAGGTGTCAGCCGGGGCATGGAACAAAGCACTGCCGACCACATGGGCATGATTGGCACCGTCATGAACGGTTTGGCGCTGCAAGATGCCCTAGAACGGGCGGGCGTGAGTACACGGGTGCAAACAGCCGTGCAAATGAACGCTGTCGCAGAACCTTACATCCGCTTACGCGCCATCCGGCATATGGAAAAAGGGCGGGTGGTCATCATCACGGGTGGTACAGGTAACCCATACTTCACCACTGATACGGCTGCCGCGCTGCGGGCAATGGAAATTGACGCGAACATCGTCATCAAAGCGACAAAGGTCAACGGGGTTTATACGGCTGATCCCAAGAAAGACCCAACCGCGACACGCTTTTCTACCCTCACCTACCATGAAGTGCTCACCAACAAATATGAGGTCATGGACATGACCGCCTTCACGTTGTGCCAAGAACACAATCTGCCGATTTTGGTGGTTGATTTCTGGGCAGATGGCGACCTGTATAAGGCGGTGCAAGGCAATACGGATGTTGGGACACTGATATCGAAGTAATCTCGCCAAGCGTGTAGATAAAACGGACACGGTGCTGCCGTGTCCTTACATTCACGTTAATATTTCTAGTTGTTTTTGATGGCTTCAACAAACAAGGTGTGGCTGACCGAGCCAGACGTTTGTGAGACTGCGCTAATATCAATATTCACTAATGCATTATCCGCTAAATCACCATCTAGAGGTAAGACGCGGTAGCCTGTGATATGCCCTTGATTATCACGCAAGGTTAGCACTGCGCGAAGTAAATGGACGGATGCAGCGGCATCGTTACGCAAGGTCGCCGAGACGATGTAGAAGCCATTTTCCAGATGCTGCTGTTCACCCTCGATTTGCAGGGAGACACGTTTCTCGGCAGCGGCGCTGGCAATATCGGCACTGCGAAGACTGACTACCGCACTGGCATACTCCAACCAATTGGCATTAAACAAGACCCGATAGGGAGCGCTGGCTCCTGTAGGAATTACGCCCTGCTCTAATCCTACTTCGCCCTCAGCAAGCAAGCTGCCATCACGCCGCAGCAGGCGGACATAAAGAACAACCCTTTCCACTGGCTGCAATATATTATTGGCGACCCAGCCCATACATAGGATTGAACTGGTTGGAGAGGGATAACAGGTGGGAGACGGTAATTCGAGTTGGGCGGGCGTACTGGTGGGTAAAATTGGGGTTCCAGCGGCATCAAATTGGGGATTGGGGATCATGATGGCCTGATTGATCGGGAGTGCGAGCGGGTTCAAATCTGCATTGGCGGCTTTGAGCACCTCGTAGGGAACACCAAATCGGGCAGCAATACCGAGCAGGGTATCACCCACTTGTATGGTGTAGTGAGTGGGGGTTGATTCGGTAATAGGAGTAGATAAGGGAATCATAATAACAGAAGGGGGAGGCGATTCTGTTGCGGCTCGCGCCATTAGGGTGACAGGTGGCAAGTTGGTGGGGGAGAATGTAGGAGCAGCGTCGTGAGTTGTACTACACCCCACAACAAAGACACTCACACAAAACGTGAGCATCCGTCGCCAGCCCCAGTGACCCATCCGCGTAAATCCCTCGTTATCCCGCAAGGGCGCATTCGTTATCCCACAGTATAGCCTCAGTTGAGAATCAATACTACGGAAAATATGACGAATTTGGAGTCTTTAGCTAGGATATAGGTACTTCACAAACAAGGGGGATTACATGGCGGCAGACAGCAGGCTTGAGGCACAAGTCGGCGAACTTATGACCAGAAAGGGATGGACAATTGGCGCAGCGGAGTCCTGTACCGGCGGGTTGATTATGCACCGGCTGACGAATATCGCGGGCAGTTCTGCTTATGTATTAGGCGGCATAGTGGCCTATTCTAATCAGGTTAAGCAAAGTCAACTTCAAGTACGACAAGGGACATTAATGGCTTATGGCGCAGTGAGCGAACAAGTTGCAGGCGAAATGGCAAGCGGATTATGTACCTTACTGCATGTGGATGTGGCGATTAGTGTGACCGGAATTGCAGGGCCGGGGGGCGGGACAGCGGAAAAACCAGTTGGTCTGACGTATATTGGTGCAGCAGGGCCAAATGATGTGCTGGTGGTACGGCGGCATGTATGGAATGGTGACCGTGAGGCGATTAAAGCCGCCAGTGCGGAAGCGGCGTTGAAACTGGTACTCGAAGTGTTCGGGGAAAAAACATAAGAAATTTAACCACAGAGACACTGAGAACACAGAGAAAAGATTTTATACACCGCATTCTTTGGCGGCGCGCCAGCCGGATTCGAGTGCGCCATGTACTGTTTGTGGGTTGGTGTCGTAGGCAGTGGCTTCTCCGGCGAAAAAGAGAAGGCCTTCTTCGGGGCGAGCTAAAACCTCACGAGCGGGGGATTCACCGGGAGGGAGGTGGGCATAGCCGCCACGCGCATAGGCGTCAAAGCCCCACGAGACACGGCGTGAGTCGATAGCGGCTTTGCGGAGATCGCGTTCACCTGTGCCGAGCAGCCAATTCAACTCGGTCAAGCCCCATGTGAGGGCACGGTTTTCTTCCTGTTCGTCGAGGATTTGGGCTTTTTCAGCGGTGGCAAAACAGGCGATGACGGCTGTATTATCTCCTTCATGCCCGTAAGCGGGTGTCCACCAGCGCGAGGCCAAACCGGTATGGCACATGAAGGTGAGATCATCATCCCAAAACTTTTCGTGGAAGCGATAAATCAATTTGGTAGCCGGTTCGGTGCGGAAGGCGGCAATGGCCTCTTGTTTATCATCACTCAAGGGAGGATTGAAACGGATTGAACCACGCGAGAGGATGCTGACCGGAACAGTTACGATACATTGGCGGGCATAATAATCTTCACGGGTGGTAACGACGGTAATGCCCTTCTCACCCCAAATGACATCGCGGACGGATGTGTTGAGTTGAATGGGCAAATCACGGCTGTACCATTTGAGCAGTTCGCCATAACCTTCTTTAATGCGAAACTCTTGCTTTCCGGCATGATCGACACGCATTTCGCGGATGAGGTCAGCGCAGCTTAGGGCTTCCAATGAGGCACAGCAAGTTTGAGCGAGTAACACATCGGCAATCTTAAGGGCTTCTTCGTTCCAACCCCGTTCACGCAGGTATTGTCCGAGTGAAACATCAGGCTGTGGTGCATGTTTGGGCAAGTCACGATAATGCATGAACAAGCCGGTTATTGTCGCGCGAAGTTCAGCCGGGAGTTCATTTACGGGCAGCGCGGGACGGCTGTACTGCGCCCAACGCAGCTTGCCATAGCGATCAACCGGAATAGTGTGCAAACCAGCTTGTTTAACCAAGTCGTGGGTCGCGGCATTTTCACCGTGAATGAATTCTGCACCCAGTTCGATGGGGGTGTCGGCAAAATCGTAAGTGGTATGAACTCGCCCGCCGATACGATCACGCGCTTCGACGATCAGAATTTTTTTACCTGCATCATGCAATTTGCGTCCGGCAGCCAAGCCAGCCGCCCCCGCGCCGATGATGACGACATCGTAGTTATTTACCGCGACCATAGCGTTATCACTCCACCGAATGAATCCACATATACATTGCCGTCCGAACTTGTCAACGTAGAAAAAGCCCTATGACCGTATTCTCGCATTTCGCCAGTGTTTAAATTCCATTGGTCGGTGTAGGAGTCGATATAAGCATCAAGAGGGTCAACATTCACCATCGAATCATTTTCGCCCCAATATGGACATGATGTACCCGGTATCCTCAGTAAAACATCTCCACTGGGTATATCAACAACTTGGGATTCATCAGCATCCATACAAACAATTAATCTGTCGGCAGAAGGACTCCAACTAAATTTCCGATCTTGTGGTGAACGTAAATTTTCAGATTTGGAAGTCCACGCCGACCGATATAATCCTCGCTGAGTATCTATTCCCCAAACGATTATACGATCATCAACAATTGCTCCCAGAAAAGATGCGCTTTCGCTCCAGCTTAAGTAACGCGCGGCGACAGCAAATTTACCGAATATAGTATCGGGGGTGTCTCGCGCCGCATCAAACGAGGCATTCGAAGCGGTTGGATTTTTCCCGTCATAAACAATTTTTACAGAGACGCTGCAATCAGGCACAGTGTTAGTATTTACACAACGGGCATATGCAAGCCGTAATTGGCTCTCGCTTTTACTCCATTTCATGGGATCAAAAGCAGCATGAAATATATTTCTTACTAAAACTTTCCCAGTCCGAGCATCGAACAATCTACCCAATGAATTTTCGTCGTACTCAAGTTTCAGTATTTGACCATCAGGACTCCAACTCATGGCGGGAAACGAAATGGGCCATAGTCCTTCGCCCCATACGTATTTAATCTCCTGTTCACGTTTAACGGCATCCCATACCCGAACATCTGAATCCTTACTATTCCCAAAGACCAATTTTTGACCATCGGGACTCCAAGTAACAGGCGCAATGACCATCGCTTTCTTTGGGTCTTGAGGAAGCTCAATCACATCAAATAAGCGCCCTGTATCCGTGTCCCATATATACACTTTATTGACATCAGTTTTCGGATAAGGATTATCATTCTTCAGATATAGATACGCATCTAGATAGTATCTGCCCGTTGCAAGCAAATGCCCATTTGGCTGCCATAACAATAATTCGACTGCCCCTTTATTTTCAGTAAATGTCGCTATAAGTCGACCTGTGGTTGTATTCCATACACGAACCTTGCCAAGACTATCGGCTGCAGCAAACATCGAATTATCCGAACTAAAAGTGCCGGCAATGGATACACCGATATGTTCTTCAATCTGACCTATTTGCTGTCCGGTAAGCATATCCCAAATCAGAATCTTACCTGAAAAGCCTAATAGCTTTCGATTATCAGGCGACCACAACCAAATAGTCCCCTGATAGCGAGGGAGTTGGATATTGTATTTGATCTGCCGAGACTGAAGATCAGCTATTTTAATAATTCCGTCAATGGCGTTTTGAAAAATGATAGATTGGCTGTCTGGACTCCAAACAGCACTACCAAAATTACCAAGAGGAAGTTGAATAGTGCCAATTTTGGCTAAAGTGTATGCATCATACAAGTCAGAGTTTATATTTAGCCACTGACCATCTGGATTAAACGACAGCGCAAAAACCGCAGATTGATGGATTTCCTGCACAAGTTTGCCTGTGGCAGTTTCATATACGCCTAAGGTATCAGTAGGGCCACCAGAAAAGATATCCGCATAGCTAAACCGAATAATTCGGCTGCTATCAGGCATCCAAATAGAATATACCCAATCCTCTTCCCCTGAGTTATTTGGAGGAGCTGGAATGGCAACATATAAATGACCATCGTGAGCATCTAAAACATGAACGCTTCCATCTGAATGGGATAAAAGAATTTTGCGCCCATCGGGACTCCATACCGGACTCCACATAGGAAAAGTTCCCTTATTGAAGTCATCAACGTTTAATAACGTAGGAGTGAAAGTTGTCGTATCAAAACGGTATAAGCTGCTATCGCGAATAGCTATTAACCAAGCACCATCAGGGCTAAAACTGACGCGTTGAGCATCTATGGTGAAATCCATTCGCTCATATGTCTTGGCATCCCGAATTTCGATGGCTTGTGAACGGGTATTGGTTTGCCCCAATAACCAGCGACCATCGGGACTAAACCGGATATACACCGATTCCGTTTCAACATGTCGGATAAGGTCAAAACTAATCGAGTCGTAAATCCATATGCCAGCAATGGTACTGACCAATATTTGACTGCTATCAGGACTCCATATTACTTGGTAAGGCGTACCACGCCCAAATGAAAAAACTTGATGAAAATCTTGGTCTTGAGCCTGTACAGGGGCAGCACAGAGTATCAAGCCCAAAGTCATGATTATGGTTAGCGAAGATATAACTCTTTTCAGAGTCAACTATTCTCCCCTTCAACCATGATGCAGGCAGCGACTTGATGCCCGACGATGCGCATTTTGCCATCGACCATTGCCATTACAGGCCCTTCAAAGGGGTCACGGGAGAGAACCTCAACATGGGCTTGGAGCTTAAAGCCCCGATCCAAAATATGCTCAAGCATTACGGGGTCATCAGCTTTGATGCGCGAGACAACCGCTGGCTTATTCAAAGGCCATTCGACGAGGGGATAAATATCGCGGTCAACGATTGTGCCATCCGGCGCGGGAATGGGTTCGCCGTGCGGGTCCAGTTCGGGGTCACCGAGTTTGGTGGCGATAGCCTCAACAAAACGGTCGGATACCGCATGTTCGAGTTTTTCGGCTTCGTCATGAACTTCTAAAAGTGTGTAGCCGAGTTCTTTCACCAGATAGAGTTCAATCAACCGGTGACGACGGATCATTTTGAGGGCGACCGACTCACCTGTGGATGTGAGCAGCACCCCTTTATAACGCTCATAGTCGATAAGACCAGCCGCAACAAGGCGCTGTGCCATATCGGTCACTGAAGGGGCAGCAACCGCCAAACCTTCGGCGAGTGTATTGGTCGAAACACGCTCCCCATTTTGTCCAAGGCTGTAGACGGCTTTCAGAAAATCCTGAACCGATTTAGATTGGGTAAGGTCGGATTTCTCCGGCGGCATTACGGTACCTTTCCTACGGAGTGAACAACACCGTTATCATAGCATAAAGGTGTGCGGGTGAGTACGTAAGGGTGACTAAAGGCTGGTTAAAAGTCGGCAACCTTTAGTCCATAGTCATTAGTCTTTAGTGAATATTGAAAAGCGGGATTAATCGCCGGTTGGATTTTTGAGCCATGCCCAAGAGCCAAATTTGAGGCTGGCAAGTTGGAGGTTGGCGTAACCAGCTAGATCGGGCTGCGACCATGCGAGATAGAGGTAAAGGTCACGGTCAACAACTAAATTAGGTGTGCCGATGAGGTTGATTTTTGTACCTGTATCCATCGGACGATAACCAACGATATGCCCTCCACGTAAGAACACGATGGCGATTTGGTTATCGACCTGTGCAGCGACTGGCAAAGTGGAAAAAAGGCCAGACGCGGGTTTAACCCAACTGACATTATCGCGCCCCTCAGAGGCCGTATAAGCCACACCGGAATTGAATCCGCTCTCGAAAAAGTGAACAGCGGGCGCGTTGGTACTGACATTATTTGGAACGCTGATACGCAAGCGAGTGGGCGGCGGCCATGCAGATTGGTCAAATGTGTCCGCTGCCAGCCACGTTTCGTGTCTGCCATCAGCGCGGCTGACATTCCAAAAGAGATAGGTTTGGGAACTATCCTGCGCGGCGGAAAAACTATCTAAGCGATCACCGGGATTGAGGATCACACCATCAGTTAATGGATGCGGATCAATGGCTTGACCCTCGATAAAACCAGATTGCATGACCGCGCCGTCGGTACTTCGCAGCCAATAGAGATTGAAGAGGCCATCAGGACGCTGTAAAACAGCAGGCCAATCGGCATTTTCGGCAATGAGGTAGTTATCGCTCAACCGCCAGCGTCCATCGTCATCGACAAAATGAGCATAAAGATTGGGTTCGCTCGATAATCCGCCGGAAGCAATCGCCCAAACGCCGCCATCAACTGTAGGTAGTAATGTATAACGCCGTGTGACCTGTTGAGTCAAGATGGTTAGTTCGCGGTCACGGTCAAGATTGGGTTTGAGGAGCGCGGTGAACAAGCGTGTTTCGCCGTTCACATTTGAATCCAACCAGAAGAGATGTAGGCGATGATTACTGGCAGGCGCAAACTGTTGAGCATAAGGACGGACAGGCAGCGGTAAACGCACCACATCGCTCATGCCTTCAGTGTTGAGGGTTCGCAGCGCTTGAAAAACACCCTGCTCATCCGCACCCACCCACGCGGTCGTGATGCCTTTTTCATCCACATAGAGTGCAGGTGCGTCGGTTTGTTCGGCTTGGGCGACGGTGATGACCGATCCCCATGCCGATTGCGGAAGCGGTGCAGGTGTGGGGGTGACTGGTTGGCAGGCAGCGAGAAGGAGGAGAAGAAAAAAAGTGCTGAGTACTGAGGGCTGAGTGCTGAAGTTTAGACGAGACATTTAGCATAAAACTCGGAACGGATTAAAAGGGTGTCGCAACTAAAGACAGCGCTAAGCCTCAGATTCGGAGGCGATTGATCAAGCGTGACCTTGATGTTAAGGATACAAACAACAGATCACGCTTGGTAAGGCTGTTATTATTCTAAGGCATTGACCACTGCGTCGAGATGGACAAGGGCTTGCTCGGCAAATTCTAGGACGTCAAAGGCAACGCGGATGGCAGGGCCTTTGCGACTTTCCTTCAACGAGAGTTCACCCTGTTTGGTGCGACCTTTGGCGATGCGAATGATGGAACGCGCCTGCCCCAACTGCATTCGAATAGCAAAGGTTTTATCCTCCCGTTCGGCGGCAAAATCGGTATAGGTTTGCTCGACGGCATGGATTAACGCGGCATGAGGATCACGCGCGGGGTCGTTGTTGCGAGTCGCCCGCAGAATTTCCAAATCTACCAGCAGTTCACCGGCATCGAGGGCAGCATCCCCACTGCGGCGGAACTTTTCGAGGTCAATCAGTTTGAAATCGACTTCGCCTTCACCACCTTCGCTGCCCTGCCGGCGCTTCATCCGACGCACCATGATGTTGCGAGAGTGCAAATCCCCATGCATACAGGCAATCGGAAAGTCTTCCAGCTCAAGCTGGTGGCGCACCAAACTGCCGACCCGATCTAGCAAGCTGCGCTGCAATTTATTAGCGAGTTTCAGCTTGTCGGCATCATCCAACAGGCGATTTTCGATGATGTAATTGAATACGCGGCGGATATGCTCCTGCATCGGTTGGAGGTAAAGCTGCCACAACAGCCCTTCTTGAACATAACGGCGCGCCGGGCCATCGCCATGATGAACACGCAGCAAAAATGGGCCAAGTTCGTTGGCGAGCGCATCATATATTTGCGGCACTTTGACCAGCGCGTCGGACAGGGTGCGGTAGCGATTCAAATCGGCCATGATGACGAACGCACGCCGCCGTTCACCGTCTACGTAACTCGGCTGCGGAATATTGACAAAACAATCACGAATGCTTAGCGGTAAACGGGCATAGTTGTCGCGTTCAAGGTCGATTTCTTCAATTGGCCCGTACTTCACCACCAACGAATCGGCGTTGGGAATGTTGAGCTTGAAAGTATCATCCTCAGGCTGCATCGGATTGGCGATGTAAGGGTGAATCCGCACCACATTACTATCAGACATGCCCAAACGCAGCGGTTCGGGCGCTTTATCGAGGTCAACCCGAATCCAATTTTTGAGGGCGAGACGAATGCTTTCGGTATCCGGCGGTTCAACCGGACGCGTTTGCTGCAAGGCCAACTTCCGATGGAAATACATACCAACCCAGTTAATCAATGGCTGACCGACATAAGCCCGTACCGAAACCAACGTACGGCAAACAATCAGCAGATAGTCGTAAGGGTTGGGGAACAACGCTCGCAGCGTATTCACTACCCCTCCACCGCTGAAGACGTTCCACCATAATTCCATCGCACGGCGCAAAACCGGTTCGATTTGTGGATACATTTCGACCAGCGGCATCATGTTTTCGATGACGTAACAAGTGGAGATAATCATCTCGCGGAAGATTTCACGGTGGTCGGCAATCTGGTCGGCGGTCAACTGCCCGCGCTGCATATTTTCGGCTAAGGTGTGCATATCCTGCGGCAGGCCCCAGAAGCCACCACTTTGCTCGGCAATGTTGATGAGTTTGTCGACATATTTCTTTTGCTGTGTCGGTGTCAGTTTGGCTTTGAGTTCATGACGCAGGTACAGCGCTAAAGCCAAATCCTTATCACGGTGATTAACTTCAACCATGCGGGCAGCCCACTCGCGCAAGGTATCCTCGGACATGATGCCGTTCAGCACTTTTGTATCACGGGCTTGGGACATGACCTTGATTGCCCACAAGGTGTCGAAGGCCGGTGCGCCGCCGATGTCGAAATAATCGTCCGCCATACGCTGGCGAGAAAGCTGTTCCAAACGTGGTAATACCGACTCGCTGGTGGGGCGCAGACTCAACAGTGCTTCCAAACGGTTCATCTCGACCGGATCAATGCGTTTATGGAGGTCACTGGGAAATGGCGATGCAAACCAATCAGCGGCTTCGCGCAGTTCTTGTTCGTCGGCAGAAAAGCCATATGCTAAGAGCGCAACCGTATAATGCTGCGTCACACGGACGGCATTGGAGGACACTTCGCCGCGCGCGTCTTGCGGTGGACTGAGTACCAATTCGGGATGTTCGCTGCGCGCCCGAAGCAAGTCCAAGACTAAATCACCAACCGTTTGTTCAAGTTCAGGCAGTTCAAATGGAGTCATGGCTGAGGTTATCTTTTAGCAGAAAGCGTCTATAAAAAGCGGCCCGGTAATAATAAGTATTACGATATTTTAACAGACTAGGGGTGAAATTTGTAGGGGTGTGGATTGAAGCACGGAGTTAGTTTGTTTACTGCTATAATTATGTTAATTTCTCACACAGGCCATGCAACATGAGCAAGCGTAAGAAACGGTTAGAACGGATACGTCAAAATCCAAACAATGTGTCACTTGATGATTTACGTGCTGTTCTTGAAGATTATGGTTTCGAATACAAACAAACTGTTGGCAGTCATTACACATTCACCTATTATTTAGGTGGTCAACGAAAAGTATTTGTAGTTCCTTTTAGAAGACCCATCAAGCGTGACTACGTGAAGTACGCCATAAAGCTGATTGATCAAATAATTATGGAGCAAGGTGAGGATGAAGCAGATGAATAAGTCTCTCGAATACTATATGTCGCTACCTTACACCATACAACTTACTCCAGATGTAGATGGATACTGGTTTGCTGAAATTCCACTATTGGACGGATGCGCGACCAATGGTGAAAGTCAAGCTGATGCCTTGATTATGATTGAAGATGCTAAACGAGCATGGCTTACGACCGCGTTAGATATTGGTATGCATATTCCCGAACCAGAACCAGAAAAACTACTTTAAACAGATAACAAAGATTTGATCTATGACGACCGCCTATGTGAACTCTGCACTTGAAAACAAAATACGCGTGGGGCTTCGTGTCACACGGTTATTTGTGGCGTATGCCCCGTTTAATCTGGTGCGTCGGTTGCAAAAATTGGCGCTGTACCACGTCAAGTTGGCGGCGGATATTCAAGCATCACTAACCGATAAACCGGTTGGCGAATGGTTTGTATCGAAGGATGCAGATGAGCATTCGCCCGTAATTATGTATGTGCACGGCGGTGGTTTTGTACTGCCGCAGACACATTTTCATCGCATGATGCTGGCGCAGCTCACCCGTGAGGTCAAAGGGCGAACTTTCGCGGTTGATTACCGGCTTGCACCCGAATATCCATTTCCAGCGGGGTTAGATGACTGCTTAGAAGCCTATCAATATTTATTGGATGAAGGGATCGCGCCGGAGCGGATTACGGTGATGGGCGACTCGGCGGGCGGCAATCTGGTGCTGTCGATGCTCATCACGCTGCGTGACCGGAATTTACCGCTGCCAAAACTTGGTATTTGTATTTCCGCGCCAACTGATTTTACGGATGAAAATCCGGCGCACGATGTGATTGACGATCTACTTCATCCGCGCGCCATCAGCCGGTTCTCGCTGTCGTATGTGGTAAATCAAGATGTGCGTAATCCGCTGATTTCGCCGCTATTTGCCGATTTGCACGGGCTGCCGCCACTGATTTTATATGCAGGGGCTAAGGAAGCATTATCAAGTGATTCGGTGCGCTTTGCCGAAGCGGCACAAGGAGCTGGGGTGGATGTGACTTTACATGTTTATCCCGGCATGTGGCATGTTTGGCAGCTGCAATCCGAACTGCCTCAAGCACAGCAGTCATTAGCCGAAATCGCAGATGCGGTACGCTCGGCATGTGGAGCGCGTGATACGGTAAGGGTTTAAGGTGGTCAGCTAATCAGACGTAGTTGGCAAAATGAAATAAAACCGTGTGCTGCGACGTCCACGCCTGCGGGGCTCGGCCCAAATTTTACCGCGATGCAAAGTCAGCATACTACGTGCTATCGCCAAACCCAATCCACTGCCTTCTAGTCGGGCGGCACGGGACTCGCGGGTGCGGTAAAAAGGCAGGAATATCAACTCGCTGTCTTCGACTGAAATGCCCTCTCCCTGATCTTCGATGGTCACCAAAATGCCGGGAACAATGACATCGGAAGGCGCGCCAAAGGGCAACTGGCCTGTATGGGTGACCCATTGGGTCGTGATACGAACAACACCTTCATCAGGGGTATGTTGAAGCGCATTTTTGATCACCTGACTGAGTACACGGCTAATCCTTCCGGAGTCGATTTGTACTGCGGGCGCATTCGGGTCTAAGGTACGCACAATCGATTTGTGTTCCATCAAGGGGTGCGACTCGAACTGCGCTACCACATGCTCGACCAAATCGCCCAAACGCGTGGTACTGGTATTAACCTTCAAGTCGCCGACATCAGCCCGCGTGATTTCGATAATATCGGTGAAAAGTGTGTTGAGTAACTGCGCGTTATCCATAATTATTTTGACATAATCGGTCACGGCAGGCGTAAGATCAGCACCGAGTTCTTCCAGCATGTACTGCGCGAAGCCTTTAATAGAGGTTAGCGGGGTACGAAGCTCGTGCGACATGCGCGAAACAAAATTGGCGCGCAAGCTGACAGCCGTGCGATCATCGGTGACATCGTGGAAAATGTAGATGCGCCCCATGACACGATTGGCTTGATACACCGGCGCACTGTACCAACTAATCATGCTGTGGTAGCCATCAGGGTGGATCATGCTGAAATCACCACGCTGAATACTTGGATCCCGAACAGTAGCCGCCAGCCAATGATGCTTTAAAGACTGGCGAACATCCTCCGGCAACTGCATTTTGCTTAACAACTGCGGTAACGATAATCCCTGCACCCGTAATTGACTAATGCCAAAAAGGGAAGAGAAGGCTTGATTGACCGTCAGGACAGAGGTTTTGCTGTTGTCGCCAGTAACAGAACCGGCACTCGGCAATATCATGAGGACACCGTCATGCACCGCGTCTAGCAGCGCGGCCCGACCCTGCTGCACAATGTCCTGTTCCTGCTTCAAGACATGAGCCATCGCCCTGAGGGCTAAAAATTCGCTCACGACTTGATAGCTGCGCAGTTCCTGCTGCGAAAATTCACGGTCAGGACCGGTGCCGATAACCATGAAACCAAGCGGCCTACCAAAGGATTCTAAGGCGATAATGACTATCGAGTTGGTATCTGCCCCACGAATAAACCCGCGCGTCAGCGAATCGAAGCGTGTTTCAATCGCTTTTACATCTGGCACGTGCCATATTTTGCGCGCTTCAATTTCTTGAATCATCTCGGTATATTGATCAAGATAGAGATGCATTCCTACGCCAACGCCGGCTGGAAAGCGGCTTGACCATACTCCCTGTAAATCAAGATAGGCGAAGGGTCCATTGGGACGATCTTCGCGTCTCGGGCCGTACATTAACAAGGCACAGAAGCGAATTCCGGGTTCAAGCAAATGTTCACTCACAAGGTTGACTAAATCTTGTGGCGAAACCCCTTCACCGACCTGACGGGCAATTGCTTGAATAGTGTGGGAGATGGCCTCGCTTTGGATACGATAGTGATTTTGCAGCAGGTTCTGAATAACGCTTAAGCAGGGTTTTAACTGCGGCGAAGTGATATCACCGGCAGGCTGTGAATGCGATAAAACGACTAATGCGCCGATAGCCTCATCTGCTAATTTGAATAAAAAGAACTGCGCCAAAGCAAAATCAGGCACATTGGGATTCACAATCCGTGTTGAAGCGTGCTGGCCATCTATGCAAAAGGCGCGCACCAATTCATCCACGATTTGAGGTGGTCGCTCTGGCAGAGCCACGATAAGCGCTTCCTCTTTAAGATCATGGCTGTAGGAATATATGGCTACAATATCTGCCTGAATGTCATGCGCAAAATTTGTCAACACCGAACGCAAAAGATCAGCCAAGCTGATCTCTGTGGTTATAGGTATTTCTGAAGATTCAATATCAGCAGGCATGGTGAGGTATTCGTTGATGATGCAATTTAGTCAGACAAAGGAGCGTCAAATGCGCTACATTACTTCGAATCGGATTTACTTTCGGGCGGGCGAACCGTAAACATATAACCAATGCCGCGTTCTGTACGAATATAATGAGGATGATGCGAGTCGGACTCCAGCTTACGGCGCAGACGGTGCATATGGACGCGCAGGGTATCTTCATAAACGTCTTCTGAAGGCCAAACACGGGCGATGAGCATCCGGTTTTCGACCACGCGACCGGCGTTACGCATGAGTACATGTAACAAGATCGACTCGGTAGGGGTCAAGCTGTAGACTTTGTTATTTAGCACCAAGCGGTTATGGGCAAAATCCACTTGTAGATGTTCATCAATCTGAACAATGGGTTCGCTGGCATAGTCCAAGCTGGGCATACGAGCCAACACAGCCTGAACGCGGGCTTCCAATTCACGCAGTTCGAAGGGTTTGACGATAAAATCTTCGGCGTAACGGCGTAAGCCCTGAACGATGGTGTCGGTGTCGCTGGTTGAGGTCACGAAAATAATCGGAACGTCCGCCATGGCCTTAATTTTGCTGCTTAATTCAAAGCCGTGCATAGTCGGTAAAGACAAATCAATGAGGGCTATATGAGGGAGTCCGCGTTCCCGAATATAATCTAAGGCATCCGTACCGTCCATTACGGTAGACACATCAAAACCGTGTCCGGACATATAGTCGTTAATCAACTTGCAAATGTTCACATCATCTTCGACAACAAGCACTTTTGTTTTATTCATATTTTGCCTGCTCCATAAATTTCGTCATATGTCGTAATGAATATACACACATTGTAAGGTTATTGCCACAAATTTTCCCATAAGATTCATTACAGTATGATAGATTGATGAGTAAAAATTATAATCAAATAATGGAATAGATACAAAAAAAGGCGTATCAACGCCTTTTATAACATTTATCCTACCGTTCCAGCAACTAATCCGCTAGCCGCTGATAATCATAGGAATTGCATCAGGGTTAGATCGGCTTGAGAATGCGGTCACCCAATTTCTTGGACAGAATTACAGCACCCTTTTGCTGTGACACGATTTCCTGAACCGCTTCGCGCCATGCCGGGATTTTAATTTGCTCGACACTCATGATTTCGTAGCCTTTTTGCTCGAACGAACCCACGAGATCGGCAGCAACATTTTGCGGCAGGAAGAAGAAAGCGACTTCACTTTGCAAATCTTTAGAAGCTGCTTCAACCGCCACAATTAAATTCTCGACGACGGGCTTGGCCGGAATTTTAGCCGCCAGATAAAACTCATCGACGCGGGTGATCAAATTTTCGACCTGCCAACCCATGACGGCCAGCACACGCTCGGTTTGGTCTTGCGCCAACAGATAGCTCTTTTGACCAAAGGCCATCATGATATCCATGCGATTGATGTTACGGTTCGTAGCGGAATTGATGAAGCTGGCAATGGCTTCCGCATTGGTGGGCATACCGCGTTTGACCGTCACATTGATGCTGACGGCTGGCGCCATATCTGGCGGCGTAAGACGCTGAGTTTGCTTCAGAACCGGCTGCTGAACAGCAGCGGGTGCAGGCGCTGAGGGCGCGGCTTCCGGTTGAGCAGGTCGCTGCGGGGGCGCAGATGGCGCTGGAGCAGTGGCCGGTGCTTGTGCGGGCGCAGGCGCGGCTGAGTTGAGCTTCTTTTGAATGTTATTGAAAGCTGCTTGGACTTGCTTCCATGTCTCTTCGATGTTGCCGTCGTTTTTGATGACAACTGTAGCGCTCGACAATTTGTCGGACTGTGCGTTCTGAGCGGCAATCCGCTGGCGGGCTTCGGCTTCCGACATTTTACGCCGTTCAACCAAGCGCTTAAGTTGAGTTTCGGGATTGGCATCAACAACCCAAATTTCATCAACGGCCTGTGCCAGATCGCCTTCTAACAGCTTAATGGCTTCTACGACAACGATTTTCTGCGGCGCGCGACTTACCAACGCCGTGACCGCGCCATTTACAACGGGATGAACGATGGCTTCAAGACGTGCCAGCGCTTCGGGATTGCTAAAGACAATCTGACCCAGCATAGCACGATTGATATTCTTATCAGCATCCAGAATAAATTGCCCAAAGGTATCAATAATCGGCTTATAAGCAGGCGCTCCGGGAGCCATCGCCCGGTGCGAAAGACTATCCGCATCAATAGTATATGCCTCCAGATGTTGTAACATCTGGCGAACAACACTTTTCCCGGTGGCAATGTTTCCCGTGAGGCCAATTACATATTTGTTCGCCCAACGACCCACGGCTCCCCTCCCCTACTGCGATAACAGATGAAATAATAATGACTGGCGTGAAAGACTTACTATATTTTAAGGGTTTATCTCGGCGCGGTCAAACTGAAAGCGTTGAGGTTATAAGGAAGTCGCTTTTTGGTACAGCCACCCGACATTTGACCATTACATCATATTAGCCTCAAATTTCATTTAGCGCACTGTACCTAGATAAGTAGCATCAGCCACACGTGCCAACTTGCCATCACTGAGGTTTATTTTCCATGTGCCGTCCTGCTGGCGACTGGTCAACAGCAAAGCGCTGTTATCTTCCGTCCATGAATGTGGCTCAACGAAGGTGGTAATGGGTTCTGTCAAGGCAATTTGGGTTTTGAGCTGCATGTCGATCAACATAAAAACTGTTCGCACACTTTGATCCGCCCGCCCGAAGTTTTGCACCTGTGCCAGTGCATAGACCGCGCGCTGCCCATCGGGCGATATGACGACATCGCCGGATTGAGTATAGCCGCGAAGAGGTTTAGCCGGAATTGTTTGCTCGATTTTTCCGGCTAGATTATAGACATGTACATCGAAACCGCTCAAATCCTGCGACACGCGCAGCCGTAACAGAACGCCATTCCCAAAACCCGCACCACAAAAACAGCTTGGTTCATCGGGCAGATAATCCCACTTTCCAGTTGCGATGTCCACTCCAATTAAGCCTGCATACTGGGGCATGGGTGTGAAATCGGCAAAGCCATCCGGTTGAAAGTCCATATAGAGGATGGTGTAATCCGGACTAAAGGCAACGGGCAGCGCACGGATGGCATTACGCGGACCGTCGGCAAGGACTTCATGTACGTCCGTGCCATCCACATTGGCGACATTGGTTAAGGTGGTTAAAGCAGTTGGACTACCTTCGGTCAATGTCCACGCGATTTTTTTGCCATCGGCGGAAAGCTGCCAATCGACACGTCGTGTTTCAGTACCGGGTTGAATAAAAGGATGTTCACCGATTTTGCCATCGGGATATACCATCATGACACGGTTCGCCACACGGTCGATATACATGACGGCATTGCCCACCAATGTGTAGCGTTCGCCGGTAATAGGGATGGGTGTTTGGTCGCCGGTAATGACATCCACAAAGGTCAGGTTATCGGGAGCGCCCGCGACACCGCGCCGCAAAAACACTTCCCAAACATGGGCGGTTGATGATGCATCTTGTGCGACTAGGGGAACGCCCCACAACAAGAAAAGCATGGTAATGAGTACGCTTGCCATGATGAATGAACGACGATGCCCCATATGAATGATATTTGCTCTCTCAATAATCACCAGCAGCAACTCGCTGTTGATGGTGCATTTCAGGATATCCGACTCAATTGTACCTGTATTTAAAGCAAGTCATCAGCAAACTTTAACAGGAAATATATTCTGCCCGTGTTATGCTAAGAATACGATACAAAGTAATATAAGGACTCATGAATGGCAGAGCAGCTTACGTATTGTGAGGTTCATCCCGACCGTGAAACTTCACTCCGTTGCAACAAGTGTGGTCGTTTGATGTGTCCGGACTGCGCGGTTTCAACACCGGTTGGCTACCGCTGCAAGCAGTGTGTACGGCAGCACGATAACAAATTTTTCAGTGCGAGTCAGAATGATTATGTGATTATCGCTGCTGTGTGCGCTATCGTGAGCGCTATCGCGGCGGCAATTGTCCTCCAAATTGGTATACCGCCACTGTTCTTGATTTTCATCGCTATACCGTTGGGAGGTGGTATTTCCGAACTGGGACTGCGGTTAACTCAACGGCGGCGCGGACGGCAGTCAGCCAATATCGCGGCAGCCGCAATCGTTGCCGGGGGGTTGGTCGGCGCATTTGTCAACATGACTATGCAAGTAGGACGTGTGCCTTCAGTTGAACTGATGGTTCGTGTCCTCATGTCGAATTTTAGTATTCCCATCCTCATTGGTATTATGGCCTTCTTCGCCTACAGCCGGTTCAAGGGACGCGCATAATATCCATATCTGATAAACTATAAAAATGGGAGCATCTAGAAATGCTCCCTATGTAAATATGCTTTTTTAAATCGAGAATTTGCTAGATCAACTTTTTGGGCAAGTGACAAGACCGGCAGGTTGGAAAAAACAAACCAATTAGCCCCGTGCGAGGCAAACGTTTGTGCTATATAATTATTGTTTGAAAGCTGTGATAATAAGAGTGGTTTATTGCTAAGCCAGATCAGTAAAACGGATTAACATGCTTGAAGAAATACGCATCCAAAATTTTGCGATTATTGACCGTCTCGAATTAACCTTCGACAACGGTTTTAATGTCATAACAGGCGAAACCGGTGCAGGCAAGTCGATCATTATTGATGCTGTCGATTTGCTGTTGGGCGGCAAAGCCGATGGTTCGTTTGTGCGGGCTGGCGCGGATAAGGCTATGGTCGAAGGAACATTCGCGCTCAACAAAACCGTTAAAGCGCAGGTGTTGCCGATCCTCAAACGTGAGGAACTGGAAGGCGAAAGTGATGATTACATCACACTGGCGCGCGAGGTTAAAAGTAACGGACGTTCGACTATCCGCATTAATGGTGTGACTGCTAACGCTGATGTGCTGAAATCAGTCGCTATTCTGCTGGTCGATGTACACGGGCAAAGTGAGCATCTTTCGCTGCTTAACCCCAAGTCGCATATTGATTTGCTTGATCGCTACGCCGAACTGACCGAGATGCGTTTAGCATTGGGCGCACTGGTCGATAAGATCAATATCAGCCGGCGCGAAATCAAACGGTTAACTGAAGATGAAGCCGCGCTCAAACGTCGTGTAGAACAGCTCCGCCGCGAAGTCGAAGAAATTGATACGGCTGAACTGCGTCCCGGTGAAGAAGACGAACTGCGTGCCGAACGTACCCGCATGGGCAACAGCGAGCAACTGGCGAACCTGACAATCGAAGCCTACGCGCTGCTGCACGGTGATGACGCGAACAGCGAATTGTTGTCCGCCGTTGACCAACTTGGTCAAGTTTCGGTGCTGTTGAGCAAACTCAGCCACATTGATCCCGATATGAAAGAGGACTCGGAACTGGCAGACGAGCTGGCCGAGTCGGCAGAAGAATTAGCCCTGACCCTACGAAAATATGCTGACCGCGTCGAATTCAATCCAGTCCGTATGGAAGAAGTCGAAGAACGGCTGGAACTGGTTAACAAGCTGCGCCGCCGATATGGTGCGACGATTGAGGCGGTACTCGAACATGCCGAACGCGCGCGTAACGAGTTAGAAAGCATTGGTAACAGTGACGAACGCCTGAAAGAGCTGCGCGCTGAAGAGGAAAAACTGCTCAAGCTGATCGGTGAAGTTGCCGAGCGGGTGAGCAAAGTGCGCAACATGATCGGTCAAAAGATGGGCGAGCGGATTGTGGCTGAGCTGGCTGATTTGCGGATGGAAAAAGCCAAGTTCGAAGTGTCAATCAAACGCACAGAAGCCGAGGATGGCTGTTACATAGGTAGCAATCGCTACGCGTTCTCGCACACAGGTGTGGATGAAGTCGAATTTTTGATGAGTGCAAACCCCGGGGAACCGCTGCGACCGCTGGCGAAGGTGGCCTCAGGTGGTGAAACGGCGCGTATCATGCTGGCACTCAAGCGTGTGTTAGCCGACGCTGACCAAACCCCAACGCTCATCTTCGACGAAATTGACACTGGTATCGGTGGACGCGTGGGCAGCGTGGTCGGTGAAAAATTGTGGGCGTTAGCCGCAACGCATCAAGTGATGGTCGTTACCCATCTGGCGCAGTTAGCCGGTTACGGTGACAAACATTACCATGTTACGAAGCAGGTCAAGGGCGACCGGACTTCGACGATTATCAGAGCGTTGGATGACGAAGATCGACGCATTACTGAACTGGCAGCCATGCTCGGCACCGAAGGCGAAAGCGGCAAACTCAGCGCGCAAGCCATTCTGGCGCAGGCTGACTCCTACAAAGACGAACACAAGCCTAAGGCCAAGAAACTCAAAGTCGATAAAGCGGGGTAAAATCACGAGGATACTTATTATTCCTCAGAAAGTGGTTTAACCTGTATGAAACTCGAAATTTATCGTGCGCTGTGGGGCATGGAAGGTTCGCTAGAAAGCCAGTTCGAGCGTATCGCGGCGGCTGGCTATGATGGCGCGGAAGCTTGGCTGTCTGGTTCTGATTTTGACCACAACCAAATTTTGAGATTAGCTGAACAAAATCACCTGCGTCTGATCGTCGCAGGTGCGATTGCGTCTATCACCGAAATCCAGCCAACTTTGCAAGCCTTTGCCGAATACAACCCGGTGAAAATTAACATCCAAAGCGGCGTTGATTCGATGACCTTTGACGAGGGTAAGCGCTTTGTCGAAGCTATGCTCAAAGCCGAAAACCAAATCGGTTTTACCGTCATGCAAGAAACGCATCGAGGCAAGCTGTTGTATGCGCCGTGGGTCGCAGTCGCTTACCTACGCGAATTTCCTGAACTGCACATCACCGCCGATTACAGCCATTGGGTAAACGTCTGCGAACGGCTGCCCATTGATCAAGCAGAATCCATCGCGCTGGCAAATTCACGCGTCCGACATATTCACGGACGGGTCGGCTACGAAGAAGGTCCGCAAGTGCCTGATCCTTCCGCGCCGGAGTACGCGAATCAACTGGCATGGCACGAAACCCAGTGGAAAGCCATCCATGATGCTCAGGAAGCCAGCGGCGAAACGGTGTTTACTTTCACGCCGGAATACGGGCCGCCCTCTTATCTCCATACCCTGCCCCATACGAATGTGCCGGTTGCCAATTTGTGGGATGTGTGTTTGTGGGCAGCCAAGCGCGCACGGACGCAGTTTGCCTAGTTGCACCGGACAGCAAAAATGCTGTCCGTACAATAAATTTTCTCGAATAAGGATATTTTCAAAATGACACGCATTAAGCAGTCGATTTCGTGGTGGTGTTTTGTGCCCCAGCATATGACACCACAAACACTGGTTCGTACCGCTGCCGATATTGGTTATGAGGCGATTGAGTTAGTCGCGCCCGAATACTGGCAGCTCATCAAAGATCACGGCTTAACAATCGCGTCGTTCTCCGGTCACCAATCCATTCCTGACGGACTGAACCGTCGCGAAAATGGCGACCGTATTGAAGCCGAACTTCGCAGCAGCATTCAACAGGCAGAAACGTGGAGCATCCCCAACGTGATTGTTTTCAGCGGCAACCGGAATGGTCTCGATGACATAACCGGCGCGGAAATCACCGCTGAAAATCTGCGGCGCGTCGCCAAAACGGCGGAAGATGCGGGAGTCAATCTGGTGATTGAACTGCTCAACAGCAAGGTTGACCATCCGGATTACCAGTGCGATTCAACGGCTTGGGGTGTGAAGGTTTGCCAGATGGTGGATTCGCCGCGCGTCAAACTGCTGTATGACATTTACCACATGCAGATTATGGAAGGCGATGTCATCCGCACTATCCGCGAGGATCATCAATACTTCGGGCATTATCACACCGCAGGCAATCCCGGTCGCAATGAAATTGACGAAACCCAAGAACTGAATTATAGGCCGATTATGCAAGCTATTGTTGATAGCGGCTATGAGGGATATGTGGGTCAAGAGTTCTTGCCCAAAGGTGATGCGGTTGCTTCGCTCAAACAGGCATTTGATATATGTAATGTAGGATAATGAATCATCTGTGTGGACTCATGTTCGTGCGTCCACAAGACATTATGATTTCACGGTTGATTGCTGAACCGCATTTGCTGTAATCAACTGCATGGCATGTGACCACAACAAAGGCGTGGCAATCGTTCCACGCACCTTGACCCAATAATCATAGTGACTCACATCCGCCAGCATCGGTGGAACAACTTGTTCCGGCAAATCTCCGTTTGATGCTGCCTGACGTTCAATATCCGAGAGGATTTTTTCGGCACGTTCGGTGTTCCCAGTTTCGGTATCATACCAGCCAAGCCACGCCAGCAGCAGCAGCCATGCACCACCGCCGTAGTACACATCACCGCGATAACGATGCACACCGAAACCCGCCGCATAAATATCGGCTTCGATTTGCTTGACGGTTGCGGTCATTAGCGGATCATCAGGTTCGACCAAACGATAAGGCGTGGCTAATCCCAACAGCGAGGCATCCACGATTGGATTGCCCACTGACTTCATAAAACGCCCGCTGCTGACCATGTTATTCATGACGTAAGTCTTGATGTTGTCAGCAACGGTACAAAGTTCCGGCCGCTTGAGGTAATCCGCCGCCGCCAGCAAACCGCCATAAATCGCCGCTAGTGTATAGGTATGCACGCGATCACCGGCTTCTTCCCATAAGTCATGACAAGGGGACGGCCACAGGACGGTCAGATAATCTGCAACGAAATGAGCCGCGCGCTGCACATCGACATTCAGAGGATTATCGGCATCATTGAATGCTTTGAGCGCCCACAACCACGTTCCTAAGCCGTCTAGCTGAAATTCTGGCCACTCATCCGGTCCTTTGCCCCCGTCATAGGTATACCGCGCCCGCAAAATGTCATGCGGATTCGGCGCTTTGCCTACACTGAAATCCCCCATCGCCCGACGCGCGTTAGATTCGTAGCGCAGAATCGTTAAGGCCGCCCATGTATGAAAAGCTTGAGCGCTGGCTGTTTCGCCAGAGATCAACATGGCGTGGGCAATGAAACTGCTATCCCGAAACCAGCAAAATTGATAATCGGGCATCGTCGGACAAGCTGGATAGGCGCCGTTTGGCTGCTGAAACTTCAGGATGACATCAATGCTGTAGCGGATCAGTTTGTCGTTCATGATGCATATTCCACTAAAATCATAGACCAGTAATCAAGGCGTGGCAGCGTAAAACGAATGGCATTGTCGTCGGTCGTAAATGCAATCGCTTGCAAAGCCAGATTGCTATCATCCGGTGAGGCCGCCCAAACGTGCGAAACCGGATGTGAAACCTCGACTTTGACATGGAGATCACTTACGGGAGTTGGTTTTGAATTTAGTGGTTCATCCCAATTCGGATGATCCAAACCGAGCAAATTGACGAGATTAAAAGTTTCAAAACCCTGCCCCTCGCGCACAATCACTGCTACGCGATCACGCGATCGAAGCGACTGAGTCCGAATATCAGCAATGGTCAGCGCTTTGGCACGGTTGTCGGTTACATCAGTTGTGCCAAGCGATAATACATTTTCGTAGCGCACCATGAAATCGAAATAATGCGCCAACACCTGTTTCTCATCTTCGTTCAGGGTACCGTACTTGGGGAAATAAGGATCAGCCAACAACTTTCCGGGTTCGCCCAATTCCAGATAAAAACCGCCGCTGGCGAAGATGAGCGCGTTCGCCAAACGGACATTCGTCACCCGTTCAGGGGGGATATATGCTGCGATAATCACCGGCTTGCCTCCACCTAATTTTTGGGCATTGGCCACGATCCGGTGCAAATCCATGAATTCTTTATCGGGCGGCCAGACTTCGATGTAAACCGCATCTTCTTTGGAAGGCGCAACCGTTTCAACAGGCCAATTGCCCACCAAGTTAAAAATGGTCACGCCATCCGCGCCACGCTTCTGATGAACGACGTCAACTGCATCATTTACGAAAGTGGGGAATACGTTGTCCAGTTGAACTTCTTTGCCGCTGGCATCAATACCATCTTTAGGTGCGCCATACTGATCGATGTGAATACCATCGAATTTAGTGTTATCCAATACTTTCGCGAAATCATTCAGCAAATGGATTGACCACGGTGATCCCTGACTGGGATCCATAATCACAAAGAGATGTTCGCCTAAGCGGTGGGGTTCTCCCGGTGATTGATACAGCGCCCAATCCTTATGTGTCTCGTAAAAGGCTTCCGACGCGCCGTAAATCGCGGTATAAGGCATCGAAGCGATGTTGTATCCATGTGCCGCGTCGATTAACTGCTTGACCACCGTCAGCGACATTTCCTTGTTCAACACATCGGCATAAACATCGGTTGGCGGCATCAAGTTTTCATGGCGATACTGCCAATCATAATATTGCAGACCATTCACATGATAGCGCGTCAACCATTTCATCGTTTCATCAATGTCATCCCGTCCGGTTTGGAACTGGGTTAGGAAACCATAACGCGGCGCTTGTATCCAGCGTTCCAGCACGTCAAACGCCGTTGAAAGCGACCCAACGGTTTTCCCATCGGCATTCGTCACCTGTATATCCAAGCCGTAGCCGCGCGGCGCGGCAGCGGGCGGAGTCCATTCTAAAGCTGCCTTGCCATCCCTAACGGCGGATTCGAAGGTCGCAATAATTTCGCTTTTGTCGCTGATAGTCGCGCTCACTTTCGTTCCGGCAGTTACAAGGATTTGGGCGTGCATGGTTTCGCCGGGATGATAAAAAGCGCGGTCAAATAATATTTGGGGTTCAGTAACAGTCACAATGTTTTCCCTTGATACGAGCATCATAAGTGCGACGAGCAAAGCGGCGAGTTTGGTCATCCGCGCACGGCTCCGCTGGTCAGCCCTTGAACAAAATAACGCTGGAAGAAAATGAACAGCAGTACGGTCGGCACAATCTGCGAAAGTGAAGCTGCAAAAATCAGCCCCCAATCGGTAGCATGAACACCCTGAAAGTTAGCGATCATGATTGGCAGGGTACGGTTTTCCTCGCTGGTGAGGAAATTGAGCGCGAGCACGTACTCGCCCCATGCACCGAGGAAGGTGAACACCGCTACGGTACTAATCGCTGGTGCGGCCAACGGTGCGAGGATACGGCTGAAAATCGTGAAATGATTTGCCCCATCAATCAGCGCCGATTCTTCCAATTCGCGCGGTAAATTCTCAAAAAAGCCCCTTAGCAAAAAGGTATTGAAGGCTAAGGGTGTCGCCGTATAAATCAAGATCAGTCCAATGAGGTTATCCAGCAGCTTGAGATTCTTCGCCATGATGAACTGCGGGATAATCATAATCATTCCCGGAACCATCATCATCGCCAACATGCTGTAATAAATAATGTTTTTGCCGACAAAATCAAATCGGGCAAAGGCATAAGCCATCATCGCTGTCAGCAAGGTTGATAAAATTGCCGAGGCTACTGAAACCGCAACACTGTTCAAAAATGCCCGCCCGAAGTTGCGGCTGGTAAAGGCTGTGATGAAGTTATCGAGGGTTGGGTTATTGGGTACGAATTGTGGCGGAATCTCTTGAATATAAGCGTTCGCTTTGAAGGCTGTGCCCGTCATATAGAGCATCGGCGCAATCGAAACAGCCGCGCCGATAAGCACCACGATCAGAATAATAAGGTTGATGGTGCGCGAACGGCCTTTGTTGACGGAAAGCATAATTAATATTCCATCCCTTCTTCAGCACGGTTGAAGAAGCGCATCTGCACGAAGCTGATGAACACCACAATCGCCGCGAGGATATAACTGAGCGCCGCACCGTAACCAAACGACAGCTTGTTAAACGACTGGTTATACATATAACTCAGGAGCACTTCGGTTCGGTGCAGTGGGCCGCCTCCGGTAATCAAAAATACCGAGATAAACACTTGGAAGCCGCCGATAATCAGCGCTACGACCACAAAGCTGGTCGTCCGGCTGATGAGTGGTAGGGTGATTTTAGTGAACTGCTTCCACTCGTCCGCGCCATCAATTGCCGCCGCTTCGTACAGCTCATTCGGAATGCCTTGCAGTGCTGCCAAAAAGATCACCATTCCCCAACCGACACCTTTCCAGATACCGAGCGTATAAATGATGATCCATGCCGTGTCCGCACGGCCAATCCACGAAATCGGTTCTGAGGCAACATGCAAAATATTAATCAACAGATAATTGATGAGTCCGGCAGGGCTGGAACTAAAGATGAACTCGAACAAGAAGCTGACCACCACCCATGAGGTCACGACAGGCAGATAATAAATCGCGCGGAAAATCTTTTTACCGACGACCACACGATGTAATAACAGCGCTGCCGCTAGCGAGAGGATAAGCTGTCCAATGGTCGTCACTGCGGTGTATTGAAACGTATTGCGGAGCGATAACCAAAAGGATGCGTCGTTCAGCGCTTTTTGATAATTTTCGAACCCAATAAAGGTGCTTTGCTGTCCGGGAATAATTTTCCAGTCAAAGAAGCTAATATACAACTCGTAAATCAACGGATAGAGCATCCATATTAAGTACAGTGCCAACCCCGGCAGTAAGAACAAGTACGGCACATACCAGTAATATTGTAATCGTCCACGTCCACTGCGGAGTTGGATGCGCGGTGATGTTCGCCTGCCAGCCGTCACCGAATTCGAATCGACGCTCATAAACCTTCCCCTAACCTTGTAAAAGGGTGCACAGCCGTGCACCCCTACGCTCAAACCTGATCTTACTTGCCAGCCAGCAGCGGATTGATTTCGTCAACGGATGCGTCCAATGCTTCCTTGGGAGTCATCTCGCCGAGGAGGATTTGTTGACCGGCGTTCGACAGCACTTCTTCAATGGCCGTCCAATTGGGATTGGGCAGGCGGGCGCGTGCCGTCTTCAACTGTTCCAAAAACACGCCGTAATACGGATGATTCTTGAAGTAATCATTTTCCAGCAGCGCGGGCAGTACCGTCAACTGACCCGTTTCCGACATCTTCAATTGATATTCATCGGATTGGGTGAATTTTAGAAATTCTAGCGCGGCGTTCTTGCGGGCTTCGTCTTTCAACGTGTTGGAGAACAGCACGATGTCCTCACCACCCACTACCGAGATCGACCCACCGTCACCAGCCGGAACCAGTGCAGTTTGAATCTTGAAGTCAGGATATTGACCTGCTGCAATCGGGAACATCCACGGGCCGTCGAGGATGGCACTTACTTTGTTGGTGAAGTAGTTCGCGCCGCTGTCAAAGCCGCTGCCAGTCATACCATCGGAGAAGCAACCCTTCTTGGTCATGTCTGCCAAAAATTGGTAAGCAGCAATCGTCTTGTCACCATTCAGATAGCCGGTTGCGGTGGTTTGATCGGGTGAAACAATGTCGCCACCAAAGCTCCAAATCCACGGCAGCACATTCCAGCCGGAAGTACCGCCATCACTGAAGACAAAATCATCCTTACCCAGCCCCTTGACCTTATCACATTGAGCAGCCAATTCATCAACGGTCTTGGGCGGCGCATCGAGGCCGGCGTCCTTATATATGGTTTCATTCCACATGTAAACACGGGTATTGGTGTCCAAGGGCAACCCATAATATTTGCCATCATACATGTTGGTTGACAGCGGGCCGGGGAATACTTTGTCGGCATAGGTCTGGAAGTCTGGCATCACATCACTCAAAGGAGCAAGTACACCCTGCTTGGCGAATTCTGGTGTCCAAATGATGTCCAAACGCGCTAAATCGGGACCTTCTTCGCCTGCCAACGCCGTCAACATCGTTTGCCGAAATTGATCATACGGATAGGGTACAGACTCGACAGTGATGCCCGGATGATCTTTCTCAAATTCAGGGATCAGTGTTTTGGTCAGCATTTCATTTTCGGGCGAGGTTTCGTTGTACGTATGCCAGAACTTAATCGTCACGGCGTCCTGCGCGTGAACAACCACTACACTCATCACCAAGGCTAAAACAAACACTGAAAGTATCAATAATGATTTGCGTTTCATCGTTTACTCCTTAATCAGAATTCATTTCGATTAAATAACATTTGAGGGATGGGTTTCGCTTGCAATAAAGAACTCCTTTTATAGTTTGTTCAATAGTTGAACAAAGTTTTACCAAAAAATTTTCACATGCCCGTGACAGTATCCAAGTCACGCTGCGATGTGCGAAAAAGCTCCTGTAAGACGAGGCTGGCAGCACCACGCGCCCACGCGTCATCCCCTAACGGCTCGGTATGCAATTTCAATCCAGAACTCAAGGCAGACATCGCATTGGCATAAAGTGCTTCACGCATGGGCTGAAGCAGCATCTCGCCATAGCGCATCCCCTCACCACTAAAAATCAACAGCTGTGGATTGAGAATGTTAACTAACATGGCAATCCCATAACCAAGGCTTGCCCCTGCTTGTTGAATGAGTTGAATCATTTGTGGTTGGCCGTTTTGCGCCGCCTGCCACAGTTCATCAATGGTGTTGAAATGCAAGGCGTGTTCAGCCGCCCGCCGCAGCAGCCACGGATCACCAACAAATGTTTCGAGACAACCACGTTTGCCACAGTCGCAGGTATAACCCTGTGGATCAATCACGGTATGACCGAACTCGCCTGCGCCGCCCATACCACGATACAACTGACCATTAACAACAATGCCTAAGCCGATACCACGACCGACCGTAATGGTGAGAAAATGATTGCTGCCAACGCCTGCACCATAAAGTTTTTCAACCAATGTGAGCGTATTTACATCATTGTCGAGGTAGACTGGAAGAATAGTCCTCTGCTCAACTAGATCAGCAAACGGCACGTTTTCCCAATGCAAAATCGGTGAGGCGAGACACACGCCGCTGTCAGCATCCACGATACCTGCCATGCCAATACCCACACCCATCAAGCGGCTGCGTTGAATGTGTGAATCCGCCACCAAACGGTGAATGCCGTCGGCTACTCGCTGCGCGACGGCTTCGGGTTCAACACTGGGATTTTCCAGCGTCAGCCTTCCGATAACATCCGCGTCTAAATTGGTCAGGGCAAACGTAATATGATACTCCGTCAGCTTTGCCCCGACGACATAAGCACCTTCCGGTTGCAGCGCCAACAAAATCGGCGGACGACCACCGCGCGAGTCGCCTTCCTGCTTTTCATAGATTAAGCCGTTCTCAACCAGTTCACGCGTCAAGGCGGTGACTGCACCGACACTTAAACCTGTCCGTCGCGCCACATCGACGCGCGAAATCGGCCCGTGCTGGCGAATGCTGTTGAGGACTAAAGCTCTATTCTGTACCTTTAATAACTTTTGCTTATGCATACTTTTTTCATTAGTTGAAATAACTAATAGGAGTATAACTGGAATTTCAAGGCTGTCAAGCATGTGTATCGTTGTCGCCCAAAAATTTACTTTTATGGGTCTGTTGGGGCACTATACAGTCACCAGTAATATTTTGTATGCTCTCCGAATAACCTCTTATTCATATAAGTAAAGCTGCTCGATGCCGCGAAAAGTCATCAATTATGTTGAACTGAACTATGAAGACGTCGGGGCTGGCATACCTATCGTGTGTGTTCACGGCCATCCGTTCAACCTAGCATTGATGGATTTTTTCGGCACTCTTTACCCCAACTTATTATCTGCCGATTTTTATCAATTGGCCTTACAGGGTGGGGTGATCTTGCTCGGTAGTGATACGAATATGATGGCATCAGCTTCGATTGGTACGCGCCTGCTGGTTATAAGGGCAAGATCACCGCTGTATCGGATACAGGTGTTGTCCCAACCGCTGATATAACTATCAATGTAACTACCTATTAAACAGCCTATAACCTCTAACTACTTCCCTACTCTCGCCTGACGCTTGACCTGCTGATGCTGTTCGCAGTTGAACTTCCCCCATAAACTGGATGTTATTAGTGTTAGATACAGCAGCGACAACTTTAGGAGGAATGATAATGAAGGGGACGTTTGTTTTACTCATGCTCATGCTGGTTGCCAATGCGGGTTGTAACCTCACAGTTAATGTCGTTGACAATCCACCGCCTTCGCCAACATCCACTCAACCCGGCGCTGTAGTGGAACGGCCTACCAACAAACCACCGACTTTAACACCGTTACCAACTGTACCGACCGCAATACCAGCCACCGCCGCGCCAACCTGTACCCCGCGTACCGATTGGCCGCTCTACAAAGTGGTAGCAGGCGATACCCTCGGACGCATCGCCGTTCGTGCCGGTTCATCCACAACTGAGTTAATTCAAGCCAACTGCCTGACCAATGCAAACCTGATTGCGGTGGGTCAATCGCTGCGTGTGCCGCGCCAACCCACGCCGCCAACAACCGTTCCGCCGACTCTTACACCTACCCTTGCTGTTCAAAATATTGGGACAATCTCAGTCTCGCCAACCGTTACCGGGGACGCTGGCAACTTTCAGCTAAACGGAGGTACCACCATCACTATCAAATGGGAAAGCGGCCCGGCGGATGCCGTTCGTGTCGATTTTTTCAGGCGTGCCTTTGATGGTACGATAACTCTTATCGGATCAGACGGTAACGCCAGCGACGGCCTTAGCGCCACATGGATCGCGCAGCCTAACTTTCAGGGTACATTGACCGCTTCAGCTATCCGCGCAGATGGAAGCCATGTTGAACCGTACTTTACACCGACTGTCTACGTGAACGATCCTAGCAGCCCTGATAACGCCATTGTGCTCAACACCTATTTACGGGTCGAAGGTGATACCTATTTCGTTCGAGCCAATCAACCGATTGTCCTGACATGGAAAAATGCACCGCGTACTGATCAGCGGGTTGATTTCAAATTCTCACCCGCTGACCGTACCAAACAGCCTTATGTGTTGGGCAGTGATACCAATTTATCGGATGGCCTCGCCACGCTGATCGTCACTTTTGCCGCCGGAGATTTGGGCATCATCAGTGCCGAGTCCTATCGTCCTGACGGAAAAGGCGGTGAAACACGTGGCACATTTGCCAAAGCTGTGACCATTAGCGCATCTGCACCGGAAGCCACAGCCGAGGCCACGGCTGAAGTCACGCAAAATCCCTAATACGTAATTGTGGGGCGGGTTTTTCCCGCCCATTATCATTGGACAAATGACCAATAGATGCCCGCCATCCCATTATACGCATCCGCTACTCGCCCATTTGGCACTGTCATATAGGTGTGTACATGAGATGTGCGACCAAAGAATTGCCATGTTGCGGTATATGATGCTTCGTTCGATGTCGCCCAACCGAGTTCATCATTCAACTGGGGGAAGTTAACACCCCGAACATTCGCCCATACCCGCCCGAACCCATTAATCGGCTGCACACGTCCAGTCGGCGCAGGCAAGGTGTTATCCGAAAAACCAGCATAATCCCCTTGTCGGATATGCAGCCACGGAGACCGCGAACCCGCCTCAATAAACACCCAAATATCACCGCTGTCCGCTAACCAAATCATGAAACCGTGCTCATAAGTTTGGTAAGCAGCTTGTGTTTTATTCACAGCCCCGGCACAAATATCGAGCGGTGTACTACTCCAAAATAAAGTCATCGGGCAGGCTGTTCTACCCGGTGCAGCCACGATAGGTGTAGGCGCAGCACTTGTCGAGCTACCACCGTTCACCTTCACATAACGTCCACTCACATATCCGCTGATGTCACCCACCTGAATCTGCCACCATGTTCCCGATTGACCAATGACCGGATAGGTTTGACTAGCACGTACTACAACCAGAATCTTGCTGCTAGTATTCGGAGCCTGCCGTACGTTCAGGTAACGTACTGTAACAGTTGCCGTTTGGGTATCCGTCTGAACGGCCTGAACACTCAAACCAGTTAAAAGCATTATTAGGAAAAATAGAATCAGTAAGACACGCTTGAACATATGTCCTCCCGCGTTCATCATATTGAACTCCATATATCCATTTGTTATAGATTATATTAAGCATGTTGACAGGCCATTCACTTGACGGTTAACCTACGCTTTAGTTTTAACTCAATCCCTGAGGAACACACTATGATTCCGAGGATTCATCTGGCTGTTGATAACTGTTTCGCCTCCAAACGTTGGACAGAACCGATTGAGTGGATGGCAATTGCCCGTGATTGTGGAATCTTCTGTGTCGAGGCCAGCGCCGACAACGAAATTGACCCGCTTTACAACACGCCGGACTCCATCCAAAGCTGGTTAGATAAGGTCTTATTGGCCTCAATCCGAACGGGCGGTAAAGTCGTCAATCTCTATTCAGGACACGGGACGTATGCCACTTTGGGTTTGGCCCATTCGGATGTCAGAATTCGAGATCATATTCATCATCATTGGCTCGAACCCATGATTCATACCGCTGCTATACTGGAAGCCGGTTTAGGCTTTTTCTGCCACGCCTTCCCACAATCGGTGCTGGTCAATCCCACCCGCTACGCCACTGCCGAAGCGGATTTATTCAGGCGCTTGGCTGAACTCGCAGTCGTCGCCAACGCCGAAAACTTAACGGGTATCTCGGTCGAGCAAATGTACAGTCCACATCAAATTCCGTGGACGGTCAGGGGCGCTCAGCATTTGTTGAAACAGGTCTATAGTTGGGGTGGATCACCCTTATATCTAACTTTAGATACCGGTCATCAAATCGGGCAGCGCCATTTCCTACGACCACAACAAGCTGATATTGAAGCCCATATTCAGACAGTCAATCAAGGCAAACCCCTCCCACTTAATTGGCTGAGTTCGCTGCCCCTTGAAAACGATAACCCACCAACAGTTGATAGTCTACAAACCTACATCGAAGCGCGACCTTATCTATTTGCGGCCCAAGAAGATGGCGACCTTTATCATTGGCTGCGAACATTGGGATGCTATTCGCCCATCATTCATCTTCAGCAAACGGATGGCACCACCTCAGGGCATAAGCCTTTTACCGAAGCCCATAATCGTACAGGAATTGTTGATCCAGCCAAAGTACTGCAAGCCATTTGGGAAGCCTACCAGCAGCCCGCCGATGGTACTTATCCACCACATTGCACAGACATCTATCTCACGCTCGAAATTTTTAGTGGCACAGCCGAATATCCAGCGCAAATTCTCGCCAACATCCGCGAGTCGGCAGCTTATTGGCGACGGTTTGTTCCAGAGGATGGTCTACCACTTGACCAATTGATTAGCCACAATTTTGACAGCGCCTCATGAACTCTCATACACTGGTTTGATATGAGATCACATCTAGGGGGATGCAATTGACGCACATCTATCTCATTCGCCACGCGGAAAATATTGATGGCTTGATTGACGGCAAAATGGGTGATCTTGGACTTTCACCTGAAGGAGTCACTCAAGCTCAACACTTACGAGATCGGCTTGCGAAAAGTAGCGAAATCCAGCCCGATGTATTCATCGTTAGTCCTGAACGCCGCGCCAACGAAACCGCGCATATTATCCAGCCTGCACTCGGTCAGCCGATGGTATTGGATGAGAACGTGGTCGAATGGAAAAGTGACGATGGCAGCATAGAACCTGAAGAATTCATGCGCCGCTGGAATGAAGTCCCGAAAGCGCACAAACCGTATTACCGGTGGATCGAAGGCTATGAAAACCGGATGGAATTCTCATTACGGGTACATCAAGCACTCAACCGAATCGTTCAGCAGTACGCGGGGAAAACCGTTGTGATCCTCACACACGGGGCGTTCATTCAGATGTCGTTTATGTACTTTTTCGGCTTTGGCGAGGCGATACTTGACCGTGCCGTGCCTGAAATTCGCCGCACGTCCATCACCCACTGGTATCTGGATGCAAAGGAGCGTTGGACTCTCGAACGCTCCAATGACTATCAACATCTGATGGACTAACTTAGTCGGCTTCTTCTTCCATTTTGCCGTCGCCATATTTCAGGTCAAGCAAACGGCGGTAGGTGGCTTGGAAGGTCAAAGCATCGGCTGTGTGGAAGGGTAACGGTGCTTCAATCGCGGCGGTCGCCTTAACCTCGTAATCAATAAAGGCTTGCAGCAGTTCACGGTAGCGGAAATCGGCCTCATTGAGGGGAACATGATTCTTCTCGCCCTTAGGTCCATAAGCGATACCGCTGATGTGGAAGTGCAGCGTTTGTAAGCCTTTCTTCCCAAGAACCGCTTTCACCTTATCCAGCGCGGCGCTAAATTCTTCGTAGGTATTAAACGTGCCGTCACCCGTGCGGGCATGTAAGTGCGCCCAGTCAATGCAAGGCAGAACACCGGGGACATCTTTACTGAGCTGTACCACCTCTTCTAACGTGCCGAACATCGCCCCTTTGCCCATCGTCTCTGGACGCAGGTTGACCTTGACCTTTTCCTTCTTGAGAATAGCCGTAATTTCGAGCAACTTCTCTTTGGCGCGTTCGTATACTTGTTCAGGTGGCTGGGTATGATAGCTGCCGGGGTGGAAAATGATGTCGGTCGCGCCTGCTAGATAACCTTTGCGGGCGGCAGCAAGCAACCGTTCATCACTTTTCGCCATCAATTCTGAGGTTTGGCTGTTGAGATTGATGTAATAAGGCGCATGAATGCTGATGGTAACTTTATGTTTTTCGCCCGCAGCTTTAATTTCAGCACAGGTTTCATCACTGACGCGGACACTTTGCACCCACGCAATTTCCAGATGGTCGAGGCCAAGCGCACGAATATGGGCAATCGCCGCAGGTGTGCCAGAAGCATTGGTGGTTTGCGGAGAACCAACTGTGCCAAAACGGATGGTATCATGTTCGTTCAAGAGAAGCATCCTTCCTAGAAATTTATCGATCTGGCGCGGCATTCCATTATTTTCCATGCCGCAGCATAGGCAACATTCGTTCTATTTTATACGGGATACATCAAGAGGGAAAACCCAATGTTTGCACAATTTAACCGTTCTGACCGCCGCTTGCTGCTAACAGCCTTAGCAGCGGTAGTGGTTTTCATCCTCTGGAATATTCCGCAGCTTGATTTCTTGCTCTATCCTTTCCGCTTGTTTGTCACCTATGTTCATGAATCAGGTCACGGGACAGCAGCACTACTCACAGGCGGACAGTTTAGAGGCTTCGAGATTTTCGCCAATGGCTCAGGCCAAGCCATCACTGCCGGTGGCAGCCGACTTCTGATCCTGCCAGCGGGTTATTTAGGAGCAGCTTTGTTCGGGGCGATTTTGTTCTACCTGAACAACCGCTTTCACTACAGCAAAATCATCTCGGTGATACTGGGTGTCGGCTTGATTATCTACTCGATCCTTTTTGGACACATTGCCTTGTTGTCACTTATCGTCGGCAGCGTATTTGGAATCGCACTCATTGCCTTGGGCTGGAAAACCAACGATTACGTCAACAGTTTTGTGTTGAATATCCTCGCCATCTTAACCAGCTTAAATGCTGTGCTGGATGTTTACCAATTGGTTGGAAACAGCGGGGCATCTTTGGGTAATGTTCGCAACGACGCAGCCGCTTTTTCCGCGGAAGTATTTTTTCTGCCTGCGGCTTTTTGGGCGCTGTTGTGGTCACTGATTGCCATCACCATGCTCGGCATAGCTGTCTGGTTCGGTGTCATTCGTCCGTTGAGGAAAGGTACCTCAGCCTAAATCGTATCTCAGCACGATTTGGTTCGTTCCCCATGAAAGTTAAGTTTTGAAGCGTTACTCGAAAACAAAAGGCGAACCTTTCCGGCTCGCCTTTGTAGTTGGTGAACTAGGACAAAACAGTAAGACTACTGTACTTGCCAGACGTTACCAATGCGAACGATGCGTCCGTCAGGCAGTGTGAAATGCGGGACGAGTACCATCTGATTTGCATCGACTAACGGATACATTTCCCATGTGGCTTTATAGCTGGTTTCAGGAGCCGTTGCCCAACCGAGTACGCTGATACCCGCGATCTGGAACCAGACTTTGCCGAAGCCATTAATCGGTTTAATTAAGCCCTGTGGAGGTTGATCCGTACCCAGATTATCCCCTTCTTGATAGGTATCATCTAAGGCTTGCCATGTTCCATCATTGAACAGCACATAAATCTTGCGGGTATCACCACGCCACAGCATCATACCCTTTTCAAAAGGTTGGAAGGCCGTATCGACATTCTTGGCCTGTGTTGCAGGGCATTGGTCAGCCGTAAGTTTATCCGAGAAGGGGCAAGTCAGGTTGACCACTGCCGACTGAATGGTCTCTTGACCATCGGCTGTGCTGGCGCTCAATTGGAAGGTAGCCGAGTTGATGTACTCCGCAGGCAAGGTATAAGGTGCGCTGCCGCTGGCGGGCTGCTGATCCAGAATCGTTTCGGCGTTGGCGCCTGTAAACTCGGCCAAGCGGTCGATCTTGATGCGAGTCGCACCGGTCACACTCCATGATAACGTCACACCACCGCCCCGTGCTACGGGATTGGGCGACACAGTAAAACTGGTGATGGAGATTGGTGCGCCGCTGCCAGTGGTCGTCGTATCCTGTGTGGGTGCTGGCGCGGGAGCCGAGGTGGTAGCAGTCGCCGTCAGCGCAGGGCCATCACCACCTTTGACGTGTTTGGTGATGTCCACCTGTGTGATGGTGGTGTTGGTAGCGAGATTGACCAAGCGTAGGCGCAGAGTCACCGATGTGGCTCCCACCTTTTGGGGGGCATGCAGTTTGACGGTTCCGGTTCCGGTAGAGGGGATAATCGGATTCTGACGCGGCAGTTCGATATTCACGACCGTGCCATCTTCCAATACTTGTTCGAACGCCAAATTGCTATTGGCGGGACGGTTAATAGTCGCCCATGTGACACCGGCCTGATAAGTTCCAGCATACAATGTCACAGGATCAATACCATCCGAGTCCGTCAGTGCGTTAAAGCTGCTAATCGCCGGTGCGTTTGGATCCTTAATCACAGGCAGCGTGATTGACTGCTGCGCAAGTTCCTTATTGGTCGCGGTTTCGACCAAGCGAACACGAATGGTAATGGTGGTCGTGGTATTGATCTTGGGCGCGTTGGGGGCAACGATGCCGCTGCCAGACGATGGAACTGTCGGGTTCTGACGCGGCAGTTCAATATTAGCGACTGTGTTGTCCTCGAATACCTGCTCAAACACCAGATTAGCGGTCGCAGGACGGTTATCGACTGCCCACGCTACCCCCACTCGCGCGGTCTTGTTGAGCAAAGCGGTACTCGTAACACCTTGAGCGCTCGTGGTGAAGGACTTGATAACCGGTGCACCCGGTACGACTTTGGTGATTCCAACAGTGATTTGCGCCTGTGCCAAGGTCGTCTTGGATGACAAATCAATGACGCGCAGTTGCAAAGTAATGCTGGTCGCATTGGCATCCGCCGGAGCGACGGGCGCGACCACACCGTTACCGGATGATGGAATAATCGGGTTTTGGCGCGGCAGTTCGACGTTGGTAACTGTTGATCCGTCAACCTGTTCAAATACCAGATTGCTATTCGCGGGACGATTTTCAACAGCGAAGGCCACCGGCAAACGAGCCGTCTTATCCGCCAAAACAGCCGAACTCACCGTAGTTGCTGAGGTCGAGAAGGTTTTTATAGTAGGCACAGGTGCGGGCGCTGCTGCCGCAATCGGCACTGTGATGGTCTGCTCGGCTAAGGTTGTTTGCGATCCAAGGTCTGATAAACGAAGCCGTAAAGTAATGCTGGTCGCGTTGGCATTGCTCGGTGCAATCGGCGCGACCACGCCTACACCAGAGGATGAAACGAACGGGTTGGAACGCGGTAGTTCAACATTGACGACCGAGCCGTTATCCAACACTTGCTCAAAAAACAAATTACTATTATTGGGGCGGTTGTCGGCTACCCAAGTCACGGGCAAACGGGCGGATTTATCATTCAGGGCTGCCAATGTGACACTGGTAGCAGTCGTCGTAAAAGTCTTAATCGTGGGTTTAATGACCGCAACATCAACAATCGGCAGCGAGAGATCACGCTGGGTAATAACGCTGTTATCACCCAGATTAACTAACTTCAACCGCAGCAAAATATTGCTGGACGAGGCATCCGGAGCGACAGGAGCAACAACACCGTTGCCTGCCGAGGGAATGATCGGGTTTTGGCGCGGCAGTTCGACGTTGACGCTGCTGCTTTCCGATAAAACTTGTTCGAAGACTAGATTGCTGTTATCAGGCCGATTTTCTACCGCAAATGAAACAGGAATGCGGGCTGATTTATCGGTCAAAGAATTACGACTAACGTTGGTTGAACTGGTCGAAAAATTAGTGATGGAGGGCGTAACGGCGGTCGCTGCGCCTATCGGAATAACCAATTCTCGCTGGTCAAATACTTTACCGGATACAAAATCGGCTAAGGTTACGCGCAGACGAACTTCTTTGATGTCTTCACCGGGAGGAAATGGCACAACCACACCTACACCGGACGAGGGAACAAACGAGACATCGCGCGGGAGTTCGACATTCATCACGCGACCATCGGGCAGTGGTTGTTCAAACACCAAATTGGCTGTTTCGGGACGGTTAGCAGTTGCCCACGCCACAGGTACGCGAACATTGCGTCCTGATAAAGCAGTGGCATCAATACTGGTTACACTGCTGGTAAAACTCGTGATACTGGGAACGGTGCTGCTTTGTGCGGCAGCATTCGCTAATGCGCTGCCCCATCCTAACAGTAGGAAGCAGGCCGCAAGGAGAATGATAGTAAACCTTTTAATCATAATAGAAATCTCCATGAACGCTGCGGAACACTCCTGAATTATACACAGTATTAGCTATCTTGCAGAACTCTTTTTAGCGATGGCTTTACAGAGGGGAAGTAATTGCCACAATTCGCATGTGGGTTACACTTTCAAAAAATTGTCTGATCCATAAAATAGATACGTTTTTTTGTGGACAGATACTAATGGTTTTCATATCCAAAACGAGGTAACTTCATGAGTGATTCAGAGTGGTTAATGCGAATCGAGGGCGCATTATCGGCACATTTTATTCAGGCCGACGGCAGCAGCAGACCGGGTACAGATTGGTCAGTTGGACTCAAACATGGCGAGAAAACCTATACGGTGATGGTTCGGACATATTTAAGTAGTGATATTACGCCGCAAGCTAAAGCCGATGAGTATTATCAGGGTCAAACCGTAATCGGGTATTTATATGACTGCCTTGCAAACGGTTGGCACCCGGATCAACCTGCTAACTTAGCAATCACCATTCAGAATCCAAATCCGGATTATCGTCCGCCAAAACTCGAAAAACCTGCCAAAAAACCGCGCTGGCGTTTTTGGTAAAAATCCATTTCAGTTGATGAGCCGAGATTATGATGCCTATTTCGTATGCGATTGATACAGCCACTGTTACGCAGTACCTTCAGCAGATGGTTCGAATTGACTCGGTGAATCCCGGGCTTGTCACAGGTGCTGCGGGCGAACGCGCAATGGCTGAGTGGTTATATCAAGTCTGTATGGAAATGGGCTTAGAAGTTGAGTTCCAAGAAACGGCGCTCAACCGCCCGAATGTGATCGCACGTTGGGCTGGCAGTGGAGCTGGTAAAAGTTTGCTTTTGACGGGGCATACGGATGTGGTGAGTGTAGAGAATATGCCGGGCGATCCGTTTGATGGGCGGATTGAAGAGGGCAAACTTTATGGGCGCGGCTCATATGATATGAAGGGAGGATTGGCTTCAATCCTCGGCGCAGTAAGCGCGCTTAAGGCAGCAAACTTCCAACCGGCGGGTGATATCTGGTTGGGCTTTGTGACGGATGAGGAATATTTGAGCATCGGTACGGATGCACTGGTCACAGCGATCAAACCGGATGCAGCGATCCTGACCGAACCGACTGATGGGCGTTTATGTATCGCCCATAAAGGTTTCGCATGGCTGACACTGACCACTTATGGCAAAGCAGCTCACGGCAGCCGGTATATGGATGGTGTGGATGCGATCACCCATATGCAGCATTTGCTGAAGATGATTACAACGCTCGAAGAGAAGGTATTCGTGGATGATTTGCATCCGCTGTTGGAGCGCAACTCGGTTCATGCCAGCTTCATTCAGGGTGGCTTAGGACTCAGCACGTATCCCGACCAATGCAGCTTGCAGGTGGAACATCGCTATTTACCTGATTTACAGGCTTCTGAAATCATCCAATTGTGGCAAGATGAGATTGATGATTTGGCAAAGAACGTACCGGGCTTCAAGGCGAGCGTAAAATTGGATTTTGAGCGCCCCGGTTATGAGATTGAACGCGATGCACCGATTGTGCAAACCTTGCATCAGGCTTTTAATGAGGTTATGCAAACCGAACCAGATTATATGGGTATGTTCGCGTGGTTAGACTCCGCTATTTTGGGACGAGCAGGAATTCCAACAGTCATTCTTGGCCCCGGTGGAGCGGGGATGCATTCGGCAGTCGAGTATGTGCATTTACAGGATGTGTTTGACTGCGCTGCGATTATCGCTCAAGCGACTGCTGACTGGGTAAGATAAGTTATTCACCCGATTTTGGAGCTTGTTTCAGCAGTTTGATGAGGCGTTTGGGTGCTGTGATGCAGTAACTATCAATGATGAGGGATTCGATAAAGTTCCAATCCTGTTCAACATCCAGCCACACGCCAATCCAACCATGATGACCCACATAAGGCGGGACGAAAAAACGCTCTGGTTCCGATGTGACGAGCGTTCCCTGTAGGCCGGGTTGGGCTTTACACCACAGCGACTCGCGGTTTTCGCCCGCTGGATGACGCATCGCGAAAATTTTGTCACGCACTTTAAAGGTTGGATCCCCTACCCCGCCCTGTTCACTGGCTTCAGGCAGAGCAAGACAAATGGCTCGTAAACGGGTTAACCCTTCCGTCTGACGTTCCAATTATACCTTCTTGATTTTGCCTGTATCGGTGGTCACGTCAACTGCCCGCATACTCCCTGTTTCACGCATGTCAACAGTGCGCATTGAACCGGTAGTACGGCGTGGATCAGGAAGCGGCTGTCGTCTGCTGAACGCTAACAGATAGATGATGACACCCAAAATGCCCATGCCGATGATGACCAATAACGCACCTGCTAATGCAATGAGAATACGGACTAACTGATCGGTGTCACTGGAAACAGCAGGGACAGTTACACTGGCATCGCTATTACTCGCAGGGGCAAGAAGCGCCTGCCCGCCAAACTCGACAACTGTGGGTACGCCACTATCAGTAATGGTGGTGGTGATGGAAGACGGTGTCGTCGCTTTATATTCGGCACTGCTGATGTCGATCGTATATTGCCCAGCAGCTAAAAACTGGAAGCAGACTACACCTTGCGCGGCTGTCGGCGATTGATCGAGCAAGGCGCTGGCAACGGTCACATTTTCGGCGTTCAGCAAGTTGACATTGATGCCGTGAGTTAGGAGTGCCTCGCCTGCATCCAATTTGCCGTTGGTATTGGTATCCTCGAATGCCCTGACACAGAATTGTCCACCGGTCTGTGCATGAACGGTGCTGCTCATCAGAAGCAAGAGCGCGATGATTCCCCAGCTCATCCGTCGCATAGTATTAGTCCTTAAGTCATTAGTCAGAAGATGCAAGTTACAAGTTGCAAGAAAATACGGAAATATCCTGTGGGGCATACAGCTGTACACCCCAACATTCATTGTCAATTAACGACGGCGTAGAACGATTGCCAGCCCGATACCGCCGACAAGCACTACCGCTGCCAAGCCGAACACGACTAGACCACTGATGGATAACAGTTGATTTGCGATGGGCTGCGGTGTACTGGATTCAGGTGTAACAGCCATTGCCACTTCATTAGCATCTGCGGTTGGTGGTTGTACTGGTTGAACACCCTGAGCCGCACCGAAAACCAGATTAATGACCGTTCCCGGTTGCAATTGCACACGAAGTTGGTCGGGTGTAGTCAAGCCATAGCCATCGGGCGCGCTCGCCGAGACGATATAATCACCTGCCGCTAAGTTGTCGAAGCAGTGCGGTTCAGCATTGCCATGAGTCGTATAGGTATCGACTGACGCGCCATCTTTGAGGAGGGAAATCGCGCCACCTGCTAAGAGGTTTTCGCCGGCTTCTTGAATACGATTTTGATTAATGTCTTCAAAAAGCAGGACGCAAACCTGAGCGGTTACAGCAGAAGGATCCAAAGCACCTGCGTTCGCCACCACGACCGGAGCAGTCGCTAAGGGTTTAGTGGGTTCTGGCGTATTCGTCGGCTTACCATCATCAACCGTTGGCTGGGCGGTTGCGGGTTCACTGGTGGGAGGAACCTCGGTTGCCACTGCCGCGACACTGGTACTGGCGGCTTCGGTGGGTTTCGCAAGTGAGGCTGTATCGGTTGTCGGTTCTGAAATGGTGGTTGCCGAAGCAGGCGCAATTACGTTTTCGCCACCTGTTTGTTGGGCAGCAGTTTCAGTTGTGGCCTCAGCAGTTGGCTCGACCGTCTTGGTTGGCGGCTTCACAATCAGTTTTTGACCGGGAAATATAAAATTCGCCGATTGCAAATTATTGAGCTTCAGGATTTCGCTGCGGGTTGTGCCATAAGCGTAAGCGATGCTGTCCATCGTATCGCCGTTTTGTACCGTGTGGATGATGGAACCATCCGGTTGTTCGCCCTGTGGGACAACAAAGGCGACATAAGGTGGAGGGGTCGCAGTCGGGGGTACTGCCGGAGTGAGACCGGGTGCAGAACCACCTGAGCCGCCACCAGTGAGCGATACATCATCCCAATAGGTTTTGTTCAAGTCAGAGATATTGGCTTGAGTTGAGTACAAGAATACGGTGACACTGGTTCCGGTCGCAGTGGCGCTCGTACTCTGTGAAAGCCATTGATCATGGGGGGCTACATAGGCCGACCAGACGATTGCGGGATTATTAGGGTCGCTCCCTCCGGTTGGGTCAATGCCAATGCGGGTTTGTGAACCGGACTCGACCGCCGAGCCGCAGCTCGTTCCTCCACCAAGATTACAGGCTTTGACCTGTGACCAAGCACTGGCCTGAACATTGGAACCTGCTTCGATATTACCCACTGTTTGGAAAATAGCTGCCGTACAGGTGAAATAGCCGCAGCTAATGTTGAGCGCACGACTACCCCCATGCGGTGAAGGACCGGGGCCGGGATGAGGTTGAATGCTGGCGCGTTCACCCATGTTGGTACGGTCACTGGTCGGGGCAGCAAACCAGTAATTCCAACTTGCGGGCAAATAAATAGGGAATGTGCCACCACGCCGCCCGAGATAAGGGCCAAAATCCCCTTCTTCCAAACCGCCATTCACCAGCTTGTTATCACCTTGAGCACTGGTCACTACCGTTCCGCCAAGTACTACCAAGATCAACAGCGCCAGTAATCGAAAACGCATCTTCATATACCACACCTTATCCCTAACCCAAACCAACTCAGAGGCCGGATATGGATCATCTGTTTAAAGTCAAAAGGGCAGGCAGCAATTTTTATCTCAACTGCCTACCTACGGGCGGCATTATAACATGCGGGAAAAGTGAGTCAACCGTACTAGAGGTGTACGGTGGGTAGGCGGTGGGTGAAAAGTTAAGAGGCAAACATGTGTCTGCCTCTTTTGTTTTCGTTGTGGAACGAGTGTTAGATACCGAGGGCTGTGCCTGCCATCTGGCAGAGTTTGGCGCCGCCCGCAGCTAACCATTCGTCCAAACGAGGACTGTAGGATTGATTAAGTGTCGCGGCTTGGTAGATGCCAGTTCCCCAGTAATAGTAACGGCGTGTTTGGTCACTCCACTGCGCCATGGTTTTTGAAAGGACGGATGGGCCACCGTTATAACAGGCCATGGCTAGACCGGCATCCCCATTGGCAAAGCCTGTGCATTGTTTGAGGACATTTGCTCCCCGTTCTGCATTGGTTTCGGGGTCGAGAAAATTATCCCCGGCTTGAAAGTTAAAAGGCATGACCTGAAACAGACCCTGCGCTCCAGCATAGCTGTTGATGGTTGGATGACCACAGGATTCGATTTGCATAACGGTTGCCAGCAGGTTGGGATCAAGATCATTGGCTGCTGCCCAACGATCAATATCATTTCCCCAATGCTGGACTTCAGGGCTAAATAAGGGCGCAATCTCACTTGAGCCGTGCAGCCACCGATCAATTGCACCGGGAATAGTACTAATGATACGACCGCCGGCATCTAACGTGACGATAGCCATACGAGGGGTTAGAATCGCCAGCACGGCAGCCAGCACTAACCATGCTGGAAGATGACGCTTGATGGGCGCGGGCAAAGCTACTTTTTTAGTTTGCTTTTTACGCGCGTTAGTGGAACGCGACCCTTTTCGGTCGCGAGTTTTAACAGACATGAATACTCCATGTTTGAACGTCTAGATTGAATTGTACGGGTCAGATAGGGTTTTCGTTGCGAAACATATTGCGTAAAAACTGAGTTGTAACTTCCTCAATGACTCACTGTGCGAAGCTATTACAACTTACGGATTAACGATGCTGCCAAACATAAATAATGTAATCCTGAGGGAACGTCTCGATACCCAGTTCGGATATTATTCTGAGCAGTTGGGCACGATGATCTGTACCGTGATTGGCGACATGCAACAGAATTTGCCAGAGCGCCGTCGGGTCTTTATCCGATGCCCTAAAGGGTTGAGTTCTTAAGTCCGTGTCCTGTAAATCTTTTAGATAAGCCTGCATTCGAGCCTCGACACCGTCCCACTTTTGGCGAATTCTTATGCGGTCAAAAAACATTTCAAAGTTGGCAAAATCGGGAACGGGTTCACCCCGCAGACCGCTAAACCAGCGATCATCGATATTGAGCATATGCACCACATGATTGCGAGCCGAACCGACTGAATACTCTACTTTGTGGGTGAACTGTTCATCCGTCAATGGGACTATACACTCATCCCAAATCTTGTGATTGAGGGCAGCGTGATAAGTGTATAACTCGCGAAACATATCCGCGTCCATTTATAAACTATATCCCCGTGACGATTCTGCCAACGACGGCAGTGGCGGCCACCAAAACGGCGGCGGCGATGGCGGCGGTGAGCACGCGACGAGTTTTAGGGTTGAGTGTGTAAGGATTCGCAAATTTCTGCAATTTCGTCAGATTCAGCAATTTCACACCTATAAATAGCTACAAGTGGCAGGTTCCAAGAGACAAGAAGAACACAGTTTTAATGACAATGTTGGCAATTATTTTAACGGTCATGTCTGCCGCCAAGATTGCCAATAAAGTTTATTTCTCAGAGAAAAAATACTAAAAACAGTCATTATCTAATGGCAAATTTTGTGGCAATTTTGGCAATACCAAAACAATTCTCTATGCCAGATTTGCTATTCTGTTGGTGACTTCAAATGCGTCATTGGTAGGACTAGGCTAAGTGGTGGAGATTCGCATCCCCTCCCTAAATCCCACATCAGCAACGTTCGCAGGCTCACTCTGCCGATAGCCGCTTCGCAGAGAGAGAGGGACTTCCATGCCGGACAGATCTGCGACCTGTCCCTACGAAAATCATTGGTCAAGAAATACAACATCATCCAAATTGCTCGCCACCGTTTCGTGTGTTACCACGTTATTGATGTTGTTTCATTTTAGAACAAAAAATCTAAAATAGCAAGTTTGAATCCGGTTTGAAAAGTCAGTTGGAAGGCGGTTTACGGGCGAGAATAAAATCCATTTTGCCACAGGTTATATCGGATATACGTTGGAATTTTGAGGGAGATTGATGAGACAGAAATTTGCCGAAAGAGGGTTTGCCGGCGGCAAACCCTCACCCAAAAATGGGATGACCACAATTTAGAAGTAACTGCTGATGATGTCCAACACGCGGGTGATGTTTTTCGGATCGCCGGATTGAACAGTGGTTGAGCTGGCACGGGCAATGCTACTGAGCGTATCGATATCGGCATTTGAGCCATACGCAACCACAATCACGATGACTGGATTCAAGTCGGTACGACTGGCTTCAATTTCGCGCAAGACTTGATTCAACTGTCCATTGCTGGCGGTATCCGCTCCATCGCTCAAGACGACGACGGCGCGAATGCGGTCGGCATCCGTTTGCGCGTTCATGTCGGTCAATACGCTGGTTAAGGCATCATACAAAGCGGTTCCACCATCAGCCCGCAGCGAATTGATGTTGCTGGTGAGCTGACTCTTGACCGTTTCCAACGTGCCTAACTTGACTCGTGGAACAATCGAATCGCTGAAGGTCACTAATGAAACGCGATTATTGGGATCCATTTCGCTGATGAATTTGGCAGCGGCGGTTTTGGCTTGACCAATTTTGTCTTCGTCATTCATGGAACCAGAGGTATCAATGACGAGGGTAATATCGGCCTGCTTCTTGACGACCGCCCAACTTTCCTGAATGCCAATAATGACATCGGCTGTGGGAACATCAAGAACGGTCTTGGGGCCTTCTACCGTGACACCATTTTCAGCGACGAAGGGGAAGGCCAACTTGACATTCTGGTTGACCGGACGGAAACCTTCCGCCATGATGATTTCTTGCTGTGGCACCGCCAAGACATACTGCGTGAAAACAGCCGCCGCATCTTTCTGTTCCTGTGTGACCCAATCGGCATTCACTATGCCAAAGGGATGCTCGTGCCAGAATGTACCTTCCTTGGGATAGAGCGCGACCAGTTTTTCCGGCGGTTTGTATTGGGTTTTGCCTTCGTTGATATAGATCAGATCGTTTTCTTCGAGCGCGACGAAGTCCAAGAACTGCGGCCCCTGCGCGATATATTCTTTAAATTCAGTGGTGCGGCTGGAATAGTGACGAATGAGGTTTTCGATGTTATGTACGCCATCTTGCACGTTCGAATCTTTCACCTGAGCGGCTGTTAAGGCACGTCCGGTAAAGCCATTCACACGCGCCGAGGCATAGAATTCGGCAATGAGGGTCGAGAGTCCGGTTGAACTAATGCGCGGGTCGGTATGCCCGTAGTAAACAGTGCGGCGGCAGTTGGGTAGATTATAGTCACACCAGCCGTTAGGGCTGTTCAAGACCTGCAAGAGTTCTTCCCAACCGACATCTTCATGCCCCACTTTGGCACGTATGGCCTGCAAACGGCTTTCCCAAATCGCCATGACGACAGCGGCATTGGCTGTTGGTTGGCTGTTGGCAAGATCAAACAATTGGCGACCGCTGCGTTCATTGGCAAGCGCTAACCAATGGCTGACCGAGGGTTCGAAGATCACGGGTTTGGCGACGTTCTGGTTATTGGGGGCGATGATGGCATTGATGATGCCCTGCATGACGGTGCCCGATGAACCACCCGCGCCATTGGTGGGATCGATAATCCAGATGGGCTTTGCGCCGTTAGCATAAGCCTCGCCTGTCACGGGGTTTTTGCCCTGCGCCGAAATGTCATTAAAACTTTGGATGATGCGCGGCATATAAAGCGCGGATTCGGGTGCATAGATGATGCTGACTTCGACGGCATTCGCGGGTTTGCTGCCGGTTTGGGCACCGGGCGTACTTGAACCACTTCCTCCAAGATCACAAGCCGCCAACAAGCCGGTAATCATCACCAGCAGGAGCGCAATCAACCGTTTTTTACTATGCATAAATCTATCCTTCATTAAAACCGATCTAAACATCACGATACCTTATTTATTCGCCACCACCCATTGAACTAGACCACGTGCCTCATTTGCTGACGGTGGTTTAACTGCTTGTCCATAACTGGGCGTGAACGAGATGCCATATTGAATGGCTACACGGAACAAGTTATTAGCCTGTGTGGGTTCAGTCGTGGCAGGACGCAGGCCATAATCCGGCAGGGCTGCTTGCTGCTGTACAGTCGAGAGCCAATCGCCAAGCAGTTTGACCGCAACTTGTCGATCTGCGTCGGCGGGCGTGTCGTCCTGCCAGCGCACTAACGGGAAATCCAGCACGAACTGATAATCGGGATAATTTACCCGCACTTGTTCCTGATTAATCATCCCTTTGATATTCAACAGCCATTGGGCTTCGGGAAACATGGCTAATTCGATAGTTGAAGGGCCACGCGTCATGGCGAGAACAGGATCACCATTATTGAAGAAGCTCGGCTTACTCTTAACAACGGGTAAGAGCCAAGAGCGGAACGGTTGGGCACTGAGGGCGATTTGGCTTAAATCCGCATTTCGATTAAAGTCGGCGGCAGCAGTAAAGAGCGCGGCTAAGCCGGCTATTTTGGTGTTGGCTTGACCAAAACCGAGCCTCAGAAATCCCCAGCTTTTATCTCCACCGAGCGCCGACCAATCGCTGGTTTGCATTTTGACGGCTGCACCTTGAACCTGTCCCCAATCCAAGGGGATGGTGCCACTGGTTGTCAGCAGATCAGCACGGCTGATGTAACCACCCCATACCATCGGCGTGCGGGCTAACGAATCGGACACGTTCACGAGGGTTATATTATTGGCACGAGCATATTCCACCGAGGCCGATGAAGCTGCTAACCAAGCATCTTGATGATTGTTCGGCGTCCATGTACTTTGTCCCTGCCAAACGGACAAGTCATCAGCAACGACTACTCTAAATTGGATACGATGTCCGCTTACAGTGGGTTGACTGGCGTTAAAAGCCGTCACTGCGGCTTCGACCCATCCCTGAGCCAAGGGGTCTACGGCGACGGTATATTCGGTTGGTGGCTGTGTGCCGAGGTAACGACTGACACCGATAATGGCAACTGCAATGATGATAAACAGGACAATAAAAATGGTTCCGCGTAGGCGCATACTGGCGTATCCTGCTTTGATAAGGCGTATTGGCCGCTGACAAAAACTGGTTTTACCCATTACCTATTATTACGAGTCTAGTATAGGAACGGGTTGCAAAATCCCCTAAAAACCAAGTGTTTCTTTAAGAATAGCACATCATTTGGGTTTTCAAACCAAACTCCTATTTGTGCTGAGTGAGAATTGGCCTAAAATCAAATTAGGTCTTTATATATTCCCCAATGGAGAAGTGCTTATGCTTCGCTTAAACCGCTTCATCCCCGCCCTTATCGGCAGTGTTGTATTGTTGAGCGGCACCTTGGTGGCTTTCGCACAGGATGGCAGTTACACGGTTGTTACCGGTGACTCGCTGGATAAAATCGGGGCGATTTACGATGTGCAGGCTGCTTGTTTAGCCAAAACCAACAACATCGGCGTTGGCGACATCCTCAAGCCGGGACAAATACTTACGATTAGTTTTGACTGCCCGCTGTATGACGGTGTTGATAATGTGACCACACCGCGCGAGGTCAACAAGAATGTGACTGAAAATCTCGGGCAAGGTGGCGGCGGTGGCGCGACATCCACACCGTATCAAGTGCAGCGTGGTGATTCTTTAGACAGCATCGGACAAACGTTGAATGTGTCGGTGGACGCGCTGATTAAAGCGAACGGTTTGGAAGGCAACACGGTCTTGCAACCGGGACAAGAAATCACCATTCCGGCAGGTGCGCCAGCTTACGGATTGGCTGCGGCTTCAGTTGACGAATCGGGTCAAGGCGGTGGTGGCGGCACGCCCTCAGTAACAACCAGCGCAGAAGACCTGAGCAAAGGCGACGCGACCTATGTGGTGCAGTACCAAGACACGCTAGATTCGATTGGCGCACAATATGACGTAAAGGTTGACTGCCTTGTGAGTGACAATAAGATCGAAGACCGCACCAAAATTTACCCCGGTCAGGTCTTAACGGTTAAAACAAGCTGCCCCCGTTACGACGGCTTTGATATTGTGCTGCATCCGCGCGCCTCGTAGACCTTTTTGTGTGTACTATATCAAAAAGGCGTACTTTTCACGGTACGCCTTTTTGTTACCTAGACCATCTATTTAGTGAATGTGCTGGCCTTCGTATTCGTTAACATGCTTGGCTGCCGCCGGAGCAACAGTGACCACAAGAATGGCGATTACCAGTAAGGCGAGCACAGCGGCGGTACGTAACTTCTTCATTGTCGGATAACCTTTCATGATGAGATGATGACTATTAGGTTATGACATTTTCGATGGGCTGAAATCCAGCGTAAGCGACAATTTTCGGCGCACCTAAGACCGATCAAAACTCCTCATAAAGGCGGATATGGAATTACGGTTTGTTGACTTCCACGCCGGGCTGCGGCGTTCCCTGCGCTAAAGCGGTGGCCTGTTCGATTATTCGGGTTGCGGTTAACTGAATAGGATCAAGGGCATAAGTCGATCCCCCCGATATAACAGATGGTGTGGTGATATTACGGCTGCCGGGCTGGAAAAGCAGCACGATGATAATGACCAAACCTATGGCCATGAGAACTATTATCCATGCGGGAAAAGGTGGTCGATCATCATTTTTGCGTTTGGGTTTTGAAAAGAAAGTCATAATTTTTGCCTTTGGAACTCTTTTGTTGTCTATAATACGTCTTTTTTTAAAAAGTGTTGCAGCAAATCGAAGCATCTGCCACAGAATTGAGGGGGATAAAGGCAACATTCCATTACCCCGTCTTTGGGGCAATGAGACGGTATGCACGTTTAGCTAGATGGTTGGATTGAGGGTCGCAGTACGGAGAATAATACGATCTTCTGTCCAGTGGTCACGATACCATGTACATGTCTCGAAGGTGTCGTTAAGTTCCGTCATTTTGTCTTTCAACAAGTTACGGAAGTGCTGCAAGGTACCGGCATATTCAGGTTCATTGACGAGGTTTCGCATTTGATAGGGATCGGCTAGATTATCGAATAGCAGTTCTTGATGATCGGCGAGATAGATGGCATAGGTGAACTGCTTGCTGCGAAGCGCCCGCCATTCGTAGCCGTCGATCCATTGGGCGGTGCAGCCCATGCCTTGCAAATAAGCCGCTTCCGGTTCAGCCCACTTTTTTCCAAGCAAATGTGCGCTTAAATCCGAACCTTCCATTTCTGGGGGAACGGGAAGATTCAACAGCGATAAGAGGGTTGGCGCGATGTCGGGCGTGTTCAGGCATATATCAGATTTCGCACCAGCGGGAATATGATCAGGATAGCGAATCAGAAATGGAACGTGGGCGGCCTCGTCATAAAAAATGTTCTTGGCACGTCTGCCTTGTGAACCAAACATTTCGCCGTGATCGGATGTAAACACGAAAATGGTATCGTCCTTAAGACCCAGATCGGTTATCGCGTCCAGCAACCGACCGACATTATCATCCAAGCTGGCGACCATTGCGTAATAGCCGCGCATCCAACTGGAAAGCTGGGCGCGTTCGGAATCATCGAGTTTCGCCCAATCATCGGCATGAGGATCGTTTTCGGGTTTGTAATTGGGCGGCAACGGGAAGTCAACACCTTCAAATCGCTGCCAATATTCTTGCGGTACGTTGCTGGTATCCCAAGGGTCATGCGGAATGCCATAGGATAAGAACATGGCGAATGGTTGATTATTGGATTTGGCGATACGCAGCTTCTCTATAGCAAGGGCGGTTTGCGCGTCCGGCTCATAACCGTCGATGACAACTTTCTCAGGACTATTGAGGTGATAGTAGCCTTCATAGTTCATGTGATGGAAATTATAAGCCGCCCAATAACCATCGAAGCCCAAACGATAAGGGCCGGGTGGGGTGAAGGAGTTATTGGGATCGGTATGATTACCGAGTTGATTGGCCCACAAATGCCATTTGCCGATGTAGTAAGTGTCGTAGCTGCTGCGGTGCAGCACTTTGGCAATCGCGTCATGGTTGGGATTGATGCGGAGTTCGTTAATGACCATGCCGGTGCTGCTGGAGTATTTGCCCGTCACCAGTGAAGCTCGATAAGCCGCACAAACGGGCGATACAGCGGTTGTATTGATACAGTTGGTCGACTCGGCTGCCAGTTGATCCAGCCGCGGTGTGCGGGCTTTTGTATCGCCAGCAAAGCCAACGGATTGATAGCGTAATTGATCAGCAAATACAAAGATGAGATTGGGCTGATTAGACATTGGGTGAACTTTCCAGAATGGTGATAAGAAGAAATCGCGGACTTCGTCGATGATTTTATTGAAGAATATTAAAATCTTATGGGGCAGAACTAGGCTCGAAAGTAGTTAACCTTCATTAGTAAAACGTGATACAGCATCTCGAACTATCATTAATGGTACTGAGGCAGCATCAACCCAATTGCCACTATTAGCGATAGAATATTGAATAATAAATCTGTAAATTCCATCGCCTGTGAATGGCAATCCATCAACGTTGATTATGATTCGTGCTCGCCCACTTGTTATCAAATCAATTTCCAATTCAGATGAGGTTACCATTACCTCACCTTTCGGCGAAGAAATTAGCATACGTTGATAACCCATTTCAGGCTCATTACTGTGTGATCGCCACCACATCGATACGATTACTAACTGAGCAGGTATACCTTCTACATTTACGTTTTCCTCAGCAAAAAAATTAATTTGATCAGTGGTTTCTATAAGGCTTATACTATTTCGATCTTTATCCGTTATTTGCAGTCGACAAAGAACTGACCATACGTGTTCCATTCGAAAATATCCTTTATTTAAGCACTCATAATAAGGCGAATGGACTTAGAACGCGGATTTAATTTGTATAAATTTGTCGTTTTCGTCAACGTAGTGCTAGATTCTGACACCCTAGAATTAATACTTATTTGTAACCCACCGACAATGACAAAATAGTTCGATTTCGTAAAACTGTATTTACTAGCTTCGGGCACTTTCACTTCAGTTTCAGCAGTAGCGGTTTGATTTGCTAAAATTATTTCAGCAAGTCGTTTCGCCCAAATCAAGTTCGGAATCAACGTAATCTCTTTTGCGGCCTCAAGAGCCATGCCATTATTTGATGAAGTTGATAACGCGAATAAGTAGCTTGATATAGCTATATCATGAGGATGCTCATACTGTGATTGAGTATCCTGTTGTATCAAACTTATAAAATGGTCGTACAACTCTTCAGCCGCATTTGGAAAATCAGTTAATACTTCTCTAAGCTCTTGGATCGTTTGATTTCCCACTAACGCTCTGTGAAAACTATTAAAACCACTAAATACGCTCATATTGGCATCAAAATTGACACTTTCGATGATGTTTATAAGCTCATGCAGAGATGTAATCATGTTCTTTTCTATCTGTATAAAATTTCGTCGGTTTACCCATTTGTTGCGGAACATCGTCTACGAAATGTATAAACTCCGCGTCTTTACCCCATTTGCTCATGACAAGTATATTTTTTGTTTTACCAATGGAATCTACAGCAATTATAAGTCCTATATGTGCTGGCTCATTATTAGCGTCGATATATAAAATTAAATCTCCAGAAATGACCTCATCTTCTTTAATTTGTCTAAAACCGTCTCCGTTGAGCAAGTCATAAATATAGTCTATTTCTATCCATGCTCTACGAGCGGCAAAAATCATTCCAACGCAATTATAAGGATACATATCAATTGAACGTAGCTTAGCTCTAGGTCGCCACCGCAAAATTTCTTGAGCGTTTAATTGCATCTTTGCTAATTCAAATGATAAATAGCTTGCACACGGAATTTCAGTTCCCGACCTAGTACGAATAACATTTTTTCTTGAAGGGTCGGATAACAATACCACTCAAATGGCCTTCACACGTCAGCTAAAAATATAAAATTATTATATCAAGATTACAGGAAGAAATCGCGGAGGGCATCACGGACTTCGTCGATGATTTCTTCCCACGGCACAACGGGGTCACGGGTGATGAGCAAATCACCGCCGCTAATGGTCAAGGCTTGGATACCACGAACACCATTGAATAACATCTGGGCGATGGGCGAACCCACATCGCCCTGCTCAAAGTTCTCGTAAACTTCATCCCCTTCCAAAGCGATTTTTTGGTTGGTGATGAACTCTAATACATCGGGGTTATCGGTGGTTTGGGTTTCAACAGTTACGTATTCAGACATGATTAGTCGGTAGTCGTTGGCTATTTGTCATTAGAAGTGGCCTTCTTGGTTAAGGCCGTAAGAATATCGTCAAGTGATGGCAGTGGATCAGCCCCTTTAAAGGCTGCCATACGTTCGTAAATATCCGCCGCTGCGAGGTGGAAGCCATCAGGCAAGCCAGCACTGCTCAAGGTGGCGGCGATTTCTTCCATCTCACCGGAGAAGCGCCACGCTTTGGCTGTCACCTGCTGGACATTGCGCGCCGATTCTTCGGCAAATTTCGAGCCGTTACGCGACCACTGGCGTTCCAAATCGTCGCGGACGTTCAGGGCTTCGGCAGCCGCCATCACCGCGCCCAGTAAAGCGGTTGTGCCTTTGGTATACGCGGCGAAACACATTTTGAGGGCAGAGGCTTTAGTGATGTCATCGCCTAGCACGGCGGTTTCGAGCGGACCGGCACTAAACAAATCGGCGGCGGCTTGGGCTTCTTCACCGGAAAGATAAAGCCAAGTGACGTTGGGCTGCCACGCTGGCCCACCGATAATCGAGCCGCTGACAAAGCGAGTCCCATGTAAGCGCATCTTCTCAGCAATTCGCATCACACGCTGCGGGGCGATGGCATTCATATCGACATATAAGCCTTTGAAACCCAAAGCAAGAACATCATCAGCTTGAGCTTCGGCAGCGGCAGGCGGACATACACTCAATATAACCGAACAGGTTTGGCACAATGCCGCGAGCGAACCCGCATCACGGAGATTTGAACGTACCGCACGTTCAGCCGTTTGTGGGCTGCGACCCTGCGATGCCCAATAAACGGTGTTACCGCTGTTTTGGGCGGAAGCCGCAATTGAAGCTCCCATCGCGCCGGGATGTAAGATGCCGATGGTTTGGCTCATGATGTTTACTGGCTAACCGGTGTATCTTTGAGGACACGTACGGGATCACCCACACTGATTTTGCCGCTGGTAATCACGCGCGCCATTACACCCATTTGCCCCTGCACAAGCTGCCGCGATTTTTTCTGAATCCGCTCGAATTTTTCGCAGCCCGTACGCGGCTTGACGACTTCGATAATGGCATCTTTGCCAAGCTGCACCCGCGCTCCGGCAGGTAAATTATCAACATCTAACTGGTGGATAACGATTTGTTCGCCCATCTGCCCCGGTTCGGTGTAAAAGCCCTGCACACGTAAGTTGGTCAAGGTTTCATAGGACATGATATTCAACTGACGGTCAGGGTTATGGCCTGCATGAGAGTCCCCTTCGAGGCCATGCCCCGCGATCAAATTCGCGTCGTCCAAATCAACACGCAGATAATCGTTTTCCGGTTCCTGCTGTCCAATAGGCGTATAAACAATGCTGGCAATTTGGGTCATGGGGTTATGCTCCATACTATTTCCTACAGATTATAAACACCTACGAAATGCTTTTCTAGCGTAACGGCTTAAAGTGGTACAATTCGGAAGCAACATGCGCTTGGCAAAGCATTGGAGGCAAGCCCACAACGGAACACCCCTTCTTAAAAATAGTCTCACTCATTTAAATAGATTTCAGGAGAAAAATAATGCAAGGTCTTATGATGGATTACCAACTGACGCTCCGCCCGATTTTGGAGCGTGCTTATAAGTTATTTCCTAAGCGGGAGATCGTCACCAAAGTAGGGCCAGCGATGCACCGCTACACTTACGCCGATTTGTATCAACGCACAGGACAGTTGGCACACGCGCTGGAAAAACTGGGCGTAAAAGCTGGTGACAGGGTGGGTACACTGGCATGGAACACTTACCGTCATCTTGAACTATATTTTGGCATACCCTGTATGGGAGCGGTATGTCATACACTGAACCTGCGCCTTCCGCCTGATCAACTGATTTATATTATTAATCACGCCGCCGATAAAGTGATTTTTGTCGATCAAACACTGCTGCCTTTGCTCGAAAAAATCGCTGCGCATCTGAAAACGGTTGAACACTTTGTGGTGATGACGAATACGCCGCTGCAAACATCACTGCCTAATGCATTGAGTTATGAAGAACTGCTTGCCGCCGAACCAACAGAATACAACTGGCCTGATCTGCCGGAAAACACGGCTGCCGCGATGTGTTATACCTCCGGCACAACCGGCGACCCCAAAGGTGTGCTTTATTCGCACCGCTCCTGTTATCTGCACGCCATGAGCGTCTGTTTTGGCGATGGCTTAGGCTTAACCTCCAGCGACATTATGATGCCGGTCGTGCCCATGTTCCATGTGCTGGCATGGGGACTGCCTTACGCCGCGACCATGCTTGGCGCAGTCCAAGTGTTCCCCGGCCCGCATATGACTCCGCGCGATCTGGTGGAACTGATTCAAGCCGAAAAAATAACGATTACCGGCGGCGTACCGACACTGTGGTTGGGCATCCTGAATCTATTGGAAAGCGAACGCTATGATCTTTCCAGCTTGCGTTCAATGGTGGTCGGCGGGTCAGCCGCGCCGCAATCCCTGATTGAAGGTTTCCAGAAGAAACATAATGTACGGGTTGTTCATGCGTGGGGTATGACGGAAACCAGCCCACTCGGCACAGTCTGCAATCTCAAACGGGAAATGTTTGATCTGCCAGAAGAAGAGCAATATCATATCCGCGCCAAGCAGGGAATCCCCTCACCTTGCGTCGAATTAAGGGCAGTGGACGAAGCGGGCAAGGAAGTGCAGTGGGATGGCAAAGCCATGGGCGAACTGCAAGTACGCGGGCCGTGGGTGGCCTCTAACTATTACAACGATGACCGTTCAGTCGGGCGATTCGAAGGCGGTTGGTTCCGTACTGGCGATGTGGTGACGATTGACGAGGAAGGTTACATCCAAATTGTTGACCGTACCAAAGACCTTGTGAAAAGCGGCGGCGAGTGGATTTCGACCGTTGAATTGGAAAGCGCCATTATGGGGCATCCCGGCGTATTGGAGGCGACTGTGATCGCTGTGCCTCATCCCAAGTGGCAGGAGCGCCCATTAGCGCTGGTTGTGCCGCGTCCGAACGCTGAGCCGCCGAGCAAAGAAAGCATTTACGCGCATATCGCTCCGCACTTCGCCAAGTGGCAACTTCCGAACGATATTTTGTTCGTCGAGTCGATTCCTAAAACCAGCGTGGGCAAATTTGATAAGAAAGTCATTCGCGAACAGTATAAGGATTACGCGCTGCCGGAACGGGCATAAATTTCCCACACCCTAACCCTCATTCAAGATTTGCCGGAGGATAACCCCCTCCGGCAGACGAATAAAGCCCTGTTCAACATGCGCATGGTACTAATCGAGATCAACCACCGGGCAAACCTCTCATATTTCATCCACTTCACTTGATGAACCGCAGCGCTTAGAATAGCCGGCATTATGGATTCATAAGGTTCATCGAATGAAGTTATCCGCAAAATATTGGCTGGGCATCATCGCCGTGCTGCTGCTGGTGATGTGGTTGGGCGCACGCAAATTGAATGCCGACGGCATCTGGTACGACGAGTGGTTTTCGCTGTACATCGCGGGCGCGGACACCTTTCATATCTCGCGCTCGGTCGGTGACATCTGGCAGCGCATTTCAACCGAGGATATGTGGCAAGCGCCGCTGTATGCCTTTAGCCTTGCTGGATGGGGAAGCCTCGTCGGGTGGACGGAATTTGCTACCCGCGCTTTATCCCTTTTAGCTGGATTGATCGGCATCGCGGGTGTTTTCCGTTTGGGTTGGAGCATCTCGAAACGTCCGCTGGTGGGATTAGGAGCGGCGACACTTCTCGGTACAAGTGTGTGGTATATCTACTTCCTACACGAGATGCGGGTGTACATGATTCTGGTGATGTTTACGGCACTAATGCTGTTACTCTATAGACGCATTATGTACGGCAAACACGAACCGCGTTGGTGGAGTTATGTCGCTTTGACATTGATTAGCGGGCTGCTGGTCAACAGCCATTATTTCGCGGTGCTGCCGCTGGCTGTGGTTGGCTTGTGGCATGTAGTACAGTTCCCGAGAAAGCGGTTAGATCGGCGTTGGTGGGGCGTAATCGGCACATGGGTTATTGCTGCACTTGCCTTGATTCCGTCACTCATCAATATCCAAAAGGCGGCGACCTTAACCCATAATCAGCAGCGTGTCGCGTCGGATTTGGCGCTGCTGGTGCGAATCAGCAGTGATACATTTACCGCTTTTAGCAATACAAGTGTCGCTGTTCTGATTGTACTGTTGGCCTTCAGTTGGCTGGCACGTCCGGTACGATGGGTCTGGGTGTTAGGGGTAGTTCTGTTCGTGCTAAACCTTGCAGCTTATTACGTCTTTGGACTGCCGGAACTGCGGTACAACATGGCGCTGCTGCCTTTCTTAGCGCTGCTAGCGGGTTTCGGGCTGGATGAACTGGCGAAACGGCGTATCCCACCGCTGTTGATTGTCACGGTATGGGCAGCAGGCATTATCCCGCTAGAAGGCAGCTTTCAGATGGATCGCATCATCCAACACTGGCCTCCACAACCTATCCGTGAGATGGCGCAGGTGCTTAAGCCGGAAGTCGCGAAGGATGATGTCATCATCAACCTGATTGGGGATGAAGACCGTTCAACTTTAGCGGCACATTCGCTGGTGTATTACATGGGCGACTTCGGCGCACGAATCGAAGTGCTGGAAAACACGTTTCACCCCGGTGTACAAATTTTTGCTGATCGACTACGGCAGATTGTTGGTACTGCTGAGCGGGTTTGGCTGCTGCATGATCCGCGTTGGACGACCGACGAATGGAGTTTATTTGAATATGTCATGAACGAACAGCACATGTACCACTGCGCCACACTCGCCAACACACTAGACATGCGAATTTGGGGATTCGGGCGTGTCGATCCAAATGGGCAAGCATGGCAATTTGGGGATGGTGTTCATCTCTCGATGTCGGGTAGACCTCACATCAAAGACGGTTTAGTAGAGGTGTGGTTGGGGTATCATATTGACCCACAAGTTCCCGCGAATACGTACTCGGTGGGTTTATATCTGATGGATTCGAGCAATCAAGTTCATGCTCAATATGATGCTGGTTTACCGGCTGGGGGACTATCCTGCCAAGCGATTGATTTGAACGCCGCGAATTTACCTGCTGGTGATTATCACATACAGGCGGCTGTTTATAATTGGCAAACGGGCGAGCGGTTGATGAGCAGCGCAGCGGATGGCTCAAGCGCCGATACTCAAACGCTAGGAACGGTGACGATTAGTGCGCCCTAGCAATTTACGACTCACCTTTATGTTCTTCGTAAAATTTTTGCCACTGTTTGGGGAAGTCTCGCTCATGTGAGGTACTTAACACACGGGAGCCGAGTACCAAAGGTTAATGATTTTCCAGCCCAGCGTCAAGGGAACTCGACGCTGGGTTCTGGGTTATAGGTACAGAAAGCATATCGCACAAACTTAGGATGAACCTACCAAATCGTGGGTTATAAAGCTTACGTCATAACTCTCATTCAACGACTGAGCGACTATCCACAACTTGGATACATCCTTGCTAAAGTCAAAATTCAGTGTCCAGAACTCCATGCCCATACAATCACTCATGTAAACAATAAAACGTTTACCCAGAAAACCAGCCCTCAACATCAGTGGCACATTAGCGATAGGCCGCCACATGGGTTCAGCGGGTAAACCATCAGTCGATACTCGATAGACACTATCCATGCCTACTGGCAGTTTGATCTCTTTGTCTGATAGACCTAACGTTATCATGACCTCATCAGTTTTTGTGAAGTCAATAGCAATAGATTTCCAACCGAAATCGTTGGGTTGGAACTGATAGACCTTGCCAGAAACAGCCTTCATTGCATCTGGAATGGGTTTAACCGCAATGGCCTTTGGATGAGCTAGCTCGCCAAGTCTCGTTTGCAGCGCCTTCAGTGCTACAGGATTAGGTGCTAATGGTTGATCAGATGTGGATGCATTAGCAATTGCATTAATAATCGTCTGACCTTCCGCAGCGGAGTCGTTAGTGGTTACTACAACGAGATCTGAATCTGGCACGACCCAAATCGCCTGCCCATGTAAACCAAGCGCTGCATAAACCTGATGATTGGTCCCGGAAATCGAGCTTGTCCACCATGAGTAACCGTAGTCTTGTGTGTTACCTTTGGTTACCGTACTGGTAACAAGGGTAATCCAATCAGATGACACGATTTGTTGTCCATCCCACTCGCCACCATGCAAGTACAGATAGCCCAGCTTAGCCATACTCGCAGGACTCATATACAAGTGGTCGCCTCCTTGGCTAACCCCTTGTGGATCAGCTATCCATGTGGCATCAGTAATACCCAGTGGCGCAAACAAGAACTTCATGGCAAAGTCGGCTGTGCTCATCTTGGTCGAAATCTGAAGGATGGCGGAAGCTAAATGAGTATTTGCATCTAGAAGCAAAGAGTTTATACCCGGCTCACTCACCATAGGTTGATCGAGTATAAATTGCGCCCAAGTTACATTCTTATCTGCGATTTTATAGATACTAAGATCGTCAAACGAGATTCCTGATCGCTGTGTCAACAAATCTTCAAGAGTGATGGCCTCTTTGCGAGCATCCATGTTAGCCGTCTTGTCTTTGGGAAAGAAATCCCAAATAGACTGATCGATACTCTTGATATAACCCTTGTCGATGGCAATACCTACAAGCGTGGAAACAAAACTCTTGGTCACCGAAAACAAGGCATGAGGTTGACTGCTTGTAAAGGGATAGCGCGAAACATCTAAAATCACTTTACCGTGTCGGATTGCCATGATGGTGTGAACTTCGGTGTTGGATTGCAACAATGTGGTCAACGCTTCCGAGTTAACCCCTTGCTCTTCCGGGGTTGAGGTCTCCCAACCTTCGGTGGGCCAAGGGATGGCGGTAGAATCTCGCGCAACCATTGGTGGTATCAGCGAAATCATAAATAGGAAGACTAAAACGACAATAAGTAATCTTAACTTGCGCTTCATTAGTGTCATCCCTTTCACTAAAAAATAAAAAGAGGCATAACCCGCCACAATGGATATGCCTCTGCTTTACAGTATTGAGTGGATAGAATGTTAAGAGCAGCGAGTCATCAAATCTTTTAAAGGCGCTATTACGCCACTTTCATCCTAGAGTGGCGCGATAAAAAATCCAAGCGACGAATATCATGTTTCCCATATGACGTTTGAATAGCCTAAATTGTGCTTGCGACGGAGTTTACGATTCGCCTTTATGTTCTTCGTAAAATTTTTGCCACTGTTTGGGGAAGTCCTGCTCAGGGGTGACGACTGACTCGTTGTTGGAGCTGAGCAGCGGGGTATCGGTTGTGATGACTTCTTCCAATACTTTCTCGACGAAATAAACCATATCAGCCGCTTGCAATGAGGCAGTTAAGCGATGCCCCGCCCAAGAGAGAAAGAACAGGCCGATTATCAAACCGATGACTAAAGTTTTTGACCACGGCGAGGCGATGAGCAAGGCTGTCATAAACAAGGGGATAGGGAAAATATTCAGTAGATAAAGAAGCCGCATACGTGCTTGCATCCGAATAACGGTGCTGTCATTACCCGCCGCGCTAAATGTCCCGCGCAGAACCGCCGCAATTGAACCCCGCGTTTTGGGTCGCCACGGCAGGCTGGAATGAGTCGTCATTTCGAAGCCATCGTTGAGAACACTCACATAATAACGACGACCGTCAATGAACAAGTTTCGTAAATGCAAACGATCCAGATTCGGGCGGGTTGCCAGCGCCAAAGTACGCGAACAGTCGTTGGGCAGCGCTTTGACAGTCAGCGCCGTCATGGGCTGGACATACCACAAACGGTCGAGCAACCAGCCGCGCAGTCCGGTCATTATGAGGACTGCACCCGTTGTGCGACCACCACTATCCGATCCTGATAGGTGTTTTGCAGCAGGTTATACGCGCCAATATCACAGGTGATGAGGGTAATGGTATCCACCGTGGATGGCTCAAGAATGGTCAAATCGGTGGGGTTCGTACGCTTCACCTCGGTAACTCGATAGTCCTGTTTCAAATCGCCGAGCGTTAAGGTAATAGGATCACCTTTTGCCATTTTCTCGATATTGCGGAAAATACCTACCCGTCCATCGGCTAGTTCGACATGTCCGGCAAGGCCGATGTTGCCTGTCTTGCCAAACCAGCCCGTTCCCTGCAAATGACCCACGTTATTTCCAAGCTGGGTCACGTCCCAACTTTGACCATCTAAATAGACATCGACAATGTCGGCGTTGATTCCAACAGTTGGGGCATTGATATTGGCACGCGGATAAGCGGTATTGGTTGGAATGGGCACAGCGGTCGGCGATTCGGTGGGAATGAGGCTGGGTGTCAGCGTCGGCAAAGCCGCAAATTCAGGGGCAGCGGCTTCAGGTGGGTGACGAAAACGTTGAATCACCAAAAATCCTGCACCTAAAACGATGCCCAAGAGAATCAGGCGAAAGATGAGAGAATTAGACTTACCACGACTTGAAGGCAATCGACTGCGTGACATAATGGTTAGTGCTATATTTCGTTTGTAGTGGACGAATATCTTTCATTATAACGGGTACACCAAATCTATGCTTAAGAAAATTTGCCCATGTTCAGCCTGCTGCCACGCCTGAGCGCGCTGCTAACCATCATTATTATTTTGCTCGTCTTGCTGATGCAGGTCGTGGGCAAGCTCATACCATTGGAGCAGATCATTCCGGTTGTCACCTATAACAGTTCGGCCATTTTGTTAATTGACAGCAGCCGTCATATCGGCGCCAGCCTACGGGCTTACCCCGGCGTAATCTTCGATGCGGCGGTGTCACCGGATCAGCAGCACATTGCATTTAGCATGTCTAGCAACCGCCAAATTCATATTTTTATCGGTAATCTCTATGCTGGTGATTATCAACAGCTTACACCCGAGACAATGGGTGGCAATAGTCCGGCATGGTCACCGGATGGTCGTCAAATCGTGTTCGTCGGATTCGAACGGGATAACAAACGCGGCATCTATACGATTTCCGCCGATGGTGATTCGACAGTGCAAACTATCGTCAAGGCAGGCGTTTATAACAACCCATCGTGGTCATCGGATGGACAGCAATTGATATTTGCCGCCAGCCGCTACCGTGATGATCTCCAGAATTTATTTGTCGTGGAGGCCAACTGCCGGATGCGCTGTGACCGCGAAATGCTCCAAATCACGGATGAACTGGTCGATGATACCAGCCCTATTTGGTCACCCGACATGTCGAAAATCGCTTTTCTATCGGATCGCTTAGGTGCATACGAAATCTATACTTTAGACGGGGAGTGTCTGCAAACGGCCCGGCCTCAATGCAGTTCACAGACACCGCAGCGCCTTCACCTTAATAATCCGATTGTGCCCTTTTTTATCCTCTGGTCGCTCGATACCCATGAGGTGTACTTTCGAGCATGGGACCTTGTTCGTAATCAACAGGGTATTTATGCGGTACAGGCTGACTGCTTTTCGCTGTCCGAAGGCTGCCAACCACGCATGATCTACAACCTCATGAGTCCACTGCGCGACATCACCAATTAAACCCAAAACGATGACCCGTCTATGGCGCGCCGTCTTTTTTGTTCTACTAATGGTAAACAGCGTGGGCATAGCATTGGTCTTGACACTGGGACGAATATTACCCGCTTCCCCTGAGATCAGTTTTCAATTCGGGCAAGGCACAACTCGCAGCCTATTTCTGCTCGACATTGACCACCATCTCAGTTTCCAACTGGCGCGCGGCGCAAACCCATATCCGAGCATGAGTTGGTCACCAGATGGCAAACAACTGGCTTATGTAGCGACGGTCAACGGCCATTCGGATGTCTTTCGGCTGGATGTTGAATGCACTTCACTGTTCTCGGTGTGCGGCAAATCTGTAAACCTCACCCAAAACAGTGCCAGTGATGGCGAACCGGTCTGGTCACCGGATGGACGCAGCATCGTCTTCGTCAGCGAACGAAACGGCGCACCCGAACTTTACTGGATGCCGACTACGGGCGGCGCAGCTTATAATCTGACACACGATTCAGCCTCCGACAGTTTTCCAGTTTGGTCACCAGACGGGCGTATGCTGGCATTTTATTCCGACCGCAGCGGATTCCTTGAAGTGTATGTGATGAATATGGACTGTTTACGGCAAATCGCAACTTGTCCATCCGCGATACACCGGTTAGGCGGGGGATTTAACAGCCTTCCAGCATGGTCGCCGGATAGCAAGCAGTTGGCTTATTTTGCAAACGGGGATTTGCTGCTGGTTCCAAGCGAGTGCCTTGCCCGATCCGATACTTGTGCTGACAGCGCCTATAATCTGACGCGCAGCCCGTTCACCGATTGGTATCCGGTTTGGTCGCCCGACAATCAACGCCTCTTGTTCCAATCGAATCGCAGCAGCCAACCGCAAATCTACACGGCTGATGTCCAATGTGAGAGTGCGTTGAAGGACTGTGCCAAGCCATTAAAAAATGCGCTATCCTATAGTCTATACCCATCGTTTTCGCCGGATGGTCATCAGATCATGCTGCTTTCAAATGACTCCAACAGCCAAGAACTTTTCCTGCTATCAGTCACGGAGGGTACGGTACGGCAGATCACCCACATGGGCGGGCAAATCTCGTCTGCACGCTGGAGGCCGACGGCACCGTGATACGCGATTTGCTCCGGTTATGGAGTACCGTTATCCTCGTGTGCGGATGTTTAACACTGCTGGCGCTGGCGGTAGGTCGAACGCTGCCGCAAGAAGATGAAATCATCTATTCAGCCAGTTTAGATAATGCTGATTCTGAAATTTACCGGATGGCGCTTGACCGCCAGCTCTCGGTCTCATTAACCCGCAACTCAACTGAAGACAACCAACCGGCTTGGTCATCCGATGGGCAGCAAATCGCATTTGTGAGCAACCATCAAGGGCAATATACCATCTTCGTGATGGACGCGTCCGGTCGCGGTATTCACCCGCTTACCGACAGTCCACGCAACAACTTTAGCCCTACATGGTCACCGGACGACCGCTCGATTGCTTACGTGACCGCGCGGCAAGAATTCGCGCAGCAAATCACCGAGGTCCTGCTGACCGATTTGCAGTCGGGTTTGACGCGCCGTATGACCATCCAATATCCGAATGCCATCAGCCCGACGTGGACACCGGACAGCCAACACCTCGCCTTTACCTCTGGCGCAACCGGCAGCCCAAACCGCATTATCTACGATGTGAATATTCAAACAGGCGATACCAATCCTTTAATCGCGAACCACATCATTCAGCTTAACCCAACGTGGTCGCCTGACGGACGTTACTTGCTGTATGTCGCTTACGACTCCAATCCGGGCATGTATCTGTGGGATTCGACACTCAAGCAGTCGGTGCTGTTGTTCGCCCCCGATGTACTCAACATGCGCAGCCTGAGCTGGTCACAAGACAATCGCTACATCATCTACGCACCATTGAGCAACTTCAGTAACAACAGCATCTTACGTCTGGATGTTGCTGCCTGCCTGCAACAGCATGACAACTGTACGCCTCAGCCCATAACTCATCGTGCCGGTATCTATGACAGCCCTCGCTGGCGCCCTCGCAGACCATGATGAAAGTCGGCATACGCTGGGCTGGCTCAATATTATTGGCCTGCGTTGTTCTGGTGATCATGGCCTATGCCGCAGGAAGGATTCTTCCAGCCGAGGCCGAACTAATTTTCTCGGCTACATCGATCAGCCACAACTCCCAGATTTACCGCACCGCATTGGCGCGACAAATGAGTGTGCCCATTACGGCAAACAACACGATTAGCTTTTCACCTTCATGGTCACCCGATGGGCAAAATGTGGCATTCGTCGGTCAATATCAAAGCCAGTACCAGATTGTGCGTAACATCTTCCTGATGAGTATCTCCGGCGCGCATATTCGTCAGATTACCAAATCTTTTTCACTGGATGTTGAGCCGGCATGGTCGCCTGACGGAAAAACCATCGCCTTCTCGCGCATCAGCGGCGACAATTCCAAAACCGATTTGATGCTTTACAATCTGGATTCAGGCATCATTCAGCCGCTAACGGCCAATCTTCGCGGGTATGTTTATAATCAAACATGGTCATCTGACTCGCGCCAACTGGCGTTCGTGATGACATCCGCCGACAACAGCAGCATCAACAGTCTGGATATTGCTTCGGGTCAAATCACGTCACTGGTGAAGCTGCCGCATTTGCTTTTCATTAGAGATATCGCGTGGTCGCCCGACAGCCGCTATCTACTTTATGTAGCCGACAACCCCGACCCTGCCATTTATTTGTGGGACCGAACACAGGATGATACCTATTTGCTGTACCAAATCCCTAATCCCGACACGCGAGCCAGTAAGATGATGTTGGGTTGGGGAGATGGAGAAGACTCGCTCATCTTTTTAGCGCCGGAAACAACCCTAAGGAATAGGCGCAAACTCGGCATTTTCCAGCTTAATATCGCGGATTGCCTGCAACAACCGCAGCAGTGTAATCCTGACCTGCTGATGACTGTGCCGCAGTCCAGCACCATTTCAGTAGACAGCGCTCGATGGCGACCGCAAACCCCATGACCCATTTTTGGCTGCGCACGATGACGATTACGTTCTGTGGTTTGGGGCTGCTTATGGCGGTCATGGTTATTATAGGGATAGGTTTAGCTGAAGAAGATGAAATCGTATTTTCTTCACATCATGGATATGGCATTCATCGCATGGCCTTAACACGCGGGCTGACTGCGCCAATGATTGTTACAAAGAGCAGCGTGAGCCAGCCGGACTGGTCACCGGACGGGGAGCATATTGCCTATGTGGATAATTCAGCGAGCCAGATGATTCTTTACCTTGCGGATCGGGATGGTCAAAACACGCAACAGTTAACAAAACTGCCCTCCAGCAGTGACTACGATCCCAAATGGTCACCGGATGGTCGTTTTATTGTGTACAGCACCAGCACGACCCGCGCCAGACAAGCACCGGTCATCATGCTGACGCTGTTTGATATTCGGAACCAAACCAGACAGCCCTTAATCACAACCAATATATTTCGGGAGCATATGCTGGATTGGTCACCGGACGCAAGCCAAATCGCGTTTGTGCTGTACTCCCAAGAACGGGCAAACTCCGATATTTACAGCATTGATGTCAACACGGGGGCTATACACACCTTAGTTTCGACACCGAACAATGACGAATATCCGGTATGGTCGCCGGATGGAACACAGCTTGCATTTATGAGCGGCGGCATTCAACGCGGAGTTTATGTGCTGGATACAGACACGCAGCGAACAACCCTGCTCTATAATGTGTCGGGAGTCTTGTATCCGTCAGATTGGACGCAAGACAGCCGTTTTCTTTACTTGAGTTCAGCCTTCAATATTTATAGGCTGGATGTCGCCACCTGTAGACAAAATCCCGGAAGCTGCACACCGGAACTGCTCATCAAAGATGGCGGCGATGCCCGCCGGAAGCCGCACCCACCATGATTCAGCTTTTCTTACGGCTTATCACTTTGATCACTGTCTTTTGCCTGTGCTTGATATGGCTGGTGTTAGGCGCGAGCAAAATGCTGGTTATGCCCAATAACCAAATCGTATTTACGGCGACCATCAACACACCCGATATGCATATCTATCTGATGGATATTGCGAGGCGGATTATTTATGATATGAACGATGAGGGCATTTTAGGCTATGAACCGGCGTGGTCACCCGACGGGCAGCAAATCGCCTTCGTCGGTGCGGGCGCAAAAGGCTTTACGATTTACAACCGCGACTTGGGCAGCAGTATTACGCATGAGTTAATCAACAATCCGGGCGGCGTATACAGCCCGACGTGGTCGCCGGATGGTCAGTTGATGAGCTACGTTACAATAGGTTCTGGTCGTCTTTCAAAAGTGATGCTAACGGATTTACAATCGGGAACGACCCGCCAGATTACCGATACCCTTTATCAAAACGACAGCCATCCAACATGGTCACCGGATAACCGGTACATTGCTTTTGTGACCAACACCGACACCTTTGGAAAATCGGATATTGATATTCTTGAGCTCCAAACTGGACGTGTTCACCCGATGTTCCGCACCGAGGAAAATCAATATTTCCCGAGGTGGTCGCCGGACGGTCGCTATATCGCTTACATCAGTCAGGGATACAACGTGGGCATCTATGTTTGGGATGTGCAGCAGTCCAAACCTTTTATGCTTTACAACAACCTCGCCCAAAAAGGGGCTCTCGATTGGTCGCCGGACGGACGTTATATCATTTATGCCGATTTCATCAGCTATAATCATTCGGGCATTTTTCGGTTGGATACTGCCCAGTGCCTCGACAGTAACCAGCTTTGTTACCCGCAGCTTATAACATCCACCAATGGATTATTCACTAATCCACGTTACCGGCCTCACACTTCATGACCCGACTTCTACTTCAACTTGTTAACCGCATCGGGCCGGGCTGCGGTTTACTGATCGTGATTGCGCTGACCATTGGGCGGATGCTGCCTGCCGAGCCTGAGCTGATGTTTACCGTGTCCTACAACTTGAGTGACCTCAACATTTACCGTCTGAGTCTGTCGCGCCACATGTCAATGGCGGTTACACATCATCCGGCTAACGACTTTATGCCGGATTGGTCACCAGATGGGGAGCAGGTGGCCTTCGTCAGTGACCGCGACGGCCACTACAGTATCTATACCGCTAATGCACAGGGGTTACACAGCCAGCGCTTAATCCAGACGGCGGAGGATGTAAACCAGTACAATCCAGTATGGTCACCTGACGGACGTTACATCGCTTATATCGACGAGCAAAAAGGTTATGGTCAGATTATGTTGTATGACCTGACGACCCACACTACCCAACAACTGACCGACAGCTACCGCACCCATGTGAGTCCGGTTTGGTCGCCAGATGGTCAAAATATCACTTTTGTTTCGGATTTGGATGAACGCTGGAACACCAAGATTTACAGCATCAACATCGAAACCCGCATCATTAGCCCGATTCTGGTGGGCAGCGCGACCAATCCGGTTTGGTCACCGGATGGTCGTTATCTGCTTTACATCTCCGGTTATGAAAAATCCAACCTGTTTTTGTGGGATAACGGCCTCGGTCAATCCACCTTACTGTATGATGGTGATTTCATTAACAGCGATACACCCGCGTGGTCAGCCGACGGGCGAACGATTGTGTTCTCGGCCTTCACGACCAACGGTAATTCAGGCATTTTTCAAATACCTGTCGATGCCTGCCTCGCCCGATCACCTGAATGTATTCCGCAGGAATTGACTGATATCCCGGCCTTTTACCGCAATCCACGCTGGAAACCCACCCAATCAAATTCCAGCCAGTAGAACGGTTACTAATAGGATATATAACGCATGTTACCAAGCTGACCTTTTACTATACTCAGATGAAATGGGATTGATGAATTATAGTGAAGGTGATATCTCATGACGACTATCCGAAATCTAATTCGTACCTATTGGCTGGCTATTGTCACTCTTTTATTCGTGGCCTTTAATTTCGTCGGTTTTAGTCAGGCGGTGGCACAAGACCCCGCACCGACAACCGTTCCCATTGTGAGCGGAACCATCAACGCGGCGGAAGCAACGACTGATATTGTGCTTAACTTTTTCAATCGCCTGACGCAGACGCCGGACTCGACGGTTATGCGGGTGGTGATGCTGGTGGTTGGCATGGTTTTGCTGGTTGTTGGATGGCGCGTGTACGAATTCGTGATTGTGATTGCTGGCGCGATGGTCGGCGCGGCGATTGCGAGTTCGCTGGTCGTGTCGCCCGACGCGGCGGTGAACCTAATGGTACTGTTAATCGGTGGAGTCATCGGCGCGGTACTCAGTTTCTTCCTATACTATGTAGCGGTGTTCCTCATCGGAATGCACTTCGGTATTTTACTGACCAACGGCCTCGCGACGACGCTGACGTTACAGCCTGTTTCACCGCTGGCACTGCTAATTGGTGGGGTTATTGGCGGTGTGATTTTATTGGGCTTATCCTTCCAATTCTTGATCGTTCTATCGTCACTGGTTGGCGCACAACTACTGGTGGTGGCGCTGGGACTGCCTACCATTTGGATATTTGTGATTGCCCTGATCGGTATCCTGCTGCAATTCGGTCTGACACGGGCTTATCACTACGATTTCCGGCGTTCGCGTCGGACTGTTTACCGCCGTCGCACATCCGAAATTTAAGCATCAAGACGGCTCAATCTTTCTCAATGGGCAGGCCAATCGGTCTGCCTGTTTTATTTATATACCCCACCCCCAGCCCCTCGCCAAAACACAGGGAGGGGAGAAAATGCAAATGATTCGCAATTTTCGCAGATTTCGCAATACTTCCGCCGAATTGTCTGGCGGGAACAGGGGAGCAAGGCGCTGAATTGACATTTTGTGTCGGCGGTACGCTCCTTCAACGGCGCTGAAACGTCACTTTTGCGGCGGATGTCTCGGCTAGTGCCACCGCGTGCAGATTTGGGTATGCCGCTGCTGTAAATGCAATACAATTTTTACCACAGAGACACAGAGATTTTGAGAGAAAAACCCACTTCATTATAGAACAAAAGTTCATCTCACGTCAACAGGATTCGGTTCGAGTTTACAAACTTTTGGGGGAAGATGAATTTACTTCCCGCGCAAATCGTTATAGCCCAGTGCTTTCATCCAGTCGCAGATGACCATTGCACCGGAGGTATCGGGTAAGGGAACGCCATTGTCTTGCGGCAAGGCATTATAGCCACGGAAGTAGCCGAATGTGCCGTCGATTTGAGCGCGGGCGGCTTCGGAGAGTTCGGCATCACCGATGGCGATGGCATGAATATGAATCGGTGAGCCTTTGTAGAGTTCGTCGAAGTCGCGGAGATAGGCCGCGAATCCAGCTAAGCGCAGGGCATGAAGCAGCGGCTTAATCTCGTCAGTTAGGACTTTACCCGTTCCAATTTGGCGCACCGAAATATCCAATGCTCCGCCGCCATCATGCGTGCCGAAGCTGGCAGACACTCCACCGGGGTTATAACTGCCCTGCATAATCACATTGCGCAAATGGATGATGCCGCCTTCAGCGCTGTAGAGTTCCTGTGCATGATCGAGCATGGCTAAGGTACGCAGGTTGAGAGTTACGTCGCCTACCTGAATGCGGTCATAGACTTCCGGCGGTTGCAGGCAGCCATCGGGTTCGGTACTGTCGGCGGCTGGTTCAGCGATTTTGCCAACGCTTTCCAGCCAATAACTGTTGCTTTTGACATCGCCTTCGGCTGACCAACCCATCATACTGTCGTAGTTCAGCAGCCACCAGACATAACCATCGGCACAGCGCGGCCCGTCGGCCACACGCACAATGTCGCCGTTCGGGATTTGTCCGCTGCGGCTGCTCTGCAAATCCGGCTCAACGCGACGGTTGATGGTGAATCCAGCGACGGTTTTGGCCCACATGCCGGATTTAAGGCGCGTGGGCAGATCACCGAGGGTCGGGCAAGCGGGTATGGGAGTCGGCTGGGCGCTGACTAGATCGAAGCTCATCAAACTACAAAGGGCGACGATCAGGAAGGCATACAGATTGCGATGCATGAGGTCTCTACTTTGTTACTTGTCAATGTCAGGTTACAGGTTTGCTCTATCAAAATGAACACCGATCAATCTTCAAAACGGACGGGAAAAATCCGGCTCCTACAAGGTAGGATTACGTTAAGTGGTGGGAGATCATACATACCCCACCCCAACCCCTCCCCAAAACACAGGGAGGGGCTTTAAAGAGCTTTTGTAAACCGTCTTTATACACCAGCGACATTACCATGATTAGCGATTCGGATACCCGCGCTTTCATAAACCGAGAGCGCGGCTTGCAAGTCTTTTTCGGCAATGAGCACATAATCACGGTCATGGGTCGAGACTAGAAAAATACTCAATCCGGCATCGGCCAGCGGTCGGGAGACGCGCGCGGCAACCCCGACTTCATCAAAGGCCAGATTGCCATCGACCCGTAAACATGACCAACCGGCGCTGTAGGCCAGTCCCGATGGGATCGCGCGCTGCGGGCACATGATCGAAAATTCATCTTCTGTGCGTGCCACAAAAAAGACCGGCACACTTTTTAGCCAATCGGGAAAGGGATGTGTGGACGGCAGTTTGAGGATGCCGAACACATCCATCAGCAGTTTTAATCTCAGTGGTGATTTTTGACTCATGGCACCCCTTCTAAAAATGCTGTACCATCCGCACCCTCGGCAGTCCATCCTGTGAGACCTTGGTATTCAACCTGCGCCCAACGAATGCCACCGGCGCAGACTCCTTGTCCCCCAACAATCACGTTGAAGACCTCACCTTCTGGAATTCGCCCAACCGTATCCGCTTTGGGGTCGGGCGCGCTGCGGAGCCGGTTCGGACCACCGCCTACGATGACCTTACCCTGACCACCCGCGACCAATGAGACAGGGGGTAGTGTGCCACATCGCTTCGTATTATCAAAATCGTTGGTGGGCATGACCGGAGCGGATTGATCGCCATTTTTGTCAGCGACGGTATACTGCTTCGGCCCCCAGATAATGGTCGTTGCTTTGAAGTCAGCCACCACTTCTTTACCGCTCAAATCCGAAATATTCACGCTGGTATTGATGAGTACATAAGCAAAGTGCTGTCCATCCGGCGCAAAGGTAAAATTGAATGCATAAGGCGCCTGCCTCGGAGGATTGAATGTGTCACCGTTCTTCGGATTGATGACATATGCCGGACGGGTATCGTTGTCATCTTCGATGAACACAAAGGAATTTTCCGGCGATACGGCGCTGATACTCGATTGGTAGCCATTGACGACACCATATTCACCCGTCAGTACGTTCATGACGTATACACGTCCATCATGTGGAATAACATCGGCGCTGTCGACCATCAGGTAGTCAGTCCCATGATAGGGGAAGGTGTAGTCGGTCGTCATGCCATCATTCAGATAATGGGTGGCGACAAGCGTTCCTGTGTCCGTATAAACGCGCGTATCTGCCAGAATCTTGTCACCCGACCATCTCAGCCGCCAAAAAGGCTCGACTGAATCCAATAAGGTGGTGACCTGCTTGGTATCCAGATTAAAACTGAGAAGCTGTCTGCTACGACTCGCATCATCAAAAACATTTTGACTTTGAACAAAAATCAGCCGCGTGCCATCGGGCGACCATGCTAACCCGCTGTGAAACCGCCAGTCCGACTGGTTCTTGACGGTGAGCCGGGGATCATTCTGTACAATTACTTTTTCCTCACCGGTTGTCAGATCAAGCAGCATCACGTTTGAGGGTGAAGAACCGTAATTGCCCACTTCATTCTTTCGCACAGCCTCGACAAAAAAATGCGGTGATAGCAAGTAAGCTAGATAACGTCCATCCGGCGAAAGAGCCAAGTCAGACTGAGAACCGGGTTCATCGACATAACTTTGAAAATTATGATTTGTAAGCTGTTTGACGCTGCCGTCAACAGGATTAATCGCGTAAATATCGCCTTGTGCAACGGCGATGATGGGCGGCAAGCTGTCCTGCGCATTCGCAACAGGCACCGCTAAAACCAATCCTAAGATTAGGACTAATAGCAACCGCTTGAACATGACTGACTTCCTTTCAGTGGATGAAGTACCCTCACCTTATCATAGCATTTTCCGATATACTCAACGCCAATCTGACGCTTACAACACGGGACAAATACTGACATGACTTCAACATTCATCGTCATCGCAGCGATCAACGGCTTTTTAGGCGTGGCACTCGGGGCTTTTGCCGCGCACGGGCTGGCCGCTTATTTCAGTGACAAGCCGCGGCTGGAAGCCAACTTCAAAACCGGTGTCCAGTACCAGTTTTATCACACAGCGGCGCTGTTAGGGACGGCATTTGCCAGTAGCCAGTTCACTTCGCCCCTGATTTCATTATCAGGCTGGTTGTTCCTGTTAGGCATCATCCTTTTTTCGGGCAGTCTGTACGTCCTTAGTTTGACAGGCAAACGCTGGTTGGGCGCGGTTACACCTCTGGGCGGGTTGGCATTCCTCGCAGGCTGGGTTTGTTTAGCGATTGGCGCTTTGCAAGGCTGATATGACAGAACTGACGCGCGAGAGACTCGTCCATTTGCTCCGGTTGCAGCCTTATTTCGACTCGCTTGAAGACGTGGATTTACACTGGTTGGCGGATCAATGTGTGCGACATACGTATGCAGCGGATGAAATGATATTCCTTGAAGGGAATCCTGCCAGCGGCATGTGGCTCATCGAAGAGGGACGCGTCAAAATATACAAGGTGAATCCCGAAGGCGAAGAACACATTATGCGGCTGCTCGGCCCCGGCAACACCTTCAATGACATTGCTGCTTTTGACCACGGTGGAAATCCCGCCCATTCGGGAACGCTGACCGAGGCAATCATCTGGGTTTTGCCGTCGGACGCACTCAGTCATTTGCTAACTATCGACCCATCGCTTGCCCGTAAGGTGATCAAACTGCTGGCAACGAATGTCCGCGCCCTCGTTGCTCAGGTCGAAGATTTGGCACTTTATTCCGTAACTATTCGACTGGCACGCTTTTTGCTCAAGCAGCTTGATGATCCCGCACTCAGCGGCCCCGGTGTCACCCGTGCCAACATCGCGTCGCACCTCGCCACCCAGCCGGAAACCATCAGCCGCGCTTTACGGTCGCTCGAACAAGCACAGGCCATCCGATTTGACCGTCACCGAATCCTCATTACTGACGAAAAATTACTGCGCACCCTCGCCGCCCTCTAAAAACAAACTCTCATTATTGATGAACTTGATCTAGATCAAGGACAGGCTGATTGACGAGTCTTACGCTGTAGTCAATAGATGGTGACGATAGGCGTAAATATGGACGACAGTCAGTGGCTCCCACTCATTAACCTCAATCAATGTGTCGGCTGTGGGGCATGTATTTCTAACTGCCCGACCAATGCTCTCTCCAAACGTGGTGGTAAAGCGGCACTCGTTCGCCCCGACCTCTGCATCTACTGTGCCAACTGCGAATCCTTGTGTCCACATAACGCCATCGAACTTCCCTATCTCATTTGTATAGACCCTCATGCACAAGGAAAGGTAAACTCATGACTCGTAAGACGTTCAATCCCAATACTTGGGCGGCCATACTCATTTTGGTCGGCGCGGTCACCGCATTTCTTATTTTCCCGTTTTCTATTCGTATCGTCCCCAATGCCAGCAGCGCACAATCATCCGGCACGACGGTTGAATACACGCTCAAGATGGTCTTGGGATCAAGCACACCGCCGATGGGTTTTCTGGGTGTCGGTGGCGCGATTGACGGCGTGATGAACCCCGAATTGACAGCCAATGTGGGGGACACGGTCAAAATCACGGTCATCAATGGTGACGCGATTCAACATGATTTGACGATTGATGAATTTAAAGTTTCAACTGGCACGATGAGCGCTAAAGATCAAACAGCAGTCATCACCTTTGTCGCGGATAAACCCGGCAGTTTCAAATACTACTGTGCCACACCCGGTCATCGGCAGGTGGGCATGGAAGGGACACTGACCATCAAGGGTGAAGCGGCGGCTGGCAGCCAAACAGCCTCGAGTTCCAGTACGGGTATGAACATGGGCGGCATGGACATGATGCAAGCGGCGGCTGTTCCGACCGCTGGCCCAGCCAATCCTAACGCGGTATCTATCGTTCACAATCCGGCTGATTTGCCCGCGCCGATTGGTGATCGCGGCCCGACCAACGTTCGTATCGATTTGGTGGCTAAAGAAGTCTCCGGCTTACTGGCAGATGGCACGACCTACACCTACTTCACTTTTAACGGAACCGTTCCCGGCCCGATGCTGCGCGTTCGTGTTGGTGATACCGTCGAACTGCACCTGAAGAATGAACTCAGCAGCGGCTTCCTGCATTCGATTGATCTCCATGCGGTCACTGGCCCCGGCGGCGGTGCAGTCTTTACCCAGACCAAACCCGGTGAGGAAACATCATTTACGTTCCAAGCGCTTAGCCCCGGCCTATTTGTGTACCACTGCGCAACACCGAGCGTCGCCCACCACATCGCCAGCGGCATGTATGGTCTGATCTTGGTCGAGCCTGCCGGCGGCCTTCCGAAAGTCGATAAAGAGTTTTACGTCATGCAGGGCGAGATTTATACCGCGCAGCCTTTCGGCACAACCGGTAACGTGGACTTCGATCATCAGAAGATGCTGGACGAACATCCTGAATATTATGTCTTCAACGGTGCGTCAATGGCACTGACCAACGATGAAAATGCCCTCCGTGCCAAAGTTGGTGATACGGTTCGCATCTTCTTCGGTGTCGGTGGTCCGAACGCCACCAGTTCTTTCCACGTCATTGGCGAAATTTTTGACCGGGTTTACAATCAAGCCTCGTTGACCTCCCAGCCGGAAACGGATGTCCAGACCACGACGGTTGCTCCCGGTGGCGCGACCATGGTCGAGTTCAAACTGCAAGTGCCGGGACGCTACATTCTGGTCGATCATGCGCTGGCACGGTTGGAACGCGGTTTAGCGGGCTACTTATACGCAGAAGGCGACCCGCAGCCAACAATCTTCAACGGCACACTGACGGCGGGTTCAGGTCACTAACTGGGGAGGTTAAAGCAACCCATCCCCAACCCTCTCCGAAGCGTCAGGGAGGGGAGAAAACGCAAATTCGTTCACTCACCACAAGGGGCGACCATGTGTCGCCCTTCTGGATTTGGATAGATGTATGCCCACCATCACCCGCACCTTCATCAAAGCTGCCATGCTCTATTTTGCTGCCGGATTATTGACCAGTTTCCTCGTCAGCGCCCGCAAGCTGCTCAATTTACCCGCGTTTCTGGATGCCATGATGCCGACCTATCTGCATATGCTGGTCGTCGGCTGGATTACACAGCTCATCATCGGCATCGCTTATTGGATGTTCCCCAAATTTTCCAAAGAAGCCCCGCGTGGTGATGAACGGGTAGGCTGGGCGGTTCTGATTCTGCTCAATGTCGGGCTTATTCTGCGTATCATTGGCGAACCGTTCAATATCGGCTGGATGCTGCCCATTTCGGCTGTGCTGCAATTGTTCGCCGTCTGGATGTTTATCATCGTCATATGGCCGCGCGTCAAGGAGCGCTGATATGCCTCGCCTATCGGTATGGATGGTACGCACGGCGTTACTTCACTTGGGCGTAGGTGTCACCATTGGCGCACTGATGCTGTGGAATAAAGGCAGTCTCTTTGATTTGCGTATCTGGCTGCTGGTCAGCACCCACTTGGAACTTTTAATCGTCGGCTGGTTGATTCAGTTTGCTTTAGGTGTAGCCTTCTGGATTTTACCGCGCTTCACCCAAGAGCCGCGCTACGGCAATGTGCGGCGCGGCTGGTTGGGTTACATCCTCTTAAACACAGGCATCATCTTGGTGGTTATGAGCCTATTAATAGCGGCCTTCATCCAGCTTCAACCGCTTGGACATTTCCTAGAGGTAATCGCCGCCTCTGTACTGGCTTCGGTTCTGTGGCCCCGTGTCAAAGCCTTCGGGGTGTAAATCTGTCTAGCCAGTCGGCATGTTTTTATTTTGTGTCACGGACGGTATTTATGGCGATTTACAAATTGGCATGGTAAAAGGTGACGGACGGCATGATGATGTTTAACAAATTGGAACGGAGAAATAATCATATCCCTAACCCCAGCCCTTTTCCCGTAGTAACAGGGCAAGGGAGAAATACGGGAGCACACATAGGTGCTCCCCTACGCCGGGTACTCCGTATTAAAAAGTTAAATGTCATTATGCCGTCCCTACGAAAATACCATTGGTCGAAACAGAATTTTCAGTGATTATTTACCCAATTAAATCGTAAATAACCATTAGCTGGACTTTGTACATGAATAAGGAAGAAAAAGGAGGCAGAATAAGCAAATTGACCTAACTGCCAAGCAAGGTTGAAAATGCTTAAACTGCCTAAATGGATGATAACGATATTAGGGG
>WGMX01000050.1 GCA_016124855.1 Anaerolineaceae bacterium | reverse complement strand
CGCGTGTGACGCATTGGCGGGCAGTCGCCCAAAAGCAAGTTGATGAAACGCATCGCCTGAAATTGTGGACGGGACGACCTGTAGCGGTTCCATCAGCGTTTGTGGCGTGGAATTACATCTGTCAGGGCGGCGTGAGTGAAATGCTCAAACGGGCGATTGTGGTGGTTTCGGAAACCTACCGCGCCAAAGGGATGCGTTCGCGGGTGGCGTTGGATATGCATGACGCGCTGATCTTGGAAGTTGCCCACGACGAATGGGACGAGGCACTGCAAATCGCCAGCCATGTGATGACGACCGTTACACCGGATAAGCTGATTCAGCGCACCAATCCACCGGTTCGATGGGTCGCTCAGCCTAACTTCAAAGAAAATCCTCATAAATGGGGCGCGCAGCAGCACCATCCCTAAACTTCCGTAGAAGACTACTGTCCCTGAAAATATTATAGATATTGATATGTAAGCAAATGCTTACGTATAATAAGGTCATGCCAAGTGCATAGGCATGAAAGCGAGGAAGCCAGATGCTCAGTGTGAACAAAACGGCGCAGCCTGCCGATTTAGATGTGTATGCCGCGATATCCCATCCGGTACGGCGGCAGTTGTTAGATATGCTGCGCGACAAAGAGCAGTCCGTTAAGGAATTGAGTGAGCCATTCGACATGAGTCGTCCGGCGATCTCGCAGCATCTACGGATTTTGTTAGATGTGGGCTTGGTTTCGGAACAGCGTAATGGACGCGAACGGCATTATCAACTTCATTCCGAAGGACTCATGGAAGTGCAGCGCTGGTTAGCGACCTATCAACGTTTCTGGCAGGATCGACTTGGGGCGCTCGGCAATTTCTTGGAGGAAAAGCGTGACTGAAGATTCGATTATCGTCGAGATTTTTTATCCACATCCGGTAAGCAAAGTGTGGGATGCGCTGGTTGACTCGGAGTCTTTAGCCGTTTGGTTGATGCCTAATGATTTTGTGCCGCAAGTAGGGCATCGCTTTACCTTCCAGCCTTCGGAGCAGCAGGGTTGGAGCGGCTTGATTGAGTGCCAAGTGACCGAAGTCGATCCACCTAAACGAGTCAGTTATACGTGGTATAACGCGCCGAGCAAACTCGACACGCTGGTGACCTTCTCCTTGGATGCGGCACAAGGTGGGACGAATTTGCGCTTGGAACACACTGGATTTGAGAGTGCAGGGCAAGCAGGCATGAGCATCCGCGACATGCTGGGCAAAGGTTGGAATTCGAGAGTATTGAGAGAGAAGTTACCCGCCTTTTTGGATGGCCGCCCAATCACCTAAATCAAAAGGTATGTAGGGGAGCACGGCTGTGCGCCCTATGAGAGATTTCTAACAGAAAGATGAACGATGGAACACAACATTAAAATTGAACGACTGCTGCCTTATTCACATGAACAGGTTTGGCAGGCGATCACCGATCAAAAGATATTATCGTCATGGTTTATGCCGAATGATTTCGTGCCGAAATTGCATCAAGAATTTCAGTTTCAGATGAAGCCGCAGCGCGGTTGGGATGGCTTGACTCACTGCGAGGTAATCGAACTCGAACCGGGCAAGCGGATTGCATTCACCTATCGGGGTGAAGCAACTGGCGAGAAAGCGCTGGCTTGTGCCAACGTCCACTCGCGCAGCGCGGATAAAGTGGGCAAGAACATCTTCACCCAATTGGATACGGTGCTGAGTTTTACCCTAACGCCGGAATATACGTGTGGCGGAGTCGAGCAAACCCAATTGGTGATGGAACATACAGGCTTCAAAGGACTCAAGTTGATGGTCATCAGTCTGATTATGGGTTATGGCTGGCGCAAGGTGTTAAAGCGATTATCGATGGTGTTGGAAGCACAGACCAAAGATGCGGCTGTTCCCGTGACTTCGGGGCTGGTACAAGAACAATAAAATGTCGGACACGGCGTGCAGTGTCCCTACCGAAATTCGTTTGATGTGCCTGATTTGAAATTAATATCTGGTAGGGGCGCATGGCTATGCGCCCGTAAAAACCCGACGGATTATTCTTAGGCTTGCCCCATCACACGCCACAAGGCAAATTGATCGTCGAAGCCTTTGATCTGGGTTTCGAATACCTCGGCGTTATATGATCCACTGTGCAGCAAGGCATCGACTTCAGGATCGTCAAAGACAGCTTTGGAGATGATGACATCTTCACCGGATGAGAAGCCTTCTAAGCGGGAAGCTTTGTTGATGGTCGAACCGAAATAATCCAAACGGTCGTTCAGCGTCACGGCAATGCACGGGCCGTAATGAATACCTGCCTTGAGTTTGACTGGATGATGACCAAGCGTATCGGTAAATTCGGCTTGGGCGCGCAGCATGGCACGGAGAGCAGGCGCAGGTCGTTGGAAAACCGCCATAACCGCGTCCCCGATGGTTTTGATGATCGCGCCGCCTTCCTCTGCAATGGCGTTTTTCAGCACGTCAAAGTGATCCATCACCAGACCGAAGGCCGGAGCATCGCCAATTTGGTTATAAAGTCGGGTCGAGCCGCGCAGGTCAGTAAATACGATAGCGAGGCTGCCGACGCTAATCTGCTGACCGGGACGCAGTGCTTCGCTGGCGAACAGGTCGCGGAACATTTGCAGTACGGTGACTTCGGCAGCGGTCACGGCGTGGTCACTCCATGCCAGCCGTTCGAGGATGAATAACTGTTCCTCGTCGGTGTTATTTTTGAAGCGTAAGGTCGGATTTGAGTCGATGACCACTTCACCATCCGGCCAACCGTCAATTTTGCTGGCGCGCAGCGTAATATCGTTCAGACCGTCCTTAGCCGCCCGCAGATACTCACCGCCGCGTAAATTCATGGTACGCAGGCGATAACGCCCATATTCCAGCAGCGGTTTGACAGTGCGTTCTGCGCCGGGTGGCAGCAGCTGTTGGACGACGACATGTGGCGTAGTTTGCGGGCCAGCGATGCAGAATTCGGCTGTTTGGCTCTCACGAATTGAAGGGTTGGGATGGAAGCTCAGTTCAACCGAACGCTCGAAGTTGACTTTGAAATCCATGTTACAGGTTTCGCAGTGAACTTCGCTTGAAAGGTCGCCGAGTGATTTCCCGACCTGCTTTGCGCCACGACAATTAGGACACAGCACATCCCATTCCATTTCCAGCAGGCCGCGCCGCGTGGCCATCAGATGATGTTCCAGCACATCACGCCGTTCCACGCCCCAATGATCAGCTAAGGCATAAGGCTGCATTTTCGCCAGCGCTAGACTGTCACCTGTTTGTATCAAGGTGCGCATGTGCGCAACAATGTCAGGATTCGCCCCTTCTTCCAGCAGGCGATCACACAGGGCATTCAAGCGTTCGCGGCCACCGGGCATAAAATCCACCTGACCGGGCGAGTCAACAAACGATTTTCCGCTAGCAGCGATTTGGTCATAAGCGCGGAAGGTGCGGGCAAAAGCACGGGCGCTAATAATGCCGACCTGTGCCGGAATGGCAATCAACCCGAATAGATTGCGCGGTGTCGCCCAGACTTCATAGGTCAGCTCGGTCGAACCGTCTTCAAGCGGCGTAAGTTCGGTCAGGATACGCATCTCCGCCACCGGCCCGCTGTGATAATGCCGCGCCACACCATAACGGAACGGACGCACCCATTCGAAAGGTTCTTCTTCCCATTCAATCGGTACGCCCAAACGCACCAAGCGTAATTGGCGGCGGGCGTTATTCAAGCGCTCGGTGCCTTGCTTTTTAATCGCTGGCACACCCGTATCCCGGTTAAAGCGGTTGGTATCGGCGACGAGCGGCCACAGCGTTTCCGGACTGGCCTTTAGATGCCACTGCCAATGGTAATGAAACGAACGCAATCCGCTGCGCGGAGGAGTAGCTTGGATTGTAGTATCAGAATTCATGAGCTGTGTTTGACCGTAATCTGCGCGATTCATAAGGCTTTATCCTGATTTTAATGCTAATCAACTGCGGCAGATGATTAAACAGTATGCCAAATGGACATTTCGTTACAGATCAATCACTGCTCAGTTTTTGTTCAATTTGGAGAAAACCATCTTTAGGCGTTTATACGGCGAAGAACGCCATTTGGATTTATCGTTTGTGGGGAAATGGACTGTCTAAATGCAATCCTCATGCGCTCCTTATCTACAGAGTGTGTGATTGCGAGATTGGGCTTATGTCGTTGGATTGATTTCACCAACCAATAAGTATCCACAGGGCAGAAAGCCAGCCTTTTGCAATGTCCGGCGTGAGGCCACATTGAGCGGATCACAACGTGCAGCGGGTTTCTTGCCTGCTTCATAACAGACTCGTTTTAGCTCTTGTACCAGATAGCTCCCAAAGCCCTGCTGTCGATAGGATTCCATGACTTCCATATAAATATCGCCATAGGGTGGATTATAGTGCGTTAGGAAGCCTCCAGTTGCGACAATCTCTTCATCGGTATCGATGACCCAATTTCCAACAGGCTCGTGATGATGCGGGAAAATGGAATTCGCCTCTTCCGGTAGAGCCTGACGAAATACGCCGTTCTTAGACTCAAGATGAGTCGTAAATGCATCCTGAAACAACAGTGCGTCAGGCGCAATATTTTTCGCACAATCATAAAGCAGCAGGAGCATCAACGGGATGTTGGTCTGGGCTTCAATATGGGTTGCCTGACTGAGAGTTAGGCTCTCGCGAAGCATCTTTAAGGCGAATGAGCGCATTTCGGGGAACGTATAAAACTCTGTCACCCGTTTTCGGTCGTCATTATTAGAAACAGCGCAGTAGCCAGCCAGTTGGTCATTCACCCAAATCAGATATGCATCGACAAGGCGGCGTTTCAAGTACGAATCATGAATGATCTGACAGTTGGCTTCCTGCCGATACAACTCGTGCATCGCCTCAACATCTTGATAAGCTGCCTGACGAACCTCAATGTTCATCGTTTTCCTCACCCGTGATTTTGACGATCAATATTTTTACCACCTGCGTAAACCGAATGCAGCTTAAAGCAGAGACCGAAGCAATAAAAGTAAAAAAATTATAGTGCAATGGAATCTTTTGCGCTGAATATGTGGCGGAGATACATGCTTCGGGCTAAGTGAAAAACTTCTCAATAATGCGTGTATTTCGGAATTGGGTAAAATATGAAAATATATTTCGATCCCATTGTACTCCATCTCACTTGACTATATCCCGCCTCAACGACCCTCGGCCAGCGAGTGTCATTGCTTTTATCAGCGAAAATCAGAGGGTAGCATCACGATCTTCACGATCCTGACCAAGCAAATAAAGAGAGGTAAATATGGTCGAGCAGAGTCTTCCGGTTTCCCCGCCAGAATCATTTGTGAACACGTCCTCAAATAAAGCCTCATTGATTCGCAGATTTTTTGCGTTTGTTATTGACTTTATCATTTTAGGTATCTTCAATCGTTTTATTATGCTCTTTTTTCCCAATCAGCCCTTTATTCCACAGTTTTTTCCAGCTGCGATTGTCGCGCTTTATTTTATCGTGTGCTATTCCACCGTCGGACAGACCATCGGAAAGGGCATTCTGGGAATCGAAATAGTCTCAGCCGATGGAACGGTATTAAATTGGCGTAAAGGTGTGCTGCGATTCATTGGTTATATTCTTAGCGCAATACCAGTTGGTTTGGGGTTCTTGTGGGCGATCTTTGATCGCGATAAGCAAGCAGGACAGGATAAGATCGCAGGAACTTATGTTGCATCGAAGTTTGTTAGTGGTTGGCAGCCTGTTGACCCACGCGAAATTCAACGGCAACGATGGCGATGGCTGCTGATATTAGGCATTCCCTCGCTCGTGATTATAAGTGGCTTTGGTTACTTGATTTGGGGGATGTTGGCTGAAGTTCGTGAGATGGGGGCATGGCCTAGTTCTGATATTTCGTTGGTTAAGGTAGCTGGCGTTGATTTATCCGCATTAGGATTTATGAAGGGGCAAGTTCTCGATGCCCGAAAAACACAAGCGTGGACTCAGGGTACTTACAAAGACGGCATTGAGGTCAGTTATTGGTTGGGGAATGAGGAAGTTGCAGAGATTTTTGCGCTTCGGTATGACAGTTGGCTGATAGCCAGTGATGACTTTAATACACTTCGTGTATTGAACTCAGAGTCTAATCGTTGTGGAGCCAGCGCTTCCGCAGTGTTCGTCACTTATGGAATGACGCGCTGCCAGTTTAGTAATCAGGACAACAAAATATTCTGGAATGGTGACTTAATTATCCACATCGTGACCTATGAAGGGAGCAAATTTAGGCCAGATGTGCTTGTGGACAGGGTTCGGGATGCAATCGCTCTACATTGGAAAGCGCTCAGGCAAGCTGGTAAATCACCCATGTAAGTAAATCGGAGGCGATGCCCTGTGAAGCTAATCAAGTCTATTCGTGATTTCTATGTGCGATTGAATATTAAACGGCGCGATGCAATCATCGTTGGCTTATGGATTGTGCTAGGTATCTCACTCGGTCTCGCGCAGGTCATGGATTATTATAAAGTCTCGGCTCAACTGCGGGATAACGGCAAGATTGCTGTCGGTTGGGTGACAGAGCATTCCTATGGTAGCAGCGAAGATGCCGATCCGGGGTCAATAAGCTACGTGTTTGATGTGGACGGTGAACGACTAAAAGATACTATAGACAGCCTCGAACCTTATAAACTATATGACGTTGGGGATCATCTCGATATCTTGTATCTCGCGCAAAACCCCAAGATTCATCAAACCAAATATGATAATGAGCATTTCTGGGGTCATGCCGTAGGGTTATTCTGGGGTGGATTCATCGTGGTTAGTTTAATTTTTTTTGCCGTTTGGGTGGTATCGTATTGTGTATTTTCACCGTTGTTTCGCCTAACCAAACGGCTCAGTTTGCAACGGTGAAACACGCCTACCACACCCTTAGCTGCTGTGGCGAATGTGAACGATGTCGCCATCTTTGACGATGTATTCTTTACCTTCGAGACGGAACTTACCAGTCGCCTTGAGCGCGGCTTCGCTGCCACCTGCGATCAGGTCATCGTAGGCCATGACTTCAGCGCGGATGAAGCCTTTTTGTAAGTCGCTGTGGATTGCGCCCGCGGCTTCCGGTGCGGTTGCACCAACAGCCACGCTCCACGCACGGACTTCATCTTCACCCACTGTGAAGAAGGATTGAATTGCCAGCAACTCATAGGATAGGCGGATAACTTTGGCAGCGCTGAGTTCGGTAATGCCGTATTCTTCCATAAACATCTCGGCATCGGCGGGTTCAAGCTGCGAGAGTTCAGCTTCGATCTTACCCTGAAGGGCAACCAATTGGCTGCCGGGACGATCATACTTGAGAATGGTGTTCACATCCTGTGCCTCATCACCCAGATTGGCGACCACCAAAACCGGTTTGAGGGTCATGAAACCGTAACCACGAATGGCCTTAGCCTCTTCGGGTGTAATTTCCAGTTCCAGCAAAGGACCTTCGGCTTCGAGTTGGGTTTTGAAGCGCTCCATCAGTTCCAGTTCGACCGGAACAAATTTATCCACGTTCTTGCCCTTAATGCGGATTTCGTTCTGAAGTTTGTCGATGCGGGTTTCGACAATGACCAAATCCGAGAGCAAGAATTCACTGTCCAGAATTTCGAGGTCACGCTGCGGATCAACCGTTTCGTAAGGATGCGGCACAGTTTCATCTTTGAAGGCGCGGACAACGTGCAGGAAGCCATCGACCTGCGCCAATTCGTTGCGGAACTGCCCCTTCAGTCCGCCTTCGCTGATGCCCTTGTCCAAACCGCCGATGTCCGCATAAGTGACGGTAGCATAAGCCTTTTTCTTGGGGTTATACATGGCGATTAATTTTTCGACGCGCGGGTCGGGCACATTGACGACTGCGGTATGAACCTCGAATTGTCCGCTGGTGGCCGCACCGGTCGCGAGATTTTGTCCGGTAAGGGCGTTAAAAATCGTTGTTTTGCCGCTGTTGGGTAAACCGATAATTCCGAGTCGCATTGTTTCCTCATTCACTGGCTATGCAAAAGTCGCACCAGTATAAAGGCATCACCCGCAAAAAGACAGATTTTTAGTCGATAGTCAGTGGTCTTTAGTCTATAGAAAAGATACGAGTGAACTGCAAAGACGTGGAGAACATCAAGAAATAGCGTAGGGAAAAGGCACGCCTTCTGATGACTACTCTAGGTCTGCTCCGCAAGCCTATTGGCGAAGCGCTTTACAAAACACTCTGTATGATTTTGGCGTTTTCTGCGACTTGGCGGTTCAATTCAGTCTTACGGCAGTTCAGGTTGGTAAGGCTTGACCAGATTGAGATAGGGCAAGCTGTTCTTCATGAAGTCCACTTCATCCATTTCCAAAGTCATGGTCGGGCGGTAAGGCAAAGCCCGGATTTGGGGCAGCAGTTGGTGGTAATCCAGCACACCATGATCGAAGCCCATATGAATATCAATCTTGCCGTCGTTGTTGTTCATGTGGGTGTGGATAATCAAATCACCCAGCGCATCCAGCCAGCGTCCGAAAGGCACTTCCTCACCGAAAAGATGGGCATGTCCCACATCCAAACAGGCGCGCAGATTGGGATGGTTAATCTCTTTGAGCAAATCACCGATAATGTCGGGGTCAAACTCCCACATATTTTCAACCGCCACTGTCACGCCGTGTTGGTGGGCATACTCAGCAATCGGAGTCCAGAATTCGAGGTTGCGTTGATGCCAGCCTACCCGATATTCAATGTTATGAATAGCGGCGATGAAGTTGGCATGAAACACGATAATCGGAATTTCCAACTCGGAGGCGATTCGGATAGCATGTTGATAGCGTTCGAAACACAGCGCATTAATGCGGCGGTCGGGGCTGCCGGGAGCCATATCCATGAAAGGCCCGTGCATCGAACGCGCGCCGACTATCGGACGCAGAAGTTGTTTATAGCGGGCAATTGTGCCTTGCCAGTCGCCATCAAGCACGTTCGGAAAAGCAAAGACCATCAGTTCGATTCCCAATTGATATTGGATGGCTAACTGAATGCATTCTTCGATGTTACGGTCACTGGCGCTTAACAACACCTGATCTGTCATCTTGTGTTTCCTACTGTGCTTTCTCTATTTATCCAGTCTACACCGAAATAGGATTGTCTGCCCATGAACTTCCGAAAGATTCCGTCGATGTTTACAAGTCTTATCATGCGCGTAATGAGTCATCCAGCAGCATCGTCTGAAAGCTCGCGAAGGGCGGTCGCTTTCGCCAAAAATGAGTAGTTATTCGGTTGTGTTTTAAATAACTATCGGCTAAGGTCTCAATATATAACAAGCTTAAAGAGGTTTTTTGTGCAAACCGAAAGCAGTAGTAACCGAACCGAATTTTGGGTGCTGGTGGCAACCATTCTGGCATCCAGCATGGCTTTTCTAGATAGCACCGCGCTGAATATTGCCCAGCCGGTGATTCAGGCCGATTTGCATATGGATGGATCACAGGTCGCGTGGGTTGCCAACGCTTATCTTTTGTTCTTAGCCTCGCTGATTTTAGTGGGCGGCTCATTGGGCGACCTGTACGGACGCAAGCGCATTTACATGATTGGCATCGGCCTATTTTCGGTTTCGTCTTTGGTCTGTGGTCTAGCGCCTTCCGTCGGTGTGTTGATCGCGGCACGGGCTGTTCAGGGGGTCGGTGGGGCGCTGATGGTTCCCGGCAGTCTTGCCATCATTTCAGTAATATTTGATGGCGAAAAGCGCGGGAAAGCCATCGGAACATGGTCAACCTTCACCACGCTGACGACGCTGCTAGGGCCAGTGGTCGGCGGTTGGTTAGCGGGCGCGGGCTTATGGCGTGTGATTTTCTTCCTCAACCTGCCCTTAGCTTTGATTGCCTTATGGGCGCTAATAAACCATGTGCCGGAAAGCCGTGACGAAAATGTCAGCAAGCGCTTGGATGTCATCGGCGCGGTGTTGGTGACCTTAGGACTAGCCGGTGTGACCTTTGGCTTGAGCGAAGCACCCAAGAATGGCTTTTTCAGTCCCTTAATTGTGGTGACGCTCGGCGGCGGAATTGTGGCCTTAATCGCCTTCATTGTCATCGAATCCCGTATTGAATCCCCCATGATTCCACTGAAGTTATTTCGTTCGTCCACCTTCAGCGGCACCAATGCCCTGACCTTCTTTTTATATGGTGCGCTGACGGTCGTACCCTATTTCTTGTCGTTTAATCTGGTTCAAGTTCAGGGCTATTCCCCGGCTGAAGCCAGCTACGTGCTGCTTCCGTTGAGCATCATACTGGCCTTGATTTCGCGGCGAACAGGTGCGATTGCGGATCGCATCGGCCCACGTCCATTATTGACCGTTGGTCCGGCGCTGGCAGGCGTTGGATTTTTCTTGTTCGGACTGCCGGGTTTGACCAACGGTTGGAGCGATTATTGGACGACTTATTTTCCCGCCGCGCTTTTTCTCGGCGCAGGTATGGGCATCACTGTTGCACCGCTCACCACAGCCGTGATGGGTTCTGCGCCGTCACACAGCAGCGGCATCGCTTCAGGCATCAACAATGCGGTCGCACGAACCGGCGGCGTATTAGCGCTGGCGATCATGATTGCGCTGGCCTTAACCCGTTTTAGCGGATTGTTGGATGCCAATGTTGCTAGTTTAGGCGCGCCACCAGCCGTGCAAACCCAGATGCACGAAGAAGCCTCGAAGCTGGCGGATGCCAAACCACCGGAAGATGCACCGGACGACATGAAACCGCTGCTGTCACAGGCCGTTAAAACCGCTTATGTTGAAACATTTCGGACAATCGCCATTATCGGGGCGGTGATGGCGTGGTTAAGCGCGTTGTTAGGCTTTGCGCTCGTCGGTCGAGAACACCGACCTGCCTAAAACAATGCCTTGTAGGGGCACACGGCTGTGTGCCCGTTTTGTCTCTTCCCCGAATCCCTTATCTTCAATCCACCAAAACTACAACAGCGGGGATTTTTCCATCGCCTCGTAGTCACAGGCGACTTCGCGCCAAGCCCGACCGATGCGCTTCAAACCATCCTCAATGTCGGCGGGTTTTTGCGCCCCGAAGTTGATGCGTATGCGGTGGCTGCCGCAGTTATTGGTGAAGAATACGCTGCCAATCGCGTAGGCCGCACCCATATGAATAGCCGTAATGTAAACCTCGGCTGCACTTGGGCCGCTCTTGGGCAAGTTAACCCACAAGTACAATCCACCGTTCGGCACGTTCCAGCGGGAACCCGGCGGCAGATGTTTTTGCGCGGCGGCAATTGCCACATCGCGGCGGCGTTTGAGTTCACGATTATTCCGTTCAAGCTGCTGTGCCAGAACCCCCCGTTGAATCAACAGGTGCATCGTGCGCTGGTTCAAACTCGGTGTGGAAATATCCGCCGCCTGTTTAACCCGTACCAGCCGTTCATAGTGATTATTGTCGGTGATTATGTAACCAATTCTAAGTCCCGGCAGCATCATCTTGGTGAAGCCGCTGGCGTGAATCACAATGCCTGTGTCATCCAGTGCTTTCAACGGTGGCAGTGATTCACCTTCGAACCGCAGTTCGTGATACACGCCGTCTTCCAATACCGGAATTTGATAATGATTGGCTAAATTGAGCAGTTGTCGTCGGCGGTGCAGCGGCATCACCGAGCCAGTTGGATTCTGGAAGGTCGGCATCACATAAATCAGTTTAGGACGGTTATCGAGGATGAAGTTCTCCAGCATATCCAGCCGGATGCCGCCTTCGTCCACATCAATCCCATGAATTTGAACACGCCGTGTCCGCGCGATGTCGATCATACCGAGATAAGTTGGATTTTCGGTAATCATCAAATCGCCTTCGGAAAGCAGCGCCTGTACCACCATATCGCAGGCTTGCTGTGTACCACCGGTTATGAGAACCTGTTCCGGCGAACAGTGAATACCTAGTCCGCTCACATAATCCCGCACGGCACTTCGCAGCGGCGCATACCCTTCCGCGATTTCGTAACCCATCGCCTTTGCACCGTCACGGTCAAGCACGCTGTTGATGGCGTCACGCACATGCTGAATCGGGTAAAAATCACCGGGAGGTGACCCCTGTGCGAAACTGATAATCCCCGGCTTGCGTGCCATCCGCATCATTTCGCGCAGCGAACGGTCCGGTGTAGTGGGCGCTTCTTGGGTGCTGGTCTTGGAATTCCCATTCTGACCATCAGCCGGCTGCGGCGCGTTATTGGCATCCCCCGCGATGAACGTGCCGCGTCCCGCATGGGCGCTCAGGAAGCCTTCGGCGCGCAGTTCGGCATACGCGTTGACCACACTAATGCGGCTGATGTTCAACTGTTGGGCGAGGTCACGGCTGGCGGGCAGACGTGTTCCTGCGGGCAAAATGCCGCTTTCGATTTGGGCGCGGATGTGGCGGATCAACTGTCGGTAGATGGGTTCTTCACCCTCGCGTTCGAGTCCGATAGCCAGTTTTGAGGGGTTTAACATGTATAAATTTTTTCCGTGCAAATCATGTGTGTTTGTTACAAGTTATCATGTCATGCATCGTACCATAAGTCCATCTATAACCATATTGGACTTACGGACAGTTTTTGTCGCGTGAACCATTCTGATTTGTCTAAATCTCCAGAGTCCTCTAAATGACCTGAATTTTCATACCTAAATAATATAACCTGTTAATTTCAGTGGTAAAATTGCCCCCATTTTTTACGCAATTTACGGATTATTGTTCGCAGAGATATTCTTGTGTAGTTAGGATTACTTCGACCAAGCTGGACTTTGTACATGAATAAGGAAGAAAAAGGAGGCAGAATAAGCAAATTGACCTAACTGCCAAGCAAGGTTGAAAATGCTTAAACTGCCTAAATGGATGATAACGATATTAGGGG
>WGMX01000025.1 GCA_016124855.1 Anaerolineaceae bacterium | reverse complement strand
TTTGTACCAATCGTCAATCCACACATATAATGTGGTCATAAAGGTATCCAAATCCATTTTTCACTCCTTTGTCTGCTAACTCAGGAGTCTAACCTGCTTTGGTTACCTTTTCCTTTTTTCAACTACGGACAAGCCTTATATGCCGTCCCTACGAAAGAACTATGTCGTTTGCCTACCCACCGCCACCAAATAGCCCTGAAATCGTTGGGTCTGCTTTTTGGGCGCACTGTCCATATTGCGTGAAGAACTGACGCCGATCTTGTGTCGCCGGATCAAACGGCGGAATATTCGCCACACACTCTTGGAAGGCTGTCGAATACGTTTGTGCATCCGCCAAATCTTGCTCCAAGTTGCCATCATTCAGCACGTAATTGTCGAAAGCACGATTCATCCAGTATTGGAGCAGGAAGTTAGCAGGGGAATTGAAACCACCACCGGTTTGTGAAGGGAACACCACCGTGCTTGGTTGCTGAATCAGGTTATCCAACAGGTTGTAGTAATTGGCTGCATTGGCACTTTGAACGGTCGCCACATCAGCCAACTGCGAATGGAAAGCAGGCATGGCGTTCAGCACTTCGGGATGCTTGCTCAGGTAGCTAATCCAGCGGTAGCAGCCTTCCGGATTTTGCGATGTCGCGCTGATATAAGCGGTGGTCACATCGTATGACACGGCAGATAAATCAGTTCCGGTCGGGTATGTCGTCAGCTTATAAGCGGTGGTCGTGCCGCTGGTGGTCGCCTGACCTACCGTCGCCTGTCCACCACCGCGCCGTCCTCTGAAGCTAAAGCCGTTCAAAGTTGTGTCATAGATGGTTTCCGCCGCAGTGTCGCCATTAAAGGTGAAGGTGTTTCTTGCCAACTGGTCGTATTTCAGGTAGCCGTTCTTCGCCAGATCAAGCACCTGCCGGATGGCATCAATATTGGTCTGGGATGTGAAATCTACCGTCGGCGGATCAGTCCGATAGTCAATCGGAAGTCCACCGTACGCCGCGATCAACATCAGCAAATACGTACCGCCCGGCTCGCGCGAAGCGAACGGCGCAGCATCCGATGGGTCGAGTTTGATGCTCTTCAAGGCATCAGCAAAGTTGTTTATGTTCCAGCCGGATTCGGGAGCAGGAACATTATATTTAGCGAATGTATCGCTGTTATACTCTAATGCCACCGGTTGCAGCGCCAGCGGATACGCCCAAATCTTGCTGTCGCGGGTAATCAGACTCAAGGTATTACCAATGACATCGTTTTTGTCGAATGTGCTGTCCGAGTCGATGAACGGATCAAGGTTAATTACGGTTGAAAGGTCAATGCCCGGAACGTTGTTGTAAGGCAGATAGAAGCAGTCATCCGTCGCCGCGAATTCGTTACCACCGCGCGCCTCGACATCCAGCTTAATGTCCTTAACTTGGGGATCATTCGCCGTGAAGTCTGCCACCAACTGATTCCACTTGTCTTGGTTGGGCAGCGGGGCGACGAACGAATTCAAACCAAACTTCAATGAAACCTCGCCGGCTTGCAAGACGACTTCTGGTACAGGCGTTGCCAGCACCACAGGATTGTTCGTCTTAGCCGTGTCCGCCGATTGTAAGTCTGCCACAGCTTGGGCTTCTTCGGTTTGCAGCGCGGTTTGTGCGTCACTGCCGTCCGAACTCATCTTGCTGAGCGCCGCAGTGACATAATCCCCAAAGCGCACTTCACTCAACGGAATGCCGCTTGCCAGTGCTTGTGTTACAACCGCTTTGTTTTCTTCGGATAAATTATTGAGTCCACCACCGCCGGGGCCAACAAATACAGGGCCACCGCCATTTCCGCCGGGGCCATTGTTATTGCTGGTCGATGCACCAACCAAGCTCTGGCGTGCAGGGCTGATGCCAAAGAAGTTGCTGGCGACATCCGGGCTGCTGGTCAGATACTTCACCAGTGCGTAAGACTGTTCGGGAAATTGAGTGCCGCTGCTAATCGCAAAGCCTTGTGGGTTTAGACCTGCGCCACCACCCGGCAGCAGAGAAGCCGAAAGCGTCACTTGATTCTGGTCACGACCGGGGCGGCGACCAAGAGTCCGGCTGCCACCGATTTGCATCGGGATGGTGTCGGCAGCTGCGAAACCGCCTTGGCTGCTAACCATGCCGTCAGCCACTAGTGTTGACCATGTCGTCATCAAGGTCTGCAAGTTGGGATCATTGAGCAGCGGTGCGTTTGGCGTGGTACTGGCATCATAAAAGCCTTTGCCCAACAAACTGCGGAATAACCACTGGACATTGAAGTTCGAAATGGATAATCCGGCGGTTGTTACCGCGCCGCTGGCATCCACTACCGCTAACTTACGGGCTGCGTTATCCAGATCATCAATCGTCCAGCGTTCATTGGGATAGGCCAAGCCAATCGCGTCGAAAGCCGCGGGGTTATATGTCAAGATGATGATGTCGGTCGAGACAGGCAGCGCCCAGATGCCATTATCCCATTGGAAGGACTGCCACACGCCGGGAATAAAATCCTCGGCGTTTAACGCGGTGTCACTGTTGGTCAACGGACTCATATCCAGATAGTAACCGGCTCGGGTTGCTTGTACCGACAGGTTGCTGTTGTCGATGAACAACACGTCAGCGGTGCTGGCATAGGTTTGGGATGCCGTGAGCAGCGCATCCACGCCCGAGGCGGCTGAACCGGTATTGCTATCATTGGTCAATACATTCACTTTAATGGTGGGGTTTGCCGCTTCAAAGTCACTAATCAACTGGTCGCTGATAATTTGCTTCATGAACTGCGGCACGCTCAATTGGATGACGGTTCGACCATCCTGCGCTTGTGCTGCCGCCATTGGAACGATGCCCACGATGAGCATCAGAAGAGTCGTCAAAAATAGTAATGAACGCCTTTGCATAAAACTACTCCTGTCCAATTTCCAAAGGTGCTGACCTATACAGTATAGGGAGCTTAAATCTCGAAGCCATTACGATGAGGTCACGGTTTCGTAATCTCGGCATAACAGTAATGAAACAGTTCAGCGCGCGAGGCGATATCCTACCCCCGGTACTGTCAAAATCAACGAGGGATGATTAGGGTCAATCTCAACTTTTTCACGGAGTCTGCGGATATGGACATTAATCGTGTGGTCGCCATCATACGGCGTATCTAATCCCCAAACCGTGTCGAGGATTTGGTTGCGGCTGAGTGCCTGTTCATTATTTTGCGCCAGATAGACCAATAAGCGGAACTCTATCGGTGTCAGGTTGAGATTTTTACCATCACGCAGCACTTGCCCGCGCCCGCGATCAATCATCAAATCTTTGACGTAGAGCAAGTCAGAATTGGCCTCAGCCTCCGAGAGTTCGCCGTATGCCCGTCGCAGTTGAGCACGTATCCGCGACAGCAGTTCGCGTAAGCTAAACGGCTTAGTCACATAATCATCCGCGCCCATTTCCAAACCCAATACTTTATCGGTTTCATCTTGGTTGACGGTCAGAATAATAATCGGCTGGCGCAAACCCAACTGCCGCATTTGGCGGCAAAAATCGAAACCTGAACCATCCGGCAGCCGCACATCCAGAATCACCAGATGTGGCTTTTGACGGTTGGCATAATCAACCCCATCGCGTCCTGACGCCTTCCACTCAACCCGATAGGTTTCACGCTGCAATCCGTCTTGGATGCCGCGTGCCACCGCCGGATCATCCTCGATAATCAAAATGTGTGCCTGCTGCTTTAACACGACTCTCTGCCTTTAATCTGTGTGTTCTCCGCGTCTCTGCGGTTAAATCTTGTATTTCCTATGCCGCCGGTAACAGCAGCGTAAACCGTGTTCCCGGTGATAAACTGTCTACCGCGACTTTCCCCTGATGACTTTCTACAATCGCCTTGATGATCGCCAAGCCCAGCCCATTGCCCGGATAAGCCGCCGTATTCCGTCCACGATGGAAGCGGTTGAACAGATACGGCAAATCTTCGTCGGGGATGCCAATGCCGGTATCTTGTACCCACAACTTAATACCACTGGTGTCCTGCCGCAAACCGAGTTCGACACAGCCATTTTCCGCCGTGAACTTGATCGCGTTGTCCAATAGATTGCATAACGAGCGCCGTAACTGCGCTTCATTAGCCGTAACCTTTACAGGTTGATTCGGCACATCAATCATAAAGGTGATGCCCATTTGCTCGGCTTGAGAGGCATACAGTTCACTCGTTTCACGCACCATCGCCACCAGATCGACCGTACTGCGCTCATCCGGCAGCGAGTGGGTTTCAATCCGTGACAAAATCAGTAAGTTGTTCGTCAGCGTTTCGAGCCGTTTAAGCTGCTCCAACGCCCGCTCGATGAACGATTGTCGGGTCGCATCGTCACTTTCGGTCGCTGCCAATTCCAAGTTGGTGTTGAGCGCGGTGATCGGTGTATGCAGTTCATGGGCCGCATCTGCCAGAAAACATTTCAATGTGGTAATGGTATGCTCAACTTGGTTGGTCATGTGGTTAAATGCCCGTGCCAGCGAACCGAGTTCATCCGAGGTATCAATCTTTGCCCGAACCGATAAATCCCCTTGTGCCATTTGGTCAGTAATATGCTTCAAACCAATCAGCGGTGTCGTAATCAATCGGCTGATTGACCATCCTGCTAGAGCTGCCACCACAATCGCGATCACGCTCGCGCCTAGCAGCGCCCATGCCACACGGTCAACAATTTCCGAACCAATGGCCGGGCCATCGAACAGTTCTAAATAACCCATCACCTGATTCTGGTCGTTCATGAGCGTTACGGTCGCTTTTTGGTCAGATCGCCCATAGCTGATTTCCCAATCGGGCTTGAGATGTACACCGTAAGGAGAACCGTCAACAAATACGCGTGTACTGACCTGCCCATCGTCAGGTAAACCGATTGTATTTGGTGGAGGGAAGGGGAACTCACCTTTGACATCGTTAGGAAACGACTGAACTTCGAACAGCATTCTGTCGTTTTTGTTTGGCGTATCCTGAGACCGCTGTGAACGGAAATACACCATGTTTACGCCCGTTGGATTGGTGGACTGCGCCATCAGTTGATGGTTTGTGTCCAGCACCCTTACCTGTGCCTGAGAGAAAAAGGCGAAGGAATCCAACCGCGTTTGTAATTCGCTGATCGGCGTGTTTTCTTCGAGCATCCGCTCAACCAGCACACCGATAGTGTTTGCCCCACGATTCATCCGCTCCAGTTCACGTTCGGCATAGTAATTACGCAGCGTCACCAGCAGCACAGCACCGACTGCGACCGCTGTCACCAACGCAATTGCCGCGTAACTCAAAGGCAGCCGCGTCCGCATGGAATGAGGTATTAATCGGGTGAATTTTGTTTTGAGCATCATATTCTCTAGAGCATATATGCCAGCCAAAACCTGTCGTCACAGGTGGCTGATTAACCATTATGCCGAGTCTACATCTCAATTTGATTTCAGTGAAGTTTCGGTCTCGTAACCTCGCTCAAAAATTCAAAATGTTGCAAATGATGCTGTTGATGCTGTTGTTACAACACCATTTTTGATGGCGAAAGTGAGAGAGCGATCTGCCGAATCGTCACCCACAGGACTTCCTTCGGTCGCAAAATTCTTCACATTCTTCAGATTCACTGTGAAATATGGCGGAAATGTCGTCATAGTCGTCAGTTTCGATGGCGATATTTGGCAAATTAGGCACTCTTTTTGGCGAATATTGTGCCGTTTCGGCGGATTGATCGGCTGAAACTGCTGTGATTCTGGCAACGGGTCTGCTGCCGCCAAGATTGCCATTCAATACCCTTAACCTCAGCCCTATATTAACGGGGGAAGTTAGAGGATTTATCGTTGACAAAGCCCTAAGTCCCTATGAGTATGATACTCGATATGGAGCAGCAATGGGTTACTATTTGGAAGAACATTTGGTAACTCTTTCGGGACATTTGCACTAACCAAAATGAGGGAACGAATAATCTGGTTTGGTTAACTGATGGTAGGTAAAGAGTTTATCGGGTTATCCGAAAGTAAACTTATTTTCTATAGTCGTTGGTGATTAGTCTTTAGTCGAATGGATAGCCTTTAGTTCATCAAGAGCTTTACGTACTTCCGCTAATAATTCTTGTTCTCCAATTTGATAGTATGTTCTTTGTTGTGGGTCTGATTCATAAGCATCAGCCTCAACAAAAATATGAGCGATGATTTCACTTTCCCGCGATAAACCTTTTATTCGTTCTCCCTCTACTTGATCCCATAACGCTTTATTTCGCTTTCCAAATTCTTCTTTGCTAATTAACCCCGCCAAGACAAGTCTCCCTAACTCATCCGATTCTCTTTTTAAGCCACTCGTTTCTAGGGCAGTCCATTGTTCATCACGGATTTCACGCCCCAAAGTTATATAATCTCCGGCAAAGGTGTCATAATCTATGTGACCATCAACGAGTAATTGCATTAACTGAATGACTTCATCCACAAGATTTCTCGATGCTCCTAATTACAACTTGCAACTTTCGTTACACCAACCGCTCCAAAATGAGATCAGAGATTCGCGCGCCATCAATATCAACACAGACGTTGACCAATGGGCGGTTCAGCCACGCAGTAGACCATTTATTCATGAAAGAGGCAGGCCATGTCTTGCCCCGGCTGAAACTTTCACTTTCGACTCGGATATACAACTTTTCTGTCTTGAACGCATCCGGCGCGACCAAATAAGCCAGTGTCGTTGGGTCATGTAGGAAAATGCCGTCCAGTTTGTTGACTTCGCGTGTGAAATTTAGATAAAACGGAATAATCCCGTTCAGATGTTGGGCGGTCGCCTTTGCTGATCCTTCAAATTGCGCCAGTTGCGCCGCCGTCATGATCGTCTTTTGGGTCACATCCAACCCCACCATCGTGACCGGCCATTCCGCGCCGAAAACAAGATCCGCCGCCTCAACATCATGGAAAATATTGGCCTCCGCTGCCGGAGTGATGTTGCCGGGACACAGCGCGTTACCACCCATAATCACGACTTCCCGCACGGCTTGGGCAATACGCGGCTCAATCTGGAGCGCCATTGCGATATTCGTCAGCGGTCCAATCGGAACCAATGTGATTTCTCTCGGCGCATTCATTACCTGCTCAACAATAAACTCGGCTGCGGATTGTTGAATGGCTTGGGTTGTGGGTAAGGGCAGGTTGAGATTACCCTGTGCGTCATCCCCATGCACCACCGCGCCCGGTTCTTCAAACGCGGATGCAATCGGCTGTGGAGCGCCTTGGGCCACCGGAATATCACTCCGTCCCGCGATTTCCAATAGGCGCAGCGCGTTGATGGTTGTCAAATCGGTGTGACCGTTACCGAAAGTCGTGGTTAGCCCGATGAGTTCAATTTCTGGCGAGTTCAGGGCGAAGAAAATCGCCATCGCGTCGTCTATACCCGGGTCCGTATCAATGATAATGCGATGTTGCGCCATGTAATCAAATTCCCCAATTAATCTAAATATGAATAAGCCGGTAAAGTATAGCTTTAAATAGGCTTGCCAGCAGCACTTTATAACGCATAAACCTCAACTGCTATAAATTCACTATAATGGTCAGAATATCCTGAGCCGTTAGGTTCGGAATTGAGGAGATATTTGAATGGCTGAACCGAAGCCGCAATATAAAACGATTGATGAGTATATTAACGCTTATCCCGAAAAGGTCAGACCTATCTTGCAAACCCTCCGACAGACCATCAAAGAAGAAGTCCCTGAAGTCCAAGAAGCCATCAAATATGGAATGCCGACCTTCATCTATCACGGTAATTTGGTTTACTTTGGCGCATGGAAAAAGCACGTCGGTTTTTACCCGATTACCCGATCAATGGAAGAGTCGATAGAAGAATTGGCGAACTATAAAACATCCGGCAAGGGAACGATTCAGTTTCCTTACAACCAACCTCTCCCGTTACCTCTGATTCGCACCATCATACAGTTTCGGGTGCGGGAGCATCTAGTCAGTAAAGAACAAAACAAATAATTTTTACCAAGGAGATTTAAAAATGCAGCTTGGATATGTGACGGCGATTTTGCCCGATTGGACGCTTGAACAGCACATGCAGTTTGCCGCCCAGCAGGGCTTCGACTGCTTAGAGGTCATGTGCTGGCCTGTCGGTAGAGCCGAACGACGCTATGCGGGCGTGACGCACATTGATGTGATGGACTTTACGCAGGCGGATGCTGAACGCATCAAAGGACTGATGCGCCAGTACAACATCAACATTTCCAGCCTCGGCTATTATCCGAATCCCTTAGTCGCGGATGCTGACGAACGTCAAACCTATATTGACCACATCAAACGCGTGATTGCGGCCTCTGCCATGATTGGCATCAATACCATGACCACTTTCGTCGGACGTGATCCGGTCAAAACGATTGACGACCAGTGGGATGATTTCGAAGCCGTGTGGAAACCGTTGATCGCCTTTGCCGAGTCGCAGGGTGTGCGTGTCGGCATCGAAAACTGCCCGATGTTGTTCACATGGGACGAATGGCCGGGTGGCAAAAACCTCGCCATCTCGCCGGACATTTGGCGGCGCATGTTCGACAGTATTCCAAGTGACCAATGGGGGCTAAACTTCGACCCGTCACACCTCATCTGGCAGCATATTGATTATGTCCGATGTATTCGCGAGTTCGGCAAACGCTTCGTCCATGTTCACGCTAAAGACACCAAAATTGACAGCGATTTGATTTACCAGCATGGCATCATGGGTGTGAAGTGGCATCGTCCCAAGCTGCCCGGATTAGGGGATGTCGATTGGGGTGCATTCTTCTCGGTACTCAATGATGTCGGCTATAAAGACGCGGTTTGCATCGAGGTCGAAGACCGTGCTTACGAGGGCAGTCAAGCGGATGTCGAGCGTTCCATCACCCAATCCAAGCGCCATCTAGAGCAGTTTATGCGCTAAACGAGAGGCTCTGCGATGAATATCACCTTTGAGCGTGCCACCCCTAATGATGTTGAAACGTTGGTGAAGCTGCAAATCCGCGCTTTTCATGAGGATGCACGCTTATATCCCGGCGTGAAACTGGGTGGCCCGCCGGGATATGCCTCAGCTTCAGCCATGCTTGAAAAAATGACTCAGGAAGATTACTACAAAATCATGGTTGATGGGCAAATAGCAGGCGGCATGGGAATCATCAATTTGGGGCGAGGGCATTATCACTTGGACGTGATCTATATTGACCCCGCCTATCATAATCAGGGTATTGGTACGCAGGCCATCCACTTTATCGAGCGTACCTATGCCGCCGCTAAAAGATGGACGTTGAATACCCCCGGTTATGCCATCCGTAACCAGCACTTTTATGAGAAGTTTGGCTATATCAAAGTGGGTGAAGAACCTTTTGAATACTTCACCCTCATTGACTACGAAAAGCGCATCTGACTAACGAACGGCTTCGCGGCTGGCAACCTCAATCATCGCACTTAAACTGTTCTCAACATCATCCGCCGTTGTTGCCCATGACGACACGCTGATTCGCATGGCGGATTGTCCTCGCCAATGTGTTGGCCCACACCAGCTTGTGCCATCTTGTTGGATGCCTGTGATGACGCGCTTATTGGTTTCCGCATCACCAAATGTCACCACCACCTGATTCAGTACCACATCATTCAGAATGGTATAGCCCGCGCCTTTCAACCCTTCAGCGAAAATGGTTGCATATTGGCAGTTGCGTTCGATCAAATCCGCCATGCCCGAACGCCCCATTGACCTCAGCGCAGCCCACACTTCAACGCCGCGCGCCCGTCGTGAGAGTTCCGGTGTAAATTGCGACGGTTCGCGGGTGTCGCTTTCGGGTAGATAGGCTGCTGTCAGTCGCAGTGCTGAACGTAGACTTTCGGGATCACGTATAAACGCCAAACCTGAATCGTAAGGGACATTCAACCATTTATGAGCGTCAGTCGCCCACGAATCAGCCTCACTCACGCCGACTGTCAAATGCGCTCGTTTCGGTGTCGCACTTGCCCACAATCCAAACGCACCATCGACATGCACCCATGCACCCGCTTCATGCGCCCATTTGCAAATCTCGCTAATCGGATCAAACGCGCCGCTGTTGACGTTACCGGCCTGCACGCACACAATCGCTGGCCCATCAAGTTTCGGCAGTGCATCAACGCGTATCCGTCCTTGAGCATCCACCGGAACTTTCGTCACGCGCTGATGACCCAAACCCAACATACTCAAACTGCGGAACAAGGTCGGATGCGCTTCCTCCCCAACGACAACGTGGATCGGCGGCGCACCGAACAAACCGTTGGATTCAACATCCCAACCAACCTTTGCTAATACCGCATGACGGGCTGCTGCCAGCGCTGTGAAATTCGCCATTGTCGCGCCGGTCACAAATGCACCGGCTGCCGTTGCGGGTAACTTGAGCAAATCCAGCAGCCAGCGTAAAGCTACATCTTCGGTTTTGGCCGCAATCGGTGAAGCCACCCGTAAACCCGCGTTTTGATCCCATGTGCCTGCCATCCAATTCGCCGCCAATGCCGCAGGCAGCGACCCGCCAATCACAAAGCCGAAAAAGCGCTTTCCAGCGGTTGCTACCGTTGCTGGTGAGCCGATTTCATCCAACATCGCCAGCACTTTTTGCGGATCAGTCGGCGCGTCCGGCAGCGCTTCGTCCAGTTCAGCCAACCGTTTGATTGCCTCATCGGATGGAGCAACTCCGCGATGATCAAGTCCTTCCAAATAATTCGCCGCCCGGTCAGCCGTCGCATGGAGTAAATCGCGCATGGAATTATTCATAACTTCTCCTTTTAATAACCGTAACCAATCTTGTAGAAACAGTATAAGAGGATATATACCCCTTCAATAGCTGTATCTAAGTCCATTAAATAATGTCTACGCGACAACAAAAAGAGCGTGGTGTTTTCACCCCGCCCTTTGTTAATGTTCTGCCAACTGGCTTTATCGACAGATTAACCGGTGTAAGTCACACGGTAAATGTTGCCGTTCTGGTCATCACTGACGAATAACTCGCCGTTCTTACCGACAGCCACACCGGCTGGACGACCCCATGCGCCACCGCAGTTCTCTTGGTCGTTATCACGGAAGCCGGTCAGGAATGGTTCAGACGATACCGGCGCACCATCTTTCACCACGATCATCTGCACTTTACAATCGCGGGCGACGCTGCTGTTCCATGAACCATGATAGGCTTCGAAGATATTGCGCTGATACTCAGCCGGAAATGCGGTTCCTGTGTACAGGGTCATCCCTAACGGAGCGGAATGGGCGAGGTCGGTAAACAGCGCCGGAGTGGATTGGTCACAGCTTGAAATACTGCCGCCAAACGGCACGCGCGTATCTTGGACATCTTTGGCATCAGCCGACACGACACCTAAATCAGGGGTATAGCAGTATGGCCAGCCGTAATGCTTACCTTTTTCAACATTGATGACCACTTCTTCAGGCGGTACATCATTCCCTAAATTGTCGCTGCCGTTATGGTCGGCCCACAATTGACCATCGGGCGTGAAGAGAAAATCCACACTGTTGCGTAAACCTTCCGCCCAGATCGGTTGGCGCTTCGGGTCTTCATCGTTCGCATACGGATTATCGGCGGGAATGCTGCCATCGGGATTAAAGCGCAAAATCGCTGCCCGTCGTGGATCGCTTTCAGGATTATTGTTGCTGCTCGAACCGGTTGAGACATACATCATGCCGTCCGGTCCAAAATGAACCGTGCGCGTCACATGATGAACGGCTTCTGGAATATTAGTGGTCACAACCTCACGACCTTCAAATGTGCCATCACCATCCGCATCTTGAATACGTTCGATCCTGTTGCCTTCAGACACGTACAGCCATCCGTCATGCCATGCGACACCGTGTGCCAGCGGCATATCTTTGGCGATTACATCGACTTGTTCAGCTACGCCGTCACCATTGGCATCAACCAAACGGCTGACCTCGTTAGCACCTTGTTCGGCCACGTACAGGCTGCCGTCATCGCCCACCGTCATCAGGCGTGGTCGGCTCAATCCGCTGGCGAAAACATTGACTGTAAAACCCTGCGGAGCTTTCAAGCGCGCCGCAGCATCACTTGCCTTTGTATCCTGTGCCAATACACTCACACTTGTAAGCGCAGTTACCAGTAAACCAATTCCTAAAAGATGTCGCATATCAAGACCTCCTCATTTGCCGTCTGCCTAACCACCCTAACATAATTCCTAAAGGGAAAGAACGGCTGTTTGGTTGGTTATCCATTAGGTTATATAGTTATGTGTAATGCTCAATGGCCAAGCAGAAAAATGAATAAACTCTAATCCGCCGCTGACCTCTAGCCTAAAACTTGTTATGCGCTTTTGAAAATGGGGCTGAGTAAAATGGTGGATGAACAGAAAAGCCTATCCTAGCGACCTAAGTGATGGCGAATGGGCATTAGTTGCGCACTATTTGACCTTGATGACCGAAGACGCCCTCAGCGAGACTATTCATTGGGCCAAGTTTTCAATGGATTGCGGTATGTCATGCGAGATGGCATATTGTGGCGGACGATCCTCAACGATTTGCCGCCTTGGTTGACGGTATATCAGCTAACGCAAGGCTGGTTGAAAGCTGTCGTGTTTGAAACAGTGCAGCATGATCTGTGGCGCTGTTTCGGCTGGCTGCCGGACGGCATGAACAATCCACTGGGACGATTTTTGAAAGTTGCAACCTGCTATCCAGCCCAGAAAGTAGCGAACAGACGGTATGCAACGGTGCGAAACGGCATAAAGGGAGCAAAACCCACGTGGCGGAATACGCTGGGCTAGTTGTTGACGCTGCAGGTCATCGCTGCCAATGAGCACAATCTGGCTTAGGTGGAACAACTAGCGCAACTGGTTCCATAAGTGACCTGCGAGACCGCAGAGCAGGCAGTGGCAGAACACGACATTCGATTGGAAGTGGTCAAACTGCCGTAGACCAAACGCGGCTTCGTGCTGCTGCCGCGCCGCTGGGACGTTGAGCGCAATTTCAACCGGTTGAGCCGCTTTCGACGCTTGGCTCGCTACTATAAAGGCCCGCCAGACATGCTGAAGGGATTGCACTTCCTAGTGTTCGCTATCTTGATGGCGCAGCACTTTATTCAAACTGTCGATCCCTATTAATAGTTAATAACTGCTTTAACTCAATTGCACAATAAGGTGCGGGTGATCAGCCAGTTTGACGCCCATGCAGGAAGCCTTCGGCATAAGCGCGAATATCAATTTCGGCCACGGGCAAATCCGTATTGGCCTGCATGAACATCTGGTTAATCATGATAGGCCCGATTAACACGCTGATCAGCGTCAGCGGTGATTCCGATTTCAGACGGCCCTCTCGTTGGTAGCGTTCGATAATATGGATGATCTCTTGAAGATTAGACCAAGGGACATGCAGCGTGCTGTGCAGTTCAGGGTGCCGCGGGATCTCCAGCAGAATCAAAGGAATGATTTCGCCACGCTGCTGCACCGTCGCCACATAGGCACGCAAAATCGCCTCAATGTCAGCCTGAAGATCACCCGTATAATGCACGTGGGTCAGCGGCGCGTCGGCCAGATGCTGAGCGATGGCAAGTTCAACTAGGCGGGCTTTGCTTTCATATTTGCGAAAGAGTGTCGCCTCGTGGATATTGGCCGCTGCTGCCATTTCGGCAGTGGTCGCGCTGTCGTAGCCGCGTGCGAAGATCATCCCCATCACCGCTTTGAACACGGCAGCTTCATTGATGAGCTTGGGCATAGGCAGTCCTTTTGGCGTAAGTATAACATAAGCGAGTGTTGACTTGCAATAAAAATAGGCGTATGCTGATTGCGAGTGAATGGTCGCAATAAATACAAGGCACGTGCCTCATGGGCAAGAATAATGTCTCCGTAAACCATAGAATCACACCTGCACCGCAGTATTTCACCGGCGAAGAACAGGCCGTCATTGCCAGTGCAGGCAGTGAATTCCTGAGCAAGCTTTTTGCAGCCGTCTGGCGCATCAAATTACGCCTGCAATTTACAGGCTGGTTGCAGTATATGCTGCCTGTGGTGGCTGCACTGCCATTTTTCGTTGTTGCGATACTGGCAGGATCGCAGGGCAGTTGGTCTGTGGCGGCGTTGTTGGGTGGGGTAGCGGCTGGGCTGATGGTCATGTTCGTGTTCGACCTGATTACCGTCAAATTCCGGCTGCATCCGGCGGAACGCCTGCCTCAGCGCAAGGATACCATGAACCTGTTTGACGTGATGCGATCAAGACGTTCCTGTCGGTCGTTCCAGCCACGCCGCATGACGCCCGCCGACCTAGCCGAACTGACGGATGTTGTGCGCATGTACAGCGAAGCACCCCGCATTGGCACATCTGCCGTTCGTTTCGAGTATGTTGCAGCGCCGCTTACTGTCTGGCCCACCGTGAATGCAACTGAATTTCTCGTCGCCATTGCTCCGCGCCAGTATGATCGGCTGGCGGTAATTGACGTCGGGCGCAGCTTGCAGAAGATCGTCATTGCTGCCACTCGCATGGGGCTGGCAACCTGCTGGATTGGACCCGGCGCCGATCAGTCGAGCATTGTGCAGCATCTGGGAAATCGCTTCAACCCGCAGCAGGATCATATCATTTGTGTGTGCGCGGTAGGCTACAAATCGTGCTATATCCCGGTCTTCCTGCGGATTTTTAACCGGCAACTTTACCGGCGTCTGCCTTTGTCCGCGCTTTTCTTTGCCGATGCCGCCTTACAGACACCTTTGGACGTGACAGCGCCGCCGTTTAGCCGTTTTGGGCGCACGTATGAAGTCTGCCAGTGGTCGCCGTCGTCCTACAACGGGCAAACGACCCGCTGCGTGGGGGTCATGGGCGATTCAGAACTGCCGCAGTTTGATTTTTACACAGTGACCGCCTCGCGCTATTATGCGGCGGTGGCGCTGGGCATCTGGTGTGCCGATTGGGAAATGGGATGCGCTGCGCTGGGGCTGCACGGGCACTTTGCTGTGCTGTCTGCGGAAGAACGGGGTGTTCAGCCGCAGCTCGACCTACTGCCGCGTTACCATGTGAGCTGGCTGCCCGAAGCCAACTAAAAATTGTTACGCTGTTTTAGCCCCTCATCCAGCAAGCCTTTTCTGACTGCCGTCACAAGGTGCGGTCCACGCTAAGCCGGGCTAGGGGTGAAGGTTTATGTTGAATCAAAAACGTCGCACTTTCGAACGACGTTTCTGATTTTTAAACGCTTCCGGTCTCTGTGTTCTCCGCGTCTCTGCGGTTCAATCTGTGTTAGGGTGAGGGGGTAACGTACTTCTTACGCCACCGTCACATCTTCGCACAGATATACATCTTGGATTGCTCGCAGCAGCGCCGCGCCTTCTTCCATAGGCCGTTGGAACGCCTTACGTCCGCTGATCAAACCCATGCCGCCCGCGCGTTTGTTGATGACTGCCGTTTTCACCGCTTCTTCAAGATCACCCTCACCGGTGCTTGCGCCGCCGGAGTTGATCAAACCGGCACGTCCCATGTAGCCGTTCGCCACTTGGTAACGGGTCAGGTCAATCGGGTTATCGCTGGTCAGCTTGCTGTAAATCCGTTCATCCAGCTTCCCGTAGGATGATCCACCAGAGTTCAACGCCTTGAAACCACCGTTCTGGGTCGGGAGCTTCTGCTTCACGATATCGGCCTGAATAGTCACACCGAGGTGATTGGCTTGTCCCGTCAAGTCAGCCGAGGTTTCATGGTTGACACCATTCACCTTGAAGCCGGGGTTACGGGTATAGCACCACAAAACCGTCGCCAAACCCAGTTCATGCGCCAGCGCGAAGGCTTCCGCCACACTCACCAATTGGCGTGTGCTTTCATCCGAACCGAAGTATACCGTCGCACCAACGGCTACCGCGCCCATGTTCCACGCTTCTTTGATCGTACCGAACATCACTTGGTCAAACTTGTTCGGGTAAGTCAGCAGTTCGTTATGGTTGATCTTCACCATAAACGGAATCCGGTGAGCAAACTTCCGCGCCACGATTCCCAGCACACCGAAGGTCGAGGCCACCGCATTACAACCGCCCTCAATCGCCAGTTTGACGATGTTTTCGGGGTCAAAGTAGGCCGGATTTTTAGCGAACGATGCGCCCGCCGAGTGTTCAATACCTTGGTCAACCGGCAGAATACTCAAGTAGCCTGTATTCGCCAGCCGTCCATGCCCCAACATCTGTTGGATGCTTCGCAAAACTTGTGGATGCCGATCACTGCTCGTCCACACACGGTCAACAAAATCCGGGCCGGGGAGGTGCAGCACATCTTTACTGATGGTCTCCGATTTATGATTTAGCAGCGCATCTGCATCATCACCCAGCAGTTCACTAATCCGATCGATAGTCAGTTCTTGGTCTGGGGCAGTGGCAATCGTCATTAGATTGTCCTTTCTATCTGTTCAATTATTTGGGAAGTGTCCCTTAATGATACCACTATGCATAGTATAGAAGCGAGTATCTCTGGTCATGTGAAATTAATCACGCAGCATAGGTGACATACCATACTCATCGTGGTCGTTCAACAGATTTAGAGTCATGAGCATGGAAATTATGCTCAGGTAATGGCAGTCGGATAAGAGGTTAAAATGATTATCGATAAAGATCCTATTCAAGATAAATTACATGTAGACGGTCTGGACTTACTTCGCAAACCTTCTCTCAATCGGTCAATGGCTTTTACGGCGCAGGAGCGGCGCGATTATAAGTTGCGGGGACTGCTCCCTCCACGAGTAAGAACCATCGAAGAACAAGCCAAGAATGTTCTCGCTAACTTTCATCATAAGAATACGAATCTCGAGAAATATGTCTACTTAATGGATTTGCAGTCGCGCAATCATACGCTGTTTTATTACACCCTGATGCGAAACCTGCCTGAAATGATGCCCATCGTCTATACCCCGACGGTCGGGCTGGCCTGTCAAGAATATAGTGAAGTTTACGTCAGCGGGCGTGGACTGTTTATCTCTGAAGATGACTGTGGAGAATTCGACCAAGTACTCGCCAATTGGCCCGAAGATGATGTACGCGTCATCGTCGTGACGGATGGTGAACGCATCTTGGGTCTCGGTGATCTCGGCGCGAATGGCATGGGTATTCCCATCGGCAAACTGGCGCTTTATACGTCATGCGCGGGCATTAATCCGCGCCAATGTTTGCCGATCACGATTGATGTCGGCACCGAGAATTCCCATTTGCTCGAAGACCCCAAATATATCGGTCTCTCGAAACATCGCACGCGCGGGGAAAAATATGACGCCATCATAGACGAGTTCATCACCGTCGCCCAGCGGCGTTTTCCGAAGGCGGTTATCCAATTTGAGGATTTTGGAAATCAAAATGCCTTCCGCTTGCTAGAGAAATATCGTCATCAATATCGTGTCTTTAACGACGATATACAGGGTACGGCGGGTGTGACTCTCGCGGGCGCGCTCTCGGCCTTACGCATCACCGGGCAGCGCTTGAGCGAACAAACAATATTATTCTTAGGCGCAGGCGAAGCCGGCATCGGCATCGGTAACTTGATCGCCTCGGCGATGGTCAGTGAAGGCTTGTCCTTGGAACAGGCCCGCCAGCGCTGTTGGTTTGTCGATTCAAAGGGATTGGTCGTCGCCGGACGCAGCGATTTAGCCGAACACAAACGTGCCTTTGCTCACAAACATGAGTTTGTTGCGGATCTTCTCTCGGCAGTTGAGGCACTCCGCCCGACCATGTTGATCGGCGCATCAGGGATGCCCAACACCTTTACCCAACCGATTGTCGAAGCCATGGCACGTTTCAACCAGCGACCGGTTATTTTTGCGCTCTCTAACCCGACTTCAAAGTCCGAATGTACAGCCGAAGAAGCCTACCGGTGGAGCGATGGTCGGGCGATTTTCGCCAGTGGCAGTCCCTTCCCGCCGGTGACCTTAGACGAAGTAACCTATAATCCCGGTCAGGCCAATAACTCCTATATTTTCCCCGGTGTCGGCTTAGGTATCGTCATCAGTGGGGCGCGGCATATCACCGACAGCATGTTTACTGCCGCAGCCCGCGCGCTGGTCGAACAGGTCAGCGAAGACGATCTGAAAAGTGGACAAATCTATCCCCCATTAGCCACTATTCGCGCGGTATCAGCCAACATCGCTGAAGCGGTCGCCAACATCGCCTATGACGAAGGCTTAGCCGAAAATCCGAAGCCTCAAAGCTTGACGACTTATATTCAATCACAAATGTACGATCCTCAATAGGCATTTCTCCGGCGAGCCATGGCTTGCCTGCGGCACCACTTAAGGGCGCACACAATGCGTCCTTTTTCTTCTAAGCCGCAGATTGCCTCGATTTACTCCTGCGCTTACAATAACCAACAAAGAGTCATGAGGCAGTTATGGCACCTCCAGTTTTAGTCCTCACTGGAACGTCGGGCTGGGAAGCCGCCCTTCGCCAGCAGCTAGGAGCTTCTTATCGCATCCTTACGTATACCGACCAAACCGGCTACGTCGCTCATTTAGCCGACGAACATGCCGCCCTCATTCTGGTCGATGGAGATCAAGACGGTTGGCAGTTCTGGACGGCCACCCCCAAAAGCAGTCCCGCGACCCGCCGCATTCCGATTTTTCTCATCGCAACCTCGGCTGATGCCCGCGAAAAGGCTCTCGTCAATGGCGCAGACTTAACCTTGACCCCCGACGAACTTTTGCAGCAAGTCCCTAAAATCATCACCGATTACGCCCGTTCACTCGACCCCAAAATCGCCGAACAGCTTGACTGTGAATGTCAGGAAGCCTTACCCGATCTCGCCCTTCAAGCGGTGGAGCAGTTCAACATGGGTGAATACTATCACCAGCATGATATGTTCGAGGAACAGTGGATGCACACCGAAGGGCCAGTTCGTGACTTGTATCGCGCGGTTTTACAGGTAGGCATTGCTTATTTTCAAATTACGCGGGGAAATCATCGTGGGGCATTAAAGATGCTTTTGCGGAGCGTTCAGTGGTTCGCACTCCTGCCGGATGTCTGTCAGGGCATCGACATCAAACAACTGCGCGAGGATTCATCGCGCGTCCGTGCCGAACTCGAACGCATGAATCCTGCCGACATCGCCAACTTTGACCGAAGCCTGCTCAAGCCCGTTCGCTTGATCGAGAAAGCGTAGGGGCTTGCCGCTGGCAAACCCCTAAATTTGATTACTGTCGTGGGGGAATCGGCTGTGTCGTTGCCGTTGGTTGCGGCGCAGGTGGTTGTGGTGGCTGTGGCACATGCCCTTGCTGCCGCTGCCGGTGCTCAAGGTCTTCCTGAGCCTGCCGGCGTTGATTGGTTAGATTATTCGCGATCATCTGGTTCAAGCTGCCTGCCATATTCACGAAGTCTGAAGGCAGCAGAATGACCGTCGTGCTGTTATGTTCAGCGCCCACTTCCGAAATCATCTGCATACGGCGCAGTTCCAGCGCTGCCGGATTTTGAATAATCAACTGCGAGGCTTCCGCCAACTTCACCGAGGCTTCCAGTTCGGCCTGTGCCTTAATCAGACGGGCACGTTTTTCACGGGAGGCTTCTGCTTCCTGCGCCATCGCCCGCTGCATCGAACTAGGGATTTCAACATCCTTCATTTCAATGGCTTCGATTTCCACGCCCCACGGCTCGGTGGTCGAGTCAACGATCTTTTTTAGTTGTAGATTGATCTTGTCCCGTTCCCGCAAGATTTCGTCCAAATCATGTTGACCAATCACATTCCGCAGCGCTGTTAATGAAGCTTGGTTCACCGCTCGTGAGAACTCACGCACGGCAATCGTCGCTTTTGAAGGACTGGTTACTTTATACCAGACGACAGCGTTGACTTTAATCGTCACACTGTCGCGGGTAATGGTTTCTTGCGGTTCAATCGCCTCGGTAATGGTACGAATATCAACCGTTCGTGTGTATTCCAAAAATGGAATCACCCAGAACACACCCGGCCCCCCTGTACGGCTGTAACGTCCCAACCGGAACACGACCGCCCGTTGATATTCCTGCACGATTCGCAAGCCCATTATGAACAACACCACCAGTACTACGATAATCGGCGCAACCAGCGGGTTTTGTAAAAATTGTGGCATCATCTTCCCTTTTCATGTGAGTCTTACAATCCACATGTACGATTGTAAGGCGGATTGAAAATTCGTGCTTCCCCAAAATTTAGGTATCAGCTAACAAAAAGGTTTCAGATTGATATGACTTCTTCCAACAAAAACAAACCTAAAACAGCAAACGCACCAACCAACATCGGTTTCGTATCCACACGGTTTGCCGGTACAGATGGTGTTTCGTTGGAAACACTCAAATGGTCAAACCTGCTTTCGACCATGAACTGCGAATGCTTTTGTTTCGCAGGCGAGTCCGATTGGCCTGCTGACCGGCGTTACATCGTTCCCGAAGCCCATTTTGAATCACCCGAAATTCAAGCGCTGAATGGAGATTTGTTTGGTGATGGGATTCGAACCCATGAAACGTCTGTCGAAGCACAACGGCTTAAGAATCATCTCAAAGAGCATCTCAATAAATTTATCAAACAGTTCGACATTCATATTCTCATTGCCGAAAATGCCCTCTCTATTCCCATGAATATCCCGCTTGGGTTGGCTATCACAGAAATCATTGCCGAAACGGCTATTCCGACCATCGCTCATCATCATGATTTTAGTTGGGAGCGCAGCCGCTTTGCGGTTGGGGCGGCGGCTGATTATCTACGAGCGGCTTTTCCGCCGACTTTTTCCAGCGTCCATCATGTGGTTATCAACTCTTTTGGCAGCCAGCAGCTTGCATTAAGAACCGGCGTTGCCTCCATTACACTGATCCCGAACGTCATGGATTTTGAAAATCCACCTCAAAACGATGGCTCCGCTGACGAGATTCGCAATGTATTGGGGATTGCGGATGACGAGATTTTCTTGCTCCAACCTACGCGGATTGTGCCGCGCAAACGCATCGAGCAGGCCATCGACTTGACCCGCCGCTTGGGTCTAAAAGCAGCGCTGGTCGTAACCCACTCCGCCGGAGATGAGGGAATGGACTACAAACATTTTCTCGAAAATTATGCCCAAGCCATGAAAGTCAGGCTGATTTTTGCGGAGCAGCACTTTGACTATCAACGTCGAGTGGGCGAACACGGGAATAAAATCTACTCGCTGGCCGATGCCTATCAAGCAGCCGATATGGTCACTTACCCCTCGACGGTCGAAGGTTTCGGCAATGCCTTTCTTGAAACCGTATATTATCAACGCCCGATTGTCATGAGTACCTATGAAATCTTCAAAACCGACATCGAACCAAAAGGATTTGAGGTCGTCAGTTTTGATGAATATGTGACTGACAAAACAGTGGAAAAAGTTCGTCAACTGCTGCATGACCCTGAACAGGTGAAGCAGATCACAGCGGAGAATTATGAGCTGGGTCGTAAATACTATTCCTATCATCAATTGATGGAACAGCTTAAACCCCTGATCCATTCTCTGGTAGGTCACCCTTGACCACCTCGAATCAAAAGAGGTGACACTCTGCCACCTCTACATTATCCAACTTCGATTTGCTCCCTCGTTGTTACTACGGGCTGTTGGAGGACTGAGCCTGCGAAGGTATTCAACGTGGGTTGGGGTAAGGGTACTCCAGCCTAACTAATCATACGAACCGCTGCTGTACACATATACCGCCATGCCGGGATCGTTCGGGACGCTGTAATCGGTTTCGTCGGCGCTCCATTCGTACAACCAATGCGCGTCCGTAATCGACATATTCACGCAGCCGTGACTGTGGCGGTAACCAAAACCGTCGTGCCAATAAGTGCCGTGCAGCGCGATGTCATGGTCAAAGTACATGGTCCATGGGACTTCTTGCAGCGAGTAGAAATCCGAGGCTTGTTCAGCACCGCTCATTGTGGTTCGTTCATAACGCAGGTAAACATGGAACAAACCTTCGTTCGTACCCCAATCCCTCAAACCGGATGAAATCAACGTCGAGAAAACCGGCTTGTCATCTTCGTAAGCCACCAATGTTTGCTCGTAAAGATCAACCGCAACCCATTTGTGGGTATCAATGCCTTCCGGCTTGGCAATCGGGGTCACTTTGGCCACGTTAAATTGGTGTATCCATTGGTTTGGCCCGACCTGATACCAGCGCTTGCCATCCACCTCAACATAGGTATACAAATTAACCAGTGTGTAGCGGTACATAAACGGATTATTCGGATCGTCGTCACCACCCGGAACCGAAGCCGGACGCAGATGCTTCATCGTCCACGCTACTGGATAAGGCAGCGGTTCATCCGGCAGCTTGATACCGCTGTAACGCGATACCAGAACATCATCGGTCAATGCGCTTGCGGGAACCCACTGATCTTTAGCAATTTGTGCCCAATCACCGTTCAAGCTGTTGAGTGTGATATAGGTGAAACCTGCGCCCAATGAACCCACTACATTACCACCGGGAGAGTCCGTAATATTCACCGGCCCATGTATCTTGCGATACGCACGATCATAAATCAGCGAATTATCAATCGGCAGCGTGTTCACATTCGGTTTGGGATACGCATCCAACATCGACTGGGGCAGTCCCAAAGCCCCTTTACACTCCGGAATATCGGAGCAAGGCTGCTGGGCAAAAGCCGCTGTAACCGGCAGCGCTAACAATAAAACAATGAATAAACGTATCAACTGACGTGGCAACATGGTGAGTCATTCCGTAATGATTAGGTGAACTTTCTATAGTTTAAAGTATGCCTGCATTGGCAAAAAACTCAATATCTGGATACCCTACGCCTCACCCACGCTTGTCGGATGGACGGTCTATGCTGGTCATATCAGGTTGGTATTTAAAAGTCACAGGTTTGGTGATGGTGCTTTCAATTACCCTCATCTTACCCACCCGCGTCTTGATCGTTCCCACTCATGAAGTGACCTTTATCAGCTCCAACGCACTTCGCCCCGGCATTTCCATCATGGATGTGAACCGCCATATCACAGCGCGTTATATCAGGCAGTCGCTCATCGGTCGCCAAACGGATATGACATGGTCGCCAGATTTTACCACGATCGCTTTTCGGGCTGTGCAAAACATCACCATCGATTTATACGCGACCAATATAGGTGATCATCAATTCCGGCAGATTACCGGAACAGGTAGAAACAATCACTCGCCTGCTTTTTCGCCCGATGGTCAATGGTTGGCTTTCACCACTGAACGGGACGGCAATCCTGAAATTTATGTGACCGGCACAGCTTGTATATATACCGCCTCACGTTGTAACGACAGTGAATCCAAACGCCTGACGAATAATACGTTCACCGATGATCAAGCCGCTTGGTCGCCGGATAGCAGCCACATCGTTTTCCAGTCCAACCGCGACGGAAACTTTGAGATTTACACGATGAACCTTGATGGCAGCCAGCAAACACGCCTGACCGACAACGCCAGCCGTGATTTGCAGCCGAATTGGTCACCGGATGGTCACAGTATCGCTTTCATTTCCGAACGGGATATTAACGCTGAACTCTACGTTATGAATGCGGATGGCAGTGATCAACGCCGCTTAACCATCACACCGGAATATGAATTCACGCCGCAGTGGTCGCCCGATGGACTTCAAATCCTATTTCAGCGCGCCATTCGCGGCAGCGATTTCGAAACTTATGTGATGAATCTGGATGGCACGCATACTCAACGCCTCACCACTGTCCAAATGTTTTTACAAAATCCGGCGTGGCGCTCATGAAATTCCCTTTATTGTTCCTACGCGTAGGCTTCCATGTATTCCTGTTATCGGTGACATTGACTCTGTTCGGCTTTTTCGCCGGGAAAACACTTCCCTACACGGGCGAGCTTGCCTATATTTCCACGCGAACCGGTGTCAACAGAATCTATTTGCTTGACGTACAACGGCGAATTAATTTTCAAATTAAACGGCTGTTCATCAATGACTGCTGTTTAACATGGTCGCCTGATGGTCAAACACTGGCCTTTGTTGCCGATATCTCTCAAAGCTTTACCGACATTTTTAGTGTGAACTTTCACTCACCGATTCAGCGCTTAACCAGTGCTGACGGTGTTGATTTATACCCGACTTTTTCGCCGGACGGTAAACATATTGCCTATACCGGCTATGGCTATGGCAATCCAGAAATCTATCTGATGAACGCCGACGGTTCGCAGCCGCATGTCCTAACCGGAGAAAAGAACATCACCACTCTAAACCCCCGTCCGGTTTGGTCTGCTGATGGACAGTCCATCTTGTTTAGCGACTTTGCCAATTTGGACTCACTGCTGGCTGTTCCAATCAGTTGTATTGATCCGTGCGAAGCCGCCATTCATCCAGCATTCAATACCAACGGATTGCCACTGATGACGACCTCGTTTGTCCCTTTAGACCAATCACGGATGTTGTTGGCAGCTTTCGAGCGCACGACGCAAGGCGGTTATGCCATGTATGCGCTGGATACTCGCTCATCGCAAGCGCCGGAACGTTTGTCGATTAACGCCAATTTGTCCTCGCCATCGCTTGCCGTTTACGATCATTGGGTCGCTTATGTGTCCGGCAACACCGATATGCGAAAATCAGTCGGTGAAGCCAATCTCTTTGTGCTTGATAGCACTTGTATTGGTTCGCCACAAGGCTGTTCAGGCAGTATTCAAAAAATCACCGCCGACATGAGTTCCGAAGACAATATAAGCTGGTCAGCCGATGGTCACTGGTTGGCATTTGTGACGATTGTGGCAAGAAGGTCACAGCTCAACTTGCTGGATACGACCTGTATCTATCAACATCTGGACTGCACCGGCTACATCCATCCTCAGCCCATCACCTCAGCACGTTTCATCCAACCGAATTGGCGACCTCCCATCCGTTAAATTTGGAAGAAACATCTCCTTTACCGCGTCAATCTTCTGTTATCCCCAACAACTCCACTGAAGGACGAATCCCAAATGCCAGTGCTGATTCCCGATTCCCATAAAGACCTGCTCGAAAATCCTATCGTCGTCGTATTGACAACCGTTTCCGCCGAAGGCAAGCCTCATGCCGTAGGCATTTGGAGGCGTTGGGATGGTGAATTTATCCGCATCACCTCCGATCCCAACAACCGCAAGCACAAAAATATTCTGGCAAATCCCAACGTCTCGGTGATGGCGCTTGATCCGCAAAATCCCTATCGCTTTCTGGAAATTGGCGGTGTAGTGGAACGTATCGAAACGCAGGGCGCACTTGACGAGCTGAACCGTCATACACAAATGTATATGGGTAAGCCCAATTACTTTGGCACGATTGAACCTGCCGAAAATGAAGCCACTTACGCCGGCATCATGTTCATCATCCGTCCGACTCGTGTGGTCAAATATGGATAATATCTGCGGCTGCAACACGTGGAAGAAAGCCGAAGATGAAACCCGCCTTATCGTCCGCATTAAAGCGGCTAAATTAAATCTGCACGAACCCCTGCTTTGGCTTAGCGGAGTCTCAAGAACGCAGTAAAATTGAAGACGAGTCATCATCGCCTCGTCTTTTGGTTTGGGGGACTGCCGGAGTGTCCAGTCAACTCATGTTTAATCCGCTGCCTGTCTTGGAGACATCTCACCTCATCCTGCGCGAACTCCGTTTGAGTGATGCCGAAGATCAGCTTGAATACGCTCAAGATGATGAAGTTGCGGCTTTTGGATTATGGAAGCCCCAGAAAACACTTCAGGAAAATTTGGATGATATCCAAGAATCGATCCGGCATTATGCGGCTGGTGACTATTTTTCGTGGGCGGTGGAGCACCGTGCTGATCACAAAATGATTGGACGCATTCAACTCGGCGCTTACAACGCTGCTGATGCCCGTGCCGATTTGGGTTACGCTTACAACCGCCGCTATTGGGGCAAAGGTTATGCTACCGAAGCCGCGCAGGCCGTCCTAAAAATTGGCTTTGAAAGTCTCAAACTCCATCGGGTTGGCGCAAAAGTCTTGCCGGATAACGTAGGCTCAATTCGTGTTCTGGAAAAACTTGGTTTCCAGCGCGAAGGTGTGGTTCGTCAAGCCTACTCGCTGCGCGGCCCATATGAAGATTTACTGTGTTACTCAATTCTCGCGCCAGAGTGGCGTGAGATGTATCCCTAAGGACAATCCGATTATGCCTGTTCACACCAGTAACACCAATTGGATACTCGAAACCTCAAATACTGCTTACGCCTTTGGCCTGAATGAAGCCGGCTTGTTGACTCATCGTTATTGGGGCGCACGGCTGCCTCGCCTTAGCGATTATCCGCCAGCGCCTAATCCACAAGGCTGGGCCTCATTCAACAATCCGGCTCAACTGACCCCCGAAGAATACACAGGCAACAACGATGTCAAGTTCGTTGAACCCGCAATTAAAGTGACATTTGCCGATGGCGTTCGCGTTACTGAACTCCAATTTGCGGGTTACGAGGTCAAGGACGAGACACTGTTTATGACCCTCAAAGATTCATTTTATCCCTTGACTGTAACCCTTGTTTATCATCCCTTGGTTGAATATGACCTCATCGAGCGTTATGCTATCCTGCACAACAGCGGCGATCAGTCGATTGCCCTCGAACGGGTTTTTTCCGCACAATGGCATCTCCCTTATGGCGATAAATACCGTTTGAGTCATCTTGCCGGTCGTTGGTTTGATGAATTCCATATCATCCGTGAACCGCTAACCAAAGGGACAAAAATCCTCGAAAGCCGCCGCATCCATACCAGCCATCATCACAATCCCTATTTTGCGGTTGATCGCGGCAGCGCTGACGAGGAGCAGGGCGAAGTTTGGTTCGGCGCACTCGAGTGGAGTGGCAATTGGAAAATCGCGGCGGAATTAACGGATTTTGCTTCCACACGCATCAATATCGGTTTGAACGATTGGGATTTTGGTTGGGAGCTTAAGCCAAATACCGATTTCACCACACCTCACGCCTATGCAGGTTATACGGCTAATGGATTTGGTGCTGCCAGCCGAACCATGCATGACTACATCCGCAGCTTTTTACCGCACGGCAACACACTGCATAAAGTTCTCTACAACTCTTGGGAAGCGACCACCTTTAATGTCGATGTTGAGTCGCAAAAACGCTACGCGGAAATTGCTAAGAATTTAGGCATTGAGCTGTTTGTGATGGACGATGGCTGGTTTCAGGGACGTAACCTCGATAACGCTGGATTGGGTGATTGGTGGCCTGATGCCAAGAAATTCCCCCATGGTTTGCAGCCTTTAGTTGAACATGTCAATAAACTGGGAATGGACTTCGGCCTGTGGGTCGAGCCAGAAATGGTCAATCCCGATAGTGATCTTTACCGCGCCCATCCTGATTGGGTCATTCACTTTCCTAACCGCCAGCGCAGCGAGGCCCGTAAGCAGCTCGTTCTCAACATGGCACGGGCAGATGTACAAGCCTACTTAATTGAACACCTTGATAAGCTGCTGACCGAAAATAACATCATGTTTATCAAGTGGGACATGAACCGTACCGTTAGCGAACCGGGGTGGCCGTCCTACGAGGGTGAGCAACGGGAGATTTGGGTGCGTTATGTCGAAGGTCTGTATCATGTTTGGGGGACGTTGCGCCAGCGTCATCCACACGTCATCTGGCAAAGCTGCTCCGGTGGCGGTGGTCGTGCCGATATGGGTATCTTGCATTATGCTGACCAAATATGGACGAGCGACTACACCGGTGGAACATCGCGCTTGGCGATTCAGGAAGGCTTCTCGCAGTTGTTCCCTGCCAACACGATGGAAGCATGGGTCACCGATATGGAGTCAAATCTCTCCGTGACCTTCAGGATGCACGTCAGTATGTGCGGCTCATTAGGCATCGGTGCGAACATTACGCATTGGAACGAATCCGAACAGGCCGAAGCCAAAAAATGGATTGCGGTTTATAAGGACGTTCGCTCGATTATCCAACTCGGCGATCAATATCGTTTACACTCGCCCCAATTTGGCGGTGGTTTCAGCGCTGTGCAGTACATGAGCAAAGATAAATCCGAAGGCGTGGTTTTCGCCTTCCGCACCCACATTCCCGATCCAATTAACCCCTTCGCTGTGCAGCTGCGCGGTCTTGATCCAGATGCCCTTTACACCGTCGAAGGTTTTGAAGGTGTACGATCCGGTGCAGCGTGGATGAATATTCAAAATGTCTTTAAACTGGCGAACTTTGAAAGCACCGTGCGGCGTATCAAGAAGGTGGCATTAGGGGAATAAATTTCAGATAAGAGAATTTGTAGGGGTGCAAGGCTTTGCACCCCGAATACATATCAAGAGATTTAGTATGTCTTTTGACCCGTAAGCGCAAGGACACTTTCTAACACATCTTGCATGTTAACAGGTTCATAGAAGAAAGCTTCTGCGCCACGTTCACGCGCCATCGCTTCCCACTCCAAGTCCTCATCCGCGCCCAGTACCACGACTGGCAAACGCGGATAAATGACCCGCAAGGAGTCAAGGAAATTGAGGTCGTGTTGACCGAGCACGTCGAAGTCCGCCAACACAATCTGGAAGTTGGGGTCCGCCAACAGAATATCCAGCGCTGTCGCATTATCTTCCGCCACCACCACGCTGTAGCCAGAGCCTTCCAGCATGGCTTTGTACTTCTGGCGCGATTCAGGCTGGTTGTCAATCACAAGCGCCCGCACATAGGATACGTGCGGTGCAACCGCTTGGGGACGCATGGATTCAATCTGACGGCAGTGCTCGGCCTCGTGCAGGAGCAATTCATTAACCAGCTCTTCAATCGTCAGGGAACCGTTATGTTCGTGGATACCTGTCCGCTGCCAATCTTGAGGGGTCAAACGTCGCAGAACATTCACCAACTCGGCACGTTTTGAGATGTAGGTTTGTAGTGAAGTATGAAAATTAGCTTCTGCATAACCCATCACAATCGCCCACTTTCGTTCTTCGTAGGCCATCAGCGTCGGGTTATCCCGTACCAGCATCATATAGATACGGGGAGTCAAAATATCATCAGCCGAACGCAAATGCGCCAGTACATCCGCCGTTGACCACTCACCCGGTGCAGGTGGTTCGTGGAGTTGTTCGTCGCTCCAGCCGTCGGTGGTGCGCGAAATACGGTTCGGAATATCAGCAATACGATTAATAAGTGTGTCGGTATTCATTATTCCCCTAAATAATGCACTAACTGTTCGTTATACAGACATGATGTAGTAGGTAGATGTTACTTCGAGTGTTCCAACCACTGGTTGATAAACGTCAAGGTTTGCTGCGGTGCTGTCTGCGGGAACAGGTGACCATGACCTGCCACTTCAGCAAAGGCAGCCTCTGGAAGCACTTCTTGCAGCATCGCCGCGATTTCAGGTACATAAGTGTCAGTAGTGCCGCCACCAATCGCTAATACGGGGAGCAAGCCGCGCAGTTTGGGCGCAACCTCCCATGAACGTGTAAAGCCTGTGCTGAAATAATAAGCTTCCCATTCGGGTGACCAGCGCAACTCGAAACCGCCATCTGCTGCGGGTTGCAGCCCGTGTTCAACATAGAGATGGAGTGTTTTATCAGGCCAATCCGCGAAGAGGCGCTTTGTCTTGAAATACGCAAAAGCGGCTTCAACCGTTTCAAAGCTGCGTCTGCGCCGCATCGCACCCTGTACCAACGGGAACTCAACAATGCTGCCGTCACGCTGCATCTGTTCCATGCCTTCGAGCCATTCAGAACGGAACAAAGTCGGGTCGAGTAGGCACAACGCGTTAAACAATTTTAGCTGGCGAGTCACCGCGATCATCGAAGCAGTCCCACCGAAGGAGTGACCAATTGCGATCACATCATCCAGTTTATGATAGGCCAAACCCGCCAATAAATCCTCAGCTAACATATCCCATTGACGAAGTTCTTTTGGTGGCTTCTCGTCATGCCAAAGGGCGCGTGGCAGCATACAAATAACATGATAACGATCTGTCAGCGGCTTCAAGAGTGGAATGTAAGTTTCGGGTGGAAATCCGTTTGCTGGCAGTAGATTAACAATTTGTCCACTGCCACCAAAGTCATATATCGGATACATGTACAGCCTCTGGCATCATTGGCTTCGGAAATACCGCTAATAGTACCTCATTAACCTATCGGCATCATAGATGAATATACAAATTTACGTGATCTTCAAAGTGAACCATAGCACATCTAGCCATCAACATTGAACGTACCTAACGTCAAATAATCACTGTGACCAATCTTGAGGCGTTCACCTGTCTGCCATGCGTAAACCATTGCCTGCAAGCTGTAATTGCCTGCTGTTAATCCATCTAGGGAAAGTGTGTTTGGCTGACACGGCGCATCAGACGCAGGTAAGCCATAATCAACCTGTCTCACAAGCTCATTATTTGTGTCCATAATATGCAAACCCACCGAATAAGTGTTGGATGGAACAGATTGAGCGATTGACCAACCGAGCAGGACTTGTAGGTTGTTATCCGAAGGCTTTGCAAGGGGTTGCAACAAATTAAGTGTGATACCGTCCCCAAACTGTCCTGATATCACCGGATTAGAGGCGCGAACATAGAGTTTTAAGTTTACGTCAACGCTCTCGTAAAATACACCGCAGTCTGCGAATCCGCGTTCCCCAAAACTCCGTAAGAATTCGCGCTCGACAATCGGGTAAGGCAAGTTATCAGGCTGACGAGCAATCCACACCCGTTGAGCATCACCCACAAAATCATCAGCCTCTTTCCGATAAGCATCATCATCCTTGACGCGTGGATCAGGCGAATCAACTACATGATACTGAATAGACAAATCGGATAGATAATATTCGGCTATACGGGCGTGAAACCAATTCACGACAGGAGGCGGAAGGAAATAGACAAAATCATCATCGGGTTGAGCAAGTGATTGCATTTCATGACGGATTTCCTGCCATGGTAAAAACAATGACCATTCCCCGGGGGCAGGTGGTGCAGGAACAAACGTAATCCATATGCCTGCTAATGCCCAGATAACACCTGCCGCACGTTGACCAACCGGTAAGCGAACCAACCCTATACCGCATAAAACCGCTAAGAGTGGAGCTAAAGCGATTAGATAGCGGGGATCAGTAATGAAGTGGAAAAGTTGATTGATAACCAATGTCAAAACGAAGGCGATGATAAACCACAGCCAGAGCAAACGTCGTGCGGGGTAAGCCAACACCAATAAAACACCAATCCAGACCAAACTGGCGTTACCCAAGGCATTGAGAAAACTTCGCGTGAGTTCGAGTGCGTCCAACGAACGCTGATTTTGGTTAACGTTGGTGGTTGCCGATGTAAAAGCCTGATAAGCACCTTCGATCCACGGGAGGAAAAGTAATCCCATCACAATACCGAGCAATGTTACCCATAACCAGCCCTTATTTTTAGGAGCGAAAAAGAGATGATACAGCCCAAGCGCACCGAGCACCGTAAAGCCCATGTAATGGGTGTAGCACAAACCTAAAATGCTCACCGCAAAAATCATGTAAACCCAAACAGGTTTGGGCGAGCGTGTAACCAAACGGGCATATGACCACAGCAGCGCGGCAGAGAAAAAGGCTAACTGTATGTAAGCGCGCATCTCATGTAAATAGGTTATAAAGAAGGCTGAGAATCCTAACATTAACGCAGCAGCTAGACCCGCCCGCCACGAGACTAAGTCACGCCCAATGCGATAAGTAAAAGCGAGAGTCAGTAATCCTAATAACAGTGACCAAGCGCGTAAGTTGTAAGTCGTGGTTCCGGTTAGGCTGCTCCAAACATTCAGGGCGAAATAGTAACCGGGAGGGTTGAATTCGTTGTGTTCGCTAAGGATGCGATTAGTGGTTTCGGCTAAGGGAATTGGGCCATAAAGTGGCGATGTACCGGCGTAATAGACTGACCACCACTCGTCATACCAGATGGCTTTGCGGTTCAGGCCGCGCGCGCCTAAAAAGGTGATGATGAGCAGCAGCGGGATCATCCACAGCCATTTATCCTTGTCTAGCTTTGCTGATTTAAGAGTCAATGAATTCTCGCCTCGCTATAACAAAAAGTCGCACTAGATTCAAGCATAATGGGCTGCTTAGATGCCTGCAAGGATGAGCAGTCAGGTGATTGAGGGGTGAATCAAAAACAGGGAGACTTAGCTCCCTGTTTGTCGAACACAGCTTCGGTTACGGAACGTGTAACCGCATCTCATTGGTTGAGGTAAAACCCAACGATTCGTACACGATCCGGCCTTCGCAGCTTGCGTGGAGGCTCACCGTTTCAATGCGTTGATCAGCGCACCAGTTGACAATGGTTTGTACCATACGCTTGGCCAAGCCGCGCTTGCGGAAGGCCGGATCGGTAAATACATTCATGATGTACCCGCGATACGGTGAGAAATCCATCATCTGTGGTGGCCAATCGACCAGCCATAACCCCGCGCCGGCTGCAATGCGTCCATCGCTGCTTTCTGCCAGCCAGTTGCGGTAATGCCCATCCTCTAGCTTGTCATGCAGCCAGAGTTCAAATGCTTTTTCCAACTCATCCAGTCGGGCAGTATCGGTATAGCCCATGTCTTCGTACATTTGGCGGCGCTGCGCCACCAGCGCTGGAAGGTCATTCAATGTTGCTTCGCGGATTACAAATACGTCCCGACCTGCCAGCGTTTGAATAGATGCGATGTCTGTTTGTTCCATTCCCTTTTTGTGTGTCACCACTTTCTCAGATATGTTACAGGTTTTCGTTTCGGGCGGGCAGTATAACAAAAATAGACAGCGATTCAAGACCTATTTTTGTCAGTTTTGCACACTCATTTATCATGATACGACTTTTTAAGTGTACAACGATTAAGATGAGATAAATACCGCATGATTTAGGGGGATTTCGTAGGGCAAACGTTGGTTTGATAAGCTATGAGTAAAAGCCTAAAAGATGCCATCCTTGGGCGATACGAAATGACTTAGCGCCCTTTCCACGTTCGCATCTCATTGGTGGGTGTAAAGCCTAAGTTTTCATAAATTTTGTGACCGTCTTCACTGGCATGTAGGCTGACGATTTTTACATCATTGGAATAGCACCAATCGACACAGGTTTGGACCAACCGTTTTGCTATCCCCCGATGGCGATAATCGGGATGGGTGTAGACGTTGAGGATATACCCGCGATACAGCGAAACATCAAACTGACCGGGTGGCCAATCCATGAGCCAGACATCGGAACCTGCTACGACCTCACCCTCGCTGTTGCAAGCTAACCAACTCAAATAGACTTCGCGGCGCATATGATCGATTAACCACGGTCGAAAGGCCGAGGCCATCTTATCCAATGCCCGGATATCTTGGTTACCCATGTCCTCGAACATCCGATGGCGATGCGTTACAATGTGTTCAATATCTGACATGGTTGCTTGCCGGATGCTTATCTGGTCAGTCATTGTGCTGCCTCTAAGGTACATGTTGGACTATGAGCCTATGTTAATCATAGCTATGAGTCATCGCAAGCAATCATAGGTCATGCAGAAATTATTGATTAAGGATTAGTCTCATGTCTGATTCGCTGCGCCCCTCACCAAAGTATAAGCCGGTATCGCTGTTTGTTACTTGTATCGTCGATATGATTTACCCTCACACTGGCATATCAGTTGTTGAAGTTCTTGAGCATTTGGGAGTCGAGGTGAAGTTCCCGATGAGCCAAATGTGCTGCGGCCAAGTCGGGTTTAACTCCGGTTTTTGGAACGATGCGCGTGATGTTGCTAAGAGCTTCCTGACAACCTTCGCTGACGCGGAAGTGATCGTGGCGCCTTCTGGCAGCTGCACTTCAATGATCCGGCATTATTATCCTGAGCTTTTCAAAGATGATCCTGAATGGCTGGAACGGGCGACATGGGCAGGCAACATCACTTGGGAATTCACGGAGTATCTGGTGGATGGACTGGGCATTACCGACATTGGGGCGGCAATGCCCCCGACGAAAGTGACCTTCCACGATGCTTGTCACGGTTTACGGTTAATGGGGTTGAAAAATCAGGCACGTAAACTGGCGAGTGGGATTGAGGGGGTAGAAGTAGTTGATCTTAACGGGCATGACCAGTGCTGCGGGTTTGGCGGGTTATTCGCGGTGAAGATGCCGGAAATCAGCAACGCGATGCTGACTGAAAAAGTCAAAAATATCAACGCGGTTGAAGCCGATGTCATCATCACGGGCGATGCAAGCTGCCTGACCCAGATGAACGGCGGACTGAGCCGGCAAGAATCCAGCCGGCGGGTGCAGCACATTGCGGATTTCTTGGCAAGCGGCCTCAAAACAGAGAAGGCAAAATCCTCATGATGATCGTGGATATGCACCGCGATATTGCTTATGATGCGATTGACTGTGACCGTGATTATCGCTTGAGTTCAGCCGAGAGTCGAAGGCTGGAAACGGGTGTTATCCACGCAAGGCGTAAGGGACTATCTGCGACTGGTTTGCCGGATGCTCTGGCTGGTCGGATTGGACTTGTGGGCGCGACCTTGTTTGTCGAACCAACAGACTTTAAGCCGTGGGGTGGGTTGAACCCTATGGCACACTCGATTTCTTCCTACAGCACACCACAGGAAGCCCATGATGCAGCCATGAAACAGTTAGATTATTACATTCAACTGGCTGCCAGTACGCCGAGTATACGTATAGTGGATAGCAAGGCGGATTTGAACGATGTACTAGCGACGTGGGAAGAAGGCGCTGATCCAGCTAAGCGACTGCATGGGATGGTCATTCTGATGGAAGGGGCTGATCCCGTCATTGAACCCGCACAGTTTGGAGCATGGTACGAGCGAGGTGTCCGCATTCTCGGTACGTCGTGGAGTAAGACGCGTTATGCTGGTGGGACACAATCACCGGGGCCGTTAACCGACATCGGACGGCAGTTGTTAGCGCAGATGGCGAAATACAACGCGGTGCTTGATCTATCCCACATGGCGGAAGAAGCCTGTATGGAGTCACTCGATATTTATCCCGGCCCAATTATCGCCAGCCATGCCAATCCACGTGCCTTTTGTGATACTGACCGTCATCTGACAGATGAGGCGATAAAGCTACTTGGGAAGCGCGATGGAGTGATGGGACTCGTTTTGTTGAATGTCTTTTGGAAGCAGGATTGGAAAGCAGGGGACTCAGTCCCGATTGCACGGATTGCTGATGCGATTGACTACATCTGCCAACTGACCGGAAGTAACCGGCATGTGGGCATCGGCACGGATTGGTACGCGGGTATGGGCAGCGATGAGTATCCCGACGGACTGGATACGGTCGCTGATTTATGGAAGATCGCTGACGAACTGCGAACGCGCCGTTACAGCGAGGCCGATATTGATGCGATTACATCCGGTAACTTTCTACGGAAGCTGCGTGAAGGGCTACCGGATTAGAGCAAAGATTTTTAACACAAAGACTCAAAGGCTCAAAGACACAGAGAGTTTAGAAAACGTCGTTCGAGAGGGCGATGTTTTTGATTCGCAAAATTCGCAGTTTGTGCAGATTTTGCAATACTTCCGCTGAAATGTCCGGCGGGAAAACGGGAGCAGGGCGCTGAATCGACATTTTGTGTCGGAGGGTGGTTCGGCTGATGCCGCTGAAATGACGCATTTGCAGCGGATGTGAGGCAGGAAGCCACCGCTGTGCAGTTTGTGCGTTGGCTGTGGCGGGAATAAGTGAGTGATCCGCCGAATGTGCAAAGGTAAATGCAGATTTAACCACAGAGAACACAGAGAGAAATGCAGAGAAGATTTTTAACACAAAGACACCATGACTCAAAGGCACAAAGATGATAGTTTTATTGTAGCACAAAAATTCTGATTTGAGCGTTAGAAAAGGGAAACTATTAACTACAAAACTAATGTGATCGATAACCTTTGCATTATGCAATGGTTATCAGTATAATTTGATTATCTTCGAACATGAGGTTGGATGACTAATTATGCTTAAAACTGTTGCTGAAGCTGCTACTATCTTAGGCGTTTCTACAGATACTATTCGAAGATGGGAAAAGAAGGGACTTATTCGAGGACAGCGTTCAGGTAATAACTATCGCCTGTTTGAATTAGATGAGTTAGAACGTGTTCATCAAAAAATAATTGGAGATGAACATCAAAGCCGCTACCGGATACTCAAAAGTGAAACCGCCCCTTATAAAGTAATTGAGCTTTTTTCAGGCGCGGGTGGAATGGCTCTCGGCTTTGAGAATGCTGGCTTGCAAACAGAGTTGCTTGTTGAGATTGATAAAAATCCAGTCGCTACATTGAGGAAAAACCGACCCCACTGGAATGTTATTGCGGATGACATAAAGAAAGTTAGCTTTAAAGAATATCGAGATAAAGTTGACGTTGTAGCAGGTGGATTTCCATGTCAAGCATTTAGTTATGCAGGGCTTAGTAAAGGTTTTGAAGATACCCGAGGAACCTTATTTTTTGAATTTGCGCGATGTGTGCAAGAAGTAAATCCTAAAATTGCCTTGGCAGAGAATGTTCGAGGTCTTTTGCAACATGATGGTGGACGTACATTAGCCACTATGGTTAATGTTTTGGATGAACTTGGCTATCATGTTGTGTATAAATTGCTTAAAGCCCAATTCCATGATGTTCCTCAAAAGCGCGAACGCCTCATCATTATGGGACTAAGGAAGGATCAAAATTTTCAACACCTTTTTCCTAAAGAACGTGATTATTTAGTTACCATGCGGGAGGCTCTAGAAAATTGCCCTCCATCAGACGGATCAGCTTATCCAAGCCGAAAGCGCGATATTTTGGAATTGGTTCCTCCCGGCGGTTATTGGCGTGATTTGCCAATTGAACTGCAAAAGGAATATATGGGAGGGAGCTTCTATCTGGGCGGTGGAAAGACCGGTATGGCACGCCGATTAGCGTGGGATGAACCCTCTTTAACGCTGACATGCAGCCCAGCCCAGAAGCAAACTGAACGTTGCCACCCAGAAGAAACTCGCCCACTAAACATACGAGAGTATGCACGAGTCCAAACTTTTCCTGATGATTGGGAATTTATTGGTTCCGTTGCCTCACAATACAAACAGATTGGGAATGCTGTTCCAGTTAATCTCGCTTATCACATAGGACGATGCTTAGTGACAATATTGGAAGGGCGTTCAATTCAAATTGATTCGACTGAATTTGAGTTTAGTCATCAAATTATTCCACTTCAGCCTTTATTGGTTTGACTTACGGAAAGCCGATTTAAAAAAATAGTCATAGGCATTTTTCAAGCTACCATCTGCCGTATGTTTATGGAGGTCGGCTATCGCCTGTATATCGGTAGATTTTATTGCTCCATGTTCATCAATTATTGCTTTTATTACATTCGGTAAGGTCGAATGCAACTGTTGTAAAGCATTATCTACTCCAGTCACGAGTGAATAAAAGTGATCGCCTGATATTAGTTTGACCCGTTGATGGCTGACTTCACTCACAATCCATTGTTCTTCGGCAAAATCGGTCTTATCCATAATGATCCACACCATGTAAATAGTGCTTTTCTTATGCCAGTTTGCAAGACTGATAAGGTATTGAAGGGCATCAATTTTAGAGGAACCTTTGATGGTATTGTATTTGTTCTTAATTTCAGCATAAATTGATCCATCAACTTTCCTTAAATCCACACCTGATTCATGTCCAGTTCCTAAATTTTCCCAGCCTTGACATGACCCTAAAATATTTTGATGAAATTCGCCAATTGTGTTTGAAAGCTTTTTCTGTGCTTGACGCTGCGCCTCAATTTTTAACCATTCTTCCATGGTTGTTTCTGTCAGGGCTGTTTCAAAGATTAGGCTAAATGGATCAATAATATTTCGTTCCAAGTATTTGAGGCTTGTACTCGCAAAAGCGTCACTCACAGATGTGTAAACTTTCATAACGGCGTTCATTAGCGCGTCATCATCAATCCAAGAGAGGTATGTTCTGTCTGGCATATTATTCCCTAAAGCTTAACCAGAAAACGGCAAACATCTATTACATTAATTTGTGAAATTGTAACACTAACATAAGTGATTTGGTTTTTATGTTGCTGTTACATATTTTCTCACCCATGCGGCATCCATGCGTTTGAAGCGGTCTTTTTTGAGATTCTCGCGCATGAGCCAGAGGATGTCTTTATCGGATGAGGCGAGCCATTTTTCCATAAGGGGTTTGCCTTGTTCCGATAGAGCGGTGAAGTCGGTTGTGCCTAGCATGTCATTTGTCTTTTAATGGAGCGCGGACAACATGAATGCCGTCGCCACAGAAACCTAATATTCCATCCTCGACAAAAAAACGATTTTCTAAAATAGGCTGAGTTTCCTACGGCATTCGCGTCAGATTGCTCATTCAGGACGTTATTGATAGACGTAGACTATTGAAAATAACGTTTCTTATGTGAACTATTTTGTGGCGATTATGCGTATAAATCAATCAGATGATAGTAAAACCAACAGTCAAGAAATGAGTGCATCGATGCTAGGAAGGTGGGCGGAGGTGAATATCAAACTTATACGAAATGCAGTGGTCGTTACAGCGATCATTGTCGTGATTTCAATGATGGGCAAAGCATCGGCGCATGATTATGAATCGCTAGTCACGGTCAATGATTATTATGCTGGTTGGATGATGGCGAATTATCGTTGACTAAACGTGAAAGCGGTATTGTCTTAGACTATTCCTACGAGAAAAACACTCATTTATTAGGCAAATGAAAAGGCGACTGATGCGGTCGCCTTTGTTTTTAGAATCAGGTGGTTTGTTGGTAAAGTTCGCCGAGCTTAGCGGCAGTAGTTTCACTTGAGTTGTCTTTTGCGGCTTGTTCGGCGACTTTCATCAGGCGGTTAACCGTGTTTTTAGCGATGATGCCTTGCTTGAGCGGGCGATCCAGATAGAGCGCGCCGACACCGGCTACTGGAATGACGACGACCCCTCGCAGATTATCAAAGTTGGTTTTAGTTAGCGGCGCGTTGGCGGCATCGCGAACCGCATTATTGGTAATGAGCGGCTGGCCACTGGCGATGGCTTTTTGGATAATATCCGTCAAGTGTTCGGATAACATATCGGCCTGTTCCAGATTGACACTGTCGACAATGGCAAGATGAGTATCACAAACCATAGCACGATCTGCGCCGGTTTGTTGGATGGCGATTTGCATCAAGCTGGCGAGAAGAGAAGTATTCATCGAAATTACAGCCCTCATGATCTCGTGATCTCCCTATTATATTATGTGTGGAACGGCGGATCGTCTATAGGCAATAGGTTTATACGTGAACTGTATAGCACAAGTTCAACGAGACGTACCCCAACTACGTCTACCATTATTCAATGATTTAATGTTGGCAGCTAAGGGGATTTAGACAAATTGATTGGGAAGTGGTTAGGGATTGGTAAAATAGACGTTATTTAGCGGGACATAGGGTAAAGGACAGAAGATGGCAGAGACACCGGTATTGATTATTTTAGCGGGCGGGGCATCGTCACGGATGTGGCCCTTACGTGAAAAGTCGTTGATGAAGTTTGGGGAGCAACCGCTGCTGCTGACGCAACTGCGGCGTTATGCAACGCTAGGATTTAAAGAGGCGGTCATTGTCGCAAATTTGGAGAACCGGACGGACATCGCCGGTTTGGTTGACCATATAAAGGATATGAAAATTGAGATTGTGGTGCAGCCAGAACCAAAAGGGATGGGTGACGCGATATTGAAGGCTGAAGCGGTGCTGGCAAGCCGACCAGATACAGCGGTGTATATCAATCAGGTACATGATGTGGTCGATAATCGACTGCATCTAGATATGCTGTCGGCGTATCTGAATTATCCACCGGCGACTTATCTAGCCGGTTATGAGATGGAAGACTATTTTCCCGGTGGTTATTTGGTGGTGGATGAAAGCGGGCGTATCAGCGGAATTGTAGAAAAACCGGGGGCTGATAACCGTCCCAGTAATTTGGTGACGTTCGTGGCACATTTACACAGCCATGCGGGACGCTTATTCGAGGCGATTAAAGCTGAATACACCAAAGCTGATGCGAGTGACGACCATTATGAACGGGCGATGGATGCGTTGATGAAACAGCAGGTGTATCAGGTGGTGCGTTACAGCGGTCAGTGGAAAGCGCTCAAGTTTCCGTGGCATGTACTGGACATAATGAATGTGTTTCTTGACCAGTTGAAGGGTAAAGGACAGCAGGTTGCGGAGAGCGCGTTTATCGCCAAGACGGCTTCACTCGTGGGTGATGTTTATATTGGAGAAGGGGCGAAAGTGTTCCCCGGCGCGGCAGTTGTCGGACCGGCATATATCGGTTCGAATGTGATTGTCGGCAATAATGCGCTGGTGCGGAATTCGATGGTCTTGAGCTACAGCAATGTCGGATTTACAACCGAGGTAGCGCGAAGTTATGTGTCTGAGCATGTGGATATGCACGCCTGCCGCGTGTTGGACTCGGTGCTGGCATCAGGGGTGAATTTCTCGGCGGGGTGTACCACAGCGAACCTGCGGATTGATCACGGTAAGGTCAGCAGCCGCGTGAAAGGGAATAAGGTTGATACTGGACGCGATAAATTAGGTGCGATTATCGGACATGGGGCATTTATCGCGGTGGATGCGATGACGATGCCGGGGGTTAAGATTGGTGAAGGGGCGCAAATCGGGCCGGGAACGCATGTGCATCAAGATGTTGGTGATGGCAAGCGGGTGTATGTGAAGCAGGAAATTGTGGTGATTGATTGATATTCGGTCACCACTTATGAGCTGAACTATGAGGTGCTGGTGGGACAATCAGCACTCTGGTTCAGGTAAAGAATTCGATCTAACAGCGACGTTAATGGCGTGAGTTTCGGCGCATCGGGACGCTGACTGATGAGGTTGTAATTTTCTGTGCTTAGGAACAAATAGTGAGATTTAAACTTTAGGATCGGGTTTTCGGGGTTTTTGAAAAAAGATATGCCGATGCCAGCAGGTGTGCCAACTAAGGTTGTGCCATCATAATCTTGGACGGCAATAAGCAGTGTATTACACCAAGCGTTGGGTGCTTTAGGATCATAGGGTAGGTAAGTTTCTGCTGCCTGCTTAAATGTGGTATATGTACTATGATCAGCAGAAAACTTTGAAAGTGTATAGTCCCGAAAATCGCCTAAGAACACGGTTACAAACACCAGATTAGTGAAGATAATCATGAGGACAAGACGATAACGTTTATAGGCGATCATGATTAACAACGTAATCATGAAATGGCAAGCCAATAGCCGATAATCGCCGCCTGTTCCGATTAGGTACAAGGAACAGGCGGCAATCACGGTAACGCCCAAGTTATATAGATGAAACAGCACTTCGGATGTCGGGTTCGACGTTTTTTTGCGATGAATAAAGAGCTGTAGAGCGAATGCAGCTATTCCGACAATTAATACAATAATCTGGTAGGTCTGCAACACATCCGTGCCGGGTTTTGGCAAAAATAACAGACGGCCTAGATTATGGGCAAGATAGCGCGTGAAATAATCAAGTCCTGCGCCAATTGAGACTTGAAAAGCGGATACCATGTCGAACACCGAGTTGTTACCGGGTGCGCCGGTGTAATTGGCAATCACTATCACAAGTAACGTGGCAGCTATGGCAGCGATAATGTAACCAATCCAACGTAGGACTGTTTTCTTGCCAGTTAACACGAAGAAAGGTAAGAACAAGATTGCCCAAGATAAGCGCATAACTGCTGCAAATACAATTAACAACAATCCGATAACTTTATAGCGGAGACGTGTTTTTTCGCGTTCGCGCAGCGCGATTGCAAACAGGCTTGCTAGCAAAATCGCTATTACTTGTTGGTAGGCTTCTTGCATCCCCGTAAATAAATAGAGCAGCAATCCCCACATACTTGCCAGCAACAATATTGTTAACACCAATTGGCGCGAATTCAGTTGAGCAGCGATGCAAAATATCACCAGCGCTAACCCAATCAACATCGTATTGATGACTAAAATAGTGGTTGAATTCCATCCGATGATGCGGGCGATTGTGCCATAAATAGCTGGAAACCACGGTCCGTAGGTATAAAAATGAGTAAATTGAGCAGGTGGTTCCAGTTCGTTGATGGTGAAATAGCCGCCATTTAGACCGACTTCTCTAAAGGTATTAATTTGATTCCAATAGCTGACTTCGTCATTCCAGCGTGGCATAAAATCGGTAACTTGATAACCCTGAGATGTGATCAAAAAATACGATACTAAGGATGGAGTTATCGCTACGGTCAGTATCAGTAACCAGCGCTTTAATTGAGGTGTAATCATTGATTTAGGGGGAGCCTGAATGGTCGTCATTCCTTCATTATAGAAGTGAAGGCAGCATAAAATCATGAAGATTATGGACGGCACAGCGGCTGGACAACCAGCGGAGATTCTTAAGGTAAGGTGGCGGTGGTCAATGTTACAGTGGTGATGTACTCATTGAATACTTTATGAAGTGATTTGGGTTAGGATTTTTATGCGTTTTGGAAATCGTGAATATCGGATTGCATTGATTGGTATCACCATTGTGCTGGCGTTACCCATTTTGATGCACGTCATCAACGGTTTGAACAGCCGGATGCTGGCGGATGACTTTTGCTTTGCAGCCAGTGTGCAAAATAAGGGTTTTGCCGGGGCGATGAATTTTTATTATTACAATTGGCAAGGCACATTTTCATCTACGGCGGTGCAAACAGCGGTTGCTTTATCCGGCGGTTGGCTTGTACCGTGGCTGCCTGCAGCGATGGTTATTGGATGGTGGATTGGGTTGTTTTTATTGATATGGCAGTTTTGTGAGCTGCTGCGATTTCAACTGCCACGATTGTCAGCATTTGCTCTGGCTACACTGATGCTGTACACGATTTTGCAGGGGACGCCGACCGTATTTCAGTCGATTTATTGGACATCAGGTTCGGTGACATATACCGTACCGATGGTTTTGTTTACATTGGGGTGTGCGGCTCTGTTGTATATTACCCGTAAAACGTTGTCATCTGTTATGTTAGTAATAGTATGGGGCGTGACTGTTGTGGGTGCGGGTTTGTTGGCGGGCTTTTCGCCAATATTCGCTGTATTCGAGATTGCGATATTTGGACTGCTTTTTGTGGTAAGTTGGTTCAGACGACCAGAATCTTTTGGCCGGGTAGGAAGCATATTGATCGCTGGACTGATTGGCGCGTTAATTGGTATGGTCATTATGGTGGCGGCACCGGGGAATTCGGCACGGCAGGCTCTTTACCACAAGCCGGACAATTTATTGGCATTGCTGGGCGTTAATGTGGTTTCAACCGCGTCTTATGTTGGTATTGATTTGTCAGCTTTCTCGCTTGTGCCGCATCTGGTGTTGTTGATTGTTGGCGGATGGATTATCGGCAAAGGGATGGTTGGCAATAGTGATCTTTACAACCGCGTCAAACGCAGCCCGCGTAAATGGTTAGCGGCGGCTTTGGGGGTGGCGCTGCTATTGTTGTTCGGCATTTTCTTGCCTACCAGTTATAACATTTCTGGTTTTCCGCCGGGACGCGCGCTGATTATTCCACATTTCGTGATGGTTGTTCTGGTGCTGACGTGGAGCGGCATAATGGCATTCAGTCTAAAACGAACAGCCACCGAAACCGGACGTGTATCTGTTTGGTTGGTTTGCGCGATTGTGTCGCTTCTGGTCATTGGCCCGCTGCTTTCAGGCGCTAAGGCGCTGGCGTTATCCCCCAAGTTCCAAACCTTTGCGGCAGAATGGGATGCTCGTGATGCGTTAATCCGGCGCACAAAAAATGAAAGTGAGCCGGTTAGTGTGCCTCCATTTAGTGTAGATTTGGCAGATTATGTGAATGTAGGTGCGGTAGAGGGTGAGTTCGTAAGCTGCCTTCAAGATTATTATCACATCCGGCAGCTTGTGGTCAAAAAATAGAAATAGGGTTTGCCGGCGGCAACCCGTGATTAATCATCAATGGCTTGGTAGGCCAAGTTGCGGAAGATGTCGTTGGCGGTGTAGGGCAATGTGGGCAAGTGCTGAGTCATCATCAGGCCGATGAAGGCTTCGGCGGGGTCAATCCAGAAATAGGTGTTGGCAAGACCGCCCCAACCATATTCACCAACGGAGCTTAATTTACGGGCTTGACCGAGATGGGTAGTGACGCGGAAGCCTAGCCCAAAGCCGTGATCGCGCTGGTCTAAACCCATGTAGATGGGCATCATCGAGTCGGGAATGTGGTTGGCGGTCATCCACTCGACGGTTTTGCGGCTGAGCAAGCGTCCGCCAGAGTACTTCCCATTATTCAACATGCAGTTGCAGAAGGCGAGATAATCGGCAAGTGTCGATACCAAGCCTGCTCCGCCCAAAGGTGTTGAGGTCGGTTTGGTAATATCTCCGGTGCCGGGTATTTTATCGACAGGTACAGGGTGGATGTCATAGAGCTGTTCGGAAGAATAAATTTGCGCCAGCCGATCAACCTTTTGGCTTGGAACCATAAAATCCGTATCGACCATCCCCAGCGGTTTAAAGATGCGTTCTTTAAAGAAATCAGCCAGCGGCATATCCGCTATAACCTGAACCAGATAACCGAGTACATCGGTTGACATGCTGTAACGCCAATTTGTTCCGGGTTGGAAAACGAGTGGAAACCCGGCAAGCTGGTTGATGAGGTCTGCAAGCGGGGCTGTGCGGTCAAATGGGCCACGATCTTCACGACGGTAGAATTCATCGACAGGTGAATCAAAATATGAACCGTAGCTCAAGCCGGATGTGTGAGTTAGTAGATGCTGGATGTTCATTGCTGGCTGCTGATCGACCAACTGTAGTCCCATAACATCTGAACCAACACAGACCTTCGTTTTGGCGAAGGCTGGAATGAAGTTGGCGACCGGATCTGTGATATTGAAGCGGCCTTCTTCAAGCAGCATCATGACGGCGACGCTGGTAATAGGCTTGGTCATGGAGTAGATGCGGAAGATGGCATCTTCTTGCATGGGTTTGCCGGCTTCAATATCCATTGAACCAAATTTGCCAAAGTGAGCGATTTTGCCGTGACGCTGCACCAACGTTAGAACGCCGGGCAAGCGGTTGTCGCGAACGAGGTCTTCCATATAAGTTGTAATGCGGGTCAAGCGCTGGGATGATAAGCCAACAGATTCGGGTGAAGTCGTTTGCATTAGCCATTCCTTATGATCATGAAATTAATTTGCAGCCGAGTGTCGCACTTTATCTCTAAAAAGCAAAGTCGAATGGGCAGTCCATTCGACTTGTTTGACCTTTCGGCGTGACAGCTCTTGATTTACAGAGTGCTGAGGTAATTATAAGGATAGGGCAGTGTTTGGGCGCTGGCTTTGTTGAGGCGGGCGAGCTGCTCTGGCGTGAGTGTCCAATCTGCCGAGCCGAGATTGTCTTCGAGCTGGGTCATATTACGTGCGCCGATGATGGGGGCTGTGACGGCAGGCTGGCGGAGCAGCCAGTTCAAAGCGACCTGTGCCGGGGATTTACCAGCTTCTTCGGCAACGGCAAACAGCGCGTCGATGATCGTCCATGTGCGTTCGGTGTTGTAAGCGCTCCATGATTCTGTCCAGCCCATTTCCTCGGCGACTTTGACGCGTGTGCCTTCAATTGGGCCGGACATGCCGCGCTTGTAGCGCCCTGCCAGCCAACCGCCGCGCAGTGGACTCCACGGGATGATACCCAAGCCTTCGTTCTTGCAAACGGGCACGAGCTCCCACTCGGTTTCACGGTCGAGCAGGTTGTAAAGCGGCTGCAAACAGGTGAAAGGTTCCCATCCGTTTTGGTGGCTGATGTCGATGGCTTTCTGAAGCTGCCAACCACTGAAATTGCTGACGCCGATGTAGCGTACCTTGCCGGATTGCACCAGCGTGTTTAAGGTGCTGAGGGTTTCTTCCAGCGGCGTTGGCGGATGCCACATGTGAACTTGATAGAGGTCGATGTAATCGGTGCCGAGGCGGCGCAGACTGCCTTCAACCGCGTTGAGGATATGCTTGCGGCTGAGGCCAGAATTGTTAGGGCCGTCGCTGATGCCCCAACGGACTTTAGTGGCGATGACGAATTCACTGCGCTGCTTGGTCTTGAGCCAGCGTCCAAGAATTTCCTCGGACAGACCTCCGTTGTAGGCGTCGGCGGTGTCGATGAAGTTGCCACCGACTTCGACAAAGCGGTTGAGCATTTGACCACTGACTTCTTCGGTGCTTTCGCGTCCGAAGGTCATGGCTCCGAGACAGAGTTCACTAACTTGTAAACCTGTTTTGCCCATATAACGCTGCTGCATGAGAACTACCTCCTTGAAGTGTATTCAACGAGGGCAGTCTACAACTTAGAGTGCGCTCGAAGTCAAGGCGGTCTGGTACAGATTCAGGCGGCAGCGACGAGCGGGCTTTGTGCGGCCTCGGAAACGCCAAGCCGCACTAGATGATCGAGGGTGGCGAGCAGCACCTGATTATCTTCGATGAGGTGATCTTCGATGACTTTGCCGAAGCGGATGCGAACAATTTGGACGCCGTGATTCTGATAGCGGTGACCGTCGGACAGGGTGTCACTGACTGTCCATTGGGTGGTGACGACCATATCCCACGGCGGGCCGCTGACGAAAATGCGGTTAGCGACAATTTGAAGGTGCGGGAAAAGCCGGTGGACGCGCTGGAACCATTGGTGAACCACGTCGCGACTGTGAAAGTCTCCGGCGAGGGCATGGTTACCGGCGAAGGTGAAGTGAATATCGGGCGCGAACTGGCTGAGGAGTGGTTCGAAGTTACCGCTGCTGATTTCTTTGAAACCCCGACGGATTTTCTGTTTGGCGATCAGTTGATACATGGGACGCTCCTAATTGATAGATTTCACATCGGACACGGCATGTGTCAGGCGACATTGGATTAGACTAAAAGAGTGAACGCCGCAGGCTCAAGCCATGCGGCTAACCGGCCAGACAAGCTCACTAAAGGAGCTTCAAAATTCAACCTTATCGGATATTGAATTGAGAACCTGTCTGAATATTCTGGAATACGCGGACGGCATGTATGCCGTCCCTACGAAAATACGTTTTGAAAGAAGAAACCGTCATTATTTCACCGAAAAAATGTAGGGACGCGATATATCGCGTCCGGCATTTGATTAATTTTCAGACAGGTTCTGATCTATCTTAATGACGTTTAATCGCTATAACTCTATGATGCTCAACACATGTCGTATCCCTACGTTTTTCCGATGGGCTAGGGCAGTGATTCGAACTGTTGAAGGGTTTCTTCAATCCAACGGATATACATTTCCTCGTAAAGTTCACCGTGACGACGGGTGGCCTCCCAGAGCGGCGCGTTCGTCAGCAATTCGGGATGGTCGGCGGCAAATTGCAGAATTTCGGTGGGTGACTGCTGGCGATAGTGGTCGAGTTTCTGCTGATGTAAGCGCAACTGGATGCGAAGCTGTGTAATCAGCGCGGCACGATCCGACGGTGGGGTGAAGAACAGTTTGAGCAGCAGCGGGTCTTTTTTATCAACGTCTTCGAGGATGGGCGTCGCTAACCACTGCTCAAGGTTAGCCTTGCCGGCGTCGGTGATGGTGTAAACGCGGCGGTCGGGGCGGCCTTCCTGCGGCTCGATGCGCGAGACGACTTCACCGGATTTTTCTAACTGCTTGAGGGTTTTATAAATCTGGCTGAGTTCGGCATGCCAAAAGTTGCCGGTTGAGGCGTTGATCCAGCCTTCCAGTTCGTAGCCGGTCATCGGTGTGTAATTGAGGAAACCCAACAGCGCGAATTTGAGCATTTGGACCATTTATATATAACTTTGCATATATGAAAGTGTATATATGAATCCAATTCCTGTCAAGAAATCTGAAAATTATAAGGATTTGCCAGAGGCAAATCCTTACATCTATGCATTTAGACGGATAGCGTTATTGCGATTGGGGTACAGGCCGTGATTGAGGCATGACGCCTAACTGCTGCATCATTTGAGGCGTATCCCATATGTGCCAGAGGTCGGTATTTTGACCGTTCACAAAGCGAAGAAAATGCATGTGGGGAACCGCGACTTTTCTCCCTGTTGGGCGGATGACGGGTCCACGTCCGGTATTGAGCGACCCGGTGTGAGTACCGGTCATGGTCGAACGAAAGGCCACGATGTCGCCGTCAGCAAGTATGTTGTGGACTTCAAAATGCAAGTCGGGGAAACCCGTATGCAGGTTCGTGATCACTTCCTTAACATGGGTGCGAAAGTCGGTTCCCGGCGGTTCCTGATGGTCAACACCGTCAGCGGCAAGGTATTGGTCGACTGTGGACAGGTCGCCCTGATTAAAGCCCCGTTCCAGTACTAGCAGCGCAAGTTCTTTATTTGACATGGTATCCATAGTTAAACTCCATTCGTTGTAGTTGAACTACACTGACTGTATTTGTGTTATACTCCTATTTATGAACGATGTCAAACCTTCTCTTACACACCGTCAACGGCAGGCGCTTTATACCCAGCAGTTGATTATTGATGCCGCCAGTGAACTTTTCCTTGAGCAAGGCTATGGTGTTACGACGATAGATGCCATCAGCACTAAAGCAGGCGTCGCCGTGAGCACGGTGTACGCGGTATTCAAGAATAAGCGGGGGATTCTGAAGGCTATCCGCGAGGCATGGCACCAAGAATCCGGGCAGCGAGAAATCTTTACGCGAGCCTTGAATGAAGCGGACGGTGCGAAGCGCATGCAATTGGCGGCACATGCCACGCGGCGGCAGTGGGAAACGGGCGGGCGGATGATGGCGATTTATGACAGCGCGGCGGCTGTGGATGCGGAAGCGGCGAATGAACGTCACGAAGCGCTTTCAGGACGCCGCAAAAACCTCAAGCCCTTTATCTCCGCGAGCCTGCCGTTGATGCGACCGGAACTGACACTGGAAAAAGCGCATGCCGTTTTTCTAGCCCTGACTATGGTCGAGATTTATCGCCAGTTGGTGGGGCAATTCGACTGGTCGCCGGATGAATATGAGGCGTGGCTCACGGATACGCTCATTCAACAACTGCTGCCGTAACCGGTTATTCCTCGTAGCCACAGAAGCGCAGGGCAGTGAGGGCAAGCGTCTGTACAACCACGCGCAGATCATCTACCGGCACGAACTCATCCGGCTGATGGGCTTTACGGACATTGCCGGGGCCGAACATGAGCGTCGGGGTATTGCCATTGTTGACGAGCAGTCGCATATCCGCGCCGTAGGGCATACCGCGATAGGTCGGCTGGCTGCGGGTAATCTCGGTGAAGGCTGCGCCGACGGTGGTGACGATGGGATGATCGGCAGGGATGCTGGCGGACTCGAATTGACCGCCCCACCAGTCGACCGTTGGTGGGTTCTGACGCAGCCAATCATCTGATTGGGCGACATCGGCTACGACTTTTTCGAAGGCTTGGCGGGCGGCGGGAATGTCTTCGCCGACGGCGATGCCGAAACGTCCTTCGAAGGTGAGACTTTCGGCAACGGTCGATGCCCAAACGCCGGCTTGCAATGTGCCAACGCAAATCGGATACGGCAGCTTATAAGCGGCGAATAATGGATTATCCGACTGTTGATTACGCGAGGCTTCGAAGCTCATCAGCGCTTGGTAAATCGGGATGAATTTCTCGATGGGGTTGACACCTTCATCACGGACGGCGCCGTGTGCCGCAAGACCGGGGATAGTGATGCGGAAGTTGAGCGCACCTGCTTGGGCTGGCGCAATCATCAACTCGGTGGGTTCCATTATGACGGCGGCATCGGCTTTGTATCCGCGCACGACAGCCGCCAGCGCACCTACGCCCCCATCTTCCTCACCGATGACGGTTTCAATTAAGAGTTTGCCTTTGAGGGTGACAGCCGCATCACGGATGGCTTTGGCGGCGAAAATGGCGCAGGCCAGACCACCTTTCATATCCAGCGCGCCGCGTCCGTAGACTTTGCCACCGGCAACGGTGGTTTGAAAAGGCGGATAATGCCAATTGGCGAGTTCACCTTCGGGGACGACATCGACATGACCGTTGAAGATCAGTGACTTGCCTTCGCCGCTGCCCATCATGGCGACGACGCCCAACCCTTCGACACGGTCAATCTCGGTGCTGAAAGCGGGATGCTGGCTGAGAGCAGCGAAATCCAATTCCCAAACATCAACCTCCATGCCGAGACTTTGCAAATAATCCGCAAGAAAGCGTTGGATAGGCGATTCGTTACCACCGAGGCTGGGGAAGGCCACCATTTGACCGAGAAAGGCAAGGAGTTCAGCCATATTGATCGCGGCTAAGACACGTTCTTCAACGGTGGACATGGATGATGCTCCTTACTGTGGGCGGAAGGTGGCACGGTAGGAAATGATGGCGGGTTGGCCGGTATCGGGATCGCTGCATGAACCGGCGACGAGCGCTTGCGATGGATCAGAACGTCCCGCGACCTGTACGGTATAGGATTTACCAGCATCCATCTGGAAGTCGGCGTAATCTGCGCCACGTTCCGGTTTGAGTCCGGTGACAAAGGTACTTTGTCCGTTATCCCACTTAACGGTGATGGATGCGCCGGGGATAGGGTCACCGTTGTAGTCTTGCACACGAACTTCGATGAGTCCGGAGAGTTCTTTACTGCAATAGGTTCGTACATCGACGAGGGTAAAGTCGGCCTGTGGTTGGATAGACGGGATGACAATATTTGGGGTTGGCGTGACCTGAGCAACGATGGTTACGGGCGGTGTGGGTGTCTTGGTCGCCGGAGGACGTAAGGTCGGCGTGGCGGCCTCGATGATGGCTTCAGGCGTTGGGACAACTCCCGAAGCGAGCAAGGTGTCGGCACAGCCGGTGCGTCCTTGCAATTGGTAGAAGGTCATCATGCTGCGGACGGCTCGCTGTCCGCTGCTGTTGTCGACATAACTACTGCTTGCCAGTTTGCAGGCGGTATCGGCCACAGCCTGAATGGGATCACCGGGGAGTCTGAGGACAACCAGACGATTAACTGCTTTAGCGAGGTCACTGTCGAAACCGTATTGTAAGGTGATACCTACGATATAATTGGCGCGGTCAGCCTCACTGAGCTGCCATGGTTCGGTATTGTATTCAACACGCGGATTCACGACCCACGCATAAAGCAATCCTCCGGCGAGGCCAAGTATGAGGCCGATGCCTACACCCCACAGTGAAAAGGGATAACGTGGGCGACGGTATTTGCTGCGGGCATCCGGTGCGTAGTTGCCGCTGCTGTCATAACGGCTCATGGTTTTTGCCCCGGCGCATGAAGTTGAGCATAAGGCTGCATAATTGGCGTCAGGCGGCCCAATCCTTCAGAAAGGGCAACCAGATAGGCAATATCGCTGACATCCTGCGAGTTGCTGATATAACGTTCAGTGACACTTTGAACGTATGCGGGAATATTGGCCTGACCGAGGACGCGCAGACGATCTACCGCTCCACCGAGATCCCCATCTTTAAGGTAACCGGTGGCGACCATAATGGTGTATTCGTCTTTATAGCGGTCAGCGAGGCTGGCAGCAGGACTATTGAGATATTGAACCGGAAATCGTACCCATCCGAGGTAGAGACCGATGGCCGCGCCGATGACGAGCGCAACAATGAGCGAGAATAAGAAACGAATCATATGTTAGTTTATGGTCATTAGCTATTAGTCCATAGTCGTTCGACTAGGAAGAGCGAATTATTGAATGGTAAAGTTTGGATATTTTACCACTCAGGCAACACTGTCATTTTACCCTAAATTTTTTAAATAGCTTGAGCCTGTAACCGGTTCTGGTTTTCTTGTCCAAACAAATGGCAGAGCGTGAAAACTTCCATAAGGAAATTGTTATTAACAGGGCTTGGCTGAGATGCTATTTACGCGGTAAAATTGGTTTGACAGCACTAGTGGATTATGTTAATCTACGTTAGCTTTATTTGTTCAAAATAGCACAAAGTCCCGCAGGGAAGCAATAAATTATGGCACTTAACGAATTCGCCCCAATTGGCGCACTTTTTGCACTGGCTGCCCTCGTTGCATTCATTGTTGTGGTCATTTCGTGGATTTTTGGGCCTCATCGCCCGACATCACGTAAGGCCGCGCCCTACGAAAGCGGTATGAAGCCGATTGGTCCGGCGAAGCGTCGTATGCCAGTCAAATTCTACTTGGTAGCCGTACTGTTCATTATCTTTGATGTCGAAGTGGTGTTCTTCCTGCCGTGGGCGGTACAACTGCGCGACCTCGGTATTTACGGCTTGATTGTCATGGGCGTGTTCTTATTCATACTGACAATTGGGTTCATCTATGAGTGGAAGAAAGGCGCGATGGAATGGGAGTAAGTTCAAAACTCGGCAATTTGGGCGTGGTCACAACCACGCTGGATGCAGCCGTTAACTGGGGACGTACTGGCGCGATGTGGCCGCTGCTCTTTGGATTGGCGTGCTGCGCGATTGAATACATGGGAACGCAAAGCTCGAGCTACGATCTTTCGCGTTTTGGGATGGAACTTAACCGTGCCAGCCCACGACAGGCAGACCTGCTGATTGTTTCAGGGCGTTTGACGCGCAAGATGGCACCCGTTGTGCGACAGCTTTACGATCAAATGGCCTCGCCGAAGTGGGTTATCTCGATGGGGGACTGCGCTTCGTGCGGTGGTGTTTACAACAATTATGCCGTGGTGCAGGGCTGCGATGAGATTATTCCAGTTGATGTGTATGTGGCGGGCTGCCCTCCACGTCCAGAACAACTGCTGCACGGCATTTTGACGCTGCATGAGAAGATCAAGGGCGAGAGCATTCGCACTTGGGCAGATGACGATAAGTGGAACAACAAGTCTGAGATGGCAATCCACGTCTAAATAAAGCGAATTTTGAACCGCAGAGGCGCGGAGAACGCAGAGATATAAGGATTATTTATGAGTGTAGCAGCAGCAATTGACCCGGTGGAAGCTGTAAAGAAAGCCTATCCACAAGCGGTTGAAGATGTGGTGCAGTATGCGGGTGAGACTACGCTAGTCTTGAACCCTGATTATCTACCGGCAGTCGCACGATTTGTGCGTGATGCAGTCGGACTCACCTTTAACTTTCTGTCGGACATCAGCGCGGTTGATTATTATCCCGACTATAATCGCCCCGGACGGTTCGGCGTGAGTTATCATTTGCTGTCGATGCTATACAAGCGTCGGCTGCGTCTGAAGGTTTATTTGCCGGAAGACGCGCCAGTGGTTGAAACGGTAACGACAGTTTGGCCGGGTGCGAATTGGCCAGAGCGCGAAATCATGGACATGATGGGGGTGGACTTCAATGGTCATCCTGACAAGCGCCGCCTGTTGATGCCAGACGATTGGAACGGTCATCCTCACCGTCGTGATTATCCATTGGGTTACGAGACACCGATGTTCTCGTTCAACGTGGAAGAAATCATGAAACATAAACCGAAGTCACGGGAATAGTTGCAAGATACACGTAACGAGTTTCAAGTTAGATATCATAGACCTTTGCTGAAATTAAGCCATAACGACAAGTTGTGGGAGTGAAAAACGATGGCGATACAAACGGCTGGCGATGGTGTTGGAGAACTTAATGAGTGGCAGGGCGCACTCGATGAACTGAAAGGGCTGGTTTCCGAACGTGCTTTGACGGGCGAAACGATGCTGCTCAATATGGGGCCGCATCATCCCAGTACACACGGCGTGCTGCGTTTGCTTCTGGAACTGGATGGCGAAGAAGTCGTGACGTGTCTACCGGATGTAGGCTTTTTGCACACCGGCATTGAGAAGAACATCGAGTCCAAGACATATGAGAAGGCTGTCACCCTGACTGACCGAATGGATTATCTGGCGCCGATGTCGAACAATGCGGCTTACTGTATGGCGGTTGAGAAATTGGTCGGATTGGATGTGCCGAAACGCGCCCAAATTATGCGCGTGATTTGTTTGGAAATGACCCGCCTGAACAGCCATTTAGTGTGGTTGGGTACACACGCCATCGACATGGGTGCGATGAGCGTGTTCTTGTACGCCTTTCGTGAACGCGAAATGCTGCTGAAGATGTTCGAAACTCTTTCAGGTCAACGCTTGATGGGCAGCTATATGCGTCCGGGTGGACTATGGCGCGACTTCCCGCCCGAATTTATGCCCCAACTGGAACACTTCCTTGAGATATTCCCGGCACGGATTGATGACTACGAAAAACTATTGACCAATAACCCGTTGTGGATTGACCGCACACAGGGTATTGGTGTGATTGAGCCAGAAAAGGCGCTGGCATGGGGCATCACTGGCCCAAGCCTGCGTGGAAGCGGTGTAGCATGGGACATTCGTAAATCCATGCCTTACAGCAGCTACGACGAATTTGACTTCAATGTACCTGTTGGTGAACACGGTGATGTTTACGACCGCTTCTACGTGCGTATTCTGGAAATGCGCGAGAGCGTGAAGATTATCAAGCAGGCGATTAAGAAACTGCCCGCGAAAGGGCCGTTCCGTTCCGAGAATCGTAAATTTGTGCCACCGCCGCGCGCCGAACTCGGTCAGAGCATGGAAGCGGTTATCCATCACTTTAAGTTGTGGACGGAAGGTTTCGCCGCACCTGACCAAGAAGTATTCAGTGCAATTGAAAGCCCACGCGGGGAAATTGGGTGCTATATTCATGGTACAGGCGGGAACAAACCGCGCCGTGTACACTTTAAGACACCGTCATTTATGCACATTGGCGCGCTGCCGATTATGACACATGGTCATATGATCGCTGACCTTGTGGCGATTGTGGGCAGCGTGGATGTGGTTTTGGGTGACTGCGACCGATAAGATATAGATATAACAGGGGTTTGCCAGCGGCAAACCCCTACACAATTATCCATTTTAGGACAGATTATGGCCTTAACAGAGAAGTACGCCGCGCAGATTGAAAAGACCTTTAGTAAATACCCTGATAAACGGTCGGCAGTGATGCCGATGCTGCATCTGGCGCAGCAGGAATATGGATGGGTCAGCCCTGAAGGTATTCAGGAAGTGGCCGAAATTTGCGACATGGATCCGACGCAAGTGAAGTCCATCGCCGGTTTCTACACCATGTATTCCGAGCATAAAAAGGGTAAGTATTGGTTGCAGGTTTGCACCGATTTGGCCTGTGCGCTGTGCGGCGCGGATAAGTTCTATGAGGACTTGAAAGCCGAATTGAAAGTGGATGATGGTGGCACGACCGAAGATGGTTTGTTCACAGTCGAGCATGTGATGTGCCTCGCGGCTTGCGACAAAGCGCCGATGCTGCAATGTAACTTCCACTTCGTCGAGAAGCTGGATATGGATAAGATGCGGATACAGCTTGACCAGTGGCGAGCCGAGTCCAAGGCATAATACTGAATTTAATGTAAGCGTCGGGAGACGAGTATGAATATTTTACTGCGTGGGCGTGACATTCCTGATCTGAACAAGTTGGATGTGTATGTGAAAAACGGCGGCTTCGAAGGCTTGAAGAAAGCCCTTTCGATGAAGCCTGCCGAAGTAATTGATGTGGTGAAGGCATCGGGTTTGCGCGGACGCGGTGGTGCAGGTTTTCCCACTGGTTTGAAGTGGAGTTTCATTCCACAGAACGAGCCAAAGAAATATGTGACCGTCAACTGCGACGAAAGCGAAACCGGCACGTTCAAAGATCGTGAGATTATCGAAACCAATCCGTATCAATTGATCGAAGGTTCATTGATTTGTGCCTATGCGATTCAGGCGACTGCGGTTTACATCTATCTGCGCGGCGAGTTCTGGGATCAAGGCCACGCGTTGGATGAGTATATCGAAGAAGCCCGTAAAGCGGGTTATGCCTTCGATAATATTGCAGGCAGTGGTTGGTCATGTCCTGTTTATACACACCTCGGCGCAGGTGCTTATATCTGCGGTGAGGAAAGTGCCCTGCTCAACAGCCTCGAAGGCATGTTAGGACAACCTCGTGTGCGTCCTCCGTTCCCCGCGAATAAGGGCGGCGGTTTGTATGGCGAACCAACCGTTATCAATAATGTTGAAACCTTGACCAATGTGCCGTGGATTTTGACCAATGGCGCAGATGAATTTAAGAAAATTGGTACCGAGCAGAGCGCCGGAACTAAGATTTTCTGTGTGAGCGGACATGTTGAGAAGCCGGGTAACTACGAGCTGCCGATGGGCATTACCATGCGTGAACTGTTGTATACCCATGCCGGTGGTATCAAAGACGGCAAGCAAATTAAGGGTATTTTGCCGTCAGGCGGTTCTGGTCCGATTATGCGTGTCAACGGCAATGATGATCCGATTTTGGACACCAAGCTTTCCTACGAAGATATGGCGAAGGCCGGTTCAATTCTCGGTTCGGCTTCGGTCATCGTGATGGATGAATCGGTTGATATGACGTGGGTGGCCTCGAAGGTCATCAAATTCTTTAAGCATGAAAGCTGCGGTAAATGCACCCCCTGCCGTGAGGGTACGTATTGGATCGACAAAGTGGTTGATCGTATTATGGCGAATGAAGCGCAGGCCAGCGATATTGACCTGATTAGTAACATCGCTAAGAACATGCAGGGTGTGACTCTGTGTGCGCTAGGTGATTTCGCGGCCAACCCGATTATTCATACGGCGAAGAACTTCCCTGAAGATTTTAAGAAGCATATTGGTAGTACCGCACCCGCTAAGCAAAGCGCGGCTGCCGGGGATTAGTTTGAACCAGCAAGAAAATAGCGAATTGAACCCCAGAGACACGGAGAACACTGACATTAATGGGGACGAGAGCAATTTCGTTCCCTCTGATGACGCTGATGTTAGTGTCCCAAACGATGCGGTGGTTGAGCCAATCCCTGACGTACACGAAGAGATCATCATCAGTTTGGATAGCAGTGCTGCCAATGAACCGGTGATTGTTGAAGGGAACGAATATCATTTTGACCCCGCTGCTGATGCAGAAGTAGCTGTCAGCGACGATATGGCGACAGAGCAAGTCGTTAATGTACAAGCGGATGACATACTGGCGGTTGATGCCCCAAATGGGGTGCAAGAAGCCGTTGTAGAGCAGAAAACCTTACAGCTTCCGCAGCAAGTGAGTGGTTGGCAGCGGATACAGCGGTTTTTCTTTGGTAGTTTCGCGGAAGATGTCTCGCGTTTGACCAATCTGACACAGGCGATTGAAGACGCGCCGGAATCATCGGTTAATTATGTTTTACGCGCCGAGTTGTATATGAAGATGCGAGAATATGCGCTGGCACAGTCCGATTTTCAACGGGCATATGAATTAGCCGAGACGCATTTTGAACTGGCAGATTGGGGCTTACTCGAACAGGTGATGCGTGACCGCGCGTTGACCGGATTGGAAAAAGTTCAACGGCGATTGCGATGACCAAGCGATTGGGGGTTATTGCAGTAGTCATCATCGTGATGATTGGCGTTTGTGGGTTGGTTATCGCAGTTGGTGGGGTGAAACTGGTTAGCGGATTGTTGACGGGCACCCGAGATTTGGGGGACAGCGCGAACGGTTTTATGATCGCGCTGCGGGATGAAAAGTTGGATGACGCTTACGCGATGCTGACTGGTGATTTGCAACAACAGCAAAGCAAAGCGAACTTTCGAGAAGATTTTACTGGCAACAGTATCAACGATTGGAAGTTCAGTCATTTTTCCGTCAAGAATGATGTCGGATACATAGAAGGCGTAGCGACGGATAAAGACGGCAATCATTATGTCGCGTTCCAATTACTTAATCGCAACAGTATTTGGACAATCAGCGGTTACAAAGTGGGGATACTCGGTTGGGTGGGCATCATAAATGATGCATCAAGTTGAGAATAGTGGAGGTCAGTTAAAATGGTCTCAAAACCATTAGAACGACAACTCTATAGCGATGATGAATTTGAAGCCTTTTTGAAGCTGCCTGAAAATAGCGACCGCTTATTTGAATTGATTGATGGCGAGATTATCGAAAAGATGACGACCGAACTACATGGTGTTATTGCAGCGCTGATCGCCACATTCATCAACATATTTTTGTTTGAGCATCCAATTGGTCGGGTTGCGGTCGAAGCACGACATCGCCCCGCCAAACCTAACCGTAATAACCGTTTGCCGGATGTTTCCTTTGTGACAAATGAACACTCTCTTACCACTCGTGGATCAGCACCTTATATTCCTGAATTATGTATCGAAATTCAGTCACCGGATGATAGTGCAAAGCAGATGGCAGATAAGGCAGCGTTCTACTTAGCGAACGGCGCAAAAATGGTATGGTTGGTCTATCCAAACAAGCAGTTGGTGGAAACGCTAACATTGGATAACCGTGAGTTGTTAGGAATGGAAGAAACGATTGATGGCGGCGATGTGCTGCCGGGTTTTAAACTGGACGTGAGGAAGATTTTTCCTGCGGTATAATCAGACCTGTACCATTGTTAAATTGAAATTTCGGTTCTCGTCTTTTGAGCAGAGATTAGCTACACTAGAAATGCTCTAGTTTTTATGCGAGTGAGATAACTGATGGTAGCGAACATGACGCAAACAGTCACGATTTTTATTGACGGCAACGAATATCAGGTTCCTGCCGGGCAGAACCTTGTTGATGTCGCCAAGTGGATCGGTAACGACATTCCGGTGTTCTGTTACCATCCGAAGATGGCTCCGGTGGGCATGTGCCGTATGTGCCTCGTGGAGATGGGTTCAGCTTTTGACCCCAAAGAGAAGAAGATTGTGCGGGACGAGCAAGGTGTGGCACAGATTAAGTGGCAGCCCAAGATGCAAACCGCTTGCACCAATAAAGTCAGTGAAGGCTTAGCAATCCGTACCAATACCGAAATGGTGACGGCAGCCCGCAAGAATGTGGTCGAGTTCATCTTGACCAGCCATCCATTGGACTGCCCGATTTGCGATAAGGGTGGCGAATGCCCGCTGCAAAACCTGACGATGGCGCATGGCCCCGGCGGAACACGCATGGAATATGATGATAAGCAGCACCTTGATAAGCATGTGCCATTGGGTGACTTGATTTTCCTTGATGAAGAACGCTGCATCCAATGTGCACGCTGCGTGCGCTACCAAGATGAAGTGGTCGGCGATGATGTGTTGGCCTTCCACGAACGCGGACGCACCTTGCAGATCATCACCAATAGTGACCCCGGTTTTGATACCTATTTCTCTGGAAACACCACGGACATTTGTCCGGTAGGCGCGTTGACCACCGCTGACTTCCGCTTTGGCGCACGTCCGTGGGAACTGACCGAAGTGCCGAGCATTTGCCCTTACGATGCAGCCGGCAGCAACATCAGTTTGAGTACACGCCTCGACCGTGATTTTGGCGGTAAGGCCATGATTAAACGTATCATGCCGCGCCAGAACGAATATGTGAACGAAATTTGGATTAGTGATAAGACCCGCTTTGGTCATCACTTCACCCAAGATACTGGAACTCGCTTGCTTGAGCCGATGATCGGCAAAGGCGATAGTTTGGCGGTCATGAATTGGAATGAGGCCATTCAAAAAGTAGCTGATAACCTGAAGGCCGCTGGTGGTGACATCGCCGCGATTGCTGGCAGCAGCATGAGCAATGAAGATTTATACGCGCTGCGCCAATTGGTGTTGGGTGCGGGCGGCAAGCGTTTGGGCGCTTGGCCTCCAACTCACGGTGGCGCGGATTTGATCGCGCAGGTGGGTGTTGGACTGGGCACAAACTTGAGCAAATTGGGCAAGGGCGATGCGATACTGATCGTCGCCAGCGACCTCGAAGAAGAAGTTCCGGTTTGGCGGCTGCGGATTAAGCAGGCACATGATCGTGGTGCATACGTGGTGGTGATGAACGGTCGCCCGACACGGATGGAAGATTTCGCCAATGAAAGCATCCGTTACGATTATGCCGATGGAGCCAACGCCTTCAGCATCTTGCATGATAAATATGCTGAATACGCCAAGAAGTTGTCTGAAGCCGCGAACTTGATTGTGGTGTGCGGTGCGGAAGGTCTGACGCTCGAAACCAGCAGTTCGTTGATGCAAAGCGCAGCCAACTTCTTGATCGAAAGCAAACATGTGGGCAAGCCGAATAATGGTCTGCTCGCACCACTCCCCGGCGCAAATGGCATGGGGCAGTATTATCTGGACTTCACACCCGAAACAACACAAGACATCATCAACAACCCGCCGAAGCTGCTGATTGTGGCACAGGCCGATTTACTGTTGGATGATCCGACAGCCAAGCAGTGGTTGAGCAAGATCAAGAACGTTATTTATCTGAGCCTGTTCAAAGATGAAGCGCCGGAATGGGCAACCGCCGTTCTGCCGATCCAGAGCTTTGCCGAACGTGATGGTTCGTTTGTGAATGGTGAGCGGCGTGTTCAACGCTTCTATACAGGGCAAGGCCCGTTGGGTGAAGCGCTTCCGGCATGGCAAATATTAGGGCGTGTCGGTGAGAAGCTTGGTCAGGGCAAGGTGAAGATGTCGGCAGCCAGTGTGATGCTGGAAGTTTCTAAGAATATTCCGGCTTTTGCAGGCTGTTCTTATGCTGAGATTTCGAAGGTTGAACGTCAGTTCCCGGATGTCGGTGGACGCGACCTGTATTATGGCGGTACGGCTTACCAGAACAAAGGCGGCATGGGTGTACAAATCCCAACCGCAGCCGATAAGGGTGAGACGGTCGAACCTGCTGCTCGTGGTGGTGGCATGGCAGAACTGCCAAAGGGACAGGTGATGGTTATCCCTGTAACTCGCTTATATAACCGTGAACGCGCTTTCCGTCCGTCGGAATTGATGCACCCGCGTGTTCCTGACTCATTTGTCGAGATTAACAGCGCCGATGCTAAGAGTATGGGAATCAGCAATGGCGATACCGTACAAATCACATTTGGCGAGGCGTTACCGGTTGTTGCACGGGCGCATGTTAACGGTGGCGCACCCAAAGGCACGGTGGTGCTGCCCCGTCACCTGAGTGATACACCTGCACCGCTGACCATTTCAGCCGGTACAGTGGCAAAAGCATAAAGAGTTCCGAGTCATGAGTACCGAGTACCAAGTTATAGGGTAGCTCCGTACTGAGCAGTAATGAGCTAATTTATTCGATGAGGGAAAACAAATAACCCTCATGTATTTTGTAAAAGAGAGTTGAAGGGGCTTTTGATGGCTGAATCAACAATGGATAATAATCCAAGATCAGGTGGTTTCCGCATTCACCCAGCGGCGATTGTGATAGCGGCAATTGTACTGATCGTGATCGTTGCCGTTGCGTATGATGTGATTAACATGCTTTCGGGCAATGGTGGTGTAATCTATACCATCGGCGACTCGGTGTTGAATTTTATCTTCAACCCTTCGCGGCGTGTTGATCCGACAAAGATTGTGGTGTGCAGCACGGACTCGACTTGCTCGACGGTTCATGCGTTTGTCTATTCAGCGGTTTTGCTGCTGGTGGTGATCACCGGTTTTGCCTATACCACACTACTTGAACGTAAATTTATTGCGTTTTTCCAGCAGCGCGTAGGTCCGAACCGTGTAGGGCCGATGGGTTTGATGCAGCCCGCCGCCGATGCCGTAAAACTGATTACCAAAGAAGATATTACGCCATCGGGTGTCTCTTACGCGGTATGGTTTATCGCGCCGATGGTGAAGGCCATTCCCGTTCTGGTGGTGCTGGCGGTCATACCGCTCGGTCCTGATATTCTAATCCCGTGGTTTGACGGTAAGTGGTATCTGGCTCCGTTAGGGTTGGCTGACCCGAGTGTTGGCGTCCTCTATATTTTGGGCATAACCAGCATCGGCACTTATGGTTTTGTGCTAGCAGGTTGGGCAAGCAATAACAAATACTCGATGTTGGGCGGCTTGCGCGCAACGTCGCAGATGATTAGTTATGAACTGACATTGAGCCTCGGCATGGCAGTTCCAGTCATGATTGTCGGCAGTATGGCGCTAGGTGATATAACCAGAGCGCAGCCGATGTTTTGGGACTGGTTCATTTTCCAAAATCCGCTGGCGGCGGCTGTCTTGTTCATCGCGTTGTTGGCCGAAGCCAGCCGTGCGCCGTTTGATCTGGTCGAAGCTGAACAAGAACTCACTGCTGGTTACATGACCGAATACAGCGGTATGAAGTTCGCGCTGTTCATGATGGCGGAATACCTCGGTATGATCGCCTCCAGCTTGATCTTCTCGGCGCTGTATCTGGGCGGTTACCAAGATGGTTTCGGCTTGACCAACAGTGTGCCTATACTCGGCCCGCTGGTGATGATCGGCAAAACAATCCTGCTGTTGATTTTCATGATATGGATCCGCGCGACTCTTCCGCGCATCCGTTACGACAAATTGATGCAGTTTGGTTGGAAGGTGCTGCTGCCAATTGCTCTGGTAGCTGTAATCTGGACAGCCATTTCACTGGTGGTGGGTGACGCGTTTAAGAGCACCGCTGCTTATGTGATTGCCGCGGGCGTGTTGTTCTTAATTGTCGCGTTTGGTGCATGGATGTACCTGCGCCGTTTGAGCAAGACTGAAGCGCCCGAAACGGTCGAGGAAATGGAAGATGATCCGGTAGTAACCGGTGCGAAAACCGGTATTGGTTGGAGTATCCTGACCTTCGTTGGCGCACTGCTGGCTATTCCGTTCGCGCTGCTGAAGTTCGGTATTAATCAACTGGAAAAGATCGCGGCGACCAGCCCGACCTACAAGCCACCGGAACCGCCTAAACCGAAGGAAAATCCGAGTGTCACTTTTGCCAAACAGTATGGGACATTCGGCGGTGCGGGATTGCCTAAGACGATTGCGGCTCCCGGAGCGAAGAAGGCTATTCCGGCAGAGTCGGCACCAGCCGCCGCTGCCGCCCCGGCGAAAGCTGCTCCGGCAGCAGCCGCAGAAGCCAAACCAGCGGCAGCCGGCGGCGCGAAGCCCAAGTTCGATAAGCAGGCTATGCTGGAAAAGATTCGCGCCAAGAAGGCTGCAAAAGGTTAGTCGTTAATAAATAGAGGGTAACAGTCGAATACAATACAGCTGTATTCGACTGATGAGTGAAACAAACGGGTTGAGGAGTGGTTAGAATATGAACGTGATACGCGGTTTTACAACGACCTTTAAGCACCTGCTGGAAGAACCCGTTACGATTCAATATCCGGAACAGGTGCAGGAATTTGCCGAACGTTATAAAGGGCGGCACGAACTTAAGCGTTATGACAACGGCTTGGAGAAGTGCATCGGCTGTGCGTTGTGTGCGGCTTCATGCCCCGCGGATGCCATCTGGGTTGAGGCGGCAGAAAACACCGACGAACAGCGCTTTAGCCCCGGTGAACGGTATGCCAAGACCTATGAAATCAACATGCTGCGCTGCATCTTCTGCGGTTACTGCGAAGATGCTTGCCCGACCGAAGCCATTGTCTTGGGACATGAACATCGCTTGAGCTTTACCGACCGCCGCGATGCCATCTTCACCAAAGATATGTTGATTGACCCGCCGCCGGAAGGGATGCCGGACACGCCACAAACGGTCGAGCCGGGCGTTTACACACGGTCGATACCAGATATGAAAAACCCGCTGTAGCATGAATTGGGATTATTGTCTGGCGCAGTTGACGACCAACGCCAAAGTCATCGAGCAGATGGTGGCTGGGTTGGACAGCGAATCGGCGCACTGGAAACCGTCTGATAACGACTGGTCGGTGGTTGAGGTGATGTGCCACCTTGCGGATGAAGAACGTGAAGATTTCCGCAGCCGCTTTCAATTTTTGATGGATGGTATAAGTGGCGACCCACCGCCCAACGGCGCGGGAGATGTGATAGAGCGCCGCTATAACGAACGGGATTTAGCCAGCAGCCTTGAAGATTATTTGAATGAACGTCAGCAGTCATTGGAATGGCTGCGGGGGCTAACGGACATTCCCTTCGACAAAAGCACGACTTGGTCGTGGGGACGGACAATCAGTGTAGGGGATATGTTGGTTTCGTGGGTGGCGCATGATGTCCTGCATATACGCCAGCTAACAGAATTGAAATGGGGTTATCAGATGCGGTATTTCGCGCCCTATGACCCGTCTTACGCGGGTGACTGGTAAATTCATCTCCAATTGATTGACGAATAACGGGGGCGGGCTTAAAATCCGCCCCTAATTATGTGGTTTGAGATTTGAAGTCTGACGTAGTTTGCGCTAAACTGCACAAACGTTGGCAGTCAGCATCCAAATAGTGGGAATGATATATGGAAGCACTGTTTATTATTGTGATGCTTGTAGCGGTATTTGCGGCGGTCGCAATGCTGCTCAGCGAAAATGCTGTTCACAGCGCCTTGTTCCTAATTGTGAACTTCGCCTGTGTCGCATTGTTGTATCTGATGTTGGACGCACCATTCCTTGCGATGATTCAGATCGCCGTTTATGCCGGTGCGATCATGGTGTTGTTCTTGTTCGTGATTATGCTGCTAGGGGCAGAGAAGCTCAACGAACCGGTGCGCCGATTCAAATGGTTAGAAATTGTAGGAACTGCGCTGGCGGTTGCTTTTGCTGCCGTGGCCTTTTTCTCGATTATCAGCGGCAAGATCGAATTGAACACATCAGTGACACGCCAGCCTGAACTGCGGGTGGTGAATGCTGCTCCATATGTGGGAGCCGTTGATGTGTATGCCAACGGTCAACAAATCGCCAGCAATGTGAGCTTCGGTAACGCAACTCAATTTATACCGCTGGCAGCAGGCGATTATACAATTACAATTAATCCTGCTGGAAGCACTACGACCGCACAAACGCTGACCGTTAATCTTTCAGGCGATACCAACCGGCAGGCCAATGTCTATACGGTCGTGACCTATGGCGGTGACCAAAGCGCTGCCCCGAGCATGAGTCTGGTTCAGAGCAATCTCGAGTCGGTAGACTCGCGCACGGCGCGGTTGGCCGTTTTCAATGGTTACAGCCAGCCAGTTAATCTGGTTGATTTCGGCTCGGCTTCGGACAACAACGAAACAAAGCTTGACCTCCGTGATGACCGTATTGTACAGGCCAATATTCAACCGGGGTCGCTGGTTGAACTGCCTCTCCTCAGCGAAGATACTTCCATGCGCTCGTGGGAATTTAGGGGTGTTGATGATAACCAAAAAGACTTGAGCAAACTGCCACGTATCGCAACACTGGATAACCCTGAAGTTTACAACCTGAAGCGTGATACTTCGCAACTGCTGGTGATTGGTACAGAAACGTTGTTGGGCGGTGGTACACGTAATGTGGCTATTCCGCTGGTCGATAAAGCGGTTGAGGCATTTGGCAGTCCGCAGGCAGTCGGTAATTTGCTGTTCAGCAAGTATATGCTGCCATTCCAATTGATTGCTATTCTGCTGCTGGCGGCAATGGTCGGCGCGATTGCCCTAACCCATAAAGAAGGCTTCCAACCGCGTCGCCGCGATGTCCGGCGTAAGGTGATGAAGCCGTTGACCAATGTTATCGGTGATCAAATTGGTCAAGACATTGGTGCAGATGCCGTGCCGCAGCTGCCTGCGCAGCAAGCCGAACCAGCAGGTGATTAATTAACCCCTCCCCAAATCCTTCCTTGAAAATAGGGAAGGGCTCGAAATGCGAAATGGGGAGTGAGAATCAGGAGCGAGTGAAGAATGCTTCATACAACCGATTTTGTGATTTTAAGCGCCGTGTTATTTATTCTGGGTGCGATGGGCGTACTACTGCGCCGCAACGCAATCCTGCTGTTTATGTCGGTTGAACTGATGTTGAATGCGTCCAATTTAGCGTTGGTGGCATTTGCAAAACAATGGAACCAGATGGAAGGCCACCTGTTCGTATTCTTTGTGATCGCGGTTGCAGCGGCAGAGGTCGCAGTGGGGTTGGCGCTAATTGTGGCGATCTTCCACAGCAAGAACAGTATTAACGTCGACGAATTGCACCAGATGGAAGGGTAGGCGAAGCAGTACCGAGTTGTGAGTACCGAGTACCGAGTTTAAAACTCAACCACTCGGTAAACTGATGAAGTCTGCTTGATACAGAGGGGCATTATGGAAAATTACCCGTCATTAGTGACACTAATTCTTTTTATCCCGCTAATCGGGTTTATACTGAACCTGTTTGTGGGACCGCGCTTAGGGGAACGGCTGTCCAGCATTCTCGGCACAACGGCAGCGCTGCTGTCGTTCGGTGTGGCAGTGCTGTTGTGGACGTATCTTCGTGGCAGTGGTTTCGAATCAGCGGTTGTGAATCCACCATTCCTTGATGGATGGATACAGATTGGTTCAGCGAACGTCAATATTCCGTGGCAGCTACGGGTTGATACCCTTAGCGTGACCATGATGTTGGTGGTAACGGGTGTCGGTTCGCTCATCCACATCTACGCGGCAGGCTACATGCATGGCGATCTGCGCTTTACCCGCTTCTTCACCTATTTGAATTTGTTCTTGTTCTTTATGCTCATCCTCGTCACCGGCAACAACTTCTTGATGATGTTCGTCGGTTGGGAAGGCGTGGGTCTTTGCTCTTTCCTGCTCATTGGTTTCTGGTTCGACCGTCCCAACGGCATCGGCTGGAAGAATGCTAACGCTGCGCGTAAGGCCATGATCGCAAACCGTGTTGGTGACTTTGGCATTTTGATGGCAGTGTTCCTCATTTTCTGGACCTTCGGCACACTGGATTATTATCGCCCCGGCGAAATCACAAATGTGGAATTAGCGGCACACGAAGCGGCAGCGGCTTCTGGTGAACATGGTACAGCGGCCACCGATGAACACGCGGCAGTTCCGGCAGAGGGAGAAGCTGCAACAGGTGAACATAGCACGGCTGCGACAGACGAACATGCGGCGACTCCTGCTGAGGGTGAGGCCGCGGCGGCTACCACTGAGGGACATGGCACGACCGAAGTTGCCGGCCCTGTCTTCACCGATAATGAACATATTCCGACGGCACAGCTTGGTGTATTCGGGCAAGCCGAACGCATGGTGAAGGAAAATCATCAAGTCGATTTTGGCCCGTTCTCATTACCGATTGATACCGTTTTGGTCATCATTACCTTGTTCATGCTGTTAGGTGCGACGGGTAAATCTGCGCAAATTCCGTTGTTTGTCTGGCTGCCGGATGCTATGGCTGGCCCAACCCCCGTGAGCGCCCTGATCCACGCTGCAACGATGGTTACGGCAGGCGTATACATGATGTGCCGCAGTAATGTATTTTTCTTTAATGCCGAGTTGACATCTTTTATTGTCGCTATCGTTGGTGCAACAACCGCGATTATGGCGGGGTATATCGCGCTCGGTCAATGGGATATTAAGAAAGTTCTGGCCTACAGTACCGTTAGCCAGCTCGGTTTTATGGTTGCGGCAGTTGGTGTCGGCGCTTACGGCGCGGCGATGTTCCACTTGGTGACACACGCGTTCTTTAAAGCGCTGTTGTTCCTCGGCAGCGGTTCAGTTATTCATGGTGTTGAACACGGTGAACATCTGGCACACGAACGTCATGGTCATGATGCCCACGATGCACATGGCGATGCCCACGGTGAAGAACATCACGATGAGCATCCATTTGATCCGCAGGATATGCGCAACATGGGCGGTCTGGCTCGTAAGATGCCAATCACCTTTATTACCTACTTGATCGGTACGCTGGCTTTGGCGGGAATTTTCCCCTTTGCGGGCTTCTGGTCAAAAGACGAAATATTGGCGGACGCTTGGCTGAAAGGTTTCGAAGGCGGTTCGTTCTTGAGTTCCGCCGGCGGCTTTATCGTGTTCGTACTGCTGTTGGTAGCAGCAGCCTTTACCGCTTTTTATATGTGGCGGCAAATTGAGATCGTGTTTTTTGGTCAGGCTCGTACTGAAGCGGCAGACCATGCACCGGAAAGTGTATTATCGATGACTTTTCCGTTGATGGTGTTGGCCTTCCTGAGCATTTTCGGTGGATTTATCAATACACCCGCTAATGTACTAGGACTGGAGAACATCTTCACCGCGCATAACTTCACCGAATGGCTGGAACATAGTATTGTTCATGCCCATGCGGCTGAATTCCAGCCGGGTATTGCGCTTCTGGCGTTGGGGTTGGCGATTGCTGCAATATTCGCGGCACGGTCGATATATGGATTAGGCAAGTCGTCACGTGTTGAAGACCATGATCCGCTGATTGATCGTATCCCATCGGGTGGTTCGACTATCTTCGGATTAGCGAATGCCAAACTCTATTGGGACGAAAATTACTTCCGGTTCATCGAGAATCCTTTCAACAAGATGTCGCAGTTCTTGGCGAATACGCTGGATTGGCGCTTCTGGCACGATTATTTCCACGATACCGTCATTGGCAAGGGTTTCGTCGGCATTTCTCAACTGTTGGCTAAGCCGGTCGATCTGGGCATCATTGATGGTTTGGTGAATGATGTTGGCAGCGTTGTGAGGTGGGTCAGTAATCGGGTGCGGGTGGTGCAAACAGGTTATGTTCGTACTTACGCGGTTAGTGTGTTGTTAGGTGTGGTCTTGGTTATTATTGTTCTGATACTCCCTGCCCTACAGCGGTAGGTTGGTTATAATGGCTTTCGCGCGGTTCAGTGATGAACGCAGCCGGATTTTGAGGAGAGCGTACTTATGGTAAGTTCCGCGATTTCGCTCTCGACAGTGGTGTTATTTCTCCCACTGATCGGGATCATTCCACTGTTACTCATGCGTGAGCAGGGTGCAGATGGGCATGGCAATGAGAATTTTAAATGGACGGCACTCGGCTTCAGCGGCGCGGCGTTTATCGCATCGCTGGTGATGTGGGCGACCTTCAACGCCTCTAATCCGGGGCTGCAATTTGCTCAGCAGATTGAGTGGATACCGAGCATTGGCATCAGCTTCTATATCGGTGTGGATGGCGTGAGCATCCTGCTGATTGTGCTGACAACTTTCATTATGCCGATTGCAATTCTGAGTTCGTTCACGGCCCACGTCATTCACGAACGCGGACGTGAACGTCTGTATTACATTTTCATGCTGCTGCTCGAATTCGCCATGCTCGGCGTGTTTATGGCTCAAGACCTGTTTATGTTTTACATCTTCTGGGAAGTTACGCTGGTTCCGATGTACTTCCTGATCGGCATCTGGGGTGCGGAACGCCGCATTTATGCTGCGGTCAAGTTCTTCCTGTACACGATGGCCGGCTCGATCTTGATGCTGCTGGCAATCCTGTATGTCGGCATCAATGCTGGCACATTCTCGCTGCCCGCGATTGTGGAACTTATCCAAACGGGTAAGTTGGTTTTCCCGTTCAGCGGCGTGTTCAGCACACAGTCTTTCCTGTTCCTCGGTTTCTTGATTGCCTTCGCCATCAAAGTGCCGATTTGGCCGTTCCATAGTTGGCTGCCTGACGCGCACGTTCAGTCGCCGACCGCTGGCTCGGTCATTCTGGCAGGTGTGCTGCTTAAGCTCGGTGCTTACGGTATCATCCGTTTCTGCCTGCCCTTGTTCCCGCAGGCGGCTCATGCTTGGGCGCCTTTTGTAGCGACCCTCGCAGTAATCGGTATCATCTACGGCGCGTGGGTGACCTATGCCCAAACCGATGTTAAAAAGCTGGTTGCTTATTCATCCGTAAGCCATATGGGTTTTGTGATTTTGGGCATTTTCGCTCTTAATACCATTGGTATTCAGGGCGCTATTCTCCAAATGGTTAATCATGGTGTCAGCACGGGCGGCTTGTTCTTGCTGGTCGGTGTGTTGTACGAACGCCGTCATACCAAAGAAATCGCGGCTTACGGCGGTATCTGGAAGGTGCTTCCGGTATTTGGTGGTCTGAGCCTCGTCATTACCTTGAGCAGCATGGGTTTGCCCGGTTTGAACGGTTTCGTTGGCGAATTCACCATTTTGATGGGGTCGCTTGGCAGCACGACACTTGGCTTCTTCTTTACGTTGTTTGCGACTTTGGGTGTTATCCTTTCCGCTGTATATATGCTTTACATGTATCAGAAGGTGTTCATGGGCGATATTACCCATGAAGAAAACAAACAGCTTGAAGGCTTAAAGTGGCAGGAAACAGCCGTTTTGGTCGCAATGATTGTGGTCATTTTCTGGATTGGTGTGCAGCCAAAGCCCTTCTTCGACTCGATGGGGCCGACCGTTACTCAAGTGGCACAAAGTATCAACAGCGTGGCGAGCACCGTGCTGCGCTAATCGTGTGTAGAGGTTAGGGCGGGTCGGTGATCCGCCTTTCTATTCAAGAGCCTCAACTTTTTAGGGGTAGATTATGTTTTCAGTTCCGAGTTTTGCTGACTTAAACATGTGGATGGCCGCGCCGGGGGTGGTGCTTGCAATAGGCGCGTGCTTGCTGCTGCTGGTCGATGTACTTTTTATCCCGCGTGATCGCAAGGTCGTGACCGCATTTTTGTCGCTCGGCATCGTCATTTTCAGTTTTGTGGTAAATCTGTTTACCTTTAATGAAACCGGAACTGCTTTTCTGGGGATGTTCGCGGCGGATAGTTTCACCAGTATTGCCAACGTGGTTATTCTGGTAACGGGTTTTATCAGTATCCTCATGAATGTCGATTATCTCAAACGGACAGGAATCGAGCGCGGTGAGTTTTATGCGCTGATTTTGTTTAGCTTGAGCGGCATGATGTTTATGGCAAGCGCCAACGATCTGGTTACGATTTTTGTGGCGCTGGAATTGCTGAGCATTCCACTGTATGTACTTGCTGCTTTCCGTGTCCCTGACGTTCGCTCGGAAGAAAGCGGTATGAAGTATTTTATCCTCGGTGCATTCGCCAGCGCGTTCTTCGTTTATGGCTCGGCGCTCGTGTTTGGCGCAACTGGATCGACCACTTTAACCGTGATTTTTGCCGGTGTTCAAAATATTGTTGCGGCGGGTGGTTCGGGAGCGTTCCTGCTGCTGCTTGGTTCCGGTCTCATTTTGGTGGGCTTAGGCTTTAAAGTGGCGGTTGTTCCCTTCCATATGTGGACACCGGATGTGTATGAAGGCGCGCCAACACCGGTTACAGCCTTTATGAGCGTCGGTGCGAAGATTGGTGGTTTTGCCGCACTGCTGCGAATTGTCACAATTGCACTGCCGACCTTTGTACTCAAGAGCGGTGAAACTACAGCCGCGTGGCAGCAGACATTCTGGTTAATCGCTGCGGCTACCTTGATACTTGGTAACTTTGTGGCGATTGCCCAGACCAATATAAAGCGTATGCTGGCCTATTCGTCGATTGCACACGCTGGCTACATTATGATGGCTGTAGCCGCCGCAGGCAGTGCAGGCTTAGGCTTAGAAGCCATTCGTGCGGCGCTGCTGTATTTGATCGCTTACATGTTTACCAATCTCGGTGCTTTCGGTGTCGCGATGGCGATTGAAAAAGACGATGGCAGCGGTACAACACTGGAAGATTTCGTCGGACTTGCTAAGAGCCGTCCGGCAATGGCATTCATGATGGCGGTATTCATGCTCAGTTTGACGGGCATTCCGCTAACAGCCGGTTTTATTGGCAAATGGTATGTGTTCCGTGCAGCACTCGAAGCCAACCTTATTCCGCTGGCCGTCATCGGCGTGCTGACGAGTGTGGTGAGTGCCTTCTACTATATTCGCATTATCGTCAACATGTATCTACGTGATGGTGAAGGCGATCAAGCGGCAGGCGCTACCGAGTACGTTAATTGGGCAATTTATGTGGCCTTTGCAGGTACGATAATCATGGGTATCCTGCCGTTCCTTGCCACCAATTTGACGGATAATCTGACGTTGGCTGCAACAGTATTGAAATAGGCTAGGTAGTCTAAGTTTTACGTTAAGGGCGGAGTCTGACTTCGCCCTTTTTGTTGAAAAATGGCATTGATATTTGGACTGAGCGATACTTAGGAATTTTATGACCCGTACCCAACGTGATGGCCTACTGCTCATTCTTATTTCGGCAGCCGGTTATTCTTTCTTCGCGATCTTCACCAAGTTTATCTATGACAACAGCAGCTTTAATCCACTGGATGTCGTGGTGTGGCGTTTTGTGCTGGCCGTGCCGATTACATGGTTGGGAATGGGTTGGATACGACGCGGAGAGTTAAGTGTCAAAACAACTTATATGCCGCGTGGACGATTGCTCGGTATGGGTTTCCTGTTTGGCTTAGTCGCGACAATTGCCTTTTTCGGCTTAGAACGTGTACCGGCCTCACTATATACTGTTTTGATTTATACCTATCCTGTGCTGGTGGCAGTTGGCGCTGTTTTGTTTGGCGAAACCCTTTCGGAGCGCAGTTGGTTAGCGCTTGGGCTCACTCTTGTCGGTGTCGTATTGACTGTTCCCAATTTGTTTCAAGGCTTTAGCGGTGTTGATCCCATTGGCGTGTTGTTAGTATTGGCGAACGCGGCGACCTATGCACTTTATATCCTCTTGAGTAACCGAACAGTGAAGGGCGTAACTGATCTCTCGATGGCGAGTGCATGGAGCATAAGTGGATCACTTATTTTTAGCCTGATTGTAATCATCTTGCGAGCCTTACGAGGAGACTCCACTTCAATTCCGCCGAATATCAGTGTTTGGGCGGGATTTTTGGGCTTAGTGATCATCAGCACTGTTATTCCCATCTTTACTTTTTATGCTGGAATGTACCGTGTGGGCGCGCCTCGTGCTGCGATAATCAGCATGCTTGAACCGGTTTTGACACTGTTGTGGGCGGTAGTTATTCGACACGAAAATTTGCAGTGGATTCAACTGTTCGGCGCATCGTTCATTCTGGTGAGCGTGCTGCTGTTACAGCGCATCCGCGAGAAACCTGTAACCGAGCCAATCCCTTCGGCGGCGGGAAGGGGTTCACTATGAACTTGAGCCGTGGGGAACGCGAGGGAATGCTTCAAATTTTGGCATCGGTAACGGGTTATTCGATGCTGCCTGTTTTTATTAGGGGTTTGCAAACAGCCGGACTCAATTCACTAGATATCGCCACATGGCGATTTGCACTGGCTGCGCCCTTATTCTGGTTAGTGGTGCGTGCCTTGCGTTTTCCGGCGGGCGATAAGCCCCTGCCACGTGTGCGGCTAATAGGTATGGGATCGTTATTGGCAATAGCGGCAGTCGCCACATTTTGGGGGTTCGAGCGGATTGCTGCTGGCACATTTGTTGTGCTGTTTTATACCTATCCCGCGATTGTCGCAGTTCTATCAGCCTTGATGGGTGAGCGCTTACCCGCTGCCGGTTGGGGAGCGCTGGTGCTGACCACTATTGGCATCATATTGACCGTCCCCGATTTTGGAAAGGGTGTCGGCAACGATAATCTTGTCGGTGTGCTGCTGGCGTTGTTCTGCGCGTTTGTCGTCGCGGTATATTTCATATTGAACGGACGCTGGCTAAAAGGGCACACGGCACTGGGTGCTGCCAGTGCATGGACGACGACCGGTGCGTTACTTTTCCTGCTCATCCTGATACCCTTTCGCGCCGCACAAATACCCGGTGATTTCTGGAATCATCTTGGCGAAATTGCGTTCTCGATGCCTATTTTGGCTGCACATCAACCTAACGGTGTCGAATTGTGGCTCAGGATACTGGCTATTGCGACGGTCAGCACCGTGTTAGGCGGATTTTTCTTAACTATCGGTATACAAAAAGTCGGCGCCGCTCGTGCGTCCATAATTGGTACGGTCGAACCCATCTTAACTTTGGTTTTTGCGCGGATTTTCTTGGGTGAAGAAATGCAACCGGTGCAGCTTATTGGAGGCGCATTTATCGTAGCCAGTGTCTTAGTGCTTCAGCTGGGCACGCGTGTCAAAGTGCCAGCACTTGAATAACCCAGTATTGGAAGTTAACATCTTCAATTATGACAGTTGTAATTGATACACGAGTTTCCCCTCAAATGCGACAGCGTCTGCTGGCGAACGCTAAACTCAAGCTCCATAGTGACCAGCGCCGTGAAGCTATTATGGAACCAGTTGTAACGATGCTGATGCTTATGGTTCCAGCCATCATATTATTACGAAGTTTCTTGCTATCGCTATTTATTGGTGGTCTGTGGATGGTCGGGGTAGGGGCACTGTTAGTGGGTGGTGTGATGCTATTTCTTCGGGCACGCCGCTATGCCCGAATTCCTGTGTATTTTGGTATCTTTCGTGCGCCTGAAAAGCTGCCATCACCGTGGTTATTTTGGAAGCCGGTTACCCTGATTGCAGTTGATGGTCAGGTGACCTACTTCAAACACAGTCTCGCGCCAGATAAAAAGTTCCAAGCAAATCAAGAGTATCTTGTTTATTATTTGAAATCGGATGGCGGGTACACGCTTCTGAGCTTTGCGCCAACGGATCATATGGATTCCGATTTGTGGAAGCCCACAAAAATGATTAAGTGACATTAGAAAATGTTAAATTAACCGACACAAACTTAAATTCTCCACAAATTCTTTACATTTATGTGTTAGCTTTCAAACTGGTAAAGCATATTTATGATGCGTGACGCAGATCTTTGATGTTATTGTTGACTATAATGTCAATATAATGAATAAATCTAAAAGTTGCCCTCTCAGTAATATAGTAAGAAAATCTTTCTCTATACAATTTCTCATATTAATAGTTTAGGTGTGCATTTTATTCATCACTAGTGAGTTGATTTGCATTATCGCCTATGACAGAGTATATTACTTTACTATTGTGGGAAAAATAGTTGACACGAAACACGAATATTGTGGTATTATATAAGAGAAAGTAAAACAGTTGAGTTGTAATGTAACTTGTAATGTGAAATTTGTCAAATCACCATCATCTGGACAGCTCAAAAGGTTCAACTGCTGTGCGAAATTACAAAGGATTCGCAAAACAGGCTCAATATTTCAATTGGTATTAATGGCTATGTCATTTATTTTGGTTTCTGCCATACTCAACGGGTATTACAAAAACTTAGTTTAGCTCTTACTCGATAGTGATAGATGAAGGTATTCGTTTTATTATATTTATCGAGATAACGTAGTCGCATAAGTGTAATTGTCGCAATTTTCATAGTTTTTGATAGGTCACAATGGAAAGCAAGCTCGTTATTCAGACACTCGACAGCAGCCCTCAAAGTGTTCAAGTTTCGTTATTGACCACTGATGGTTTTGTCCTCGGACGTTCTGACAGCCGCAGTAGTTTTGTTCCCGACATCGACTTGGCAGATTTCAAAGCGCTTGAAAAAGGTGTTTCAAGACGACATGCAGCGCTGGTGCGGTATCAGGAAAAGCTACATATTATTGATTTGGCATCCATTAACGGAACATTTATTAATTCAAAGCGCCTTAAACCTGATATTCCATATATGCTGACTTCCGGCGATCAACTGGGATTCGGCGATTTGTTACTTTCCATTTCTTTAGAACAATAAGTTATTTTTATGGCAATTTTTCGCCAATTATGCAGAAGGAATAGACTGAGGTACCAATGAGCGATATGAAAAACCAATCCCTTAGGTTCGCGGGTTCGATTTGGTGTAATTTAGACATTGCACTAAGGAACCTAGATCAGGTATATGGTCAAATTATAGAACCGTTAGGGTTAACGGTTATTGAATGGTACATCCTGCGCTCGCTGTATGAGCAGGATGGACAGCATGCATCCGAATTGGCGCGCGCTGTGGGGCGAGCTGCGACTTCATTCACCCCTATTTTGGATAAATTACAAAATAAGGACATGATTGAACGCCGCCCAGATGCATCTGACAGACGTGCCGTTCGCATTTACCTGACCAGCAAA
>WGMX01000010.1 GCA_016124855.1 Anaerolineaceae bacterium | reverse complement strand
TGTGTGCTCCCGTATTTCTCCCTTGCCCTGTTACTACGGGCTATCGGCGGACTGAGCCTGCGAAGATAGCCGATGTGGGCTGGGGTTAGGGGTATGATTTTTTCTCCGTTCCAATTTGTTAAACATCATCATGCCGTCCGTTGCTTAATCACCACAGCAATTAGTCAATCACAATAAGAGACACAATAGTTTGAAAACTCGAACCGTTTTGACTTGACTCTCACTGAACTTTTGTTCTAAAATGAGATGTGCTTTTCTCTTATTCTCGGTATTTCTCAGTGTCTTTATGGCTAAACCTATTGCAACAACAGCAGCGGCAATGCACAAATTGCACAGCGGTGGCCTTAGCCGAGCAATCCGCCGCAAAAGTGTCAATTCAGCGCCATCAAGGGAGCATCCCGCCGATCCCAAAATGTCATTTCAGCGGCCTTAGCCGAGCGTCCCGCCGGACGATTCAGCGGGAAATATGCAAATTCTGCGAAATTTGCGAATCAATTGCATCATTCGCACGTTTACAGTCCGCCGCCTTTGCCACGCAGACGCGGATCAAGAAAGTCGCGCACCCAATCACCTAGAATATTCAGTGAGAGTACCGTCACCATAATCGCTAAGCCGGGGAGGACTGCCAGCCACCATATGCCACCAATCAGCGAATCCCGGCTGTCTGCCAGCATCGCGCCCCACGTCGGTACACTTGGCGGTACACCCAACCCCAAGAACGACAGTGACGCTTCCGACAGAATAACTCCAGCAACATTGAATGAAGCGATAACAATCAACGGTGAAAGGATGTTGGGCAAAATTCCGGTCAACATAATGTGCAGTTGGCGACCACCAATTGCCCGTGCGGCTTCGATATATTCTTTTTCTTTTTGCGATTTGGTCTGTGCGCGGGCGATGAGTGCATAGGTTTCCCACTGACCAATGCCCAATGTAAGGATCAGGTTAGGTACGCTCGGCCCCAGCACGACCAGCACCATAATCGCCAGCAGGATGAACGGAAAGGCCAGTTGAATTTCCGCAATCCACATGATGAAGTCATCAACCCGTCCGCCAAAGTAACCGGCAATCAGTCCTAACGTCACGCCAAATGTTCCGCCAAGTACAACCGCAATAATGCCAACGCTCAACGAAATACGCGCACCATAAATCAAGCGCGAAAGCACATCGCGCCCAAGTTGATCTGTCCCCAACGCATATTGAATTACACCCTGACGATCTGGTTGGAGCGGTGCTCGAAACTTGGCAACCAGCGTTTGACGGTTGGGATCACGCGGGGCGAACTGCGGCCCAAAGATGGCAACCAGAGTAATGAGGATCAAAACGATCAGTGCCAGTATAGGCCAACGCCCCTTGACCATGCTGTAAAACGCACGTTTCCATGGCGACCATCGTGGGGTAACCTGCTCATTTTCCGAGAGGGTAACGATAGACGAAGCCGGACGATTTGAAGTTGAGGAAGTCATTGAATTTTGCCGGTTTAATCTAAACGGATGCGCGGATCAAGATAGACGTAGAGGATATCAAGCGCGAAAATAAGGCCGATGAACAGGAACTCGAACAGCAAAACCGCCGCTAACACCACCGGAATATCGCGCTGGTTAATCGAGTTAAAGAGTAAGCGTCCTACTCCCGGCCAAGAAAAGACAGTCTCAGTGATGACCACGCCGCCTAACAAAAAGCCGAATTCCAAACCCAGAACGGTGATGACTGGAACCAGCGCATTTCGAAAGGCATGGCGGATGATAATAATCCGTTCGCTCAACCCTTTTGAACGTGCGGTGACGACGTAATCCTGTGTGAGGACTTCAAGCATCGCTGAACGGACTAAACGGGCATTCCGTGAAATTGAAAAAACAGCCACGGTGAAGGCTGGCATAATCAAATGGAGAAAGGCATCGGGAATATTGTGGAGGGCTTCATCGATGTTGCCTTCCAAAATCGGCTTGATGACGGGCACTTGTCCTGAGATGGGCAGTAAACGCAAACTGAGGCCAACGAATAAAATCAACATGATCCCTAGCCAAAAACTGGGCATCGATTGACCAATAATCGCCACCAGCATGATGCCGCCATCAGCGGCTGTACCACGCCGGATAGCCGCATAAATCCCAATGGGTATGGAAATGACTGTCGCCAATATCATGGCAAAAACCGTCAATTCGATGGTCGCGGGAAGCCGATCTAAAACTAAAGGTAATGCAGGAGAGCGAGCAGCCAACGAATTGCCTAAATCTCCGCGCAGCATCCCACTGATAAAACGGGTATATTGTTCCAAAATAGGACGGTCGAAACCGAGTTTGGCTTTGGTTTCTGCGATTTCAGTCGCGCTGGCGTGCTGGCTGACGTAGAGCAGCGTTGGGTCGCCGGCGAGGTGCAGCGAAATGAACGTAACAAAGGTCACTCCTAAGATAGTGAAACCTGATCGAATGAGCCGCCGCACCAGATATTTGAACATGGGTTCTTCTCGACACTAGAAGGGTGTACATATTATTGCACACCCTTTTTCATACAGAACTTACTTCAATTTGGTCGCGTAGACAATCGTTTGTCCATCAGGACGGACTTGGTAGTCTACCCGATTGCTCACACCCCAGACTTCAGGGCCTTGATACAGCATCAGCCACGGAGGATCGTTGTAGAAGATTTCTTCCATCTTCAATTCGATGGCGCGGGATTCTTCCGCAGACTTGGCAAATGGCAGGCTGTCCCACAACTTGAAGTACTCAGGATTGCTGTACTCAATGTAGTTGGTGGTCGCCTTAGGAGCGGGGAAGTCAGCCATATCGTATTGGGCGCTCCACACGCTGCCGCCCGTGCTGAGCAGGAACAACGGGCCAGCTTGGTGGTTGGTAATCTGGCTGATGAACTCGGCATTTTCTAAGAACTGCACTTCGGTCTTAACACCCACATCAGACAGGTATTGTGCAATAGCCTGTGCTACATCCGAACCACCGGGGCCGGAGCGCTTGCGGGCTTGTAAGGTCAGTTCGAAGCGCACACCGTCAGAATCTTTTGGATAACCGGCAGCATCGAGCAGTTCTTCCGCTTTAGCTGGATCATAGGGATATGGCTTCAGGTCAGGATTGTCGTTGGGCTTGTTGACCATACCCGTCATCCGTTCGCAGGCCACACCGAGAATGTTCTCGCAGATGGCAGGCGGATCAACCGCATATTGCAGCGCCACGCGAACCTTCGGATCAAGAATGGCTTTGCCGCCGGGGGTATCGGAGAAGGGCAAACCCGGTACCATGCTGAAGCCGACATAGAAACGGTTGGTTCCGTTGACGATTTGAACGGTCGCAACGCCTGAGTCATTGAGTGGCTTGATTTGTTCGGCGGTAACATTGCTAATCAGATCAACATTACCAGCAATCAACTCAGCCGCGCGGGTTGAAGATTCAGGAATGACCTTCCAAACGATGTACTTAAAGTTGCCTTTACGCAGTGGGAAGCTATCCACACGTTCCAGCGTCACATGGTCATCCTTAACCCACTCCATCACACGGTACGGCCCATTGCCTGACGGATTCTGTGAAGCTTCTTCAAGGCTCATCTTTTCGTATGCGCCTTTGCAGTGCATATACATTTCCGAGAGCAAACCACGACGCAGTTTGTCATCCTGTGGCGCTTTGAAGACCACTGTTACTTTATACTTGTCGTCAGCTCTCACATCCACATAACCGGAGGCTTCCAGATCAAAGTTCGAGTTACCGCTGAATCCGTTCTTGGGGTCAGCAACACGTTTAATGCTGTAAACCACATCTTCAGCCGTCATTTCGTTGCCGTCTTCGCACATCACACCTTCATTGAGAGTGAAGGTGGTTTCCAGCCCATCGGCGGAGGTTGAAGAATCCTTCGCTAGATACGGCACGAGTGAACCATCCGCTTGTCCGACTTCGTACAATTGCAGGAATACGTGCGACAGAATATTGGCTCCAGCGCGTGTGCTCACCTGCGCGGGTTCGAGGGTCGCGGGATCAGAATCAATTGCAATCACAATCGTATCTTGGTCGGGTTTATCCTGTGCATTCACGACAACCAAGGGTAGTGTGAACAGGATAATGAGAAGAAATACTAAACCTCTGACCGGCAAATTAACCTTACTGTTCATTTGTTGAAAACTCCCCGTAGCTAATTACATTTTCAAGGTAGAAGAACACATTTTGTTGCTTTGCCAGCGCCTCCTTAGAATTTTAGCTTCTTATTACTTATAATATGTCGGCTGCATTACTGATAATGGTAACTATCACTAAATTTTCGAATTACATTACGGTGCATTTCGATAAATGCTTGGGCATCACTGACATAATCAAAAGTTAAACGGTGGAGATCACGTCACGTTCGAACGGGAAATCGATTTTTAGTTCTTGTGCCAAGTCCCGAAGTTTGTCAAAGATTTCTGAATCCATTTGCGTTCCCTCGCCGCGGCGCTGCTGCTCGCGGCGATAATCAATTTCTCCGGGAACCAAAATCTCGCTGAAACCGGGACGCAGTTTGGCGGATTTAATTTGGTGAATAAAGTCATCCATCCGCTGTTTAAAAACCGCGACAGGCATAAACCACGCGATGTCAAGCGCAATGAAAGTATGCGAAACGTCTAACTTGGTCGGGTCGGCATAAGGGACAAGGCCAAATCCACCGCCACCGATGACGCCGGTTAACACATCGGTCAGCATAGCGAGGCCGAAACCTTTATACTGCCCGATGCCCAATAATGCGCCAGCCATCGCTGCCGCCGGATCATCGGTTTCATAGCCTTCAGGTGTGAGTGCCCAATCAAGCGGCATCTTCTTGCCTTTGCGCTCGTACCAGCGCATCATTCCCTTACCGGCTGTGGTTAGGGCGACATCCAGCACCACCGGAAATTCACCACCCGTAGGCGCGGCTAATCCCCAAGGATTTGTGCCAACCACGCCGCTGGCTGCACCCCATGGAGCCATCTCTGGCCCGGCGTTGGTCATAGCAATACCGATGCATTCTTGTTCGGCAGCAATTCGGGCATGTACAGCCGATGACCCAAAATGGGTGCTGTTACGAACGATAACCGTTCCTATGCCACTGACCTTGGCTTTATCAACTGCTAATTGCATGGCACGTTGACTAGCTACTGAACCGGGGCCATTGTGGGCATCCACCAATGCCAACGCCGGACTCTCTTTCACGATTTCAAAGGGCGCATTCAGGGTATACCAACCGTTGCTAATCCGTCGGTGATAGCCCAGTAAACCAGCGACGCCTTGCCCTTGTCCCGGATGGCAGTGCAGTTCACTTTGCATGAGGCCATTGGCACACATGCGGGCATCCGAATCGGACATACCCATCGCCTTGAACGCCTCATAAACGAATGCGTCTAGTTCATCCACTGGAACCCTAATCAGGGTAAGAGTCATGCCTATATTCCTTTGATTGCCTTGTATTCTTCAAGTTGGGCAGGGGTATAGACCTGCATCATTTCAATTTCGATGCCGCCAGCTTCTTGATCCAAGAAGGCAACAAACCCTTCGGGATGTGGATGGCTGCCCTTGACCTTGCACGAACTGCATTCTTTGAGGGTTGCGCCTTTGGCCTGTGCATCACTCAGCGCTTTATCGATGTCATCTACGGTGTAGCAAATGTGGTGTAAACCTTCATAACCGCGCTGCTTAATCCAAGTGCTAAAACGACCGTTTTCATCGGTTGATTGGTTTAATTGGTATTCCACATCACCCACATTGAAAATGGCGACCCGAATTTGTGCTTTGGGCGCATCAATGATCCGCGCATCTAAACCCACGCCGATTAAATCCTGATATTGTTTGAGTGTTTTATCCACATCTTTAACTGCAAATGCCATGTGCTTGATTGAACTCGCCATCTCTGCAATCCTCATATTGGACTAAGACACAAGATTTAATTTTCGGCTGATTGACCTTATAAAAGGCGAGAAGAACAACTAGATATTTTTTGAGTTGGTGGTTTAGTCTTTTGTGTAATTTTGTTTCAACAGTCGATTGTCGACAATCGACCGTTTGGCGGATTATATTTTGCATTTGGAAACCTGTCAAGAAATTTGTTTTAGAAGGCGGGATTTCAGTCGAGGAGAGAAAGTTTTACAGATATGACCGGTAAAAATAGATAGTTCGCATCTTCCAATCGTGGAACGGCTTAGTAATTAAATCGAACTTTGAGGGTTATGCTGAAATCAACGAGAACTACTAGCAAAAAGCTAATCGCCGCTTTTATGCTGATTATTGTCCCAATCTTCTGCAATCAAATCGCCTACTGAAGCCACATGATCGGTGATTAGGGACACGGCCTTCCCTTGGTCGCAGGCTTCAATGGCTTCAATAATCGCTAGATGGTTGTAGGCAATTTCGGTAATGTCGGTAAAGCGTTTATTACGGAGCGCCATCACCTGACGCACACGCATAGCAACCACCACCCATATTGACATGAGCAGGCTGTGATTGCTTGACTCGATCAACGTGTCGTGAAAATCACGGTCAATCTGGTTGAGGAGTTTTAGGTCATTGGCTTTGGCGGCTTCCAACATGGCAGCAAAATGCTGGCGCAAGTGCTGCACATGTTCGGGATTATTTTGCTCAATGATTAGTTGGATGGCGAAGGATTCGAGTACGCTGCGTAGGCTGTAAAGCTCTTCAATATCTTTCTTTTCGAGGTGCTTAACAGTCGTTCCCTTGTAGGGAATCGTTTCGAGCAAGCCTTCGGTATTCAAAATCTGGATAGCTTCCCGCAGCGGCGCCCGACTAACACCCAATTGAGTGGCGAGGTCACTTTCGATTAGGATGTGTCCGGGTTTCAATTCACCATTGAGGATAGCATCCCGCAAAACATCTAAGACATGGGCACGCAGTGATTTATTGGCAATAGGCGATAGAAGTGCCATGAAGCACCAGATTTCTTGACAACAATAAAGGTCAAACTTATAATCATGCATTCTCGTCGATTGTCGACAATCGACCGAAATACAGTATACGACACTCATAAATGGGTGTCAACGAACTTGCTAGCGACCGACTTTTGTTCGTCTCCGCATTATACAAGGATTTTAGGTTATGGAGCCATGTGATAATCAACAAATCCATCTTGAAATTGAACACGATGCATGAGTGGCAGCGCGAGAAATGCGAGAAAGAGTATAAACCGTGACTGTACCCCAAAAATTATCACGCCCTCTGGCAAGCCGCATTGCGGACTTGCCCGCTATGCCAGCGCGCAACGAGAATTCGTCGGCTGACCCTGCAATTATCGAGGCGGCTGTACAAGCACTCGACAACGGTGAAACCCACTATACTGACCGCCCCGGTATCGTCGGCTTACGCACATGGGTGACCGAATATGTGGGCGAAAATTTCGGCGTCGAACTGCAACCCGGCGAAGTGACCATTACCTGTGGCGCGACAGAGGGACGTTTCGTTGCCGTTAAGCAGTTAACCAAACCCGGTTCACAAATTCTATGTCCCGGTGACAGCACACTCATCGCTGGCGCAGCCCATTTAGCGAATGTCAGCCTTGTGCAGCGGGCGACCGATCCTTCTACTGTGAGCATGATTTATCTAACCCCGCAAGATAGTTGGGAAGTGGTTGATTCCCTATTACAGCAAGCCGCTGAGCATAAATGGTGGATTGTCTGGGACATCAGCGGCGGCGCGGGCGAGAACAATTTCCATCCGGCACAAAACCCTAAACTTAGCGCGCAGGTGGTGACGCTCGGCAGCTTATCCGACAAGATGCCGGGATGGCGCGTCGGCTGGATGGCGGGTTCGGAAAAGTCGGGCAAGTTACGGGCTTTCAAACAAAGTATGACCATATGTACAACCAATGTTTCTCAGTGGGCAGCGCTCGGATTGGTGGATGAAGCATGACCATGTTGAATACGAATATTCCTGAAGCAGTTCGGGCGGTAGCCTCCAACGGAACCCAACTGCGCTATGCCTTGATGGAATTGGCCGCCCAACAAAAAGATACCATTGCTTTAGGACGCGGCGATCCTGACTTGGATACACCACAGCACATCATCCTAGCGGCACAAGAAGCGATTCGACGTAACCAGACTGCGCCAACACCGGTTGCTGGAATGCCCGAACTCCGCAGCGCGATTGCCGAAAAATTACGGCGTGAAAATGGGCTGTCGGTCAGCGCCGAAAATGTTATCGTGACCACTGGCGGTCAAGAAGGCTTGTTCTTGATTATGCAAGCGCTGCTTGACCCCGGTGATGAAGTGCTTGTGCCTGATCCGCGTTACACCTCCTATGATGAGGCGATTGAAACGGCGGGTGGGAAAATCGTTATGATCCCGACCGACCATGATGATGCGTTTAATTTGCCGGTTGAGTCGATAGAACAGGCCATCACCCCTAAAACAAAAGCTTTGCTAATTGTAACTCCGAGCAATCCCACAGGTGGCATCATTACTGAAGAACGGGCGCGGGCGATTGCCGAAATTGCGATCAAACACAACCTGATTGTGATCTCCGACGAGATTTACGAGAAGTTCCTCTACGACGGTTGGAAGCACTTCAGCATTGGCTCGATACCGGGTATGGAAGAACGGACGATTACGCTTAACGGTTTCTCGAAAACCTATGCCATGACGGGTTTCCGAGTGGGTTTTGTGGCGGCTGCGGTGGACTTTATCCAAGCCATGACCAAGGTCAAAACCTTTACCACTGGCCCGGCGGCGACCATTTCCCAACATGCCGGTTTAGCCGCGCTGAATGGCCCGCAAGAACCGATCAATGAATTTTTACGCATCTACACCGAGCGCCGCCAACTGATGATGACCGGACTGCGCGACATGGGTTTGGATTTTAGCGACCCTCGCGGCGGGTTTTTCCTGTGGACGATCAGCTCGTCAACCGGCATCAATGCCACTGAACTCTCCTATCTGATGCTTAAAGAAGGACGGGTGTTGATTTTCCCCGGAACCGGCTTTGGCGATAAATGGGACGGTTACCTGAGAATTACGCTGCTGCAATCGATGGACGAACTTCAGGAAGCCTTGCGTCGGATGCAGCCTGTGATTGAACGGTATCGGGTCAAGGCGTAAGAAGTCTCCAGTCCCACGGGAGGCTTCGCACTTGTCTGTCACCAGTCACCAGTCGAATACGAAGGCAGTTAGCGGTAGGCGGGTGTCTGCCGCTTTTTGATTCACTCCAATCTTCACAAAATGCACAATTTGAATCGATTGGGGATGGTTTATCGGCGAATTTGAGGGAGCGAGATGCCGAATGTTCGCAAATTTCTTCAAATTCTTCAGATTCATCCACAGGACTCCCTTCGGTCGCAGTGCAGTTTTGTGTCGTGGTCGGCGATGGCGGCGACGACATAACCGGATTTTGTGGCGGCATTGGCGGCGGCAGTGACATTGGCAGCGGGTGAAATTATGCTGTTGTTGCAAATGTTGCTGTTGAGAATCGATGGTTTTTGTCACATTTACAACGATTGATGTTTGTTAAGGTGCGTGGACATCGGTAAGGATTTGTCCCATTGATTATTTTACGGCAAGTCGCAACCGAATGGGTTACCTTTTGGAAGAACATTTTGTAACTGTTTTCAGAGGTTTGCGCTAACCATTTTGAGGGAGCAGAATTGTTAAGCGGGTTGGGTGATGGTTAGAGATGAGTTTGTCGGGTTAACCGAAAATAAACCAACTTAGTAACAAGTTGCAAGCAGCAAGTTAAGAAGAAGTGCAATGCGATTGAACCACAAAGACTCAAAGAACGCCAAGATCAAGGCGGAGGGATTTGGTTTTTCTCGCCGCAGGTTAAAACCATGCGGCTACCTGCTACGCAAGACAAGCCTGCTGAAGCGGCTTCGATAATGCAGTTACCAACTACACCTACAACGGAAATACAAAATCATTTTTACCACAAAGACACAAAGAACACAGAGATCAAGGCAGAGAGGTTGGATTATGTCGCATGAGGCTCAGTACTTCACCTCATAAATTGTGTGGTATAGAAACCAGTTAAAATGTATGTCACTTTATTTATCAGGCCTTCTGTGGGCGTGGATTTTATGTCAAATCTACACGCACAGCTCCAAAACTTGTAGTTAGGTCATCAATGAAAATTCTTGCAGTTTCCATATGTATATTGATGTCATTTGCTGCCAACATTATCATTCCATTACCCACACCAACCACCGTCAGTAATAATGAGGATAAAAGCATCCTTACAATGAAACCATGTCTGTTTCCCTGTTGGCAAGGCATTATTCCGGGTAAAACAACGCTTGCTGATGTACGACAAATATTGAACACCTTGAGTTTTTTCACAGTCGCAAAATGGTCAGAAGATGATGTTTACCCTTCAACAGGAGGACAAAAGGAGACACACCTCATTCGGTGGGGAGATCCTACTAATTTATATCCAAGTAGTATTTCTTTCAGTAATGGTGTTGTGGAATATATTTCCATTTCACCAAATATTGATTTCACATTAGGCGATATTTTGAAACTGTACGGCGAGCCACAAGGCATAAAGTTAAACTATGATATAGGTCTTGAGCAACCTTTTGTGGATGTTACATTAAACGCTTATTATCCCAAGTTTGGACTAACGGTCACCTTTCAGTTGTATTCGAAACAAGGGGATTATTATGTTGATTCTGTGGAAATTAACGCTACCGCAAAAGGACAACGGTTTAGCTTAAATACACCACAGTCTGATTTACAGACTTTTATCGCTTCAATCTATCCGAATTACAGCAGCGATCAGGCAAACGATTTTTATAGTAAACACATTTACCCCGAATGGCCCGGTCTAGGAGCATTACTGATCAGTGATAAAGCCTCCTATCCCATAGCTACACCTGTTGTTTTAACTGCTGTTCCCACTCTTCTCAGCCCTAAATCTGCAACTGACCTGAGCCTGAAATCAGGCTAATGAGGACTGTACTTCGCAGGCGCTTTCATTCTCGTTCGGCCTCACTCAACTCAATTCGTTCGTGCATGAAGCGCATTAAGGCGAGAGATGCAGCAAGCAGGGCAAAGCGGGTCGGTGTTGGGGTGAGGGTTGGGACTACCCCACCCCTAGCCCCACATCAGCACGTTCGCAGGCTCACTCCGCTGATAGCCAAAACACAGGGAGGGGAAAAGTCCGTGCGGTGGAAAGGCGCAAAAAGGTGGGTTGTGGGGCATTTGAGAGCCTGTAGGTTAGGCTATTTACCAACAACTATAGGTTCAGGAGTCTGTTTGACGATTTCAGAAGCATCCAACAGTTCAATCCCCACAATGTTCCCTGCCGCGTCGTAATCCACGATCAAGCCGGGTTGCAGTTCAGCGCTTTCCTCAATCGGAGCATCGGAGAGATACACTTGTAGGGTATCGCTTTGGGCATCATATTCAATCGGTGTTCTCTTCATGACTTTCACCCTGATACTTGCTCACCTTACTGGAACGATAAAGGGTAACGACTTCGCCGTTGGGTTCTACAATGACCCTGACAATATAGGGCTTGCCATTAATTTCAACCACACTTTGATAGGCACTACGTCCTTTTTTAGCAACCGTGATTTCTTGGGGATGATGAAGAACCTCTAATACCACTTGCAGCGGTATGTCACGTTCTTGCATTTCCTCAACGGCGTGTGGCAAAAATGTAAACTCCATCACCTCATTATAAGCAAACAGCATGGGTGTTGCAACCAGCTTTGAGCGCCTGCATACCGCAGGCTCTTTCATTTTTGTTCGGCCTCAACTCAAGTCGTTTGTGCATGAAGCGCGACTATCAGGCGAGAGATGCAGCAAGCAGGGCAAAGCGGGTCGGTGTTGGGGTGAGGGTTGGGACTACCCCACCCCTAGCCCCACATCAGCACGTTCGCAGGCTCACTCCGCTGATAGCCAAAACACAGGGAGGGGAACAAGTCCGTGCGGTGGAAAGGCGCAAAAAGGTGGGTTGTGGGACGTTTATGAGCCTGTGAAGAAACTCAACGAACTCATCAACGGTCAGACCAGCTTGGCGGATGATGGAACGGGGTGTTCCGGGTTTCAGCGGTTTGTTGTGGTTGGGAACGGTGGCACGGGCAAATGGGTCATCACGTATGAGGGTGATATGACTGCCTTTTTGACGATCAATGACAAAACCGCCACGTTGCAGCGCATTGATACATTCACGTCCTTTGACGACGGGGAGTTTGGTCATACCGCCATCAATTGTATAGGGGCAAAATCCTCCGGTACTTCTTCACCGTGGGCGATCATACTTTCAATATGCAGTTCAATGGCTTCCTTGATGTTGGCGAGTGCTTCATCAACAGTATCGCCTTCGCTGATGCATCCGGGAAGGCTCGGAACTTCGACCGTATAACCGCCGACTTCAGGATCAGGAATGAGAATGACTTGGCGCATGGTTTATCCTTTCGCTGATCGAATCACGAGATCAATCATGAATATTTTATTTCAATTTAGGGAAGCAGGAAAGGGATTTCGTCGGGATAAAACCGAGAAGGTGGTAGGCTCACGCATGAATCAGTAATGCTTATATTCAAGAAAGATATTATATCGCGGGTCTTGCCAACGCGCCACAAATTGGGGGAGTTGTTTTACCTATAAGCTGCGACAATAGGCATCCGTTTGCAAATCAACACATCTCGAAAAGGGGGTAAAGATGGGCGCTGATTTAAAAGGTAAGGTCGCTGTTGTAACCGGATCAAGTCGTGGAGTTGGCAAAGGGATTGCGCTGAGCTTAGGTGAAGCGGGGGCGACGGTTTACGTGGTCGGGCGCACGGATGCCACTCATAAGGCGACCGTGCCGCTCACGGGAACGGTCGAGGATACCGTCAACGAAGTTACCCAAATGGGCGGCATCGGCATCGCTGCCCGAGCTGATCTGCGCGACGACTCGCAAACTGAAGCCCTCTTTCAGCGAGTCAGTGATGAACAAGGTCGGCTGGATATTCTGGTCAATTCGGCATGGGCGGGCTACGAAGGACTGCACGATATGTCGGATTTTCCTTTTAACCAACCCTTCTGGGAACGGCGATTGAGTTATTGGGACGACAATCTGTTTTCTACCCGTGCCGCTTATATTGCCAGCGCACTTGCTGCCCGCATCATGGTCAAGCAGGAGAGCGGTTTAATCGTCAACATTTCTAATAATGTCGATAAACGGCAGGAAGGGGATCGTAACGCCGCTTACTTCAATTCTAAGAATAGTCTGCATCTCTTAACGGCAGACCTTGCCGATGAACTGCGCGGTAATCATGTCACGGTTGTTTCGTTGTGGCCGGGGCTGGTTCGTACTGAAGGCATCATGCTCCATGAAAAATATATGGATCTTTCCAACAGTGAGTCGGCTCAATTCACCGGTCGGGCGGTTGCAGCGCTGGCTGTTGATCCTGACGTGCTGAGCAAATCCGGTCGGTCGTGGTGGGTATCGGATTTGGCGAACGAATATGGCTTCACCGACATTGATGGCAAAGTCTATGTGCCGACGTGGAAACCGTAGCAGCTTGTCATGCTCGAATAGTTCCGAAACAAAAGTTATCAAATCGCGTCATAATACGCCATAATGGAGGTGAACAGATCATCCCGTTTGGTCTGGGGAGGCCAGACAAACGAAGACGATTCAACGGCGAGGTGTACGAAAGACAGTCTGATGTCACCTAACACAGTTCAACCGACTAATACAGCTTATGAACCGCTGAGCAAGCGTGAACTCGAAATTCTTGCGCTGATGGCACAGGATTTGTCGGATCGGGTCATTGCCGAAAATTTGGTAGTGGCCTATACCACCGTCAAATGGTACAACCGCCAGATCTTTAATAAGCTGGGTGTCAATAACCGTCACGAAGCCATCGAAGCCGCCCGCAGTCTCAACCTCCTGCCTGAGCAAGAGGCTCCAATCCTTGCCCATCACAATCTGCCTTCCCAGATCACCCCCTTCGTCGGGCGTGAAACCGAACTGCGGGAAGTCGTTCACCTTTTGCGCGCTCAAGGCACGCGCTTGGTCACGATTCTGGCTTCCGGAGGCATGGGCAAAACGCGCCTGAGCCTCGCCGCTGCCGAAAAACTGCTTCCTAATTTTCCGGATGGCGTCACCTTTGTTCCACTGGCCGCGCTGGAGTCATCTGCCGAAATTGTCTCGACCATCGCCACCCACGCCGGTTATCAGTTCCAGCGAAATGGACAGCTTCCGCAGCAGCAGCTGGCGGAATTTTTCAGCAGCAAAAAAGCCCTTCTCGTGCTGGATAACTTCGAGAATCTGCTGGACGGTGCCGCGCTGGTGGTTGATCTCTTAAAGGCCGCGCCGGATCTTTCCATCCTCGTGACCTCGCGTGAAAAATTAAGCGTGACCGGCGAAACAGTCTATACCCTCGCTGGCTTGCACTATCCCGATGCGCAGGATGATGAAAATGTAACCTACAGTGCCGTTGAACTTTTTGAACAGTGTGCCTGTCGCATTCACCCGTCCTTTGATCTGCTCACAAGTCGGGATGACGTCATTCAAATTTGCCGCCTTGTAGAAGGTCTGCCGCTGGCGATTGAACTGGCCGCCGCATGGGTAGAGGTTCTAACACCGGCTGAAATCGTGACGGAAATTACTGCCAGTCTCGATTTTCTCAGTTCGACTTTGCGGGACATACCCGAACGGCAGCGCAGTGTTCGCGCCGTTTTCGACTCCACATGGCGACGTCTGGATGAGCAGGAACGCCGTGCTTTTATGAAGCTGTCGGTCTTTCGTGGGGGCTGTACGCGCCGTGCGGCACAAACGGTTGCTGGCGTCGGATTACGGTCGCTCACCGATTTGGCCGATAAAGCGCTGATCGCATGGTCTGCCGTGACCGAACGTTACAGCGTTCATGAACTGCTGCGCCAATACGCCGCCGAAGCGTTGGAAAAAACTGGTGAGGCGGCTGCGGTTCGCACGGCACACAGTCAATATTACGGCGCGGCGATGGCGGAGCGGGAAGCCCATCTCAAGGATGGCCGTCAGCTTCAAGCCCTGTCCGACATCACCGACGATCTTGATAATGTGCTGGCTGGTTGGTTCTGGTCGCTCCAACAAGCCGACGATGACACGGCACTGCAATACGCCAGATCCGTCGGGCTTTTTTATCACATCCGCAGCCGCTATCAAGAGGCGGTGGACATCCTTTCGGAAGCGCTCGGCCTGCTCGAACAGCGTTCCCGAACACCTTCCCCCCTGCTTTTAGGTTGGGTGCTGGCGTGGTACGCCAATCATTTGATGCTGCTCTCACAGTACGACGCAGCGCGAGCCGTTCTCTCTCGCAGCTTGGCGATTGCCCGCGAACAAGGCGACCGTTCGCTGGAAGCTTTCTGTTTGCACCGTTATGGGTTTGATATGGTCAAATTCGCCATTGGGGCGACGGTGACGGAAGCCCTAGCCATTAGCCGGGAACTGAATGATCTTTATATGGCTGCTTATTGTCTCAACACCCTCGCTGTGATTAATTTTCTGGCGAATGATGATACCGAAGCCTATATCCGGATGACCACCGAAGCTAGGGATATTCGCCGCGAAATTGGCGACTCGGTTGGCTTAGCGATTTCGCTCAATAACCTCGCCGATGCGCATCAACGCATGGGCAAATGGGACGACGCCGAACGATATGTCCTCGAATGTCTGGATTTGCATCGGGAGGCCGGCGCGATTCACGGCATCGGCATGGGGCTGCGCAATCGAATCGCCCAATTACTCTTTCGCCATGATTTGGTGGCCGCCGAAGATCATATTCGGGAGGGATTAACGCTGGCGCGGCAAGCGGGTCATCGTAATAACACGGTTGCCATCTTGTATGAAACCAGTTTGCTGCGTCTGCTGCAGGGCAATTACGATGAAGCCCGCGCTTTCGCGGAAGAAGCCAATATCGAAGCGCTGCGAATGGTCACCAGTGATCAATTCGAAGCGCTCTATCCCCGTGTCGCGCTCGGATGTGCCATGCACGGCTCAGGCAATTGTGAGGTGGCGCTGCCACATCTGATGGCTGGTTTGCCGTATGCCAGCGGTGCGCCCGCGGATAATGTTTCGTCTCGCTATGTTCTTACGGGTTTGGCCTGTTCCGATGTTTGCTCAGGCCAAGCGGAACGGGCGCTTGAGCGTCTATCTGTGATTGTGAACAGCCCGTTGTCGCCTGCTTGGTGGGCGACCGAGGAACCGCTCACCGTCCGTCTGCTGGCTGATCTTCGTCATGTGCTGCCACCGGATGTGTATGCCGAAATCTGGGAACGTGGAAAAGCACAGGATTTTGACACGGTGCTGGAAAATACGATGGCTGAGGCTGTCAAGCAAAAATAAAGGCAAGCTGCCGTGCGCAACTTGCCTCATCACTTTAGAGCTTGTGGTTTCATTTACAGTTCCAGCGGCTCCATGACCATGATACCCGCCGCGAGATTGTCTTCGAGCGCCTTCACGAAAGCTAGTTCTTGACTTTGCGCGTCGTTACCCGCTAACGCTACATAATGACGGTACGAGGCCAGCGCTTTTTCCATTTGTCCGGCCATCAATTGGGCGTCGCCCTTGTACCAGTAAATATCCCGCAGCGAAGCGATATGGCCTAAAACGGCTTCCGGGATTCCCGCGATGGCCGTGTCGTAATAACCAATCGCGCGTTCATAGTCGCCAGTGACATAATAATAATGTCCCAAACGGAAGGCAATCATTTGCTCGCAATAAGCGTCAGATTTGTCCGCATCGACTTTATCTTGCGCGTAGCTGGTCTGTGGCACCAGCAGCAGATAAGCCAGAACAAGGAGTATAACGACAAAGGCGATGACCCCCCGATGCCCAATATGCAAAACCAAACCTGAATGTAATGTGGGACTGGGCTGTGCTATTTTCTCTAAGCGGATATGTTCGGCTTCGCGCAGCATTTGCGCACGATGTAGGTTATCTTTTTCATACTGGTTAATGTCGTACATGATGTTCTCCCCTGTTTGAATAATGTTTTATCCCTATACCCTTACTGTATTCCGAAGCGCACTTCTCATCACCGTGCGGCAGGGAGGGAAATAGGGAGGGAACAAGGAGGGGACATCTCAACAAGGGCGTTTAGGGTGACAACCAAATCGACAGTTTCTCGACCGCCAGAGATAGGCTATAATGAGTACAACTTTTCGTCCAAATAGCTTCTCCAGTCCAAGCCGAACTGGAGGTTAGGGGGAACTTCCACCAAACTGGCTGTAAGTATTGCAAAAACCTCATTTTTATCCTCGAATCCGTGCGCCACCCTTTTTAATTTTGCTAACTGTTCTTTGTCGTTTACCGATGAATCACTTTTGATTTCATTTCTGTACGAATACGCTCATTCATCACCCGCGATCGGGTCAAGCGAGCGTTTATCCTTCCGTGGTTGAAGCCGACGCGGAAGACAACCCAAATTGGCTGAAAGGAGACGATGTTTACATGTCAACTCTGCAAACAGGTTACACCCGCTAGAACCAAAGCCCAGCGTATCGTCTTGGAAACGAGACGGCGCACCTATAAGAAGCCGCCCGAAACCCGCTTCTACAAAAATAAGTGGATTAAGATCAAGAAGGATTGGTCTGATCTGCCGAACCCCGCCGGATACGAAATCGTCAGAGAAGTTCTCGCCTGCCCCGTGTGTGCTGCCGCTTATAATCTGCAAAAGGATAAGGCCTAAAGCCTTACGAATCGCCATGCCTGCGTGAAAGTGGTGCTTCACGCGCAATATGTTCGATTGAATGTTTTTTGTGTGGGGTCGCAGGGCGCACAGCCGTGCGCCCCTACGAGAAGAATCAAAACGGGGTGACTGCTCACCCCGTTTTGCATTTTCTATAGACGAATGACTACCGACTATCGACTGTTTTACTTCTTAGCGACAGTCCACACACCGCCCACGCCTTCACCGGTGGTATCACCGACGGCTGCGTCCTTAGCAAAGTAGTACAGCGGCATATCGTTGTAGGTCACCTGAAGCCTGCCGTTTTCCAGCTTAATCGTGCCGAGCTTGCCTTCAATGCCTGCACCCGCGACCAACTTATCATTCGGGCCAACGGTGTATACAGGCCAGTTCTTGGCGCAGTCACCGGAACAGTTATTGACACCAGCCGTATCCTTGCTGAAGGTGTAGAGAGTGCCGCCATCATTCGAGACGAGGAACTCGCCCAGAGCATCGGTCTTGCCGATTGCAACCGTTTCAGGCGCGACCGTGTACCAATTTTCGCCGACGCCTTCGCCGGTCGCATCACCAATCGCGGCATCTTTAGCGAAGTAATACAGCGGCCAACCGTTGTAGGTCACTTGAATCGACCCATCGGCACGGGTGAAAGTACCCCACTTGCCCTGAAGGTTGACACCGGGGACAATGGCATCGGCACTTTCGACGGTCAGTGGAGGCCAATTGGTGGCACATTGATCGACGCAGGTGCTGGCATCCATCGTATCTTTCTTGAACATGTAGAGGGTCATACCCTTCGGGCCAACCAGTACATTGCCAACGGTGGGCAGATGTTGAGCCGCAACGGTTGACGGCGGGACAATCCACCAGATATGACCGACGCGGTCACCGGTGGTGTCGCCGGGTTTTTCATCCTTGTACCAGTAGTACAGGGGTTGACCGTTGTAGGTCACCTGAAGTTTGCCGTCATCGCGGGTAGCGGTGCCAACGGTGCCGGGAACGGCTTCGTCAACCTTGATGGCATCGGCGCTGTCGACGGTCAGGGGCGGCCATGCTTCGGCGCACTTGTCATTACAAACGCTCTTGTTCAGCGGGTCAGGTGGATAGGTGTAGAGGGTCATGCCGTTTGGCCCGACCAAAAATGAACCCAATGCATCTGTCTTACCCAATGTAACGGTATATTCTGAATCCTGCGCCATCGCCGGAATGACGCTGATCAAAAACACGGCCAGTAAAAACAAAACGAAACGTCGAGACTTAACCATTTTTTACCCTCCCTAACGGATATGCGATTGTGAGTTGTTTGTCACCCACCTATTGTGTTAATCGTTCATATTTTGCATTTTGGATTGCGGCGGATTGCAAATCACTTTACAGGTAGAGGCTGAAACTGCTAGACTGAGGGGGTGGAGCGTAGACACATGCAGTTTCAATTTGACGATCTGGACATCATGAAACGAATTGCCGCCCGCGACCAGCAGGCTTTTCGGGCGTTGTATCAAGAATATGGGAAGGCTGTTTACAGTCTGGCCTATCATATGCTGCAAAATTCCACCCTCGCTGAAGAGGTGACGCAGGATGCGTTTGTCAAAGTCTGGCAGAGTAAAAGCCAGTGGGACCCTGCCAAAGGGAAACTCAAAAACTGGCTGCTGACCATTACCCAGTTCACGGCTATTGACCGTCTGCGACAAGAACGCCGCCAGCCGGATGTTCATCCCGACTCGATTGAAGAGATGGCGGAGGAAATTCCGGCTTACGCCAGTGAATCGTTATGGCGGGATGGGACGACCTTACGCATGTTGGTGCAGCAGCTTCCCGAAGAACAGGCCACGCTGATCGGTCTGGCTTTTTTTCGCGGACTGAGTCATGGTGACATTGCCGAAGTGACGCACATCCCGTTAGGCACGGTGAAGACACGCTTGCGCACGGGAATTCAAAAACTGCGTGAATTATGGTTAGAGTCGGTTCATCAAACATCTAAATCAGGGTAAACGGTCGTATAATACTTTAGGAAGTGAGTTCGAGTAGGGCTGTATGAGTTCTAAGATCACCGTCGTATCGGCTAACCGCTGCGATGCCATTCGAGAGTTAATTCCAGAATACGCTTTCGGACTGACTGATCCGGAACAAACGCGCTTTGTTGAAGCCAATCTACAACACTGCGCCGAAGCCGCTGCCGAACTGGCGGACTTCCAACGCATACAGGAAGAAATGCGCGCCGACGTTGCCCAGATCGAACCACCGCTTTCTCTCGAAAGCAAACTCATGGCGGCGATTGCCGAACCTATCGCAGTTCCCACATCTAAAACTGCTGCATCAACACCCGTTAATCCACCACGCCGCCGTTCGCTTTCTGCTGCTTGGTTGGTTGCTGCGGCTGCCATCATCGTGCTGCTGCTCACCAATGGCTATTGGCTGCTGCGCGTCAACGAACTCAACCAGAATCAGATTGAACAAACACCGGATACATCGGCTTTCGTACTCACCAGCACCAGCGGCTTACGCTGGGTACGCCTGCCTCCTGCCGAAGAAGCCGCCGATACTTCCGCCTTCTTGATGTGGAACGCCGAGAGCAAAATCGGTTTGCTCTACGCGCATGGTTTCCCCAAGTTAGCCGTCGGTAAAACCTATCAACTGTGGCTGACGCGCGGCGAAACCCGTAACAGTGTTGGCACATTCACTGTCGATGAAGAAGGCAAAGGCGCTTTCCTCTTTAAGAGTGAAACTCCCATTGATGAATTCACATGGGCGCGTATCACTGACGAACCGGCAGATGGAAGTCCACAGCCTACCGGCCCGATTGTGGTCATCGGCAAACTCTCAACCTAAACTCAACCAAGGAGCATCGCCATGTCGCGTCGTTTCATGCTGCAACAGATCATTTTTGCGCTCGGTCACGACTCATGGGTGATGGACGAACGAAACGAGAAAATTTTCCTGATCGACAACAAAACGGTTGCGCTGCGTAAAACCTATATCATGTACGATATGCAGCATAACGAAGTGCTGAAAATCCAGAGCCAGCCCTTCCATTTGCACAAAACCATCACCGTTGAGCATCAAGGGCGGGTGATTGCCCAAGTGCAGAAGGCATGGCTGACGATTTTGCGTGACAAGTTTAATATTGAAATTCCCGGCGGCGAGGAATTGGTGGCGCAGGGTGATTTGCTCGACCATGAGTACGCCATCACACGCGGCGGACAGTCGGTGGCGCATATTTCTAAGCGCTGGTTCACTATCCGCGAAACGTATGGTGTGGAAGTCTTTGACGAACCCCAAAGCGCCCTTATGATCGCCCTGACCGTTGCCATCGACGAAATGATGCACGAGGTGAATGACAAGCCACCCGCTGAACATCGGGACGCGTAAGAAGCCCTCGAATATTCCAAAGTTCTCGGACGGCATGTATGCCGTCCCTACGAATAGCTTTTTTGTAGGGACGCGATACATCGCGTCCGATTTATTTCTCACAATATGACTATTTGTTAACGCCTTTCTAAAAGGAAAAACCCGGAAGAGTATCCATCTTCCGGGTTTAAGGTTGCCGCCCATTTGCACACACCAACGGCGTTTAAGTCAGGGGTTCAGTCCTTAGACTGTCGTGTTTTTCTATTAAACTACCGCCCCATGTAAGTGAGAGGGGCAGATGGGAGGTGCGCCCATATCCGACAATATCACGACCCCAAACATTTGATTTGGCGTTCGACGGCGAATGCTGAAGCTGGAGCCATAGCTTTAATTTCGGGTGGTATTGGCGCTTGCCTCTGCCAATTGGGCTACTCCGCCATGTGTCTTAAATGGTGGCGGAGGTAGGATTCGAACCCACACTGTTCACGCTTCAACCGTCATAAAGAGCTTGAGTTTCAGCTTGCACTCCATCTCCGATTATAATCGAGGTTTAAGTACCGTCAATCATCACGCAAACAAATACCCGAACACCTTGTCGCCAATTTTCTGGTCAGCGACTTCGATGCTGTTGGCTTCTTCGCGGGCGAACTTCACGGCTTGCTGCAACTTTTCGACGCGTTCCAAGAGTTCATTCACGCGGGTAGCAGGCAGCGCACCGGAGAACTTGACTGTTCTCCAATAACCGACCACCACATCCTCATAATAAACCTCGACCTGTGCGGGATGATGCTCGGTGGCTTCGGCCTTCACATGGTTGCGCGGGATTTTCTTGGTCTTACTGGTTTGCATCGGCTCGGTTGCCCAACTATCGGTTGAGGTATCGAATGTCCATGTTTCTGAAGCATCCAATGTCGGCAGCTTCTTGACGAAGGTGTGCAGATCGGCAAGCTGCTTTTCGAGGAACAGTAAATAACTCACCGGAACTTGTGATAGCAATACATTGCCATCGACGGTGACATCGGCTTTAGCGAGACCGTTCGCCCAATCTTTAGTGGCGGTCACATCGAACAACTTGGTCAATACGCCCACTGTCGTCCGAATGACTTCCTGCGCCTTGACCTGTACTTTGGTCGATTCCGGTGGCAGTTGTTCGCCTTCTTCATCTTTCGGGCGATAGGTGCGTGATATACCGGATAGTAAAGCCGGTTTCTGGAGGAGTTGATGCGCATCCGTCAAATCCCGAAGCGATTCGCTCTTTATGCCTTTTTCAACCGCAATAATCTGGTTCAGTTTTGCCATAATGTTGCCTCATCTGTTTGTGTGATCTACTTCTATCCTAGCATAGCAATGATTCTGAGTTATGCTTTCCAGTTGTTTGACTGCCTCAAGTGCCTCTGGTGTTCCATAATAATTCAGCACCCTTTGAAGCATATGTGCCGGCATTTTTTTGTAATAGCTATTGGGCATAAAATCGAGTTTCTGGTTCATGAAATCAATCAATAAGCCAACAGCTTCAGGATAATCCAATTGTCCTAACAGGAAAATCGCATATACCCATGCATCTACTGTCTCAGGATGTAAAACGCCTGTTGATAATATTTCACCCAAATTTCTGAATACGACATCTTTTTTGCTCATCGATAAGTCGAATGTTGCAATCAAATCATTGTCAAAATTAAAGATCGGCATATACACTTCAACAGGTTGTCGATAACGAACTTCACCATCAGGCCAATTTTCAGCAGCCTGTATCAGGGCGACTAAATCCTCAACCGAATAAGCGTGATGGTAGGTATAGTAGGCTACAAATAATTGAAATTTAACCTTTTTCATTTCTAGACGTTGTTTTTCTCCGGCATAAATCCCCTTCGAGTAAGCAAATAAACAATAAGCGTTGATTTGCACAATAGGATTGTCGGCTTCTAATATCCCTTCAACCCGTTTCCAGAAAGCATCCGTAGCAAGATGCGACATAGTTAAGCACATGAACTTAAATTCAGGAGTCATTGGTCGCGCTAAACATTTGAAAGCCGCTTCCTCAAGACGGTGAATTTGCTCGTCATTCAGCGGGTAACGTCTGATGTATCGCCAAACGATCTCTTTGCTATAACCTGAACCAAACTCGATTGGATCATTTTCAAGAAACCGAATGAAACTCTCAAGTAGCGTTAGGTCAGTACGTTTAATCGCTTGCCGTAACTCACCTGTTCCGTACAGTGAAATTGCTTTGACCATAATTGACCGCCACAATGGATAACTTTTCGCAGTTGTTACACACTTAAATTTTACACCAAACTAATTCCCAACCCTCCGTCAACCTCGACCACCCAATTTCTCCCTCAAAACCGTTGGTAAATTGGTCGCGAAAGAGTTACATTTTGGTAACCCATTCGACGAACTTTTGTGCTATGCTATATCTATCTCTGTGCCTCTGAGTCTTGGAGTCTTTGTGTTAAATCTCTTCTTTGTATTTTCTCCGTGTTCTTTGTGCCTTTGTGGTAAATCGTATGGCACTCTTGGCGACGGACATCCCAAATGGCAGGCGGTGGCATTACGGGAGCGATTCGCGGCACTTGTGTCATTTCAGCGGCATCAGCCGAGCCAGCCGCGTCGCAAAATTGTCCATTCAGCGCCTTGCTCCCTCACATCCGCCAGTCAATTCAGCGGATTGTTTTGGCGGAATGCCAAGTGCCAATTTTAGGTTGTGGTATGGGCATAAACCGATAATCCTCAGTAGAATGACAAACTTGAAAACCACTATTGAGGACAACAACCCCACATGGAACTGTTTATCATCCGGCACGGACAATCGACCAACAACGTTTCAATGATCTACGATGCCAAAGACCGCGAGGCTGATCCTCCGCTGACTGAATTAGGCCAACAACAGGCCGCTAAAGTCGCCCATTATCTCGCCACCGCGCCTAACTTCGACCATTGGATCGAACGCAAAGTCGAGGATCGTCAAGTTACGGAGGGCTTCGGCATCACCCGCTTGTATTGCAGCCCCATGCTCCGCACCTTACAAACCGCGCTTCCCATCAGTAAAGCGTTGAATATGCCCGCCGAAGTCTGGCCGGATTTACATGAACATGGCGGCCTGCACCTCGATCATAGGGACGAACGCGGCATCGAAGGCTTTCCCGGCCTCGGACGCAGCGCAATGTTAGAGCAGTTCCCCGGTTTTATCTTGCCGGACAGCATTAAAGAGGAAGGCTGGTACGACTTCTCGCGCGGTGTTGAAGACATCGCCGGCGCAATGGCACGCGCCATTCGGGTGGCTGCTGTCATCAAATCGCAATCCAACAGCCAACAGCGTATCGCGCTGGTCATTCACGGTGCATTTGCCGATGCGCTGGTCAAAGCCCTGATGAATATGCTGCCTAACCATGAAATCTACTTCTCGATGTATAACACCGGCATCACCCGCCTTGATTGGCGGCGTGACGGCAAAATGATCCCGCGCTACATGAACCGCGTTGCGCATCTCCTGCCCGAAGAAATGAGCTAACGATAAGGCGTAAAGCCAGATGTGCGGCTAGGATAACCAAAATACGTTTCCAGCCGCATCTTCTGTATCTAAAGTAAAAGCTAACCATTTTGTTGGCGTTTTACTTCATTGAAAAGTGTCTCTTCTTTCTGCTCTTGCTGCCGTATCTCATCAAGGTGTTCTTCGTAGTAAAGCAATGCTGCCAGAACTTCTGCTTCGGATAAGGTGAAATCATAAGCCGTTTCAGCAATTGTCCAATTATTGGTCGCGAGGCGTTGGGCAATGAGGGCTACCGGAATACGTTTGCCCCGAATATGTGGGCGGTCGCCAAATAGACGCGTTTCAATGTATTTCCGTAAATCGACCAGTAGGGGAACATAGCTCTGACTGCTCATGTTAAATAATCTTCCCTATCAAACCATCTACAATCTTGTTTTAGAGTATAGCATAGCTAAGCTCAAGAACTGGATAATTGGGATAAACAGGGCATATCCGCCTTGATAGGCCCTGCTACTTTGAAGCGATGCGAAATTACGGGTACGAGACAACCGGCAGATGGTTACAGTTGCCGCTGACCTTCGCCTCATGTCCCAGATATTTGGTCTGAATCCAAGAGTTGAGGTAATTGGTTTTCCACCACGAATTATCTTTCAGCCGCCCAACCGGAATGAGTTGGTAATTCTTTTGCACTTGGTCAGAGAGGTAGTCCGGTTTGGCATCCGGTCGGGTATAAACAAAGGCCTTATCTGCCATCGTAATCAAGCACGGCCCGGTTGGCTCCGGTTGTTTGGTCGGTGGGATAGGCGTGGGGGTTGGCGTTGGGACGAAGACAGGTGGATTGACCACCGGAACGCCGCCGCAATCGCCGTTCGTGCCGACCGCAATCGCAGCGACCCAACCGCCCGCATTCTTGTAGCTGACTTTAAAGAAGTTGCCTGCCGGTGATATACCTATCACCGAAGCCACATCACCGTTGGGTAGGCCAATCACTACTGGTGAAGCGGTATCCGCGTATTTACGGATGTTGGCGCCGTTGGTATTCAATGGCGTGACTGTACAGGCAGAGGGATTTGATGCATCAGGTGTACTAATGGGTATATCACCAGTTGTATCGGTTGTTGGGACGCTGCCTGCCTCGCACGAACTGGCACTCACCAGAGTTAGGCACAATGTAAAGGTCTGTGGTTGATCGGTTCCGGTAAAAGACACATCGACCTCATAAGCTGTGCTGCCCGCCGGAATGCGGAAGCGTGTCCCGCTGACATCCGCGCCGTTGATGACGCTCTCCGTGCCAGCAGCCATATTTTTCAAGTGAACAGTTGCGCCGCCTGTCGGCAGTGTGCTTTCGAAGTACAGGAATACGGGTTCAGGCAGTGCCGTGAAGTTGTAAGTGGCAGTGGCCGCATCTGCCGTAACCTGACCACTCACCACGCTGGCAATCGGTAACTGTCCGGTGGTGACGGGTGTCGCACTTTGTACGACCACGATCAGGCTGCCAACAGAGTTATTGACCGTTCCCACTTGAACGGTATATGTGCCTGCGTCCAGCAAAGCCGTCAGCGAAACAATTTTGCTGCCCTCGGCGTTGGGCTGGTTTGCTACCACCTGTCCAGCTTTAAGCACGGTGATGGTTGGTTGAGCCACTTCGCCAATAACCTGTAGAGTAACAGCTCGCGAATCGCTCAGGCTGTAGGTATAAGTCAGCGTAGCGCCTGCCGTCGAGATGTTACCGAAGGCAGGTTGTCCGGTGACCAATTCGCCGCCGCTGCCCTGCCATGCCTGAACGGTCACAGTTCCGACGATCAACAAAAGGCTGGATATGCATAACAAGATCATTATGGGTGTTCGAAAAAGGGTTCTTGAGCGCATCATGATTTTCCTTTGCTTCGTGAACGACCTGATTTTGATTGTACACAGATTGCGATTTGGAGGTCATTCCTATTTGTATTTATACTGGTGAGTGCGAATCAATTCAACAAAGGCATGACGAATGTACGACGTGGTGACGTTGGGCGAAACAATGGTGCGGTTTACGCCGCCGGGAACGCTCCGGTTAGAGCAAGCACAAGCACTAGAGGTGTATGTCGGAGGCAGCGAGTCGAATACGGCGGTGGGTTTGGCACGGTTAGGGCTGCGGGTCTGCTGGTTGTCCCGAATGACTGATAACCCGATGGGACATGTCATCACCAATGCCATTCGGGCGCAAGGCGTGGATATTTCCCATGTTATCTGGACGGAAACTGACCGCGTTGGCTTGTACTTTCTTGAAGAAGCCGCCACGCCGCGCGAAAGCCGCGTGATTTACGACCGCCGCGACAGTGCTATCAGCCGGATGCAGCCCGATCACTTGCCCGTGAATATTTTCAAAGCAGGTGAGGGTCAACTGCTGCACTTAACGGGCATTACTTTGGCGTTGAGTCCGACGGCATATGAAACGGCACAGCGGGCAATGGAACTAGCAAAAGCCGCCGGTTGGCGTTTGAGTTTTGATGTCAATTATCGCGGCAAATTGTGGTCAATGGATACGGCGCGGGCCGGATGCCAACCATTCATGCAAGCCGCCGACGTGTTATTCATGCCCCTGCGCGATGCTAAACCACTATTCAAACTCGGTGACTCCATGACTGCCGATGATGTTATGGGCGAACTGCGCCAGTTATATCCACAGGCCACCATTGTCATGACGCTGGGTGCAGAAGGCGCAATCGCCAGCGGAGCAAACAGCGTAACCGCACGTCAGGAAGCTTTTCCAGCCGCAGCCGTTTGTCGCTTAGGTCGCGGTGACGCTTTTACAGCCGGTTTTATCTACCGTTGGCTTTCAGACCCCAACGATCTACCAATGGCGCTGCGTTACGGCGCGGCAATGGCTGCGCTCAAATACGGCATCACCGGCGATATGCCACTGATCGAGCCGAGTGAAGTTCAAGCGGTGGTGGCGAAAGGTGGCGCGGCTGGTGGGATCGCACGTTAAGAAAGTTTCATTAATCCGCGACCATCATCTTCACGAAGTCGTGAACCAAACCCAGTGACTTCAATATGGTGCGCTGCGGCTGCGGGAATAGTGGCACGGCTGCTGCTGGCTCAATCGGTTCAAATCGATTAATGGCATATTCTTTTTGATGCCAGACCAACTTGCAATTTCCGGCAGCCAGCGCGTTTTGATACCAATCGGTCTTCGGGCCGTAAGTCAGCGCGATCATGAAACCGCCCTGAATCGGAAAGGCCATAATGGGTGTCTCATAGGCTTTGCCGCTTTTCCGCCCAACATGTTTGACCAGCGCGAACGGCCCAAATGGCAGATTAACAAATTGGCGCAGCAGTTTATTCAAGAAGTGTTTATTGAAATGACGGATAGGTGTCATCATGATATTGACCTTTTACTAACAATTTGACCCTTTGTGAACCCATCAGTGCTTGATATGATGTATACCCTATTAATGGGTGAAAATGCTAATAATCAAGGCAGTTCGTGATAGAAACAATGAACACAAACTTCCAAAAACTGGTTGATGAACTGCATCATCCAGACAAAAATGTACGCAGCCAAGCTGCCGTGGGCATTGGCAAATTGGATGATCCAAACTCGGTGAACAGCTTAATCGAAGCGCTCATCACTGAGCCGGATTTGTATGTGCGTGAGGATATTACGTGGGCGTTGGTACGAGTGAAGGACACAGCCCTACAATTGCTTATTCACTTGTTGGATGACGCTAACCCTTCAACACGTCATGTGGCGACGCATGTGCTGACCAAGATCGGTAGTCAAGAAGTCGTTGATCCGTTGATTCACGCGCTGCGTGATACCGAGCCGTCCGTCATCTCAAAGGCGGCTTTTGGCTTAGCCCAAATCGGTGATGAGCGGGCGATACCTGCATTAATTGGTTTGGTCGGGCATGAAAACCACGATCTCCAAACCATGTTGATGAATGTGTTGGAACGGTTTGATACGGTTCCTGTACAGCCATTGATCGCCTTGATGACCAGTACACGCTGGCAGGTGCGCGAACAAGCAGCGGATATTTTAGGCGTGATTGGCGATAAAGCAGCCTTACCAGTATTAATCGAAACACTCAAGGACGAGGTGTGGCAAGTGCGTTTCGCGGCGCTTACCGCTTTGGGACATATGCGTGCGGTCGGCGTGAAAGCAGCGATTGAGTCTGCATTAGATGACCCCGACGCGCGTGTGCGGGAACTGGCTTCCAAGCTGACGCGGCGTGTCAAAGTTTAGGTGAAGATCAGTATGGATTCGTTGGTAAAAGCGCAGACTTGTGAAATACTATGCGGGATAGACCTATTACTGATCTTCGGGTGATGCCGAATGTTCAACTGACTACGTTCGAAATTGGCCTCCGACATTGCCAAATGTCTGAGGCCCACATCAAGAAATGGGCTGTACTTGTGATCGATTAGATACCTTATTGGAAAAGTTTTATGCAATCAAATAATGATGATTTGGCTATTCCATCCGACCAAAATAAGCTCGATGTCTTATCTGCCAACGTGATCCGGGGATTGGTGATTGATGCCGTCCAAAAGGCGGGTGTTGGTCATCCCGGTATGCCAATGGGGATGGCGAATGTCGCTGCTGTGCTGTGGACGCGTTTTCTGCGTCACAATCCAGCCAATCCAAACTGGTTCAACCGGGATCGTTTTGTTCTTTCAGCGGGACACGGTTCGATGCTGCTGTACAGTTTATTGTATTTAAGTGGATATGATTTACCACTGGAACAACTCAAGCTGCATCGTCAACTTCATAGTCTGACGCCGGGACATCCTGAATACAGGCGAACACCGGGCGTTGAAACCACTACCGGGCCTCTGGGTCAAGGGTTGGGAAATGCTGTGGGTATGGCGCTTGCCGAAGCAATATTGGCGGCGAAATTTAACCAACCCGACTTGTCGGTCGTTGATCATTATACGTATGTCATTGTCAGCGATGGCGACCTTGAGGAAGGCATTGGTCATGAGGCGGCATCCCTAGCCGGACATTTGCAGCTCGGCAAATTGATCTGTCTGTATGACGACAACCAGATGACGATTGATGGGCCGACATCCATATCCTTTACAGAGAATGTTCCGCAGCGGTTCGAGGCTTATGGTTGGCATGTACAGACTGTGGATGGCTACGATATGACCGCCATTGAAACCGCCATCCAAATGGCACAAGCGGTTTCGAACCAACCGACGATGATCGTTTGTAAGACACGTATCGGCTATGGCAGTCCGAATAAGGAAAATACGTCTGATGCACACGGCTCACCGCTGGGCGCGGAAGAAATTCGGCTGACTAAACAGGCGTTGAATTTGCCGCCAGATGAGTCATTTTGGGTTCCCGACGAAGTACTGAGTTATTGGCGTACAGCCTTAACGCGCGGAGCGCAGCAGGAGAAAGAATGGGAAGCACATGTAGGGCATTACAAAGATGCATATCCCAATTTAGCGAACATGTTCCAAAAAGTGTTGGCGGGAGAACTTCCAGACGGATGGGATGCCGAACTACCTACTTGGGAACAGGGGAGTGCTGTCTCTCCACGTGCGGCATCCGGTAAAGTGTTAACGGCGTTGGCATCCCGGATTCCGACGTTGATTGGCGGTTCGGCGGATTTGAGCATTTCCAATCAAACACGCCCTGCCAATATGCGGGATATTCAGGACGATGACTTTCACGGACAGTATATCCGCTTTGGGATTCGCGAACATGCGATGGCAGCAGCGCTTAACGGGATGACTCTTCACGGTGGACTCTTTCCTTATGCCGGAACGTATCTGGTATTTTCGGATTATATGCGCGCCGCAATTCGAGTCGCTGCCCTGATGAAAATGCCAACGATCTTCGTTTTGACTCATGACACGGTCAGCGTGGGTGAAGATGGTCCAACACATCAACCGATTGAACAAATTATGGCGCTGCGCTGCATCCCTGATTTACTGGTCGTGCGTCCGGCGGATGCTCATGAAACAGTTGACGCTTGGCGATATGCCCTGACTCGTCGTGATCGTCCAATGGCTTTGCTGCTGGCTCGTCATAATGTGCCGATTTTACCCAAACTGGAGCCTGAGATGGGTTTAGGGCGCGGGGCATATATCGTGGTGGATGCAGAAGATGGAAAACCCGATGTCATTTTAATCGGAGCCGGATCAGAAGTTGCTATCGTTATGGAAGCTCGTGAGCAACTTGAAAAACAAGGCTATAAAGTGCGCGTAGTGAGTATGCCCTGTTGGGAATTATTCGAGGAACAGGATTTGGTCTACCGTGAGCAGGTTTTGCCAGAGGCCATTACTGCCCGAGTCACGGTAGAAGCGGGCGTAACTTTGGGGTGGGAGCGGTACGCAGGAGTATCAGGCATCAGCATCGGTATTAATCGCTTCGGTGAATCAGGAAAGGCATCTGATGTGCTGGCCTATTTAGGGATGACGACTGAGCGAGTTGTTGAGGCGGCACTCACCGTTTTGGCGAGATGAGTTTTTGCGTGCCGCGTCTTAGGCTTGAGGATCGATAATCGTCACCAAACTGAAGTGCTCAAGAATACGATGAACAGCCGCAACAAATGAACCCACTGGCAGTAGTGAAATGAGGATTACGGCTGCCGCGGCAGGCCATTCAAAATCACGTTCTAGGGCGAAAAAATCGCGCAGCATAACCGGAATTACGCGAATATGCGTGCCGGAAAGAACCAGCGGCACGACATATTGATTCCAGCTTAACACAAAGATTAAGGCGCAGGTTGCCAGCAATCCGGGCGCAACGGCGGGCAAGACAACATATCTCAAGATTTGCTGCAACTCCGCACCATTGAGCCGTGCTTCAGATTCCAAATCACGCGGCACTTGGGATACGAAGCCGATTAAGATGAAGACGGCAAGTGGCGCTAATCCAGCCGACTCTGCAAGGATCACGCCACCCGCCGTATCGAAAAGATGCCATTGACGCAGCGACAAACCCAACGGAATCGCATAAGAAATTGCTGGCAGACTCGCCAGAATTAAGAAGCTGTGGATGAGCAGATTACGCCCGCGAAAGGCGGTATTGGCAAGGGCATAGGCCGCTAATAATGAGACACATCCTGTCAGGATAGTGACCGTACCGGAAATGACAAGGCTTGTCGCCAGTTCTTGCCAGAAATAGGTCTGCATGTCGTGGACTTCAATGTAATTTTGCAGCGAAGGCGGCCAAGACCAAATGGGTGGCGATTGGCTGTTATCCGGTTGAACATTCAACGAAATCAATGTTGTCCAGAGGATAGGCAGCAGGGACACAAGCAGCAATATGGCTAAGAATGTCGTTCGTCCTAAGTGGATATGCCGCGGCTTTGTCACCATCTCTATGACACTTTCGACCGATTTGAAAGTCGTAGATAGGCTAGTCCCAGCATCAAAACACTTCCGGCGATAAACCAACCCGGTGTACCACCTGCTGTCCAGTTTTGGGCGACAATCGCTTGATTATAGCTGTAGAGGCCGGGTGTCATGGTTGTTGAACCCGGCCCACCACCTGTCAGAAAAAAGACGCTCTCGGACATGCCAAATGCATCAGCAAGCATCAAAAATGCAACGGTCAAAAACAATAGATCAAGCTGCGGCAGAACAATGTGGCGAAATTGGTTAGGTAAGGAGAGTCCTTCGAGCGTTACTTGATCCCAATGTACCTTTGGGATAGACAACATACCGGGCAGGACTAGAAATGTAACCAGCGGCGTTTTTCGCCATATTTCGGCTGCCATCACCGTCCAATAGGAAGTATCGAGGCCGAGCAGATACGGTGGCGGTGGAAGCCGAAACAAAGTCGTCCAATAGACTAATAAACCACTTTGATTGTTCAACAAATTGTGCCACATTACACCGCTGGCTGAGGGACTCAGCAGCCACGGCAGCAAGAGTACTACACGCAGCAGCGCCCGTCCGCGAAAAGGTTCGCGCAAGGCAAAAGCAGCCGCTGTTCCGATAATCATTTCAACCAGTACGGTCAAGGCTGAGAACACGACCATGTTGACGAGTGCGGTACGAAAGATGTTATCGGACAGCATATTCAGATAATTGCTGAGGCCGATAAAACGGGGATTTGGCTGGAAAGGGCCAGCATTGGTGAATGTCAACGCAAAGCCGTAGGCAACAGGCCACAGTAAGAATGGAAACATCAACAACGCCAGTGGCGCTAAAAGCAGCAGACGTTGGCGAGGAGTAAGCATGTGAATCAGGCGAGCCTAAGCCCGCCTTGCATTAGCCTTTGACTGCCCCAAGTGCAAGCCCACGAACGATATAACGCTGAACGAGCAGCGAGAGAACGACCGGAAGTGTGATGGCGATGAGCATACGGGTCGAAACAAAACCAAACACAATGCCGCGAACCGTATCCGAGCCGGCGACCATCAATGGATAGGGTTTTGCATTACGCAGCGCCAGTACGCTGGCAAATAGGAATTCGTTCCATGAGAAGGCAAAACAAATAATTATCGCCGCGATCAGCGATGGGGCTGCCAGTGGCAGGGCGACCCGCCAAAATACCCCGAACTCATTTGCGCCGTCGACCATCGCGGCATCTCGCAGATCAGTCGGGAAGTCGGCAAAAAAGTCCCGCATGATGAGCACCGCGAAGGGCAAGGTAAAAGTGGCATTGACGATGATTAAGCCGAATACGTTGTCGATAAGTCCCAGATTCTTGAACAGCAGCACAAAGGGAATCACCGTCGCGATAGGTGGCAAGAAGCGCTGTGACAAAAACCAAGAGACCAAGTTGCGGTTGCCGATGCCGTACTTAAAACGACCGAGCGCATAACCGGAAAGGGTACCCAGCGTTGTGGCTAAAATCGTTGCACCGGAAGCGATAATAGCGCTGTTGGTGAGCGCTCTAAAAGTTTCTGGCCCACCGGAACCAAACTCAGCTTGCCAGTTGGAGGCGGTTGGTTCGTATTGCAGCCACGGGATTAACGTGCCATTGTACGAATCACGCTGAGATTTTAGAGACGTGGTCAAGGCGTACAAAAATGGAAAGAGTGCAATCAGCGTGACGATGATGACCGCCGCCCACAGCGCAACTCTTCCTGACCATATGCGCAGCATAGATGGGCCGTGTGCAACTTTGCGTGTTTCGGCGCTGATGGGTGAAGTGATTGATGTCATGGAAGCCTCCTGCGACAAAGCGCTACTCGAAGCGGGCGCGGACACGCCAGAAGTAAATTGAACTGATAATGATGGCGAGGATGACAACCAGATAGGCCATCGCTGAAGCATAACCCTGCTGGAAGGGTGAACGCAGACCTTGTAAATAGGCGTAAAAGGTATAGGTTTGTGTGGCTTGTCCGGGGCCGCCGCCCGTTAACGTGAGCGGCACATCAAGGATTTTAAAGGTTTCAACCAGCCGCAGCAGTGACACTGTTCCGAGTGCCGGTGCAATCAGCGGGAAGGTGATGTAGCGGAAGATACGCCAACCTGAATTGGTGTCCAGCCGCGCGGCTTCGATGAGTTCGTCCGGCACACTTTGCATGGCTGCCAGCGCCACAATAAAGACAAATGGAGTCCACTGCCATGTATCCGTAAGCAGCACAGCAAAACGTGCCGCCCAAGACTCTGTGATCCAGTTTACAGGCGTACCACCGAAGGAAGAAATCAAATTGTTGATCGGGCCATGCTGTTCATTAAAGATCACCACACCCATATAGCCAACGGCAATCGGTGCGGCAAACAGCGGCATGGTCAAAATGGCACGGAAGCTTTTCAAGCCGGGTAAATCATGATTAAAGAGCCACGCGGCAAATGTGCCAAAGGCCATGGTGAGAAACAGGCTGCCTATCGTCAAAAATAAACTGACTGAGGCAACTTCACCGGCTTTTTGATCCGAAAAAATATTGATGTAATTCTGGAAGCCGATGAACTGGGTTGGCTTGCCGAGACGGGCGTTGGTGAAGCTCAGATAGAGAGAATACAAGAGGGGAAAGAGGGTAAACAGTAAAACCCAAGTCACTCCGGGCATAAGAAAGTAATATTTCGCTCGACTTTTCATGAAAAACTTTTGCTCCCTAACGAAACCGAACAAGAGGGAGTAGGATGTGACTCCCACTCCACTAAAGATCGTATCTGAAATGTTTACTGCGGTGTGTAGCCGATAGACTCCTGATAGACCTTCAACAAAACATCCGGCCCACCGGCATCTGCGGTGATCTTATTCCAGTCAGCAGCCGTGTCATCAAGGGCTTGTTTCGCGGACTTCTGCCCTGTCATGGCTTCTGAAAGCCGCGTATCGAGCGCTGTCCAGTAAGCAGGTGTACCCGGAATACGCAGGTAGGTTTCGTAGATGGGCATGTCCAGTACGTTGGCAGCGTATGCCGGAATGTAGGATTTGAAGTCATCCGCATTAAAGCCAGAAGCGGTGTAATCTTCAATGGTGGCACTGCCCTTCGGCGGGAAAAGCTGATAGCTGCAGCACGGATCAATACCTTGCCAACCGGTGGTCGAGTCGAAGAAATTGATACTTTGTGTAGCAATCATCGCCATAAAGAAGTAGGTGAGTTCCGGTTCCTTGCTGAAGGCTGAGAGCGTCGGATGCCAGCTGCCACCGGTTGTGTTACCAACACAGTTTGGATGCATGGTATCGGTAACCATCTCCTTCTTATCGGGGTCATACCAAGTGTCGGAGCAGGGGATGGTCGTCGCGCCCAATTTTCCCTTGATCTTGGACTTATCGGGGTTTTGTGAAAGTGAACCGACATCGCCCCAAGAGAAGGTGGCAATTGCGTTGCCATCAAAGAAGTTTTGCCATGCCTCACCGAGTTCCCAACCGAACTGGGCTTGCTGACCGGTCGCCGCCAGTTTTTGCAGGAATTCGAGCGCTGCTACCTGCCCCGGTTGGTTGATGAGCGGTTCCATTGTGTCGGGGTCAAACCAATAGATATTGTGGGTCTTGGTGACTTTGCGCGGATCGCTGCCGGGATCGGGAATAATCGAGAAAGGAGCCGAAAGCGTCATGAAATGGAACATACCCTGACCGCCAACCTTCAAGTGAAGGCTGATACCGTCACCGGGTTTGCCATCGCCATTGTAGTCTTTACCATTGAAGTAAGTGGTGACTTTCAACAGTTCTTGCCATGTCTTTGGTGGGTTGGGTAGGTCTTCACCGGTATCTTTCTTGTACTGCTCTTGCCACTTGGGGTCACCCAAAATGTCTCGACGGTAATAAAGCAGTTGAGCATCGGAGTCCATCTGCGTGCCGTACTGCTTGCCACCCCAACTATAGAGTTCATGAATGGATGCGGCTGTGGCGGAAGGATCCCACTGCGGGAAGCGCTTGTCACCGATATATTGGTCAATCGGCTGAATCCAACCGTTGGTCACATAATCGCCATAGAACCATGATCCGCTGACAAGCGCATCATAGGTGTTTTGACCGGTCAGGAAGTCGGTGGGGATGGTTGTCTGAAGCTGACCGAATGGAATTTCAGCGATTTCCAGCTTTGCGCCGGTGGCCGCTTCAAAGGCCGGTCGCCAGAAATAGATTGTGCCGGAAATACCGCCGGTGGAGCCTTGCCCCAACGTGGCTACGGTAATTGTCTTACCTTCACCGAGCGCGTGTCCATCTGGAATATTGGCGGCCATAAGCCCTTTGAATGCGGCGGCTCGTTCGGCCTGAATAACTTCTGGTGAACTGGTTGGGAAAGCATCATCCGGGAATAATTCTTCAGCCGTCTTGCCAAAGAAGGTATCCCCTTGTGCAGTTGCTATGGGAGCGAAAGTAAGCATATTGAGGCTAAGAACAAAGATAAGCAGCAATGTTAAGAAACGAAATCTGGACTTTAACATCCTATTTTCTCCTAATACTAAAAACAATTCGACAATGCATATAGTTATGGAACTTCATTGGACTAGAGTGAACTTATACGTCTACCTCCTCTGATAGAATATAAATCACTTCAACTTTATAGATGGCGATGATCGCCCATCTACAGAGTTAACAACTGTGAACGTTCTCATGTTGCAAGTTGGTCAGCCATTGAAAATGCTGCCCTTCATTTCCCAAAATGCAATAATGAGGAAACGCGGTAGGCTTCATGTGACAGCACTGTGGGGCTCGCACTGATGACCCCGGCTTTCTCAATCCGCCACACGGACAGAATTATTGGGTTTCTAATTCAGTCCGTTGTATGTAATTTGGCAATAGCCAGCAGGAGATAACAAGAGTACTAGACAAGTTTTGAAAAATGACTATTTATTCAGTCAAAAAATTCAATATTTAGCTGCGAAGATGAATGAAGTGCTGCGATGGATGGGATGCAATAATTAGACTTGATTTACTCTGACTCCCTCTCTTAATTATATAACTAAAAAGACAAATGCGCTTTAAACTAAATAACCATTTACTGTAACAATTTAAAGATTTTGTTCATTAAAGTATATGCGCTGCTTCAACTTGCCTAGTTGAAGCCACCATACTGCTTTGATTCAGTTCGGTTTATGATGCGATAACTGCTTAGCGAATGGGTAGAGTAAGCTGTAGCGGGCAAAGTGTTCGTCATAGATGGGCTGTCGATGAGGGTCTGGTTCAAAAACGTTCTCCACTTTTACCAGCGCGTTAACAGCTTCTTCAGCCGAACTGAATACGTCACCACCCACACCAGCCAATATGGCTGCACCGAGCGCTCCCGCTTCTGTTATGGTCGGACGGAATAAGGGACGACCCAAAATATCCGCCATAATCTGAAGCCATACATCCGAACGCGCTGCGCCTCCGCTGACCCGAAACTCTTCGATCACGATCCAGCTTCAGCCAGATCAGCCAGTCCGGCTCTAAAGTAATAGATCGCGCCTTCAAGCAAGCCTTTTAGAAATTCACCACGACTGGTTGCCAACGTAAGGCCAGAAATCAGCCCGTTGGGATTGTCGTCATAGTAAGGCGGCCCGGTTGGCGCGAAGTGCGGCAGCACCAGCAGATTGGTTGGCCCGGATGGTATTTCAGCCAGCAGTTGATCGTATACATCTTTGCCGCTGGCCTGAGCTGCTGCGTGTTCTGCCCAAGCAAAAGTGTTTCTGAACCATTTCAGCAGCGCACCACCGCTGAGATTGTAGTAGAAGCTGACGTATAAATTCGGCAGCGCATGATGTTCCACATTCAGCTTGGACTGGATCATCATTGCGGCAGGTGGAATGTGGTCATAAATCGGGGTGATACAGAAATAAGTGCCTAAACTGTAAGCCGCGATTCCGGGACGGAGCGCACCGACACCGACTGCATTTACACATTGGTCGTGTGCGCCAATTACAATGCGCACTCCGGATTGCAAATTCAACTGTTTGGCGATGTGGGACGAAACCGTTCCAACTACTGTTCCCGCTTGAACCAAATCCGGTAACTTTTCGATTGGCATCCCCACATGGTTCAAAGTTTCTAACGACCATTCTTGACGACGAAGATCGAAAAACAAACTGCGATTTGCCAGCGAATAATCGGTGACCGGATCACCACCTAAAAGGTAGGCCACAATATCCGCCCATGACAGCCATTTATAGGTTTTGTGGAAAAGTTCGGGGCGGTGATCACGCATCCAGATCAACTTCTGACCGCCGTAGATGGTGCTGACGACATTACCGCTGCGCTCGAAAAACATGATTGGGTCAAGTTGTCCTAGTTTGGCGGTTGTTTCGGCACCACGCGTATCAAATCCGAGCAGACAGTTGCTCAATATCTTTCGATCCTGCGAAACGGGTGTCATCGCTTCACCCATTGACGAAACGCAGATAGCCGCAATCGGATCATGCGATGTTCGCGCCGCCACTTGGGCGATGACCTCTTGAATCTTTTCCCAGACCAATTGGCTGTCAAGCTCTGCCCAATCCGGCTGAGGACGAATCACATCATATTCTCGATGCGATGTAGCAAGAATTGTGCCATCAACGGAAAGCGCCATCGCTTTACAACCCGTCGTGCCGATGTCGATGCCTAATAAGCTCATTGGGATTTTGCCATCGTCTATTGAAGAAAAATAAATTTAGTTTGCTGTTTACAACCGCAGTTTCGGATAGCCGATTTGCTCCATGACTTCAACCATTACATCGGCGGCAGCTTCGGTCGAGTCCTGTAAGTACCGGTGTGATTCAGCAGCTTCAAAGTCGCCCGCTTCAATTTCTTCATGACGGGCAATAAGGTTTCTGGCGGCGTGCTGTCCGGCTTCCCTGACGATGCGCGTCCACATGTTCACACGGATTACACCATCGTTGGCTAGACCCTGCATCTGGTCAACGCTCAGGCTGGATGTGCCATGGAGAACAAGCCGTGCATCCCCTAATTGTTCGGTAATGGCCTGTGCCCGCGCTTTCAAATACTGCACACCGCCGATGTGATCGGATTGCTGTTCGGTGCCTAAGTCAGCGACCAAGAGATCAACTTTGGTTTCTGCCATATAGTTCACAGCCTGCTCGATGTAAGAATCGTGCTGCACAGCCTGCGTGCGTCCGGCTACGCTCAACTGCTCCATAATCCCCTCGACTAGAACCCGCTTGCCGTAGCTGGCTACATAATCGCGCGTCCATTCAAGGTTATCTGCCAGCGGGTATTTCTGAGCATCGAACATGACAGTTGCCAGATAAGGTAAACCCTCGGTCAACGCCCATTGATCGCGCTTGGGGTCGGCATGATCGAGATGAGGCAGCACGACCACGTTGGCATAGGGCGAATCCGGAGCAGCACACAGCGCTTTCAAGTGTGCCATGTTGGAAAGAAAACCGGCTTGAGGGTTTCCGCTGTAGGTGATGCGTTTGGCCTGTGGCATATAGGGGTAAGTGAAGGTCATCGCCACAGACAGCGGCACCTTTGCTAAATGATACTTTTCGGCAATGCGTTGTCCGGCTAGAAGAATCGCTTCGGTATTCCAATGTGCGGCGGTGCAGAAAATCGCCATGCTGGCTTTGCAATTCCGAAAAAGTTCGGTGTATTCGAGCGCTTCTTCGCGGCGTGTGATGATGGTCATAAATATCTTCTCCAACTTGCCAGCGAGTGTTTCGGGGCAGCTCGGTCATGAATTCCGTTTAAGCCAAATAATTCAACACCGAAAGTCCGTTTGTTCAGGTCCAAAACACAGCGCAGCACAAAAAGCGCTGTTAAAGCGCCTTTTAGCAAACCTGTTGTTAAGTTTGTGACACGCTTAAATTACATCTTTGTAAGCTTCGTACCAGCAGCATAGGCATAATCCAATTTTTGGCATCACTCGTCAGTATATTTATGGCATTTCACGAGTACGTCATCCACCGTTATATCGGCTGGTACAACGCCCTTGCAAATGTCCATGACATCGGGGCATCTACCCGCAAATTTGCAGCCGCGCCGCAGGTATTCTTCGTGTTCCAACTCCGCGAGAGTGACGGTTGAAGTCCAGCGTTTTTGAGGATCTGCTTGTGGGATAGAATCGCGAAGCAGCCTTGAATAGGGATGCCTTGGATTCATCAGCACCTTTTCTACTGTACCCATTTCAACGATATTGCCACGGAACATAATCGCAATTCGGTCGCTGACGTAGTAGGCGGTTGCCAGATCATGCGTAATGTAGAGGATGCTCACACCTAGTTCGTCCCTGAGCTGTTTGAATAAGTTGACAATCGACATGCGCAAAGAAGCATCGACCATTGAAACTGGTTCATCCGCGACAATCAGCTTGGGATTCGTGACCAATGCCCGCGCGATGGAGATTCGTTGAAGCTGTCCACCGGAAAACTCATTGGGGTATTTGCCTGCAAATTCTTTATAAGTCAGTCCCACCAAGCGTAATGTTTTATCGATTCGATCAATGGCATCCTGTTTTGAGTTGGCCAACCGGTAGTTTTGCACGGTTTCAAAGAAATAGGAATCGACGGTACGCATGGGGTTAAAGGTGCTGAACGGATCTTGAAAGATGGCTTGCACGCCTTCGGTAATCCATGGCTTTTCATGACGCGTCTGCAATTTTCCGTTATGGAGAATCGCACCGGTGGTCGCTTCTTCAAAACCGATAATCACTTTGGCAGTCGTGGTTTTTCCACAGCCACTTTCGCCAGCTAAGGTGAAGATTTCGGCGGGTTTGATGTAGAAACTGATGTGGTCAACTGCCGTAAGCGTAACCCTTGCGATGACATTGCCCTGCGAATACTGTTTGGTCAGGTCGTTAATTTCAAGTAGTTTATCCATGTTGTCCTTCCCCGACTAACCAGCAGGCGACTTTATGATCCTTATCCAGTTGTGTAAAGTCTGGCATTTGCTGGCGGCAAATATCTTTGACGTGTGGGCAGCGCGGATGAAAAGGACAGCCACTCGGCAAATCCGCCAAGGAGGGCGGGCTGCCGGGTACGCTGGTTCGTACACTTTTATCACCAAACTTGGGCAGTGAGTTGATCAAAAATTGGGTGTAGGGATGTACCGGCTCGGCAAAGATTTGCTCGGTGGTCGCTTCTTCCACAATCTTTCCAGCGTACATGATGCCTATACGGTCAGCGACGTTGGCGTGCACGCCCATATCATGCGTGACTAAGATGATTGTGTTTTTGAGACTCTTTTGGATGTCTTTCAACATCTGGATTACGCCACGCTGTACCACCACGTCGAGCGCGGTCGTCGGCTCGTCACCAATCATGATGCGCGGGTTCAAGGAGGAGGCTAGAGCGATGGTCACACGCTGCCGCATTCCGCCGGATAATTGATGGGGATAGACATCAAGGACGTTCTTGGGTAAGCCGAGTTCCAAAATACGCTTGTGGGCTGTTTGAAAGATTTCCGCACGGCTTTGACCGCTGACGTGGCTGCCAATGAAATCTTCATAGGTTCCTTTTATTTTGAGAACTGGATTGAAGACGCTCATTGAACCCTGTGGAATGTAAGCGATGTATTCCATTCGCAGCTTGCGCTTTTCTTCCGCGCTCATATTGGTGACATCTGTTTCTTGAGCGCCGATGCGATAGTAGAGTTTGCCATCAATCAGCCGCAGCGGAGGGACGACCTCATTGAAAAGTGTTTTCAAAAGCGTGGTCTTACCACAGCCGCTTTCACCTGCAATTCCATAGATTTCGTCCTCATAAATTTGTAAGTCCACGTCATTAACGGCTTTTACTGTCTTCTGGGTGCCCTGCACCTCAAGAATGTAGAAAGCCTTCAGATGTTCGGTTCTTAAGACGATTTGCTTTTGTGCTGCCATGTTTGCTTCTCCCTAAGCTCCAACTCGCTGGATGCGCGTGCGAGGATCGAGGTATTCACTAATGCTGACTGAAAGCCAGTAGAGAGCAATAAACATAAAGAGTGAAAGAACCACAGGGGTCAAAATCCACCACAGCCGCCCTAGCAGTATCGACTGGTAAAAAAGCGCCCAGTTTAGCATCGTGCCAAGCGTGGGAATGTTAAGATTAACTAATCCGAGGATGGCAAGCGTGATCTCTAGCCCAATGGCCCACGACATGTTATTGATCAATGTCGAAAAAATCAGCGGCATTGTAAATGGGATGTATTCTTTGAGTACCAGTTTGACAGTTCCTGTGCCCGATAGGATGGCAGTCGCCGTGAATTCCCGTTCGCGCAGACTGAGAACCATCGAACGGATTAAGCGGGCGTCCCATGCCCAACCGAAGACGGCCAGCATCAGTCCTAATACGACAAGGTTCATCCGATCTCGCACCATCATGGCAATCATGACGAAGATTAAAAAGAGTGGAATAACCAGCAGGCTATCGCCTATGAACATCAGTATACGGTCGATTGAACCGCCTTTGTATCCGGCAACCATTCCAATCAGGATGGCGATCACCCTAGAAACCAGTCCAGATATGAGTGATATGATCAGGGAGTTACGTACGGCAAATGTGGCCTGCCAGAAGATATCCTGTCCGTTTGAATCGGTTCCCAATATGTATTCAGCGGACGGTTTCATATCTCGCGGAACAACATTCCACAGTGTGGGGTCATATGGCGAAAAAGCAGAAAGCAGCGCCATAATGACGATGATCACAAGTACGATGAAGCTGAAGGCAAAGCGATAGTCTTTAAATAAATCTTTGAAAATTTTCATGAAGCTAACTTTCTTAAATATATCGAACTCTTGGGTCAAACAGGGGATAGGTCAAGTCGACAACCAAGATCGCCGTGGTGATGCCGACGATAGAGAGAATGGTGATCCCCATAATCAGATTGTAATCGCCATTGAGGATGGCCCTAAACAGTAATCCACCCAATCCGGGATATCCGAAAACAATCTCTGTGATTAGAGCCCCACTAAAGATTTGCCCAAGCGAAAGTGCTAGTCCAGTAATTTGCGGCAGCATGGCATTGCGAATGATGTACTTGCCCACAATGCGGTTTTCGGTCACGCCGCCGAGCTTGGCATATTGAACAAAACTTTCCGCATTGACGTTTTGGACAAGGAGTTTCATCGTTTGGAACGTCACACAACCACCCAAGACGGTCAGAGAGAGAGCAGGCAAAATCGAATGCCAGATAACATCTTTGATATAATCCCAAGTGAAAGTCGGCACAGCGCCCAAAGACGCGCCACCGGTAATCGGGAACCATCGCACGACATAAGCGAATAGTAATAGCAATCCAAACGCAAAGATGTAGTAAGGCAGTGGACGAATGACCATCGCGACGGTATCCAACGTTCTTGACCATCGCCTGCGCGTGTAATAGCCTGCTAGGCCGCCAATAATATTTCCCAATATCCACGAAATGGCGGTTGTGGTCAGCAGCAGTCCCAAAGTCCATGGCAAAGCGTTGGCAATGAGATCGCTGACCCGTGCGGGAAATTGGAAGAACGAAACGCCGAAGTCACCATGAACCAGCCGCCCCCAAAAAGCGCCGTATTGATCAAGCCAAGAGCCTTCTAGTCCATACATTTCCGTCAGGTCATGGATGATGCCATCCATAGCGCCCGGTTCTAATGTTGAACCGCGTCCCCGCATCTCACCGATCATGCGCATGACAGGGTCATTCGGTGTGAGTCTGGGAATCAGGAAGACAACGGTGATCCCTATCCAGATAACTAAAAAGTACGAAATCAGACGGGGGATAAGATAACGTTTTACAAATGTCACGGTATTGCCCTCTTGCGTCTATACCCCTTATAAGTACCTGCAACTCTAAAATAGAGAAATACACTTCTGGGCGGGAATCCGCCCAGAAGCAATTCAAATCCTATTCGATCTAAGCCCAATTTTCCTTACTTGCTGACAGGTTTCAGGAATGGAGTGGTGTACTTAAAGTTGGGCCAGTGAGTGTATGGCTCGTTGTAAGCATTTTCGCTGCCGGGCCAATTAGTCCAGTAGGTTTCGTCCCAACCGACAAAGCCGATGTAGCCATAGGTTGGGATACCGGGCATATTCTTGACGGCTTCTTTGAGACCCTCGATACCGATTTCAATGACTTTATCAGTGCTGAAGGGATCTGTTTCCCGCAGCTTCTTGATTATGCCGTCCATATCATCGCTTGACCAACGCGAGTAGATACCCTGTGTGCGCTCACCTACGGGTTTCTTGTAGGCCGAGTTCCAACGGTCGAGTACACGGTACAGATCGGGTCCAGCGCCCCAAGGCTCCTGTGCAGGCCATGCGCCGCTGACATCGAAGTCGCCCGTAGCTCCTAAGCCGTCACCGTTTTCGGTGTTATAGACTTCAGCATCGATGCCGAACTTCTTCCACTGCTGAACAGCAGCAGCACCATTTCGTGCATCATGGTTGGAAAGAACCGTGCCAGCCATGAACGAGATCTTCCAAGGCGTGCCATCGGGCAGCAGCCACTTGCCATCGCCGTTCTTCGAGAAGCCGTTCTTGACCAGCAGTTTTTCTGCGATGTCGGGGGCAAATTTGTACCAGCCTAGTCCAAATGTCTTATCAATAAACGCCTGATCGTCCGGGAAGGCATACCCGCGACTCTTGGCATAGTCTGCAACCCGTCTTGGCGCAGTGGGATCATAAGGTGCAAAGGTCTCACCATTGCCAACATCAATCGTGAAGGATTTCAGCCAGTCTTGCATTGGCCCGATGTAGTCCGCCGGATACGGCCCAAGGTGCGGAATGTGTACCGGGCTTAAAGTTCCGGAGGAATCGACGGCGATGCTGGTGTACTCAACGATGTCAATGGCAAGGGTCAGCGCCCAGCGGACATCGACGTTGTCAAATGGTGGACGGGCGGTATTAAAGAGAACGCCCGTGATAGCCGGGTCGTTATTCACGACGAAGGGGAATGTTGGCTGGTAGGCGCGAGAAGAAGTTGACTGAGCCAAAAGTGCCTTAAGACCATCGGCTGAAAGTTCTGCCACATCCAGTTGGTGTGTCAGTTGTGCGAGGATTTGAGCGCCTTCATCCGCGAAGTACTGGTAGATGATGTACTTGGGTTTAGGCTCGCCATACATAATACCCGTCGGGCTTTTATCCCAATCTGCACGTTTTTCCCAAGCTGTCCAGCTTCCCTGCGGGTCAAAGCTGTGCAGTTTGTAAGGGCCGCAGCCTACATAAGGATTAAAAGTAAACTGCACCGGATCGGCTTCCTTCTCGAAGATGTGCTTGGGGAAGAAACGGGTGCAGCCCCAACGGTCGAGGAAGGTGGTGTGGAAGCGAGAGTTAGACTGCTTAAGTTTGAATTCAACCGTGTAATCATCGGGTGCAGTCACCGATTCGACGTTATCCACAAAGAAGCTGTGGGCGTTGAATCCCTCATATTTGATGAGGCTCTCAACTGTGTAGACCACATCGGCAGAGGTAAAAGCTTCACCGTCTGACCAAGCGACGCCCTTGCGCAGTGGAATAGTGACGCTGGTGAAGTCTGCATTATATTTCGCGTCGCCATCTGCGACCCCGTTGATGATATTACCGGTAGCAAAATCGACTGACCACATCGGTTCGTCGGCTAAGTTTTGCAAGCCGCGATCCTGCCATTTCCAGCCAACCCACTGGTTGAAATTGTCGGGTGTACCTACGCGACCGGTAAGGATTCTTGCAATTAGTGTTTCCTCTCGTGGGAAAGTACCCGGTACTTGAGCCATCGCTGCCTTGGCTTCGGGGCTTCCCTGTGGCAAAGAGAGTATTCCGGATGGCGCAAGTACAAAAGCGCCGGTACTGGCGGATAGCAGCTTCATAAAATCGCGGCGACTAATTTCTTTTGACATGTCTTCCTCCAATATTTTCCAAACAACTGCAAAATGACTTATTTATTCGGTTTACAGCGAGAAACGTGTTATGGGTTCTCAATAGGCGGCCTCCTGTCCTTTTCAACTAGGTCTTCGTGCTCACGCCGTCGGTTCGGCCCGCATGAGTCGCGGATGACTAGTTCTGTTGGCAGCGTAATTCGTTGCGGAGGATGGCTTCGATCTTCTATTTGTGCCAACAACATCTTAGCGGCGACTCGTCCCATTTCTTCGAGCGGTTGGCGAACCGTGGTGAGCTTGGGATAAACGAAAGAGGCCTGAGGAACATCGTCAAAACCAATGATGGAGATGTCTTCAGGGATACGTAAACCACTTTCGCGTGCGGCGTCCATCGCGCCAAAAGCGGATAAGTCATTTGATGCGAAAATGGCTGTTGGTGGGGGATTTACGCTCTGTAACAGCTTTTTGGTGGCTTCATAGCCGGTTTGCTGCTGGTAATTGCCTTCGATAATCAGTTCTTCTCGAACAGGAATGTTGCAGTCAGTCAAAGCTGCTTTATAGCCCTGCATCCGGTCGACGGCGCTTCGGACGGCGAGCAAGCCCGTAATAAAAGCGATCCGCGTATGGCCTAACTGGTTCAGGTAGCGCGTGGCTTCATACGCGCCTTGCCAATTGGTTGCTTCAACAACACTGCTGTTTTCTGTGGGGTCTGCTTGGTCGATCAGGGCGTAGGGGAAATTTTGCTCGCGCAGCTCGTTTAGATACGTCATCGGAACCAACGGAGCGATTAGCAGCAGGCCGTCTGCCAATCCATTCATGATAGCGCCGACATAAAAGGCTTCTTTGCCACGGTGGCTGTGGCTTGTATAGAGCATCAGGTCATAGTTGTTACCTGCTAGCTCACCGTCGATGCCCCGTGCGATTGTCCCGACATAGCCATTGTCCAAATTCGGCGCAAGTAGGCCGACGATCCGGGAACGCCCACCTTTCAAACTGCGAGCCTGCAAATTGGCGACATAACCGAGGCGTTCAACTGCTTCCATCACGCGGTTACGTGTGGATTCCCTGACAAACTCGTACCCGCTGAGGACACGTGATACCGTCGCATATGAAACGTCTGAAGCGCGCGCTACGTCGATAATGGTAACGCCGCGTTTCTTTTTTTGGGGGGGATTGCTCTCGTTATTCATCAAATTGTAAACGTTTGCAAAATCTTGTCAAAAAATTGACGGAAGAAACCGTCATGTTGAATCTTTTAAAGAAATTCTTCTAAGTGATGATACCGCTTAAGACCTACAAAACAACAATATGAGTGCCGAGAATTTTTGTTATGCCTCGAACAGTTATCAGTCTGATGATATGATGTTTAAAAAAGTATAGCCACTGTTTTGGTGTTACGCAAACTCCGAGATTTTATTCGACAACCGTAAAGCGCGTACTGACGGGTGCAGAAGCGCCCAACTGAACCCCGCGCTCACTAGGTGAACAACCACCGACTGTCACTCGAAATTCACCATGTTCTAAGATGCGCTCTCCGGCATCATCTACCATCTGCATCATCTCAGGCGTAATGGTGAACGTGATATCCGTTCGCGCACCCGATTTGAGATGGACACGCTGGAAGCCAATCAAGCTGTGAAGTGGCACGATGGTAGAGGCTTCAAGGTCGCTCAGGTAAATTTGTGCAACTTCTTCGGCTTCTGTTGATCCGGTATTGGTCAGGGTAAAGTGAATTGACAGCGATTCGCCTGCACGGACTGTGCTTTTGTCCAGCGCTAGATCGCTATAATCAAAATGCGTGTAGCTCAGGCCGAAGCCAAATGGATAGAGGGGTTCTTCGGTAGCGTACCGGTAGGTTCTTCCTGTCATACTGTAATCTTCAAATGGCGGAAGTTGATCCAAGGATTTGGGAAACGTAAGCGGTAGCTTCCCCGAAGGAACCACATCTCCGAACAGTACGGCGGCTGCGGCTTTGCCACCTTCTTGACCGGGGTACCAGACGTATACAATGGCTTCCATCAAATCTTCTAGGTCGCCTAACGCGATAGGACTGCCGCCAGTTAGGACAAGTACGACCTTGGCACCACTGAGTGCAAGCTTGCGAAGGTATTCAGTTTGTACTGCTGGTAATGTAATCTCTTTACGATCACCCTGATCCTCCGACATACTTGCATCACCTTCTTCGCCTTCTAACAGTGGCGAGAGACCCATACAAGCAATAGTCACGTCGGCTCCCGGAGCCATGACTAGAGACCAGTCTTTCAACTCTGAGGGTTGGGTGAGCGGACATCCGGGCCGGTATTCCATTTCAACGCCTTCGGGCACACGGGCAACAATGCCCTGCATGAGTGTCGTGAGTGAATCATTCAGGCCATAGTAGTTGCCAAGCAATACATCAATGCTGGCGGCATTTGGTCCGACCAGTAAAATTTTTCGCGTCTCTTCACGGATCGGCAGGATATTATTCTTGTTTTTCAGCAGCACAATCGATTTCACGGCTGCTTCGTAAGCTAACTGACGATGCTCGGTGCTGTTTACTACGCTAAGCGGGATGTTGGTATATGGTACGTCAGCAGGCGGATCGAACATGCCCAGCTTGAAACGGGTGGTAAGGGTTCGCTCCAATGAGCGATCAATGTCGGCTTCAGTAATAAGCCCACGATCAATCGCTTCGCCTAAGCGGTCATAGGTGCAAATACAGCTCAGATCACAACCTGCCTTAAGAGCGAGAGCGGCACTTTCTACGGCATCATTAGTCACTTTGTGACCTGCGTGGAAATCAGTCAATGCGCCGCAATCGGAGACCACATGACCTTGAAACGCCCAGTCGCCGCGCAGAGTCTTGACGAGTAAAAATGAGCTGCCGCAGCACGGTTCGTCGTTGGTACGGTTGTATGCGCCCATGACCGCTTCAACGTTAGCTTCGGTGACCAACTTTTTAAACGCCGGTAGATAGGTCGCGTTGAGATCACGTAGAGAAACCTTTGCATTGAAGGTATGGCGCAGTTTTTCCGGCCCGCTGTGTACCGCGAAGTGTTTGGCACATGCCGCCGTTTTGAGATACTTAGGATCATCCCCTTGAAGTCCGCGTACATATGCAGAACCCATTTCGCCGGTCAGAAACGGATCTTCTCCCCATGTTTCCTGACCTCGTCCCCAGCGTGGGTCGCGAAAGATATTGATGTTTGGTGACCACATGGTCAACCCTTGATAAATTGCAGTAGAACCTTTGCGCCGCAGCGCTTCATGATATTTGGCTCGCGCCTCGTCACCGACTGCCGATGCTACTTTTTGGATAAGTGCGGGGTCCCATGTAGCTGCCATACCAATGGCTTGAGGAAAGACTGTGGCGCGCCCATTCCGGGCTACTCCGTGCAGCGCTTCACTCCAGAAATCATATGCCGGAATATTTAGATGGGGTATAGCCTGAGCAGGATTGCGCATTTGACCAATTTTCTCGGTTAGTGTCATGCGTGAAAGCAAATCTTTGACTCGCTCGGGTGTTTGATATGAAGGATCTAAATAAATATTCGGCGGTTGGCCCGGCTGAGTGGAAGTCGATTCGGCCATAATGTGTAATATCCTTGCTGCACAGGATGCGGATACTTGACCGCAAAAATGTGTGTACGATTATATCGTAACGATTTGTTGTTGTCCCGCAGTATAAACCTTTGTTGGACATAATTACTGAAGCACAGCCCGTGCTAGCTGAAAAGCCGTCGTTTATCAGCACATTCGCAATTGTGAAATCATCATGCGAGCACTTGACAAGGTTAAGAATACACGCTAAATTCAGAATATAATACAGTTATTGAATAAATATTCACAAAAAATCTGATGTTCAATTTTGATTTTATTTCCAGCATTAGTCATCTTGGTTCGCATCTAGGAACCTTCACCACACCGGCGACATTCCGAGTCGCGCGATTCTCTATAGCCCTAAATTCTTGTGTATACCCTGTACAGCATCACCCTGTTCATATTTCGGAGGAAACTCATGCCTGATTCCATTGAAAAGTGGGATTATTTTGAATTGACACTTAATGCCCACACATCAGGTAATCCATTCCTAGATGTTACTTTTGAAGCGGAGTTCACACACCAACACCGTTCATTAAAAGTCAGCGGTTTTTATGATGGGGACAACACCTTTCGTGTGCGCTTCATGCCCGATGTTGAAGGCGATTGGCGATATGTGACTGTTAGCAATCTTGATGCACTGAATGGTCAGACGGGTGAGTTTATTTGCACGCCTGCCAGCAAAGGCAATCATGGTCCGGTACATGTCACGAATACCTTCCATTTTAGCTATGACGATGGCACGCCATATTACCCGTTCGGCACAACCTGCTATGCTTGGACACATCAGGGCGAGGCGCTTGAGGAACAAACGCTCAAAACGCTGAAAGAGGCCTCTTTCAACAAGATGCGCATGTGCGTTTTCCCAAAGTTTTACCCGTTTAACGAAAACGAACCTGTCTATTATCCGTTTGAACGGAATGCAGCCGGCGAGCATGATTTCACACGCTTTAATCCGGAATTTTTCCGCCATTTCGAACAACGGGTGGGCGAACTCTGCCAGATGGGTATCGAAGCGGATATTATCGTGTTTCATCCATATGACCACTGGGGATACTCGAGAATGGATGCGGAAAGCGACTATCGTTATCTGCGTTACTTAATCGCTCGTTTGGCCGCTTATCGCAACGTGTGGTGGTCACTGGCAAATGAATATGACTTCATGCTTGACCGAAAACCGATGGAACAGTGGGACGAATATTTTCGCATTTTGCTGGCAAAAGATCCCTACAACCATCTGCGTTCCATCCACAACGGTGACACCGAGAAAAATTATGACCATACGAAAGTTGGGGTAACCCATGTGTGCATTCAAAACTGGGATACCAAACAGGTCAAACGCTGGCGCAGGGATTACCAGAAGCCGATTATCAATGATGAACTGGAGTATGAGGGCGATATTGTTTTTCCGTGGGGGAATATTAGCGCACGGGAAGAAGTACACCGCATCTGGATTATGGTTACGAACGGGGGATATGCCGGACATGGTGAAACGTATATGCATCCCCAAGATATTCTGTGGTGGTCGAAAGGCGGCGTCTTGCACGGTGAGAGCTGGCGGCGGGTTGCATTCCTGAGGAAACTAATGGAAGAAGGGCCCGTCGGCGGATTAACCCCCATGGAAGATTCTTGGGTCTGGACTCGGGTATCGGGCGGCAAGAATGGTGATTACCGTCTGATCTACTTTGGGGAACATCAGCCGCTTTCGTGGATCGAAGGCTTGCCGGATAGCCCAGACTACGAAATTGACATCATCGACACTTGGGAGATGACCATTAGGCCGGGAACACGTCGTATCATGAAACCGTTCAAGGCCATCACCGGAGCGAACCCTGAACCGCCGCGCTATGAGCTTATTCTACCCGGAAAACCGTTTCAGGCGGTACGAATTCGTAAGCGGTGAAATTTTCATGATGATGATGATATGGTATATTGACAATCGAGAACGTGCGCGTTATTTTTTGCCCGATATATATGCCATGCAGTATTAACATTCATGCCAAAACACATCAAGAATAATCTGACCGAAGAATTACGGCTGATCAGTAAGGTAGCTTATCTGTATTACATGCAGCATCAGAAACAGTCTGATATTGCGGCGCAGCTTGATATTTCACAGGCAACGGTTTCCCGTGCCCTCAAACGGGCAGAAAAAGAAGATGTTGTTCGCATCACAGTGAATATGCCGACAGGAGTCTATACACAGCTCGAAAGTGATTTGTGCGAGCGTTATGGTCTGAAAGCAGCGATTGTCGTTCATTGTGATGATGAGAGTGATGAGGCCATATTTGACCATATCGGCAGTGCGGCAGCCTATTATGTTGAAACGACGCTCGGATCAGATGAAGTGGTTGGTTTGTCTTCGTGGAGTTCTTCGCTGCTGGCGATGGTCAATTCCATGCATCCTCTGGCGAAGGCTTCCAATGCAAAAGTCGTTCAGGTTCTCGGAGGTGTAGGAAATCCCTCCGCTAAGATTTACGCCTCGCGAATTACCGAGCAGTTTGCGGCGCTGGTACATGGGGAAGCCATCTATCTGCCTGCTCCCGGCGTCGCCAGTTCGATCCAGATGCACGACGAACTGATGATTAATCCGTTTGTGCATCATGCGATTGAATTGTTTGACCAGATCACTTTGGCATTGGTTGGCATCGGCTGCGTAGAACCATCGCGGCTGCTGATGAGCAGCGGTAACGTGTTCACAAAAGACGAACTCACCATGCTCAATGAGCGCGGTGCAGTCGGGGATATCTGCCTGCGTTTTTACGATGTGAATGGCGAACCGGTTCTCACGCCGCTTAATGAGCGGGTTATCAGTATGCACTTGGAACAGCTCCGGCTCGCTCGACGCTCGGTCGGGATTGCTGGTGGAGCACGTAAAATAAATGCCATCCGTGGGGCGATTGCAGGCCGTTGGATCAATGTCCTGATTACTGACCACCTGACCGCACTTCGTCTGATGAATCAATAGGATATCCAAGTAGGAGTTTATCGATTCGTCTGCACCGAACAAATTTTGTCGGGTGTTTCTTTCATATCGCTGTTCCGTTTTGTAATACCCCAAAATAGTTTTGATCACCCACTTGTCCGCCTTTTATGTTGACTTGAATGCCGTCAACTGGCGATCCTGAGGCCTATGCCCGACATATGGGTGCGCCTGTAACGAGTGGTGCAATCATTTCAACGGCATCGATTTTCAACTCTCTTGCGACGAAGCTGGAAGTATCACCACCGGCAATTATCAGCCGTTTAACGGGAACATCTTCTAAGGCCTTTCGAGCCGATTGTCCTTACACTTTGCCGTAGATTCGGGCAGTTAGCGACCGAATGGTTTGTTCATCCCAACCTTTTTGATTGAGGATGCTTCATTTTGGTTGGGCTCTATTTGGGAATTATTAACTATATGACTTGTTGAGGTCTCGTGAAATATGGCTTGGATGCGGATGCGCGTTCGTTGGCTTAAAAGACAATTACTCTTTTTGGATGCGATTTAGAACGATTCGGCGCGCTCCATGAATATTATCAACCGGAGAATAGCGAACCAATTTTGAACCGTGGATTCCCGAGCTGGAAGTATCTCGTTAAGATGGTCATAAAGCTACGATTGACATCTAGGCTATGTTCGGACGCTGCGCGACTATCAATCTCAAGAACGGCCGCTTCCTGACTTGCACATTGATGAAACCGGCTGCTTCAATCTCTGCTTTGACCTTGTCTGCGCTCAATCTCGGAATTTCCCAACCACCATACATCAATTGGGACATGGCATATTGTCTGCCTTCGGCGGTGTGAATATGATCTTCGGCTATTGGGTCTGTGAGCAGGGGGGCGATCAGGTAACCGGACGGTTTCAGTGCCGCATATGCCACCTGAAGCACTTCAGCACGACCGGCTTGAGGAAAGAAGAATTGGCTCCAATAGACCAGATCGAAGGCATCACGGGCATCAAAGCTGCGCGCATCAGCATGGATGAACGTCACACGATCCCTGTGCCCGAGTGTTTCAGCGGTCGCCTGTGCTTCGGCAAGCACATCTCCGGCAAGATCGACCGCCACAGCCGTTACCCGCGGATAGGTGCGTAACAGGCCATTAAGACCACCGCCTACGCCACAACCCAGTTCAAGATAGTGGATTTCCTGATGGGTTAGCCTGTCTACAACTTCGGGCAGCATATCCTGAAACAGCATTTCGTAGAAATCAGGCGTGCTGGACGAAAACGGATTAAAGGTCACTCCTTTAGCCAGCGCGAGCCGCTCTTCTGAGGACAACTGCCCATAACTGGCGCCGGGGTGTGAAAACATCCGTGCTTTGGCAAATGCGTCACTGACTGTCACCTGAAACGTTCTGATCAAATCGGAGGTCACGAGTAAGGCCCACTGCTCATCTAAGCGGTAACCCTCGTTCGCTTTGATGAAAATGCCATAGGCATCCAGTGCCCGGCACATATCCTGAGTACGAGCCATACTCATCCCTGTCTCGACTGCCATTGCTTCCACAGAAGTGGGATTCAAGGCGGCATTCAGGATGCCCGTGGCATACGCGCCTTGAAGCAAGCCCAAGAGTTGGGTATGGAAAATGAGCGGCGCTATGACGGCATAGGCATCGGAATACGAGTTGAGGTTTTCCAGAATAGAGCCGTTCTTTTCCATGACCGTTTGCCCTCTTGCTTGCTTCATTCTGAATCTGACAACGATTAGTTCGCGGGTTGATAGGTATAATTCGGGCGTAGATAGGCGAGTTCAAAGCCTGTACGCAGCATGTTGTGATACGATGGGTTGGGGTTTTGCGGTGACTCTTCGCCTGTTTCGGTGCTGAACCAGCGACAGCCGAGATCAAGCCCATCACGGACGCGCTGGGTCATTATTGCCCTCTGCGCCCCACGCCGCCGATATTCCGGAAGTGTCGCCCCGCTGAAAAGTCCACCGACATCGCCAGAAACCATCAGGAGACCAGACCCTGCTGGCGAATCGCCATCGTAGGCGATATAGCCATAGACGTTGTCCTGTTTGAGTAAGTGCTGCACCATTACAGGGTACCAATCGGGCATCTCGAAAGCGCGTTGGTTGATTTCAGCAAACACCGACGCATTATGCGCTCCAACCCGCTCGATTCGCAGATCGGTTGCAATTATCGGTGGCGGCTCATTGCCGCGAATCATCTTGGCGAGATTGGACGTGTGTTTGAAACCCCGTGCCGTTAACCACTCGGCTGTGTCGGACGGCAGCGCGAGGGGACTTAGCGAGATTTCCCACGGTACGTCATACTGCTGATAGATCGAAATGAGTTCATCTACTAAGGCTTCTGTGGCGGGTTGATGGATGCCGAGACCGATGACCCGGTTGAAGAACGGGATCGGAAACTTCTCGATGACGGTTGCGGATGCGCCGCCAACCGAAGCGAAGTGCATACTTAACGCCTGCTGCATTTCGGGGGGTGTACTATTCCACGAAACCGTCCACATCGTCTGCTCTGCTGTTTCCACGACGGTGGCGATCTCATGCTTGCTGAGTTCTTGGGTCTGGTAGATCATCATGTTTTGTGCCTCTCACTATGACTTGAAACCGGACAATGGCGTGAACCAGCAGCATCACATTTGTATACAACAGCATACGATTGAAATTACTTGCTGATTCAACGTGGCGTCAATTTCGATTTGGCTTAGAATGAGTCGCCCTCATCCTGTCCTGCGGCTGCGACCGACAGATGAAAATGCTCGAACAACCAGCGCCCATCGTAGTTTTGCATGACGGTACTCAGGCGCGCCGGGAATGACATTTCTTGCGCACCGGGCACCTTGACCATGACTGTGACATCAGACGCAATCCATGCCACATTACCGTTCGTGCCAACCTGATTCCAGTCCAGCGTGCATGAGAACTCTTCCGATTGGGCGAAGTCACGTTCGATCTGGAATTGAACCTCGTCCTTGCCGACGCGTTTTTCGTCCATTCCCGTTCCGTACAGCGTCACATTGGGCGACCAGTAGGACATGATCGTATCCATATCGCGGGACGCCCAGACGTTTAGAAACTCATTCATCACACCGATAATCTGACCTTCTTTGGTGGTATTCATTTTGCACTCCTATATGAATAAGATGATGTCTTGAGGATAGACTCATTCAGGAGTGGTGTCGTCAGAGCTAACCCCACAAAATGCCCGGTATGCAAAATATAGGGTTTACCCTAATGTCAGTGGTGGAACGTCAGAGATCCTTATCAACGGCCCATAATGCGATCTGCGTACGCGAGGTCATATCAAGCTTCGAGAGAATTCGGGTAATGTGGGCTTCGACTGTCTTGATGGTAATGTGTAAGTCACCTGCGATTTGCTGATTGTTTTTCCCAAGCGCAATTTCATGGACGATTTCCGTTTCACGTCGGGTTAAATCGTGGTCTTCGACTTTTGTCACACCAAGCATGTTGCTTGCTGGAATTGCGGCCAAGGTATGTTTTAGAAAATTCGTCCGCAGGTCTTCCGGCACGGTCTGTGCAATTTGATTAATCGTATCCTGCGCGGATTGATAGTACTCATGTGCGGTGGTTTCATGATCCTGAGAATATATCTTCGCTAACATCGCATCGATTTGCCAAAGCAGTGACAGCAGATGGAAGTGCTCACAGTCGCGTTTGGCGATTTCAAGCGTGATGAATGCTTGTTCTTGCTCATCAAGACGCAAATATGCTTCAGCAATCAACAGCCTATAAAAGGTGAAGTAGGGAACTAAAGGTAAGTCCTCTTCGGTGTCATGGGAAACATTCGCCATCGCTTCGGCAATTTCGAGGATCTTTTCAGGCTGCGCCCGTGCTCTAGCAAGTTCTGCACGAGCCAACGTAATCTCGAACTGCTGGAGGATCGGCTTGGGGGGCGCGTGATACTCCGCGAGCAACGCTTCGGCTTCGGCGAACTGATTGTTTGCAACTAAAATGCTAACATTCAAGCCGATCGCACGTGCAATGAACCAATGCGACCCTGACTGTTTCGCCAGCGCGGTACCTGTCACGGCATGTTCTGTCGCCTTATCCAGATCAAACAGATCACGATAGATTAGTCCCAATCGCAGATGGGCAGCAGCCAGCCACTCTGTGTGGTTAATCGATTGCGCCAGATCGACGGCTCGATCCACATAGGCAAGCGCCGAACTGTAGTCACCGCGATACGAATAGATATTGCCTACACAGATGCAGCCATAGGCTTCAGCGCTGTAGAAACCGATTTCGCGGGCAATGTCGATGGACTCATGGATCATCTCCGCGTCAGACGTTATCAGTCCCATATTTGCCAGTGTCCAAGCCAGCGCTTGGCGATTATCAAGATGACGGTAAAGTTCGATAGCACGACGATAATAGTCAGCCGATTTACTGAAGTAGAAATTGGCATTGGCCGCCATGCCGATCAGGCCGAAGGTTTCAGCCTTGCCCGCCAGATCACTGCTGCCATCAAAAATCGTGAGCGCGTCCTCGTAGTGTTGTAGAGCTAAATCAACCTGACCGTCATTCAAGTGCCAGTTCCCAAGCCGATTTAGGCTGTGGGCAATGCTTGCCACATCATCCATCTCGCGCGCTAACACCAGAGCACGTTCACAATAGTCTTTCACCCGTCGATAATCCTGCGCTGTCCAGAGTTTTGCCAGCGCAATCATGGCTTGCCACGCCGATATGCGGTCACCCGCTGCTTCTGCGATTTGTAAAGCCGTCTCATAATCCGCATGTGCGGCTTGAAACCGGCTCAGGTTGCTGAAGGCGTCGCCCCTCAACATAGACAGTTTCGCAATATCACGTTTCCCTAGACGACTGGCAGCCTGTATCGCGTGCGTAAACTGCTCAACCGCCGCTTGTGAGGAATGCAGCGCCAAAGCATGTTGCCCCGCCTGAAATCCGTAATTAAATGCCGCCTCCCAGTCTTCAGCGTTGTAAGCGTGATGCGATAAATCCACCAGACTCACGGGTTCGTACAAGTTTTGGAGATAACGCAGAATCGCTTGATGGATGGACTGGCGTTCGCGGATGAGCAGGCTGTCGTATATCACCTGCCGTATGACCGCATGGCGGAAGGCGAAACGATCCCGCGAGATTTCGTTGAAAAAATGTAGTTTGGTCAATTTCTTGATCAACTTGAGCAACAGGGCATCGTCGAAGTGCAGCAGCGTTTGCAAAAGTGTGAGGCTGAACTCCCGTCCGGCAACCCCCGCCACCTGCAACAATCGCACGTCTTCATCAGTTAGCATGGCTAACTGCTGCTGAATGGTCTGCCTGATGGATTGCGGGATTTCAACTTCACTGTTGACATCCGTCACAATCCAGACACCGTTCACCAGATTAATTTGCCGGTTCTGCTGCAGCATGTGAACGATCTGCTGCGCATAGAGTGGATTGCCCTGCGTCAGGCTGTAGAGCCGCTGAAAGAGGGAAGGGTGGATTGCTTCAGTCGTCTTCAAGACGGTTTTGAGCAGAGACTCTGTCTCGACTTCAGTCAGTAAGTGCAGCGTGGTGGTCTGGGCATTCTCTGACCGGTCGAGATAGGATTGTAGTTTCGCAACCTCGCTTTCCGGTGGCACATTCCGGCTGCTGAGGGCGACCATGATGGGCAGCTTGCTGACGCGCCGCGTCAGGATCCGCAAGAACTCCAAACTGGTGTCATCAGACCAGTGAATGTCCTCAAAAATCAGCAGCAGCCCGGATGTCGCAATCCGCTGGTAGATCTGTACCAATACCTCAAAAAGACGGCGTTTCTCTGCTTCGGGATCGAGCCAACCGGGATGCGTGAGGATGTCAAATTGAAGTGACAGTTCCGGAAACAAACGGAGAATTTCTGATTGAAATGGTCCGATGATACGCTGCAATTCCTCTGCGGTGATTCCCGAAAAATGGGTGCGGAGTCCATCAATGATTGGCGCATAAGGGAAATCTTGATCCAGCTCATTACATTCGCCGCGTACAACTTCAAATTTGTATTGCTTTGCAAGGCCGGTCAACGACGTGAGCAGCTGCGTTTTCCCGATCCCCGCTTCGCCGCTTAACAAGACAACGTGTCCCTGCACCTGTGCGGTTCGCTTGAGCAGCGTGTGTAAATCATTCATTTCGCGAGATCGTCCGACAAGCTGGATGTCGCTTTGCGGCAGATGCATAATACCTTAGCCTCATGGTTTGATGCTTATGGTGTCACCGTATTGTACCTGCGCGTTGAGTGACATGCATCTCACGCTATAAAACACATGTGATTGGTACCGATCCATTTTCTCAAACTCATAATGATTGCTGAGAAGTGGAAGGCAACGCTGACCCTTTTAAGCACTTTGAGGGCTTGCAGATAATGGATGAATTGATGGGGATACTGCGGGAGGCAGATAACCTAAGCTGCTGTGCGGACGATGATGATTGTACTCCAGACGCCACTGTTCAATAACGGTTTGAGCCTGCTGACCATCAGCAAAGAGCCAGCGATCCAAACATTCGCTGCGGAAAGTACCGTTGAAACTTCTATATCCCAAGCAGAATAAACATAGTACAAAGACGGTTTTGAACACTTTGTACGTACCTAGCGATATGGATTTGGTCGGGGTATGAGTAAAATTTAGTGGTTTCCGTTGAGTCAGAGCTGGATATTCAATGTTTAGATTGTTCGAATTCTGCCGCAGGCTACAGAAGATTGTATTTCCTTGCACTAGCAATCAGTTGTGTGCGGCTATGGACATCAAGTTTGAGGAAAATATTGTTCAAGTGTTTCTTGACGGTACCGATACTGATGAACAGAGCATCAGCGATCTCGCGGTTAGATGCCCCATCGGTGATTAAGCGCAGCACATCAAGTTCGCGGTCGGTGAGTGGCTCGATTTCACTCCTGATGCCGTGGTCATCAAGCACGCTTTCGACTGGCAACTTCCAGTCAAAGGCCGCCAGCAGTCGTGTGACGTACTCCACCGCAATGCCACGCTTCTGTGCATCCTGCAACAGCGCGATCATTGGAGGTCCTTCATCTACGAATGTGCGCACGTAGCCCTCAGGTTCACCCAAAGTTAGGGCGCGTGCAAGTTTTTCCAACGCCCTGTCAAGATTGCCGCGCAAACTGAACGTCAAGGCCTGAAGTATACAAATTTCAATGATCCGTCCCATGCGTCCGGCGCCATCAGCTGACAGCATCAGACGCCCCAGAAGCTCTTCGGCTTCTTCATAACGGCCCTTTGCGAACCAGACCCGAGCGAGCATTATATGCTTGAACTCCATGGCAGGATTGAGGTGTTCGCGCGTAGTCGGTTCAATAGCCTCGGCCCATTTGACTGCTAATGAAAGATTACCGGTCTTAAGCCACAACCATGCCTGCCATACATCTTCATCGACAAGAGTCAATGTCAAGTTCGATGCACGGGCTATCTCGACAGCCTGCTTCATTAGTTTATTGGCTTCGACTTCATCTCCCATCGCCCATTTGAGACGCGCCATTTTCGCACATCCATCAATGGAAAACCGTTTTAATTCATAGCCTGCGAAAATGCGACGAGCCTCTATTACATCTTCAAGGGCGCCCGCAATATCATTTCGCTCATAACGTATTTGACTGCGGTCAAACCATGCCTGCCCCCACGCTCTTGGTGCCATCTTCGTTTGTAACAACTGATCAATAACTGCATCGGCCTGTCGCAGGCGTCCACAAATGATATACATTCTTGACAATTGGGAAAGCGAGACCATTATCGTAAAGGTGTCATTCAAGTGTTCGCACAAGTGAATCGCCTCTTGAAGGCAATGTTCAGCGTTACGTACTTCGCCCTTTGAAATGTAGTAAGCGACTCCCATATTGAAATAGACCCACGCACGCCAAAACACATCGCTTTCGGGTAATAGGTTATGCGCCTTTCTACCTGTAGCAATGGTTATATCACCTTCGTAACCCAGTAAGAGAGACAACGTGGTGCGAATAGCAGCTGCACGTCCCAGTAGAGTTGTCCGCTTGGCTTCATCTTCAACCAAATTCTGATTAAGAAGCGCTTGCTCAACTTCCAATACGTGTTTTTCCGCTTCTGTGTCAGAGTCGGTCATGGTCAGCATGAATGCGTAATCTAACTCAAGTTCCGGGAACAACCGGAGAACTGCGTCGGGTAGCGATTTCAGCCAACGCAGGACGGTGGCCAGTTCACCGCGCATACGTACTTGTGCGCCATATTGGGCAATCAACTGCACCGCCCTGCGTTCATTATGTCCCGTGAGGGCATGCTCTATCGCCTCGCTGTACCACCCATTCTGCTCAAACCACTCACTGGCGAGGTTGTGCAGTTCCGGCACAATGTTCCCATTGACCAGCTGTAGGTGACGCTGCAACATCTCGCCAAACAGGTGGTGATAGCGATACCAGTGACGCTCGTCATCCAAGGCAATCAAGAACAGATTGCCATGCTCAATCTGCTCCAGTATGAACTGGCTGTCGCTACGCCCTGTTACCCTATCGCATAGCGAACCGCTCAAACGATCCAGCACGGACGAGTGCAGCAGAAATTCCTGAATATCAGCTGACTGGCGGTTCAGCACTTCTTCCATTAGATAATCGAGGATAAAGCGGTGGCTGCCCGTAAATGCTGCGATGAATCTGCCGACATCTTCGCGCCCTTTCATCGCCAGCGCCGCCATCTGGAGCCCTGCGACCCAGCCCTCCGTCCGTGTGTCCAAATCGTGTAATTGATCGACACTTAACTCAATGCCCAACATCTGCGACAGAAATCGTCCGGCTTCATCCAGTGTGAAGCGCAATTCATCCGCACGAATTTCGGAGACTTGTCCGCGACCGCGTAAACGAGCCAGCGGGAACGGTGGGTCTTCACGACTGATGATTACCAAATGCATCTGTGTAGGAAGATGGTCTAGCAGAAAGGTCATCGCTTCATGAATGGGCACAGCGGTAATGAGGTGATAGTCGTCCAACACCAGCACAAACTGACCGGGATAGGCTTCCAAGCGACTGATGAGTCCGGTCAGCACGACCTTGGCTGGCGGTGGCTGTGGCGAACGCAGCAGAGACAGTACCTCGTCCATGCCTGAGTGGCCGATCTTGGTGAGCGCGGAAACCAAGTAGATCAGAAAGCGGATGGGGTCATTGTCATCTTCATCCAGCGACAGCCAAGCGACAGGCGCAGTGCTTGCTCCATCAGCAGAAAGCCACTCGCCCAATAAGGTGGTTTTGCCATACCCAGCAGGTGCACAGATCAGCATAAATGGGCGTTCTAAACTGGCGCTGAACCGCTGTGTAAGGCGGGCACGCAGAACAAGATCGCTGCGAACGAAGGGAGGGGACAGTTTCGTTTGTAGGATGTCTGTTTCTAGGACTGCCATGCGGTATTACCAGCCCTATTCAATTTAGCCACTAACAACCCCTTTATTACTCCAAGGACACTTTTTGAATACTACATTCTACAGAATGTTGTGCTTGCGAGCAGTGGCAACGGCCTCAGTGCGACTGTGAGAATCAAGTTTGAGAAAAATGTTGTTCAGGTGCTTCTTGACGGTGCCGATGCTAATCACCAACATATTGGCTATTTCACGATTAGATGCTCCTTCGGCGATAAGCTGTAATACTTCTAACTCGCGTTCACTCAGCGATTCCAATTCACCAGCACTTGGATGTTGAGAAGTATTGCTTTCTGCTGCTGCCGCATAGTCAGATGCAGCAAGCAGTTTCGTCACATAATCCACCGCGATACCGCGGGTTTTTGTTTCGCGCAGCAGCGCTAACATCAATGGACCCTCGTCTAAGAAAGTACGAGCATAGCCCTCTGGTTCAGCTAGAGAGAGTGCATACATTAATTGATCAATTGCATGATCAATGTTTCCTTGCATGGACGTGGCAAGCGCTTGAAGGATGCAGATTGCAATAACCCTTCCCAACCGTCCGTTGTTGTTTGCCGTTAAGTACAAGCTCATTAGCAATTCTTGTGCTTCGTCTAAACGCCCCTGAGCTATAAGGACACGAGCGAGCGTTATGTGTTCAAATTCCAATGCAGGGTCAAGACTGCCTTTTATAGTTTCTTCTATACTCCGAGACCATTGGATCGGGTATAGAAGATCACCTTGCTTTAGTGACAACCACGCCTGCCAAGCTGAGGCGGATACAAATACCAGTGTCAGTTTTTTTCGACGAATCGTCTCATTCGCGTTCTGCATCAACTCGTGGGCTTCGGCTTGGTGACCCTGTATATGATTTATCCACGCTAGAAGAACGTCGCCGGCAAGCGACATGGTCGTAAGTCCATAGGCTTCCATGATGTTGTGCGCTGCAACGACATCTTCATGTGCCGCTTCCAACTCGTTTCGCTCAAAACGTATCCATGCCCGATTCAGTCGTGCATAGCCGGCGGCCGGCTGACCTTTCCAGACAGGCTCGTGAGCAAGTCGCAGCAATGTGTTACACCTATTTTCAGCCTGCTGAAGCGTTCCTTGAACAATATCGATCCTTGTGAGATGGAAGATTGAAATCATTTGAATAAAAACATCGCCGATTTTTTCTCCCATTCGGGCGGCCTCATCTAGCCAGCGTTTTGCCTCAGTTGTGTTTCCCTTTGACTCTAGATAAGTAATACCAAGAATCATGTTGACCCAACTGCGCCAGTGGAGATCTGAGTCTGGCAGAAGATCAAGCGCATGACGCCCTGCACTGATCGTTTTATCGCCTTCGTATGCTGCGATAAGCGACAACGTGGCACGAACAACTGCCGCTTGCCCTAAGAGCGCTTTTCGTTCAGGTTCATTTGCGCTGCCTTTTTCCTTTAGCAGTTTCTGTTCTACCCATTCGACACGTTGCTCTGCTTCTACAGTCGCGCTATTTCTGGCAAGTAAGAAAGCATAGTTCAACTCAAGTTTTGGACGTGAACGACGAGCCTCATCGGGAAGGGCGGCCAACCAGCGCAAGACAGTATCGACTTCCCCTATCAATCGCAAACGTTCACCGTAATGCTCAACGAGACGAACTGCCAGTTCATTGTCTTTTCCAGCAAGCGCATATCCGACAGCTTCACCTAGCCAGCCGTGTTCTTCAAACCACGTACTGGCACGGCGATGCAGTTCTAAAACTAAATTAGGCTTTGTGCGCTGCAAATGCCGATACAGTATGTCACCAAACAGATGGTGATAACGGAACCAGTGACGATCCTGATCAAGTGGAATTAAGAACAGATTATTTCGTTCGATCTGTTCCAATACCACTTGTCCATCCATTCTGCCAGTTAGCGCATCACAGAGTGCTCCACTCATACGCTTCAGTATTGATGTTTCCAATAAGAAATTCTGAATTTGTTCGGACTGTCTGCTCAATACTTCTTCGGTCAAATAATCGAGTATGAAGCGGTGACTACCCGTGAAGGCCGAAATGAATCCTCCAACATCTTCGCGCCCTTTCATCGCCAGCGCCGCCATTTGCAGCCCGGCTATCCAGCCTTCAGTTCGCACATCCAAGTTGTTGATTTGCTCAATACTTAATTCAACGCCCAGCATCTGCTCTAAAAATTGCTTGGCTTCATCCGGCGTAAAGCGCAGATCATCAGCACGAATTTCCGCAAGTTGCCCACGCCCTCGAAGACGCGCCAGCGGTAATAGTGGATCTTCCCGACTAGTCATGATAAGACGCATCCGGGCAGGAAGATGATCAAGCAAAAATGTCAATGCTTCGTGAATGGGTGCTGCGGCGATAAGGTGATAGTCATCCAGCACAAGAATGAAATGCTGAGGAAAATCTTCCAAGCGGCTTATGAGCGCTGTGAGTACAGCCTTTGGTGGCAGTGGCTGAGGAGACCGAAGCAGGGAAAGCATTTCGACAAGATCTATATCGTTGACACTGGCCACAGCCGATATCAAATAAGTCAGAAAACGAACTGGATCGTTGTCATCCTCGTCCAGCGACAGCCATGCAACAGGAATCGCTCTCCCTGCGTCAGAAACGATCCACTCGCCCAACAATGTGGTTTTACCGTATCCGGCAGGCGCACAGATAAGCGTAAGCGGATGTTCTAAACTGGCGCTGAACAGTTGAGTAAGACGGGGACGAAGGACAAGGTCAGCGCGGACAGGTGGAGGTGTCAGCTTCGTTCGTAAAATGTCCGCCGCTGATACGACCATGAAATTATCCCGATTCTATAAAGCAGTTTAGTGTAACAACAGCTGTGATACACCGCAACTAAAAGTATCAACCCCCTGAATACGCCTTTTGGCTAATCGCGATCAACCCCTTTGCAACATAAAGTGACCATATCAATCGTCTCGATATGAAATGGAGGGAGTCATTATGCGTCCAACTATCGCTGTCTCGGTCAGTTCATCTCAAGCAGTCAGTGGAAATCGCTCTTTACTCGTCACGGCATGGGCCATTGTGTTGGCGTTAACCATTCCTGAGATCGTTCTACGCGCTTTCATGCACATGGATACCTCGTGGATGCTGCCAGTACGTGTTGGTCTTTTAGGGATTCTGGTGGCATTGAGTTTTGTGTGGCCTTCTATCCGACCACTGAGGGGCTTCGCGCTGATTTTTCTCGTGATTTATGGCGTTGAAGGCTGGTTTTTCGGGACGTTCGTGCCCCACAGCCCGCTCTATTCGCAGCTATTCGGCGGCAATCCGAACCTTGCATTCTTTGGGGAACGGTTGATGCGCATCGGGGCGTCCCTCGTCATGCTGCTGGTGCTGCTGGCGATGGGGTTGAAGCGGCAGGATTTTTTCCTAACACCGGGCAGTCTCACAGCCACCGCCGAGCCGGAAAAATATGGCGTTCCGCGCCGAACGGAGAAATGGCCGGGATTCAGCATCCGCTACGCCTTCATTATCGTCACGATTTTGCTGGTCTTCATGGTTCCTGCTATGAAACCATCACTGAGCAATTTGTCGGTTGGCTTGGTGTTGTTCGCCGCATTATGCGCTGTGATGAACGCTTTTGCCGAAGAGTTTCTATACCGTTCGGCGCTGCTTCCCCAAGTGCTGCCGCTGTTTAGCAAAGGGGCGTCTCTGATTCTCGTGGCTTCGTGGTTTGGCATGGGGCATTACTTCGGTGTGCCATCGGGAGTCACCGGCGTGATTCTGACCACTATCGGCGGTTGGGTATTTGCCAAGAGCATGGTCGAAACACGCGGTTTTGCATGGCCGCTGTTTATGCACTTCGTGTCTGATTTCACGGTCTATATCGTCATTCTGCTGGCAGGTGGTTTCTAAACCGTTCATTCACAATCGATCAGGAGAATATCACATGAATGTTAGGAAGGTTTCGGCTCGCGTGATGGTAGGGATAGTTTTTCTGACAGCCGTCTTTGTCGCTGGTCTGCCCGTGACAATTGCACAGTCCAGTACGCCGGATTTTGCAGCCATTGATGCGTTTGTGGAATCCAGTATGAAAAGCGCCAATCTGCCGGGTCTCGAACTAGGAATCGTTCACGGTGACAACGTTGTTCACCTGCAAAGTTTTGGCATTGCCGATCCATCGGGACGTCCTGTCACTCCGCAGACACCCTTCATGGTGGCCTCACTGACCAAGTCATTCACGGCGGTGGCGATCATGCAGTTAGTAGAAGCGGGACAGGTGGAACTGGATGCGCCCGTTCGACGCTACCTGCCGTGGTTCAGGCTGGCGGATGATGACGCTTCTACACGTATCACCTTACGCCATCTATTGAATCATACCAGCGGGATTTCGCGCCTCACGGGGGTTCGATTTCTGCCTGTTGACAATCCCCGTGTGCTCAGCCCTGAGACCTATGTTCGCGGGTTGAGTGATGTGAAATTATCCCATCCAGTCGGGGAAGTACCGGAATATAGCAACGCTAACTATGCCATTCTTGGACTGGTTGTCGAGGCAGTCAGCGGCATATCTTACGAACAGTATCTCAACGAAAATATCTTCACGCCACTTGCTATGACCAATACGTTTTTATCGGAACAAGAAGCACGCCAACACGGGATGGCGACGGGTTATCAAATGCGTTTTGACCAACCATTTCCGGTTGATTTGCCTTTCCCTTACGCAATCGAAGCTGCTGGTGGAATCATCTCGACAGCAGAGGATATTTCGCATTATTTGATCCCCTACCTGAATAAAGGGAAGTACGGTGCAAACGTGTTGCTTTCGCCGGACAGCATTGCGCAGCTCTGGCAAGCACCAACCTATATCCCGCGCGACGAACACAGTAACTATGCACTGGGTTGGACGACGGATGTGCCGTATGAAATATCGGGCAACGATCACAGCGGCAGCAGCGGGAGTTTCCACAGCCATATGGCGGTATCGTCTGATAACGGTTGGGGTGTGGTCATCCTCACGAACGCAGACCATCTGTTATTAATGACGCAGCCGATTGAGTCCATGACGTGGAAAGTGATGGGTATGTTAGTCAACCAGCCGGTTCAGGATAATGTTCCATTTACCCGGATCCTATTCTGGTTAACATTTTTGATTGTCGCAATACAGCTCGTGACTTTGATACGGGGAGCGTTCCGGCTGCGCCGCTGGAACCGCAATCTTGAGAGCCGTCCGCACGGTTTGGGACAAGTACTCGTTCGCATCATTCTGCCTGTAGTCCTCAACCTGCTAGTCGCCTATATCTTCCTTGTTGGACTGCCACAATTTGCCGGTTTGCGCTTTGAAACACTACTGGTTTACATTCCTGACTGGGGGCTGGGTTTCGTGCTGGGCGGCTTGCTGGCAGCGGGATGGATGGGCTGGGGAATTGTGGGGATTGTTATTCTGCTGCGCTCATCATCGTCACATGCTGTGGGCGGGGTGCTGCAGGCAGCCTAAAATGTCGGTGCGGGCGTCTGAGCACGTAAAGCAAGTCCCGTTACATAAAGGATATAAAAAGAAATGGACAAACTTACGACGACCAACACACAAAGCCCATCGCCTCAAACGGCTCGACGCAAGCGAGGTGCGGGATTCTATGTCAAGCGCGGTTTGCTAATCATAATCTTGCTGCTCGTCGCCGTCTCAGTAGTTGGCATGACTTATCAAACCGTTGCCGAAGCGAGTGACAAAGCCACCTATCTACCACCGGGCCAGATGGTCACCGTTGACGGTCACCTGATGCACATCAACTGCACCGGCACGGGCAGTCCCACGATCATCTTAGAGGCAGGCGCTTACAGCTTTTCGTCGGAGTGGTACTGGGTACAGCACCAACTTGAAAGTACCAACCGCGTGTGCTCGTATGATCGGGCGGGTAATGGTTGGAGCGAAACCGTCGGCGGGCCGCGTGATGGCCTGACCATTGCTCATGATTTACACGCGCTGCTGAAAGCGGCCAGTGTAGCGCCCCCTTACATCATGGTCGGTCATTCGCTGGGCGGTGTCACCAATTCGATTTATGCCCGGGAGTATCCCGCTGAAGTGCAAGGGTTGGTGCTGGTCGACTCCGCGGTTCCGATAGGCTTAAACTGGACGGACGCTGAGTTTCAAAATTATATGGACACCAATGCCAGTGCTTATGGTGTCATGATGACTTTAGGCAGAGTCGGTGCACTGCGCTTCATCATCCGCAATGAATTTAGGGGCTACGGCTATCCCGCGCTGATTGTAGACGAATTAACAGCCTTCAAATCAACCTTGAGTGCTGTCAATACGTGGGACGCAGAAGTGCGCCTCGCACAGTGGGAACTGAGCCAGCAAGCAAATGCTGCCAGAGACGCGGGGGCGCTGCCGCTGGTGGTTTTATGGGCGGGGCATCCTGAACTGACTGCACCGGAAGACCGCGCCAAACTGGAAGCAATCTGGACGCTTGTACCCGTCTCTTCTTCCAACAGTGCCACGCGCATTGTTGATGGCTCAGATCACGGTTCGATCATCGGGAATATGGATTATGCGGCGCAGGTCACTCAAGCCGTTCACGATGTGCTGGAGTCTATCCGCAGCGATCAACCTGTAGCTCATTAGCATCTTGATGGAGGGGAAAGGCGAAATGCCCCTCCAATAATCAACCACCTCAATACGCCTTTCGGCTATCCGCAATCAACCCCTTTACCGCTTAGAGTGACCGTAACGAATAACACTTAGACAAGGAAGGTAATAGGATGAGTGCGATCTCAGCGTCAAATCAAGACATGAAACGTTCAGAACCTACTGATCGCAAGCGTAGCTGGCTTTTTTACATCAAGCGTGGGCTATTTGCGCTGATCGTCGCGGTTGGCATCATGGTTGTCTTCGGAGTCGTCGCTTGGTCTCGGGGCTTGGTAAATTATCCTCCGCTCACCGGCCAGTATCCGGTTGGTAAAGTCGAATACCATTTGCTCGATGAGTCTCGCCCCGAAATTTTCAGCGAAGCGCCAGACGACCTGCGCGAGTTGATGGCCACCATTTATTACCCGGCAGACGTACCCGAAGGCGCGTCACCTGCACCGTTTACCGAGGGTGCACTGAAAACAGTGACCGCGGATGTTCTACGGCTTCCCGGTTTTATTCTGGATACCATCCGTTCGCAGAGCTATACCAACGTTGGTATTGTCAGCAACACGGCACCATTTCCAGTGCTCATATTCTCGCCGGGTATGGGCTTCATGCCACTGGTCTATACGCCAACTTTAGAGGAAGTCGCCAGTCAGGGTTATATCGTCGTGGCACTCTCGCATCCCTACAGTACCGGTGCAACAATCTTCCCTGATGGTCGCGTCATCAGATCCAGTGCTGAGTTTGGCAGCCGTGCGCTAAGCCAGATCACCGCAAAAGCGACGAATGAAGACGAATTCGCTGCGGTGGTTAGCCCAATCAGTGATGTATGGGCCAGCGATATTCGCTTCACCCTTGATGAGTTGGAGCGCCTAGAGTCCGAGGATCCCTTCCTATCAGGACACCTCGATCTATCGAGGGTTGGTGTCTTCGGTCATTCGATGGGCGGCGGCGCAGCGGTCGAGGCGCTGCATGACGACCCACGTTTCCTCGCCGCAATCAACATGGACGGCACACTGGTTGGCGATTCAGCATGGGAAGGCGTCAATCGCCCGATCATGTTGATGCTTTCGGATGAGCAAGCCTCGATGACAACGGACATGCTGATTCAAGCCGGAGCAGCGGTAGACAATGCCGAGTTTATCGTCACGCGTGGCAAGATGACGGTACAAACCGTTTACGAAAACGGCGCACCGGGCTACCTGTTCGTGCTAGACGGTTCTAAACACGTCACTTACACCACTGGCAGCGCACTAGCAAGTGCATTAGCGTTCGGGGCTCCTGCCGACGCCTTTGGCAGTATTCCCGCGGGGCGCGCCAATCACATCATCAATGCTTACATTGCTGCCTTCTTTGATCAGTACCTGAAAGACAAATCGTCACCGCTTCTGGATAGCACGTCACCGGATTATCCCGAAGTGACCCTCAAAGTTCACGCAAACTAGACCGTAACGATGGGGTGGTCGGCAACCATCCCACCAACAATCAACCCCCGGAATACGCCTTTCGGCTGTCCATCCTAAACCCTTTTGTCGTGTAGAGTATCCGTGTCAAACGATTACAACTTTGAAAGGGAAAACAACATGAATCTCAAGGCAATGATTACGCAGAATCCCGTCGCCAGCTTTATCGTCCTCACGCTGGGGCTATCCGTCGCATCGTTGTTTTTGCCAGTGGAAGGAGAAATGGCCTTCGCCATCATCGCACTGATCTTGGTCATGTTTCCGACAATCGTCGCCATTGGACTTGAGGCGATCATGGGCGGACGTCGGGGTGTGATGGCTTTTGTGCGCGAGTGTTTCCGCTGGCGCGGCACGCTTAAGTGGGCCATTATCGCCATCGGTATCGGTTTCCTGATGAATTTTGGCGTGAGCGTTTTGGCGGTGCTCTTGGGCAAGATTACGGTGATCACGATCAGCGCACCGGTTGTTTTCCGCCTGCTGGTGGTTCCGCACGCGGCGCTCTTGGAAGAAATCGGCTGGCGTGGTTTCGCACTGCGCCGTTTACTGGATCGCCATTCACCCCTCGCAGCTAGCCTCATCATCGGTGTTCCGTGGGGCGTTATTCACCTTTTACTTGTCTTTCTTTATGTACCGGGCAGAACAGGGATCTGGGACGGGCTCGCTATTTTGCCGATTACCTTCGCCCTGACGTGGATTTTCATCAAAAGCAAACATAAGGTAGTGGTCTCTACCGTTCTGCACATCTCCTTGAATTCCTTCACTTTCGTCGCGCCATTGATACCAGAGGGGGAATGGTTGGCAGTAATCAGTTATTCACTGATAACCGCAGTTCTCGTTTTGGTCGGTTGGCATATGTGGCTGTCGCAACCGCTGGACCAGAAGGTTAGCGAACCCGTTCCATCCACAGTTTAAGGATAGTTTATCCAAAGGAGATCAATCATGACGCCTTCCGTCTCCACACAAACCGATAGTATTGGCGGGGCGCACGCTCAGAAACGCGGCTGCCTTTTCTACGCTAAACGTGCCTTGAAATGGTTCGGTATCGTTCTGGTGACACTTCTGCTGCTCGGTGTAATCTATCAGGCCGCCGCAGTCGAATTGGACAAACGCGCATATTCGCCGCGCGGTCAGCTTTATATGGTGAACGGTCACCAGATGCATTTGGTCTGCATGGGTGAAGGCAGTCCGGCAGTCATTTTGCAGGCGGGTGGTGCAGCGGAGTCGTTGTGGTGGTATCGTGTCCAGAACCAGCTGGCAGCGCACACACAGGTCTGCGCCTATGACCGCCCCGGCTACGGTTGGAGCGAACCCGTCAGCGGATCACATGATGCACTCACTATAACCAGCGAACTTCATACCCTACTTGCACAAGCAGGGATTCAGTCACCCTATGTGATGGCCGGGCATTCTTGGGGCGCTGTCCTGACGCGAATCTACGCCAGTCAATATCCTGATGATGTTATGGGCATTGTGCTTGTCGATAGCGCGATTCTCATTCCCGATCATTTTGACAGTCAGAGTGATTTTGATACATGGCTCGGACAGTCAGCAGGTCTGCACACGCTGTTCGACGTGCTGACACGACTTGGCTTGACACGCCTCCTTGATCCGGGTCAATTCCAACGCGCCGGATACCCGGCGGATATTGCTGCCGAAATAACAGCCCTTCATGCACGAAATCAGGTTGTTGATTCGGACTTCGCCGAGTTTCAGACCAATTACTGGGCGATATTAAAGGCCGCTACGGCTGCCGAGACACTAGGCAGTCTTCCAATGGCAGTCCTATGGGCGTCGGAAAGCTGGACGGGTACCGATTCAATGATCGTAGAAGCACCTGCTATCCGTGCGAACATTTCTACGTTTTCATCCAACAGTGTCACACGGGTGATCGAAGGCGCAGATCACGGCTCGATCCTCGGCAGTGAACAGTATGCCCAGCAGGTGACAGATGCCGTCCTCGAAGTCATTCAGGCTGTGCAGACAGGCGAACCGCTGGAAAATTAGCCGACAAAGGAGGGCTGATTACGTGTCAGCCCTCCAACAATCAACCCCTGAAATACGCCTTTCGGCTACCCAATCTCAACCGCTTAATCGCATAAAGTTCAGTTATTGAACGAGCGCCATTGTCGGTGCAATCCAAAGGAGGATTAAGCATGACAGCACAGGTATATGAAAAGGCAAACTACGAACTGGCCGATATCGGGACACGTTTTATAGCTTGGTCGATTGATGGGGCAATCCTCTTCATTATCGAAGGGGCGGGATTTTTTGCCGCGCACAATCCGGGACTAAGCATCGGTTTCATTTTTGGACTGGCGTACACATGGTTTTTCCTGACTCGCAACAATGGTCAGACGTTGGGCATGATGCTCATGAAAATCCGCGTGATGAAAACCGACGGCAGCCCGATTAGTGATGCTGACGCAGTGATTCGTTTTATCGGTACGATCATCAATTTCGTCTGGTGCATCGGCTGGTTGTGGATGCTCATTGACGAAAATCGCCAAGGTTGGCACGACAAACTCGCCAACACCTATGTGGTCAAAACCGAATAGCAGGCTATTCAATTCAAACAAGAGGAGATGTAATGATGCGCAAATTAGTTGCTGTATCAATCTTACTGGTCATCTATTTGCCGCTGGCATTCGCAGCGATGACGTTGATTTCGATACGTCCATGGATACTAGATCGGGGCTTTTATGAGCGACTTGTCGGCGATGAACGGCTTTACGAAACGTTGTGGACAGATGATTTATCTGCCCAATTTGATCAGAAAGTCTTTACTACCGTCGAACAGCTTCCTCTGGACGCACTCAGTATCGCCCTTCGCGAAGTAGCAACGCCAGATTATCTGCGGACGCAGGCCACGAAGGTAGTCAATGATGTGTTCGACTTCATTGAAGGGCGTGAGCAGAACTTCCAAGTGATGCTGGATATTTCACCACTTAAGGCTGATTTGGTAGGCGAAAAGGGAAAAGTCTTCGCCACAGCGCTGGCGGCGGCGCTCCCGAATTGTGAGATTGGTCAGTCGTCAATTGCGGTTGGTGGTAGGTTGACCCGCTGCATCGCGCCCGGGGTCTCGGTGGATGAGGCAGCAAACCAAATAACTGCTGCGCTGCCTGCTGCCCTTGAAGCCTCGCCGGACACGATTGTCATTGGTAACAGGGGTTACCTTCGTACAAATTGGTACGACTATGCTTGGCTGCTCGGTAGTGGTGTTCACGCGGTACTCGATGTCTCAATCTTGCTGATCATTGTTACTGCGGCGGGCGCCGCTTTCGTGGGATCAATTTTGGGTGGAGATGATATGCGCGGACGGCTGCGGTGGTACAGTGCAGCGCTGTTTGTGCCGGGAGGGCTGGCGGTGTTGGCGGGACTGATTCTGGTATCACCGGCGGTGATTGTCTCAATTAGTTCTGTACCTTCCGGATGGTTCGCCGTGCAGCACAGCACCGCCTATCGTGAAGCGATAGCGCAACTGGTCGTCCCTGTCGTCCAGCAAGTCGGGGGTAGTTTTCTGCTGACCGGTATTGTTGTTTCGGCAATCGCCCTCATTCTGCTCATGTGGAGTTGGGCTGCATCATCGGTAAGACGGGAAAATCCGAAAATGGTACAGATCCCGCTTCCAAACTCCTAATGCGTTAAACAAAAATGGTCAGGGTATAGGCCGCTCTCTTATCCTGACCATTTTCTTCCTACCTCCAACAATCAACCCCCAGAATACGCCTTTTGGTTATCCACAATCAACCTTCCCGCCGCTTACAGTAACGATATCGAACCAACAACTGATCAGCTTAAAGGATAAGGATGATGAGTACGATGACTTCAGCCAGTGAAAGCACAGTCAAAACGGAAGTAACGCCCCTTAAGCGCGGCTGTCTGTTCACCTTACTGCGTGTGGCGAAATGGTTCAGCATTGGTCTGGTCGCTTTGCTGTTGTCAGGCATGGTCTATCAGCAGATGGCTGAAGCGAGCGATAGACAAGCCTATACACCACCGGGACAACTGATAGACATTGGCGATTTTCGGCTGCACATCCACTGCATAGGCGAAGGCAGTCCAACGGTCATTCTAGAAGCTGGAACGGGTGGTTCATCGCTCGACTGGTCGCTGGTCCAGCCGAAAATCGCCAGAAGTACCCGTGTCTGCGCCTATGATCGTCAGGGCTACGCTTGGAGCGAGGACGGAACCCATGTACGTACCAGCCAGCAGGTCGCCACTGATTTACACACGCTGTTGGCAAACGCCCATATCGAGGGCCCATATATTCTTGTAGGGCATTCGATTGGGGTAATTCATACTCAGACTTACGTAAATCAGTTTCCTGAGGACGTTGTTGGAATGGTTATGGTAGATCGTCCGGCTGCCGAATATCTTACGGCTAATCTTGCAGATGATGAGATCATTACCAATGAGTTGTCACTCAAGCAGATTGCTGCGGCGCGTCTGCTCAATCTGCTTGGCATCTTTCGTCTTGCAGGATGCCTGTCGCCGATATGCCATGACCTTCCTGCTGAATTGCTCCCTTCATACAGCGCCGCTGCCAATCAGACACGCTACTTCGTGTCGGTGGGAGAAGAGATGAATTACTACCCTGCCAACCTGCGCTACGGCGCCGCACTACCAGTTATGAGCAGCGCACTGCCACTTGTCATACTAATCCACGCGCCAGATTTAGGCTCAAATCCGAACGAACAGATTTATTACGAAGATCGGCTCGCGTTCGCCTCGCTTATGCCAAATGCACATGTTGTGGTTGCACAAGGATCGAATCACTTCATTCAGGCCCAACGGCCCGATCTTGTCATTGAAGCAATTATGAATGTCGTTGAGGCAATACATTCCGGTTAACCGTTGCCACACGAATATGAGCGGATTGCCTCTCAAATATCAACCTCCTGAATACGCCTTTTGGCTATCCGCAATCAACCCTTTTGCAGCTTAGAGTGATCATAAAAGTTCAGGTCACTGGGAGAAAACCATGAACGTCCTAACCATTGTATTAATCAGCATTATCGGCGCAGCCGCAGCCGGGTTTGTCTATCAAACCATCGCAACTCAACGCGACAAACGCCGATTTCCTCCACCGGGCAAGCTGGTGGACATCGGTGGTCGGCGGCTGCATCTCAACCTCATGGGCGAAAGCATGGACGGCCCTACCGTCATTCTCGAAGCAGGCATGGCCTCCTATTCGGCCAATTGGGTTTGGGTGCAGCAAGAACTGGCAAAAGAAACGCAGGTCATCGCCTATGATCGCGCCGGACTAGGCTGGAGCGACCCCGGCACACTGCCCTTAGACGCCGCCAAAAGCGCTAGTGAGCTGCATACCGCGCTGCGCAATGCGGGCTGCCATGCGCCTTATGTACTGGCAGGACATTCCTACGGCGGCCTCGTGGTACGCATGTTTGCTGATCTGTACCCGGATGAAGTGGCCGGTTTAGTGCTCGTTGATGGTTCGCATCCTGACCAATGGATGTCTATCCCGGCTTCGCGGGGCGGTCAGACTGTAGAGCGCATCAATCGGGCAACGGCTTTCCTCGCCCGTTTCGGAGTCATTCGACTTTTCCGGCTGGAAAAATCCTACATTGAAGGATTACCACTCCGGCAATCTGCCGAAATGCGTGCCTATCTGGCACAGCCCGAACCGTGGATAGTGGGTGCGGACGGACTGGTCGCATGGCGCGACATCTCACGAGAACAAGTTAATCATGCCAGACCGCTCGGTAATCTGCCGCTGATGGTGATCAGCGTTACTGAGCAGGCTGTTTATGCCGACGAGTTAACCGCTTTGCAGAATGAACTACCGAATCTTTCCGACAGCAGCCAACACATTACCGTCGAAGGCGCAACACATTACACGCTGGTTTCAGAAAAGAAATATGCGGATATCGTATCCAACGCCATCTTGAAAGTGGTTGCGGAGACGCATCAGGCCTCGTTGATAGCCGAAGCAATATGAAGGCAGACGCCATGAGAAAACACTACCAAATTCGTATCAAAGACCATATCGATGAAAGCTGGACAGATTGGCTCAACGGGCTGACGATCCACCATGAAGATAGCGGTGAGACCCTGCTAATAGGTTCGCTGCCGGATCAGGCAGCACTGCACGGTGTTTTGAACCGTCTTCGCGACTTGGGCATCCAGCTTGTCTCAGTCAACCTGATTGAAGATGGACATCCAGAGGAAGGAGAAGCGGATTAGTACAAATGATAGAGAGTTCGCACAAATACTTGAATCAGAAAAGCACGTAGGGAGGCAATCTACCATGAATGACAACCATACACTGGTCATCGACACGCAAAATTTGACAAAGACCTTTAAAGGGGTTAACGCACTGCAATCGCTAAACCTGAAAGTACCGAAAAACTCGATCTTTGGCTTTTTGGGTCCGAACGGTGCAGGAAAGACAACCACCATCAAACTGCTGCTGGGACTCGCACGTGCTTCCAGCGGCAGCGCATCCATATTCGGAATGGATGTCGTCAAAAACAGTACCGACATTCGCAAGCGTGTGGGCTATCTGGCACAAGACCCGCGTTACTACGAGGGAATGACCGCCCGCGAGACACTGCGCTTTATCGCCCGCTTTTTTTATCGCGGGCCTAATTCGGCTGTCGAAGAACGCATCAGCAATACGCTGGAGTTGGTTGGGCTTGTGGATAAAGCAGATCGCCCCATCAAAGGGTTTTCGGGTGGCGAACGGCAGCGGCTTGGCATTGCGCAGGCGCAAATTAATTACCCTGATCTGCTGATTCTGGACGAACCGGCGGCAGCACTGGACCCGATGGGGCGTCATGACGTGCTGGAAGTTATGGAGCGGCTGCGGAAACACACCACCATTTTTTATTCCACGCATATTCTGAGCGATGTCCAGCGTGTAAGCGACACGGTTGCCATTCTGAAACACGGACGACTAATCGCCCAAGCGCCGATTGAAGCGCTGCTTAGCGGGAGTGAGGGCGTGGTCTACAATGTCACTTTCAAAGGAAACGTGAACGGCGCACAGAACCGTGTAGCAAGCCAACCGTGGGTATCCTCAATCAACACGCAGATCAACGGCAGCAACACAACGAGCTGGCAGATCAGCGTCACGGATGAGGATGCTGCTGAAGCACATCTGCTGCGGCTCTTACTGGAAAATCAAAGTCTGAATGTGACCCAGTTTGGTCGCAAAAAGTACGATCTGGAAGAAGTCTTTATGAATATGGTAGGAGAAGAACAACATGTCCACTAATTCGACATTTGAATTGGTTAACGAACACGGCTGGAGAAGGGGATTTGCGAATCTTTTCATGCGTGAAAGTGCGATGTGGTGGCGCAGCCGTCGCTGGTGGATCAATCTGCTGATATGGCTCGTCCTGATAAATGGAACTCTGCTTGCGATGCTGTCTTCGGCGTCTGAAGCGGAACATATGAATTTGATGACACCAGAACAGATACTTGCTGAAGCCCGAACTGTACTCGGTGTAATGGCAGGAATGTTCGGAGCTATTGGTGTCGTTATCGCCACACAGGGGGCTATCATTGACGAGAAAAAAAGCGGGATAGCAGCATGGATCATGTCCAAGCCTGCTTCACGCCCGGCCTTTATCCTCTCCAAACTGATCGCCAATGGACTTGCACTGTTGGTCATCATTGTCGTTGTTCAAGGTGTGGTCGCCTATCTGCAGCTTGCAAACTATAGTGGAAGCCCACCGGCGCTAGGGCCTTTTGTCGCCGGTATGGCGTTAATTGCTTTGCACATGCTGTTTTATCTTACCCTGACGTTGATGTTAGGCACGCTCTTCAGTGACCGGGGGCCAGTGATTGGCATTCCGATTGGAATCCTGTTCAGCGCGATGTTCTTGATGGGCTATGTAGGTCAGTTCGCCTATTTGATGCCGTGGATGATTATTCCCGCGGGGAGTTTCCAAGGTCTTGCCATCGATGCCATGCTTGGGCAACCGCTTGCCACAACAACACCTATCTGGGCAACTATTGTGTGGATTATTGTCTTTGTGACCATCGCCATCTGGCGCTTCACACGTGAGGAGTTTTGATGGATTGAAACAGGGGCTGAATTCGGCGTTTAACTGCCCCGAACATGCACTCCTCATCTGAGCGCTGCTCCCGCTGATTAACCAGCCGTCATCCTTCTGATAGGCAAGGCAGTTTGTGACGGCTGTTCTAGGAAACAAAAACGGAAATCTGAAATACAGGATTCCCGGTCTCAATATATCTCTACATGTGGAGCCGAGGGGAAGAATTGATATCTCTCACGTGCCCAAGTCAGCAATCATATTCTGTGACCTTAAAGAGTAAATCTTGCGACTCTATTCGACCTTCCGATAGGCATCTCTAGGGTTCACGGCTGCTTTTCATCGTGGCTTGAGTCTATTGGTGTTTGGCGACTGGCAAGCGGGACTCGTGACCATTTCGGGAGCGCGAACGCCCATCTTGAATTATCAACGAGTTCCCGTTTCCAGCGCCCAAGTTTGAGCGAGTACGATTGCCTTCCTGACGAAATTTCTACCACAAAAGGCAAGGTTTGTTACGAAAGCCGCAGCAGCATCGAACCCTCTTCTTGCAGCTTATCGAAGAGAATGCCGTTCTTCATCAAGTCGCTGCCGCGCATTTCACCCATGTCTTCGCCTTCAAAACCTGTAATTCGATAGAACCGATCAGACTGTAGAGCAAAGAGACGAATAGTACGTGAGGTTTCGCCAGCAGGTAAACGAAAGACAAACAGCAAATGCTCGGATTGATCTGGCAGGCTGTACTGGAAGGCACTCCAGCGATCACCCGTTCCGTCGCGTCGCGGCTGACCGGTTAGACGGTACACATCTGCGGTGCGGATGAAGCGTCGGACAAACTGCTGGTAAATGCGGATATGGTCGATCAAGCGGCTTTCTACCCAAGCAGGTAATTCCGGCAGTTTTTGCGAGAAGCCGAAAACGTTAAGCATTGAGATACGGGTGTAGTAATCGAACTGATGCGGTCTAAGCTTTGGATCGCGAGGGTTGAAATTCTGCTGGGGCGGCGGATTTTTACTTTTCCAATCACTAAAACTCCAATGTAAAATGGCATCAGGCGCAAGCATGGTGCTTGCACCCCAGAAGAGTTGTAAGTCATGTACAGGGTAGTCTGGGTCGCTCAGGAAAGCCATATCGAGGCGGCGCAGAAGCCCCAAATCAATGCGCAAACCGCCGGACGAGCAGCCTTCAAGCGTGACATGCGGAAAATTGTGGCGAATGCGTTCGAGCACGCGGTAGTAACCCGTGTAATGTTCGTAGAGGCCGTCGCCTGCGCCGTGGCCGTGATCGGTACGATTGCAGCCTGCGCCGGGGTCAAGATTGAAATCGAGCTTAATCCAGTCCAGATTGTTTTCAACGATCAGGCGGGCAAGCGTTTGATAGGCAAATTCCTGTCCCTGCGGGCTGCCCAGACAGATATAGCCGAGCCGCTGGTTGTCGCGGAGTGCCACCAGTTCGGGATGTGTTTCAGCAAGTCGAGCTTTGGGGCCGATCGCTTCAATCTCACACCACATACCGAATTTCATGCCGCGCGAGTGGGCATCATCGGCAAGTGGGCGTACACCGTGCGGAAAGCGCTGGTCGTTGACCATATCCCAATCACCGCGATAATGTTCCCAGAAAGAGTTGACTTCGCTGGGGCCAAACCATCCGGCATCTAAAACGCAGACATCTACACCCATCTGTTGAGCGATAGCGATGTTCTGGTGGAATGTCTCGGCATTGATGTGGTCATCTTCGTATGACCACCAATGATTCCATTCAACCGGAACCAAGCTGGAAAGGGGCGAACGCGGATACCAGTAGCGCCGTCCGACACGGGCGTATTGATGGGAGACAGTGTTCAGGTTCTCGCCAAGTACCAGCACCACGACAGGGGTTTCCATCGTCTGCTCTGGCGCGAGGTCTTTTGCAAATTCCCAATCGTGAAGGCCACCGCTGAGACGATAACCGCTTTGGGGAAGCGGTTCGAAGCGAAAAGTCCAGTTACCTGACCATGCCACTGATCCTGAAAGCACCGCGCCGCTGCTGTGGGTCAACGCGAACCAAGGATGTTGTCCTTTTGATGAGCGTCCCAGCCGGGTTTCCAGAACTTTTTCACCAATCAAGCGTGTATGTACGGGTTCGAATTCACTTCCCCAGTTGGATGTATAGTGGAACAGGGTGTACTCGCTTGCCGGAATGTCCAAAGTGAATGAGTCGGCTCGTGATATCCTAACGGGTTGACTGCCTGTACAGCGGATAACTTGCCAAAATTCGGTGAGCGCCGTGTCCTGATACACTTTCAGATGGTGATCGACCTCAAAGCCCTGACCACTGAAGTGGGCAATCATGTGCTGCACACCCGCAGTAGCATAATCCATCTCCGAACCGCTTAAGGTCAGGGTACGGCTCGTATGGCGCTGCCCATCAATCGTCACAGCAAACAAATTACTATCATTAGTGGGATATAACCATGAATGTCCTTTGTCCCCGTAGGCGGTTGGAAATAATTGGTTGTCAACATATTCAAGAACAAGGTCGAGCGCAGCAGTTGACAGATTGATACGCATGAATGAAGCCTCCGTGTAAAAGGGTTATTTGCCAATACCCGCCGAGATGCCTTTAACGAGATAATTTGAAAACATAATCAATACGACGATTGTTGGTAACGACGATAGGAGCAGCCCTGTCATGAGCAGCGGCTGATTCGTGTTAAAGCGTCCGACGACCATTGCAACGGATGAGGTAATCGTACGCTTGTTTTCGTCTGGCAGCAGCATCATTGCGAGGATAAGCTCATTCCACATACTCAGGAAGTTCAGAATACCGAGCGTCAGAATAGCAGGGCTTCCGATAGGCAAAACGATATTGATAAAGACCCGCCACAGAGATGCCCCATCAATTTTGGCAGCTTCCATGAGTTCATCGGGCATACTGCGGAAGCTGGCGCTGAGAAAGAATATGCTGAAAGGGAGGCTGCCAACCGTGTACATCAGGATGACCGACAGGTAATTGTTGATCATTTGTAGTCTTGAAAACATCAGATAAATGGGAATGAGCATCACTTGGCCGGGAATGAGCTGTAGCGAGATAAGAAAAAAGAAGAAGACTTTTTTTCCACGAAAGCGAAGTTTTGCCACCGCGAATGCTGCCAGACTGCCAATTAGCAGGGACAAAGTGAGCGATGCGCCAACAATAAGGACGGAATTGCCCAGACTCCTCAGGAAACCGTAGGTTTCCACCATAATGCGGAAGTTATCAAAGTTGACGTTCTGCGGCAGACCAAATGGGCTGACCAGATATTCAGTACGGTTTTTAAAGGCTGTAATTGCCATGTATATAATCGGGAGCAGGGTGGTCAAGGCAACGACACACAACACTAAGAAGATAGGGAGTTTGACAAGTAGAATATGCCGGGTTTTGGGGTCTGCGAGCAGATTGTTATTGGTTTGACGAGACTGAAATCCAGACATGCCCTGTGCTTCTGTTCCCATGTTTAATCCTCCTGACCAAAGCGGGCGACCCACAGTTGGATCGCGGTCAGACTTAATGTAATCACCGCCAGCATGAGCGCCAGCGCCGCGCCCTGCCCGAAATCAAAGCCGCTGAAGGCTTTCAAAAATACGAAATAATCGAGTGTAGTCGTTTCATATCCGGGGCCGCCGTTGGTGAGGACGAAGATCAGACCAAACAGGGACAGGAAGGTGTAAATTACGTTGATGATGGTCAGAAAGGCCAGAACCTTGGCAATGAGGGGAATCGTAATATAGCGAATTCGATGCCACCAGTTCGCGCCATCCAGCCGTGCTGATTCAAACATCGTCGGGTCGATGCTCGTCATGGCAGACAACAGAATGAGCGTACCATAGCCGAAGCCGCTCCACACCAACACAAGGATGATGACGAAGCCCGAACTGCTTCCTCGAGCTAACCAGTCGATAGGCGCAACACCAAAACTCGCAAGAATCTGGTTGACCGGCCCGTCATAATCAAAAAACTGGCGGAATAGCGTGCCGATCACAACGGTGGAAATTACAGAAGGTATGAAAAACACGACACGAAAAAAACGCCATCCCCATGCTTCTTCATAAATCAGTGCCGCGCAGACTAGCGAGGAAAGCAGGACTAAAGGGACAGAAACCAGAAACAGAAAGTTATTGCCAAATACGCGCCATAAGGTAGGGTCATTCAGAAGGCGGGTGAAATTTTCCAATCCAACCCAGCGGAAGTTGAGGCCGTTGTTGGTACGATGAAAAGCGATGAAGATGGCATAGCCGATGGGATACATCAGCAAACCTCCAATCATCAGGATGGCGGGGAGAATAGCGATATAGGCAAATCGTTGTTCGGCCTTTGCCAGAATGCTCATAGGAAACGCTCTTTTCTCAATAAGGGGGTAGCACTTCTGACTATCGTTTCGGGGCAGTTTTTTAGAGAGTATCTTGTGACAAGGGAGAGCCTAAGACTCTCCCTTTATATTGGACTCCTTCACTTGAAGTGGTCTGTCCCGAATCCGGTTATCTTATTTCATGGCTTCGTAGGCGGCCTGCAATTGGTCAGCGGCATCCTGTGAACTGAGCTGACCAATAAATACCGCTGCGTTTAGACGGTAGAACATGGCATTAATCTCGCCCGGCATAATGTTGTCGAATGGATAGATGGTTTTGCCCGTCAGCAGTTCCTTAGCCTGTTCCTGAAGCAGTGGGTTCTTAATGACCGAAGTGTCGGCCTTCAAACTGTTGGAGGCTTCGGTCTGGTTCAGCGAAACGTACAGGTCGAGTACATCTGGTCGGATCAGGAACTTGATGAACTGGACAGATTCATCTTTGTGCTTTGAATAGTTCATAACGCCGACCGCGATATTGGGGCCGCCCGCAATACCACCCGGATAGACTGAACCAGCCAGCGTGGGAATCGGGAACAAGCCCGCATCTTCACCAAAGACATTATTGATATCCTTGTTTGCCCAGCCACCCTGAATCCACATGGCGGATTTACCTTGCGTGAACATAAGCTGCCCGTCGCCGCTGGGGGTTGATCCGGCATCCACATTGACGAGCTTGAGATCATACAATTGGCGGTAGGCCTCGTAGGCTTTCACCCATTCCGGCGAATTAATAGGTGCTGTACGAGCACGCATGTCAAAGAAAGCATTCGGCCCCATCAGACCGCCAACGAGTGTCGCCATTACCCACGCGCCGGTATATCCTTCCTGTTCGCCCATAGCAAAGGGAAGAACACCCTTATCCTTGATACCCTTGGCTAACGTGATCATGTCTTCCCAAGTCGCAGGTGGGGTGAACTTGCTCATATCCACGCCGCCCTGCTCCATCATCTTTTTGTTGTAGTAGACAGCGAAATAGGAACCCGCTCCATATGGCACACCCAGTAGTTCACCATCGGAACGGAAATCATTACGCACCGACTCCCAACCGACAATCTGCGACATTTCATCGGCGGTAAAATAGCTGTCCAGTGGTTCGATAAAGGGTGCAAAACTGATTAATGAGCCGCCAGCAAATTCGTTGAAGACGTCAGGGCCGTTTCCGGCGATGCTGGCCGCGCGTAAAAGCTGATCGAATGTCCCTAGGTCAGGAGCCTGATGGACGCGATTGATGACGATATTCGGGTTTTCTTTTTGGAACATGTCAATAGCGCGGAAGATGAATTGATCTTCGCGCGGGCCAGTTTCATCAACGGCGAACAGATTGTCCCAGAATGTAATCGTGACAGATTCCTGTGCAGCAACGATTGACAGTGAGGATGCCAAAACAAGAACTAGTAGGATAGACACTAAAATCAATCTTGAACGAATACGACCTTGAAACATTTTTTTCTCCTCGAATCTCATAATTTTATTTTGCTACAAGGCCTGAAGAGCGGCATCGACCTCCCTCAGCCCTGCGAAGCCAATGGTAGATGGAGCATTGCAGTTTTTTGCGTCTGAATATCGTGAATACGGCGGTTCAGAAACTGGATGGATTGGTCATCAACTTGAAAATTGATGTAGACATCGGGTTCCCGCCGGGTAAGTTGGATAACCTGTTCAGCGCAGGTGTGTGTCACGATCAGATGATCACAATTCCGTGTAGCTTCGATAACTTTTTCAGTATCCGTGACGGTCACGGCGCGAATCTTACGATCTGGATAGTAACTGTAGAGGATATGCTCCAACATTTGCGTCGTCGTATCTAGTGTGGCGATGACCGCGATATGCGAATTGGGCAAGCGCGCGATGCGCAGCATCGTCTCCGGTTTTATGCGGGTGTCTATGCCAACAATCTGTTCTGCGCCTTTGAGCCGCTCCGTGATCTCGGACAGATGATGAAAAGTCGTAATAATCACATCATAGTGCGCGACCGCCTCATCAACGTGGGTATACAAATCGTCCAGCAGGGCACAGTCGATATCCACACCCAATTCATGCTTTAGATGCGCACCCATTTCGAGGCTGTCGTGTTCGTTACATTCATAGAAAGCGATATTGACTTTGCCTAGGTTATAAACTTCGTTAATCGCGTTATTGAAGTGATCGCGCACCGCCGTAGCCTTCATCCCGGCGGCCAGTGCTTGCCAGACCAGATTCACGGCCTGCTGATAGAAATAGGTGGCAAATTCCTCATGTGGTTTTTGTTTTAATTCGGTGATTTCCTTGACCAGAAAACCCTTGCGCCCACCGGGTAGACTTTCAACAATGCCTATATCGGACAACATCTGATAGGCCTTGTTGACTGTGTTGCGATTTGCGCCTAATTCATCGGCCAGATCGCGCACAGACGGTAGCCGCGCACCCGAGTCATACTGTCGACTCATGATCCGATTGATAATGGCCTGCTGGATTTCTTCAGCCGAAATAATTGGTTTAGGCAATTAATCTTGTCCTATGGCTTGCGACAAGTGACAACAACGGTTAGTATATGAAGGCTTCAAGATTTTGTCAAATCATAGGAGTCGCACCATGCCGGAGTAGCCTATTTTCTGGTTGGTCCGATGCTAGTTATATTACAGGGCAAGGGATTACTGCTGACGATGGCCTAACGGTCACCTTCTAACATAGTGAGTAATATTCATGAAAATTGAAGCCGTAGATTTCTTTTATTTGGCGATGCCAGAGATCTTAGACATCGGTGATGGCAGCCAGGACACGCTTCTGGTGCGCGTAGCCGGTGGTGGTAATGTGGGCTGGGGAGAATGTGAGGCTTCGCCGCTGGTAACCATTGCCAGCATGATTTGCCCCATGTCACACAGCGCATGCAAACCTTTATTGGCATCGGTGCTGGGTGCACCGCTCGATTCACCGACAGATATTGACCGAATTCACCAAAATGTTCGTCAGAACAGCATGGATTTGCTTCAGGCCGACCATGCGCTTTCCGGCATTGATATTGCCTTATGGGATTTGTTAGGGAAGCACTATCAGGAACCTGTGTGGAAGCTGCTGGGTTATGATGAGACATATCCAAAGTATCCCTATGCATCAATGCTCTTTGGCGATACTCCTCAGGAAACGCTTGAGAAGTGTCAGGAGATGCGCCGGCAAGGATTCCGAGCCGTCAAATTAGGTTGGGGGGTCTTTGGAAAAGGAGAGGTTGCGGCAGACCGGGAACAAATTATGGCTGCTCGCGAGGCGTTAGGGGAGGATATTCTACTGTGTGTCGATGTGGGTACAATCTGGGGGGAAAATCTTGCTTTGGCGGAAGCGCGATTAGAAGTGCTCAAAGCTGCGCGTGTTTACTGGCTTGAAGAACCGTTTCATATGGGAGCCTTAGAAGCCTATCGCACTCTGGCTGCGCAGAGTAAGCCGATTCATATCGCTGGTGGTGAGGGGTCACATAATGAGCATATGGCGCGTCATATGATAGACTATGGCGGGGTCGAATATATCCAGATTGATACCGGACGCATTGGCGGTATTACGATTGCCAAACGTGTTGCCGATTATGCATCAGCACGGGGTGTGCGCTACGTCAATCATACCTTTACATCGCATCTGGCTTTAAGTGCCTCTATTCAACCCTATGCAGGGCTGCGGGAACACAACTTATGTGAATATCCAGTGGAGCTGAAGCCGCTCGCTTTTGAACTAACGACCGAACATTTACTGCCGGATGCCAATGGAGCGATCAACCTGCCGCAAAATCCGGGATTAGGCATTACTCCAGATGTACTCGCACTCCAAAAATATGTTGTCCAAACAGAAATTGTGGTGGGTGATAAAACACTTTATAAAACACCAGCTTTTTAGACAGATTTGAGAGAGGATATTTTGTAGTACTTCCCGACATGAGACATGATTCACTTTCTGATGTTTGTCCTGAACTGACGTTTTGAGCATCCTCAAACTGACGGATTGGTGATTAGCGAGATGGTAGCGAGGATTGATAGCAACTGGCAATTCATGGACTACGTGCCATCGTTCTGGAGAACCGCACCCTAAGGATGGTCCTGCTGCCGGTGACAGGCGGAGGCATATGTGGGAAACATGGCAAGCGCATCGTCCACGCCACTGGAAACTCCAATCACCCCATGACTGCCCCATTGTCAGAGTGGGGTGGCATTGTCGGTGATCCGTTACAAAACCAACTTGCATCCCTACTCCTAAGGCAGGTACTGCCCACATAAACCGTTGACAATTCACACTTGACCACCAACGTATCACTGCTAGGATTCACGGCTTTTTTCATCGTTGACTGAGTCCGGGGACTGTATGGTGAACAAACAAAAACCACCAGCATATGTGGTGGTCAATTGATCATATCCAATTTTATGGTTTGGACCCGAGGGGAAGAGTTTCGTTAACTAGACATATCCTGCCGTTTGATGTCCCAAGTTCTTAGCCTACTGAGGGCGGTCTACGCAATTATGATAAGAAACAGTTGCATGATGAAATCGTAACGCTGGTTGAGGAGGGTATGAGTTATCGCAGAATTGACGCGGCATCAATTGCGTCATTTTTAAGCGGTTTGTGAAATTTCTTCGTGAGACTGGACGAATGGATCGGGATGAACCGAACAGTTACTCGATGTTTTTAAACACTAATAACGGGCTGTTTCTTATTTTCACGGTCACAAAGAACCAACATAATAAGCGTCGCTTTTTTCAAATGCCAATAGAGTGCCTGTGAAGTGGGATACTGACTTCGAATGGAGTCTAGCTAATGCTGAAAATCAGCCATCGGATACTGATGAACTGCCAAATGACATAATTCTTTGATGACTGCGTGAGTTGACCTTGCTCCGGTTTAACCGAGAGGAGCATCATGTTCGCGAGCATGCCAACCCTAAACTGTCCTTTAGCATTTTTTGGAATTCTGTTTGCATAAGCTCTGTTTTTCGGACATGACAACAAAGTGTTTTATGGCAACCAACTGATGACGCAAATGGAATGGTACACTACAAATTGCTTACGTTGGCGTTTTCTGTAAACGATTTTCGAGTACGGATTTCCAGAAAAACCAGTAGGCGATTTGTGAGCCAGTATATACAGTTGAAGTGTCGAAAATCAGTGTTATGACACGTTTTTCAAGTTCACCGATTTGTTCGCCGACCATCGTGCTACCAATGAACCCAACCACCACACACAAAACAAAGATCACAACAAACTTTACGCGATTCGACCAGCTTTTCGGAAACAGCAAAATATAGATGGGTGGAACCACGACTATACCGAGTATAAACGGGAGCAATTCGCGTATGACTTCCATGAGCTGTCTTCTCCTCCGGAGGTGTACTGCAAAGGTTAATATTCCCAACGCCGCCGCAAAAATCGCGATTGAAGCAGCGTGATCACCAAGACAATCACAAATAAAGCTACACCCATTGCCGAACCATATCCTAACCGGAGTTCATTGAAAGCGACCTGCCACTGATACACCCCAACAACGATGGTGGAATTGAGCGGCCCACCGGGCTTATCTGCACCTGAAGCAACAGTCATAACATAAATCGGGCCAAAGACCTGAAGCGAATTGATGATGCCTGTGATAATGATAAACACAACCGTCGGCTGAAGTAAGGGAAGCGTAATCCTCCAAAAAATACGCCAACGCGATGCACCGTCAACTTTAGCCGCTTCATAAAAAGTAGTGGGAATGGCGGAAAGTCCAGCCATAAAGATCACCACATCGTAACCAATATTTTTCCAAATGCTGTAGATCACCACTGAAAAAAGTGCAGTATCTGGCGAGCGTAAAAAACTCTGCTGCGGGAGACCAACGAGGGCAAATATTTGGTTGAACAGACCGTAGCGTGGCTGATAAAAGCCGACTGACCAGATTAAAGCTGTAGCAATCACGGAGGTGACAACGGGCAGAAAATAGACGGTGCGGAAAAAGCCCGCTAAGGCACCAGAGGCATTAATGGCTAGCGCAAGCAGTAAGGCAAGGATTACCGCCAAGGGCATATACATGAGGGCGTATTTGAATGTATTGACTACTGAGGCAACAAATACTGGATCGGCAAAGAGCTTGTTGTAATTATCTAATCCGATAAAGACCCGTTCCGCTGGATCTTGGAAAGCGCGCCAATTGGTCAGGCTGCCAACAAAACCAATCACGATTGGCAAAATGTAAAAGACGATGAAGAAAACGAGCATTGGCACAATCACGGAAAGAATGAATATCCGTTGATTGCGGCGGAGCGAGCCAGAATCTGACTGTTTTGATGATGCAAGTGAGGCTGTTTGGGCTGGAGGTTGTATCATTGCACCTCCCTCACTTCATACCGGTCAGGGTAATACCCTCAATAAAACGACGCTGGGCAAAAATATAAACGATCAAGATGGGTAAAACGGCTACAAATGATGCCGCTGAAAGCGGGCCAATATCGACGCCGCTGCGCCCACGAAATTGGGATAATCCAAGTGGCAGCGTATAAAGTTCGGGGCGATCCAATACGACGAGCGGCCAGAGGAAGTTATCCCATTGATAGGTGAAGGTGAAAATGGCTAAGGCGGCTAGTGAGGCGGTCGAAAGCGGTAGAATAACACGCCAATAGATCCGAAACTCTGAGGCACCATCAATCCTCGCCGCATCAATCAACTCGGTAGGAATATTTGAAATTTGCTGACGCATAAGGAAGATGCCAAAAGGACTGAATAGGATCGGAACCACCAGCGCCAGATAATTGTTACGCCAACCCCAATCGGCGACCATACTAAAAAGAGGGATTAGCGTCACACTGAACGGAACCACCAGCATACTAATGACAAAACCAAATATGATGTTCTTGAAGCGAAACTCAAATTTGGCGAAAACATAACCTGCAAGACTGCTGGTGAAAAGCGTAATAATGGTCACGACGACCACTACAAATAGGCTGTTGCGGAAAAAAATAGGCATACTACCAACGGTGAGGGTAGATAAACCTTTCCAATTATCCAAGGTAAAAGTCTGGGGCCACCATGTTGGCGGGATTGCAACGCCTTCACGTTTATTTTTAAATGAACTGATGAACATCCAGTAAAATGGGCCAATCATGGCAATAGAGCCAATGCCCAGCACAAGCCATAAAATCCAACGTTCGAGGTTGAGACGTGTCCAACGCCAGCCATTATTTTTGTGATGGTTGATTGTGTATTGGCCAGTGGCTTCCATCAGCAAGACCTCTGTTTACAACAATAATATTTATTCGAGACCTGTTGATAAAAGAAAGGAGATGTGTAAGTAGCATCCCCTTTCTAACTTCATATTTCGCTACGATTTGGGGGCGACGTAACTGCGTTCAGTGATGAGATACGGTTTTTCTGCTGCGGCCATTGTTTCATTGAAACGCTTTGTGATATCTGTCAAAACTGCTTTTGGCTCTTCTTTGTTGGTGATAACACGATCCAACATTTCTCGCCAGTAGGTATCGGCTTCAAGGGGTTGTTCACCGGGATTCACACGGTACGGAATGGTGGCACCTTGTGACCGGATGACGTTACCTTTGTCATTGTCTTTGAATGCTTGGTTATCAAGCAAATCAACACGGTCAGTGGGGATGGCGTGAATCAGCGCCCATTTGATACGCTTTTCATCGGAACCCAAAGCATGTTGCAAGAAGCTAAACATAGCGGTCTGAACTTCGGCGGGGTAATTCGCGAAGACCGCAGGACCCTCTTCCGGCGCGACCATGCCCCAAGCAGGTAATCCGGTACCACTCCAAGTCGCAAGCGAGGTGGTGTCCCACTTGCCATCCCATGTGGTATCTGAGATTAAGTCACCTGCCCAATAACCATGGCTAATGAAGCCCGCCGCGCGTTCGGTTTGGAACATATCGAAGTGGCGTTCCAACAACGGATCATCAATCTTGTGGACGTGATACCAATCCGCAATGAATTGTAATGCTGCCACACTTTCATCACTGTCCCAAAGCGCTTTCTTGCCTTCTTCGTCATATAGGAAACCGCCCGCTTGATAGATGAGATCCTGCCACAGCCAACGCTGTGAGTAGTAATGGTTCAATCCCACGCCGGGACGCTCGACATTGCCGTTAGCATCATATTTCGTGAGATTCTTGGCAAACTCTACAAAATCTTTCCATGACTTCGGTACGTCACTAATAGTCACGCCAGCTTCCTTCAACATATCGGTATTGAAGAAGTTGATGTTGCAATAGTAACCAAAGGTCGTAGTGTAAATTTTGCCGTCCATCGCGCGCAGGAACGGGGTGCTGGCAAGTTTGTCATAATCGGTGAACAAATCATCTGGATAAGGTGCCAACAGGCCCGATTTTTGCAGTGCGGGTCGCCATTCGCTGTGAACGTTAGAAATGGCAGGATTCTGCTTAGCTTCATTGGCGGTTAGCAGTTTGGTTCCCAAATCACCATAGGGGAAGGTGGTGTAGTTCAGCGTGATACCGGGATGGGTATCTTGCCACTCACCGATGAGCTGTTTGTAATACTCTTGGCGAGGCGCAAATTCCCAGTCCCAAAAATCACTCGTCCCTTTGTAAGTCAAAGGAGCCGCATCCTGAGCAAACGCAAAACGAGGAAAACTACTGACAAATACACTGCCCGCAGCAGCAGCGGACAGCCCTAGGAAACGACGGCGACTTAACTTCTGGTTACTCATTTGCATGTTCCTCTCTAAATCTTTTTAGATTACTCAGCCAGATGCTAACGTGCAGACTGTCCTCCACTTTCAATGGCCTCTACATCCAGATTGACGACCGCGTTAAGACTGTGCGGTCTGTCTGGATTGAGTCCTTTGGAAAGTGTGCGGGAATAATCAAGCACGTGTAAAGCCGGTAGATATAGGGGTGCGCGTTCAATGTCGCTGAGGCCATTGGGAAGGAGAATTTGATAATCGGCAACGCTGGACTCCAAGGCAGTTGGTGTGATGGCAAGCACCCGTGCACCGCGTGCGCGCATTTCGCTGAGTACGGCGACTTCATGCGGCAGTCCTGATTCGGAAACTAAGCCGACGATTAAGGTCTGGGGCGTAATCATCGCCATCGGGCCATGCCGGAATTCCATAAAGTGGTAGGCTTCGGCAGAACTGAGAGTCATTTCTTTCATCTTCAACATGGCTTCACAAGCCAGCCCGTAATAAGGTTCGCTGCCAAGGAAGAAAAATTGGTTGAGCGACGTATCCTGCCCAAGTTCCTGTGCTAGATCACGGTTATCATCAATAAGGGAACGTCCCAATGCCGGAAGTTGGTAGTATCGGGAGCCCGGTGTTTGGTTGGCGAGTGCAAAAAGCAAGTGCTGGGTTGCAATCAACATGGAAGTGAAGGAACGGGTTTGTGCCAACCCGATTTCCTGAGCGTCCTGCGCGATAAGTGCAAAATCTGTGGACTTCGCCAGCGGAGAGGCGGGGTAACAGGTCACAGTAACGGATTTGGTGTTGGTTGTTCGTCCAGCCTGCTCGACCGCCTTGAGGATTTCTGTCGTTTCGCCGGAACGTGAGATGGCGACGACTAAGGTGTTGCCACCCTTGTTGACGGTCATTTCGGGGTAGAGCCATACACTGGAGGAAGGATGAGCCTCAGCACGGATTCCAGTGAGTGACCGACACATAGATGCCGCAGTCAAAGCTAGGTAATAAGGTGAACCGCAGCCGGTAAAGAGCACCTCGGTGACATTGTGAGCGTGAATTAAATCTTGCAGTGCTGCGGTTTTGGTTTGAAGATCATCGAGTGTTGCCTGCCAAGCTATCGGCTGGTCGATGATTTCGCCATACGTCGCATAGTTTCGGTTAAGCACACTATCTACCATAAAAATCAATCCTTAACTTGAAACTGCCGTAACGTGGCGAAATGCTGTGCCAGCCGATTTCAAACCAGTAAGACAGTAATACCTTTTTCCCTTAATACCGCAATTTCATCAATTGGCGCAGCGTTGTCTGTAATTAAGGTTGAGACCTGTTCGATGGGTACCAATCGGACTGCGCCTGTTCGCCCAAACTTGCTTGAGTCCGCCAGAATAATTAGCTGCTCAGCAGCATTGATAATTACGCGATCTGTCTGCACTTCTTGAATGTATGTGCCAAATAATCCGCCTTCAGAATCCAGTCCATAAATGCCATGAAAAATTTTGCTAACATGAATATCTTTGAGGGCTTCAATGGTTAAGTGACCGAGCAGTGTATATTCGGAATGGCGCAGATAACCGCCTAAGACCACCACGTTAATCTGCGTATGCTGTGCTAACTTCCACGCGATGTTGAGTGCATTGGTGACGACCGTCAGATTGGACTTTTCGGCCAAGTAGGGAAGCATCATCTCGGCAGTCGTACCACCAGTAATAATGATGGTTTCGCCATCGTTGACCATTTGCGCAGCAGCCTGACCGATGCGCTGTTTCTCTTCGATATACTCATCGCTGCGCTGCAAGATGGGTGATTCGGGGACAACTTGCACCAACATAGCTCCACCGTGAACCCGCCGCAGACTGCCAATCTCTTCCATATCGCTTAAATCGCGTCGCACTGTTGATAAGCTGATACCGAGAATGTCACTTAACTGCTGCACCTGTGCGGTTTTGTGTGTTCTTAAATAGTCCAAGATTAATTTTTGTCTTTGCTGGCTGAGCATTTCTTTTCCTGTTCTAACGTCATATTCAATGCGGTAGTGATGATGTTAGCCAACAAAAGATAAAGAGCAAAAACCGCGCATTCAGTCAAAAAGTATCACGATTAATTTTGTTTGTCAAATTTTTGTGATCGTTTTTGACTGAAGTTGCATCAAATGCACTCAATTTGAACCTAAATGGCTTTTGATGTGCTTGACGGTGGCAGTGAAAGGTGCTATTTTATGGTTGAAATTGACCGATATTGATTGTTTTCAGAATAGTTTCATTTCAAAATAGGTTTACCGAGAACTCCATTATGGAATCACAAGAAAATTGGCTTGATCTCTTTCGTCTCATGGTACGTATACGGCATTTTGAGCAGATGGCGTTTGAGCTGTATACAGGTGGTAAGCTCCCCGGCTTTCTCCATCTCTCCATCGGGCAAGAGGCGACGAGCGTAGGTGCTTGTGCTGCCCTTCGCGCAGATGATTATATGGCGAGTACACATCGAGGTCATGGCGATACCATTGCAAAAGGTGTCTCAGTCGAGTCGGCCATGACTGAGCTGTTTGGTGGTGCGACGGGCGCTTGTCATGCAAAGGGTGGCTCGATGCACATTGCTGATTTCAGCCAAGGTATCCTCGGTGCAAACGGCATTATTGGCGCGGGCATACCGATTACGGTCGGTGCAGCACTTTCTGCTAAACAGCGCAAGAGTGGTCAGGTAGCATTATGTTTCTTCGGTGATGGTGCGACCGGTATCGGTCCATTACACGAAGGCATGAACATGGCCAAGCTGTGGAATCTGCCTGTCATTTTTGTGCGCCAGAATAATCATTATGCCGAATCAACCCCTCGCCACGAGTATCAAGGAATACCGGATGTCGTGCGTTGGGCGGAAGGCTACGGAATGCCTGCCGTAAAGGTTGACGGTAATGATGTTCTCGCAGTCTATACAGCCGTAGCACAAGCAGCAGCGCGTGGGCGGCGCGGTGAAGGGCCGAGTTTTGTAGATAGCGAAACCTATCGCTGGTACGGCCATAACATTGGCGATCCGGGAACCGCACGTCCCAAAGAAGAAGTTGAAATGTGGAAGGCACGCGATCCTATTGCGCGTTTCCGGCGGGTGATTATCGAACACAACGTCGCCAGCGGCGCAGAGCTCGATGCCATTGACGATGAAGAAAATACGCGGATGCAAGCGGCGGCTGTAATGGCCGAACACGAGCCGAAACCACCGCTGAGCGCTGCACTCGAAGATGTTTATTCCGACCCTGTATTGGGTTCACGCGCTATTCAAGGAGTGCGCATATGAGCGAGATTACGTTTCGCGAGGCCATTCGTGACGCACAGCGCGAAGAACTGGAACGAGATCCCAACGTCTTTCTGATCGGGGAAGACTTGCGCGATCCTTGGGGTGGGGCGTATAAAACCACTCAAAATATCTCGAACGTCGTGGGTAACGACCGCGTGATTAACACCCCTATTGCCGAAGAGTCGATTGTCGGCGCGGCATTAGGCGCAGCGCTGACTGGTATGCGTCCAGTGGCTGAATTACAGTATCTTGATTTTGTGATGCGCGCGATGGACTCGGTGGTCAACCAAGTGGCGAAGGTGCGTTACATGTCTGGTGGGCAGGCGAAAGTACCACTGGTCATTCGCGCACAGGGCGGCGGTGGAAAATCCTCGGCGGCGCAACATGGTAACAGCCTTGAAGCATGGCTATGCCACGTACCCGGTTTGTTTGTGGCTATGCCTGCGACACCCTATGACGCCAAAGGTCTTTTGAAGACCGCGATACGTATGGATGATCCGGTGTTCTTCATTGAGCACAAGATGCTGTATATGACAAAGGGCGAAGTGCCGGACGGTGAATATACTATTCCCTTCGGTGTCGCGGACATCAAACGCAAAGGCGAAGATGTAACGATTGTCGCCACTTCGCGCATGGTCTTGTTTGCGCTCGAAGCTGCAGGTGAACTGGAGCAGCAGGGCATCTCCGCAGAAGTGATTGACCCGCGCACGCTCGTTCCATTGGATGAAGCTGCTATTTTAGAGTCGGTGCACAAGACCAATCGCCTTGTGGTGGTGAATGAAGGTGTTGAACGCTGTGGTTGGGCAGCCGAGGTCGCAGCGATGGTACAGAAATGCGCCTTTAGTGATCTGGATGCGCCGGTTGAACGGGTGTGTTCGCTCAATGTGCCGCTGCCCTTCCAGCCAGATTTGGAACGGTTCGTACTGCCTTCGGTGGCGGATATTGTCCGTGCCGCTCGCATGACCATGGGCAAGGTGTGAGATGCGTACCGAAGTCACCATGCCCCGCATGGGTCAAAGTATGGAAGAAGGCACCGTCCTCAAGTGGTTAAAGTCGATTGGCGATACCGTCACGCGTGGTGAGCCTTTAGTCGAGATTGAAACCGACAAAGCAACTGTCGACATAGAATGTTTTGCGACAGGGACCTTACTTGAAATAATCGTGCCGGAGGGTCAAGCAGTTGCCGTCGGTACGGTCATCGCGATTGTGGAGGACAAACAAGCGGTTCCTACGGTGGCGACCGAAGCTCGCCCCGCTGTGCCCGCCGTCACGTCGCCGACCAAAGCACCAGAACCGCCTAAACGCAGCAAAGAGCCGCGTGTCAACGCCTCACCTTTAGCAAAACGGCTCGCCCTCGAATACGATATCGACTTATTCACCATAAAAGGTACTGGACCCGGTGGACGTATCGGTAAAGATGATATTCGGCTATGGTTGGGTGCCAATCAAAAGCCAACTCAAGCTGCGACAAGCACCTTAACGGCAGTTGCACCATTTCCTACAGCTACAAATGCACCAGCATCCAACGGTGGACATAAAGTTACACTTTCCAAGATGAAGTTGGCGACCGCACGTCGTATGGTCGAAAGTAAAACGACTGCACCCCATTTCTATGTATCAATGGATATTGAGATGAGCCGCGCTCTAGAACTGCGTGAGTCGCTCAAAGCTAGAGGCAAAGCAGTCACCATCAATGATCTCCTATTAAAGGCTACAGCGCTTGCCCTAACCGGATACCCGAATCTCAATAGCACCTTCACGGGTGACTCGCTTGAGCAGCATACCGATATTCATCTGGCGATTGCTGTCGCACTCGGGGCGACAGAATCTGAAGGTCTGCTGACACCGGTTATTCCAGCGTGTCAGACTCTGTCTCTGATTGAGATTGCAGCAGCTTCAAAACAAGCGCTTGAGCGAGCGCGAGCTGGCAAATTGAACGCAGGTGATGTCGCTGGCGGCAGTTTCACCGTGACTAATTTAGGCATGTTTGGTGTTAAGAGTTTTGAAGCGATTGTGAACACCCCGCAGGCCGCGATTTTGGCAGTTGGAGCCGTTCGCCGCGAACCTACATTTGACGCTTTTGATCGGGTCATTCCAGTACAATTGATGACAGCAACAGTTTCAGCCGATCATCGGGTTAGTGACGGAGCCGAAGTCGCCCGTTTCCTCAAGACCTTGAAAGGTTATCTGGAAGACGCGTTCATATTAGTGAGCGCGGACTGATGGCTGAACTGATCACCACCTTAGGACCAAAACGTGAAGATGAGCTGGACATGATCTTGCCTCACGAGCACATCTTCGCCAATTTCCCGACTGGTGATGATCTGAATTGTACGCCGGAAGTGGTGGTTGGAGCGCTGCTTCCAGAAGTCGCTAAAACGAAGGCCGCAGGTGTGACAGCGCTTGTAGACGCAACAGCGGTCGGCGGTGCGCGGCGAGCAGACATCCTACTGGCCCTATCTCTAGCGGCTCAATTACCGATTGTGCCTGCGACAGGTATCTTCAAGGAACCATGGAAAGCGGATCGTGTCAAAACCTTCGGTCAAGAAGGACTTGCCAATTGGATGATTGGCGAATTGAATTTTCAGATTGACAACACCGGAGTCCGTGCCGGATGGATTAAGCTAAGCGTGGCGGACGATGGCCTCATGGATCATGAAACGTTCCTGCTTCGAGCGGCTGCCCAAGCCGGACGCGCGACACAAGCGACGATTGGCGTACATACGGTAAAAGGTCGGGTGGCCCACGACCAGCTTGACGTCATTGAACAGGCAGGGTATACCCCCGAACGATTCATCTGGATTCATACTCAGATGGAAGATGACTTTAATATCCATTTGGAAATCGCACGGCGTGGCGCATGGATTGAGTACGATGCCATTGGTGATTTCCGCACAGACGAGGAATATATTAACTGGATTTGCCGTTTGATTGATGCCGGATTTCACGATCATTTGCTGCTTAGTCAAGATCGCGGTTGGTATGATCCGTCACAGATAGGTGGCGGCGTCTTCAAGCCCTACACCTATATCAGCGATGTGTTTTTGCCCAAGCTGCGCACGGCTGGCATTGATGAAGCTATTATCCGGCAGATAACCCATACCAATCCTTTCCGTGCTTACGCGCGCTGAAACGAAAACCGAGGAGTGAAACGCGTGGCTGACAATATTGACTCACAGTGGTTACAAGGCCTGCGCTGGCGCATGGTTGGCCCGTACCGTGGTTCGCGTGTTGTCGCGGCAGCCGGACATCCAACCGATCCCATGACCTTTTACTTTGGGGGCTGCGGCGGGGGTGTTTGGAAAACAACCGATGGTGGGTTTATATGGAATAATGTGTCGGATGGGTTTTTCAAACGTTCGTCTGTTGGTGCAATAGCCGTCTCAACCTCTAGCCCGGAAACCATTTATGTAGGTATGGGCGAATGCAGTATTATTCATGGTCAAACGCATGGGGATGGTGTTTACCGTTCCGACGACAGTGGACGAACGTGGCGTCATTTAGGACTTGAAGATACACATTGTATTGGGCGGGTTCGTATCCACCCGACCAATCCAGATATTGCTTACGTAGCTGCATGGGGACATCGCTTCGGGCCGAGCCGTTCGCGTGGGGTGTATCGGACCCAAGACGGCGGCAAACATTGGGATCAGGTGTTGTTCCGCGGTGAACAGGCTGGTGCAATTGACATCACGCTAAACCCGCTAAACCCTGATGTACTTTATGCCGCAATGTGGCATGCTTACGTCACCCCTTGGACGCATGTCAGCGGCGGGCCAGACAGCAGCATTTATAAATCGGTTGATGGTGGCGATACGTGGACAGAACTGACCCACAATCCCGGTTTGCCGAAAGGCACGCTCGGCAAAATTGGGATTACCCTCTCACCCGCGCGGCCTGACCGTCTGTGGGCGTTGATCGAACATGCTGATCAAGGTGGTGTGTATCGCTCAGATGATGGCGGTGACACATGGTCGTGGATGGATAATAATCGCAGTTTTCTGGTTCGGGCATCTTATTTTTGCCACATCGTAGCTGATCCCCAAGACCCAAATATTGTCTACATGCCGAATCGAAAAGTCTGGAAATCCGTTGATGGGGGACGCTCCTTCGTACAACTGAATACACCTTATGTAGACCAACATGATCTCTGGGTCGCGCCATACGATTCACAGCGCATGATTATTGCGAATGATGGCGGTGCTGCGGTGTCGTTTAATGGTGGCACGTCATGGTCAACTCTCACCAATCAGCCAACCGCCGAGATATACCGGCTGGCAGTTGATAATCACTTCCCTTACCGCATTTATGGATCACAGCAGGACAACAGCACGCTCTGTTTGCCCAGCCGCACCGAGCGTGGGCCAATCTCACAGATGGATTGGTACGACATTGGCGGCGGCGAAAGCGGATTTATCGCCGTGAGAGAGGATAACCCCAATATTGTTTTTTCCAGTGATCTACCGGGTTTAGGGGTTACACGTTACGACCACAGCACCTTCCAAATTCGGGAGGTTGGCCCGTGGGCTGATCCTACGGGTTGGGATGTCAAAAAACTCAAATACCGTTTCAATTGGGCGGTTCCGGTGGTGCTTTCGCCACATGATCCTAATATTTTATATGTGGCTGGAAACGTAGTCTTTCGCAGCCATAACGATGGTCAAAGCTGGGACATCATCAGCCCCGACCTGACGCGTAACGATCCATCCAAGATGATCCCGTCCGGTGGTCCGGTCATGCGCGAGGACAGCTCGGCGGATCAGTACGGCAACATTACATCCATTGCCGAGTCGTATCTGGTGCGAGGCGAACTTTGGGCTGGCACGAACGACGGTTTGGTACAAATGTCGAGGGATGACGGTCAATCTTGGCAGAATGTAACCCCTCCGAACTTTCCGGAGTGGAGCATCTCCCAAATAGAACCGTCGCAGCACTCCGCTGGAAAAGCCTATGTCGCTGCCAGCGGACATTATACAGACGACTTTACGCCCTATTTGTTCGTCACAGAGGATTACGGGCAAACATGGACATTGCGCACCACAGGAATCCCCGATGGTTATTTTCTACGAGTTGTGCGTGAAGATCCTGAACGCGCAGGACTGCTTTACGCAGGAACAGAAGCCGGTATCTTCTTCTCGCTGGATGATGGCTATCAGTGGCATTCGCTGCAGACTAATCTGGCGGTAACATCCGTTTATGACATCCTCGTGAAAAATGCCGATTTGGTGATTGCAACGCATGGACGCGGCATGTGGATTCTGGACGATCTGAGCCCCCTACGGCAATTGACTGACGATATTATGGCTGAATCGGTTCATCTGTTTCATCCACAACCAGCCTATCGTGTGACGCGGCAGGCTTACGGATTAAGCAGCTTGAATGCCGCTTACTTCAGCTACGCGGCTAATAATCCGCCTGCAGGCATCATTGTGCAGTATTACTTAAAAGACCGCACCGATGCGAGAGTCACGCTTGAGCTTTTAGACGCTCATGGGAACAGTATTCAGAGTTTTAGTAACGAGCAATCTGATATAGTTCCAATACCTGTCGGACCCTACAGCTATCAGATGCGCGGTGGCTCGGTCGCATTAAAGACACAACCAGCAGGTGAACCTGAAACGGGTGTCAAGTGGGGGCCGCTTACCCTCGAAGAGAGTGGCAGCAGCGTCGTTCCCTCCGAGATAGGTATCAATCGATTTGTCTTACCTATTCAATACCGCGATATTCAGCGAGTTGCAGGGCAGCGCGGTGGTGGCATTACCGATCCGCTAATCGTTCCGGGAACCTATCAAGTTCGCCTTACAGTTGGCGACCAGACATGGATACAACCGGTTGAGGTCTTGAAAGATCCGCGCGTGACAACCACACAAGCCGAGTTTGAAGCACAACTGGATTTGATGCTCAAAATTCGTGAACGAGTAGCTGACATTCATCGTGTGGTTCAGCAGTGTCGTGACTTGCGGCGGCAGTTGGCCGAACGATTACATCCATTGCAAGGTCGCTCAGGTGCCGAAGCTCTTTTAGCCGAAGGCCATTCACTCATCGCGGAACTGAAGGCTATTGAATACAGCCTCATTCAGCCTGATTTGAATATCAATAGTGGTGAACTGGATGGATCACACTATGAGGGTATGCCCGATGGCAAACTCGAAGCGCTGGGGTATAAAGTCGGGCGCTCAGATAACGCCCCTACGCAGCAAGCTTACGCAATGTTTGATGAGTTCGTGGCGGAAACTGTCGAACCTTATTCCCGTTTCCAAAACGTTATCGATACCCAATTACCTGCTTTCAATCGTCATTTCCAAGAAGGCGGTTGGGCGGCAATCCTCCTATAAAGGGACAAGCGAGAGAAATGCCACCCGTTCACATCTTAAGCACACGCTCGTTTTCTGAAGATTGGTTAAACCGGCTGCGGGCTGTCTCGCCAGAGGTTGAAGTCCGCCAGCATTCTTGCGAGCATGGTCATGAAATTCCGTCCGAATTGCTGGATTGGGTACATGTCTTATACACATGGGGCGCATTCCCTGAACCGACTCAGTGCTCCAATTTGCGCTGGGTGCAGTTGGACACATCCGGTTCGGATGCCGCCTTAAGCAGCCCACTTGGTAAATCCGATGTCGCCATTACCACATTAATTGGTGTAGCACCGCCCAACATGGCAGAACACACCCTGATGATGATGATGGCAATTGGACGACGTTTACCCCTCATGGTGAAACTGCAAATGCGGAATGAATGGCCCAGCTTTCAATTCCGCTGGGACAACTTTACGCCGACCGAATTATTTGGTGCGACAGTAGGGATTGTCGGTTATGGCAGCATTGGCAAGGAAATCGGAAGGCTGGCACATGCGTTTAACATGCGAGTCATCGCCATTACCCGCCCCGGCTCAACGGGTACACAAAATCCTCTGCTTTATCAGATTCCGACGTTAAGCGGTTTGAATGGTGCTGAACCCGACGCGACCTATACTTCCGACCGCATATTAGATGCACTCTCCCAATGCGATTTTGTCGTTTTATCTGTGCCGCATACTGCTGATACGCACAATTTGATGAACGAAGCCGCGTTTCGCTCCATGAAACCCACATCGATGCTCATTAATGTAGCGCGTGGTGGTGTGGTAGACGAAGCTGCGATGATTCAGGCGCTAGAGGAAAAATGGATTGCAGGCGCGGCGCTCGATGTATTTGAACAGGAACCCCTGCTTGCGGATAGTCCGTTATGGCAAATGGAAAACGTCATTATTTCACCGCATATCGCGGGATTGACCAGTCGCTATTACGACGTCGTGTTGGATTTGTTCAGCACCAATTTAAGGCGCTTTATCGCCGGTGAACCGCTGTTGAATCAAGTTTGGCCACCGAAGGCTTAACTTTTAGGAGAAATCTATGTCCAAGAAAATTGTGCTCATCGGCGCGGGCAGCGCAATGTTTACGCAGGGTTTAGTTGCGGATTTGATCCTGTCACCGCAGCTCGGCCCTTATCACCTCTGTCTGGTGGATATCGACCCGGATGCGTTAGCAGTAGCGGTAGGTCTTGCCCAAAAATTGGTCGAAGCCAAAGGTGCGGATTTGACCATTAGCGGGTCGACGGATCGTCGTGAACTCCTTCCCGGTGCGGATGTTGTCTTAATGACGGTGGGCGTTGGCGGCAGACGTGCGTGGGAACAGGATGTCTTTATCCCGCGTAAGTATGGCATTTACCAGCCGGTAGGCGACTCCATGATGCCCGGTGGAGTCTCCCGCGCCATGCGCATGATTCCGGCGCTGGTCGATATTGCCGGTGACGTAAAGGAAATGTGTCCAAAGGCTTTGTTCATTAACTATAGCAATCCGATGACCGCCAACTGTTGGGCGATTATCAAGGAAACCGGTTTGCCAGTTATCGGATTATGTCATGGAGCATTTCGTGTTGAACGTGCCTTAGCAGAGGTGGCAGGTGTTCCACCTGACGAAGTCTCATCCATTGCCATTGGCTTGAATCATCTCACATTCTTCTATGACTTGCGCTGGAAAGGTCGTGATGCGTGGCCGCGTATCCGCGAAAAGCTTCCGACTGAGTTGCAACCTTCATCTGGAGAACATCCTTATCCAAAAGCGGGTAACACCTTTAACGATGGCGGTATTGGCAATAATCCGTTTTCATGGACATTGTTCCAAGCTTATGGCGGTTATCCATCGGCAAATGATCGCCATGTGGTCGAGTTCTTCCCTGAACGTTTCCCCAAAGGGGAATACTATGGTATGCAGTTGGGCGTAGATGCTTATTCACTGGAAGAAGTGATCGCATGGGGAGACAATATCTACGCTGATATGCGGGCGCAGGCACTTGGCGAAAAACCGCTTGAAAAGAAGCTTCTCGAACGTAAAGTCGGCGAACACGAACAGTTATTGGAAATTCTGACTTCTATTGAGCACGACGAGCGCCGTATTTTCTATGCCAACTTGCCGAATGAAGGTGCTGTGCCAAATCTACCGGATGACGCCATTCTGGAACTGCCAGCGGTTGCGATGGCTGGCGGGATGCGCGCCATTCACTTCGATGATTTTCCGGATACGCTGGCGGCCATTATCAACCGCAAACTCAGTGGCATCCGTTTGACGGTTGAGGCTGCTCTGACCGGGGATCGCAATCTTTTTGTCGAAGCCCTGCTCGCAGATGGAGCGGTCACTGACCGGAAGATCGCAACAGATATGATGAACGAACTGCTGGAAGTGCACCGCGCTTATTTGCCAAACTTTTTTCCGGAAGAAGTCACGGTCTGATCGATGCAGGAATATGACGTCATCATCTTTGGCGATGGCGTCGTCAATCTCATCTGTGTCGCAGATGTTGCACTGTATTTCGTGGACTTGCTCAACTTCAAGAGATTTTAGCACTCCAAGAACTTGGGAGGTTATGATGCGCCGGGTCAATGCGATCTTAAGTGGTTTAGGCAATATTGGCTCGCGTTTCGTGGGCGTGCTGCATCAGAAACGTGATGTACTGCGCGAGAAATATGATCTGGATGTACGCCTTGTCGCAGCAGCAGATGCTAGGGGTGGAGCGATTGCCTCAGAAGGATTGGATCTCGTAGAACTAGCCCAACTCAAAAGTCAAAGTCAAAGCATTAGTACCATTGGCAAACCGTCATTAGGTATTCTCGACATTCTGCAAAAAATTGACGCGGATATTTTCTTCGAGGCAACACCGGTCAATTTGCAAACGGGTGAACCTGGCTTGAGTGCCATTCGTACTGCACTCAAACGGGGAATGCATGTGATCACGCCCAATAAAGGGCCGCTAGCTTTAGCTTATGGCGAACTCCGTACTTTAGCCAAAGAGAACGGTGTTCAATTGCGGCATTCGGGCGCAGTGTTCGGCGGATTACCAACCGTCAACATCGGTCAGCGTGATCTTGCTGGTTCCACAATTCTTAAAATTGAAGCACAAGCTAATCTCGCTAATAGCTTTATCTTGCACCAGATGGGGAATGGTACTTCTTACCGCGATGCAGTACGCGCTGCGCAAATGCAAGGCTGCTGTGCACCGGACGAAACGCTGGATGTAGAGGGTTGGGACGCAATTATTAAGCTGGTTATACTGTCAAATTCGGTGTTAGGTATGAACGCACAGATTAATGACGTAAAGCGCGAAGGCATTACTCATTTGACATCAGAAGCTGTCGCAGCAGTTAAGGCGGATGGCAAAATTCTTAAATATATCGCTTCTGCTGTACGTCTTGACGATGAAAACTATGAATTGAGCGTTGGCCCTCGTGCTTTACCTCTCGACCATTTGTTAGCCCCACTGGGAGAATTGCAAATGGGTGTTGCCTACACAAGCGATTTATATGGAACCATAAGCGCAACAATTATTGAGGAAGAGTCAACCCCTTCAGCAGCATCGCTTCTTCGTGATATGCTTACGATTTATTCTGATTGAACACGGAACTCAGTGCCTTATTAAAATACAAGACTTCTAATACCCATTCAGGGTTAGGTATCGTATATTCCAGTTCGCATTTTCAAATGTTTCTGGCGATACAAAGCGTTTGCCTAAGATACTGACCTGCCCCCAATTTAGCGGAGAGTAAAAATGTCCGTTAGACTGAACGTAACGAGCAAGAAATGGGAACGAACAAGAAGTACAGCGTGGAGTTCAAACAAGAAGTGCTGAGCATGGTGGCAGCCGGAGAGCGGAACGTCAGCCAAATCGAGGGGGAACTAGACATCACTCCGGGGTCGGTCTACAAGTGGCAGCAGCGTTATCGGGTGATGGAAGAAAAACTTCAACCGAGTGCCGAACGAGCCGAACAAACGGAAATCCGCCCGTTGAAACGGGAGTTGGAAATCACGCGGCAGGAGCGAGATATCTTAAAAAAAGCCATTCGAGTATTCTCGCGGGAGGGAATCGTGAGCCGCTACCAGTTCATCGCTGACCATCACCGTGAGTATCCGGTACAGCGTTTGTGCGCGGTGCTGGGGGTGGTCGCGAGTGGTTTTTACGATTGGTTGCAGCGCGACGTAAGCCAACGGCAGCGAGTGAATGAGGCGTTTTCTGTGCGTATTCGGGAAATCCATGAAGGCAGTCGCCAGACCTATGGCTATACCCGTATTCATGCCGAATTGCGTGAAGCAGGTGAAGTGGTTGGCAAACACTGGGTTGCGCGCTTAATGACCCACATGGGCTTGAAAACCTTCTGTCAACGACGCTTTCGCCTGACCACCCAAGCCAACGACAACAGTACACCTGCGCCGAATGTGCTGGCACAGGATTTCAGTGCGACCCGCCCCAACCAAAAGTGGCTGGTGGATATCACTTATATCGCCACACGGGAAGGTTGGTTGTATCTGGCTGGCGTGCTCGATACCTACTCACGCCGGATTGTCGGTTGGTCGATGAGCGAACGTCCTACCGAGACGCTGGTCTGTGATGCCCTGCATATGGCGTTGACCCAGCGTGGCGCACCTGATCTGCATCATTCCGACCGAGGCAGTCAGTACACCAGCCACGCCTACTTAGCCCTCCTAGAAAAGGCGCAGGTGCAAGTCAGCATGAGCGGTGTTGGATGTTGTTTCGACAATGCCATGAAAGAGAGCTTTTGGGCGACCTTGAAACGCGAATGTGCTGACCACGTTTTCCAGATCAGAGCCTTGGCTCGGCAGGCTATTTTGAGTACATTGAGAGTTATTACATCATCAGCGGCGGCATTCTGCTCTAGGCTATCTCAGCCCGTGTGCCTTTGAGCAACTTGCCATCCTCTGACATTTTCTGTGTCCGTTAAATCGGGGTAAGTCCAATCTCGCCATAAACATTATCGTCTATCGGCTTAGGCTGGAGCGACTGTGGCATCGCATTTGCCATTACCTGCTTTGCAACCTGTTCCGCTTCTTCCTCTGTCGCAGTATTGTCATGAATGCCCAAGCATGGTTTGGATGGCAACCGCCCCGAAAGGGCCATACGCTGTACGGCCCGATTGCCGACAGTTCGCTGTAATCTAAGCACATGTGCAGCCATCGTTGATGGTGCATGATCTTGAGGCCGCTCGATGGTCTCGGATTGCCAAGATAGATGAATTATCTTTTCAGGTTCAGCATAAGTTCTCAACGTCACATCCGCAAATACTCAAAAGCTTATTGCTTAGTATCGGTCGAGTTCGGTACGGCACCGTTGACTTTAGAAAGTTCCTCTTCAAGTACCTGAATTGCTCCACTGATACGAAGCAAAGTGCTGCGAAGGTTAGCTGTTTGTGTATCCAGTTCTGCCAGTTTCTTTTGCCCAGCTTCGAATTCGGCTTTGAGTTCATCAAGACGTTGCTGTAATTGAGCTTTCATTCTCAGTTGCTCCGTTCTAATTGGGCAAGCCGACTCTTTAACGTATCGACTTCATTGGCAAGTTGTTTAGCTGCTTCGATCAGAAGTGCCGAAAGTTTGCCATATTCTACCGCTCTGTACCCTTCGTCATTCATTGAAACCACTTCTGGCACAATCTTTTCTACTTCCTGTGCAATAAGGCCAATTTGATGATTGGAACCGAAACCGCGTTCTTTGAATTCTTCCACACGCCAATTGAAGGTCACGCCGCGCAATTGGCGTACTTTTTCTAATGCATTATGAATAGTGTTAATATCTTTCTTCCATAGCAAATCACTTCCAAGTTTATTATTATTTGACCACACATCACGAGCGTATAGATCTTGCGTTTGTAAGGTGCTATCTACCATTGCGAGCGCATAGTCTCCTGCGTAGTTAATATGGAGGACGGAACGATTTATTTTTTGGTTAGTGAAGGGTATGATAATGTCTTCAGTTATATCGACAAGTGCACGACGATTAGGACGGCCTTGTTGACGTGAACGTCCATCTAGTATTAGGTCGGTACCATTTACAAACAAAGTGCCGCTTACGAATACATTACCGCTGAGCAATGTGTCGCCACCGGCCACGTGAAGTCTAGCCCCCGGTGCTGTAGTGCCAATACCTAAGTTCCCACTACTATTGAGAACCATCATTGCTTTGCCGTTCGCTCCGGGGTTAAATGCATCGTTATGATGCGTGCCCCCTAAATACCAAGCAAAATGTGTAGCAGTGCGGAAATATTGTGTATACCCTTGAACACCTATCCCATAGTCCGTACTCCAAAGGTTTATCATTTGACGTGTTGCATTACCAAAGCTAAGTGAGCCAGCGGCACCAACACTGAGGTTATTTGAGATTACAACACCATTTATATTAGAAATGACTAATGCATCAGTTCCGTGAATTCTCACTCCGCCAGTCTCATTAAATATGCTAAGAGCGGTTTCGTTGAGATTGTATCCTGTCCATCCTTTTCGACCGTTGGCGTAACCCTGTGGATACCACTGAACATAGACGTGATTTTGGCCTTCTAGATTCAGAACGCCGGCATTGCCAGCAACATGAAGTTTGTTTTTAGGGTCTGTTGTTCCAACACCAACCAAGCCAGTTTTGGTGATATTAAAGTGATCATAACCTCCAGTCCATAAAGCTAGCCGTCCACCTCCCCGATTAGCCATTTCTACTCGATTGTCAATCCCATCATTGACGGACAGTCGTAAAAATGCATTCGAGGTGGTCGATTCAAACAACCCAACTGCTCCATCCGGAACAACAACATGGAATTTGTGGCTAGGGTTCGTTGTGCCTATACCCAAGCTGCCCGCCATGGTCAAGTTGCTGCTTACAGCAACCATATTGGCTTGGAGTGTCAACCGACCATCAGCGTCGTTAATAATACGTGTGTTAAAATCCTGTTTCAGGCCGTTATAGTGGAAATCGATATAGGGCGTACCTACACCGTTGACGGTATCGTTTCCGCCTAATTCGATACTGCCACCCTGATTATCACGCAAGACGCTATTATTGCTGCCCCAACTCAATGAACCACTGACATCCGCATCTCCGCTCACATCGAGCCTGACGGCTGGTGTGGTGGTTCCGATGCCAAGATTGCCCGAATTGTTCAAGACCATTAATGGTCTACCACCCGCACCGGGCTCAAATTGGGTATCAACATGCTGCCCTTGATAGAACCACGCGAAATTGAAACCCGTTCGAAAATAAAGTGTATTGGGTTGAATCCCAATTCCATACAACTTGTCGCCCCACATATTTATCATCTGACGGGTTGGTGCGCTAAATGATAGTGCGCCGGTCGTTAAGACATTGAGGGAATTGGTATTGACCTGTGTGGCGGTTGCTACTCCATCGACATTCAAGGCAACGCTAACGTTCAGCGAACCGCTGACTTTTAAAAAGACTTGGTTACTGGGCGCGGCTGTAATAATTGAACTCAGAGAAGGCCAAGCAGTGGTCGGTGCAGACGAAACAAATGAAATTTTGTTTAGTTCAATATCCCCACGAATTTGAGTACCTGCGAAACGGCGCACCATGCTGTCGACGCTGGCTATAGTTATACCAACGGGCTTTGCTGCATTGAAAACCACCTTACCCAACGGAATCTTGGACTGTAAGTCAGGATCAGGACTAGGGCGAACTGAATCAAGAAACTCAAATTTTGGTGTTTCGGTAAAACGGGTGAACTCTGCTGTACCCACACTAGCCGGGTCGCTTGGCTGTTCAACATAGGTGATGGTAAGTAAGCGTGTCATACCGCCGAACGAAGTAATATCTGTCTGAGGAATTGTTGTGTCTGTCGCCAAAACAATTTCACGTCCCATAATGTCAAGTGCGACGCCGGCCTTGATAATTAAGCTTAGATTATCACTGCTGATGGTAACTTCTAAACCCTCACTAATACCAGTCGTGTGCAAGGACCGATTGTGAATACGATGGCGATTAATTTGATAGGACTGTTCTTCCTGAAAGTCGTCCTGTTTCAGAAATTGTCCGTTAAAATAACGCATTCGCTTAGGAAGTAATTCAGGCATGATTATCTCCGGTTAATTTGTTGTAATCGGTTCGCCCAAAATCGTATCTTGACCTATCGTCGAGTGAACGGCGATTTGCATAGTGACAAAATGAGGATAAAAATCATAATAAGTATGAGCTGGCTTTTCATGGTCGATCACGGCTTGTATACGCCGCTTTTCTCGCTCAATATCCGCCGCGAACGAGGGAGGAACTGTCATATGCACCTGAAAATAATAAGGCTTGTCGTCAAATTCTTTAATCTCGACTGTGTCAGCGTTATTAGCACCCAGATTGGTAAAGGCTCCTAACATGCGTTTCAGTCCGGCGCTTGTCCCGCGCAATTTGTAAAGTGAAACCATGTTTTTTAAGAAATAACGTTTCAGACTTACTGACCAATCGTCTCGTAGGGTTAACGCAATCCAACTGGCGAGCCACGGCAGAAATTCTTCTGGTGTGTAATCGGGATCAAAAAAGGTCGCAATCCCATCAAGATATTCCTCAATGCCCAGTTGGTTAGCATCATCAAGACCGCTTAAAACCTCTTCAAAAGCGAGTAGGAAACGCCCCAGAAAAAGTGGTGTATCTTCCTCAACATTTTCTTGGAAGATGGCCGGTAGATAAGGCAGATAACTGCTCAAATCAGTTGGTCGAACGTTGGAAGCCATAGCTGTTATGCTTCTCCTGTTGGAAACACAATATTGACCGTGACCACAGCGACCTCGTCAGGATAGACTGACAGACCAACAAGCTGCCCATCGATATTGAACTGTTGTCGGGAGTTGTCTTGGGTACTGACATTCAAAGCCGTAACATAGTCCACGCCAGTCAGTCGATCAAGCAATTCATAAATCTCCGATACATAAATATCACGACCAAAGGGCCAACCCTGATGATCTTTGCCACCTGTCAGAGGGTCAAAAATGGCGGTAATGGCATTTTGAGCGTCCCTAGTGAGTTTTTGGGCATCATATAAAGCCGAATCTGGGATCAACGTGGCTGTAATTGTGATCATCAGCGGTTTAGGCAGCACCACATGCGGGCGGGTCGTCAGCAAACGACGCTCGTCCAAAAATTTTAAAATTGAAGCGGCTAGGTTTGAGGCAACCGCGTCTGAGGCGTAAATTAATTGGGAATTTCCAGAACGTGTGGCTGCTACTACCAAGCTAAGGTGAGCTGGTTTGAGTTCATCATAGGCTATGGGTTTAGCTCCCGTTAAATCCCGAAGGGGTACGCAGCTCACTCGCTGAATGACCAGTGTAGGCTCAACCTTTAACACAGCTGTCGCCATTGTACTGCTTGCCCATTCAAGCAGCACCAAGGTTTCATAATCAGTACTGGTCACAACCCGATACCGCTTACGCAGATTGAGAAGCGTATCGCGAATGGCTATTTTCAGAGTGGATTCGACAACAGAGGGTGGAGTATTTTCCAAAGTTAGTTCTGCGGGCGGTTGCCAACCGGGCTCATTCAGCAGCCGTAAAAACATGTGGGTATTCGCCACTGGAATCTGGTCAGCCCGAAAAAGCACCATTTCGGTCAACCAAGCGAACAACTCAATCAGCGTAATACCGGGATCCGCACTGTTAAAATTCGTCCAGTCGGAATTGAGACCGGGAATAAGTTTAAGGCTGGATTCAACCAGATCGGCATAAGTCTTGTCGTCGAGTGTAGGTAGCTGAATCGGCATAGGTCAATCATCCATTTCCATAAGATTAATTTGATGTTGACCGGAATAAATCAGTGTCATGTCTTGTGATGGTGCGGCAGTATCAGCAGCAGATTGCAGAATTAAGCGATGAACATGATCGACATCAGGGATCGATTCGATAAGCCGAAAAATATCACTTTCATGTGGCTGGCGACCAAACGGCCAGCCTTTTCCGTCCACCGCACCGGTCAACGGATTCAGAAAACTCCTTAAGGCTTGGTCAACTGTGAACACAAGGCTGTTAGCCTTTTCCAACGACACTGGAACGATGTCAGCCTGTACCGATACACTGACCCAGATCGGTGGAGAAATTGACAACGACAGAGTTGGATCGGCGTGTTGGATCAAATAGTTGCTTACCCGGCTGATGAGTTCAAGACTGGGAGACGGCAGTGTATCAGGACTGTTAGGGACGAGCAGGATACGAACCAAACCAGCATTTTCTTTGGTTGTAGTCAATGCTTTGACACGGGCAACTTCCGGTGAGGCAAGGTAGGTTAAATCTTCGAAGTCTTCTGCAACCACCGCACGCTGGCGATGACGGATTATAGTCGGACCACGCTGGCGTAAATCATCAAGGGTATCGGCATCCGCGCCACCCTCAGCAGATTGGTAATTGGACACACTGGCAACATAGGGAACCGCAGTTTTCAATTCGGTGATCGCACCGGCAGGACGGTTACCGTGGCTGCCACCGCCATAGCTATAAGACAGGCGTATGTTATTACGACCAGATGTGGGTATTCTACCGCGCTGCCCGTCCCCAAATAGCACAACACCCGTTTGAGCATCCAGTGTATAAACCCGGTCATCCGCGCCGGATGCATAAAAATCTGTCACCTGATGCCAGCGCACCCAATAACCACCGTGGTCATCCAGTTCCATTAAAATATTCTCTCCTTCCGCAGCCTGTAATTCTTCCAACTCGACAGTTGAAGGACGATCTACTTCGAGGACCTCTAATCGTTGCCCTATGAGTATCGGTGTATGGGCTGAAACAAAACGTTGATCCTTTTCGCCGTTGCTAGAACCTAATACTTCATTTCTGGAGCTAGTCGCCTGTGTAGCCCATGTGGTATTGGTCAGGATGCGGGATATAAGGGGCATGGAAGGACTATAATTTCCATTTTCCCAACGGATGCGCAACCAATAAGCTGTAATCCCAAACTCCGAGGATGATCCGCAGTCAAGCGAGCCAATAAACGATACGAAACCCGGCTGCGTAAAATTGTTTGTCTCATCCTGAACATTGAGCTTTTTCCAGCCACTTTGAGATCGATATTCCCAAACAAAATTATCGGATATGTTTTCCTGTGGAATGACATCCCGCCGCACTTCAAAGTAGAGAGGAATAGTTCGGTTAGGAAAGGGTTGGTTAAAACCCAGATACAGAGTAGGTGCCCATTCTTGGGTAGGCACAAATGGCGGTATTATTGTGCCGGAACTAACTAATATATAGCTGAAATCATTGCACAGCAGATAGTTTAAAGGAATAGGTTTAGAGGAACTTGCAATGTGACTAATTGTAAGCGACTCTATACAAGGTGGGTAATTGACAGCTGGATTATAAACGTTTACCGTAACGTTTGGCGGGTTACCGCCCGGATATTGCACAGTTGTAGTTGTATATTTTTCTTTTTTGCCATAACTGCCTGCTTTGATGCGTACACGCACCCAATGCTTTTTTTCGCCAATTACATCAACTGCTCCAGCAGTTGCAGGCAGTGTGAATTGGATAGTGCCATTCGCCGTAAAACTTTTTGTCGCATCGTTGACAGTCGAGATAATCTGCCAACTATTGGTTTGAGTGTTCCAATATTCCCATACCAATTGAAGTGCTTCCTGCGTGTCGCCAGCTAATGGACTGGCTGAAGCCGGTTTAGAAGGTGTCATACTGACGGTAAGTGTCACTCTTGAACCACCCCCAAAAGCCTGTTCGTTAGAAAGATAAAAAGTATCGTTAAAGTTTGGTGTTTCACCAAATGGGTAGAAATCTTTACTCAGATCAATCTGAGTCTGATTGAACAACGCTTTCTCAGGTAACTCACCTTGACCATTAGCACCAATCCATGTGAGCGACAATTGACTTAGGTTGGGATAAGGCATTAAAAATTTGATATTCGGGATATTATCGTAAATGCCCTCTGCAATTGATACACGCACCCAATAACCATCGGGTTGATTGAATAATGCTCGACGATGCCAATTAGATGGTACCGAGAATTTGATCAACCCACTGGCTGTAAAACTTCTTGTCTCATCAACAAAGCTAAAATCCTTTACACCTGAGGTATCACCAGTACGTCCTAATTCTTGCCATGTCGCACCGTTCCAAAATTCCCATAACAATACTAAATTGGATTTTTGAGGTATTGTCAGCGTAACGGACGCAGGCAGGACAACCGGATCGAGCAGTGGCAGCGGCGTATTCGTAGCCGCTTCGATGCGAAACCACATATATGAATATTGTGTCGTTTGGTTCCTAAAAGCATCAAATGAGGAGTTATCACGAATAACAATATCGGTTGCATTATTACCTAACAAAATGGATTTGACATCCGCTCCGCCTCGGATGACCTTTGGTTGTAAAAGACGTATCCTCAGCCAATGTTGCATCTGATTGTTTATCATGCAAGGCACGATTACAGGTAGCACAGGTATTTGAATTGTATAGTCAATTGACGGATTAAATACCAACGAGGAGTTTAACTTCGTCCAATGCTTGCCATCCCAATATTCGATTGCAAATGCATAATTCCTTGTCAGATAAATTTTATCGAGTTGAAAATTAATCCTGAGGGATTGATCGGTTGGTGGCTTTTCGAAATCTTGGACATAATTATCAAGTGCTATATAAATACTATGTTCAATGATTTGATCGCCGCTAAATTTCACAAGCTTATCGGGCTGCTGGCCCCCCGCAACATTTGAATAGTCAGCATATGTATCAGTCACCGGTTGACGGGCAAAAGCAGCAATCAGTTGAAGCCCTGTAACGGTCAAATCAGCATCTGTTTCGTAAATGGACTCGGTTGTAAAAACTTCGTCGGGTGGAGCAGCGACTTGCGTACCAGCAAGCACACGAGCAATCGAATTCCCCGGTGATTTCTGGAAGGTGAGCGGAACCCGCGCGGGCTGTGGCGGGGCAAGCTGCGCCCCGATTAAATCTAGAAAGGCTAGAAAGTTTTTATCCGGCACCCGATTAAGGCGATCAATCGCGATGGTTGCCATACGGGCGAATATATGAATAAGTGCTGTTCCCACATCTGCTTGGGGGGACTGTGCCGGCTGCCAGCGTTTCACCATCACTTGATTGACATCCTGCAATTGTAAGATATATTCAAGCGCAGCATTACCTAGCGGACTGCCGTCTCCCAATGGTGTCCCATCCACGAGAGCTGCTTGAGTCGGCACCTCCTTAGGTACAGCGCTGCTGTTGTCAATAGCATTGTAGGTAAATATGTAGGGCTGGTGAGTAGCCGGGTCTTCTAAAGCCTTATGCAGCACTTTGTTGTCAAGAGCCGCACGGGTATTATTAACAGGAATAGCCGTAAATTCTGCTGCAGATTGACGGAGCTGTGCAATCAAGTCTTCGTAAGTGCGTTTGTCAATTTTTGGCATCGGCACTGACATAGCTATTGCTCCAAATTAAATGGATAAACTAAATTAAAACGACTGTTAGTCAGTCTCACCTGATATTCAATAACGATCATCAGATGGTTGGGATGTTTGCGATCCGTGTTAACTGTAACTTCTAGAACATCAATACGCGGTTCCCAACGCAGAAGGGATTCACGTATTAGGTTATTTGCGCGTGTAAGCGTTTCAGCCGTAGCTGACGAAAAAATAAGTTCATTGAGACCACAGCCGAACGTGGGGCGCATAACCCGTTCACCGGGAGATGTCCCCAGAATTATCCAAATTGATTGGCGAATACTTTCTTCAAATTTAGCAAGCGCAATCCGATTATTCGGATCATTTGTAACTGGATAGTTCCACCCAACTCCCAAAAATTCCTGCGGCATGCTTGCTTACTCCTTTAGCATTTCATCTACATCCGATTTGCCGGGACAAAACAATCTAACAACGCTCCGGGTTCCAATCTTATACGTTATGAGTGCTTAGTTAATTTTGACCATTGATCCTTTTACATTGACAGTACCGCTGGCTTTTAAATCCATCGTCGCATTTGCTTCGATTTTGACCGATGTGTTAGATTTCATATCTAGGTCTGTACCGGCCTCTACTTTGAACGCAGCCTGCGATTTTATCTCTACATCTTTACCGCTGAACGTCAATTTACCGTTCGAGGACTGAATTGTGATGTCCGAATCTGCCTGAATGGTGATTTTATTTTTGGCGGCATCAATGATGATCGTGTTTTTGCCTGTTTTATCCAAAATTTCGATTTTTTCTTCACCATCCTTATCATCGAAACGGATAATATGTCCGCTGCGAGATTTAATTGTACGTTTGTCGTTCTTGCCGTCATCATTCGTTTCTGGTGGCTGGTCCTTACCATTCCAGAGTGCACCCAGAACATAAGGAAAGTTGATGTGTCCATTTTCAAACCCAACCAACACTTCGTCATCGACTTCCGGAAGGAAAAATAAGCCCCTTTCCTTGCCCGCCATCGGCGTAGCGATACGTGCCCAATTGCTTTCAATCTCCGCAGAAAGGGCAGGAAATCGCACTTTGACACGACCCAACTTATCGGGGTCTTTGTTGTTTGTTACGATGCCAATCACCATCCCGTACACTCGGTCGTTGGACTGTATACCCGGAAAGGCGAAACTGAAGTCGATGTCCATCAGGTTGCATTCCTTCTAAACGTAAAGCCTGTTTGATAGCCCTGATTTGCGCTATATTGATGATGAGTGCTGACAATGTAATAATTTCCACTAAAGCGTGTGCCTAAACCTACGACGGTAACGATGGTTCCGGCACGAATACTGGTTCGCCCCATACTAAGGCCGTCCCCAGTGACATAGGCAAGCGCCATCGTATTAAACCGCCCTTCGGCCAGCTTGGCGGCTTCTTCAGTGCTCGAAGGAGAATAATCCACATATGAACTTGAGGCGGATTTAAATGCACTGGCTGTGGCGCTGTCACCCGGTTTTGCTCCCATATTATGAGTAGCGGCAGCAGCAGTCCCGACAATTTCCCTTTTTTCTTTCACATCCCAGCTGTGAACTTCGACCTTATCGACCTGTGTCAATGAAGTCAGTCGAGGAAAGAATTCCATTAACTCCCGCTCACGGCTCAACACAGCTGCAGGAGCTTGGCGCAGAGGCTGAGGTGCAAAGATCAGTTTTTTGCCGTCAATCATCAGTTCATAGCCAATCCGCCTAGCCCGCTCTTGCAAAAATTCAAAATCGGTTTGATTATGTTGCAGAACATAATCTAGCCGAACACTCGTGTCTGTCGCCTGTACTGCCATGCCGTAATCACTTGCCACTTGCACCACAATTTCCGAGTCTTTTTTCTTTGCAAACGAACGCGTTTTGCACCCTCGCAAAAGTTGATGTCGGCGATCGTGTCCTCTAATAATGACTAATGGAGCCTCTGCCCGACTAAATTGCGGCTCTAGTCCGGTAATTTCACCCTCAAAAACTGTTTTTAAATGATCAACATAACCCATTTGAATTTCAATGCTATTGCCGATAGCAAAAGATTCACTGTCCGACCATGTGGGTTTGTGTGTATCCATATCCCAATTCAGCAGCGTAAGTGTACACATACCGGGAACGTCAACATCTTCGTAAATATCCAGCGTTAGCAGGTCACGCCTTACAACAGCGTTTAGTGCTATTCCATTGACCTTTACCTCAAAATCAGCAACAAGCCCGATTTGGTCATCACTGGAGAATGCACTATCAAGGGCAGAAAAAACTCCTGATAACATCAAATCTTCCTTTCGGACTTATTTTGATTCGTGGCTAATTTGGGGATGACCAACCGCGCACCAATCTCCAAATATCGGGGATTGATTATCTGATTCGCTTCTGCGATATGCCGCCACATCGTTGGATCATTGTAATAATAGGCAGCGATGCTGTTCAGCGTTTCACCCCTTTGGACAATATGTGTCTTATCGACATCACTAGACATTAAATTCATCAGCAGACTTTCAAGCAGATCTTCGCGCCACTGCCGGAAGGTGCATGACAGTGTAGCGCGTACCGGTGTTCCATTTGGCAGAAATAAATCAAAGCGCTGAGTTAGATTCTGTAATATCCAACGGCTCATAATATCGCCACTAATGTCAAACATTCCCCACATGAGAACGCAAAACGGAGGGCGGTGAAGATGACTGTTGATAATCGTTAAAGCGTAAATTTGTTTGGTGAACAGGCGAACATCAATATTCTGTTCGTAAGTGTCGAAAAATAAATCCATCGAAAGGGTTGCAGGTTCACCATGTGTGAATTGTTTTTTACCTGTATCGCTTTCGGCTGTCGGCCAATCCTTCCAATGTGCTGACCGCTGGATCGTAATCTGGTTTGGATTGAACAATACTTCAATAAATGGGGGAATACCGGTTTCAACAAGAATATGCATTTTTTCAAGATTAGGCGGGCTTGTACTCCCCATCAATGCACCTAAAACCATCGCTTTATTCCTCTACGTTCGCTTTCAATTGAAAGTCGTCTCATCAGTTGACGCATAACAGTCTCGACAATCGTATCCGTATCGTAACTAGACGACACCGACGCCGACGCGGCAGCCTTCGCATCCCCTTTATCCTGATTAGGGGGCATAGATTGCATCTGACGCGTATTTGCGGGGTCGGTTTGTCGCATAATCACCGTTGATGGCTCGCCGGATGTGCGCGTCGTCATCAAATTATCAGGTGGCATTGGCTTACGGGAAATCGGATTGGCTGTATCACTGCCGGACGCAATCGACTGCCGCATAATCAACGGCGTTGTACGGTCCGAAAGAGGTTCTTTGGTCATTCGACTTGTTTGTTGTAATACAATCGGCAAAGGGGCATTGGCTGCAGTTCTATAAAAAGAATCAGAAGCGCTCGCCAATCCCGAATCTGAATATGATGGCCCAAGTGCCGGATTGCCCGTCACGATAGCGCGTCGCTGGATCGCAAACGGGCGTGATAATGTCATCAACTGGGGAGGGGCGTAAGTCGAGTTCTGACGTATGGCTGTCACAGTCATCGGTGCTGATGAAGTTTCCCTATCATAGCCTTGGTGAGCGGTGGGCGATGATTGGGACGCGATTGACTGGGTGAGTGCTGATGGTTGAGGCATCGTCTCGCCATTTGCCGAATTCTCCAGACGCGGCGGCAGTGTCAGGGGCATTTGGGATTGAGCCGGAGGAATCGTCGGTTCATAACGCCGCATAATACGAGAGCCAATACTCGAAGGAGTTTCAGGACGAATCGGTTGAACAAGAGGCGGTGGATTGACTGTAGCTTGAGAAGCATCGGGTGTTTGCCGAATGGGGCGTTGTACCTCGCGCCGAACAAGCGAAGGCGATTCTGCGGGTGAAGCTGTTATCGGGTTGACATTATCGTTTACAGCCGATGACGGTGAAGATTGATTTCCTTCATCGGTCGTGAGGGATTTTGTAAAAGTAGATAATGATTGTAACGGACTTTCAATCGGAGATGATGTTTCCTGCCCTGTAACCGGGATTATTTTCCCCGTAACAACAGGTCTTGGTTCGGCTTCATTCGTATAATGTGCAACTGCTTGACGTTGTATAACCGCTTCCGACAGCCGATTCGCGGTAAGGCTTAGGCCACTATCAATAGCCATAAGTTCATGCGGACGAAGCAGCCCGGGTTGGGAATGACGAGCCCAAATCTGTTTACCCCATCCATCAAGAGGGGGTGTTGAACGAGGCGGCGACGGCAATTCTGAGGACATTGGCATCATCGGTTAGGCTTTCACCATACCTGTATGGACAAGTTCGATAGTTTCAACAGCCACACTAGCACTATTCGCATTGAATTGGGGGCCAATCCAGCGGATCGGATAAGCATTTAGAAAATTCCAGCGTATTTTTTCTTCGCCGGCATCGTTAAACAAAATAACCGAACCGTTGCTGCGTTTAATCCGCCCTTGGGTTACGTCATAGTGCCATTTCCATAACAAATCGTCACTCGTGATTCCGCGCTTCAATATTAAATTTGAAGGGTAGCGGGTCACACCGGGCAGCTTATGTATATAGGCGTTTAATCCACCTTCCTGATACTCCTTGACTTCAATTTCGACTTGCAGACCGTTAACCTCAGTGAAACCCGCCACGATAAGACCTTTGATCTCAACCCGAAAGTTATAACCCGCATACGGGTCTTGGCGTTTGCCTAGTGCTGCCAACTATATCTCCCCTTGCGATGCGTTTATCTGCTCATTAATTTTGGCAATTTCTCTAACCCATCGCTGGCGATCTCGATGTTCCATATTCATAATGTTGTCGTAAGGCCAATGAAAATGATAGGCAATATACGCTACCTCCTCGAAAAGACGATCCGAGGGGTAGCTCAAGATTCCCCCACCGGTGCTGTTTCAACCTCAAATTCCTTACTGCATTGAGGGCAAACGACCGCTATCCTCGTATGACCATTTTCATTAATGCGTCGATAAAAGTCTTGCAAATAAGCCATATCACCAGCAAATAAGCCTTCGATGATTTTGGGATTAATCTGCTCAAGTTCACCTAACCGCACAATGACGCGCGCCAGCAGGATAATCGCCAGATAACCTGGATTATTCTGAACGCGCGAGTCTTTCATTGGGGCAATCTCATCATAGGCTGTCGAGAGACGCATCACCCCATCGCGATGAATGTTACCATCCTCATCCACATAGCCTCGTGGAAGGACGAACGGGAATTCAGTCTGCATACTCATGCTCTGACCAGACCTTCATGGGCTAATTCCAACGTCTCAATTGCGACTTCGTTGCCGGTAGCATTAAAGCTGGGGCCAGTCCACTTGCTAGGCCAACCCGCAAAGAAGTTCCAACGCGCCTTTTCCTCACCAGTATTGTCGATCAAAATAATAGATCCGTCCCGACGTTCTGTAGTCCCCTGCATAATTTTCTTCCGCCACTCCCAGAGATCTTTATCATCGCTGATACCCCATTTGAGCGTAATGTTTGAAAATTTAACCATACCGGGTAACTTGCGTGGAGTATTACGTCCTACAGGGCCAATATCTGTGCCTTCGCGATATTCGATTGGATCCGTGGTCGCATCCAAACCAGAACATTCGCGGAAACCTGCGCGAACAATGCCACTAATTTCGACACGGAAACTGTACGCATTGTATGGGTCTTTACGATTACCTACGGGCATGATGTATACTCCTCTACGAAAACTATTCTAAGTTAATCACCTGTGTGCCGTTGGCATCACGAATAATTCGAACTTGAACAAATTCATTTGGAATTGCAGGGGCCAAACCAATTTCCGCTAATAAGGTACCTAAATTTCGTAGGTCAGATGGGTTGGTACTGGCATCACAGCGGACATAATAAGATTCGTTTGCGGTCGCTCCTTTGAGCGCACCAATTTGAAATAGACGACTGAGATAGGCCGTCAATTCGCGCTCAATTTGCGCTTGAAGTGCCGGAGTATTGGGTTCAAAAAGGGTATCGGATAATATGAGTTCAATCCAACGTCCAACAGTCAGGAAAAGTCGGCGTACATTGATATAGAGCCAATTCGGATTTGTGCTCAAAGTACGGGCACCCCACACACGAATGCCACGTCCAGGAAAAGCACGAATACAGTTAATATGACGGTCGTTCAAGTCACCATTGGCTGCATCATCTAACACATAGCCTAGATCTACAACACCATCAAGTACTTCATTTGCTGGCGCTTTATGAACGCCCAACTGCATATCGGTGTGGGCATAAATACCAGCGATGTGCCCGCAGGGCGGTTGGAAGTGTCCATCTCCTAACCTTAACCAAGGATAGTAAAGGGCAGCATTGGGCGAATCGAGCCTGTCACGTTGTTGAATGACATCTTGAGGCGTGCAGATAAGAGGCAATTGCGCCGAATGAAAAGGTAATGAGTCCAGAATGGCTACACGATTTCCAGCTAGTTGACAGTGCTGAATGACCTGATTTTGTTCATTGTAGATGGCCTCGCGCAATCCTAACCAATAATATTCATAATCATCCTTTGAACTGGTCGCGTAGAGGATAACCGCTGGTCGCATCAAGTCCGGGACACAGACCAAATCAATATCATCCTGTGTACTAATGACATTTAATGCTGCACTCAGTGCTTTTCGGCGTTCCTCGTCCTTAGTCGCTACAGGCAAATCAGATAGTGCAAGCGGAACAACATAACAAGTCGTCCCCCCGTTCTGAAAGAAGCCTGTAACAGCGTCCGCCAAAAAACCAAAAAGGGGACGGTCTGTGCCAAAATAACTATCAAAATGCGCCCATGTCGTCAACTTGAAAGCTTTATTGGCCTTGTTAAGTTGATCCTCATCATCTTTGAAATGGACGACTCCTAAAAAGGCAGCTACACCTGTCTCAAGCTGCGAGACAGATGGAGCTGTAATTTCCTGCCGATAAACACCGGGGGCGTGAGCCATCATTGTCACCAAATAGCGCTATATTCTTTTATGTGCTGCGGAATAATCCATAACTAATTATTTGACGGACCATCCCACTGGCTGATGCGGAAAATGACAAATTCTGCTGGTTTAGTGACAGCAACCCCTATATCAATAACAACTTGGCCTAAATTGCGTAACTCTGGTGGGTTGTTGCTATCGTCACAATGGACGAAAAAGGCTTCTTCCGGTGTGCTTCCAAAAAGAGCACCATCGCGCCAAATGTTCGATAGAAAGGCAGTTACATTCAAGCGAATCTTAGCCCATAAATTACGGTTATTGGGTTCAAAAACCACCCATTGTGTACCTTCATCAATGGACTCGGCGATAAACAGCAGCAATCGGCGAACGCTGATATATTTCCACTCACTGCTATCCGAACCTTCAAGCGTGCGCGCGCCCCAAACACGGATGCTGCCGTTCATTTCACGAATCACGTTGATCCCTTTGGGATTCAAGCCATCTTGATCAGCTTTACTCAAGCGATAGTCAAGTCCGACAATCCCGCGTATCTGTTCGTTTGCCGGTGCTTTGTGTACACCACGTTCGCCATCCACACGAGCATATATACCCGCAATATATCCGCTCGGTGGTATCGAAATATTGCTCTCGCTCACCGTGTCGTAGATTTGTAACCATGGGAAATATAAGGCAGCAAAATTACTTGGCGCGACGCTGCCTTTCACGAGGTCAGCTGTATAACTTGCTGGGTTTTGCTGTCCGTCCAGAATGGCAAATCGATCTTTCATATTTGTACAATGATCGACAACAGCATTCTGAATAGCCGCGTCAGTTGCGCCGGGAGCCAGCACTAATGAGATTTCATCTATTCCTGAAAAGGTTTGCAGTGCAGATTTAACACCAGCAACCGTCAGATTGGCCGTATTCAAACGGCATACGTAGCAGCGGGTACCGCCATTATTAAAAAAGCCGTAGACACTATAGGCTAACACACTATTTTTCTTGGTCGTATCATTTTGAATTTCACCAAAATGCGCCACGAACTGCTGCCAACTGGTAATAAGCTGTGGTTCGCCGGCAGGAGCAACCGTATAAAGTACTGGTTCAACCGTTCCATCATCTTTTGTGGTAAATTTTCCGGGCTGGGGTGGCATGACAACGCCATCGGAGACGATTCCGATGAACCCAGCGACGCTAGTACTGACACCTGCAATGGGTTGAATACCGGATGCTTTTTCTTCAACATAGATCCCCGGCGATAAATACTGTGGCATGTCATGCACTCCCTTACTAATTGGCAGATTAAGGCTTGCGTACCTTCAGGTTCCAAATAACAGTTTTGGTCTAATCAATTATCTTTCAGACTCACAGCAATAACTTTCTTTTGTACTTCTGGCGAGGTCGCGGAGTCCACGCGCGGTACACTAATGGTAACGGTGTAATGGAGTGCCGCTTTAGGCTTGCCGCCCATCGCCTGCCAGAATTCACCAAGACTTTGCATACGACCCGGTTGCAAACTGCTTGTGGGCAGCTCGTAATCTTGATTGGTTAAGTTGCCTCGCAGTACATCCGCAGGCAGCGTAGGGAATTGAATGAGTACCCGTATGGCCTCGCTCAGTAAGCGATGTTCATCTTGCGATGGATTTGGGACACTACTGCTGGCCCAAGCCGTAATCAGATAGGAACAATCAATGCGAACAGGTGGCGGTACTTCTATGACCTGTCCATTTTCTTTGGTTCGCGACCATTCATTACTGCGTAAATCTCGATTTTCACGGATGTCGTATAGAAAAAAGTCAAAAGCTGGCGCTTTAACATTCGAAGGTGGGAAATCTTTATCTGGCGCAGCAAAACTGATGGCAACGTTCGGGATCAGCTCTTGGGGTAGATACCTCTTGAATAGTTCCTCTAGAGTTTTATCGAGATCGTCAACCATCTGTTATGCTTTCCAATGTAAGAGCGCTTGTCATCGAAAAACAGCAAGTCGATAAATACAGCCGATAAAATGCCACATCAAATTAGATAAAAGTGTTATTTATTCGATGCAAATTATATCAATTTCTGAAAAAACGCGCAAATAATAGTTCCGGTTTTCGTAAACAGATTGTTATACTTGCCTAGCAATGGGTCGGTTTTTCATAGAAAGCTAGGCACGGGCAAATTCAGCTCATGACAAAGGCTCACCAGCCGTTCTTGGTAAGCGACAACTACTTTGGTTGGTGCATATTGAATCAATCCACTATCACTAATATTTTCGTTGGGTAAGCTTCTCTCTAAACCTCTTCCTTTAACTCTCCCAGCTTCGAGTTCCCCTTTTACATCTTTGGTCTTATAGACGACACCTTGCAATTTGCCATCTCGAGCGGCATCTAATAACTTTTGTGCCATTGCATGGTCCCCTTCCAAATGGAGTTCAGCAATTTTCTTACCCACCCACTCGTTCGACATTTGACCCTCTGCTAATTGTGACGATTCTCCTTTAAATTCAACAACAATAACTTTCCCATTTCGTTCGCCAACAGCATCTATACCTTTTCCGTATTTGCCTATATATTGTCTGGGATTATCCCAATCCAGTATTTTGATGCCCTCTCGTTCAGCTTGAAGTTTACCGCCTTGCACACCCGTATCCGCCGATTCAGCGACCTTTGCTGCCTTTTTATCACCAGCGGTAGGTTTATCTTGCTCATTTTGCAGCCGCTTGGCCTCATCAACGGAAGGCTGCTTATACTCATTTTGATTATTCTTTTCGGGCGTTAAAACATGTTCTTGAGCCGCATCAAACGCATCATCAATTTCCTGACGCTTTGCTGCTTCTTCAGCAATTGTGTCGCTTACTTTTTTATAGTAATCGGCTTTAGGTTTAGCAACCTCAGGAGAACCCTTTCCTTGTCCACTACCGCTGATTACCCGCCTTTTTTCAACGGTTGGATTAGAAGAAAGCTCTCTATCTTGACCTTCGATATTGACTCTTACCTTTCGCGGTGGTGCAGTCACATTTGTGGGATTTTGGGTTTGATTACTTGTCGGCTCCTGTGGCTGTGAACTACCCGTACCCACTTTAGAGTTTGCATCAGCGGCAGGCGGTGTCTGCTGACCTCCCGCAGCCGGAGGTGGCGCACTCCCAGATGAACTGGTATTGGGCGGCGGTGATTTCTCTACTGGAAACTCCCCTAGCTTATTCTCCGGCCCAAATCTTAAACGCGAATCAATCGCGACCTGCGGCCCTTGCCCTTCATATACTTTGGCTGATCCACCTTGCCCTTCGGGTTGTGGCGCGACCACCCCTTGCATATAAGCTGTTTTAGGCGGAACTTCCCAGACCGTTATCCTATCCACAGGATTTCCCGGGCCTTGTGTTGACTTCCAAACATAAGGCAGCGCTGACTTTTCTCTAATCGCAGCCTCCCCAAGACCGGATAGATACTTTGCGTACTGCAATGCTGCCTCAGGGGTTTCAAACAAGTGATCGCCCCAGCCTCCCGGCCCTCCGGCTCTGACAATATACATTTTCTTGCCGGTAGTGCTGAAATAGGCACGTTCCGTAAACCCCTCATCAATACGATCTGGTGGAAAGGCTTTACGCAATTCCTCCGGTGAAAGGGTTGTGTTCGCCTCTGGTTCTGCTACATTGGGGCGTTTAGATGTGCTTTTCTTTGTTGCTGTTGGTTCCTCAACTACCGGCAAATCGGCATCAGCAGTTCTGCTTTTGACCGGAGGTTCAGCAGGAATATCTGTAGACTTGTCAGATGGAGCCGATTTATTCGTTGTATTCGTCTCTTCGACAGGCGCTTCATTGGACGTACTGGATTTCTTGGGCGTGCTACTTGAAGAGCTAGTCTCTTTTCCTTCAGCCTCACTGCCCTGTTGAGCCCCCGTCATCTTGGCATGGACAATACCGACGATGATGTTAGTAGTAATCTTGACAATGGCTTTGGCATCTTCGTGGATGGTTTTCTCATGTTCGGTCGGATTATTTTTAAGTTCTGGTGGAGGGTCAAAATAATCATTGTATAGTTTCTTTAGAGGGATGATCAAAGGTGTAAACGCCCCTACCTTAAGAATGTGTTTGATGATTTTTTGACCTGCTGCTGCCTTGCTAAGACCCACGAAAGACATAACGATATTCAGGACATCAAGCGCAATGTTATACCACTCCGCATCTGGTGAATGAATGTTATGCACCAGACCTTTTATGGCACCGACTGCACCTAAACCTTTAATAACAAGCTGGGCTTCTTCCGCCCCGACAAAGGCCAGCGCAACTTGTGCGCCCAATGCCCCTTCTAATTCTCCCACTTCATAAGGTGTAAAGAACGACGTACTGTCAGCTTCTACCCCTAGCGTTTTTTCAAGCCCTCCCGCCTGCTCATCGGCCCAACGGGAAAATGTACCTGCTAGGCTGATGTCCAGTTCACTGGTCTTTGCGTCCCGATGGGCAAGCCCAGCATCTTGGAGCAAATCAGCCTTCTTCTTCCAGCTAAAATAATCTTTATAGGCATCAATAATCTCTTTGTCAGACCACGGAATATTCACTTTCTGTTTCCGCAGCTTGCCTAACAATTCCGGTATTGCACTTTCAACAACAATATCAGTGGCTTCACCCAACTGCTGGTTTAGCCAAATAATTGAATCCAGTAACGTTGCCCCTTCTAGAATCACCCCCTTAACCATGCCAACTTTTTCCATAACACTTTTGCTAAAGTGCTGTTTCACCGCATGTGTCGCTTTGTTTTTTAGATTAGCTGCTGCCTTTTGTGCTTGGTGAAGTTTCGCCTCCGCGACAGCCTGAACACCCTTATCCTGTATCTCGGTCAGAGTCGTTTTGGCTTCCTGCTTAATATCTTCGATTTGCGCTTTGACCGCTTCTTTCAATTGACCTGCTTTATCTGAGATAACTTGGCTCGCTTCAGCAAGGTTAGCTTCGATTTTCTCATAGGTCTTTCGAGCAGCCTGAAGTTTTCTAGAGAACCAACTATCTTCTTCTGCTCGTTGTATAGACACCGCAGGATCAGCGCTTGATGCCGCCTTCACACCTGAATAAACAGTGCCGGAATACTTCATCACCTCGCCTGCTACGGCATCTGCTTCCTGCTCATATTGATCGCCGGGTTGGTTGACGGTGAGCTTAGTTTGTGGGGCAGCGCCGCGCTGCTGAACAACATGGGTAAGTTCATGAGCCAGCAGTTCTCGACCGCTTGAACTTCCCGAATTGTATTCACCCTGTCGGAAGTAAATGTCCGCGCCAGTAGTAAAGGCACGCGCACTTAAGGATCGATTCAGAGTATCAGCGTTCCCATCCGTGTGAACACGAACGTGGTTGAAATTTGTATCAAAGGCTGATTCCATTTGACGTTGGAAATTGTTATCGAGTATTTGCCCTTGTCCACGTGATTGGTGGATAGCCTGTTCGGTTTGTGAATCCACATCGGGCTGCCCCACACCCTGACGAGCAATCATGCGCTGGACATAACGGTTACCATGTGTATATTGAAGTTGTAGGATAGAGCGTTGAAGTGGTGTGAATTGCGAAGTTCCCGTGCGTGAGGACTGGGGATGCTGAGGCGGTGGGGTACTACCTGCCGCGTGAACAACAGCTCGACTGGCATAATCGGATTGCACTTCGTCCTGTTTGGGCAACTGTTGGTCAGTAACAGGAAGCTGCTCACGAGTTTTCATCGCCTGTCCTGTTTATTTAGCTGTTATCCTAGATACATAATAATAAAATTTATAGTCTAATTTTTTGGTTTTTGCAAGCAATTGCTCTTGAGAAGCTCAGCGAAAACTCAGGTAAAACTACTACCCGTGACAATTTTACCCATCTTCTGATATTCTCTTTGTGCAGCACTAATGATATGTGACATCCCCACGCTGTCGTTCTCATCCGCCGCAAGGAAGGCTGCTGCCAACGCAATATTGCGAATATTGCCGCCTGCAATTTCCAAATTTTCAGCCAGATAATCGAGGTCAAAATCCTGCTTGCGCGGAAGTTCATCAGGCCATACATTTTCCCATATCCTGCGCCGATCAGCAGCAGCCGGAAACGGAAAATTGACCGTAAAGCTCATACGCCGGACAAACGCCTCATCCATATTTTTATGGAGATTAGTCGTGAGGATAACAATTCCCCGGTACTCCTCCATGCGCTGCAACAGGTAACTAATTTCAACATTAGCGTACCGATCATGCGAGTCCCGCACTTCGCTGCGTTTACCAAACAAGGCATCTGCCTCGTCAAATAACAAAATTGCGCCTGCATGTTCAGCCGCATTAAAAACAATCGCTAAATTTTTTTCAGTTTCGCCTATAAATTTACTAATCACGCTAGAAAGATCAATTTTGTAGAGGTCAAGATTCAGTTCATTAGCAATAATTTCAGCCGACATCGTTTTGCCAGTTCCCGATGGGCCTGCAAACAAGACGTTTAGACCTTTCCCAAGCGAGAGTTTTTTGTCAAAGCCCCATTCGTCATAAACTTGTGATCGATAACGAACGTAATTGCAGATTTCACGCAGTTGCTGCATCTGATCGTCTGGCAATACGATGTCATTCCAGTGATAATGCGGTTTCGTCTTGCGAGCAAGCGCCGGTAATTGCTGGCTTGATTGTTGGCGACAGGCGGCGTAAAGGTCTTCGATGGTCACAGAAGGATTGTTGGCATCACGCCATAGTGCCAAATTACGCGCGGTAAGAGCTGCATTCTGAATTTGCCCCGGTGTGAAGCTAAATTTACTAGCCAGTACCACAAGTTCATTGCCGTGGTCATCTTCCGGACTTAAGGGCGAAAAATGCTGCCACAAGCGAATCTGTTGAGCAACAACAGGTCTCTCTAACTTGATTTGCAACCACTGCCTTGCCCTGACGCCATCGCCCAAATCACAGCTGGTTTCACATGCCACAAAAACGAGTGACGGAACTTCCCCAAGCCAATTAACCAGAGTCAGCCAGCGTGTCTTATACTCAGCCGCGAGCCATAAATCCATGTGATCCAAGTAAAGTGCGGTATTTCGTAACAATGTCTCTCGCTGAATTCGCCTTAGGGTATCCTCAAAACGGGCTGAATCCTGCTTGAGCAGCTCATCCCCATTGATAATTAATAATGCCTTATTGACTTCGTAACACAATGCTTCCGCGACAGTTCGTTTGCCTACGCCCATAGAACCTTGCAAATGGATGAACAAGCCTGTTGCAAAAAGATCACCGCTGATAAGAGTTGTAAGCCGCTGTTCAATGACTTCCGGCAAAATCAATTGACTGAGGCCACTCTGAGGGACAACAAACCGCGAGTAGGGTAGCAATCGTTCGTCTAGCGCATCACCATCTAGCAGGTAATCCCTGATGCGCTCATCTAATTTAAGATCAGTATTCAAAAGTGACGATTGGGGAACTTCAGTAAATAGCTGTATGAGACGATATTTGCATAAAGGCATCGTAGGGTTGAAGTGTGATTGTGTCGCTAAAGCCGTCTCTAAATCACCACACAGCAAGTTGATTACTAAATCAATGGATGCTTGTTTACGAGTGATGTTATTGTGTAAATAAGCGTAGAACTGCTCATAACGCAGGTCTATGCATGGCGCAAAACATATGAGCAAGGTATCAACATCGAAAGGAGTCAAATCAAAAGTTTTGGTCAGGTGATCTAAGCGAAGAAAGATATTCTTTTGGAGACTAGTATTTTTTCTGGCAGAAATAGACTGTGCAAGGTCTGATAAATGCTTTTGCACATTTTCTTCGGATAATGGATGGTTAATAGCTAACCAGCGCGGTAACCCAATAGGCTTTTGCAACAGTATCTCAATTTCTTGCTCGGAAATGTAGAGTCCCTGAAGCTCATCTTGACCGCTCCCGAGTGCATTGCTACGAGCGACTTGCGAACGAATTAGGATATCTATGCGTTCGATTTCTGCCAAAATGTGCTGGAGAGAGTTAACAAAATACGTCATGTTTAATCTATATCGGGTATACGCAATAATAGCGCTTCAAGAACGGGAAGATTTTGAACAACTGCTTGAGGTAATACGGGTAATTCAGATGGAGGAAGCAGTTGTTGCGTCGTCAATTCTTTATATCGCTTCCTATATTCAAATACGCCCGACATCTCGTAAAGTGTTTTATAAAAAAGAGTCGCCGACTGTTTTGCACTGACATTGTTTGAATCGAGTCTCCATAGCTCGAAATGAACGGCGGCTTGCTGACTTTCTGTTAGTTCGTCGTTGAGTAAATTGTTGAGACGTTCGGCAGCTTCGACCTGATTGACTTCCTTGCTTTGAACCAGTAAATGAATAGCAAGAATCTGGCACTTCGATGGGTATTCATGGTCGCCTAAATCGGTAGCGATTTGTAACGCTTCGTCATTCAATTGACGAGCCTCATCCAAGTTGCCATTTTGCATGAGAATAAGCTTTGCTTGATAATACAATTGTTCACAGAGTATGTACGGTATATTCAAACTTCGACAGAGTTTAATGGACTTGTCGAGAAGTCGGGCAGCCATTTCATAATTCAAAATCTCGATTTCAATGATGGTAATCACACCCAGCGCGTTAGCGACATTCGGCAGGTCTCCCAATTCCAGATAGTAACCAAGGCTCTTGGTATCGCAAATCAATGCGCGGTCAAAATCGCCACGGTCATTGTAAATCATACCCATGTTAATAATAATCGCCGCGGATGAATGCAGATGACCAATTTCGAGAGCTAATTCGAGCGCGGTTCGTAAATTGTCCATCGCTTTGTGGTAATCACCTTTTGCCACATAATGAGCAGCCAAATCCCCTAAACTGTGGATGATTCCCCGTTTGTAACCCGCTCGCTGTGCATTTTCTGAAGCGTCGATCATATGGGTTTCTGCCGCCTCAATATTTCCTTGTTCGCTCTCTGCCCATGCGATGTTTAAATTAGCCTCAACGCTTCCCCGTATATCGTTCAATTCGATGGCAAGTTGTTGTTGGTGTTCTGCTGCTGCGATAGCTTGCGGATATTGAGCTTGGCGCAAATATACAAATGTCAGGTACTCCAGTGAGCGCCCAAGCAAAGGTTTGTCATCAAGCTGTTCGAAGATTCCTTTGGCCTGTTCCAAACTTAGGCTGGCTTCGTGATGTTCACCTTTTAGCGCTAACACATTGCCAAGTTCATTCAGGGCTTTTCCCAATTGCAAGCTGTCCCCTTGTGCGAGTTCGATAACCTGTCGGAAAATGCTCTCGGCTTCTGCCAAAGCCCCTTTAATGACCAACACCGATCCGAGTAACAGCATCACGTCATCTTTTTCAGAACTGGATATCAACGGAAGCAGGCGTTGATAATAGTCAATTGCCGAATCATTAGCATAAGTCTCACGCGCATTATCTGCAGCGATTCTCAAGTAGTGGATTTTGCGTGGCTCATTGCTGCTAAGCCCATAATGATGCGCTAGTATATTTGTATATGTAGCGAGGTCATCGGGAAAGGTTCGCTCAATATACTCCCCAATTTGCTCGTGGAGTCGATGACGTGTTGCTAAGGTTAAGCTTTTATAGGCCACTTCTTGGGTAATGACGTGCTTAAAAATGTATTCCAATTCTGGTTCTGATTGATGTAGAAGGGTTAATTCAATGTCATTTAGATGATCTAGGTTTTCCTGAATCACTGTCGAGGGCGGCAGTGCAGACATCGAATATGCACCCCAAAGCCAGTTAACTCTGAAAAGACGACCAATAACACTAGCGACTTTAAGTACTGTCTTTTCATTTTCCGTGAGCTTATCCATGCGGCTAACAATCAAATCAGTTAGGCTATTTGGCAAGTCAATTTGTTGTAACCCTATGGTATCGCTGGGATTTATCTTCAAGTCGTGCAAATAATTCATGTATTCTTCGATATAGAACGGATTCCCCTGTGAGTGGCTCATAACCCGACTAGAAATCGCATCCGATATTTTGCTTTCTCCCCCAAAAAGCTCGTTAAGTTTAATTCTTATGAGGCGATTAGCTTCAGCAAAAGAAAACTCACGCAACAAGAGTTCATCAGCAAATGTCTGTTTAAGTAAGGTCTCCAAAGGATGGTATGGTGCAGTGTCGAGTCGATAAACCACTACAAGCAATATTGGCAAATCCGAAATATTTCGCCCAACATAATCCAATAATTGTTGTGATATGGGATCGAGCCAATGAGCATCTTCAATGACAATCAACAGTCGTTTTTGGCTTGCGTAGGAATGCAAAAACGTTGAAAGGAGTGAGAGAAGTAGTTCAAACTGGAATTCTGCGTCAATATTTTGCGTTAAGTCATTGTCGTCTATCTTCAAATTAAGCAATGTGCTCAATAGAGGGAGTCTTGGTACTAGAGCAGGATCAATTTCCTGTAATACTTGTTTTATGTGTTTGATTTGTTCCTCTACTGGTTGCGAAACTTTGAGCGCAAAGAGATTCTGAAAGATACTACGCCATGCCGTATAACTGGTATGAATGGCGTGGGACTCACCTTCTCCTACATAGACCTCGAAATCCAATACATGAGCTAGTTTAATGATCTCTGCGACTAACCGGGACTTACCAATACCAGCCTCACCCGCTAGCCCAATAATTTTTCCCTGCCCAACTTTGACTTGTTCTAGTTTTTGACGCACAAATTCTAGTTCTTGTTCTCGACCAACCATTCTTGTACGATACCGAGGTTCACGTGAATGCCGTTCTGATGTCTCGCGTTTTGAGCGCAAGCGGAAGAATTTGGTAGGCTGATCGGAGTCTAATAAGCGTTCAAAAATGAACTGGTCAATCGTCTCATTTCTAATCGCATCGGTTACTAAAATCTGGTTAATCTGGGCAGATAATATCAATTCTTCTCCGCTGTTTATAACATTGCCTTTGGCAGCATATTCACTGCGGGATGCCGAGCCAATTTGCCCACAATAAGCCAAACCACTGTTTACACTAATTGCTACTGAGATATTCGAAAGTCGACTGATTTCTAAAGCGCATAGCAATGCACGTTCTTCGTCATTTTCATGGGTGATAAGTGCGCCGAAAAGAATCTCGACGGTAGGATTTTTGCCGTAGAGAGTGATCGAAGCAAGAAAGCCATCAAAAGTGTTGATACGCTGCATAAGGCTGTTGAAAACGAGCGCGATTTGCTCTGGCTTTGCAACATCCAAATGGCTCAATCGCACATGTAATGCGGTGATATGGCGATACTCGTTTAAGTACTGAGTTTGTCCTGCCTCGATTCGCTGCTTAATGACCGGATGCATATACCTCGATAATGTGTTTAAAGTGTAGGGGTTTGTTTCAGAAGTAGGTACAATCGGTGAGGGAGTAATAGTGCGCTCAATAGATACTATTTGCACAACATCGACTGAGTGATTCGAACTTGTTACATCGCTCATTCCCTCTAATATCCGTTCATTTACCCAGATTTCGCCCCCATGTGCTAACTCGTGTGCTGCTTGGCTTTCGTTGCATACCTCACCGTAGATCACCGACTTTAACTGCATAGAAGAATCGCCAATTGACTGATGCTTGATAAGTCCAGCGCTCATGCCTACTTTAATAGCGAAAGTTTTAGCACTTAGCAGTCCACATCGAAGGGCACCATAAATAACATCGTCGTGGTTTGCTTCATTGTATGGAAAAAGTGCTGTGAGTCTGGAGGAAGCCAGTTCTACAACAATACCTCCATACTCCATGAACAGAGTGATAAGTGATTCTAATTGCTGGTTAGCAGTGGCTTGTACGGTCTCCAAATCAGTATTAAGACCTTTACTTTCGGCAAAGGACAATGTTAGGCAAACAGCAGTCAAATATTGCTCAGATGTAGATGAGGATTGCAAATAACTTTTTAAAAGAACGAAAGGTACATAGGCCAGCCATTCTGGATGCCAATTTGCCATATGGAATTTCCTCTACAAATTCACGTTGTAATAAATCCCATCACATTTTTTATGATAGAACTATGAATCTTAGGATATAACTTTTTTGAATATCTTGCTAATAAATGTAAGCCGCGATAATATGTTTGCTTCTGTGTGGTTTTGTAAATTATACAAATTAAGGAAAATCCTTATCCCTCACGAGCCTGCACCCAGCATCATTATTCCATCAGCTTACAGGGACAAATCTTGAGATGCTATCCGACTCTTAAAATGCAAGTGTAGTCATCAAGGTCATCATCGGTTTGTGTTTATAGGTTCTAAGGGATATTAGCATGTCACAGCAATTGCGGTTTGCAGTGCTTGGAATCATTTTGACATTGACAAGTTTGGTAGGGAGTGTCACATCAGTCGGCGCAAGGTGGGTACGTTTGGGCAATGCATATCATCTATTGGACGCAAACACCTGTTTAGATGGTATTTCCGTTTCTGGAGCATTCACGCTTTACAACACAACTGACGATACCCCGATTTCACCTAATAATTATGGTGGGGCAACAGTTGGGATTTCAATATATGGATTATCGTCGTTAACAACCCAAAACGGTTCGCAATTGAAAGAAGGCGATACAAACTTCAAACAATTGATCGACCAAGCAAAGGTAGTAACCTTACAGGATACAACCATTACATTTAGTCAACACGACCGAAGAATTAGCATTGCAAATGCAGGTGGGGTAAATCGATCTGGTTGCGGACCCAACTGTATAGTGCGCGATTATGCAAATTGGTACGATACAATTCTTATTAATTATGCATTTATTCCAGATTTCAACAGCTATTCGTATCTAGTTATTGTTGGGAATGATATCTTCGGGGGACAAGTCTCACGAATTGCCAATCATTTAGAAGATTGCGCTGAACATGGATCTAACTTCACAGACTCCCGTGTCGATGCTTATGAACCGTGGCAATCGGTAGCTGTATTCTGTGAAGACAAAATGGTGAAAGTCTATGGCATTGATGCCAACGCCAATGGTTATTTCGCCTTTGCTGTGACCCAAGACGACATCGACAACCTTGGTATCCCCAAAGAAAACACCCTCTTAGCCTCATTTCCAAGTGCTTTTGGCGGAAAAATCCGACTCTACAAGCTCAAAGACACAGGTGAACTCCAAATCAATGCCCCGGGATTACCCCCTGAGTCATGGAAAGAATACGTGTTTACGTGGGCGGGGTGTACATAAATGATGCTTTGCCGATTAAGTCGATAAGGGAAATCAATAATATGTCGCGGATACTACGGCTAGCAGTAATTGGCTTGATGTTGACCTTGACAAGTTTGGTATTAGATGTCGTTCCCGTTGGTGCGCGTTGGGTACATATGGGCGACGGAAGTATCCATTTTTACTTTGAGAAAGTGTGCAAAGATGGAATCAAAATCTGGTATGCGAATACCCAAAATGCAGATCCCAATTTTAAAATAACCATAAACACAAAACTCACGTGGTCGGGTAGTTTTAAATTATACAGCGGGATACTTGACGATCCCGGCTACTATGACGGGCCGCAATACATATATCCTGAAGATGCTTTAAAGAATGCACCGACAATAACAAAGCGATTTTCAATCACCGCTGTTGTTCGAAGTATGGATGACATCTTTGCAGTGGGAAATCCAGACTTCTCAACCCCCCTTTATGGTGAGGCCGAAATTCCTTGGACCAAACCACCTAAAAATCAACCTTATAAATACATCGTGTACGACGTTGATTTTGGCAATGGATATATTGCTGGTTATGTTAAGCTCCCCGACGGAATTGAAGATTGCTTGCTTTTCTCGCATCCTTCTGATCCTGATGCGCCTAACTTCACAGACTCCCGTGTCGATGCTTATGAACCGTGGCAATCGGTATCTGCTTACTGCGAAGACAAGATGGTCAAAGTCTATGGAATTGATGCGAACGCAAATGGCTATTTTGCTTTTGCGATCACTCAAGAAGACATCGATAAGCTCGGTATACCCAAAGAAAATACACTCCTTGATTCTGCACCCAGTGCTTTCGGTGGGGATATTCGCCTTTATAAACTCAAAGACACAGGTGAATTGCAGATCAACGCGCCGGGGTTGCCACCTGAGTCGTGGAAAGAATACGTGTTTACATGGACAGGGTGTTCATAAATGATTCTTCGGTAATTAAGTTTATGGGAGAAATCGATTATGTCACGGATATTGCGATGGGTAGAAGTCGGATTGATGCTGGCACTGACCAGTTTAGTGATGAACGTGTTACCGGTCGGGGCGCGATGGGTAAGAATGGGTAATGATGAGGTTGTGATTGATATTATTCAAATTTGCGACGATGGAATTAAGGTTACTGTTGCCAACTCGGCAAATAATTACGTGCCGGGCTTTAATCCCGCACCAGATGAAGTCCTCTATTTTTATAGAGGTACTCTCGATCCAACGATCACGTTTCTAAATCAGCTTCCAACCAATGAGCTTCTCGCAAGTCAAAATTTTCAGCTAGGTTATTATCCTAACGCACACTTAAAAGGATTACCGGTAACAACTTCATTCCAAAGTTTCCCTACAGAAGCCGAATGGTATGCGATGAGCAGCATTAAATGGCAGGCGTCACCGATTAATATAGGAGACAACATTGGTGTGGTTGTCGAGCATATCATAAACAATAATGCGTCGACCTTAATGTTTGTTGGAAATTTAACCGTCTTAAACTGCTTTATCTCTTCTTCCTCAAACACTCCAAATCAACCGAATTTTTTAGATAGCCGTATCGACGCCTACCATCCTTGGCAACCAGTCGCTGCTTACTGTGAAGACAAAATGGTCAAGGTGTATGGCATTGATGCAAATGGCAACGGCTACTTTGCTTTTGCTGTGACCCAAGAAGATATCGATAAACTCGGCATCCCCAAAGAAAACACCCTTTTAGCGTCTTCCCCAAGTGCTTTCGGCGGAACAATCCGACTCTACAAACTCAAAGACACCGGTGAATTACAAATCAATGCACCCGGATTGCCGCCTGAGTCATGGAAGGAATATGTGTTTACATGGGCAGGGTGTACGTGAGTGATTTTTTCGTTAACTAGTTTATGGGAGAAATCAATTATGTCACGTATATTGCGGTCGGCAGTAGTTGGGCTATTGTTAATATTCATGAGTTTGATATTACGAGTTAATCCGGTCAGCGCCCGATGGGTAAGGATGGGAAATGATACGTTTGTATCAAATGTGATTGCTTGTAAAGACGGTATAAGCATTTCTTTGGCAAATACTCAGGATTATGAAGTCGAAATACTTGTTGATGTGAATGTTATCGGTTTGGCCGGTGTAATAGCTCAAGGAAATGTATCGGTAAAGCTACAACCGAAATTGTTAACAGGGCTACCGCGTCCCGGTTCGCCATCAACAATTCTTCCCTCGGAAACTTATTACTATGGGACTACAGAGATACCTTGGCCTACCGGTTTTATTCCGAGTCTCGGTACTCAATTTCATCTTTCTGGTTACGATGGCCATGTTGGTTATGCCCCGAATAATGGTATGCCTGTGTTTAGTGAAGATTGCCTTCTTTTTTCCAATCCTGATGCTCCTAACTTCATGGATGCCCGTATTGATGCATATCATCCTTGGCAATCGGTAGCTGCTTATTGTGAAGACAAAATGGTCAAAATCTATGGCATTGACGCCAATGCCATCGGCTACTTCGCTTTCGCTGTGACCCAAGAAGACATCGACAAGCTCGGTATACCCAATGAAAACGTACTTCTAGCTTCGGCTCCAAGTTCATTTGGTGGCAACATTCGCCTCTACAAACTTAAAGACACAGGAGAATTGCAGATCAACGCGCCTGGATTACCACCTGAGTCGTGGAAGGAATATGTGTTTACATGGGCAGGGTGTTCATGACTTGATTTTTGTTCATTTTTGAAAATGAAGGAGTTGATGATGAAACGTCAGAAGAAGTGTTTAAGCGTTGCTATCGTCGTCTTCGTCGCCTTTGTATTAGGAATAGCAGTTGTTCAAGCGCGCTGGGTCCGATTAGGTAATGATAACTATGTTGCCAATTTACTTGAGGTCTGTCGCACAGGATTTTTGATTTCGGTCGGCTATACAGACTTCAATAATCCTCGTGGCCTTCCTGATGACCCGCACGTTCAAATTTTTGCGGTCGCCTCACCTCAGGGACGAATTGGGGATTTTGTAGATAATCCCAATTCATTGGTTCATATTGCGGATGGTAGTTTAACAGTTAGGCTGAACCGACTGCCGATAAGGGGGCTTCCCACGGTATTTGTAAATGCCAACCAAATTGTGACTCCGGACTTGCCTTCTTTCACGTATGTATATGGCGCGATATTTGTGAAATGGTCACCTAACTTTCGTCCAACAGCCAATCAACAAATTGGCATCCTAGGTCGTTTTCCAGAAACACCCGATTTAGCAATCTTGCTTGACACCGGTAAAGTGCATAAATGTTTTCCATTTGACTATAGTGCTCACCGCAATACGTCTTATGAGCATCACTTTGATCATTCAGATCACCACGAGGATGGTCAAAGAGAATAATCCTAAAATGTATGAGCGCTATGGAAATAACCATATCCCCAGTTGAATTATTGCCGATAACTTCGATGATATAGTCAGTCGATCAGGAGAACGAAAGTGATGAAGCTCTTCAAGTTGAACTACTGTATCCTGTTCTCAATTCTCATCCTTGTGGGGTTGGTTATTTCTGTTCCGCTTCATGCGCAAGATAATCAAAACACAATAGTCGTTACCTCACTCAGCGACGTGAATTCGCTTGATCCAGCCATTGGTTATGACAGCGTATCATGGACTGCTGAAATGTTGGTCTATCGAGGTCTGGTCACATGGGACGATGATGGAAAGGAAATCGTTCCGGCATTAGCAAAAACTTACACGGTGAGTGATGACCAATTGACATTCACTTTTACATTGCGAGACGGTGTCCAATTCTCGAATGGGCGAGCGATTACGGCTGAAGATGTGAAGTACAGTTTTGAGCGTTTATTGAATCCTAAGACTGCATCTCCGGCTACGTTTATCTATGACATCATTACGGGTGCACCAGAATATATTAGTGGTGAAGCAAAAGAAATTACGGGGATAAAGGTCATTGACCCACAGACAGTTGAGTATACTTTGTCGCGTGCTGAATCAACATGGTTGGAACGTCTGGCGCTTCCCTTTGCTTCGGTTGTAGCTAAGGAAGGTGTAGAAGAAGCTGGTGACAACTTTGCGAGGCAGCCATTAGGGGCTGGTCCCTTTGTTTTGAAGGCTTGGGATGCGGGGTTGGAATTAAGTTTTGAACGTAATCCCAATTATTGGCACAAAAACTTTCCGAAAGTGGATGCAGTACAAATTGATATAGGCGTTGAGCCAAGTGTCGCAGTTTTGCAGATAGAAAGCGGCGAAGCGGATACATCACTGGATTTTATCCCACAATCGGATTACCCCCGTATTTCAGAAGAAGCAACACTTAGCCAAAGAATGATTCCCAGTCTCGTACAGGGAGTTGCTTATCTTTCTTACAACCTACGTGAAGCGCCTTTTAATGATGTTCGTGTTCGCAAAGCGCTTGATATGGCGATTGACCGGGGGCATATTGTCCAAATCGAAAATGGACGACCCATACCGGCTGGTGGACTTTTCCCCACTGATTTACAGGGCAACAATCCGGCTGTGTTACCTCCAAAAGTCGATATTGATGGCGCGAAAAAATTGCTTCAGGATGCGGGTTACATGGATGGTATTGTCACAAAGATTTACGTTGATACAGATCCCGATGATACGAATGTGGTGCAGGCAATCGTACAAGATTGGGCGCAAATTGGGGTTAAAGCGGATGTTGTAGCCTTAGAATTTTCCCAACTTCTCGACATTATGTACGGCGACAACCCCGGGGAAATGCCTGTTTTACTGCTGACATGGTCTTCCGATTATCCTGATCCCTCAGGCTTTTACCAACCACTTCTAAAGTGTGGCGGCGACAACAATATCAGCGGTTATTGTAACCAAAAACTCGACGATGCCGAAGCTGCCGCCGCATTATTACCGGTTGGGGATGCGCGTTGGAAAGCCTATAGCAACTTAGAAGCGTTACTCAATGACGAGACCCCAATGAGTTTTTTGATTTATACACGTAATTTTTATTACAGCAGTTCGCGGGTAATAAAGCTCACATCGCATCCAACCTATGGTCTAAATTTTGAGACTGTACAAGTCAATTGAACCAAAGTGTAAAGGAAATCAATAATGGCACGCCTGATGAGATGGGCGATAGTTGGCCTAACAATACTCGTTGCAAGCTTAATTACTGATTTCGTACCTGTCGAAGCGCGTTGGGTGCGATTGGGTGATAACGAGAAAAATATGACCGTATTTAGTGCTTGTCAAAGTAATGTCGAATTAGGCGCGGCAGTAGCCTCCAATGGGGTCATTCCCTCAGGGCCGGATAAAGATACTTATAATGGCCAATACATATATACATTTGGTTTCCAACTGAAATGGATTGAGGGTGTTTCATTAGCATCGGGCGATAGAATTTTGCCCGACCTTTTCAATTCTTTTTCCGATGCTTCACCTAATCAATTTAGTCTTACTACACTCTATCACTCTGAACTAATCAAATTGGATGATGGTCGCACCACACGAGATTGGACAAGAGGCACTGTCTCTATTACGGACGCTATCAACAATCCCAATAAACAGTTAATGGTTGCGATTCATGCCGATTTAGGGAGGATTTTAGTGATTGATGTGATTCCGAGAAGTACGTTACTAGCATCCTGTAATGGTGCGACAGCGCCGAATGGTAACTCACAAAATCCTAGTTTCACTGACGGAAGGGTCAATAACTATGATTCCTCAGCATCCGCAGCTATCTATTGTCAAAACAATGGGGTCACTGTGTATGGCATTGACATACAAGGCAAGGGGTATTTCGCGTTTTCGGTATCCAACATAACGATCAACTCCTTTGGTAAGCCAGCCCAAAATGTTCGGTTAGCTAACGGCCCCAGTGTGTTCGGTGGAAACATTGAACTCTATTTGCTAACAAACGGTCAGTTGCAACTTAACGCTCCCGGTTTGCCACCGGATACAAGCAAACTATATACCTATATTTGGGATGGTTGCGGTTCAACCAATATATCATACAGCCCCAATAACAGCCCGCCAACCGATCTAACTGCTGTCCCACCAACCAACACTACCGGCAGCACAATTACCCATACGATACAGCGAGGCGAAACGCTAGGCATCATTGCTCGACGTTACGGCGTAAGCGTTAGTGCAATTGTCGCAGCTAATAAACTTGTTAATCCCAATCGGATTAATGTTGGTCAGCAGTTGGTTATTCCTACAACTACACCTACAAATGTGAATACTAACTCACAACCTTCGTCTCCGAATACACCGAATAACACATCTGCAAACGGTGTTATCCACATCGTTCAATCAGGCGAGAATTTGTACCGAATTGCCTTGCGCTACGGCGTATCGGTCAGTGCGATTGCTGCGGCAAACAGCATTAGCGATGTGAAAAGAATTTATGTTGGACAACGCCTAATTATCCCCGGTAAGACGGCTTAGTCACATTCAACTTACCGGAGCAGCAAGGCACGCTCGAAAACCGAGTGTGCTGTTCCGGTTGCTAGCCTTTTGTCCATCACGATAGGTAGTGGTCACGATATTTTGCTCGTCATCCCAAGAGCCACCGCGCACGACACGATAATCGTTTGTTTGAGTGTTGACACTTAACATGTCAAAGTCATTCAAACACCACTCCCACACATTACCGCACATATCATAAAGACCAGTTGGCGATACCCCGTGCGGGTACATCCCTACAGCAGTGGCACGCCCCAAGTTACTATTAGCGGTATTAGCGCGAGTTTTGTCCCATAATTCACTCCACGCATACTCATAATCGCGTTTACCACCTGTTGCCGCTTGCTGCCATTCCCATTCAGTGGGTAATCGGATAATCTGTGAATTTGGTAAATCGTACCGTGCCGTAAGCCAGCGGCAGAACGCCATTGCCTCATACCAATTCACCATGTCACGTGGGTAATTGTTAAAGGTGAACTTGGGGTTACTCGGTTGGTTTTCTCGCTGTGCTAGCCCATTCCACCACAGCGCTTGAAAATAGCCATCCTCTGCCAGCACAAATGAATTGAACTGTTGAAAGGTAATCGGATAACGAGCCATAGCAAAGGCTTCGACTTCGAATATCCCAACACCGTTTCGTAGTTTGACAGTTCCCGCAGATACAGGCTGCCATTCTATATCGGGAAGGCCATCGGCTCTTAAACCTACTCCCGGACGTGTGTCATTTATTTTGGCAAGACGTATGCCGATGTCGTTACGGTCAAGATGGTTTGTTTGGAGGTGCTGTAATTTTTCAATAAGCCGTTCAGACTCAGGGCGAATAAAGTCCCTTAGAATTTCATCGATGGCTGGTTTTTGACGTTCAAGCATATTGTTGACGCGTTTTAAACGCTCATCAGCCCACAACAAACTAGCATCCCGTTCGTTCGCCTGCCAATCATGCGCCGCTAGTGTCACCTGTCGCAGCAAACGAAGATCGTCGCGTATGTCGTTAATCCAATTTGAAAGGCGCGGCCAATTTTGTAGAAGGGCTTCATGCGCCACCTCGACGTAGACTTCATCTTTAATACGGTCTCCGTTCTGCACCAACATTCGTGCAGCAGTGAATGCTTGTACGAGGCGCTCCATTGCTGGTTGGGGACAAAGTTCCTTGAATAGTGCGCGCTGACGGGTTTCAATACCCCGTTCGTCAGCCGTTATCAACTTTCGAAACACATCGAAAAGTGATGCCTGCGCTTCACCATCCAACTCACTAAAACATTGCTCGGCACGTTTACCAATTGCACCGCGAACACCATTTAATTTTTTGTACGCCTCAAAAGTGATCAAACCGCTCTCGCTGCGATCCCGATACAGTTCGTCCAGCACATAAGCCATTAGAGCCAGCGCACCGGCTTCGTCACCCGTCTCACGAATGATTTGCTCAGCTAAACCAATATCAAATTCCAGCCCAGCACGTTGCGCGGGTCGAACAATCATTTCATGTAGCGCAAATTGATCAGGTGGTGCTAATGGAAAACTTCCACCTCGAAGAAGTTCAGTCAAGTCCTTCCATTCCACACAATTATGGTAAAAATCTGCCCGTAAGGTAGTGACAAAGCGTATTCGCTTGCTCTCTTGAGTCGCGTTCACAATCATTTGTATAAAAGGGGATCGAAACTCTTGGCTGACAATCGTAAAGATTTCTTCAAATTGGTCAATTACAAACACCAGCTCAGCCCATTCTGACTTACCAACTAAGGCTTGTTGGCAGTATTCAACCAAAATTAACGGATTCGCAAATAAAGCCTCCTGAAGCGCTTCTGAAGGCATCTTAAGCAGCTCTGAAAACAGTTTCGCACACGCCCTAAAAGGGTTGGTACCCATTTCACCGGGGGAGAACCGCAGTATTTCCCAATATTCGCTGCCTTCGATTGAACCACTTCGTAAGTGATGAATTAATCCGGCATTGACCAGTGAAGATTTGCCGGAACCACTGGAGCCGATCACCGCTACAAATCGTGTTCGCTGAAGTTGGCGAATCAATGCATCTGTTTCACGATGTCGTCCCCAGAAAATTGGAAAATCTGCTGGCGTAAATGCCCGCAGCCCCGGGAATGGTGAGCCATGCCAAACATCAACTTCTCGCCCTGCCTGCGTCCAATGCGATTGTTTATTTTCAGCTAATAACTTCCATATAAACTGTTTGAGATGCCTTTCGAGTTGATCTTGGAAATCATCAGGCGTTGTATAGGCGTTTGACCCGCGCTTGATCGACGTGTCTGCATTCTTGAAAGCTGCAAAAAATTTCTCAACACGTTCCCACTGTACCCGTTTTGCATCAAATTCAGGGTCATTCATGGCTATTATGGGCGGGTCACTTCGCCGGTAAACCGACACTATAGGAATACCGTCTTTTTTTTCTGATGCTGTCACCGCATCTTCAAATTCCCACTCAGTACCTGATAGATAAGGCGAACCATCGGGTTTTTTGTATTCTTCGGGCAATGGCGTTCCCATGCGAGACCAGAAAATAACCACGACAATATCACATTGGGACGGCGTGGCTAAATTTTTGTTGATGGCTTCTTGTGGGGTCATCGTCGCCAGCATCGCCGTGGTTACACCTGGTTTATCCCAAGCAATGCACTCAGTTGAAATTTTGCCACGCCATATAGGATCAGATTGCAACTGCTGAATGACTTTTCTTGCAAGCGCTCGCTCTTCAGTTACATCACCTGGTGATGATAAAAAAATTCGAATATGGCGGCGGGGAATATCATCTATATTCATGGATCATTTACTCATTTAAATCCAAAGTTAGTGTTACATAAATCAAAGCTAAACTGTTTGTTTATTTTATATAATCACAGTATAGCTAAAATTAAAGGAATTTATCGATAAAATCAATAGAACTACTAGCGTAGATTTATTGCAAGATATAGATATGAAATGTCAAAACTCAATACTGTGTAAGAAAAGCATCAACTCACAACCTTACATTTATCTTATTGTAATAAAAATAGCAGAATATTCTTCCATTAAGATGGAATGGCGGGATGACGAGATCACGGTGATGATATTCAATTTTAACGAAAATGGCATATGCTCGGCTTGTTGTCACCGATCTTTGCACTGCCGGGTTCAACAATAAATTGGGGCTGAGGTTATTTTCTATTTCTAGGTCAACGTCTCAGGTGTCTCAACCGCCTCAATATTATTCTGTGAACTTCCGTGTCACTTTTGAGACCTATGCGATTTTTTCTGAAAATGAGTAAAAATCAACGTCTTGGGCTGTGCCACTTGTGCCACCTGAGACGGAAACCCAATAAACAAAGGCGTTACAAAAAATTGATCTGCCCCCAAGCACTAGACCACTTCGAGTGAGAGTCGAGCTTGTTCCGCAAAAACAGCGGGCGGCAGATAGCCTAAGCTGCTGTGCGGACGATGATGATTGTACTCCAGACGCCAGTGGTCAATGATGCTCTGAGCCTCCTGACCATGAGCAAAGAGCCAGCGATTCAAGCAGCGTAAATTTGCGTACTAAGTGAAGTTGGCAATTACTTTAATTGCCTTATTGGTTTGGCAGGGCAAAAGGTAAGTGTTGCCGAGGATTGTGATAAAACAAAACGGGAATGTTTTAATACATTCCCGCTTCTTACAATCGATATAGCAATTTTGGACCCGAGGGACTTCGTTCCGTTTCCTAGTCAGAAACAAGGGTTTACGGTTTCGATTTCAAATCACGCTCATACCTATTCGCTGCATCTGGATAAATCTCAACTTCGTCAAGAAATCTTACTTATGCGACAGCAAGGCATGAGCTTCCGAAAAATCGGGCGTACTTTAGGTATAGATGCATCAAGAGTATGGCAGATTATGGCAATCGATAAAAAGTAAGGTGCCGCCAAAACTTCAAGCACAAATCCTTGAATTTCGCTCATGTGATTGGAGCCATTGCAACAGATCTGAATATCAGCCTTGATTCAGCATGTAACATGTCACAGGTGATGATGTCCGCGCGTCATAATGAAACTAGATGATAGGTTAGTAGGATAAGATATATCCATCCTACTCAATTTGCATATTAGCGGTTCATAAAACTAAGTGTTTTGAACACCGACTAGGATTTCTCGAGCTTTGCGAGCCGCTTCAACCATGTTCTTGAGCGCTGGAATGACTTCTTCCCAACCGCGTGTTTTGAGGCCGCAGTCCGGGTTCACCCATACCTGATCGACAGGAAGCACCTCAACAATACCCCGCAGCAGTGATTCCATTTCTTCTTCACTGGGCACGCGCGGCGAGTGAATGTCGTAGACACCCGGGCCAATGTCGTTTGGATGAGCGTAGGTGCGCAGCCCTTCTAACAGTCTAAACTTTGAGCGGGCAGCTTCAATCGAAATCACATCGGCATCCATATAAGCAATCGCTTCAAGGCTGTCATTGAACTCGGCGTAGCACATATGCGTATGAATTTGTGTTTCATCGCGTACACCGGATGATGCCAATCGGAAACTGTCGAGTGCCCAGCGCAGGTATTCTGCCTGATCGGCATGGCGAAGCGGGAGACTTTCACGCAGCGCTGGTTCATCAATTTGAATAACACGTATCCCCGCGCTTTCCAGATCGACAACCTCGTCGCGGATGGCAAGTGCGACCTGAATACAAGTATCGGCACGCAGTTGGTCGTCACGCACGAACGACCACTGCAAGATGGTTACAGGGCCAGTCAACATGCCTTTAACCAGACGATCCGTGAGTGACTGAGCATATTTTGACCATTCAACCGTCATCGGGGCAGGGCGTGCCACATCACCATAGATAATGGGCGGCCGTACACCCCGTGACCCATAGCTTTGTACCCAACCATGTTGTGTAAAAGCGAAACCATCAAGCTGCTCACCAAAATACTCGACCATGTCAGTGCGCTCAGATTCGCCATGCACCAGCACATCCAGACCAATCTCTTCCTGCAAACGAATCGTGCGTTCGATTTCGGCCTTTAAAAAGCCTTCTATTCGGCAGCCGTAATCGCCCCCTTATTAAACGCTGCTCGTTGAGTTCTGATTTCTGAGGTTTGCGGGAAAGAGCCAATCGTCGTTGTAGGGAGCTGGGGTAATCTCAATGCGGCTGTTTGTTGCGCTTTACGCACACCGTATGGGTTAGCCCGCCGGAAAGCAACTTCATCGAGAGCACTCAAGCGTGCTCGCACGGATGGATTATTCGTGCGCGTCGATTGACGGCGGCTTTCAATGGCTTTTCGGCTCAACGCAAAGGCTTCCGCAACTGGTTCACTGCCTTCGTTGATCGCCCGCTTAAGCAGCATAATTTCATCTAGCTTCTGCTGCGCGAATGCGAACCATGAGCGAAGTTCATCATCCAGTCCTGTTTCAAGAGTTAAATCGTGAGGGCTGAATAACAATGAGCCACCGCTGACAATACTGCATCGGTTCCCGCAACGGCTTTCGTGACAGACTCCAGATCGTATAAATCAGCTTGAAACACTTGCAAATTTGGATGTGTCACCGTCATCTTTGAAGGCGTTCTTGCAGCTGCACGTACGTGATGCCCGGCATGTAATGCCTGCTTGACGATTTCTTTTCCTGTGCCGCCAGTTGAGCCGAATACTACAATATTCATGTTTACTTTATCCTTAAAATGCCTTGTGTCTACATTAAGCGCAGAGCCAACAAATACAGGATAACTACACTATTAATCGTGACCATGATGAAACGGATGCGGTTGTAGCGCAGTAATCGGTTAACATCCTCTACAGATGCGGTCTGGGTACGATCAATACGAATATGTAGTGGAACAAGCTGGACGAACGTACTTACTACACCGACGAAATTGAGAATATTCAGCAGGATGGGAAACTGAATTGGAATATCGACAGGACGGATGAATAGAAATAACAAGACGCTTACGAGATATAGTAGGCTCGGCAAATAGGTCGGTATGCCGAGATTTTTCACATAGGTCTGATGAATGCGAACAAAGATCGTTTTGTCCTGCTGCTGTATCCAGCGAAACATTGGATAAGTTAAAAATTGACCATCCCATAATAGCTGAAATTCAACGAACGTTGTGAACACGACCGCCAAAAATACGATCAGACTAATTGACATATCTATATCCTTTATCATTCAACTGGTTGATTGAAAATTAACCCAAAAAAATACTAATATTTCAAGTAATCGGCAAATGCATCTATGTAATAACCCACTGCCGTACTTGATCTAAAATGTGGTCTAGATCCTCAAATGAGGCATTTAGTTGAAGATCATAACCTTTCAGGAGCATCATAATCATATGACTCGTAGTATTTAGATCTAAATACTTATGAAATACACCCACTTGAACGCCACGTTGTAATATATCGACCAAAAATGCGTGCCAGTCATCATCGGTTTTTTTCAAAATGGTATGAATGGCAGGTTCATGTAAGGAACGCATCAACAGTTCAGATAGGACGATGAAGCGTTTTGGCATGTGTATTATTTGATAGCTAATGTCGCGAAGATGAGCATCAAGCTCATCGGCAGGTGTGACAAGCTCTTTCGAACGCCGCGGATCATAAGTTGAGACTAATTCATGAACGATGTGATTGACAACGGCTTCAATCAAGATTTCCTTAGTTTTAAAGTAATAGTGCAAAGTCGCATTATTAATACCTACTTTGTCCGCAACATCACGAATGCGTAGCCCTTCAAAACCCTTTTCGGCAATCAAATCTTGAGTGGCTGTTATGATCTCCACCTTGCGTTCATCATGTAGGATCTTGGATTCGTTAGCGTCCGACGATTGCGCAGAAAAACGTGAAAACATAAGACTCGCCTTCAATCAACTGGTTGATTGAAAGTATTCTAATTGTGTTTTTTGCCACTGTCAAGCCACTGGTGCGTGGTTAACCAATGTTCGAAATCGGTTCTCACTCTTATTGTGAGCAACTTCAGTACGCTTTGTGTCCATAATTTCTTGACTCAAAATGATGTTCCCAACGATTTGTATAGAATTGCGATTATCAATCAATAGAAACAATTCAAACGTGTCAGTTACCAAGTTGTCTGTGAATAATTTGAAAATCGTCTGCAACTTTGGATCCGAATTTACTCAATTCCCGTTATAAACACGAGAAGCGATTGTTTTGTACAAATTCTCAATAATGCTTTGAACATATTGTGTGTCTCATATTTTAGGAGCAAATGACTTTATAGCGACATCTCATAGGCACATCACACTAAGGAAGTGGTGGACGCACTAATGTGGGGCCTTATTGATTATTGATATACAGTGCGCCTGCCACTCTGATCATTACTCTACCAAGGGAATCTGAAGAATTTCTCGACAAATAATGTATGGAGCGCCCCCAATATTACAGAGTCGGGAAATAGTATAGCTGCTCAAATTGCTCAGGGCTGAGATAGCCGAGGGAAGAATGCAAACGCTGCCGATTGTAGAAAGCCTCAATGTACTCAAAAATGGCAGTTCGGGCATGGGCGCGAGTAGCAAAGGGTTGAACCACACACTCCGTTTTGAGGGTCGCAAAGAAACTTTCTTTCATGGCATTGTCATAACAGTTGCCGGTGGCACTCATGCTGGGAACGATGCCATGTTTTTGCAAAAGACGACCATACGTGAAGCTGGTGAACTGACTGCCACGATCCGAATGATGGATCAAATCGGTTATTGAAGGCAGGTTGGTGAGCGCCATCTGCAAAGCCTGCTCAACCAAGGTCATCTCCATATGCTCGTCCATGGCCCAACCCACAATCTTGCGCGAAAACACGTCTTCCAGACTGGCAAGATATAGAAAGCCTTCTTGGGTCGGGATGTAAGTGATGTCAGCTAATCACGTTTGGTTAGGCCTGCTTGCCGTAAAATCTTGCTGAAGCAGATTAGCAGCTACCGGGTTGTCAGTGTTCGTGCGGGTCGTCACGATCCGTCGCTTACGGCGTTCACATCCGAGTAGGTTGTGCAGCCGCATGAGCCGCGATGCCCGTTTGCGATTGCATGTCCATCCTTGCTGGTGCAAGGCAGCCGTCACCCGTCGAGAACCATACAAGCAGCGATTGTCCGTATAGATTTGCTCAATCTTGGCTGCCAACTGCTCATGTTCCTGTGCGCGTGCACTCAAAGTTCGTTTTCGCCATTGATAATAGCTACTGACACTGATGCTCAAGACACGACAAATAATCTTCACCTCGTATTCGCCTTGATGCTGGGCAATGAAGGCATATTTCAATGTCCGTCCTTGGCAAATACCGGTATGGCTTTTTTTAAAATGTCCCGCTCCTGTCTCAGAATTTCATTCTTGCGTTTCAGCCGTCTCACTTCGATTTCCGTCTGTTGCCCACTTCCGACAAAGCCTGCTGGCCCTTCATTCCGATGCCGCACGCGCCATTTATTCAATAGCCCACTTGTGATCCCCAGTTCTGTCTCAATCTGGCTCACACTTTTGCCACTCGTTTCATACAGTCGGATGGCTTCTAGCTTGAACGCTTTATCGTACTTTCGATTCATTCTTGCCATTTTCGTGTCTCGCTTTTTTCTCGACTCCACTTTTCGGGGACTACTCCATTAATATTGCAAGGTCTAAATGGGTTTTGTCGAATAATCAAAAGCTTTGATAATCGCTGGCTCGAATATTACCGCATCAAAACCTCTTGGAGATCCAAGCTTCAACGACTTTTACCCGATAAATACCATAAACCCACAGCAAGTTATCTCAAGAAAAATCTGAGGACTTCGATTCTTATAAGCTCCATACAACATGGAGACTGTTTTCAGACAGTTTCCAGATTTCATTCTTAATCTGAGGATTGGGTATTGAACAAAGCAATCCAATTATGATTAGGAGAAAATCGAATGCGAACACGTAGTTTCAGGCTTGGCATTGTGACATTGGCAGTCGCACTGTTAGTCAATGTTAATTCCATCTCGGCACAAACAAATCCAAGCATTGTTATTCAAGATAAGGCCATACTTCCACAGGGCATAGCCTATAATGCTGCCAGTAATATTATTCTGGTAGGCTCGGTAGCTAAAGGCGGTATTTATGAAGTAGACCCCGATGGCAGTAGTAAGGTCTTTGTCGAGGATGCCGCACTCGTGGCAACAACGGCTATTTTCGTCGACATCCCGAATAATCGCCTGTTAGCAGTTTCATCCTCACTAGCCAAGACCATATCGAACGGTATGGGTAATGGAGCCCCGGGCCAAGGTAATGGACAACCACCGGCGGGATTTCCGACTCCTGACCCAACACAAATGGCAGGAGGAGCATTCCCTTCACTTGATCCCAATAATCTTCCAGCCGGTTTACAGATGCCAGATTTCACGCTCAAGCTTCTGGCATTTGATTTAACATCTAGGGCAAAACTTCTAGAAGTCGATTTGACTAATGTTGCACCGCAAGGTCCTCGGTTTGGAAATGCCATCGCTGTGGATAAGGATGGTATTATTTATGTTACTGACAGCCTTGCTGGTGCGATTTACCGTATTGATAAAAACGATCAGGCCCAATATCTAAGTGATCCGAAGTTCGGTGCCCAACAGCCACAACCATCCGGCCAAATGGGTCAACTACCCGGTCAGGGCAATCCTAATTCTCCCGCTGGCTTTGGTGCTATGGGAGCTGGTGGGCTCACAGGGATTGTTTATAATCAAGACGGCTATTTGGTGGTAGCGGAGTCTGGCAGTGGTAGTTTGTACAAGATTGCATTGGATAATCCGTCCAACATACAGACGATCAGCTTGGCACAACCCTTAAAGGGTGTTACTGGTCTTGCCCTACAGCCTGATGGAAAATTGATTGTCACTGTAAGCAATGAAGGCAAGTTATATGCGCTGACCAGCGGCGATAACTGGCAAAGTGCTACTATCGTCAATACAGTTGATGCTGTCGTTAATATCTCAAGTACAGCAATCTATGGTTCGACAATCTACGTACTGCAAAGTGATCTAGTGACCAGTCAGCAAGGTTCAAATGCTGGCGCCTCGATCTTGCAATTTCCATTGCAATAGCCCCTTAATCCTGAATCAGGCAAAGCATACTAAAGCTTTGCCTTACCTTTTTAGTAAAAACCTCAAGATTACGGCATTATAAAAAGGCGTTGAAACACACATCATTCTGAAGGTTAGACAATTGCCTTTATTTATTTCGCCGTGACATATTGCATTTGATATGTTACTACGATGTGGGTTACAGCAAATTGAATGTATAATCTAATGTTTCGTTTTACCTCTCCAACAAAGTTTGCCCACTACGTTCTCGATCTTTCAAAATAACTGTAATTGCTTCATTTATTGAAGCTACATGACCTCCATCATGCTGTTTGTTTATTCGATACAATACCCGCATGGCTTCAATAATTATTTTGTTGAAACCCGAAATTATGCGCGGACTCACAGCAATAGTTAAACCCATGTTTTCGTATGATGTCATCTTCGTAAAACCCGCTTTTAAGTGGGGCATAGGGTCGCCAGCTGGCATTCCTATAGTGTCGTAAAATATCACATCCACTCGATTATGCGTCGAAATTAATAACTGAGTGGCCTGTTTGATTGCTTGATGATAATCGTTCCAAGTTGAATTACTCAAATTAGAAATTTGAATAATACTCTGAGTTTCATCATACCAAGTTACTTCAAATGACATCCAATAATCTCCTAGAAGTTCATTTATAACATAATATTACAATAACTCATGTGTCAGAATCCTTGAGATCACTAGCCAGACTAATGTGTACATTTGATTTAACATGAATTTGTTTTATAAAAAGGTGATTTTCACAACACTTCTATAAAAGCTCCATATATCCTCCAAACAGTCGCACCATACTCACAGTTATGGTGAACTGATCCACCACATAAAACACAATAATCTAGGAGTACATATCATGTCGAAGAAGTTTCGTCTTGGTCTTTTGCTGATATTCGTTTTCGGAATGGGCATGTTCGTGGTTCAGGCAGACGATAATTCGGATACACTCCCACCGTCATTTGATGACGGGCGACTCAATGCGTATGATACGGGTGCACCTGTAGCTGTCTTTGACACTCGTGATGAATATGCTGCGGTCGATTCTGATGGCCTTGCGACAACTGAAACTATTATCAATGGCGTTCAGTTGCTGGCGTGGAATGGTGACTCTGAAAGTGCCTATCAAGTCTTATTCGTGTCTCGTGCTACCATTGAACAGGCGATTGCGAAGAACAGTAAGTCTGATTTCACCATTGCCAAAGCTAATGGCTATACTTTGAATTACTCGCAATCTGGCTGGTTCTGGATCACTACACCGCCTGACCACGAAGGGAAAGTCTATACATTTAGCTGGCAGAAGGATTTTTAGAGCAATCTGTCGCTTTTCTCGGTTATGGTGGTGTCCTAGTTTCGACACCACCTTTTATTTGTATCCGAAAGGAACATGCATAAGAATTAGTTTGAGCAACAAATGTAATTCGGTAAAGAAATTCACGAACCGGAAACATATGAGGAGAGCTATATTCTTCAATCGGATTCTATTTTCGTTTGCAGCTTTACATGGTCAGCGAATCTATTGGGATCGATATCCTTCCCGCTAACCCCAAGTTCAAGGTCTAGTTTGGCTGACATGTCTCTACTCTAAAGACCATATTATTCGTGGATTTACGGTATTCGCGGATAATTAAAGTATAGGACTAAGAAAAGAACAGGCAGGAGTATTGGATGCGCCGGAAAGTTGATTCTGAATAACTGGCACTCTTTGCCAAAGGAAACTATCTGTAGTCAAATGTTTTTAGGATAGCAAAAAGGCTCGATAAAACATTATATGATTTTGATAGCACTGTCTCAAATAAGTTTTCATAAGCGTATTATTTAGGTATGATGACAGTAAAAGTTGTTCCCTGATTTACCATTCCGGCGCTTTTTACTGAAATCGTCCCTTTATGCATTTCAACGATCGCTTTGACAATTGGAAGCCCTAAGCCCGCCCCACCAGTCTGACGACTACGAGTCTCATCAGTCCGGTAGAAGCGCTCAAAAATCCGTTTTTGATCCTCTTCTGAGATGCCTGCTCCTGTATCGCTCACTGACATCACTACGTTGGTTACTGTGGTAGACAAAGCAACTGTAATCGTCCCATCCTCCGGGGTATGATTAATCGCATTCTGAATGAGGTTCTGAAGGATCTGCGCAAAACGATCTGGATCAACAGAAACTTTAGTCGGTTCTAGAGGAAGATACGTCTTTAACGTCATTCCTTTCATTTTTACAATGGCATCAAAATGATCGACCAAACTCTGAATCAATTCATTCATATTGACCAGCATCATGTGCAATTGCAGCTGATGGGCCTCGGCTTGCGCCAATTGATGTAAATCATTGACCAGCCTCTGCAGCAAATCGGTTTGCGTTTGTAGATTTTCAATTTCAGTTTTGTTGAGCGGATATAAATCATCCAAAATGGCTTGAATATTAGCCTGAAGTACAGTCAACGGGGTACGCAGTTCGTGCGCGACATCCCCGACGAGGTTACGACGCAGACGTTCAGCCTCAGCCAACGCCTCGACCATCTCGTTAAATGCGGTTGCCACTTCACGGACTTCCACTGTCCCTTTAACGGCAGCATGTTTGTTCAAATTCGGTGTGCGAAACGTACGAACGGTCTGCGCCAAATCGCTGAGAGGAGAGGTGAGTTGACGACTGATCAGGATTCCTGCAACAAGTCCCAAACCTCCAATGGTCAATGCGAATAAGACAAATGCATTTAATAGATTGCGTAGCAAAAAATTTGGGTCACTTCCAAATGGTGGCGTAAAGTTGATCTTTTCCTGCAATAAATAGCCACGCACGATTTCATTTACCTTGACTGGAACTGCCGCTACCTGCTCGTCGGTGTTGAGCGATGTTTGATTATGCTGACCTGTTCCATCATATAGAATCCTGCCGTCGGCATCAGCAAAAAGGATTGCTGAAAAATCTGTGCCAAATCCTCTAGGGGTTATCATCTCGTAAGAACGTAGAACATCACCCACGTCTTTCCAGCTACCCTTTTCTTGATAAAGTTCGCTCAGATTTTCTGCTATTCGGTCACGAATTTGAGCCTGAAACCCCAATGCGTTGGTTTCAAGAATAATTCGGGGCAATAGTGCAAACATTATTACCCCGATAAGAATAAAGAGCGAGAAGAAAAGACTCAAACGAACCCATAATCGATTCATAAAGTCAAGGTTCCCCCAAACGATAACCCACGCCATACACAGTTTCAATATAGATCGGTTTGTTGGGGTCAGGCTCGATTTTCTTACGCAGGTGGTAAATATGACTATCAAGCGTGCGCTCCATGGTTTCATACTGATAGCCGAGTCCACGTTGTAATAACTCTTCGCGTGTGCAGGTAAAGCTGGGACGCTCGATCAAAATCGACAACAGATTAAATTCAGTTGGCGTTAGCTCAACGACTTTACCGCTTAATGTGACTTTACGTCGACCAATATCCACGATTAAATCGCGATAGAAATACACTTTTTCAGTCTTGGCTTCCTTCAATTCCATGCGCCTGAATGATGCGCGTACCCGGGCAACGAGTTCTCTTGGGTTGAAGGGCTTGGTAATGTAATCATCTGCTCCAAATTCCAGACCAATTACCTTATCAACATCATCGACCTTAGCCGTTAGCATGAGAACGTAAGTTTGTCTCAACTGGGAGCTGGCACGAATCAGTCGTGTGACTTCTATCCCATCCTTACCCGGCATCATAATATCAAGAACCGCAAGCTGAGGATGCTCACGCGCTAAAATATGCATTGCGGTTTCTCCGTCGTAGGCCGTGAAGACTATATAACCTTCTTTCTCTAGATAAGCTCTTAGGACTCGGACGATTTCTTTGTCGTCATCGACTACAAGTATTCGTGATCCTCCTGAATACTCTCTTGCTTCCGTCATAACACAATACCCTTTTTCTTTAACTGGATTTTAGGCAAGATATGGTAAGTCTCCAGATGAGGAGGAATATTTAACAATACATCCTGCTCATATTGATCATTCAATCATCCCGAAATGTTCGCGAGTTGGTTACACGATGCTTGTGCAGTCACATAATCTCCGCTGACCCATCCAGTTTTTCCCTCATAGGTTACTTTATACCAATTATCTGCATTCCGACCATTGGTTGTAACCGTCGTACCAAATGGTATAGACAGAAATACAGTGCTATCTTCTTGAGTGGGCTTATCACGCAGATTCAAATTGTAGTCGATAACGATAGTGCAGGTCGCTTGCGAATTCTCAATCGAGGCAACGGTGGCGGTGGATGCTGTGGCAGCACCACTTGATGTCGAGGCGGCAGTTGTTGGGGTCGATGAAGGGAAAATAATCAAAGTGGGACGTGCAACTACCTCGGTTGGAGCTAAGGTTGGTACGGTTGTCGGTGTGGCTGTTGCAGGAGCTTGTGCCTGCGTTTGATTGTTGCTGCTAGCGGACACAAAACCCCCACTGGCTGTCGGTGGCGCGGCTGCGGCAGGTGAACTCGCTTCAGAGGCATTGGTATTAGCACCAGAGGGCGGCGCGAAACCAGCGGCACCTTGTGGCGGTGCAGCATTGCCCGAAACCATTTGTGTTGTTACAAGTTGTTGGATTTGCGCCGGAAGTTGGCCCTCGACTAATTTGCTGGCAATATCTAACGAATCGCTCCCTAAGCTGCTCATCATCTTGGCCTGCATCCCACCAGCAGCCTTTAACTCATCAAACACAGCAGCAATCGCCTTTTTGACAGCGGTTATATCTCCATTGTGGGCAGTTACTAACTGAGCAATAGTATTCCCATTTTTAATCTTGGCTGTCAAGTCTGCTGCCGACAAGCCGGTTTGGGAGATGAGCGTTTGAGCAGCGACTGCTGCCGCTGTGCTGGCAGGAACTGAACCCTGACCAACTGTGGTTCCTACACTGGGAGCTGATATGTTGAGCAAGGCACCATTGCTACCTGATGTGTTGCCGAAACCAGCCAACTGTGATGGAGAGATGCTCTGGGTCATCGTTCCACCCACGATGGCGACTGCCATCAATAGACCCACGCCAATACCGAGTATTCCATAAGAGCGTTGTTTATCGCGCTTGGGGTCGCGACGTTCGATGAACAGCACGACGATACCAATGACGCACATCAGGGCTGCGCTGGCTGCCATAGCACTCATCATATTGATTCTCGCCAAAAAGTCGCTGCTGGTGAGATACAACACGACCGGCACTGCTACAACAATTAGAGCAAGAAGAAGAGCCTTGATGCCTTGCCGTTGATGACGGATGGATTGCACTAAGGCATAGAGTGCATAAATGAAAACCAGATAGGGACTTAAGGAAATGAGTGTGCCCATAATGTTTATACCTTTCGATTACTCGTAACGCAGTGCGTCAATCGGATTCAACTGAGCTGCTCTAGAAGCCGGATAGACGCCAAAGAACAAACCTATCACGGTCGAGATCCCCACAGCGAAGATAATGCTGGTGGACTGAACAATCACCGAAAAATCAGGAACAATGGCGCTGATGATGGCGGATGCGCCCCAAGCAATCATTACACCAACGACCCCACCAATTAAGGTCAGAACGATGGCTTGGATAAGGAAGAGAATCACTATGTCCGAAAACTGAGCGCCGACGGCCTTCCGCAGGCCAATTTCCCGGGTGCGTTCGGTGATCGACACTAGCATGATGTTCATGATATTAATGCCGCCAACCAGCAAGGATATTCCTGCCACCGCAGCCAAGAAGATTATCAATATCTGGACAATACTGTTGAGTGTCGATGCGATTGTCGCGGCGGTGGATACTGTGAAGTTATCTGTTTCACCTTCGCTTATACCACGTTCTTCACGTAGGATGGTCTTCAGTTGTGTGGTCGCTGTATCCACCTTCGTCGAGTCCACAGCTTGGACGATAATGGTATTGATGACAGCTTGACCATCGGCGGTGTAGCTGTTTTTTAGACGAGTCTTAAAGGTAGTCAGTGGCATGACAACAATGTCATCGTTGCTACCGGCTGTTTTGAATACGCCAATAACTTGAACCAACGCCGTTTGCACCCGTATGGTTTGATCAATCGGATCACCAACACCAAACAGATTTTCTGCTGTGGTGCTGCCAATAACGGCAACTTGGATACTTTGTTGGTATTCATCTGCACTAAAGAAACGTCCCTTACTAACAGTGCGATTTTGGGCTGTCAGATAATCGGTCGTCCCGCCGACTACATTGACCGTGAATTGATTATTGGCATAGGTGACGCTGTAATTACTGCTGGCTTGCGGCATTACTAAACCTACGGCTGGCGCACGTTTAGGGTCACTCAACTTTTGGGCTAACTCTTCCGTCAGTGAATCAAAGCGGTCATTTTTATCGGCTTTGGCTGTGATGGTAATGGTGTTGGCACCAAGCGACGCAAACTGCGTATTGAGGTAGACTTGCACGGCTTGACCCAAGGACAGGAGCAGAACAACTGCTGCGATACCAATGGTGATGCCCAATACGGTGAGAAAGGCACGTAGTTTGTTCGTCCAAATTTCACTGATCGATAGGCGCAAGTTTTCGAAGACAGATGTGACCATTATTCAAACCTCAAGGCATCAATCGGATTCATGATCGCGGCGCGGCGGGCAGGATACACTCCCGAGATAATGCCGATAGCGGTACTAATCCCGGTTGCCAGTAAAGCGGACAAGGGAGTCACAGCGATGGTTACATTCAACGATAGCTGCGACACAATAAGTCCGGCGATGCCCAGAAAAGTCGTGGCTATGAGGATCCCCACACCACCACCCACTAAGGACAGTAAGACACTTTCCATCAAAAACTGGGTCAGAATAGTGGCTCCTTGCGCTCCCACAGCCTTGCGTAAGCCGATTTCACGGGTGCGTTCGGTGACAGATACCAACATAATGTTCATGACACCAATCCCCCCCACCAGCAGAGAGATGCCTGCTACCGCACTCAGAAAAATGGTGAGTAAGCTGAGGGTTGAAGACAAGGAGTCCAAGATAGTAGCCGCGCTAAAGATATTGAAATCAGCGGCAGAACTGCTGGTGATGCCGTGTGCCTTCAGGAAATAGGCTTTTACCTGACTGCTCAATTTAGTGATGTCGGCTGAGTCGGTTGACTTCACCTTCACCTGAATGGACGAAACCCGGTAACCCTCGCCAGCCACACGCACATTCGCCAAACGAGTTTGGGCGGTCGTCACTGGAATCAACACCGTTTGTTGGGAAAATGGACTGGTTGCACGGCTTGCCATCACACCGACAACCGTGAATATTTGGTTGTTGATCGTTACGGTTTTGCCAATCGGACTGGCTGTACCAAACAAATCAGTACTGGTCGTCTGGTCAAGAAGAGCGACACGAGCGCTGCTGTCGATGTCGTCTTGGGTGATGAACCGCCCGGATTTCGTGTGCCAGTTGTTGACATCGCCGTAATTGAGTGTCACGCCGGAAACCGAAAGCGTAACACTGTTTGCACTCACGCTTACCACAGTTTGGATGTTATAGGTCCACGAAACCGCCGCAATCATGGATGCAAAATCCGATTGGAGTAAGCCTTCGGCTTCGCTGGTAGTCAGGGGTTGGGTTCCTGTAGTGGTATCACGGTTGCGGGCTGAGCTGACTTGCAACAGATCAGCACCCAAACTCGTGAACTGGTTAGCGATATAGCTTTGCAATGCAGTTCCGAGGCTCATCAAAATGACGACCGCCGAAACACCAATCATGATGCCTAAGGTGGTCAAAATTGCGCGTAAACGGTTGGATGCGATGGCCGTCATTGCGACCCGGAGCGTTTCAATTGGGTTCATAGTAGCCTCAGTTGTATTCTTCTTTTTTGCCGCCGTAATATGCTGTTTCAAGCAGGCTCGCTAACTCTTCTGCTTCCGAAGGCCGTTCCGCGGTTTTGGCATCTAACGGGTCTGTGATACCTTGATCAGCGATAATCAAGCCATCGCGCAGCATGACGACCCGATTGGTGTGACGGGCGATCCATGAGTCGTGTGTCACAAAGATTGTGGTGATGCCATGTTCTCGGTTCAGCTCTTGAAAAATCTGCATGACTTCTTTACCACTTCGGCTATCCAAGTTACCGGTGGGTTCGTCTGCTAGGATGATAGATGGTTCACCTACCAGAGCCCGGGCAATAGCCACACGCTGCTGCTGCCCACCTGAAAGTTCGCTGGGAAGATGATTGAGACGTTCGCCCAATCCAACTGACTCCAGCGCAGCTTTAGCTTTTTGAGAGCGTCCTTTCGCCGCGGAATACAACATCGGTAGTTCGACTTGGCGCAGTGCCGTAGTGCGTTTAAGCAGATTAAAGTTTTGGAACACGAACCCAATCTTCTTGCTCCGTATAACCGCCAAATCGTGTTGATTAAGCTGTGCAACATCCGTTCCATCCAAGAGATAGGTGCCCGTTGTTGGTTGGTCCAGCGCTCCGAGAATATTCATCAACGTACTTTTTCCAGAACCGGATGGACCCATGATAGAGACAAACTCCCCTTTCTCGATTTTGAGATCAATCCCCTTAAGTACCTGTAGGTCTATTTCGCCTGTTTTGTAAGACTTGGTGATACCTTGGATGTCGATGACCGCAGATTGATGCGAAGGTGCTGATGTCGCCATGATTAACCTCCACCGCCGGGGAAGCCACCACCACCCGGCCCACCTGCGCCGCCGCCGGGTGGTGCGGGGAAGAAACTGCCGGGGGCCGTAGTTGTTGCTGCTAAAATAACAAGCGTTTGACCGACTGAGACTCCGCTGGTAATGACACTATCCGAGTCGGTATGTGCGCCAATCGTTACCGGCACATCAGAGTATGTACCGGCTGCTGTCTGCACTTTGACAGTTGATTTCTGGGTGGTCGCGTCAGTGGTAATAAAGCGATTCGGTACGACAATGACATTATCCTGCTGGCCAAGTACCACATTGGCAACGGTACTCATGCCGGGGCGAAGTTTCGCGTCGGCGCTGTTCAAAGTCACTTCGACGTTATAGGTCACTAACCCTGAGGAAGTTTTCGGCGCCGGTTCGATTCGCGTAACGGTCGCGGGTATGCTGCTGTTGCCGATGGCTTGAACCGTTAGGTTGACACTCTGCCCGAGTTGCAATGATGCAATGTCTTTCTCATCCACTGCGATAGTAGTTGTGAATCGGCTGGTATCGAGCATGGTAATCGCACCTGTGGCTGGTGGCACTTCGCCTTTCACAATATCGACTGCTGCTACCAGCCCATCAAAAGGAGCTTTGATTGTGGCATCATCGAGAGATTTTTTGGCCGCATCCAGCGAAAGCTGTGCTGTTTCGACGGCAATTTTCGCTTGACGGACTTCAGTATCGGTTGCTCCGGCTAGCAAGCTATCGAGGTTCGCTTGGGCGCTCACCAGCGATGCATTGGCGGATCCTAACGAACTTTGGTTCGGCCCATTGCTGGCGGTCGCAGAAGCATCCGCTTCAGCAATTTGGACGCTGGATTCACTCTGTGCAAGAGACGAGTCAGTCTTAATTTGATCAGAGTAGGCGTTATAGGCATTGGGGTTATGTGGTGTATTATCATTTGAGATGTCGCGGTTCAACTGGCCTTGCCACAGTTGGTTCTTGGCAATTTCAGCTTTGTACTCCGCAATTTGAATGTCGTTGGCGCTTGAGCCTGTACCTGCTGCGACACTCAAACTGGCCTTTGAAGCTTCAATATCGGCTTTGTAAATCTTGATATCGATGTCACGCGGTGGAGCGGTAAGCTCATTGAGCGAATTTTGCGCCTGTGTTAACGAAATCTGTGCATCACGCACTTTTGCTTCTAAGTCAGTAGTATCCGCAGTCGCCAGCACATCACCAGCCTTAACGTGGTCGCCGACTTTGACCATGACTGCTGCCACAGGAGCCGACGTTTTAAAGTTCAAAACGGTGTTTTCGGCGACATCCAGCGTTCCCGTGGCTTTAAGCGTTTGTGTGAGCGAACCCACTTCAACTGTTGTACTTTCGCTGACTGTAGAGAGGGCTTGAGTCTGTGGTCCAGCCGGAAGCTGAGATCGTACGGTCGTAAGACCAATAGCGAGCAACGCTATGATATAGCCGGGAACTGCAATGGTTCGTAAGAGACGGCGCAGCCCTTTCCCGACGATTCGCCCTGTTAACCACCACACAAGAATGAGGCCGGCGATTACGACAATTAAGACACTAATAATGATCGGTAACAACATGTTCATGAAGCACTTCCTGTATCAATTGTCACTTCGCCACTCATTCCAATTCGTACTTGTTTGTCTTGTGTATCAAACCCTACTTGTACCTCGTAAGTCACGATACCATCACTATTGGTACTGCTAATCCAGCCAATATTCTCGACCTTACCGGAGAACTTAAGCCCGGATAAAGCATCAATTTTGATCTCCGCACTGGAACTTTCCTTGATTTTGGTAACATCCAATTCATTAACAGGCACCGTAATGCGAAGATGGGTGAAGTCCGAAATTTCAACGGCGGCTACCGTTTGCCCAACTGAGTCTCGAGCGCCGATATTGATGGCAGTGACCGTTCCACTTATCGGCGAGACCAACTGCATACGGCGTAAAGTAGTCTGGGCATCTTGCACAGCAGCCTGCGCGTTCAATAATGACACTTGGGCACTATCGATTTCGGATTGGCTAGGACCTGCGTACAACTTGTCCAGTTGGAGCTGCTGCTGCTGAATTTTGGTCGACGCCTGCCATAACGAGGCACTGTCGGGAGTTTGCTTATCGACTAACTGAAGGCGAGCAATTTCCACGTTAAATGACTGTTCACCAATTTCGGCTTCTTGGAGGGCAATTTCATTATCGGAACCGTTCATATGGGCACGTTCCGCTTTCAAGGCTTCGAGCTTTTGTAGGGCTTTGTCATAGGAAAGCTGCGCAGACTGTACCTCGGCGGAAGACGTGCCATTGGCGACCTCACTGTACGCTGCTTGTGCGCTGGCAATATTGGCTTTGGCCGTGCGGATATCTTCTTCCGTAGGGGGATCGTAGAGCGTGTCGACTGTAAGCTGGGCTTTTTCGAGGTTCAAGACCGCTTGGTGGTAGGTGTTCCATGCATCGGTATCGTCCAAATCCGCCAGCACTTCGTTGGCTTGTACCGTATCGCCTAATTTGACATAAACACTTTTGACGGTACCTGAGGTCTGGAAGTAAAGGGTAACCACCGTCGCTGCTTCAACTGTGCCTAGTGCTGATACACTGGTTGTCGTTTGTGCCGGAATTTGAACTGACAATATAGCGCTTGTAGGCACTTGTGTGGCAGGTGGCTGCTGTGCTGTTCGATTATTTATTGGGGATGCGAGAGCAGTTCCTGAGCTGATAGCCAGTACTATCAAAACCGCGTCTAAAACGAGATATGTGCGTCTTAGGATCATTCCGAATTCTCCATAACTGTGTTCACGCTTGCATTCTGAAATACCTCTCTCCATATTTGCTGGAGCAATTCTGGATATCTTCTGAAGATTATGAAGCCGTTTCAACGATATGGAGATTGGCAACTGTAGGTTTCCTTAGTTCAGCAGTTTTTGACGAAACTGATTGACTTATGCTGAATGAAATCTCGAATTATTGAGGACTGTATACCTAGTAATTTATGGAGATATTGACCTTTTCGACCCAAAAGTTGACACCGTCAACCTCTAACGGTATATTAGTAGACAGTGTCAACTATTTAGGCGAGGTGAGGTATGTCAGTCGAAGTGAAACGATTATCCCTTACACCACAACAAGAGCGCTGGCGTGTGAAATACGGTTCATGGGCTGTCGTAACAGGTGCGTCGGACGGAATTGGTCGGGCAATGGCACTTTGCCTTGCCGAGGCTGGGTTAAATCTTGTTCTCGTGGCGCGGCGAAGCTTCCTTTTAGAACAACTAGCTTCTGAACTATCTGACAGATATGGCATCGATGCGGTCTCCATTCCAGCGGACCTTAGTGACGAAACGGCCGTCGACAGTGTCTTAGCAGAAACTAGCCATCTAGATATCGGATTGCTTGTCGCCTGTGCAGGATTTGGTACAGCAGGTCAGTTTATTGAGTTGCCTCTAGATCGTGAACTTAATATGCTCAATGTGAATTGCCGGGCCGTACTCGCCATGAGCCACCATTTCGGACGACGCTTTGCGCAACAAAAACGGGGTGGAATGGTTTTGATGAGTTCTCTGGTTGCATTTCAGGGTGTGCCTTTATCTGCAAATTACGCCGCCACCAAAGCCTATATCCAATCGCTTGCCGAGGGACTTCAGACGGAACTATCGCCATTTGGAGTTGATATTATTGCGTCAGCACCCGGACCTATTCACAGTGGTTTTGCTACACAAGCAGATATGCGGATGAAGCTTGCACTCAAACCGGATCAGGTCGCTCAAACAACATTAAACGCGCTGGGAAAGCGGACAACCGTTCGACCCGGCTGGCTATCAATGTTTCTTGAACTTTCGTTGGCACTATTGCCACGATGGGGACGAGTTCGTGCGATGGGGCAAATCATGAAAGGTATGACACAGCATCAGAAGCCTAATTCAAACAATCCGTCAATTGAGTCTATGTGAGGTAGAAGATGTCCAGATTGAATGAACATCCCACTGTCAAGAAGATGGAGCCTCGTCTAGTTGATATTTTGGAAAGGCGTACTGAGCCTCTTGATGCCGTTTGGTTACGTGAACTGGTAATTTCGGCGGGTGCAGATGATGTAGGATTTGTAAGCATTGATCGATCTGAGCTAAAAGACCAACGTGATGAGTTACTCCAACTCTTTCCATCTGTACGCACCGTTATTCCCTATGTGGTACGGATGCATCGTGAGCTCATTCGTACACCATTTCGCTCAGTTGCTAACCATGAATTTCATAATACGGGCGATGAAGTTGATGATGTTGGCCGAAGGGTGGTGTCGCTCTTGGAAGAACACGGCATACGTGCACTCAACCCGCCACTAGCCTTCCCAATGGAAGCCAAGCGCTTTCCAGATCAAAAAGCATGGGTTATCTCATATAAACCAATTGCCGTGGCAGGCGGTCTGGGACAGATGGGTATTCATAGGAATGTGATTCATCCGAAGTTTGGCAATTTCATTCTCTTAGGAGCCGTGCTCATTGACGCAGATATCCGCGACGAAAACCGTGCTATTGATTACAATCCCTGTCTGGAATGCAAACTATGTGTGGCGGCCTGCCCTGTTGGCGCGATTGGTGCAGATGGATGGTTTGATTTTAATGCCTGTTTCACTCACAATTACCGCGAGTTCCTAGGGGGTTTTAGCAGTTGGGTGGACGCGCTAACGGATAGTCAAAGTGCAGATGCTTATCATAAACAGTTTGATAAAGGTGAAACAGTATCAATGTGGCAAAGTCTAGCCTACGGTCCCAACTACAAAGCAGCTTATTGTATGGCAGTCTGTCCAGCAGGTGAGGATGTGATTTCACCTTATCTAGCAGATAAGGGCCGTTATTTGAAGGATATTGTGAAGCCTTTACAAAACAAAGACGAAACAGTTTATGTCACTAAAGGGTCTGATGCTGCAATTCACGTTCGCAAACGCTTTCCTCACAAAACAGTGAAAGAGGTAAAGAATGGGGCTGGGGTGACCACAATTCGAGGTTTTGCAGATAACATGGTTCATTTTTTCCAGCGAGGCAAATCTGAAGGACTGAACACGGTCTACCATTTCATCTTCACTGGAGCAACACCAATCAATATGACCGTTACCATTCGCAATGAAAGCATCCGGAAAGAAGATGGCTTGCAAGGTACAGCGAATCTCATAATTTATGCGGATGGGGAAACATGGGTTCGCTTTTTGAATCGCAAAACGACAGGGGTATTCGCATTTTTGACTCGCAAAATACGTATACAGGGTGATCCTCGTCTTTTAGTTGCTTTTGGGAACTGCTTTCCCTTCTAAGGCATCATCAACAGAGAAGATTTAGAAAGGGATTAACAAATCTCCAATGGGGTGCAGGGTTTCCACGATAATGGGTTACTGACGGTATTGAAACATATATGGTATCTTAATTGCTAATTGATGGACGAGTTGTTGTTGATCCATCACACAGCATTGATATGACCAAGGTATTTATGACACGGCAAAAAGGTAAAGTCACTGATTTGCGTGAGGCCTGTATTCAAGAGGCGTTAAAAATTATCGAAGTATCGGGCATCGAAGAATTGAGTCTGCGCGAAATATCACGTCGTCTTGGTGTGTCGCATCAGGCTCCTTATAAACACTTTCCTAGCCGAGAGCATATTCTTGCAGAGATTGTGAGCCGTGCGTTTAATTCTTTCGCTCAGTATCTTGATGACCGACCTCATAGCGACAATCCGCTGGCTAACCTTGAGTCAATGGGACGGGCCTATCTGAATTACGCGCTGATGCACCCCTTGCAATACCGTCTGATGTTTGGCACTCCATTACCCGATCCAACACAACATCCCGAAATGATGAAGAGCGCACAGCATGCTTTTGCTCTGCTGCGCAGCTGTATTGCTCAAACTAATTTGAATATTGATGAGGTAGATGGTTCAGGTAAGGTATCACTTGACGCACTTTTTGTCTGGTCAACCATTCATGGGCTGGCGAGCATTCTTCAGACACGGGCACTTGATACTTTATCTTTACCAGATGAGATATTGGACAGCGCCGTTGATCATACGCTTTTTCGTATTGACAAGGCACTTAACATCAAAAAGTCGAATTAATAGACAATTTAAAGTATTCTTTTGAAGTCGTCCACTTTTATTAGTGTCGTTAGTGCAAAAAATCGCCAACTCTGACGAAACCAGTTTCAAAGTTGCTGATCTTTCCCCATTGCTTAGACCAGAGCCAGTGAGAGTTGAGTTAGTTCCCCAATAATAGCGGGACGCAGAAAGCCCAAGCTAATATGCGCACGATTCTGATCTACTCCAGACGCCACTGTTCAAAAATAGTTCTAGTTCCACCCCGCCAGATACCCCTAACTCCGTTTCAATAAGCTGTCCCTAACCAATTCGCGAATGATTCGACGCACGAATGCTGGATACATGTTGGCACTGATTACAATCTCCTGCGAAGAAACGGTACGCCCTTGCATAGGTAGTAAAGATAGTGCATGAATCGCAATTGTAAAATGTGTATTTGGCATTCGAAACAGTCCATCATGATTAGGTACCATTCTAAATGCAGGTATCTGTTGCCAAACGCAAAATGGAGGCCTGGGATAAAGCACTCTCTTTTGATTGGTTAGAACATGAACCATAGGCGTTTGCCCTAATCATTTTCACGATTTCTTGACATTGACGTAACGTCAAAATATAGACTTATTGCATTGTTAGTTCGAGGGATAAACACATGTTTCGTATTGGAGAATTTTCTAAGATCGCCCAAGTGTCAGGTCGTTTGCTGCGATGGTACGATGAATTGGGTCTGCTTAGCCCTGATTTTACCGACCAGCAAACAGGTTATCGCTATTACAGCGCCCGACAACTGCCTCGGCTCAATCGCATTCTTGTATTAAAGGAACTCGGATTGTCGTTGGAACAAATTTCCCAATTGTTAGAAAGTAACACATCTATTGAAGAGATTAAAGGTATGTTGGCGCTGCGGAAAGCACAGATTGAGCTTTCGCTTCAAGAAGAAATGATGCGGTTACGCATGGTCGAATCACGGTTGCAACAAATTGACTCACACGGACAAATTCAAGAGCCAGATGTAGTTTTGAAATCGGTTCCTGCTCAACAATTTTTATCTGTACGGGAAGTATTGCCCGGTATGCCCGGCATACGACAGCTTGTTGAGAAAATGGTTGCGGTTGTACCCACGATGGTGGGACAGAATACTTTGGGTCATGTCACAATTGTAATTCAGTCACCGATGTTTGATCCTGATGAATTAGATGTAGAGGTAGGATATGTATTGACCGGCAAAGCTCAGCAATCAGTCAGATTATCTGAGGAGCGTACACTCATTTCGTGTCAATTACCTGCTGTTAAAACAATGGCAACGCTGGTGCATATGGGACGGGTCAGCGAAACTCATCGGAGTTATGCATCGTTAGCCAACTGGCTAGAGCAGAATAATTGGCGAATCACGGGCAGCGTACGCGAAGTGTTGATGCAACTTCCGATCGAGGGCAATGAGGATTCAGCAGTGGTTGAATTGCAATTGCCAGTGAGCCAAATCGGCGAAAAATTAGGGTCTTGACTCTGACGTAACGTCAAAGGTTAACCTGTGTTTGCGGTAGACCGATTGACCGCGATTAACCAAAATTCAGCACAGGAAAAATGTAATGAGTACCTTAGACATGCTTATGCAGCGAAACACCAACTTCGTTCAGCAACACTTCATCCCTGACCAGTCCTTGATGCCCATACTGCGCACAATGGTCATCAGTTGCGTTGATCCTCGGGTTGATCCAGCACATTTGCTAGGACTCGCACCCGGGGAAGCAGTAGTCATTCGGAACATTGGTGGTCGTATTACACCAGATACTTTGCAAACGATGGGGATGCTTCAGACTATCGCCCAAATTGAAGGTATCAATCCCAGTGGGATATTCAACCTAATCGTACTCCACCACACAGATTGCGGGATCACCCGGCTGGAAGAAAAACCGGAAATTCTGGCACCTTATTTTGGTATTGATGATTCCGGTGTTGCCTTCAAAGCGATCTCAGACCCGTATGCGGCGGTGGAATATGATGTTGCCGCACTCAAAGCGATGGGTATTTTGCCAAGTATGTGGATGATAAGTGGCCTCGTCTATGACGTCCATACCGGCTTAGTCGAAACAGTCGTGTCACCCGATCCAGTCGAATAAGCGAATCGCATAACAGCGCCGACGGGATGAATTACGGGCAGATGTTTCTTGCGTACATCCTATACGTTAAGTTTCGTGTTTGCCATACGTTTCAAATGCCTGATTTTATAAAGGAAGACACTATGTTTCAGTCGACCTCCATTTCGATTTTTCCGATTAACACAGTTGTGTTGATTATTTTGCTTGCGGTTGTTCTCGCAGTTTTGACTTGGTTTGTTTTGGCATCAAGATTTTCCATAACCAATCTCAGTAGGGCTAGACAGCGCAATGTTCTAGCGGTAGCTGGTGCCATCCTTGCAATCTGGTTAGTTGTGCGACTTGGACTGGCGATTTACCCGATCAACGATAGCGTGTTGTCAACCCCTGCGGTAGTTGGTTTGACGATAATCGGCCTCTCGATTGGGCTGCTGCCACTGCTGTGGGCACCGTTTCGTGAAGTGATTAGTGCGATTCCCATCACTTGGCTCATCGCTATCCATATCGTTCGGTTTGCAGGCGGTAGTGACTTTATCACTCTCTTGGATGCCAAGTTGCTGCCTGCCAATTTTGCTTTACCAGCTGGTTATGGGGAAATCTTCGTCGCGCTGCTGTCCTTGGTAGTGATTTATCTAATTGTCACCAAACGACCAAATGCGCGCATATGGGTGATGGTCTGGTTGGTCTTTGGCTTCGTCGATTTCATAAGCGCATTCGTGACAGGTGGTGCGTATATTGGTACGTTCGCCGCGCAATTGACTGCTTCAGGTAAACCAACCAGTGTCATCAATTATGTCCTGCTTATTCCGACGTATATTGTTCCCATTCTGGCTAGTATCCAGTTTTACATCATTTATCAGTTGCTCTCGACATCAGAGCGTAGTAGTAGCGCGAAGAAACCATTTCGGTCTGGCCCGTTACAAGATGTCATTCACGATAGAAAGGGAAGTAATTACGATGAGTAAACCACGTATACTTGTTATGACCGCTGCGGGAAAAACCGGTATGCCCGTCGCACTCCAACTCTTGAGTGAAGGTTTTCCGGTTACAGCGTTTGTACGTCGCGAAGATCAAAGGAGCGAACGTCTGAAAGCAAAAGGTGCTGATATTGTCACTGGTTCCATTACTGACATTAATGATATGAAGCAGGCGATGGTCGGAGTAGAGCGCGCCTACTTTTGCACCCCGCTGGCTGAAGGTAATCTAAAAGCGGCTGCGGTATTTGCGGCTGTCGCGGCTGAACATAAACTCGAATCGGTCGTTGTGATGAGTCAATGGCTGGCGAATCCAAACCATCCCTCGGTGCATACCCGCGAAGTTTGGCTAGCAGATCGGCTGATTTCGCTACTACCGGTCACGGCTATCACCTTTATTAATGTCGGTTTCTTCGCAGATAACGATCTTCAGCCCTTGATGTTTGCGGCTCAGTTTGGGATGTTGATGCTGCCGTATGGAAATGGCCTCAATGCAGCCCCTTCAAACGAAGATATTGCGGCGGTGGTGGCTGAAATCTTGGCAAGGCCTGATGGTCATGCTGGTAAGACCTATCGTCCAACAGGTCCAGAATTGTTGTCACCGTATGACATGGCTGCCATGTTAACTAGGGTGTTGGGACACAGGGTGCGGTACATTAATACCCCGATATGGATTTTTTCAAAAGTCATGCACGGTCTGGGTTTTTCCGATTATAACATTGCTCAGTTTGAGCAATATTTACTGGATTACCAGAACAATGCTTTTGCCCTTAACAGTCCGACTGACGTTGTACGGCACATTACAGGGCGAGAACCGGAAGATTTTGAAACAATCGCGCGCCGGTATGTAGAATTGATGCCACAAGCCAAACGCAGCTTAAAAACACAACTTCAGTTGATGGTGATGCTGCCGATATGGATATTAAGCCGTGGGCCAAAGACCCTTCCATATCTGGCTAAAACTGAGTTCTCAAGTGAAGAACATGTTATGTTGAGTGCCCGTTCTGCCGAATGGAATAAAGCACATGAATTACTTTGAAAATGGGTTGTATTGACATAATACTGCTGGAAACATGTATGGCTGCCATTAGCCAAATCAGCAGCACTGAAGTTTGCAAGAGTTCAATGGGCTTCAGTTTCTGAGCAATCAAACTGTTATGCACTCGTTACCTCAACACTATTCTCACTGCACAGGCTTCTTGATACTATCGGGGGTTTCACCACAGTGTTGTAGTGATTTCACACATAATTAGCTGGCATATTTTCCCCGATATTTGGACGGTGCCAAGCCAAAAACACGTTTAAATGTTTTGCTGAAAGCAAAGGCCGAAGTATAGCCAAACTGACTTGCAATGTATTCGACTGAAGCCATAGGATTATCAATCAGAGCATTTGCAGCCAACTGCATTCGCCAGCGCGTCAAGTATTGCATTGGCGATTCCCCCACGACTTTAGAAAATTGAGCACTGAAGGCAGAGCGTGACATAAGAGCGATTTCAGCCAGCTCAGTGATCGTCCATTGATGGGCCAGTTCGGAATGCAGCCGATTTAAGACCTTACCTATTTGCGGATGGTACAAAGCGCCTAGCCATCCGCCCTCATCTGGCGTTTGGTGAGTTATCCAGTAACGGATAACCATAATAAACAGGATATCTAATAAGCGGCTAATCACCGTCTCATACCCCGGATACTGAGTTTGAGCTTCCGATGAAATGTTATCCAGTGGCATAGCTAACCATTCAATAGGACGCCCCTCAATATTCTTGATATAGATTAACGGTGGTAAAAGTGAGAATAAAGGATGAACTGTGCCGTGATAGGGACGCAATATGCTGCATAGAAGGGTGGTCGCGTCTGCAATATCGAGGCATGTATTATGTGACACTGGTTCGGTCTTAGGCTGCTTAAGCCAATCATCTAGGGTTATAGATGCAGACGAAAGATCACCACTAATTTCATATTTTTGCGCATTGGACACAACGACAATATCACCCGTTAAAAGACGCATAGGCTTGCTACCATCCTCGAGGCGTAACCAACAGTTTCCTGTCTCAACGACATGAATAGCTGCGCCATTTTGAATTGAAAACTCAATACCCCAAGGGGTGTACTGCTCCATACGGTGAAATATTTGTGGTTCAAGACGCATCGCTTGCAAAACTTGTTTGAGTGGATCCACATGTGCCTCATTTGACTAACTAAACGCCAGTCGTGGACGAATGGACATGCTCCTAAGACAAATAGCCATTCTGAAATTATCAAATGCTTCATAAGATTGTAACGTCATCCGGAGACAAATCAACAACTAGGTTATAGGAGTATTGAGTTATGATTCGCAGGTTGATGTGGTTAAGTGTTTTATTGTTAGCACTGAGTATGATCCCCGGTGTAGACGCTGCTCAAAATAAGTCACCGGTATTCGTTTTAGTTCATGGCGCATTTCAAGACTCAACCGGATGGACACCCGTAATCGACGCATTGAAAGCGCAAGGTTATGAGGCTATCGCAGTCGAATGGGTCGGACGTGGCACCGATAAAACGCCATTTAAAGACATTACCATGACCCAATATCGTGATGCCGTCATTGATGTGATCAAAAAGCAAAATCAGCCTGTCATCTTAGTCGGACATAGTTTTGGTGGCATGGTTATTTCAGATGTTGCAGAAACGATCCCAGATCGAATCCAAACTTTGGTTTATTTAGCAGCTTATTTGCCGCGCAACGGTGATAATTTACTGACGTTAAGTGGCTTGGACAAATACAGTATTTTGGGGCAAAAGGGAAATTTTATTGTCTCAAAAGACTTTACAACCGCGTCCATTCCTGAGGACGTTTTTCCAACGGCTTTTTGCCCGGATTGCAATCCGGACCAGCTCAAAGTTGTGGCTGCATCCCAACTAGACGAGCCTTTGGCACCGCCGAACGAAAAACTTGTACTCACCGACAAAAACTTCGGTTCGGTAAAAAAGGCCTATATTATGACCTCTCAAGATATAGTGGTTAGCCCCCAACTCCAAGCGCTCATGATGTCTTATACACCTGTAGACAAGGTTTATGCGGTTAACGCTGGTCACGCTGCATACATGACTGTACCCGATGAGCTAGCCAGAATCTTGATTAAAATCGCCTCGTAAGGATCTGTAGTAGTTAGAAGTAAAGTAATACGCGCCTCTGGTTGTGTTTAAATCAACCAGAGGCGTGTAAACGTGTGACTTTTAATTACAGTGAACAAAGCAATTGAGGCCAAACAATATAAGTGGGTCTAATTCTTATATCTAATCAAGAAAACGGATGTTATTAATCTGTATCTATGTGCTCGTGATGTTCCCGCACCTTGCGTCATTCCAGATGATTTTGCCGCTGAGTTTCAGGAACTCAACACTTAATCGAGGGTGGACGCGGGCTTAGTGGTTATCTGCCCCAATGACTAGACCAAAAACATTGAGCATGCTGCCGAAAGTCACATAGTTATCCATTCAGAGAATGAATTGTCCCAAAGCGCCATGGGGCGAATTTCTCTTAATCTATGCCTGCACAGAACCTAGTTTTTGGGAAGTTAGTGAGAAAAGGCTGGATAGCCAAAAACAGGATAAGAATAATCCACCCATGACAAATTAGGGGTCTAGCTGAGCAGCATGGTACCTCTCAGCAGGAACATCGCCGCGTTCACTACCAATCCGACACCAAACATAATAGGTAACATTTTATAATGTGCAGCATCCAATGCTGGATGAACTGATTGAAGCGCTCGATGATCCTACTGTCTAAATAGCAGGAAGATCAGTAGAAATGCGAATAGCGGCAAGCTGAACACCGCATTATAGACGAGTAGCGCCAGCAGTTGCCGGGGCGGTGGCATCATTGCCTGAGCAATTTGCTTGAAGGAGACAAATACAGGAGCACTATCGTCATCTCATTGCCAATCACTACGACCCGAGCACAAAACTGCCTATCAGCATCAACGAGCGAGGCTTGCACACTTCATTGGGTTGAACCTCCGTCTTCAACCACAGCAGACCTGGGTATTCAGTGATAGGCGAGAACAGCATTCCTAGCAGTTTCATAGGTAGTGAGTCCTCAATGGTAAAAGTTGTCCGGATATAAGCCCGCAGCCAGCGCCCAACACCTTCGTTTTCCGCTCATAAAACTCCTCCACTTTTTGTTAGTAATCCGTGAATAGGTGGCGCATCAGTGCTTCGATCAACGCTTTTTGGTAGGGAGGTGATGTAACAGGCCTCCATTGCTCACTGCACTGGCCTTCGCAGCCGTATCAAGGCATTGGGCAGCAGATACCCGAACCTGAATTTCGCCTAGTGAAACGACCTCATCAGGCAGAATTGTACTCCTATAATACATCATGATTATCGTCGAGCAGCTAAAATTGAGGGAGGATCAGCTAAGTATCTGGCACAACAGGAATGAAGTATTACAGTTCAATCATAATAAGACTTTTTACTGTACCGGCATATAATTTGAATATTAGGTGATTTTCTTAGCCTTAAGCTATTTGCGTTTAAACGTTTCAGTGCTATAGTCATGTTCCTTTCAAGAATTCTTATTGTATGTGTTGGAGGTAATGCCACAACTCAATCTCACATAAGTAACTCACTCACTAGATAGACTACTTAAGGAGTAAATAATGAAACGCTTTGTTGCTGTTGCGCTTTTGTTATGTTTCGTTCTAGCCTTAGGCCTTATTCCCACTGCTGCTCAAGATGCTCCTAAAGGTGTATTTGAGGGGACATGGCCTTATGTCCTTCCGCCCGATCATACCCTAAATTCGTTCGCTTCAAATGGTTTAGGGGATAACCTCGGCTCCTTGTTCGAGACTTATGTTCAACTTCCTTTCGCAATTTATAACTGGGCTGACGGAACCTATACAGGCTTGTTAGCAAGTAAGTGGGGCTTCGTTGAAGATAACAAGGCATATCAGGTAACGATTAAAGACGGTGCGATGTGGAGTGATGGTTCTCCTGTTACTGCTGATGATGTGGTCAACACATTTGCAATTGGACGAATTCTTGCATGGTCGGATTGGAACTATCTATCGGACGTGCAAAAAGTTGATGACAAGACAGTGAAATTTGTGTTCAGTGGTGAGCCATCGTTGGCCGCCGAACGGCTAATTTTGAAAGATTATATTGCCGCTTCAGCCACCTATGGCGATTTGGCAAAGAAGTCGCTGGATTTGGTAGCAGCAGGAAAGACGAGTGACAGTGATGAATGGAAAGCACTTGCGGATGAAATTAATAATTTCAAACCAGATGCTTTAGTTGCTAGTGGTCCTTATACGTATGCATTAAGCGATGTGGGTTCCGCTTCTATGTCTTTGCACTGGCAACCCAACAGCATTTATTCGAACAGTGTTAAGTTTGGCGAGATCAAGATTTCGCAGGGTGACACGGAGCAATCCACACCTCTGGTGCTAAGCGGCGAAATTGCTCATTCAACGGATGTTTACCCGCCAGCAACGATTGACCAAATGAAGGCTGTGGATGGTATTCGTATTATTACCATTCCTCGGGGCTACGGTTGTGCACTTCTGTTCAATGACGGAATCGCCCCTTGGAATATCAAGGAGGTTCGTCAAGCTGTCGCTCTGGTCATCAATCGTGATCAAAATGCCTTCCTGACTGGTGCAGGGTTTACTGGTACCGTGTATATGTCAGGTATCTTGGATGATCAAGTTCCCAGTCTGCTACCGAAGGATGTCATTGACAAGCTGGATCGCTACACGTTTGATACGGATCGTGCTTCCAAGTTGATGGAGAAGGCTGGTTTTAGCAGAAACAGTGATGGTAAGTGGGTCGATTCAGCAGGCAAAACAATCAGTGCCGAATACAAATTCCCGGCAGAGTTTGCGGACTTTTCAGCCGCCGCACAAGACGCTATCGCTCAAATGAACGCTTTTGGCTTCGACATCACCGCACGTGCGATTACACCATTCTCAGAAGTCGTTAAGGCCATTCGTACCAGTGATTTTTCGCTGTCGATTTGGAGTTGGGGCAACCAGTCACCGTTTGCATCGCGTCACTTCTTTGGCCCGACCCAACGCTTCAACATCGGGCATACCCCTTCACCTGACCAGAAAGGTATTGACTTTGTGATGCAATTCAACTGGAATGGGGAAGACATTGATCTTGATCAGTTGATTACTCATGCTAGCGACGGGCTTGATCCGGCAGTACAGATGGAGCGTGCCGGAAAAGTGGCACTCATCCTTAACGATTTGATGCCCTTTGTTCCACTAAATATTGAACAAAGTGCCGAGCCTGTTAATACAAAATTGATTTCGGGTGCGCCAGCTGATGGTGACCCAATTTTGAAAAACCCGACGGGTAGCGATCACTGGATTATCTCTTATCTGCTGGAGGGCAAATTGGCCCCTGCCAGCTGAGATATTTCTTGGAAGGTTACATATAGGGCGGAGCACCAGTTCCGCCTTATTCTTTGTATAAAGATGCTTTATGAGGCCGTTATTTTATGACGACAGAAGTGCAACCGATCTCGGTGGCGCCCAAACCACGGATAGCTATGTGGCGCACCAGACTGAGGCAGTTGCGAAAAAATTACATGGTAAGTGTTGTGACACAAGGTTTGTTGACAATTTGGGCTGTGACAACCTTCACGTTCTTCTTGATTCGTTTGATGCCCGGGAACCCAATCGATATTAAAATTGATCAATTACAGCGGCAGCAGGGCATTGGCTATGAAGAAGCTCGTGCGCGGGCATCCCTGTTGTTCGGGTTTAATCCTAACCAGCCTGTTGGAGCACAATACTTGGATTATTTTGGCAAACTGCTCCATGGCGATATGGGCTTATCCATTACATCTCCGGGGATAAAAGTCACAGATCAGATTTTGGCTTATTTACCTTGGACACTCTTCTCGGCAGGATTAGGTATACTAATCAGTTTTTCGTTAGGCGTGTTATTGGGATTGGTGATGGCCTATTGGCGCGGTGGCATCCTCGATAACGTTGTTACAGTTATTGCTTCCATCTTGTATGGTGTACCCGATTATATAATCCCCCTGTTCCTGATTATCGTAGTTGGGATTCAATGGGGATGGTTTTCGCCAGGACAAATGCGCGGTGGCGTTGATCCGAGTATAAAACCGGGATTCACGCCCGAATATATAGGCAGCATTCTTAAACTAGCAATCCTCCCTGTCGTGACGTACGTGTTAGCTTCAATAGGCGGGTGGGTTTTGACTATGAAAAGCAGTACCCTTTCCACACTGGGTGAAGACTATATCAATGTCGCTAAGGCGCGCGGATTGAGTGAACGACGTATCTTGACCGGCTATGTGGGTCGCAATGCCCTGCTACCACTGGTGACAAGGTTGGCAATAAGTATTGGTTTTTTAGTTGGCGGAAGTATCGTGATTGAGGAGTTATTCCAATACCCGGGTATCGGACGTAACCTGCTGAGGGCAATTAATGCTCGGGATTACACGACTATGCAGGGAATGTTTTTGGTGATTACCGTCGCGGTGGTAATTTCAAATGTACTGGCAGACTTGCTCTTTGGCATTCTTGACCCGCGTGTTCGATTGGGTGATAAAGATGAATCATGATTGGATTTGAGACAGTCGCAACATCTACAGGGCTGATCATTGGACTGTTTTTTGGCCTTGTTCCACTGGGAGTCGCGCTTAAATACCGGAAACTGTGGGCAGGGATTGGCGGATATTTCGCCTGTACACTCAGTGGTTTCGCCTGTGGATTTTTGGGTGGTATACCGATGATGTTTCTGACGACGGCGGTAGTGATTTCATACGCCTACGTCAATCGTCAAGATCCTTTTACCTCTCTAGCAACATTGGATGAAGTAAGTTTCCAGGAAACTAACCGCGAATTTTTCATGCGGCAAATGGCAACCCTAGGGAATGGCCTGCGTTCAACCGGAAAAACATTGCTGCGGAATAAGGCCGGTTTTATAGGTTTTCTAGGCATTATGTTCTTCTTGGGAGTATCCGTATTTGGACCCTTGTTTGTGCCGTATGAGGGACAACCACAGTTTAACCGCCGCCAACCCGGTGCAACTTCACTCTTTCAAGGTCCGTCGACAGAATTTCCTCTGGGGTTAGACTGGCAAGGGCGTAGTGTGCTATCGCATATTGTGAACGGAGGACAAACTCTGATCGTGACATCGGTTGTAGCAGGCTTGTTGGCAACAGGAATCGCGGTCATATTGGGTTCGATGGCTGGGCTGTTAGGGGGTGTGATCGATCAAGTTTTTTCTTCCATATCGAATTTTATTCTGACAATTCCTCAAACTCCCTTGCTGCTGGTTTTGGCAGGGTTAATCAAACTAGACAATCGTATCTTGCTTGCAGTGTTGTTTGCCGTACTAAATTGGCCAGCGTTGATGCGAGCAATTCGGGCGCAGGTACTTAGCCTACGTGAGCGGGATTACGTGGAGGCGGCGATTGCGCTGGATTTGGGAACATGGCATATCATCTCACGCGAAGTGTTCCCCAATATGATTAGTTATATCGCAGTCAATACCATCTTTTCGGTTCGGGCAGCAATGTATAACTTAGTATTGTTGGTTATTTTGGGCCTAGTGCCGCTAACCGAACCGGATTGGGGCGTGATGATTTTCATGGGGCGACAGCAAGGCGCATTATTCAACCCCAATGCAGCGAGTATGCTTATCTCGCCGATTGTTGCAATCGCACTATTTCAATTGTGTCTGGTACTTTTCACTCGCTCTCTTGAAGAGATTTTTAACCCGCGTTTGCGAAGCGGATTGTAAGCGATGGTTAGTAATGAGCAAGTTGTCCTTCAAGTCCGTGAATTGGATGTAAGTTACTTAGCACGGCGCGGACGGGTAAGAGCCGTGACAGATGTAACGTTTGACCTTTATGCAGGAGAAACACTAGCTTTCATTGGAGAAAGTGGCTGCGGTAAGTCCACCTTGAATTTGGCGTTGATGCGGTTGCTCCCACAGACTGCATCAATTGACCGAGGCAGCATCATCTATACAAAGCGTGATGGAAGTCTAATAAATGTCTTGAAGTTGGGCAAGGAAGCGATGCGCCAGTTTCTTTGGGCCGAATGCTCGATGGTGTTTCAGGGAGCGCTCAATTCTCTGAACCCGGTCATTCGTATTTCAGACATGATTTATGATACGGCGGACGCACACAAAATGCCGCGCAAGACAGCACAAAAGCGAGCACTTGAATTGTTTGAGCGCGTGAAGCTTGATCCGTTGCGAGTGTTCAGGTCGTATCCGCATGAGTTAAGCGGTGGGATGCGTCAGCGCGTGCTGCTGGCGACCAGTCTGCTTTTGCAACCACAAGTTGTCATCTTGGATGAGCCGACAACAGCGGTAGACATTTTGACGCAGCGCTCCATTCTGGATGTGCTGAAGGAAATGCGGAAGGAACTCAACTTCAGCATGATTTTTATCAGCCATGATTTGGCAGTAGCGGCAGAAATAGCCGACCGAATCGCGACTATGTATGCAGGTAATATCGTGGAAATTGGGCCAGTCGACGATGTGTTTTATCATCCACGCCATGCTTACACGCTCAGCTTGCTGAACGCCGCACCACGCTTAAGTGTTGGACGTGAAGAACTAGACAGTATTCCCGGTAGTCCGCCTGATTTGATTAATCCACCACTTGGATGCAAGTTTCATCCTCGCTGCTCGTTCGTAAATGAGATTTGCAAAGTGGAGCAGCCACAGATGCTTGCGAAGAACGATCACCTCGTAGCATGCCATGAGTCAGCAGCGGTAGTGCAGGCGGGACGCAAAGTATGAATTGCCTAGAGGAATACCAATGATGACAGCACAACCAATTGTTGAACTGCAGCATGTCGAGAGACAGTTCATCAAAGATCGACAAGTAATTCCGGTCATTCAAGGTATCGATCTAGCAATATATCCGCAAGAAATTATCTGTATTGTCGGGGAAAGTGGCTGCGGAAAAACCACCACAGGCAAAATGATCGCGGGACTTCTAAATCCTTCAGGTGGGGAAATTCTCGTGGATGGACAGCCGATAGGAAAATATCAGGGGAGGACGAAGGCAATATTACGGCGATCTTTACAAATTGTGCATCAAGACCCATTCGCCTCGTTAAACCCATCACATACCATTGAACAAATTTTGAGCTTTCCATTGCAACGCCATCGACTAGTAAACGGTCGGGCAGAACTGCGGAAGCGCATCTGGGAATTGTTAACGATGGTAGATTTGACGCCGCCGGGAGACATTGTGCATAAATTCCCACACCAGTTAAGCGGGGGACAACGGCAGCGGGTGAGTATTGCACGAGCCTTGACGGTGAATCCTCGTTTGATTGTAGCCGATGAGGCTGTAAGTATGGTGGATGTGAGCATTCGTATCGGCATTTTGAAAATGCTGCAGCGGCTGCGTGAGGAATTGAATGTCGCTATTGTGTTCATCACACACGATTTGGCGTTGGCGAAATATTTCGCTTGGGAGGGACGAATTGCAGTGATGTACTTGGGGCGAATTGTCGAAATCGGACGGACGCCAGATGTAATTGGCAACCCACTGCACCCTTATACGCGAGCGTTGGTAGCAGCCGTTCCCGAAGCTGACCCAGAACGGACACGACACAAAGAGCACCTGACACTCCGTTCTGAGGAAATCCCCAAGTTGACTAATATTCCGCGGGGTTGCGCTTTTCACCCGCGCTGCACCTTTTTTCAGCCGGGAATATGTGATACGCAAATCCCGTTGTTAGAGCAGATCAGTCAAAAAGGGCAGTTAGTAGCGTGTACACCACAGACACAGGGCGGCAAACTCATCCGATATCTCGAGCCAGCAACTACCAGTAGCTTACTGGTTGCAAAGCATCGGTCAGCCGATGGATAGAAATGTTTTAAAGGGTTTTGCGCGCATTGGCTTTTTTATAGGCGGTAGTGGATTGGTGCTATTGTTACTCGAACCACACAATAGCCCTGAATGGATCATAAGCTTGTGCAGCGTTTTGATCGGTGGTGTGCTTATTATGGGCGCGTTGGCGGTGAGCCGATGGATGACTTGATGAGTTAGGTTGGCTCCTAACATAGATAGTAATCAAGGTTCGTGAGACGCACTTCGAAGACAAAATTGTGCAAATGCTCATGAATGGGTTGTTCTCGGCATCAATTGATATTTTTCTCGCACAAATCACTCTAGCGCACCAAAACATTCTGTAGACTCGTAAGTAATTTGAGTTATTGAGATCATGAAACCAAGAACTCAGCAGGTTCGTACTGGTATCGAAGTTTTGAGAGACTCAAACTTCGCTGAACTTCATGGGAAGCGTGTAGGGCTTTTTACCAATCCCAGCGCTGTTGACGGCAAACTAATCAGCACTTACGACATTTTGCGCCGCGAGCACACGATCAATCTCACAGCCTTATTCAGCCCGGAGCATGGTTTGACAGCAGCCGCTGCTGATGGCGAACAAATTGCCACCATAACTGACACCCGAACCGGATTGCCGATTTACAGCCTGTATGGCACTAGCGAACGTCCCACTCCAGAAATGCTTTCCCATATAGATGCGATCGTTTGCGACATTCAGGACATAGGCGTACGCTACTATACGTTCATTTGGACAATATCCCATATCTTAGAGGCTGCGGGAGATCATGGAGTAGAGGTAATTGTTTTAGATCGTCCTAATCCTTTGGGTAATCGAGTAGAAGGTGCCTCGCTCGACGCACATTTGGCTTCGCTCGTCGGGCGCTACCCTATACCAACACAGTATGGCATGACGCTGGGCGAACTGGCGTTTTTTCTCAATAGCATTTGGAATCCGAATCCAGCGCCGCTTACAATAGTTCCGTGCGAAGGCCACAGACGCGAAACGAAGTGGAGGGATACAGGTCTGCCTTTCGTGCCGCCCTCACCCAACATGCCACACCTGACAACAGCACAGCATTATCCGGGTGCTTGCCTAGTGGAGGGGACATCCCTTTCCGAAGGGCGTGGAACAGCACTTCCATTCGAGATTGTTGGTGCACCAGAAATCGATGGAACTGCATTGGCTCAAGTGCTTAACCGCGCACAATGGCCGGGTGTTCGATTCCGTCCGCACGTATTTAAGCCAATAACCGGGAAACATGCTGGAAGTGTTTGTGGTGGAGTGCAGGTACATATAGTAGATGAGGAGTCATATCAGCCATTGAAAGTCTGGCTGGAAATGTTAAGAATCATTTATCTTGAGTTCTCATTCACTTGGAATAATCATTTCAGCCGCCTTATTGGCTCTCATGATGTGCAAACTGCCATTGAAAATGGAAAGTCTTTAGACGCCTTTTTTGCCAACTGGGAAGTCTTTTGCAATGCTTTTCATGAGCAGCGGAGGCCGTTTCTGATCTACGATTGAGACGCGCAACCAAATTACCAAGTATGAATTCTATCGAAAAATACTAAGGCTATTGATATGACCGATATGCTAGTTAAGCTCTATGCATTGCCGCCGATGGAGCAAGAAATCGCGCGACAACAAGAAAATGGCATCGCCATCCGTCGCGCAATCGCGCCGGAAAAACATTTTGTATTGAAATGGGTGAGGGAGAACTTCAGCGAATTCTGGGCTAGTGAGACGGATGTGGCATTTGGTCGTACACCGCCAACGGTCTGGATTGCGATTGAAGATAAGCGTCTAATCGGCTTCGGTTGCTATGACACCACGGCTAAAGGATTTTTCGGACCAACGGGCGTTAGTGACACAATGCGCGGGAAAGGAGTGGGGAAAGTACTCACACTGGCATGTCTTCACGCCATGCGTTGGGATGGCTATGGATACGCTATAATTGGAGCCGTTGGCCCGATTGAATTTTATCAGAAGGTTGCGAACGCCGTTGTGATTGAAGATTCGACGCCAAGCGTTTATAAAGATTTATTACGGCAATGACAATTCATATTGTTACACGTCTCAAATCGAACATGAAAAACCGCTTGATCTTGCTCTCAGACAAACTCCTCCTCCGGAAGCAGAGCATCTTAGAAGAGATGATTGACCGACTCAAGAATATTTCTCAAATCGAACATACCCGTCATCGTAGTCTAGCCAACTTCATGGTCAATGTCGTTTGTTGGTTAATTGCCTATTCTCACCTCCCCACTAAACCTTCCCTTGCTATCGATCTCCCTCAGCTTGAAGCGCTTATCCCGAACTTAGGTTATCTATTGATTTCTATGCTGAAAAGAAAATGCTAGTATATAAACTCTGTGAGATGTTCGGCATTTCTGAACTGACCCTCTACAGCTACATCCGTGCTGCACAAACCAAGGGTGAGCCTAAAAGTGCGGACAAATAACATCCTAAATCTAGGGACATTTATTTCCAAAATTCATATATATCTTGGAACTACAATTTGTCCGATACATTGAATATGGGAAAATGAATTGTTTCATATCATGCTGATAAAATAGCTAGGAATCAACATCGACAGGACACTCATCATGCTTCAACATACAAAGGGCTTTATTTTCGATCTTGACGGCGTCATCACCGATACAGCCGAGTTTCATTATCTGGCTTGGAAACAGTTGGCGGACGAAGAAGGAATTCTCTTCACGCGCGAGGACAATGAGCATTTGCGGGGCATATCCCGACGGGAGAGCCTAAATCGATTGCTAAAAGGACGCCCGATTGACGAGTATATAGCCCAGTCTTGGATGGAACGCAAAAACAACTACTATAAAGAATATCTCAAACAGATTACTCCAAATTTTGCCCTGCCCGGAGTATCTCAATTTCTCGAAGAAGCCAGTAAGATAGGGCTGAAAATTGGTTTAGGATCAGCCAGCAAGAACGCACGCGAAGTAATTGAACGTCTTCAGCTTCACAAAGCATTTGATGCAATCGGTGACGGGTTTAGTGTAGTGAATGGAAAACCTGCGCCAGATTTATTCATTTGGGTTGCGGGGCGATTGAACTTATCCCCACATGAAATTGTGGTATTTGAGGATGCAGAAGCCGGGATCGACGCGGCTCTTAAAGGGGGATTTTGGACAGTTGGATTGGGAACAGCCAATGTTCATAAAGCCCATGTCATCGCAGCTAATATAGCCTCAGTTTCAGTACAAACGGTCATAGATGCGATAGAACAAATCAACGCTTCTACTCACTAACTGTAGATGGCAGTGGCTGGCCGCAGGATGATCGGATGACCAATCGAGGGGGAATAAGCAGTTGAGATAGTGTTGGTTGACTTGCCTTCAAAATATCTTCTAATATTTGCGTAATCGCCTCTGCAATTTCAGGTATAGCTTGCTGCACAGTAGTCAATCCGGGATGCAAGTATTGTACTAATGGAGCGTCATCAAAGCCGATAACCGACAAATCGCGCCCTATTACCAATCCACGTTCTTCGGCTTCGTTCATAATACCAATGGCGATTAAATCACTTATAGCAATGACAGCTGTAGGCCGTTGCTGAGGAGATAGTGTGAACCATTGAGTAAGGGCGGCACGCCCGAAATGCTCGTTGTGTTCACCATGAAGAATGGCACTTGGATCTAATGCCAACCCATTTGCGGTCATTCCCTCCATATACCCCGCTACCCTGTGGTTACCGGCCAACGAACCGGCTGGCCAGGCAGCCATAGCGATGCGTTTATGTCCAAGACCAACCAGATAGTCCACTGCTTCGCGGACTCCACGGTGGCCATCTGTATCAACCCACGAAAATTCCCAGTTTGGCTTGGAACGACCAAAGCTTACGAAAGGAAAACCAGCGTCGATTAAGAACTTAATTCGCTCGTCATTGTCATTAGTATCTGCTATTACAAAGGCATCCACACGACCCGAACGCATGAGTTCATCGTAAACACGCAATGGTTGTTGACTAGGATGGGTGAAAGTCAGCAAATGGTAACCAGCCGATTCAACGGCTTGGGCCAGATAATAAATGAAACTATCCAGCACCGAATTATTGCTTTGCCGAGGGGCTTTGTGCCACGCATATCCAATTAGGCGAGTCTGACTGGATTTCAAATTACGTGCTGTGGTATTAGGGGTATAACCCACACGATCCACAGCATCCAAAACTTCCTGTCGCGTCTTCTGGCTGATAAAACCTTTTTTGTTATTTAAGACATACGAAACTGTGGCAATGGAAACGCCTGCTTCTCGGGCAACATCTTTAATAGTGGGCATTGGGTTTAGGAATTTGATGATCCATCTTGAATTTTAGTAAGTTGATTATAGTGGACAAGTCAGTATTCAAAAAGTGAAAATACGAAAGTCTGAACATACTCAGTTCACTCGAAATCTCCCACATTGAAGTCACTTGCGCCCAATTCTGGCTGATTTAAGGGAAGACGTAATCCAGCTGCCGCTAACCGTTCCATTACTGCTCCCGCACTCATCACAGCTAAAGCACTACCGCTTATAAGCGGCCATGCCCCTACCAACAGAGTACTCGTAATGACTACTGCTAGGATGATGAGGAATAGAGTAAATGAATACAATGGATTCCGAAAAATCATAATGGCAGCGTTGCGAAATGCATTAATTAGTGAAGGTTCCTTGAGTTCAAAGAGCAAAGGCCACATATAAAATTGGATCATGATCCACACTACCAATATAGATAGCCATACTCCTCTTAGCCACATTACTAATATACCCGATTGATTGGGATAGGCGAACAAGTTCGAAGCATTAACGCCAATGACCAACAAATTCAGAACTGCTACGATCATTCCCCGCCTTAGATTGGTACGGAAACCCAGCCAGAAATCGTCCAGACTGACACTCGGCTTCAGATAAGCCTCACGGCTCATATAGACCAGTGCGGCCCATGCCGACGGCGCAGTGACGATAGGTACGGATAACAAAATCCACAATACATTTGCCCAGATATACAATGAACCTCGATGGTTAAGATGCCGAACAGCATGAAAAGTGAAACTCAGCGCATGGAACATAGTCACATTCACCATAATAACAGACAATACTTAGAAACATCGGGAGTTCTTGTGTTTTATAGTTATTGTCCCGCCAGACCAGAATAATTAGCGCCCTCCACAAAATACCGTTGAAAGGCAAAAAAGAGAAATGCCAAGGGGAGTGTAGTCAACACTGAACCAGCCAAAAATGTGTTCCAAATCAGTGTTCGGCCTTCTGCACCGCGTAGCAAAGCCAGACCGAGTGGAAGGTTAAGCAATTCAGCTTTGCCGCCAATAACAATCAGAGCATCCATAAAATTGTTCCATGTTCCCTGAAAACTAAAAATAGTCAGGGCTGTCAGGGCAGGTGTCGCCATGGGCAGGATTATCCTAAAAAACATAACGAATCGGTTTGCACCATCAACCATGGACGCTTCTTCGATTTCATTGGGAATAGACTCGAAGAATTGTTTCATGAGAAATACACCAAATGCATCTGCGGCTAACGAAAAGATAAAGCCTTGGTATGTATTTAGCATGCCTAACTGCTGCAAAATGATAAAGCGCGGAATCAGTAAAACGATACCGGGAATCATCATCGTGCCAAGCATAACAAAAAACATGACTCGGTTACCCGGGAACTTCATTCGGGCCAATGCGTATCCGGCTAGTGAGTCAAAAAGTACACGTAGGAGTGTTACACCCACTGAATAGATAATGGAATTCAAAAACCAACGCGGTAAATTATTGGCTTCTAGCACATTGCGGTAACCTTCCAGCGAAGGGTTAAAAGTCAATGCCGTGCTAGTTTCGCTGGCCGAGCGCGGTGAACCTGATTCGGTTGTACACGACACACCGAACGGTGGCAGTGGAATCATAGCTTGTGGGGAAGTTTGTACAGCCGGTAAACACTTTAACGAATTAGAGACCGTCAATAAGAAAGGAACTATTTCGATCAATGCTAAGATAACCAGAAAGATCATACCCAATACCGCCAGAATGCGGCGTACAACCTTGTTACTCGATCCAACTGGTTCTTCTCGTGGGATCGCAGCACTTGTCATAATATGATGTCCCCCTTTAGTCGTCCTTCTCGCCGCCAACGACACGCCTTTGCAGCATGGTAAACGCGAAAATAATGATGAACAGCAAAATAGCGGTTGCTGTCGCTGTACCCATCGCCGAGTTCTTAAAACCATTCGTATATACAAGATATGCGATTGTCAAAGTCGTTTTGGCGGGACCACCGCTTGAAATCACAAATACTTGGTCAAACACTTGGAAACAACCGATCAAGCCTAATGTAATCACAAAATAGGTTGTTGGGCGCAACAAAGGTACGGTAATCTTGCGAAACACGTCCCATGTAGAGGCACCGTCAACCACTGCCGCTTCATAAACTTGCGTAGGGATGTTCTGTAGTGCTGCCAGATAAATCACCATCAACGAACCAATCGTCGTCCATGTATTTAAGATCATGATAGTTAACATGGTCGTGCTAGGGCCGCTGATCCAATCCCATAGACGTAGACCTGCCGCCTCGTTGCGCACCCAATCAGGTGCCGTTCTCAGGGTTACACCGAATACGCCCAGTATGTTATGAAAGACCCCGTTTGGATCATCGAGCCAATTTACATATTGATAGTTGGGGAAGAGCGTGCCAATCAGCAAGTTGACCACGCCACCCTTCGTAAACATGAACATGAAAATCAGCGAAATAACGACTGAGGAAGTGATGGATGGGAAGTAAAATGCAGTACGGAAAAAGCCCCGTCCTTTAAGCCATCTTTGGTTGACGATGACTGCTAGAATCAGTGCTAAAATAGTTTGCGTTGGCACTACGCCTAATACATAATACGTCGTGTTCTTAAGTGCTTTGAAGAAATCGGTTTGCACCACCCCTTTTTGAAATAAAGTTTCTGCATAATTATTTAACCCTACAAATTGATAAGCGTTGGGCTGTGATAAAGGTGTAATACCGTTCCAATTTGTAAAGCTAATATATAAAGAAAATGCTATTGGGATCACCAAGAACACAAGGAAAATTATGGTAGCTGGTGCGATAAAAAGATAACCGGCTATAGCCTCTTCGCGCTTTTTGTCGGCCATCGTTGAAATTGTTATCGGTAAATCCCTACGTGTCAAAGATGTTCGAGTCATTATGCTTAATCCTTAGGAATGGATTTGATCGTAGGAAATAGCAAATTAGGAAGCAAGAGTATTCAGGGCATGATTTGTGCCATGCCCCGATTTAGAACTCGCCCCTATAAGTTGGAACTGTGGGGCGTGTACTTTACTTACTCTTTGACATTACTTCTTTTCCCGCATCTTCAGCGGCCTTTAATACATCTTCAGGAAGCACATTGCCCGTAAATGCCTGTTGAATGTTGTCATTGAACGCGCCTATGAACGGCTGGAAGCCAACGGGCAATTGCCACTTGTGAGCATATTCTGCACCATCAACGAATGCCTTCATTTCATCGCCAAAGCGCTTAAGCCAAGCATCTCCTGCGCTCTTACGGGTAGGCATCACACCGAAACTAGTTTCGGCAACATTCTTTGCACCGTCTTCACCTGTCAAGAAATTGACCAGTTTCCAAGCGGCTGTTTCTTTATCACCCTTTGCATTGGCCGCGACGCCATAACATACGGTGAAGGCCATGGTGGCTTTTCCAGCAGGACCAGCCGGTAGTGGTGCAACGCCCCACTTGAGATCAGGGAACTGTTCCTTAAGATAATTAATGACCCAGTTACCTTCCATGGCCATTGCAACACGGCCATTACCAAAAGCCTCACCGCCCCAGCCCGCGTCCACTGCGGATGGCGCGCCAGCAAACCCATCAGCCACCAAGCCGACATAGAAGTCCAAGGCAGTCTTGGCCTCTGCTGAGTTGATGGTGAGATTGCCGTCCTTATCGAAGATGTTGCCGCCAGCCTGATACAAGAAGGGCAACCAGCGTGGTAGTTCAGCAGGTTCAACCAAACCAAGAACCGTCTTACCATCTTTGGTCTTACCAGTTAACTTTTCTGCCGCCGCCCTCAAATCCTCCCACTTCCAATCGGCTGTCGGATAGGCTACGCCCGCCGCATCAAACAGCTCCTTGTTGTATTGGAGAGTCATCGTCGAATAATCTTTGGCAGGGCAATAGTACGTATCCTTGTAAGTGAATGCCTCAATTAGTGATGGATAAATGTCATCTTTGTTTTCGACATGATCTCCTGCCGGAGCCACTACTCCCGCGTCTGCCCAGTCCGGAAGTTTGCTGCTGTCCACGTAGAAAACTTCAGGGTAATCGCCACTGGCAAATGCAGTTTGCATAGTGTCTTCATACGATGGCGAGAATGATACTTCTACCTTGATATCGGGGTTTGCCGCCATGAAGGCGTCAACCTGATCATTAAGTGCTTTATTCTCAGCGTCCGATGACGACCAACCGGCAAGGGTGATACTGGTTGCCTGCGCATGGACCAGTCCACTGACTGTGATTGTCAGCACAAGCAACAACGCTGCTACACTAATACGACTACGCATAAAATATTCCTCCATAAATTTTATCAAGAACCTATTCAAATTCCGGTGTGGATTTTGTCGGTGTTAAAGCCTTGCTTATAGTAGTTCCACCTAACCCCATCACACCTTCGGGGTTTCTATTAATTGGGAGTGATTGTGAATTGTCGTCGCTCTCCCCGATAACAGACAGTGAATGTAACTGATTTCCAGTGATCAGGTATTCGTGCCTCTACTACTGGCTCTCCTTTTTCATCCAGATACAGACCACAGAAGCCGAATACCACGGCCTGCCACAAACCACCGCTAGCCGCGCCATGAATACCATCTTGTACATTTCCTTTGTTGTTTCTTAGATCAATTTCAGCTGCGTGTTCGAATTGTTCTAGGGCGATGTCATCTAGACCGAGATGTGCAGCTACCCACGCGTGAATGGATGGGCTAAGAGACGAACCATGATCAGTGCGCGGGAAGTAGGTATTCCAGTTATTGACCATGACTTCGGAGGCCCCAACCTCTTCGCCCAACAATGCCATGAGCATAACAACATCTGCTTGCTTAATAACTTGGGTTTGTATGCTGCGTTGATGGCCGAGAATGGCCTGTACGCTGGCGGTTCGCGGGTAATAATGCGATACTGGGATATACTCCATATCAAAAAAGCCGGGGAATTGAATGTGAATTTGCTGTGCATCATCAAAGGGGATGAACATGTTTTTGATGATGTCATTCCAAAGTTCCAACCGCGCTTGAGTTAAATTGAGCGATTCGACTAGGCGATTGTAATCGACCAGTGTATTGGCTTTGAGCCAGTGTACTAAACTCACCGCCTGTTCTAGATGCCACACCACCATTCGATTGGTAAAAACACTGTTATCAACATTTTCATGGTATTCGTCGGGACCGATTTGTCGGGAAATTTCGTAACGACCATTTTTTGTTTCTACCCGACTGCCCCAGAACACTGCTGTGTCCAAGATTATTTCCGCACCATAGCGAGCAAGAAATGTGTCATCTCCCGTCCATCGCCAATATTGCAGCACAGCATAAGCAATGTCTGTCGAAATATGCTGTTCATTGTCACCCGTCCAAATCCGGATTCGGCTGCCATCTGGCTGTGGATCACCCCATTGCGGTGTTGTTTCCTCGCCTGTATCTGTACTTTCCCAAGGATACATGGCACCCTCATAACCATTCGCTTTCGCCTTATGCCGTGCACCCGGCAGGCGATGATAACGATACATGAGAAGATTCCGAGCCAGTTCAGGTTGCGTTAGAATAAGCGGCGGCAATATGAAAAGTTCAGTATCCCAGAAGACATGTCCCTTGTATCCAAACCCCGATAGTGTTTTCGCGCCGATGCTTACATCATTATCATGTCGGGGAGCACTGATCAGAATGTGATACATCGCAAATCGTAGTGAAAGTTGTGCGATTTCATCGCCCTCAATCTGGATATCACTATCCTGCCAGTATTTGTGCCATTCCGACTGATGTTGGTTTAGTAATTTTTCGTAGCCGATAATTGCTGCATTTTCCAGTTTGTGAATCGACTCTTTTAAGGGATTTGTGACGTCTCGACTGGTATAAACTGTTGTGAGCTTCACCAGCGTTACTGATTCTTGATGGGGGAGTACAAAAACTGATTTCATGACTGGCCGCTGATTACCCCGGTCTACGGTTATCGTCATGTCACCAGTGGCTAACAACGTCGATGACATTCCCAACCGATAATCAGATTGTGTGGTTTTGGCACTTAAGCTGACCTGATTGGTCGTGTGCCCGGTCTTTATGTCCGTCCAATGAATCACACCATTATTCGTTACTGTGTGTTCGATGTAAGCAGTTACTTCAATTTTCGGACTGCCATCAACTGCGACAATGTCGAGACGTTGCCCCAAGATATGCTCATCATGTAGGCTGGCAAAACGCTCAAAAACTATTCTGACAATGCTGCCCGATTCGGCACGGAATAACGCCTCCCGTCGCAGAAGCCCAATGTGCATATTCAGTTGCTGTCTGTAACCAAGCAGGGCGCCGCCCCGAGGATTGAGACTCATCTCATTCTGATTTACAAGCCGAAATGGCGTTCCATCTATATGGACTTCAAATGGAAGCCAATTAGGCGCATTGACCAATTCCGGCACCGCAGTTCCAGAAGCATGGTTAAAAATCCCATGGATTAGAGTTGTTACAATATCGCCTTCATAGCCTTCTTCAAAGCTGCCACGTGTGGCCAGATACCCATTTCCAACCGTCATCAACGTCTCAATATGATTGAGCTTTTCAGGATGAAATGGGAATTCTTCAATGTTCCAGAGGCGCGGCTGCACAGGCTTATTTTTCATCAAGATTAAGTAACTTAAACGGTTCATATTAAACGATTAAGTTAGAATTTTATCGTCATCTGCAAATTATGCAACTAAATTTGATTAAATTTGTGCAGAATATCCAATCTGTGGCTATTGAAAGTGAATTTGATGCTAACTCTATCCAACCACAACGCTAGTGGTTTGAAGTTGTTTGCCGAACCCTATACCAGTTTCTTTTGAAAAATCAGATCAACGGGAACAGCTGCAAAACATACTGTGCTTGATACGTTCCTGAATCCAGTCATGTTTTGTGAGTATCGGATTATCCTCCGCCTTATTTGCTTACAGGATAACCACTTTGGTTTTGTATAGGACGATGTCTGAGGGACTCAACGTGTGTATGAATCTTTTGGATTGAACCCTGAAATGATTCGCGAACATCGTGGCTAGGAGCAAATGGAGTGATCCCGATATCATGGAGTCAAGGAATAGTAAAGCTGCTTAAATTGCTCAGGGCTGAGATAGCAGAGAGCCGAATGTAAACGCTGTCGATTGTAGAAAACTTCAATGTACTCAAAAATGGTGGTTCGGGCTTGGGCATGAGATGGAAAAGGGTGAACCACAAACTCCGTTTTGAGAGTGGCGAAGAAGCTTTCTTTCATGGCGTTGTCATAACAGTTGCCGGTGGCACTCATGCTGGGAATGATGCCATGTTTGTGCAAAAGAAGGCTATAATATATCCCCCCAAAAACGGGTAAACATGATATGGCATTTATACTATTCCATACTCACTCATCGTACGCGAGTCAGCTGTTAGCAAAATAAATTATGCGAAGTTAATGCATAGGTAGGCGTAAGGCTGTAGTGTGAGTTCTAGTTGGCTATCTGAAACTTGGATCGCGGGTGTACTAGCTCGATAAGCTTGTGGCAAACAGCTTGCCATTTCGAAACTGAATTCATCAAGTTCGCGTATCACAATTCGGCCCCCGAGTCCGTTAACTTGCACGACATGTGGTTCATAATTAAGATTAGCTAACAATAGTCGTTTTTCATTCCCTTTTTGCAAAAATAGTGACTCGACTTTGAGCGGTGCACTTGATTCGGTGGCTATGACATCACCACCACGCATCACACATAAATCCGCCACAACATGATAGATCGGGAACACACAGCCTGCCAATAAGGAAAATTGATCAGGTAATGGTGAACCTTTTTCGCGCTCCATCACACCAAGCCAACCCGTTGTCTCATATAACGACACGTGACTCACATTGCCGCTCTCGCTTAAATACTTCAGGCAAGCCAAAGTCCAACCTGCCGCAAACAATGACATTTGACGCGGGTCAACCTGCGTTGGGAGTTGATCTCCTGCTGATTTTGTCTCGCTCTCTATAGCCACCGGATTGAAGCGGGCTTTTAGGGTAAGTGGGCTTAACGCAACAGGTTTACCACCCATATGTTGAGTGGCCGTTTGAATAAGCGCTGTAAATGAGGCCGCCGTTTCAATAATAGAACTGTTATCAACCGCATGCACTTGTGGATTAGCCGTAAAGGTCACAAAGTCATTTAATTCGGGTTGAGGCCACTTCCGATTCAAATCAGCAAAATAGGCTTTGCAACCTCCCCCTAATGGAATCGTTGCATTGTATTGAGAAAGTATTGCTCGTCCCACTTGAATAGTTTTGTCAGGTGTAACCATGTAATTACGATGGAAAACAAGCCAAGCCATGACACGAGGCTTTAACGCATTGAGCAGATTAAGCAGATTTCCCAGTTCAGCATCGACCCAGTCTGAAACAATCAACGCAATTTCGAGCGGGACATCAAGTGCATGGGATTGTTCAACGGCTTGCCGTAGCCGAGCCGCAAAACCTTCTTCCCATAAATTCAGTTCAACCCGCAAATGCGATAAGTTGAGCAAGCGTAGATGTTCGACTTCGCGCTCAGTCAATGGCTGCTCATGACTGGCAACACTCAAGCCAATGGGAGGAAGTAACTGTGTGCCCTTCAGAACACGAATTTCAATTGGCTTATTGCTGTCAACTAAAGCGGTTTGAGGTTTTGTCCCTCGCAGCGACAATGTGACACATTGCGAGATACGAGTGCCCTTTTGAATTTCAACCGGAAATGGCTGCTGAATTGGTGTGCAGTACGTCTTGTAAGAACCATCGATCCAATTACGCTGATCTTCAAGTTCAAACAAATCCCCCTCAAAACGCAGTTCGGCCCATAATTCTCTTGACACTGGATAACGCATCGCGTTCATGGAATGAAATGAGCCATGTGGTGACGGTTGTCCGTTTACATAAATCTGTGGTACGACCTGTTTTGGAAATGTCGTTTCCTCAATCGTGCCATCAGCATGTTCAATACGGCAGACTCTTCCCGCACACTCCCGAATAGGATGCAAAATACAAAAACCAATCCGGTTGCGCCGAAACGTGGATTGCGCTTCGCCTTCCATTGAGAATGTGATTGTGCCTTGTTCATCTCCCGTAATGCTTGCTGTCCAGACAAAATCAATATCACCTTGTTGATTGTCTACACTGTAGTGAATCTTGAAGGTGTTTGGTTTCCCATCTACCTGAACGTCTTTCAACGCGTTAGGAACTGTTCCCCAGTTGGGATCACGGATTGCAGCGTAGATGCGCCGGATAATTTCGTGCTGTCCCAAGCGAATATAACGTAGATCACCGTTTTCAAAAATCATCGACAGTGGGCCAGCTTGCAAATGGCGCTGCTCCGGCAGTGGACGATCGGCACCGTAATACATCACATTTTTTGGGAACATGGGTGAACTCGCACATCTCTTCATTCACATTTTATTTTAGATTAAACTGACCAACCTGTTTTTCCACTTCGCGCCACGCGCTAATAATCTGGTCATCAATGCCTGCGTCAGTCACTGGAGCAGGCTTGCGATTTTTTCCCAACCAATCGACTGCCCGCTTTACTCCATTCTGCCAAGGGATCGTGTACTGGAAACCAAGATCATTTTGCGCTGCGCTGTTGTCAAAAATATTGTTGAACTGGAAGTTATCTGCCACACTGGCTGCCCGTTCCGGTACTAGCTTAACCAGTGTATCCGTAGGAATATGAACAAAGGTGGGGGGGGGCGCACCTAAAGCCTCCGCAACTCCTTGATGATACATATCCCACGTCATCCATTCTTCGCCGGTTGTATGGTACGATTTTCCAAATGTTCGTGGGATTCCGATAGCATTCATAAATGCACGTGCCACATCATCAATGTGGCAGGCTACCCACAACGAACTGCCGTCGCCATGTACGATAATCGGTTTGCCTTGGCGGATACGATCAAAATAGCCGCTGCTTGAGCCGACTGGATACAACACTCCGCGACTTTCGCCGTAGGTGTAGGCTGGACGAATAATCGTCACCGGAAAATCGCTAGAATGCGCCTCCATCAATTCTTTTTCGATGATGACTTTGTTACTGGCGTATGTATTCAATCCACCGTAAGTTTCGGCTTCTGTATAGGGATAACGAGTTGCAGGTTTCTTGTAAACATCTACGGTACTGCAAAAAATGAAGTGACCTACGCGCCCTTTGAACGCTCGTATCACGCTTTCCCCATCACCGGGATCATAGCCCACCATATCAATCACACAATCAAAATGACCCGCCTCGTGCATCTGATTTTCAAAGGCTGCATAATCTTGGCGGTTACCATGGAGCATTCGTGTTCTTTCAGGCACACGGACCGGCGTTTCGCCCCGGTTATAAAGCGTCACGTCATCGCCGCGTTCCAGCAAAAAGTGAGTGAGCGGCGTGCTAATAAGTCCCGTCCCGCCAATAATCAAAACTTTCATCAAGGTTCTCCTTATACTGCGGGTAGCGAAATCGTGCGCCCTAAAACCAATACCCAGTCGCCTTCTGCTGGGGTAATAAAATGCCCAGCATCTAGTGTTGCAGATTGTCGTGCGCCACTGCGCGGGTCGAACCACATCGCCGACAAATCGTCGGGCAGGCCATTCATATTCAACGTGAATTCACGCGCTCGTGGCGTATATACTACAATCAAGTCATTTTCGGTAGATTTTGCCGCTGTAATGAATAGGCTGTGATCCTGTTCGCCCGGTTGTGCTGCTAGGAGTTCCGGTGTAGGAACCAAACGCCACCATTGGATCGATTCGAATAAATCAGATAGATAGCGAATCTGCTCGGCTCCCGGTAACAGTAGGGCCTGCTGCCACGGCTTGGGAATACCTGTGTTCGGATGCGCTACCGGTGGTGAAGTCCCATCATCCCATCCCCAAACGCCGTGTCCCCCGTACGTCACACCTGCCGGCGGCGATACCAACAGGCTCCAATAAAGCGCCCTGCGCGTATTATCGGCAGTGATGCGCTCTTTGCTCTGATAGGCGATATGATCCTCATAGGGGGGTTCCAAGTTGATAAATGTTCGTGGCGGTTCTGTTTGCCAATCGGTTGCGGGAGGACCGCACACCAACCACGCTAAAGTTTCATCATCATCCCCATGTCCGCTTTGATAGCCGAGGATGTCTAACCATGCCTCGTTGCGAAAATCATCGCCGTTCCAGTGCATTCCTGCTGGATGGAGTGAGACAGGGGCATGAACGGTATCTCCAAATATACCCTGCCCAATTCGCTTCCAACGCTCAGCCTTTGCACCGCGATAGTCGCTATCACCGGGTAAAATCCATGCAACAGGATACGCTCCCCAGCGTGCGACCATATAGCGTCCTAACCGAGTAGCTTGATCTTCAGGCAAGTAGAAACCGGGATTATGTTCCGTATCTCGCCACTCCGCCGCCCATAACATCACCGGGACAAGCAGTAAACCTGCCCGATAGGTTTTTTCGACGTAATGATCCAAACGCTGGAAGAATGATGGATTCAGCGCGATCTTCTCTATTCCCTCAAATGGTTTCTGATTATTCATATCCCCATTTGGGGAAGCCAACCAGTGAGTAACGACCCATTGGACGGCAGTAAACTTTTGCCGTACACGCTCCCGCAGATAGTGAGCCCATTCATCGGGGGTTGAAAGTAGATGACCGTTCCATGCCGTATCACCCAGCCATAAAAATGGCGTACCGTCAGCATGAGTTAAATATCGACGGTTAGCCGAAACTTGAATTGGCCCATGTTGCTCAAAGCGATTACTGCCACTCGACGCAGCACAGGTCAATGTCCCGCGTTGCCCTTCTAATCCGTGATTGTCCTTATCAGAACAGTGGGTGACGTATGTCCATGTGCCTCTCTCGTTCGGGCTGAAGCGGACTCGCCATAGCGTTCCACCATCCCAGAAGCCATCAACCTGCCACTCTTTGCCCGATGGGGAGGTAAACGTAATGGTCATTCCCGCATCGAGAAACGGATTAGCATAGGATTTCGCGCTCGTAAAAGACTTCTCGAATTGTCCCCACTGTGGAATGTTGCCTTGTTTGCTATCCGTCATATTCGTTTCTTTCTATAGTATTTGCCCCCACTTCGATAACAAAATGAGGGCAAAAGGGAGCTAAACCGTCTATTATTTCGAGGCTTTCCAAGCGTCAATTTGCTTCTGGAGTTCCGAGACAATGGTATCAATACCAGCCGCTTTGATCTGATTTTGACATTCAGCAAGTCCACTATCGACGTCCACTAAACCCTTGTCCACTGGGTCGCAATATTGTTTGGCAGCGGTCGCAAGCTGCGCCAACTCATTTTGAATCGGCGAGAGATCGGGTACAAAGCCTACCAGTGGCGAATAAATAGCCTTATCCAAGTCGGCGTTATCGCGATCCAACAATCCGATATCATCTGGTGTCGTCAGGTAGACGAGACGTTTGTCGCCGAACTGTCCATGTGTGACGTTGTTGTACCCGACGTTGTTGGCATCTACATCGTCCGGATAACCGATTACCTTATTCGCCTTGTCTTTCCACACCCAATGTTTGCCTTCAATCCCGTATTCGATGGTATTCAGTAGATCGACATTCTTGTTCATTTCCTCAATAAACTTCACTGCTTCTACAGGATGTTGGGAGACTGCGCATACGCCCTGAACCGAACTGAGGGCATAACCGGTGGTGACAACCATCCGATCTTGGATGGGCGCAGCGTGGATAGTCACGCCATTCCATTCATTAGCGGCCATATTCTTGGTCGACCAGTTCCCGACAAACAGAATCTCGAAGGCTGCGAATTTCAACTGGGAGCGAAGGGCAATCATTTCTGAGTCAATCGGCACAGTCTTGAGGAAGTACCCCTTGTTATACCACTTGCGAGCAAGTTCCGCGGCTTGTTTGTATTCTGGTGTGAATGCAACCGGCACGACCTTCAAGGATGGATCGTCCAACTTCACACCAACCATACCACGCGCGCCAACTGCGCCGATACTATCGCTGATCGAGTCATAACCGTAATAATTCGGCCACCATTGCCGCCCCCAGTAAGGATCACTGGAAATCAGAGGAATGACGTTACCGTTTTCTCCCTTGAGAACTTCATCAAAGAACGGTTCCCACGACTCCCAAGTCTTGGCGTTTTGCCAGTCGAATTTGTACTTATCTGTTAGGTCACCGCGTACCCAGAAGCCCGCTTTGGAAACACCACCTACAAATATCGGCACCCCATAGGTCTTGCCATCTTTCTTGACCGCATCCCAATAATTGGCTGGCACACTACTGATTGCGTTCGGGGCATATTGTTTCACAAGGTCACTGATGTCCATCAATCCACCGGTCGCAACTGCGATTGGGAAAGGATTGAACGAACCAAAGGACATCACATCACACGCATCTCCCGAATTGAGAATCAAGTTGGCTTTAGTTTGATAATCAGTAAATGACTGTGGATGAAGTTTAACTTTCGCCCCAATATTTTTGACCAAAATTTCATTCATTTTGTCTTCAACGGCCTGCAAATCTTCTGGTTTTGCCGAGAGCAAAACGTAGTAATAATCCAGCGTAGGCACGTCCTGAGCAGTAGTTGTCAGAATGGGCAAAATAAAAACCACTGCTAGCACCATTGCTAAGAACTTATAACCACCTTTTATATTGAACATCATCTGTTTTCTCCTCATAATCGATCAAAATCGGTTGAAAAATTTATTCCCTATGGGCTATCCGACGACACCTCCTTGATTTGTATTGGCTTTTTGCTGATTAGCATTATCAAAGAGCCACTAATCTCCTTTCAAGCTGCCCAGCGTAATGCCACGCACGAAATACTTTTGTACAAAAAGGAAGGCAAAAACTACCGGCCCTATTGCGATAACAGCCATCGCCATCGTCACCGAAAGATGCGGCACTGGTGTTCCACTTTGGACAGTGAGTTCATTGAGCATCTGCGTATTAACAAGCAGCCGGTAAAGTGTGAATTGCAAAGGATACAGACGGGAGTTTTCAATAAACAGCAGCGCTTGATACATATCATTCCAATACTGAAGCATGGTGAACAAACCAACTGTTGCCAACGCAGGAGTTGAAAGCGGAACGACTATTTGAAAAAAGATGCGTAATTCTCCAGCACCATCCACGCGGGCAGCGTCAAATAGATCTCTCGGTAGACCAGAGAAATAGGTGCGGAGTAACAGTACGTAAAATGGTGTTACAAGATACGGCAGAATTAACGCCCAAAGTGAATTCTTGACACCCAGAACCCGACTCATATTGATGTAGTAAGGTACAAGCCCACCATTGAATAACATGGTGAAAAACACAATGAAGGTAATCACGGTACCAAGCTTGAAATCCCGTCGTGAAATCACATAGGCCAGCATCGCCATAATCAGCACGCCAACTACGGTACCGACAGCCGTTACAACAATCGAGACGCCATAGGCGTTGATAAGGACAGAGGGATCATTGCTCAACCATTTATAGGCATCCAAACTAAACTTAGGCGGAATGAGTTGGTAGCCGGTATTAACAAGAGTCGATTCCTCAGTAAATGAAGCCGATACAATCATTACCAGAGGGATCAGCCAAGTGATGCACACAATCCCAACAAACACGAGAATAAAGGCGTGGAGAATTTTGGTGCGAGTTTTGTAATTTTCAATCATGTCATAGCACCTATCCCTAGAACAGTGCCTGTTCTCGATCAACTCGGCGGACTAATCCGTTAGCAAACAGAATGAGAATCAGGCCCATCACCGCTTGGAAAAACCCAGCAGCCGAGGCCAAGTTATAGTTACCAGAAGCAGCCAAAGAACGATATACAAATGTGTCAATAACATTGACAGCGGGCAGAAGCAGACTCGAATCGCGCGTCACGTTATATATGAAGTCGAAGTTGGCGAAGAAGATACGTCCGATTGCCAGCAGTACATTGATAATGATTAGTGGGCGGATGAGCGGCAGCGTAATATAGCGGATTTCTTGAAGGCGACTTGCGCCATCAATACGTGCCGCTTCGTAATACTCTGGGCTGATGTTCAACATACCTGCTAGATAGATGATGGTGAAGTAGCCTAAGCCTTTCCAAACGCTTAAGAAAACAAGGATCAAATACCAATATTGCGGCGCTCCATACCAGTTGACTGGATCATGCCCTAGTGCCTTAAGAATCGAGTTCACATATCCAGTATCGGAATTCAAGAAGGCAAAGGTGAAAAAACCCACCAATACCCACGAGACGAAGTGTGGGAAGAACAGAATGGACTGATAAATTTTAGCGAAATAAGTGTGATAAATTTCATTCATCATCACCGACATGGTGATGGAACACACCTGTGCCGCGACAATAAACAGAGCATTTAACACCACAGTATTGCGAATAATCTGCCAAGCAACGCCCGAACTGAGCAGGAATTGAAAGTTGTTCAAACCGACCCAGTTACTGCCCCAGATGCCTTGAGCCACCTTGTAGTTTTTGAACGCTAATATAATCCCCGGCATGGGCATATAACTGACAATAAAGACAACAACAATTCCCGGCAGCGCCATCAACAGCAGGGCTCGATTTTTGCGTAGGTCGTGAAGCAGCGCGATGATGAAATTCCGAAGTGCTATCATGAAACGTTCAGGCAAAGTTAGTTTTACAGGCATTGGGGAGGCCATAGCCTTAGTTAAGGGAGATGTCGGTTCAGAATTGTTAAGCATTGTAATAAATGTACATTTTGAGTTAAACGAATAGGTCGATTTTTATAGCGTCGTTATCCGTAAAGAGTTCAACGAGTATGTATTAATGCAGCAATAAATTATTTAAGAGCAGGCGATCGCCAATAATTTTTATCTTATGAAAAATTCTGGATGTGAAAATTTCTTTTTAATACACGCCAATTGACTTTTTTCTAGTCGTTGCGGGTGAATTAGCACTATTTCGAGGGAAACGCCTCGCCTGTCGCGCGTACTGTCCGGGGGTATAACCGGTTCGCCGTTTGAAAAGGCGACTGAAGTAACTGGGGTCATATCCTAGCGCTACGCACACATCCATCACCGACATCTGGCTATAGGTCAAATAATGCTTGGCGCGTTCGATTCGCAGATCGATCAGATAATCAACTGGATTACGCCCCATCTGCTCGCTGAACACAATACCAAAGTAGGTCGGATTAAGAGCAACTGCACTGGCGACTTCAGCAACTGTAACAGGCGTTTCGAGATTATCCTGCATAAAGTCAATCGCTTTACGAACAATAGCTCGTCTATCGAGTCCACGATGCTCAGCGGCTGCTTTGCGAGCACCATCTAGCTCCCGTTCAAGAGTCAGATTGCGATGAGCCAGATTTGCAATGGTATTGGCAATCATGCCCATCATGCTGGCAGCGCCTTCTAGCTGCTCCAACGTCATATGTGGCGAACGGACAATCGCTGCCGAATAATCTGACCAAGGGATCTGGTGTTCGCGTGCATAATATCGATGCCATGGTTCGTCAAAATGATCTTTGATAACCACTTGATGACTCGTCATTTCGCCAACGATTTCTTGGTCAACAACGATGGGAGCAACCGCACGACCTAAAGAATTGTGAAAGGTGATACGAACGTTAGGATCTTTGGGGACAACAGCATGTTCCACGCTGGGGTTTGCAATCTGATTCCACGCATTCCAACCTATGTAATCGCCTAGAAGCTGCCAGAGCTCTGGCTCTCCCTGATAATTGCGGCTGATACGTTTCCACCAGCGGGAATAGCGTTCTGGGTCGAGATAATGATCCATATAAGCGACATTGACCGCTAATCCGGTCAACTTCACCATACTTTCAGATAAATCCCAAATGGTTTGTGGTGAAATCAGACGGAAGATATAGGGTACAGGTGGTGTAGGCAGCGAGGCCGGGTTCCATCGAGAAAGATCGCGGTCGAATACGGCTAAATAGGCCAGCGACGTAAATTCGGCTAACCCGCCCGGCTGCCCGATGATACGAACGGCACGTGTTGTCACTTCGTTAAAGGTCAGGACGTGAGTCTCATATGGACGGCGCACATAAGGTTCGTTGGCAAAGTTATAGGGTGGAGTGATTTCAAACTCGGTGGTTGACTGCCAAGACTCGTCGCTTGCATCCCAATACTCGACCCGTAAAGATGTCCACCAGCCACCATCTCGATTAGGGCACTCCATTGTCATTTCAACACAATTGCAAGTGATGGCTTCAGGGAAATAAATAGTGTACCAGTCTGGGCCGTTGGCGCGGTTATGCCCATCGTAGGTATCGTAAGTCCTGTCCCGATAGTTCAAGAACGCGGATAGTGGTTGTCCATCCAAATCTGTTGGCGGGTGACTCAGCAGAACATTCGGATCACGTGAGCCAACACCTGTCGGTTGATTAACGGACGCTTCAATGTATACGCCCGGTCGAGACGCTAAATTTTCTTCGAGTTGATCGAGATGCATCACAATGCTCCTCCATTAACATCTTCATTTGCTCGATGTTTAGAAGTGAACCGGCGTTCCTGCTGCAGCGGATTGATATGAACCAAAAACCATTTCAGCAGTTTTCAGGTTGTCTTCGCCGGTTGTCTCGGCGATCTTTTTACCTCGCAGGTGTTGTAGTAAATCGCGCTGACAATCGACAATACTCGCATGGACCAAATCGTATGCCGGATCTGCCCAAGAATAATGCGGTGGAACAAACTGTCGGATGTGCGTGCCATCTGAAGTCGTTTCCCGAACCTTATAATCTGGCCCTAATTCCAAATAGCCTTTGTCTCCTTCAACATAAACATACGTTTGTGGAAAGTGTTCAATTTCTGTGCGGCTGGCATAGCTCATCTCGCAAACTACACTAATGCCGTCTCCCATTTGCATCATAACAGTTGCCACATCCTCCCCTTTAATATCAGGATGCACGCGAGTCGTATGACAGTAAAGGCTGGTCGCATTACCGAATAAATAACGCGCGGTATCAAGGATATGGCTTCCTATATCTGCCAAGATGAATTGTTCAGCGTCCTTCAAAAAAGGTTGATTATCAAAAACAGGAAAGCTATTGCAGTAATGAACGCGTGCTCGAAAAGGTCTGCCGATTTTTCCGTCGTCAAGGATTTGTTTGAACTGGCGAATTGGGTGCTGCCACCGCCAATTTTCGTTTATCAGCAACTGCACCCCAGCTTTATGACAAGCGTCTACCATTGAGTGCGCTTCTTCCAAAGTCGTTGCCATTGGCTTTTGACAAACAATATTGAAGCCTCTTTCAGCCGCCGTATGAGTCAAGCTGGAGTGGGTGCCAACATCGGTAATGATGTCGACAAAATCCAACTTTTCTTTATCAAATAATTCCTCCGCTGTGTCATAAACCTGTGGAACGTTAAATTTCTGTGCCAATGCCTCTGCTTTAGAACGAGTCCTGTTATAGAGCGCTACACATTCAAGGCCGCCGAGTTCCATCCATCCGGCAAGCTGAAAGTGCGCCCAAAATCCCGTTCCTAAAATTGCAAATTTGAGATTCGCCATAACCTCTTACTCTTTGATCATCGTCCGTAAATAATCAACGCTCTGGATAACCCACGCGTCCTCTTTCACAATTGTTTGTGCGACATTAGGTTCAGGCGGAGGCCACGTTTCCAATATGGCATTGAAATCGCGCATGTACTGCCTTAATTCCTGAAGCAGCCAAGGCATATCTAACATGCCTTCTCCGGCTGGTGTACCGTGTATCTCAAAACCCAAATTGTGCCTGTGTCGTCGGATTGAGAAGTCCTTGACATGCAGGTTCACAACGTATGGACCAAGCCCATCAACAACCGCTTCCGGCCCTTCACCCGCGCCAAACGAATTGACTGTATCAAGGCAGATACCAATATTTGGGCTGCCCACTTGTTGTAGGATATCCACCAGTGTTCGCACTTTGAAACGGTCATGATTCTCGATGGCAAGCGTGATGCCCACGCGTTCAAATTCCGGCATCATCAAACATAATAGTTTCACAGCTTCATCGGGCGACGGATGATGATCGGCAGTATCCACAACGACCCGCAAAATAGGCGAACCGAACTGATAAGCGAGCCCCAGATAAGTTTGCAGATTATCGGGTGTGATACCGCGTGTCCCGACTTCAAACTGAATACCTAAAGTGTTTGCCTCTGACAGAAGTGCTTTCTGTTCGTTAGCACTCAACTTGTGTAATGGAAGATTGTCTGCGATCTGTATTACATGTACGCCCAACTCTGCCGCCCGACGAATGAATGCGAAAGCATCCATAGGCTGAGATGGCGGATAGTCTGCTATCCCAATAGCCCATGCGTAAGCATAAGTCCCTAGACCAAGTTTCATGGTTTAATGCACCGCTGTGCCTTCGGTAATCGCGCGAACTTCCTTCATGATATTTTCTGGCTCAAAGACCCTCTTCCAATCCGGCTGAATGATTTGCTCCATTCCACGCTTGACTGCCAACTTTGCGCCGTCTGAAAACTGAGCATTCAGGAAACCGAAGAGAATAGCAATGTCAATATTGATGTGACCCAGAAGGAAATCTTTGGCGGCCTCAAAAGGTACACCGCGTTTGACTGCTTCATCCATTGCCTCACGAATAACTTGCATACAGGTGATGGTCACTGTCTCCACCAATGCTGGTTCCAGAATCGCCATCTGCTCGACGGTAATGCGGTGCGCAGACATCACCGGAGCGAACATCTTCCGCGCAATCTGCTCACCAAGCGCATAATGTTCTTCTGGCCCTTGCATGAGTGAACACACAATATTCTGCTTGGCAATGCCACCAAAATAATCAGTACGGGCGACTTCCTCAATTTCATTGTTATAGACAGGCGGATGACAAGGATGGGTGATAAAGTAACTGATATCGGAACGTGGAGGGAGTTTCCCGCTGTGTGGCGCTGCTGGATCCAGTCCGATTACTAACGCGCCGGTTTTGAGATGAGGGACAATTTCGCCAGCAATCTTGCCGATAAATAAATCGGGTACGGCTAATATCACGACATCTGCAACTTTAATAGCGTCAGATTGATTGGTCGGAGCCAATCCTATGTCGCGCAGTCGCGCTTGCCCCGCCTCGCCAGCTTCAATAAAAAGGGATTCATAAGCTGAATCGACATGCAGCAGTTTGGCAATTCTTGCGCCAATCTTTCCAGCTGCGCCAAATAAAGCAATTGTTGTCATATTTATTCTCCCTAAGTTGATCTGAGATTAACAACCATCTACACGAAAATGACAAAACCTCTTTTTGCATATTGTATACAATTTATATCGATAGATAATTTCAGCCTTTTCTACATCCTTTTTAGTTCGATACGCTGCGTTGGCACTCGCCTGATACGCGCGAATTAATTAGGTGATTCAGTCGCTTCAATTCGCCTACATCACGTTTTTCATAAGCATCCACAATCGACATGTGATCTTTTATAGATTGTGACTCGTCGTAATCGTGGATGGCCTCAGCCCGCAGATATAAAACCGCTGCGATTTGTGCCACAATCGCCGACCAGTTACGAATTAATAGGTCGTGGTTGCTCTTGGTCACCAAGTACTGATGGAATGCCATATCAATACTTCGGACCTTTTTGAAATCATTGCTTTCGATCGCTAATTTTTGTTGGGCAATCGAAACGCGTAAATATTGAAAATCAGTTTCATCAAGGTCTTGAATAATGAGTTCACCTGCAAAATTCTCGAGCATGGTACGCATTGTAAAAATTTCGCTGACATCGCGCACGGTAAAAGCCTTTACAAAACATCCTCGGTTCGGGGCGGCAACAACTAAACCTTCGCGCTCCAATAAAATGAGAGCCTCGCGTACTGGGGTTCGGCTAACACCGAGCTGTTCTGTTAGAACCGCTTCGGTAATGTGATCATTCGGTTTGATTCGTCCTTCAATAATCGCCGTGCGAATTTCTTGTACGACTTGTTCTCGAAGATTAATAGGACGAATTTGAGATAGAAAAGTCATTTGAGTTCAATCGCATATTGTATACAGAATACAAATATACAACTTTTGCTTCTATTGTCAAACTAATGTGGAGATGACTATGAGTGAGCAACATATCTAAAAATGATAGTGGCCTAACAATTATGATTGACGATGCCGTTCTATTAAACCTGAGAGCACATTCACCATATCCATAAATTACTCATCATTGGCCTAGCATCGTGTCTGATTTCATGCCTTCATGAAACCAGACTTTGTACCTTAAGAAGGCGCGTCAATATCAATCACTTCAAAATAATGGGAGATACAGCACCTCTACTTAATGCCAGTGTTAGCAATACCTTCGACAAAATATCGCTGTGCCAGTACGAACAGTATCAGTGGCGGCAGTATTGCGACGGCTGCTCCGGTTAGCACGAGATTGGGCTCAGCGGCTGCGGCTGTTTTGAGCTGTCGTAGTGATAAGGTAACGACGTGATTTGTAGTATTGGAGTCACCGATGATCACCAAAGGCCACAAGAAACTATTCCATGCGTAAAGGAAAGTAATAATCGCCTGTGTCGCAATAGCCGGCCCACTTAACGGCACAAAGATGCGCCACAAGATACCCAAACGGCTGAGACCATCGAGCAGCGCTGCTTCCTCTAAATCTTTGGGAATGGTGATAAAGAATTGGCGCATCAGGAACGTTCCATAGGCAGTGAATATCCACGGCAAAATCAACGAGGCGATTTTGCCCTGCCAACCGATGATGACCATCAATTGGTACAGCGGAATAATCAGCACCACAAAGGGAATCATGATCGTTCCGAGATACACCATGAACACGGCATTCCGTCCCCGAAACTTTAAACGCGAGAACGCATATCCGCCCAGCAGCGAGGTGATGACTTGACCGAGCGTCACAAGGATGGTCACAACCGCTGTATTGACCAACGAACGGTCTAGATTTTTTAGGTTGATGACTGTGCTGTAGTTTTGATACTGAGGATCAACTTTCTCGGAAATTTTGGCCGTTCGTTCGCTAGCATAGGTTTCAATGGTCGGGTCATTAATATCGACGAAGCGTTTGAGGCCACGTTTATAGGCTAAGAGGAGTTCCTTTGCCTCACCATTGACTGTTACGCTGTAGAGCGAGAACTTGTTCTTGCCCACCTCTTGAGTTTTGCCTGTATCTTGCGTATCCGCTAGTCTGATTTGCTGCAAACCTGTACTGGATTGTGGATCAGCACTGTTTAATTGGTCAGAGGTGGTGAAAAAGCCAAATGTGGTGACACCGGCTGAGTCATCAATAATCATTCGGTGGGTCTGCCCGTTGATTTCGAACTCATACACCGAAACCTGCTTCCCGTCATATTCAACGGTTTCGGCAGAATAGGGGAGCAGGCGGGGTGGTGAATGATAGACATCCTGTGTCTGTTTCAACGAAGTGAAAAACATATACAGGAACGGGAAAACCATGAGGAAAGCAACACCAGATAGAAGCACATAAGCCGCGATACGCACCACCCAGTCGCGGATACGCGTGATCTGCTCCCTATTATTAATCTGCGAACGAGTCATAGTAGATGAACGAGCAATGGCTGCCATTGTCACACCTTCTAATCACTATAAGCTTGATTACTACGAGACAAACGGAATTGAATGACTGTGACAATGAAAATCACGACGAACAATGCCCACGCGACTGCCGAAGCGTATCCCATTCGGAAACTCGCAAAGCCCATGTTATACAAGTAATAGACACTCGTGAGTTTGGCGGTCGTCGGGTTATTTTCCCCGATCAGTGAGAAGGGTTCGGCAAACGCTTGAAGACCCGATATTAAAGTTGTGATCGTCACAAAAAACGTTGTAGGACCAAGCAGTGGCAAGGTAATGCGCAGGAAACGCGTCCAGCGGTTTGCCCCATCAACCGTCGCGGCTTCCATCACCTCGCGCGGCATGCCCTGCAAACCGGCCAATAAAATGACTGTATTAAAGCCAATGACCTGCCATGCGGCCATAATCACAACTGACACCATCAGCACCCGATCATCGGTCAGCCATTGGATGCTGGGATTGGCGATTTGTGTGCCCAACAACCCATTGATGCCATTGACCAAGCCGGTAATAGCATAGTTGATAAAACCAACGCCGGGATCGTAAAGCCACTGCCAGATTAGGGCTACACCGACCACAGCCGCTATCGAGGGAATGAAGAAAAGTGCCCTGAAAAATTTCATGCCAGCGATTTTGGAATTTAGCACCATCGCGAGGCCAATTGCGGGAGGAATGCTCAAGATCAACAGCAAAATACAGTAAAAGAAGGTGTTGAAAAAGCTGATCCAAAACAGGGTATCGTTGGCACCGATAACAACGGTTTCATTGCCGATTGAAATGCGGGTGAGTTCAGCATGACCATCCGCGATAACTTCCTTAGCAGGCTGATCAGCAGATTTCAGAGTACCGACACTCAAGCTTAGCATCTCGGCATAGTTTTGGAGGCCGATAAATTGAGCCGGATTCTGCTGAACGGGATTGTAGTCGGTAAAGCTTAGATAAAGGGACAGGAGCAGCGGGCCGGCGAAAAACAGCGTAAAGCTGATGAAGTTCGGCATCAAAAAGAGCCAACCCTGCCACGTATCCCGCTCGGACACCGTCTCGTTAAAGAACTCAGACTGACGCAGCAGATAATAGGTCACGGCGCCGAAAGCCGCAATCAGAGCGATGACAGCGAGCGATGCCGGACGGATTAAACCACTAATCAGCGCGACTACCCCATTGACCAGCAGACCTGATGCCAAGAAGATGATCAGAATGCAGAGGCCGATGATGACGATACCAGCGCGGGTCGTATACGAACGCAGGGAGCTGTTATCAGGAAAACGACCACCAACCCAGTAAACGATGTAACCGAGCGCAATCCCCCAGATCCAAGCAATATTGTGGTAGAGGCCATCCGAAAGATTATCGAGCCCAAGATACAAGCCAGTGACATGGCCGAGATACAAAAACGCCATAATTAGGCCAACAAAGTTGATGGCCATCGCGACCAGCCGTCCGGCGCCCTTGACTCTGTAAATCAGATAAGCTGAGGCAAACGACGTAACAGCCACCCCGCCAAGCAAAAAAGCAATAAAGATTTGAATAACATTTCCGAGATTAAAAAGACGTTCTATTTGTAAAACTTGGCTTGCCGCAAAAATACTGCCCAGCCCAACCACTATTTGCCAGATGATGATGGCATACAACAGATCAGGTAACCGCTTAATTGTTGGTTGTGGTGTGCCCATCATTCGAGAAGTCGAGGTCATGTCTCAGCGCTCCATACTTTTTAAAATGGTGCGTGGGGCTGATGCTGAGACGATAATGAACGCCACAGCACCAGCAATGCAATTACGACTTGAGTCTTACTTCTTGAAGAAGGTATCCATCTGGTCACAAATGGACTTGGTGAAGTCTTCTGGTTTCACCGTGCCGCTCATGACCTTGGTGACTTCGCCACCAACAGCCGCATCCAGTGCATCATAGTCAGCAGTCCACAGTGGGCCTTCAGCCACAGCGTAACTCAGAGCATTTGAGAATGCTGCATTGTTAATATCAGGCTTAACATCGGTCAGGCTCTTCAGGAATGCATCAACTGCGTCTTTGTTATTCTGGCTGGGGATGTTCGCACCCTTAGCCGTAACTTGTGATTCAACATCGACACTGGTCAAGCGAGTGACCAACTCAAACGCCTTTTCCGGATTAGTGGTCTTGGCATTGACGACATATGCGCCCCAGAACAACCAATTGCTCTTGCCACCATTTGGAGCAGTGGGCAGTTCAGCCACGTTCCACTTAAATTTCAGATTCTGAATCGCATTCGGGGTTGCCCAACGACCATTCATGAACATACCGACTGTACCCGCGACAAATGGTGCTTCAGGATCAGAACCAAAGGGAACTGCCCAACCATTAGAATAAATATTGCTCAGGAATTTGAAAGCATCGGTGGTTGCCTGTTGGTTCAAGCCGCAAGCGGTGCGATCTTCGTTGAAGTAGTTGTTACGGCCATTATTGGCGGCGGCATTGATCCAAACCAACCAGTTCGCCCACCAGCCACTCATGCCTGCGCCAACGATCTTGTTGTCGCCGCTGGAGAGATCGCTAATCGCTTTGGCGGTTTCGGTGAAGGTATCCCAATTCCACTTGCCATCAGCAATTAGCTTGTCCGGCGTATCAATACCAGCTTCAGCAAACAGATCTTCGTTATAGTACAAGGCAAAGGATGAAGCATCGCGCGGAAGTCCCCACAGCGCCTTGCCACCATTCGGATCAAAAGTTAATTCTTTGATCTGCTGGGGATAATAGACGCTGGTATCAAACTTAGCCTTATCAGCCAGATCGGCGAGGTTGAGAATGGCACCGGCTTTGGCAAAACTGGCCAAGCTTGCGCCCGGAATCCAGAACACATCAGGAGCCGTACCGGCTGCTACTTCTGTCAGCAAGGTTTGCTGGTAACCGGCACCTTCGGTTCCACCGGCTTCATACTTGAGTGTCACGCCGTCCCACGACTTGTCGACACTATCGCTAATCGATTGATACAGATCAATTTCTGCTTGATTATCGGGGCGAGTACGCCAACGAAGTTCAACATCACCCTGTGCTTGAGAAATTAGAGGAATGGACAATGACATTAAGAATACTGTTAAAACTGCGACCAATAAACGACGTTTAGACATTTCATTTATCTCCTATCTCACCAAATCAAAACTACAATAGAATTTTTGAACCTGAACCTTATTTGAATGGCTCGCACCACCTCCTTTCAAGGAGTGATACAGGTTAACTTTTGGGAAAACTGGTTGATTCGCGAACAACGAGATGTACAGGCAGGGTTAAGGGTTTGACTACCCGTTTGTCTAAAATTTGCAGCAGCATTCTGACAGCCGCGCGACCTAATTCCGGGGCATGTTGATCAATAGTCGTTAAAGATGGCACTAGGCTGGCAGCAGTGGGGATATCATCGTAGCCTACGATTGATAAATCATCAGGTAACTGGCGATTCATGGTCCTTGCCTGCTGAACCGCCCCGATTGCCATTCGGTCGTTCAGGCAAATCAGTGCCGTTAAATCAGGGTGTTCAGTCAAGAGAACTCTAGTGGCGTTCATGCCACCCTCAATAGAGTAATTTCCGCTGACTTTAGGCATAGCGGCAAAGTCAAGGTCGATCGCTTCAGCCGCTGCTTGCATACCTGAAAGACGATGATCCATTGAGAAATTGGTGGCATCCGGCACGGTGATGATGCCGATGCGTCGATGACCTGAACTCAACATATGCTGCATAATCTGGAAGCCCCCTGAGTAGTCATCGCTGCGTATAAAATACTGGGTCGGGTGGTATCCAATCGCAACACACGCTATGTCTCGCTTGTGCACTGGTTCCAAAACCGATGCCAGAGGAACGTTGTCCAACGCAATGACACCATCCAAATAGCCGCTGTGAATGAGCTGAATAAACTGTTGATCAGGGCCGTCAGATGTTAAGCGGGGCGTACTCAGGAGCAGGTTATAACCGTGAGCGTAAGATTCTTCCTCTACCCCTTGCAGCATGTAAACGACAAAAGGGTCAGTAAATAAGGAATCGTAGACATAGGGAAAAACGACTGCGATAATTCCCGTTTTGCCAGTTGAAAGCGCCCGCCCTGCTAAATGGGGTACATAGCCTATTTCTTCCACAGCCTGCATAACTTTTGCGCGCGTGACTTCAGTAAAATAGGGCGTGTTGGAAAGTACTTTTGAGACTGTTGCAGTCGAAACGCCGGCTTTTTTGGCAACATCTTCTAAAGTAGGCATATTTGACTTTTCCTACAAAATAATCAATAGTTAACCGCTTAACTACGCGCCGAAAAAAATAATTTGGTTATTTTTGATTTAGTTAAGCGCTTAACTACACGTTAACCTGTTTAAATTTAACTGTCAATAGCAACTGATTAAGTTTGTGCAAGCTGCCTATACCAACTTTCTTGAAATTGATTGAACCGAGGCATTCACATGACTGGTCTTGAATGGAATATAAGTAGTCCATTTATGGAACGGGTTGTTACTTTTGAAGAAGGGCATGGTTTGCGAACAAGCCGTTGGATTCATCGCCGAACGGGAACCAATTACCTCCCTTCACTGGCTCATGGTGCGCCGGAATGGAACATGGAATTTTCAGTCGTCATTAATGGCGCTGCGCCGCTGAGTAGCCGCTCGCCACAACTGCGACTCGTCAATAACCAACAGCAAGATGATAGCCTGACCATCACATTGGAAACCGAGAACCTTCAAATTGAAATTACTTATACTGCTTATTCGGAATATCCTGTTTTGCGAAAAGGTCTGAAACTGTATAACAAAACTTCTTTACCGATTACGATTACTCAATTGATATTAGAATCGCTTGAATTATGTATCGGGCATCCTGATGATCAAAAATTGTATGGCTATTATGGTGTGCAGCCGCGTGAATTGTTCTTCAGCGGTCGCATTGACGATCCAGCCATTTACCAAGTGAACGCGCAAACCGGCGAAGGGTTTGTCGCTATGAATGAAGTTCCGGGGGTCATGAAGCGCATCAATACTTCATGGACATGGCAGGGCGGTATTCAACTCCTATACGACACCGACATTTTTCCATTTGAGCGAACCCTCGCTCCCGATGAAGTATTCGAACCCTCAAAAATCAGTATTGCCTTTACAAAAGAGAAAACCGAAGTTGCACCGCAATGGGTTATACCGACCTATACTAGCGCCCTCCTACAGCGGAAAGGTAAAACGTTCCAACCCCCTTGGATTTACAACACTTGGGAAACGTTTTTCCGGGACATTGACCAGTCCTTGATTGAAACGCTGATTCCAATTGCCGGACAGATGGGTTACGACATCTTCACACTGGATGACGGTTGGCAGGCGATGATGGGCAGCAACGAAATACGGCATTCTCACTTTCCTAAGGGTTTGCATATCATTCGCGAACAGGTTGAAGCACATGGAATGCGGTTAGGTTTGTGGCTGGCACTTGCCGTCGCAGATGCCCGGTCACCTGCCGCGCAGGAGCATCCGGAGTGGATCTGTTGGGACAGTAAGCTCAACCGGCGCCACACCTTCACCATGTCTGGTTTAGCGCCTGTCATGTGCTTGTCTACGCCCTATCGGAAAATAGTCACCGAACAAATTGCGGATGCCGTTCGTACCTATCATCTCGCTTATATCAAACTGGATTTGACAACCGTTTTTAATGCATACGGGGAAGGCCCCGGCTGTTTTGCGAAAGGCCATGATCATCAAACATGGGCAGAATCGTTAGGCCGAACCTACGAGAATATTTTAGCTGTCACCACTGCCCTGCATGCAGAGTTTCCTGACCTATTAATTGATTTGACGTTCGAGCTTTGGGGACAAAAACATGTTATCGACTACGGCTTACTGGCCGCAGGTGATCTTGATTGGTTAAGCAATATTCACGACCTCAGTGCAGCAGGACCTCGCCAAGCCCGAACATTGCTGTATCATCGTTCTCTAGTAATGCCGGTGGATGCTATGCTCATCGGTAATCTGCAAGCTGATATGGAACCAATGGAGGAACGTTTCGCAACGGCGATTGGTTCGGCTCCAATACTATTGGGGGATTTGCGTCGTCTAACTGCTGAGCAAATCAGATGGTATCGAACCAAAATTGATTGGTTCAAACAACTACGACATCGCATCCCAATTCAGCAAGGCTTTTTCCCCTTGGGTGCGTGGATCCAGCCAAACGCAGCCGAGTGGGATGGGTTCGCACGACTAAGTTACACTGGCGAAGGGGTCATCGCCTTGTTTAAGAACAGCAGCCCTTCTACTGAAGCTAGCATCACTATCCCGATGATCAGTCAGTTCGACTATGAGTTGCGCTCTGTTATGACCGATCAGACGCTGGGTGCGTTTTCAGCAAACCAATTCCGCGCCGGTATCCAACTACCATTCAACAAGCCAGTGGAGATTATTGAAATATTCAGGTTAAAATGACACGGTCGTAACTAGTACAGTGTTTGACAAATACCGCAAAGCTAACTACACTTTCCGGTATAGATGTATATACCACATCACTCCTGTTTCACATAAACGTGAACCTTCTGAAAATGAACTATAACATTCAGGTACTACTGCCCTATCCACCTAAATACACAAATTTAGGTGCAATTCGTTTGTGTGATAGACACCCAAAATGTGTCGACTCAATCACTAACGTATGGGACGTCAACAAATTAGGTTGAAGATACATAATGCAGTACGTTATTGGCATTGATATTGGTGGCACGAAAATTGCTGGAGCGTTGGTTCACCGTGATGGTCAATTTTGCTCGCTTCAACAAGTCTCAACTCCTGCACAAGAAGGTCCACAGGCTGTGTTGGGCGCGACCATCCAATTGATTAAATCTATAAGTGCTGTCGCAGCCAACGAGGGACATGAGGTTATCGGCATCGGAATTGGTGCGGCAGGACAAATCAATATTGAGACTGGTGACGTAACATATGCGGTCGAGACATTACCGAGGTGGACTGGCACCCGCATTGCGACGCCGCTGCATGAACAATTCGGCGTACCTGTTGTGGTTGATAATGATGTGAACGCGATGGCAATTGCAGAGTTAAAGTATGGCACTGGACGTGGCTTCCAAAACAGCCTCTATGTAGCAGTCGGAACAGGTGTGGGTGGCGCACTCATTTTAAACGGACAGTTGTGGCGGGGAACAAACTGGTCAGCCGGAGAACTGGGTCACATGATGGCCGTTTGGAATGGCGACCGAGTATGTAACTGCGGCCAAGCCGGACACTTGGAAGCCTATGCCGCAGGTCCCGCTATGGCACGACGCTATGCTCAACTGTGCGGATTGGAAGAATCCACTGATTTGCGACCGATTGTGTTGGCAGCTAAACAAGGCGATACCATTGCACAGGATGTCATTGTCGAGGGCGCACGTATCTTGGGAACAGTGTTGAGTGGTCTAGTAAACGTATTTGATCCGCAGGCGTTGATCATAGGCGGTGGCGTAGCTGACCTCGGCGAGTTTTGGTGGATGCCGTTTCAAAACGCACTGCGTGCCAATCCGCTGCCCGCTTCAAAGAAAGTTCAAATCCATTTGGCACAACTTGGAAATAATGCCGTACTCATCGGAGCTGCATGGCTTGCGTGGGAGAAATTGATATGAGAATCGGTTTGATTCCATTGGATGAACGTCCCGTTAATACACGCTATCCGCGTTTCTTGGCAGAAATTGCCGGAGCTGAATTGGTGCTTCCACCATCCGATATTCTGAGTGACTATCGGATACCTGCCAAAAGTGATGCTTTGATTGAATGGCTGCAAACGGAGGCCTCCAAATGTGATGTTTTGATTGTCGGCTGCGAGACATTAGGTTATGGCGGCCTCATTACTTCCCGAACGAGCGATGAATCGGTGGCGGCCATTGCCGCACGTATAGAAACCATTCGCCACTTGAAGTTGCACCATCCCGCAATGCGGATACTTGGTTTTAATGTCATCACGCGCATCCCGCATTACAACAGCGCGGTTGAGGAACCCGATTATTGGGGTGAATACGGTGAACGCTTGCACATGTTATCGCAATACATGGACCGTTCCAGCCAAGGAGAAGCTGTCGAAAACGAACTGCGTGGATTACGAAGCCAGATACCTGAGTCATATGTGAATGATTTTTTGCGAAGACGTTTACGAAACCACACGATTAACCTCACCGCAGTTGGTCTAGCAGCCACTGGGGTCTTTGATTTACTGGTGATTAGTTCGGATGATACCAGTGTCTACGGTTTGAGTTCGAACGAAAAACGCTGGCTCGCCCAGTGGGCGGCACGGCTTGACCTTGGGGAAAAGCTGCTGATGTATCCCGGCGCGGACGAAATCGGCAGCATTCTAGTGGCACGGGCTATCAACCTATGGAAACAAAATTCACCTCGCTTCCAAATTGACTATGCCGTACCCGGTGGCGAGAATATCACGGCGGCGTTCGAGGATTCCGCGATAAAAGTAACGGTTGAACGGCAGATCAAGGCGGCAGGCAGCACGATTCAATCAGACGGTGATATTTTACTGCTGGTCAATCCTCCACGTTCGTCGACTCTTGGATGGCCTATCACTTATTCCGAAACGGAGAACGTCGAACGTGTACCGCACTTGCAAGCCGCAGTCACTCGCCTCGAACGGTGGATAGCCAGTGGCAAACCGGCTGCAGTTGCCGATGTGGCGCACTCGAATGGCGCAGATAATGTGTTTGTCGACATGCTCCGCGAAAAAGGGTTGTTGTTAAAACTGTACTCGTATAGTGCATGGAATACAGCCGGAAATTCAATTGGTACCAGTGTTGCACAAGCCTGTGTGGCATGGCATGGCAGCCGTGATGGCATGGAACAAAGACGTTTTCTCGCACATCGTCTGATCGAAGATTGGCTGTATATGGGGAAGGTACGCAATGCAGCAACCCTCTGGCTAGAAAAGCAAATCGGACAACCTGAACCCACCGAGGACATGATTCATCCTACCGCAAATTGGATTGAATCCCAGTTACAGGACGAGATAAGCCAGCTCAGTATGGGCTTTCGAATTGTGCCACGTAGTCTACGATTACCTTGGAAGCGTACTTTTGAAATTGATTTCGATTTAGAACCAATTTAATTGCACCGGTGATTATTATGCAGAACAAAGAACAGTTCATCAAACAATTACGAAATGGGCTGATTGTTTCTTGTCAGGCGCTTCCGCACGAACCATTGTATGGCGCAGATATTATGGCGCGAATGGCGACAGCGGCATGGCAGGGTGGTGCAGTTGGCATTCGCGCAAACGGCGAAGCGGATATACGTGCTATTCGTCAGACGGTCACTCTGCCAATCATTGGCATTGATAAAGACGGTGATGTCGGGGTATATATCACGCCGACTTTTGACCACGCGCGACGTGTGGTGGAAGCCGGCGCAGATATTGTTGCGTTGGATGCGACAAAACGTGCTCGCCCGGACGGGAGCAAAGTCGCGGAATTGATTGAACGAATCCATACGGATTTAGACCGACTGGTGATGGCTGACATTTCTACGTTGGAAGAAGCATTAGCCGCCGAAGCTGCCGGAGCCGATTTCGTAGCGCCAACACTCGCTGGATATACCCCCTACAGTCGCCAGCTAACTGGCCCGGATTTTGAACTGCTGCGGACTATGGTTACCTCAGTCAAAATCCCTGTGATTGCCGAAGGACGGATTATGACGCCCGATGATGCATGGATGGCCTTAGCCTACGGCGCCCTGTCGGTTGTGGTTGGCGGCGCAATTACCCGTCCCCAATTGATTACCGCCCGCTTCGTAGAGCGTCTGCGCGATCCTCAGAGTTAAGTAAATTACATAGCACTTTATACCAGCCACTCATTCATCAACACAAATCCCTTATAATGATGCGGCGCGATTATCGCCACCTGTTTGTTTGACAAACAACAGTTTCTGGGTATACTCATTGGTATAGAGGTGTAGACCACTAGATGTCAAAGCAATTAAGTTACTTTCACATTGATCAGAATAGTCCGATACCGCTCTATTATCAGATTCAACAGAATATTATTGAACTGATAGAGGCAAATGTCATTCGTGCTGGAGATCCTCTGCCCTCGGAGCGAGAACTCAGCGATCTTTACGCAGTTAATCGTATGACCTTGAGGCAAGCTATGAATGAATTGTGCAGTCAAGGGATATTGCGACGAGTGCGAGGCGTTGGAACATTCGTTACTGAAAAAAATATGGGGACCCCGTTCGTTCCGGCTGTGACGGGGTTTAGCGAACGGTTTCGTAATTCAGGGTACAAACCGACAAGCCGTGTCATTACGCTCGAAGTCATTCAGGCGAGTCCGTTAGTGGCACAGCGGTTACAACTTGATGAGAATGATCAGGTTATCTCACTTGTACGTCTACGTTTCTTGGATGATGAGCCGTTGATGCTAGAGAAATCGTTTTTGTCCTACAATGCGTACCCGGACTTAATTGAACAAGATTTTAGTGTGCAAAGTCTTTATGACGTTCTTGCACAGCACTACGGCGTACATATCCTTGAAACGGAACAAACCCTTGAGCCTACCCTTTTAAAGACCGAAGAGTCAAAGCTGTTTGAGCTTAAGGCTGGTTTGCCTGCCATGCTGGTATCAATCACGGCTTACACTACTGATCACCAGCCTATTGAGTTCTCTAAATCTGTTGTACGCGGCGACCGCTGCCGATATTACTTCACGGTTGATACATCAATTTCGATTTTAGCAAAATAAGGGAGATTAGGCTCCATGTTCCTGTACATCTAGCTTTGAGCCATCCAAGTATAACTTCTGCGCAGAGTTATCTATATCCGATGTTGAGTGGTTAGTCTTTTTATTCGGGAGAGAATATGGATACAAAATCGAAAAGTACTTTGACGCGTCGTGATTTCTTGCGGGCTATCATTGCTAGCGGTACAGCCGCAGCTATGATGCGATTACCAGCCGGCAGCATTCGTGCGAATCCTGCTGCCGACCAATCCTTTCTTAACTACTGGACTGGCTGGAGTGGCTTTGAATTTGACGAACTCCAAAAATTAGTTGACCAGTTCAATAACGAGCATCCTGATATTTTCGTCAACATGACTACAGTTTTTGGTCAATACGACAAAGTATTGACGGCAATTGCTGGCGGTAATCCACCAGATGTTGTATCGGCAGTATGGCTCCGCCAACTGGTTTCGATTGCTGCACGTGGTGCGCTGACTCCGGTTACTGACTTCGCTAAACAGGATTCGATTGACGGCACTGGTTATTTCCCCCAGTTCTGGGATGCTTGGAAATGGAATGACCAACTTTGGGGCTTAATGGTTACGGCGAATTCACAGGTCTTGGCCTACTCGCCCAAGCTGTTCGAATCAGTGGGTGTGACTGCTGCACCGAAGACGGTTGCCGAGCTAGACGAAGTATCTATGAAGCTGGAGAAGATTGATTCATCGGGAAATATCTCACGTGTGGGTATTTTGCCCGCCAACATCTGGCAGTGGGGCCATGTTTTCGGCGGTACTTTCTACGATGAAGCCAACAGGAAAATCACCGCAAACGATCCGAAGATTGTGGCTGCGCTCGACTGGATGGCTGGTTACTGGAAGCGCCTCGGGCCGGACAAAGTCGCAGCTTTCATTAGCGGCTATGGCGATTTCATGAGTCCTCAAAATTCATTCTTCTCAGGCGTTGAAAACATCTATGCCTGCGGTGAGTGGTTCATCCAATTCCAGCAGAAGTTTGCGCCCGATCTCGACATGGAAATGATGGCCTATCCGGCACCTGAAGGTGGGCGTGAAAATTGCACGACTTTCGACGGCAGTGTCTTTACAATCCCTGCAGGTGTCAAGAATCCACAGGCGGCGTGGGCCTTTATCAAGTGGCTGAGCGAAGACCAACAGATGGGTGATTTTTGCTTTGCTATCCACAACGTACCACCGAAATCCGCTCCTGCCGGTGCCGAACGCTTTGTCAGCGATCACCGCTTCAAACTAGCTCTGGATTTGCTGAACGGTAAGAACGCCTTCGGTCCGGACAAGATGCCCGTCAACGATCTATACCAGACCCGCTTGACCGAGGCCGAAACAAATGTCAAGAACGGCACTGAAACGGCTCAAGAAGCGATGGATCGAGTTACACAGGAAGTACAAGACGAACTCGACAAGACCATGCAAAAGCTCGGTATGTAGATACCACTTGAATTAGCTATGAACAGGGGAAGACTGAGAATCCCCTGTTCATGACCTAGTGATCCTCTTCGCGCGGTCATGCTCAACCTTCTTAAAAAAGATGACAGGCGTTTATTTATGGCAACATTAGTAGCACACCCGAAAGCGAGCCGTTTTCAAATCTTTCGCCCCCAATTGCGTTCACTACTTATTGGACTGATTTTTATTTCACCCGCCATCATCGGACTGGTATTGTTTGTCTTCTGGCCGATGCTCCAATCCTTGTACTACAGCTTTACCGATTACAATGTTCTGCAACCGCCATTTTGGATCGGGATCGACAATTATCGTGATTTGCTGAAGGATCGCCTATTCATGATCTCCCTCACCAATACTTTGGTGATGGTCGTGATTGCTTTGCCGATACACATCATATTCGACCTAGCGATGGCGCTGCTTCTAAACACCAAGATTCGCGGATTGGCGATCTACCGTACTATCTTTTACATCCCTTCAATCACACCAGTCGTTGCATCAGCCATTGTATGGATGTGGATATTCAACGGTCAATTCGGGATTCTCAACGTCATTCTGAAGGCGATGGGCATTCAACCAATCGGATGGTTGGCGGATCCCAAGTGGGTCAAACCGGCTTTGATTTTCATGGGAGCATGGTTCGGCGGCAATACTATTCTGATCTATCTGGCAGGGTTACAGGAAGTACCCGCCGAATTGATCGAAGCCGCTGAATTGGACGGCGCGAACTCGTGGCAAAAAACGTGGTCGGTTACGCTGCCTATGATTAGCCCCGTAATTTTTTATACATTGATTATCAGCATCGTTGGATATTTCCAATATTTTACAGAGGCATGGGTGCTGACTTCCACCCGAGAGGGAGCAGCCGGTGGCCCTGCCAACTCGGCGCTGTTCTATTCTATGTATCTTTACCAGAATGCCTTCCAACAATTCAAAATGGGATACGCCAGTGCCCAAGCATGGGTACTCTTTTTGATCATTTTGGTCGTCACAGGGCTGATATTTTTTACCTCTCGTTTCTGGGTGCATTACTACGCTGAAGGTAGCTAAATGGAGCAGTAATATGCATCATGAGATATTTGTTTGCTATCCGCGCCGTCATCAATTCCAATCCTCACCGATGAGGTAAGCACTATGTCATCTCAAACTCTTGCGACCAATATACGGGCGACTGTTGCTGGAGACTGGCGACAGAATCGAATCATCCAAGACCGTATAAAGAAAACGACAGCCTATATTATCTGTACCTTATTGGCCGTTGTTTATGTATTTCCACTTTACTGGCTGATTGTGACAGCGTTGAAAACGGACAAGGAAGTGTTCCAACAGCCGCCCAGTCTGCTTCCTCTTAATCCACAGTGGCAGAACTTTGTCACAGCGACCAACTATATTCCCTTTTGGCGTTATATGGGGAATACCTTCATTATCGCAGTTCTTTGCATCATCGGAACGCTTCTATCTTGTACAGTGATTGCTTATGGCTTCGCTCGCATTCACTGGCCGGGGCGTAATATCCTCTTCATGATTTATCTGAGCACCATCATGCTTCCGGCACAAGTCACGATGATTCCGCTCTATATCGTTTACAAACAGTTTGGCTGGATCGGCACGTTTTTGCCGTTAGTGGTGCCCAGCTTCTTCGGGAATGCTTTATTCGTGTTTTTGCTGCGTCAATTCTTGCTGTCGATTCCCCAAGAATTGACGGATGCGGCCAAAATCGATGGCGCATCTGAGTTTGGCATCCTGCGCTTCATTATGATTCCGCTGATGCGTCCGGCGTTAGCCACTGTTGCCTTATTCACATTTGTGAATGTGTACAGGGATTTCCTTGGGCCATTGATTTATTTAACCGACCAAAACCAATGGACGATCTCGCTGGGCTTGAAATTGTTCCAGAACATGTTTGGCGCTCAGTGGCAGCTTATGATGGCCGCCTCTACATTAGCCATGCTGCCGATTATGGTGCTGTTCTTCTTCACACAAAAAACTTTTGTAAAAGGAATTGCTTTAACAGGTATCAAGGGTTAACGAATCTTACTTTCTTTAAAAGTATTTTATTGAGGGACAAAGGCATTTATGTCAAAGATCCGTGTGGCTGTTATAGGGGTAGGTGGCATTGGTAGCACACATCTACGAGCCTACGCCGCATGCAGCGACCAATCTGAAATTGTTGGACTTGCTGACATCGACATCCTGAACGCACAGAAAAAAGCTGCCGAATACGGATGTCAAGCGTTTCGGAATTACGAGCAAATGCTAGAGGAAACCTGTCCGCAAGCCGTCAGCATTTGCACGCCGCCTAATCTCCATCTGCCAATTATTCAGAATATCGCTGCACGAAATCTGTCTGTGTTATGCGAAAAGCCCCCCGCTCGGACTGTTACGGAAACCGAGGACATTGTTCAAGCGATGGCAGATAGCAAAGGCATCCTACAATTCGCATTTTGTCACCGCTTTCACAAGTCGGTTATCCAAGCGCGCGAGATGATCACCAACGGACGTTTGGGCAAAATTGTACAGGTCTACAACCGCTTTGGTTTTCGCTTTGATCGCGCAGGACGTTCGTGGTTCACGGATCGAGAGGTTGCGGGAGGCGGCGTACTTATTGATACCTTAGTTCATAGTGTGGATATATTTCGGTTCATCTTGGGTGAAGAAATTAGCCATGTTAGTGCCAGCGTTTCAACTTCGCTGCAAGTTCAAGTCGAAGACAGCGCGTCTATCCTTGTAACCAGCACAGGTGGTACGGCAGGTTCGCTGAATGGCAGTTGGGTAACACCTGTATCAGAAGCTGAATTCCGCATATATGGTACGGAAGGCGAAGCGATTATCGACTATGCACAGTCCGGTGGTTTACGTTACCGCTTGGCAAACGCGCCTGAGTGGACACAACTGCCGTTCGATCGGCCTGATCGTTTCGTCTTACAAGCTGAACACTTTTTGAACTGTGTGACGGACGGACAGTCTTCATCGGTTGGTGGAAGCGAAGGCATTGCGGTTATGAAAGTCATCGAAGCGGCCTACCAATCATTACAGAACGCTGCATCCATCCGACTCTGAACTGACAAAAAATCTTTGTATCAAGACAAGGACGTAAGAAATGATGAAACTCAGTTTAAGCATGTGGAGCGTGGTTGAAACGGTCAAAGACGGACAGATGACCCTGCCCCAATTTATTGATTTTGCAGCGACCCAAAATGTAAAAGGGATCGAATTGCTGGATTACTTCTGGAAAGATGAAAAGCGAGAAATCCCGCAAGCCAAGAAACAGGCGGCAGATAAAGGATTAGAGATTGCCGTGTATTCAATTGGCAACGACTTTTTTCAACCCGATGTGGCGGCACGTGATCAACAACTCGAAGCGGTTAAACATGGCGTCGATGTCGCCAATGAACTCGGTGTTAATCTGGTGCGTGTTTTTAGTGGGAGCTATCGTGAAGGTTATACGCTTGAACAAGGAATCGGTTGGGTCATTGATGGTCTTGGTCAAGCGGCGAGTTATGCCCAGCGGAACCATGTCACTTTAGCATTGGAAAATCACGGCCTTATCGCGGGACGTAGTGATCAAGTGAAAGATATCATCAACAAAGTCAATTCGCCTGCGCTGCGTGCGAACATAGACACTGGTAATTTCCTGCTCGTCGGACAGAACCCGACAGATGCCGCTCGAATGCTGGCACCCTTGGCTGCGCTGGTGCATCTCAAAGACTTTCGCAAACCTGACCCCGGTCAATTGGTTCATGTCTATCGCGGCTTGGATGGAAGCATCTTTACGGGAGCAGTCACGGGTGAGGGCATGGTCGATTTACCCGCTATTGTCTCCATCTTGCGTGATGCGGGTTATAATGGCTGGCTATCACTTGAATACGAGGGGCCGGATGATCCATTGACAATTGGTGTGCCCAATAGTTTGGATGCTGCGCGCCGCTTGATTTAGCCCGTAGAGGTACAGACCCGAAATGGGAAACATCACCCAAGCTGAGATCGTGCAAGGTTTAGTGGCTGGAGGATTACCCGTAGGCAGTCAAGTTTTAGTCCACAGCTCATTGAGTAGCTTTGGTCATGTTGAAGGCGGTGCGGATGCCATAATTGATGCCTTGTTGGAAGCAGTCGGCGTTGGTGGTACTGTGCTCGTGCCCACCCTAACCGGAAATGAAGCGTTGTCGCCGGAAAATCCACCGGTATTCGATCCTCTAAATTCCGCATGTTGGACAGGCACAATCCCGGAATCATTTCGAAAACGCTCAAACGCCATTCGGAGTTTGCACCCGACTCATTCTGTAGCGGCAATCGGTGCCGATGCCCAAGCCTTAATCAAGGATCATTGGTATTCAATTACGCCCTGCGATGCTCATTCGCCTTATGGGAAATTAGCACGGCGTCCGGATGGATACATCTTGCTCATCGGAGTCGATTATGAATCTTGTACAATGTTCCATCATGTTGAAGAATTAGTGGGCGTGGAGTATCACATGCAGCCGGGATTTGCTAAAGCCAAAATTATTATTGATGGTCAGGCTATCGAACGTCACTATATGCTGCATCGGTATAGACAGACGCGGAACTTTAACATCATGGAATCGGTGTTTATTGAGCGAAGCATACAAACGAGTTTTACAATTGGTAATGCCACATTGAGAATGATTCAGGCATCCAAGATGGTCGAGTTGACGGCGCAATCATTAACCGCTGACCCTCACATTTTGTGTGAATAATGCAAGTCATAAACACCCTGTCGGCACTACTCATCCGAAACACACCGAGAAATTGTATTTATTCATGAGAGGATCTGCTTCGTTTGCCTGTTACCTTAGTTAACCTTCATGTAGTTTCGCAATTTGGATCAACAGTTCTTCATCCCGCGCTAAAAACGGTTTGGATACCTTATTTACATAGAGCTATAGGATTAAATAACCTAAAAAATGAATTGGATTTTTTAAGTCGTCAAATCCCAATAGATTTGCCGCATATCTTCTTTCTGAAGATATATGTCTGAGAAAGCACGTGAATTGTAAAGGGCCTCCATGCGTCAAACTGCTATGCTATCGATTCCATTCACAATCGTTCGCGCTGCAAGAACGCGCTTTGGTAGGCCGCTACCGCCAGTACCATTTCTGACACCATCTCGGCCTCGGTCAGTTCAAGCGGCATAAGACCGGCCACCAAACCAAATGATACCTGTGCACAGCGGTGGCGTCGTGCAGCGTTGAGTGTCGGATAGTAGGTTGCCAGCACTTGGCTGATGCCCTCGATAATCACCGCCTGCATTTCAGTTGCAGCCTCGGATTTGTATGCCCCTCCCAGTCCAACCAGAACGACCTCGAAGCCGGTTTGTTCCCGGCTGAAGCGCACAAAGCACATGATTACGTCTCGCATGATTGACTCAATTGGTAGGGTTGTGTCAATCCTGTCGGGAAAGATGGCTGTTGCTGCATCCATGTAGCGTTTGACTAAGGCTGCAATGATCGCTTCTTTGTTGGGAAAGAAGCGGTAAAGTGAGCCAACGGAGATTTCAGCCGATTCTGCAATGTGATTGGTTGTTACTTGATCCACGCCGTGTGCCGCGAATAGTGCGGCCGCTGTATCGAGGATAAATTCGACACGTTTCTGGCTGCGTTGCTGCTGCGGGACTCGTCGCATTCTATCTGCTGATGTCATCCGATTGCCATCCTTTGTCCGTTTGAACCGAGAGCATCTCGCACACGTTCCGGGAGTCAATCTTTAGGAACTTATGAGAAGTCATTGAAATGCGAGCAATTGCTCATTTATAATACGCGAGCAATTGCTCATAAAATCAGCATAACATAGGAGTGTCAATAGACCAAGACCCATGATCAAGCGACTAAAGATCAAACCAACAATGATGTCGGGAGAAATATCTATGCGCGGCATGTTAATTCTTTCATTGCTGCTCAATATCGTCATCTTAATGCCGATTTGCATCGGTCTTGCCACAGACCGGAGCTGGATTACAGCCGTGTACGGTCCTAATACGGCAGCGCGCGGTATCCTGCTTTCAATCTACGTGGCTATCGGACTTGTATCAGGACTGCTGCTCATCGTTCGTGATCCCAAGCTTGTGGCTGCATTGCTGCTGGTACAAGTGGTGTACAAGCTGACCACGCCACTAACCGTAGGCACGCTCAATAACCCTGTCGTAATCAGCAATCTAGCTATCGCCGCCTTCCATATCGTGACACTTGGCCTCATCTGGCGCACATGGAGACAATAATTTGAAAAAGCATGTCGGTTTTGCCATGGCGCTCTTGGCATTTCAATTGAAAATGGCGGCAACGAAATTTAACGGGTACCAACATGAAGGATCGTATGGTTTGGCTTCCGACCAGATGCAGCTAGAGCCTGTGATCTTATTTGAATTGCCTTTGCTTCATCATCACAATTGTCAAAATGAACACATAATCGTCAATTAAGCCGGCTTGATCATAGGATTGACGAGCTTGTCGCTCTGGCACGTCACGCTTTTGAAGAACTTGGAGAACATCCACTTTGCATTCTTTTGACTGCATACCATCGCTTTCACTCGGCGGGATGTTGGAGTAGTTGGTGACGCTCGAACATAATACTTCACAGTTTTGGTATATCACGCGACCGAGTAAGAGCATATCGACTTTCGAACCTCGCCAATTTCGTAGACGGATTTGATCTGCCCCCAGTCACTAGACCAGAGCCACGACTCGAACCATGCGAAAAAGACCCTCAAAACGATTATCAATGGGTCCTTTCTGTACGACTTCAGAACGTGTGAGACACGGAAAGGGATAAACTTAAGAGATACTCTCCCCATCTGAAACAGACTAAATGGAGGAACAATCAGATGGCAAATGACGAGAAGGTATCAGCCGAGCAGGTGGTGCGTGACATTCGCCGGGAAACACGACGCAAATACAGCGCGGAGGAAAAGATCCGGATCGTGCTGGAAGGATTGCGCGGCGAAGACAGCATTGCTGAATTGTGTCGACGCGAAGGCATTAACCCGAACATGTATTACAAATGGAGCAAAGAATTTCTGGAAGCGGGCAAGGCGCGGCTGACCGGGGACACCAAACGGGAAGCGACCAGCAACGAAGTAGATGGATTGCGGCATGAAAATGAACAGCTCAAGCAAGTCGTGGCCGAACTACTGCTGAAGAATCGGGTGCTGAAAAAAAGTGTGGTGGGCGAGGAGACGAGCGCATGGGAGGATTAAAGGGTCTGTCAAGAGTTTTGTGTAAACGGATTTTGCCATACAAAATTAAATTGGGAAACGCCCCTCAAAACGGATAGCGAGTTGGTTCAAAATCAAAGCCCAATTCGGGACAGGCATCGTCCATTTTTTGATGATGTTACT
>WGMX01000072.1 GCA_016124855.1 Anaerolineaceae bacterium | reverse complement strand
TCATTACGACTTTTCCAGCCTTACAATTCAACTATGTCACGATTGAAAGTTTGACTTTAACCCGTGAACATTTTAGGGCCAAACATGATGTCGTTTCCGACTAGGCCTAACCCTACAGCGTGTAACACACGCCTCAGCCCTGCAAGATTCAATTGGTTTGAGTGGAAAAGACTCACGCCAAACCACTCGATTGTTCGCACAAAATGGCTTGCGTTTAGGCGCGCATTGTTTCTTTTAACTCGTCCAACACCGAACGGGCAATGCGGAAACCGCCGCTGTCGCGCGCGGCGGGCAGCTTACCGGCGTCGATAAGGCGCATAATCTCGTCAGGGTGTACACCCATGTAAGCCGCTGCCTCGGTAACGGACATGACATTCGAAACTTTGATGGGCTGTGAACGCGTTGGGATAAAACTTTCTAATGGATGACGCGGAGCGGGACGCTGCTGTTGTTTCGGTTTAGATGAGGGGGGTTGAGAGGGTTTATTGCGGCGTTCATTTTGAATTTGCCCCAAAATACCGGGAAGATGCGGGGCATTCGGTGGATCAGCGATCAGAATATAGGCGACTACGACAGCGATAACCATCATCACCAGTTGAAAAAAGTTAAGCAATGCTGACACAAATTGTGATGAACTGGAACTGCTTCTAAATAGAACACTAAATATAAAACTCAGTAGTACAAAACCAGCCGCCGGCAGCATCAAGACGGCCCCGGCAGCCTTGACGTGTCGGCCTTCGGTCTGCACCGAACCGAAGTTGACTTTACCCTGCCAAAATAAGAATGCGCCGATACCCAGCAGCGCAACGATCATAATACTCATTGGACAAACCTTTCGCTTTTACGGGCATTATAACCAACTTAAGTGAAGGCTACATGAGGCCAACAGCCTACTGAAAATAATTCACTGATGGTTTAGCCGGATGAATTGTGCAGACCATCTGTTTGAGTTCTGCGGGGAATGTGGATTACAATATGCGCATTCCGCTAACAGTTTCGTCTTATATAGAGATGTGGCGGCAACAGTACCTGTCCACATCCGCTTATTGAAGGAGCAGTCTAGTATGACCACCACCGCCGAAATTGTAAAAAATAACAAGGATTATACGCTGGCTAGTTGGTCGGTACAAAACGCGTGGAATCCAATCGTTGCTGATCGGGGAGAAGGCATTTACTTCTGGGATACGGAAGGTAGACGCTATATCGATTGGTCGTCGCAGTTGGTGAATGTCAATATCGGTCACAGTCACCCGCATGTGATTGAGGCAATTCGCCAACAAATCGGCAAATTGGGTTATGTGCAGCCGAGCATCGCCACCGAAGCGCGCGGTCAACTGGGTGAGCTGCTTTCCGAAGTTACCCCCGGCAATTTGAGTAAAGCGTTTTTCACCAATGGCGGGACGGACGCGATTGAAAATGCGATTAAGATTGCACGGTTGTTCACGGGCAAACAGAAGATTTTGACGCGCTATCGTTCTTATCATGGCGCAACGTTTGGGGCAGCGACAGCCGGTGGTGATCCACGCCGGCATGGGCACGGGCCGGGTGTACCGGACATTGTGCGCCTGCCTGATCCGTATGCGTATCGCAGTCCAGTTTACAAGGGACGGACGCAAGAAGAAGGCGATCTCATCATGGCGGACATGGTGGAAGAAATCATCCAGATGGAAGACCCGAAAGCCTGCGCCGCGATTTTGATTGAAGGGTACAGCGGAACCAGCGGCATTATTCAGCCGAGCGAAGCCTATTGGAACCGTATTCATGAAATGTGCAAGAAGTACAACATGCTGCTGATCGTCGATGAGGTGATGAGCGGTTTCGGACGCACGGGCGAGTGGTTCGGTGTGGATAATTACCCGAATGTGCAGCCGGATATTATCGCGGTAGCGAAGGGCATCACCAGCGGTTACGTGCCGTTGGGCGCGACCATCGTCAGTGAGGAAGTGGCGGCTTACTTCAATGACCACATGTTCTCGATGGGCTTGACCTACTCGGCGCATCCGTTGGCGATGGCGGCGGGGGTAGCGAACATCGAGGTTTACCGGAACGAGAACTTGATCGAAAACAGCCGCGAAATGGGTAAGGTGCTGCGGCGTGGGCTGAATGATCTGGCGGAGAAGCACAACGTGATCGGTGATATTCGTGGGGCGGGTTTGCATCAGGTGATTGAACTGGTGAAGAACCGTGAAACGCGCGAGTCGCTTTCGCCGTTCCAGCAGCCGTTTACCGAGCCGCTGCAAATTGTGTACAAGACGCTGAAGGAAGAGGGCATGAGCACCTTCGTGCGTTGGAACATGATTTTTAGCTGCCCGCCGCTGACCATCACCGAAGCCCAGATCAAGGAAGGGTTGGACATTATTGACCATGCGCTGACCAAGATTGATGGGTATTACGAGGGGTGAGGACATACCCCCTCCCTAACCCTCCCCCGTAAACGAGGGAGGGAACCAAGACGAAAGCGGTGGGTGGAAGTCTGCCGCTTTTTGATTCGGTCATCGGTCGATAGTCGCCAGCTATCAGTCGCCAGCCAATTTAAGGCAACTTCACTGGGAAAATTCACAACATACATTTTCCATTCCTCTAAAATGGTTCTGAGGGCGGTTTTGTGGTTTTTAGCTGCCCGTTGGGGATTTGCCAGCGGCAAATCCGTACAAAGCGATATTGATGGCGGCGATGTCGTCCAAGTCGGCGATGGCGCAGCGACAATCAGCGAAATATGCGGCAAAAGCGGCGAAAGCTGCAAAAACAAAAGTTGCAAATGTGGAAAATATTGCAGTTGTGACTCGATGACTTTTGTCACATTTACAACGATTGGCGCTTGTTAGGGTGGGTTGAAGAAGCGCACAGCCGTGCGCCCCTACAGCAACCCTATCGATATTGTATTCGATTTGCGAGGGAAACGGGTTACATTTTGGAAGACCATTTTGTAACTGTTTGCGAGGGTTGGGGCTAACGGTTTTGAGAGAACAAGATTGTTAAGCGGGTTAGTTGATGGTTGGAGAATGGTATGCCGACAAACCTAAAGTAAACCGAAATACGAATAAGTGGGGTAGCAGACTCGACTTGTAGGTTTGTAAGAATCTGAGATGCGATGATTGACAGTAAATGGGAGTATGCTGCTAACCCTATTTATGACTCAAATAGCGAGAAGTGCTACAAGGATATTTTCATTGAGCCGTTCCCTATAACTTCTCTAACCATGATTAGAGACAACTAAGTTGATGGTGTATTTGATGTTTCTAAAGTACTTAATAGTCTTGGTAATCCCAAAATATATTTGTCGTCAGTTCTTACATCTATAGTTTGTTTCAATGTATACCCATAGGGAATAGAATCTTTTGGCTCCCCGCGAACCAAGAGTGAAAAAGTTGCCTTTTTTTGGAGTTCAGCGTAGCTTAATTCTTCATTGACCCAGTCTGATGCAGCAGAATCGGGAGAGAACAAAACAACCATACAGGTGGAACCTTTAATGCCCTTCTCAATAGCTCTACGCCAATTAGCTGTCCCAGGTATGATCCCTTCCATTGTCCATACTGTCTTGCCTGCAGCAATCAAATCACTACGAACACGTTTCATAATTTCAGCGTCTTTACTGCTGTAGCTCAGAAAAACATCGTAATGCTCTGCTGTATTTAAAACTTGTGTCGAAATAGGAGGGGAGACGTTGGGTTGTGCCGGAGTTGATTTATTTGTTTGCAATTTTAGTGCTTCGATAAGTCTGTGCCAGTCATTTGGCTTGCGATAATCTAAAACAGTGCCAACACCTAAACCTGCTAGTAAGTGGCTAAAATTGCCATCGGCCAACAATGTAATAATCGGTATATCCCATAAACGGGCATACTCAATATCTTCTGGAACATAATGTGAACCATTTGATTGAGGGGTAATAATAACCAGTACACAGCGGGATTGCTCGATGGCGCGGAGAATTTCTGTCCGCCAAGATGCAAAAGGATTCATATCAATTTTATCGACCCAAGTTGAAAAACCTTCAGCGATCAGCTTATCGCGAATTTCACGCATTATGCTCTCGTCCATATGACGATAGCTGATATAAATATCATATTTAGGTGGAAGTGGCTCAGGGGGATTAAACGATTTTGGAGTATATGAGGGTAAATCAAACCCCACTGTGTTGTCGCGTCCATCAGTAAAGAATTCTTTGACAGCAGCAATGAGCTTACGTAATCCAGATTTAAAATCTAACCGAGCATCAAATAGCTGTGCATTCAGAAATCCGTAGATAACGGAGTAGCGAAAATCGCCATTGACCAATAATGAAAAGACAGGAAGATCACGCTTCTCAAAATCAGAATGAATCTGTCTTGAGTCTCTGGCATTTGGCGAAAATATAACTACAAAGCAGCGTGCATTTTCCAAGGCCTCTGTTATATCGTGGGGACGCGAATCGCGTTCACGCATCCATACCGGAACCCCATTGGCCTCTAAGGCGCTACGAACCAATTTTGCCACTTCTTCGTCATTATTCGCATAGCTTAAATACACGTGACTCATGGCTACTTCTCCACTTAGAAATATAGACAAAAATGGGTTTTCTAAATTTTACTAATTTCAACGGCAATTGTTCTGCGAGCGAATAAAGATTTTATGCGAATATAAGCATCATGATTAATAACAAAAATCTAATTTAAAAGATAAATTATTTTTTTAAATGAAAGATACCTGAAAATATACTGCAAATTTAGCGGATGCGCCAATCTGTATTTTTGAGCTGAATTTCCCTTGATACAGTTGATTGTTCAGATTCAGTTATACAAGCCATCGTATAATCGGATAATTAGAAAAAAGTCTGCGATATTATTATGAGGACACAGACTTTTTCGATGATGTATAGGGAATTTAACCTTTGCGAGGAAAAGCGATTTTTCCTTATTGATGACGATGTGCCGGACAGGTGCAAGGTACGGGATCGAAATCCGGCACTGTGGTGCAGCGAACGTGCTAGGGTTTTTAGGCCAATCCCTTAGGTGCTAAGTCGCCTATTGACGATTCGAGTTCATCGGGGACTGCGTCTGTTGGTACTGCGTTACCCACGTTAGCCGGTTTGGCTGTCGGTGGCAGCGGCGTATCAAAGGCATAGGTGGGATCAATCTTCTGCTGCTTCCAAATTTCGCGCATTTCGCGCCATGCTCCGACCAATGTCCGAGGCTGTGGCATGTCGGCGGCAATCTCCTGATAGAGCTTCTTGAGGTTGTAACAGGGAACGCCGGCATACATATGATGCTCGGTGTGCCAGTTCATACGCCAGTATAAAAATTCGGCAATCGGTGGCAGCGTCATTGAACGAACACTTTTGCGGAAATCGGGGATGTTTTCCATCAGTCCACAATGTTGGGGCAAGCCGACAAAGTAGCCTAACCAATTGGCAATGAAGGGCGCGACAGGGATGATCAGGATAAATACCCAATAGCCTGTTATCAGCGAGAGTATGGTCACCGTTCCATGAAATAAGAGCAGCAAGCGTGACCACATAATCGACTTGCGATATTCCTCCGGTTGGTCGTCGTGCAGGGATTGAAGCCACTCGTTAATGGGGACGTTCAAATCGCCGACGCGCCCAAAAGCACCTAAGATGGTTACCCACACGGTTGAGATTAATCCGCCTTTGCCGAAAATGCGACCACGCTGCGTGAGGAGGTTAATCGTAAACAACTGGAGCATGAAGGTCGATCTGAGGCTGGGTTCGAGTGGAAGCAAGTTCTCACGATCCCCTTCGGGATGAAGTGTGTAACGATGGTGATAAGTATGGCTGCTGGCATAGTCAAAGGGATCCCACCAGCTCAAGAGACTAAATAGATACAAGAAAACACTATTCAGCCACTTGGTTTGGAAAACGGAACCATGACCCAACTCATGTGGGGCAACCCCAACAAAAAAACTAGCGACTGTGCCGTGAAAGAAAAGCGCAACGAGGAAAGCAATCCAGCTTTGCTGCGACCAGAAATAGAACACCACTGAGCCGGTCAGAATATACAGGGCAAGATGACCGCCAGCCTGAAACCATGCTTGCGCGTCACTCCGTGTTGATAATTCTTTTAGTTTGGTGTGATCAAGTTTCGTCCGATACCATTTGACCTTGAGTGTTTCCCGGACTTCAGAAAGGGGTTGGTAGGTGCTCATCATGTATTACTCTCTTTTTGCACATAAAAATATTTTCATTGGTCAAGCACGGATCTATTTTTTAAGGGCACGGCGAGATGCACGACATGACTAGGATTTTATCTCGAATGACGAGCAGGCTGCTACTTCTGTTGAGTCACATCCTTCAATTGGGCGCGTGTTGGCGACTAGACCTTATTGCTAATGAACTAATTATGGCTGAAAGAAGATGGGATTGGTGATCGCGCGGAGGCTGCCGTTTTGATCCCGCACTTCGATCAAGCACCAAGTGGCTGAATTGTCGTCTAATTGCCAAGTGTGTTCGCCGCTGGTATCTGCCGAAAATTCGTCCTTCACCTGACCGTTGACAATGAAACGGACGATGTCCCCTTCACGACAGGCTGACCAACATCCGGTGATTTGACAGGTTTTCCCGTGAAGGACATCCCCCATCATGGCGGTTGTTGCAGATGACGATGTGCCGGTGAATGTTAGCTGCGGACCGCTGCTGAGGTAGTTATGGCCTTGACGAACGGCTTCCAAAATGGCCTTTTCAGAAAGCGACCCGGCAAAGACATGGTTGAAGCCAAATTCAAGATTAGGATTGGGTTCCCCATGAATATCTGTGCCGACGGTTGCCGCGAGGGTATATCCCTGATTCAACCATTGATACCAGAGTTGAAGAGCTTCTTCGTTATTGCTGCTGCTGTCCCAATGTTCATTCCAGATTTCGACCACACGCGCCGAACCGGGCATCAGATCGTCATATTCCCACTGGCAGCCGGTGCAGATCGGATCACCGGGAGCCATTGGATGCGCGATGACAAATAAACCGCCGGACGCTTCAATCTCGGCTTTGATTTGCGTCATGGTTCGTTCATCGGGGCGCACACGCCAATCGACCAATTGACGTATCCCTAACGCGAGGGCATGTCCATAAAAGGTGGTGAGTTCGAAACCGCCCATCGTCAGCAGTTCGTCGGATGAACGGCTGTCCATTTGTGGCAGAGCGGAAAGGGTATTGTGATCGGTCAAAGTGACGAAATCCAGTTGATTCTGGCGGGCAAATCCGAGCAGGCCATCGACATCCCAACTACCGTCGGAATGAACGGTGTGTCCATGCAAATCGCCGCGATACCAGCCTGTGCCGCGCGGTTGAGTCGTGCCGTTCATCCACACAATTGGCTCAGGCTGTGGGTCAAAGCCGAAGGTGATGTCAAAGTGATAGTTCACAGGCGAACCGGGGTTAATGAGGTTGCTGTTAATTATGATGTTCCATGTGCCAGAGGGCAGCGCACCAGCCTGATAGCCGGGTGTCGCCGCTCCTGTGCTGACCATGACATGCTGATGAGGTTGACCACGGTGGCCTGTGCCGCGTTCGACTTGGGGATCAAATAGGCTCAGAGTGAGCAAATTGGCGTACTTGTCCACGCGCTTCGGTACATATTCGAAATCAATATCAAGGCGGGTAACGCCTTCAGGAAGCGTAAAGTGGTGGGCGATGTGACGATGGTTATCCTGATCGATCAGTGTTCCCTCGATGTGAAGCGACATTTTAATTTCCTATTTTGAATAAGATGAGTTCAATAATTTGTGCTGTTCAGTTGAATTCCGCCACAAGATTATCACAGAACGGAGACGGCGAAAGTGCGATAAGCATTTTTAATGCCTGTATAATAGAGTAATGTGAATTGGGATCGGAGATGATCTGTGACGATCAAAGCAAAAGCTGTTTCTAAAACGCATCCTCAACTGCGGTCGGCGCTAACGGTGATGGATACGACTTATGAACAGCCGTTGAGCGTCGAAGAAATCGCCAGCCACGCCGGATTTTCGCACTTTCATTTCATCCGCTTTTTTCATCGCACCTATGGTATCACCCCGCATCAGTATCTGACGCGCAAGCGCATCCAACAGGCACAGCGTTTGCTGGCGACCAGCGAGATGAGCATCACCGAGATTTGTCTGGAGGTTGGCTTCCAGAGTTTGGGATCGTTCAGCAACTTGTATCGTCGCCAAACGGGATACACGCCCTCTGATCACCGCGCCCGTTTGCAAGCCCAACAAAAACACCTGCAACAAGTCGCACCGGCCTGTTTCCTGTTCATGCACGGTGCGATTGAGCAATTTTCGATAAGCAAATCGTCGAAAACTTGTGCTACGCTGTCTCCGAACGAATGATCTGTTAAACATCCTCACCCCTAAATCCCCTCTCCATTTCATGGCAGAGGGGACTTTTAAACACTTTTAGGATGTGAAAAGTCAATGGATTATTCGGGTGTATCAACCGCATTATAAGGAGCAGAAGATGATTAACCGTGTGGGAACTGTGTGCGTTTTTGTGAGCGATCAACAACGAGCGAAGCAATTCTATACCGAGAAGTTGGGATTCCAACTTAAGACAGAACAGCCGTTGTATCCGGGAGCGGCGAATTTATGGATTTCGGTGCTGCCTAAAGGTTCTGAAACCGAGATTATCCTCTATCTGCCTGATGAAAATTGGCAGCATTATAAGCAGGTAGTTGGTCAATCGCAGGCGATTACGTTGGATGTCAGCGACATGACGGCGGTTGCTGCTGATCTGAAGAAAAAAGGCGTGACGTTTACCTCCGAGCCGGATAAGCAACCATGGGGAACATACGCCACGATTGCGGATTCGGAAGGCAATAAGATTTTGTTGGTCGAGCAGCCAAAGATGTAATCAAACCGGGTTATCAACAATCACGAGCCAACCCCCACCCTAACCCTCCCCCGTAAACGAGGGAGGGAATCAATCCACAGTCGGTGATGGGTTCTCTCGAAACATTTGACAACCCACAACATCTTGGACGAAATTTAACAATCAGAGCGGCGGATATGAGAAGCGGACAGGCTATAATGATGGTATGTCCGCTTTTTATATCAGGAAGCTGCCATGATTACCAAACTGTCTCATGCCTCGATCTTCGTGCTGGATTACGACAAAGCGCTCGATTTTTATGTCGGTAAATTGGGTTTTGAAGCGCTGAATGATTTCAAGATGGATAATGGATTCCGTTGGGTGACGGTTTGCCCCAAAGGACAGCCTGATTTAGAAATTATCCTCTACGAGCCGCATCCGATGGGGCAGATTGACCAAGAAACGGCTGAACAGCTCCGCAGCCTGCTCGAAAAAGGGGTTATGGGCTGCGGGGTTTTCGCGACAGATGACTGCCGCAGGGATTATGAAGAACTGAAAGCCAAAGGGGTTGAATTTATTCAAGCGCCTAACGAAACTTTTTATGGTATTGAGGCGTTGTTTAAAGATGGCTGTGGCAATTGGTTTAGTTTGACACAGCGGAAGCCGATGCCGCCAATCTCGTAAATACAAATTCAAAACGCGGACGAGGCACGCCCCGTCCCTACAATTTTATCTGCACACCACAGCGCCTACCTCAAAATAACACACTTCGGTTTTTGGTATGCATGATACCCTGTTAATGGGTATCTACTGCTGAAGGTTGTTTGAGTGAGTCATTTGTTATTCACTTCCAAGTTTAAACAAATCGCTCTGGTGCTGTTGTCGTTGGTTTTATCCCTTTTGCATTTTGGGCCGCTGCAAGGGACGCTGCCGGCGTTGATGCTGACGGTGGGCATTCAAGTTTATCTCTTGGGTTATTTCGCGGCGCGGGCGTTGGGCATGTGGCGCACGTCGGAAACGCCCGTTGTTCGCATCATATGGACGGTGGTCTGCGGCTTAGGGATTAACATCGTCGTCGGCGCAGTTATGCGACTGCTGCTTGTGCCGGTCATGAGCTATGTCATCGGTTTACATGTGCTGATGGCGATTCTGGGCTTGATTCCGGCGACAGTTCGACCGATCAAGTCGATTTCGCGGCAGGCACTGCCCTATTATTTGCTGCTGATTGTCATCTGTGTGTTTTTTGTGGGTATCGGTTGGGAGCGGAACAAACTGCGTTTTAGTGATTATCCTGACCAAACGTTTCCGGTATCGCTGGCAAACGGGATTATTTATCAACCGCAGTTCGCTAACCTCAACAGCCGCAATATCGTCGGCGGTGATAGCAGTGCTTATTGGAGTACAGATGGCCTGACCTACGTGTTCGCGGCATGGGCGTGGGCAAGCGGTGCGACGACCGTACAGTTGATCTGGTATGCCTTGACACCGTTGTTTGTGTGGTTGGTTCCAATGGCACATTTTGCAGCGGCTTACTGCGTCACTAAACGGGCGGATACGGCGGCTTGGGCAACCGGTGTCACGTTCATTTTTGCGCTGACGACCATCAACACCCCATCGCTGTTGGGCGGCGCGTGGATGTACGGGCAAGAGGCCGCCTTCCAATTGACGACACTGCGTTATTTTTCGGCGGCGCTGTTATTACCACTGACCTTGTTTGTCTTTTTTAGCTGCATCCGTTTACCCCGCTTCCGCAATTATCTGATGATGGGCATCATGATTCTGGCACTGGCTTTGACACATCCGCGCCAATATCTAGTGATGCTTACCGCTTTGTATGCCGTTTTGGGATTACGTTTGCTGGTCAATCCGTCTAAAGTTCAGTTGCAGCGATTGGTGATATTGGGCTTAGCCATACTGCCATCGTTAATCGTTCCGTTCTGGCAGTACAGCGCTCACTTGCAAACGCAGATTACACCCGATCTCGTATCCGATTTGCCGGGTGTTGCCAGCATCAGCCAGCAGATCATCGAACCGAGTATGCTGCTGTTTCATCCATTTGTGATTCTGGCACTGATCTTCAGTGTGGTGGCGGTTATCCGTTTACGGCGCAGCCTCGCCGCCCAATACATCGTGGCGACGGTCGGGATCATGCTGCTGCTGTCGTACGTTACACCGATTTTCAATATTATTCTGCGGGTATTCGGTTCATACTTCGGCATTCATTTTGTGTTTGAGTTGTTCTTCATCCTGCCGATTGGCCTGATTCTGGGCATCGCCATCAGCTTTGGGTTGGATTGGCTGACGAAGCGGGTGCGCTTGCATCCCCTGACGCTCAAGAGCTTTACGGCGGTGGGTTTCATGGCTGCGGCATTGATCCTGCTGATCGAGCCGTTTCCGATTGTCCAAAGTGCGCGTGACCAAATTGACGGGCTGAATCAACAGCAGGCGATCCGTGACATTCGCCCATTTGATGAGCAATTATTGACACACCTGTCGGCTTTGCCCGTCAGCGGCGATAAGACCGTTTATCTGACCTCCAACCGCATCGCCAGTTATGTGGCTGAAAGTGTGCCTTATGCCTTCACAACCGGAGGCCGCGAACAGAACAATCCAGCTTATGCAGGCACAACCCGTTTCTATGATGACGGGCGTACCCCTTGGCTGGATGCAGGGGATATTGCGTTCCTACAAAAATATGATGTCAGCTACATCGTCCTGAACGCGGATAATACACGCCTTCCACAACTGCAATTGCAACCGGAGCGTTTTGAACGGGTGGATTCAGTGTCGGGTTATGTGATTTTCGCCGTTCGTAAACCTCTGGCTGTTTCGCCGCTGGATAGTCTTTTTACCGAGATGAATCAACTGTATCAACCTGATACAGTCAAAAATGGGCAAACTCCATCCACTACTTTTAAATGGCAAAATGTGGTGAACCAATGGCAATTGCAGGTCGATAATGACCCGCAAAACGATGTTGCCAAATATGGGTTGGCTTTTGCACACTTAGTGAATGGGGATGATAGCAGCAACCTCTGGCGGATGTTACGGGTATCGCATCCTGAAATTGCCTTCTTGACCGAAATCAATGCCAATCTACTTGCTATCGGGGGCAAAACACAAGACGCAGTTAATCTGTTGTTTGCAGTTTTCTGGCATGCACAGGGCAATTCGCGTGTCCTAACGGCAAAAATTCTACTGACCGAACCGTTTTTTGAAGCACTGTCACCGCCTCAACTCGACAGTTTGATTGCCACAGCCGACTCTGACCCTGATACATGGTCAAATTTGATGGAATGGAATCATGAGGCTGATTTACGAAAGCGTGTGGCTTTGCTGATGAGTGTTGGTCGATGGGGAACAGCTGCCGCATGGCTCGACCGCATCCCAGAAGTCAAACTTGCGCCAAGTGATCTGGATACCCGTGCGGCGTTGTATCTATTAGAAGGCAATCGAGAAGCAGCCCGAACTATACTCAAGCAGGCCATCAGCAGCGATTGGGTTTCGACACATAGAACGATCTACGAGAATGATTGGTCGGATGCAGGCAACAGTGCTGCGCGAATGTATTATGCGCTCACTGAACCGGAAGTTGATGAAATTCCACTTGATCTCATCACTAAGGCAGGCAGCCCGTTTGTCATTAATCTCCAAGTCGAGCAGCGAGGTAAAGCGCTTTCGCTTTCGGCGATTGTGGGCAATTTTACACCGACATTACCGCCGCAAACGCTCACGGTACAGGTCATCAGCCAAGACCGGAAAACGGTTTATGGAGAAGCCCATTTTGGCGTGGACGTTCCGGCTGGTTCGCTGCAAAACGTCACGATTCCGGTTGAACTGGTGGCGGATATTCCGGCGCAAACTCCGGCAGTGGTGGTTATTCAACTGCAATACAGCGGGGATGTCGTTTATCAGACGACCGAGATTAAGACCCAATTAGGAGAATAGGTTTAAAGCTATCCGTTCACAGCACTTAGGCGTAACATAGCTTAATGATTTAACCTCATGAGGCAATCATTATGGATAGAGATGCGGTGCGGGCGGCATTACAAACTGGCGGATTGTCTCGTATCATGCCGCATCTCGAAGCGCTCATGACCAACTCAGTACGGATGACCAGCCGTGCCGCAAATGATAGTGAGTTGGCGATTGGCACTTCCAAACTGGGTGGCGCTCCTGATTTAGCCGATGATGTGACATGGCCTGTGATGAGCGATGTACCGCTGTCATTCCTCGCCCAAATCAACCTGCGTGATGTACAGCCCTTCGACAGTGACAAGCTGCTGCCTTCAAGCGGCATGCTTTATTTTTTCTATGATGCTAACCAGCAAACTTATGGCTCTGATCCGGCTGACCGCGCCGGACGCAAAGTCATTTACAGCACGGTTGACAGCGCGACGTTGAAGCGCCGACCGTTTCCTGATGCATTACCTGCTGAAGCGCGGTTCGCAGCCTGCGCCGTGACCTTCTCATCTGAGATGACTTTGCCGCAGCGTCCGAATGTGTTGGATGAGAAGCTCGACTGGAACGATAACGAACGTCAGGCTTATTCAGATTTCATGGCGGATTTCCCCTCAACTGAAGATCGCAAAACTTTACATCATCGCTTGCTCGGTCATTCGGATGATCTTCAGGATGATATGCACTTGCAGGCGCAGTTACTTTCACATGGATTCAGTGATGACCAATCGCCGGAGGCTAAGGCGCTGATGGCTGGTGCAAGTGATTGGGTACTGCTGTTCCAGCTTGACTCGGATTCGAACGCCCGTATGCAGTGGGCAAGTACGGGCTTGCTCTATTTCTGGATTACGCGGCAGGATTTGCAAGCGTGTAACTTTGATGATGTGTGGGTGGTGTTGCAAAGCGAATAGAGATATAAGTGGGGTCTGGTGGAATACGCTCATTAGTTCTAAAATTGAGTGAGGATTGTACGTACCCCAACCCCTCAGCCAAAACACAGAGAGGGGCTTAAAAGGCGTTAATGGCTCACCTGTTTTATGGTGTTTAAAGAGGTTCAAATGTCTAACAAAACGTCATCCTCGCATCAAGATTCGCAGTTTTTGGCGCTCGGTCGCCGCTTATTCGGCATTTTTATAGCGGTTCTGTTGATTATTTATACACTCACCAACGCGAGTTCTGGACAAGGCGGAACGGTTTTATCGCCCGGACAAGGCAGCACGTCCAGTACAGGCAGCAGCCAACCGGCGCATTTGGGCAAACCGACTAAATTTTCTAACTGTGTGGCGGTTGATGGTGTACAAGATAAAGCCTGTACACCCGGCGCGATTTTTGCGGACGCCACTGTTGCCCAGATTTGTACACCGGGCTACAGTGCTTCGGTGCGTAATGTGCCGACTTCTGAAAAAGATCAGGTGTACGCCATGTACAACATCACCAGCCATTTCAGTGGTCAGTACGAAGTCGATCACCTCATCAGCCTCGAACTGGGTGGTTCGAATGACATCGCCAATTTGTGGCCGGAACTGGCTGAGCCGAAGCCCGGTTTTCATCAGAAAGATGCGGTCGAAAATTATCTGCATCAACAGGTTTGTGACGGTAAGATGTCGCTGCAAAAAGCACAGGCGTTGATCGCTAACGATTGGCACCAAGCGTATAATTCGATGCCGGTTGCCCGTGCCGAAGCCTTACCCGGTTTTGAGCCGACTGAATGTCCTGAAGGCTGCGGCTAAACGAAGTCAGTTCGGACATGTTTTAAACTCCCGCCATGAAAGCGGGAGTTTTCGTTTTGGGTGGTTGGCGACTTGAGGTCTAATGCGCAATAATGAACACCATTATTAAGAAGAAAAGGATTTTTAACATGCACAAGTTAGGTCAAGGTGCGATCACCACCGAAAAAGATGTTGATCAGATTATTTTTGATTGGGGCAAAATACATTTTTTGTCCGACGAGAAGGTGACAGGTTCCAAGAGCATCAGCTTCGGCACGGTGGTTTTGGAACCGGGCAAAGGTCACGTGCGCCATAATCACCCTGACGCGGATGAGATTATTTACTTCATATCGGGTGAAGGTGAGCAAATGGTAGACGACCAACCTGCGGTGAAGTGCAGCGGAGGAGCCTGCGTGTGGATACCCAAAGCGGTTTATCACTCGACGATTAATACGGGCAGCGGGCCGCTGATGCTGGTGGTGGCTTATGTGCCGGCAGGTTCGGAGCAAGCGCTGCGCCAAGACCCCGCTGTAAAGATTATTCCCGCCGGAGAACATGACTAAATCGGGCTACGGCACAATTTGCGGCACAAGGGCGTAATTATAGAGCATGGGTGCGCCCATTTCAGCAGGTCACGAATTATTAGTAACTGCTTATCTAAGCTGGATAGTTTTGGGGTAACTAAAACCCTTAATGACAAGCTGAAATATAATGATTACTGAGAAACGACGTCAGGTTAAGGCAAGTTTATGTTTAAGACACTTATCGAGGCTAACCAAGCATTAGAGGAGCAAATTCTCCAGAGTAAGCGCGCTGAAGACCGGTTTCGGGCGTTATTGGAAGCCGTTTTGGATGCGATTGTCATCGTTGACGGGGACGGCAAGATTGTTTTCGTGAATGCTCAGACCGAGAAGTTGTTTGGTTATTCTCAGCATGAATTATTAGGCAACCGGATAGAACTATTCATTCCAGAGCCTTATCGTGCAGCCCCGATTGCGGATGAGGATATAGCCGGCACAGGGGCGGAATTGGAACTTTATGCCCGCCGAAAAGACGGAAGTGAGTTTCCTGCCGAAGTTATTCTTAGTCCCATCGAAACCGAAGAAGGCATCTTAATTGCCACGAGTATTCGCGACATTACCGAACGCGTCAAGATTGTCAAATCGCTGGCGGAAGAACGGCGCTTGCTGCAAATGTTGATGAATAACATTCCTGATTTTATTTATTTTAAGGATACTGATTCGCGTTTCACACGGGTGAACCTTGCCCATGCCCAAATGCTGGGCGTAGAAAACCCCGACGATGTCGTGGGAAAAAGCGATGCGGATTTTCAAGCTCCACATCTGGCAAAGAGTTTTTTGGAAGAGGAGATCAAGGTCATCCACTCGGGGGAAGTGGTGGTTAACCGCGAAGAATTTAACCCCAAACCGGACGGCACACCACGCTGGTACTCTGCCACAAAAGTACCGATTAAAGACAGTGAGGGGAATATCACGGGTATTGTTGGTGTAACGCGAGATATCACACAGAACAAAAAGATTGACGCCGCACTGCGCAACAGTGAGGAACAGTTTCGCAGCACGTTCACATACGCTGCCATCGGTATGGCCTTAATCGGATTGGATGGCAAATGGCTGCAAGTGAACAACGCGGTATGCGAAATTGTGGGCTATTCGGAGCAAGAATTATTAACCAAAACCTTCCAAGATATTACGCATCCTGATGATTTGGATAGTGATCTGCAATCTGTGCAGCAGCTGCTGGCTGGTGAGATTCAATCCTATCAAATGGAAAAACGCTACTTTCACAAACAGGGTCATGAGGTCTGGGTTTTGTTGAGCGTGTCGTTGGTGCGGGACGGCGAAGGCAAGCCTTTGCACTTTGTGTCGCAGATTCAAAATATCAGTGACAGTAAACAGACGGAAGCTGCTTTGAGAGCGCGAGCAGCGGAAGAACGTGAATTCCAATCTGGACTCACTGCGCTTCATGAAATCACAATTGAATTGACAAAAATCGACGACTTAGATGAGTTTTATAAACGTGCCGTTGAGCTGGGACTCCAACGTCTAGGTTTTGATAGATTTGGATTATTGCTTTATGACCCTTTACATGCAGAAGTGATGGGTACTTACGGAACCGATGCACAGGGCAAATTGGTCGCTGAACATCATATTCGCCTTGATCCTGCGCACCTCACGGGCATTTTATTACGGGCATATCAAGAACCAGAACATCTGGTAGTTATCGAGGAAAATCAGCTCTTTAGCAACCTTGAACCAATAGGCATAGGCTGGAACGCTGTTGCTGTTTTATGGAATGGCGTTGAAAAGTTAGGCTGGTTAGCTATCGATAATGGCGTAAAACACATGCCAATATCTAAGCCCGTATTAGAAATACTAAAACTATATGCGTCGTCACTGGCTACACTCTTAGCCCAAAAGCGAACACAGATTGCATTAGTCGAGCAGCGGAATCTGCTGCGGACGTTAATCGATCATCTTCCAGATTACATTTACATTAAAGACAGCAACAGCCGTTTCATACTGGCTAACCAAGCCACCATTAATTCTATCGGTGGGTCAAGCGACGAGGACATCATTGGAAAATCGGATTTTGACCTCAATGAACCCGCGATAGCCGAAGCCTATTTCGCCGAGGAACAGGCGCTACTCAAATCCGGTGAAAGCCTTCTAAATAAGGAGGATACAGTGAGTGATGCCCATGGCAATAAACTGTATCTTTCTGTCACCAAAATACCGCTGCGTGACATTCATGGTCGCGTGATTGGTTTGATCGGCACGAATCACAATATCACCGAGCGCAAACAAGCCGAAGCGCAGGCTCTGGAACTGAGTAAGGAACGGGAACAGGTCAAAATCCTTTCAGACTTCATTCGCGATGTTTCGCATGATTTTCGTACGCCGCTGGCGACGATTAGTTCCAGTTTGTATTTATTGACGCGCGCGGCTGATCCTGAAAAACAAAAACGCTATTTTGAAACTGCTGAGGAGCAGATTAACCGTTTAACCCAATTGATTGACCGGTTGCTGATTATCGGGCGGCTGGACAGCCAAGCTGTTTTGGAGTTCGAACAGTGCGATGTAAATGAAGCTTTGTCCGGCGTTGAGGCCAAGATTGTTTTTGACGCGACACCCAAACAAATCAGCGTGCGTAAATCTCTTTCCGAAAGTAAGCTGACGGTTCAAGCCAATGTGGCGGAGTTGAGCTTAGCCCTTACTGAATTGGGCAAAAACGCCGTGATGTATACGCCTGCTGAGGGTACGATCACCCTTCGTACTCGCCGCGAGAATGACCAAGCGGTTATTGAAGTGTCCGACACCGGGATGGGTATATCAAGTGCCGACTTACCCCATATTTTTCAACGTTTGTATCGGGTTGATCAGGCACGGGCAACTACAGGGGGTTCCGGTTTAGGGCTTTCCATTGCCAAACGGATTATTGAACTGCATCACGGCAAGCTGGAGGTTGAAAGTACGGAAGGCGAAGGCAGCACCTTCCGCATCCTTTTGCCGCTTAGTACATAGTTGCTCAGTCAACTGGCTTCATACCAAGTTGGCGACAAAAATAGTATACGACAAGGCATATTCGATGACTTGCTCAAGTTTCATGATCTTGCCGGCGTTCCATGCGGCAGAGAAGGCGTTCCCGGTGAGATGTTCGCGCGCTTTATTCAACAGGTTGTTATAGCGTGCGACGTGCATCTCGCGGGCTAATTGACCGATATTCGTGTAGGCTCCTGACACATTACCTAAAAGGTGGGCGGCGAAGTCGCTGTGACCGAGGGTATCAAAGACTGCGGCTAACTGGGTTAAACGAACCGCGCAGCCTTCGGTATCATAAATGCTGCGGCTTAGTTCTAGACCTTCAATAATCATTTTAACCGCTGCAGTACTATCGCCTTGATAAAACCGTGCCTCACCAAGCGCACCTAAAGCCCAACCGGCTATCCACATATCCGAAATTTCCCGGCAGCTTTTTAAGCATTCCCGCAAAATTTCTTCGGCGTGCGGATAATCACCCTTATAGAGATAGATATGACCGAGTTCTATGAGGCTGGTATTGAGTAACCAGCGTTCGCCTGTTTCGCGGATAGCCGGTATCAATTTTTCGATGATGTCGATTTTGATGTTAGGGTCGGACTGCATAAAGGCTGTTTGAAGCCCGTACACGGCTGACGTGTAGGTGTCGTTGGTGCGCTCGGCAAGGGCGATGCCTTCACTAGCAATGGCTTCGAGCTTATCTTGATAGCCAAGACCGAGATGGGTGCTGAGGGTACCGATTAAGGCTTGGGCTAACATCCGGTCATCTTGCAGGATGCGGTACAGGCGAACGGCTTCTTCTCCCGCATCGAATGCCCATTGAAAGTCGCCGCTTTTAGTGCCAATCGCCGTTATGTATAACAGGGCTTTTGCCCGATAGCGCAGCGGCGCATTCTGTACATTTTGGGTAGCCAGTTTGAGCCAGTAGGTTCCGCGCTGCATTTTTCCGCTGACGTACCAGAACCAACCCAAAGCGCCAGCTAAGCGCAGATTAATTTCCTTATCGGACTGCTGCGACCATTCAAGCGCGGCTTCAAAATTATCTTGATCTGCTCCCAAGCGCTTCAACCAGATGAGTTGATCTTTTGTGCGCAAGAACGGATCGGCTTGCTCGGCGAGGGACAGGAAATACTCGGCGTGGGCGCGTTTGAGGGAATCGGCTTGATAGGCACTGACTTCGTCCAACTTTTCGAGCGCATATTCGCGTATGGTTTCGAGCATACAGAAGCGTGTTTGTCCGGCATCGTCCTGTGTTTCATTGACGATATTGTGATCTACCAATGCTTCGAGCGTGGTTAGCATATCTTCATCGTTTTCGCGGCAGACGTGTTCAACCGCCTCAAAGGTGCTGCCGTTGACAAAGATCGCCAGCTTGGCAAAAAGCTGCTGCTGACTCATCGTTAGCAGGTCGTAGCTCCACGATAGAGCATCTCGAAGTGTTTGGTGTTGGGTGTTGACGGACTTTCGACCGGTTGTAACGGAACCCAGCCGCTTTTCGAGATGTTGAAATAAGATTTCAGGGCGGAAGGTCTTGACACGTGCCGCCGCCAATACAATGGCTAACGGAATGCCTTCCAGCCGGTAGCAGATTTGGGCGACGGACAGCGCATTGTCGTCGGTCAAGGCGAACGATGGCTGGACAGCACGCGCGTAATGTACAAATAAATCAATTGATGAATAGTCTACCAATTGGGCTGCGCGAATCGGGTACTTGAAGTCGGGGGTTTTCAACGGCCTCACGCGAAATACCGTTTCGTGTTCCAGTTTTAAAGCCGCGCGGCTGGTCATGATGATGTGGAGCATCGGGCAGGAGTCATGTAACCCGGCGATGAGGGCTTTACGTTCTAATAAATGTTCGAAATTATCAATAACTAACAGCGACATGCGATTTGCGAAAAAATGGGTAATCTGTTCGGTCGGGCTTTGACCGGTGACTTCTTGCAAACCGAGGCTGACGGCAATGGTTGAGGCAGCGGCTTCGGTCTCGTTGAGCGATACCAATGAGACAAAGTAACTTTCATCGTCAAAAAGGTCGGCGACGTTACGCAGGACTTGGACTGCCAGACTGGTTTTACCAACGCCGGGTGAGCCAACCAGTGTAATCAATCGATTATGGTCGGTGAACAGCATATTTTCTATTTTTAGCAATTCGCTATCGCGACCTATTAATGGTGTAATTGATGGCGATATACCTTTGATTGAAGCGCTGTGGGTGACATTTGCAGCGTCAGATTGACGGGCGAATTTGATGAAGGAGTCGATTTCAAGTTCGGGTATTTGAAGTTTATGAGCGAGAAGTGAAGCAATTTGTTTGGAGGGGCGACGTTCGGCAGACTCGATTTTGTAAATCATGATGGGCGAGCAGCCGACCTCATGAGCAAGTTCTTCGCGGGTGAAGTCCAGCTCTTTACGGCGGTTCTTTAGCCAACTACCGAACGAAGTATTGTCGTACATTTTTTGACCCTTGCCTACATTTTCTACACAACTGTATCAGTTTTTGTATAAATAAACCGCCACATTACCTGCAAAATTCGACTGTTAATAGTGTAAAAATTGAGACAAACGGTTATATTGGGGCTTCAGAAAGTAACGTACTAAGAGAAAAGTTTATATATTTTATTATTGAACCTGTTTGTGTCCAAAATTCATACGGGGGATATCAATGTCTACTGACGAAATGCGGCTGTTCGTTCGACGTTACGATGACATGTTCAATAAGCCCGATATCACGATTGCAGATGAGATTTTTGCACAGACGTTTCGGGCGCATTTCCCACTTACACCCACACTCAACCGGGCGACATATAAGACGTTTATTGACAGTTTTTATGGAGCGTTTCCTGACTTTGTCATGCAAATTTGTGATACGATTTCGGCTCAAGACCGGTTGGTACTACGTGTGACCTATTTCGGCACGCATAAGGGGGATTTTATGGGCATTCCGGCAACGGGATGCGAGGTGATCATGCCGGCCATCAGCATTTTTCGGGTTGAAAATGAGGCCGTTGTCGAAAACTGGACGGAAATGGATATTATCGGAGCGCTCCAACAAATCAGCGCGAAGAACTGTTGTTAGGTTTGGGACGGGAAGAATCCCGTCCCTACAATCTTAAAAGGGTATTTCACTGGACGAACGAGATGCAGTATTGAGTTACTACGACAAGCGCTTGGATTGTGCTTCTTCGATCTGCCAATCGTCTTGTTCGTCCCGCTCGACCAGTTCACCATCATCACCGAGTTCGAGGCGTTTCGGCTTTTCGTAGTCTGATATGACATCGCGCAGTTTGTCAACTTCGGCATGGATGTCTTTCTCTCGTGATTGAGCCATGGCCACGACAATGGTGTGCAGCGTGAATATCCCTGCCCACGCCATAAAAATGGCTGCGGCTGTGGTCACATAAGCTGTTTCACCCAAGAAAATGAGTGCTGCCAGTACGAGTATAAGCCCCGCGAGATCAATGCCCCAGATGGTCCAACGGCGGTTGCGCTGGTCGATTCTGCGTTGGGCAATTTCATAAATTTCTTGTTCGGACATCTCATTTCCTTATCGCTGCTGTTTATCGATTCTACGCAGCAGCAGACCGGAAGGTTGCAGCGGGCAATTAACGAATCACCTGCCCAAAGGCGATGTCGTGGTCGTCTAAATCTTGAATGCCAAATTCCTTTACCCCGTGCGGCGCGACATACAGCGAGTAATCAATGATCGCGCCGCTGGCTTGAAACTCGGCATAAATGGCATCAACATCATCCACCCAAAAGTACACGTCCCACATTTTTTCGACAACATGATAATTGGCGGTGAAGGTCTTGCCGGGATGAACTTGTGCCAGCATCACGGTGAAATTATCGCGTTTGACCATGGCGAAATAGGGCAGTTCGCCAAATAATTGTTGATCCGTGAAACCTAATGTATCACGCCAATAGGCCGCCGACTTGGGCAAATCTTTAACCAGCAGCACGGGAGCATGAGCAGTAATTTTGGCTTTTGACATGTTAACCAATCCAGTCTTGCCACTGCTTGGGCATCGGCTTGCCCATCGCTTTGAGATAAACCGCCACCTTGCCGTAATAAATCAGCAGTCCTTCGCGGTAGATATGAAGCTGCGTCCCTACGCCTACAGGCCAACCGCGATCAATCGTTTTGGACAAATCCTCGTCGGTTAAGCCTTCCATCGTGGCTTTGAGGTCGCTGTCCAACTTGCTGTAGAGAGCCTGTAACTGGCTGACGCTTTGGGCGAGTCCCTGCTGTGGATTGCGGTATGACCAATCCTGTTTCAACAGTTTAATCGACCCGATATAGGAAGCTTCGACATCAGCCATCTCCCTACACAATTCGCCTAAGGTCGGGTTGCTGCCGCCGGGAGAGAAGGCCAAATCGGCATCCGTGAGGATGTCCATCAACTGATCACGCATCACCTGCGTTTCATGATACATTTCGCCGTGCTGCTGCATAAAAATGTTCATCTTGATTCTCCATTCGTAAGGTTATTTAATGACGGGATTCAACCCTAGATAGTGACCGAACGCCTGCGCTGCCGCGTCAACCTTATCTATCACCTCCTGACTCAGCGGTCTAAACGGTTGCAGGTTGATTTCGACGGTCTTTTTCTTGAGTGTGCGCTGCCATATGCCCACGACTTGTCCATCGTAGACAATGGTGGGCTTGAAGATGCCGTTGCCACCGGGGCAAATCGCATCCAGAAATTCGGGCTCGACGACGGTGGTGCGGTCTTTATAGCCGAGGATATATTCGTCAAATCCCGGCAGCAGATACAGTGCCTGTTCAGGATGCTGATGCTTCTCGGTTGACAGCCAATAGGTCTGATCATCAATCGTTTCTTCAATCAGCTTGGATTTGACGCTTTCCAAACCGGCCCGTGCTTCTGTGATGGGCAGCCCCGACCAATTGACATAATCAGCTAAGGTGGCTGGCCCACGACTGCTGAAGTAGCGCAGCGCTAACTCAGCTAAGGCTTCCTCTTTTGGCAGCGTTTTGCCTTCGCCGAGAATGTGAAAGGTCGTGTCTTTGCCGCGCATCTCGCCTTGATAAACGCGCCGTTCCAAACCCGCCCGCTGCAACATGTAGACTCCGCGCTGTCCGGCTGTGGAAATGCCATTGGTTTCGAGGATGTCAAACAATTCAGGTCGTGTGAGGTGTGCGCCGTCTTGGAGCGCTTTCACAATCAATTCAGTGCTGCGGATAAGCGTCGGTTCATCCAATTCAAGCTGCTTGTAGCGGCCTTTGTTGCCGGCGATTTGACGCGGCGCCAGCAAACCCAGCAGCCAATGAATATCATCAGGCGCGACGAAGTGAAGAGTCCCACGCATGGCCCATGTTCGCATCACCACGCCGTCAACAATCGCTTTTTCAATATCAGCATCGGTGCTGCCCGGTAAGCGCAAACCGAATGCCCATTTTGTGCCGAGGTAATCCTGTCCCTGCATCGCGCCCAGCCACGATACCACTTCCGCAGCATCCTTAAAATGCGGATGTGTTATGCGCTGGTGATATAAGCGGCGCAGACCGGTTGTGGTGGTTTTTCCCGTCAAACCCATACCCCCTGATTGGCGAATTTAGCTTTTACAACACAATCATTATATAAAATTTTCGTTCAATTTGCGAACAAATTTTCTCTTTTATGACAAATGGCAGTGGAATTTCGTTATAATGCGTTCATTCGACAGAAAGGATAGCGGATGAACCGTACTGACCGGCTGCTGGCGATTGTGCTGGAAATTCAGGCCAAGAAGCAGGTTCGCGCCGAAGACCTCGCCGCCACGTTCGAGGTCACGAAACGGACCATTTACCGTGACCTTCAAGCGCTTTCCGAGTCGGGTGTGCCAATTGTGGCGATTCCGGGACAAGGGTATTCGCTGGTCGAAGGTTATTTCCTGCCGCCTTTGACCTTCAACAGTGACGAAGCCATTATGCTGCTGCTGGGCGCGGATTTCGTCGCCCAAAATTTTGACGCACAGTACCGGGCTGCGGCACATTCCGCCAAACACAAAATCGTCACCGTGCTGCCGGATAAACTGCGGCAGGAAGTCGAATATCTACAGAGCAGTATTCGCTTTGTAGCGCTTAACGGCCCCTTCATACCGGAAACCCTTCAGCAGCTGCGGCGGGCGATTATCCAGAGCAAAACCGTCCGCTTCCGTTATCATTCCCGCCCGCGTGATGGCTCATCCAGCACACCCAGTTTACGTGACGCTGATCCTTATGCGCTGGTTCATATCGGCAGTGCGTGGCTGTTGACGGCTTACTGCCATCTGCGCAAAGAGCGGCGCAATTTCCGCATTGATCGCATGGAAGAATTGGTGGTGCTGGACAAAATCTTTAAGCGTCCCTCCGACTTCAGCCTGCAACGTCCATCTGGAGACGAACGTAGTATCGTTGTTCGGGCGCTTTTTGACCCTGAAACTGGCCGCTGGGCGCGCGAGAATCCGACCTATTTTCATGTATCAGAGGAAGAACACCCCGATGGCTTGCTCGTCACCTTGATGATTAATCAACCCGGCGACATTTTGAATTGGCTGCTCAGTTGGGGATCACATGTGCGCGTCCTCGAACCGGACTTCTTGCGCGAGATTCTCCACAACGAGGCTAAAGGCATGATCGAAAACTACGCCGAAAAACAATTTTCAAAATAGTCAAAACGCTGCTGACATAATGGTGTCACTCGGCCTTCATATACTGAATTTATCAGTGAGATTAACCACAAGGAGAGCCGAACATGAACCTGAAATACATCATCGTCTATGCCACCGATTTCCAGAAACTCAAGTCCTTTTATGTCGATAAGCTGGGTATGACCGACATTGGTTCGCTGTCTTCGGATATTTTCGCCACGCTGCGGGCATCTGACGGCGGCGCGGTCATCGGGCTGCAAGATAAGAAGTCGGCACAGTTCCCACCCGCGCAGGAAAATCATGCCGGAAGTGTCGAATTGAGCTTTCAGGTCGAAGACGTGGATGCCACTTACAACGCGTGGAAGTCAAAGGGCGTCGACATGCTCAGTGAACCGCAAAACCTGCCTTTCGGACGCTATTTCATCGCCAAAGACCCAGAAGGTCATTACCTCTCGGCTTTCCGCTTCGCCAACCGGTAAACCGCATCGTTTTGGTTGAATTGGTCGGCGGGGGCTTGTCGCTGGCAAGCCCCTACTTTCTATTGATCTTCCCCCAAATCCACCTCTAATTCGATCACCACAACACTTGACTTAGAGTGCACTCTAGGGTGTAGCATTCAAACGGTACAACGACTCGTTCTTATCCGGCAGCGTTCACGGAGATTTATCATGCATATTGGCTTACAAATTCCCTCGTTCAAATATCCCGGTGGAACAGCGGCAATTCGGCCTAAATTGAAAGCAATCGCCACTACCGCAGAGGCCGCAGGCTTTTACAGCATGTGGGTGATGGATCATTTTTATCAAATTGAAGGATTATTTGGCGAACCGCATACCGACCCGATGATGGAATCCTATACGACGTTGGGTTATCTCTCCGGCCTGACCGAGAAAGTTTATCTCGGTGTGATGATTACGGGCGTCATTTACCGCTGGCCTTCTATCCTGCTCAAGACGGTCAATACGCTCGATATTGTTTCCGGCGGGCGAACCTATCTGGGCATCGGCGCGGCATGGTACGAACAGGAGGCCAAAGGCTTTGGCGTGCCTTATCCCAACACCAGCGAGCGTTTTGAATGGCTGGAAGATACGCTGCAACTGGCGCATAAGCTGTGGGAAGGCGACGAAGTTAGCTTTACGGGTAAGCACTTCTCTGCCCCTAAGATGACCAATAACCCGCGTCCGCTGAGCACACCGCATCCACGCATTCTGGTCGGCGGCGGGGGCGAGAAGAAAACACTGCGGATGGTGGCGCAGTATGCCGATGCCTGTAACCTTTTCGAAGCCAGCGGACGGGATACCTTACAGCAAAAGTTGGATATACTCAAAGAACACTGCCAGCAGTTAGGTCGTAACTACGATGACATCGAAAAGACCGCACTGGGTACGGCTCTTTTGACCGCTGGCAACGATACGGTCGAGTCGATTTTGGCACGGCTCAAGACTCTCAAGGAATTGGGTTTCACCCATGCCATTTTCAACATGCCCAATGTTTATGACATCACGCCGTTGGAAACTTTCGGCAAGGAAATTATTCCGGCTGTCGCTGAGTGGTAACAACTGACAGCATTTTGAACGATATTTAGGAAAGGCCAACCTCAATGATTGCTGCCAGCAGCTCGCGCTTAGCGACTTCCTCGTGGAGTTTACATCGCGCCCTTGGAACGACTTATCCGGATGCTCCCGGCAAGCCCAATTCCGGCCCGGTGGCGACCTATGGCTCTGGCAGCATTACTCTTTTGCAAGTTCCAGCGCGGCTGGCGGCGATGGGCATTTCCGGTTTTGAAATTTGCCACTTTCATCTGCCGTCTCGCGGTCAAGCGTACATTGATGAACTGCGCCAAGCCTTGAAGTCGGCGGGTGTTGAGCTGTTGACACTGCTGATTGATGACGGCGACATTACCCATCCTGACCACGGTCAGCGCGATTTGGAATGGATCTCAGGTTGGATCAAAACCGCAGGCCAACTAGGTGCTAAGCGGGCGCGTGTCGTCGCGGGGAAATCTCAGCTTTCGGCGGAAACACTCGAACGCAGCAAGACCGGACTAACGCAATTGGCAGAAGTCGGCAAGGCTAACGGTGTTCGTATTATCACTGAAAATTGGTTTGATTTGCTTTCGACACCCGAAGCTGTCCAGCAGGTCATGGATGCCGTAGACATCGGTTTGTTGGCGGATTTCGGCAACTGGAAGGGCGCATCAAAGTATGACGATTTGGCCGCGATTCTGCCGCGCGCTGAATCCTGCCACGCCAAATGTTCCTTCATCGCGGAAGGACAGCCGGACAGCGAGGATTATCTTTGCTGCCTCGATCTGGCGCGGGCGGCAAACTACAACGGGCCTTATTCCTTGATTTACGATGGTGTCGGCACGGATGAATGGGCAGGCATCGCGATTGAAAAAGAGTTGGTGCTGCCATATATCTAGCTTAAGTTTTAGACGACCCTCAGTAAGCCCCCAAACTTCTCTTTTGCGCCCGTCAAATCAGCCGCGTTATACTCTCTTCTCTTGAAATGGTCTAGCAGAAAGAAGTAATCAGCATGTCAACCCTCAACCCTCAACGGACTCTGGATGAACTGAAAGAACTGCGTGCGCTGACCGCAGACGAAAATGGTGCGCAGCGTATCGCGTGGACGGACACATGGGCCAAGGCGCGGGCGTGGCTGCGTACCAAGATGGAACAACTGCCGGTCAAGATCGAAACTGACGAAGCTGGCAATGTTTGGACGACGCTGAAGGGCACATCCGAAAAAGAGGTCATTATCGGTGGACATATGGACTCGGTGACCAACGGCGGCTGGTTGGACGGCTGCTTGAATGTCCTCGCCGGACTGGAAGTCATGCGCCGCGTCGCCAGCGAAGGTACGCCGCCGGTCACACTGCGTTTGGTCGATTGGGCGGATGAGGAAGGCTCGCGCTTCGGTCGCAGTTTGCTCGGTTCCAGCGCCTGTTCCGGCACGCTGATCCCTGATGAAGTCCGCGATTTGACGGATAAAGACGGCATCCGGTTGGAGGATGCGCTGGCGAACTTCGACGTCAATCTGGATATGGCAACCCAGTCACACCAACAATTGAAAAACGCCAAAGCGTATCTGGAACTGCACATCGAGCAGGGGCCGGTGCTGGAAAGTATGGATCTGCCGCTGGGAGTCGTGCTGGGTACGGTGGGCGTCGAACGACATGCCATCCGCTTCGTCGGGCAGGAAGCGCACTCCGGCTCGACGCCGATGGATAAGCGGCGTGACGCGCTGGGCGGCGTCAGCAAGCTGCACCTCGACATTCGCCAGATCGCCAAGGCGCATAAGGGCGTGGGCACGGTCGGGCGAGTGGTCACGCGCCCCGGCATCGTGACGGCGGTCGTCGGTCAGGCGGATATGACACTCGACCAGCGGCACTTGGACGCAGGCGAACTGGCGGCCATGCTCAACGAAGCCAAAGCCGCCAGCGAACGCATCGCCGACGAGGAAAATATCGAGGTGTCGTGGAGCAAGCTGTGGCAGATTCAACCGCTGCCCTTCCACCCGCATTTGATCGAATTGTGCGACGAAGCCATCAAAGAAACGGCGGGTGTTTCTCACCGGCTGCCCAGCGGCCCGCTGCACGACGCGGCGGAAATGGTACGTGCGGACATCCCGACGGTGATGATGTTCGTCCAGAGCTTGCGCGGCATTTCCCACAACAAGATCGAGGACACCAAAGAAGAACACATCATGCAGTCGGTGGAGGCGATGGATAAGCTGGCGACCAAGACCATGAACTGGATCGCCAACAGCTAAACCGTTTGTTTTCCAAATTAAAGGCGCTCAGTGTCGAGCGCCTTTTTCGTCTGTTGGTGACGGGGGTGTTAGCTGGCGGCTTGCTTGACCAGCGCAACGATTTTGGCTTCTACCTTGTCCGTCCAGTTCGTCAAGGCATAGGAGGTCGGCCACATGTCGCCGTCATCAAGCTGCGCGAATTCCTCGAAGCCCAGAGTCGCATAGCGCGTACTAAACTTTTTCGCGTCCTTGAAGAAACAGATGATTTTCCCGTCCTGATTAGTGTAGGCAGGCATCCCGTACCATGTTCGTGGCATGAGATGTGGCGCGTTGGCTTTGACGATCTCGTGAATCTTCGTCGCCATGCTGCGATCCAGTCCTTCCATCTCCGCAATTTTCGCCATCACATCTTTTTCGCCAGCTTCACGGTCATTCTTGGCGCGTTCTTGTGCCTTTAGTTCTTTGGCACGTTCCTTCATGGCGGCCTTTTCTTCAGCCGAAAATCCGTCACTCGATTTCTTGGCGCTCTTCGCTGCGGCTGCTTTTGCCATTTGATATGTTCTCCTCTATAAACTCAATGATACCAAGATAATAATGCGAATACTGACCCCCACCCTAACCCTCCCCCGTAAACGAGGGTGGGAAACCAAGCTCGACTGATTTTCGCGGCAATTACTTGGAACTACTTCTGCGTCTCTGCGGTTCAAATTTCCCTCTGTACATTGAGGGAGTGAAGTTGTTAGGCAACGGTCGGCATATATTCGGCCAGCTTGGTGAAGGATTGGCTCCAGCCGAACTTAGCCCCCTTCGTACCCGCGTCACCGTCCGGCAGACCGGCATGCTTCAGCGTGACTTTAGTGCGTCCGCCGAGGTCTTCGAGGGTTACCGTCACCTCGGTCACTTCGGGATAGTCATCGGTGCTGACGCCCGCCTCCTGCATGGTCATGGCGTTGCCGTGTTCGTCGGCGATGGTATCGGTATAGACGAGGCGCGTCTTGGGCGTCACTTCCAGATATTTACCCGTCAGCCACGAATTCATAGGGCCGTTGGGCGTCGGGATTTCCATGCACACCAGCCGCTTGCCGCCGACGCGCACATCCATTTCCGCGACTGGAATCTTCAAGCCTTTGGGGCCGTACCAGTTTTTGAAATGTTCGCCCTTCGTCCACATATCCCAAACGAGGTCAATCGGCGCATCGAAGGTTCGTTCCAGTTCGACGACTTCATGCAATACGGCGTTCTCACTCATTGTCTTTCTCCTTATTTTGAATCTGCTTCATATACGCGTCCATCTGGTTGAAGCGTTCGTCCCAGATGTGGCGGTACTGCTCCGTCCAATTCGCCACTTCTTTCAAGGGTGCCGCGTCCATGGTGCAGGGACGGTACTGGGCTTTTTGCCCTTGTATGATCAGCCCCGCGCGTTCGAGCACCTTGATGTGCTTGGAAATAGCAGGCAGCGACATATTGAACGGTTCCGCCAGTTCGTTGACGGTGGCTTCGCCCTGTGCCAACCGCGCCAGAATCGCGCGGCGGGTTGCATTTGCCAGCGCGGCAAACGTCAGACTGAGTTGGTCTTCATCACTCCTCATCATCTCACACTCTTATTTAACCATCTGGTTAATTAACCTATTGGTATAATACGATACTTTGTTCTAAGTGTCAAGTCTTTTAAAGCCCATTAGCAGTTCTAGGGGGAGGGGTACGAGAAAAACATTGCGAAGTTCTGAATTGGTTTTATACTGTTAGGCCGTCATTGGACTAACGCGGAGGAAGTCCTCAAGCGAGTCGAGTCACGACAACAAACCCCAACATTCGAATTGTTTATACCGGGTACTTCTAAATGAAACTCATCGTCGCCTCAACCAATCCTGTCAAAATCCAATCTGCCTTGCACGGCTTCCGGCTGATGTTCCCCGATCAGATCGTCACCACCGAAGGCGTCAGTGTGCCATCGGGTGTCAGCGACCAGCCGATGTCCGATGAGGAAACACTGCAAGGGGCATTCAATCGCGCATCAAGCATCCGCGCTTCACATCCCGATGCGGATTATTGGGTGGGCATCGAAGGCGGTTGTGAGGAAAAACACAGCGAACTCTGGACATTTGCGTGGGTGGTCGTGCAAAGTTCCCTCCCTCGCTTGCGGGGGAGGGTTAGGGAGGGGGTTCTAACTGGCAAAGCCCGCACTGGAGCCTTCATGCTCCCGCAAGAGGTTGCTTCACTTGTCCGCCAAGGTGTCGAACTGGGCATCGCCGATGATCGTGTTTTCGGGCGTTCCAACTCCAAGCAGAGCAATGGCGCAGTTGGCTTGCTGACCGCTGATCTGATCGACCGCCAGCGTTATTATGAACACGCCGTGATTCTCGCGCTCGTTCCCTTCAAAAATGTTGATTTGACTTGGGGTAAGGCGGAATAGCGATTCGTATAGTCGCTAGATGAGGGAAAGCACCACTTTAATCAAGAAGTTTGCGTAATAGCCGTGCAGCAAATAGGTGGTTTTGCGTGTGAACTGTGCTTTGAAGGTTATCAATCCGGACATGCTTCTCTTTGATCCAGAACTCAATTGACGAATGTTCGAAAGTGCTTGTCACAGCAGCGCATAAATTCATAGACTACAACCGGTCTATAAACAGGCATTCCAATTTGTGATCAAGCAGTTTTGGGGCATCCTATATCATTGTGGAACAGTTTAGATGATTTGTAAATTGAGAGTTTATATTTATCAAAAACTCGTAACAGTCTTAATTCTTGTGAGCGAAATAACCTTTCTGAGCGCGTTAAACTGCTTCACCGTATAATAAAAACCACATCCACGCCCCATCACTGTAACGTCTAAACATCTGTCTGAGACCACTCACAAACAAATTTTCGTGAGACTGTAAGGAGCGTTTTCATGTCCCAACCTATCTCCCAGCGCACCAACCGCATCCAACAGGCAATCGCACCCTTCTTTGAATTTTTCACCGCCTCAACTTTTGCGCGTCGTGAAAGCGAACCGAATATCAACAATTTCGTTTTTGGCAATCCGCATGAGATGCCACTGACCGGTTTCGTCAACGCCTTACAGCAGCAGCTTACGCCCCAAAATAAAGATTGGTTCGCCTATAAGATGAATGAAGCCTCGTCGCAGGAGGTCGTTTCCGCCAGCTTAAAAGCGCGGCGCGGCGTGACCTTCAACTCGCGTGATATTTTTATGACCAACGGTGGTTTCGCCGCCATTTCCCTGAGCATCTCGGTTTTGACTGACCCCGGTGATGAGGTTATTTTCATCAGTCCGCCGTGGTTCTTTTATGAAGGCATTATCGTCAATCATGGAGCGGTTCCGGTGCGCGTCAAAGTCCATCCCAAGACGCTCGGCCTCGACTTGGAAGCGATTGCGGCTGCCATCACCCCACGTACCCGCGCCATTATCATCAACTCACCCAATAACCCTACTGGACTGATCTATCAACCGGATGATCTTAAAGCGCTGGCGGAGATTTTGACCAAAGCCAGCGAACGCAACGGGCGCACGATTTACCTACTCTCCGACGAAGCCTACAGCCGCATCATATTTGATGGTCAGCCTTATTACAGCCCGACCGATTATTATCCCAACTCGCTTTTGCTGTATACCTATGGCAAGACTCTGCTCACTCCCGGTCAGCGCATCGGCTATATTTCCCTGCCGCCCACCATGCCGGATCGCGAACCGCTGCGTGTCGCCTTTATGAGTTCGCAGGTTATCGCCGGTTGGTCGTTTCCCAACGCTTTGCTGCAACATTCCCTCGCTGATTTGGAAAAAGTCTCGATTGATATTCCGCATTTACAGCAAAAGCGTGATCGCTTGGTCAGCGCCTTGCAGCATTCCGGTTATGAAGTCCATGTGCCGCAGGGGACGTTCTACTTGCTGCCCAAATCGCCGTGGCATGACGATTGGGCGTTCACCGAACTGCTGGCGGAACACAATATCTTCGTGCTGCCCGGAAAAGTCGTCGAATTACCGGGATACTTCCGCATCTCGCTCACCGCTAATAACGAGATGATCGAGAGCGCCATTCCCGGTTTCGCCGCCGCAATGGCTCACGCCCGCACGTCACTGCCGGTATGATACGCCATCCTTGAAAACCCTATTACAGGTTTGTATAGCTCCCTTCCCCTGTTACTATGGCTGAGGGGGCGACAGTAAAAATCAAGCGGGAGGAGCGAGCGCTAAAAAAGCTTGTCGCCCCTCCCGAAATAAGCTCCAACGACGAACATAAGAACCATCCGGTTTGCGTTTCAAAGCGGCAGTCAATCCCAGCGCGAGT
>WGMX01000040.1 GCA_016124855.1 Anaerolineaceae bacterium | reverse complement strand
ATAAATCACTGGCGCAAATTCCCCTAATATCGTTATCATCCATTTAGGCAGTTTAAGCATTTTCAACCTTGCTTGGCAGTTAGGTCAATTTGCTTATTCTGCCTCCTTTTTCTTCCTTATTCATGTACAAAGTCCAGCTTAAAGCTGAATACAAATCGCCAAGACAAAATGAGATAAAAATCAAAAGGACGCTCACCGCGTCCTTTTAGATTCGAAAATTAAAGGTGAGGTTAGCCCATTTCGGCGAGATCTTCGGCAGTGGCAGTCAGGCCGAGAACGTTGTAACCGCCGTCCACGTGGACGACTTCACCCGTCACGGCGCTGCTGAGATCAGAACCCAACCAGAGCGCTGTTTTGCCGACTTCTTCCTGTGAGATGTTACGGCGAAGGGGCGATGTTTTCTCGTTATATTTGAGCATGGTGCGGATTCCCGGCACACCTGCGGCAGCCAGAGTCTTGATGGGGCCGGCGCTGATGGCATTAACACGGATGCCCTTTGGCCCCATGTCATTCGCCAGATAACGGGTAATCATTTCCAACGAGGCTTTGGCAATCGCCATGACGTGATACTTGGGCATGACTTTTTCGGCTGCGTAGTAAGTCAGGCTCATGATGCTGCCGCCTTCAGTCATAAGGGGTTCAGCGCGCTTTGCCATCGCAATGAGGCTGTAAGCGCTGATGTCGAGCGCAAGTTTAAAGCCATCTCGCGAAATGTCGATGAAACGTCCATCTAGGTCTTCGCGATTGGCATAGGCAACCGCGTGAACCAGCACATCTAATCTGCCGTACTTAGCTTTGACTTTCTCAAAAACGGCATCGAGATCAGCATCACTGGTGACATCGGCAGGTTCTACAAATTCACAGCCAATTTCCTGAGCCAGCGGAAACACTCGTTTTTCCATGACTTCGCCAGCATAGCTCAGCAAAATGGTCGCGCCCTCTTCGTGAAATTTCTTGGTGATGCCCCAAGCAATCGAGTTCTTATTGGCAACGCCGAAAATCAGCGCGACTTTGCCGTCCATTAAACCCATAAAATTTACTCCTTTAAGTTAGCAGTTTTCAGTTGACAGTTATCGGTAAAGCTATCCTTTGAAAACTCACCTCACACAAATTAATTACGTTTAATTTAACACAGCGAAGGGGCAGACGCTACGCTAAAGACAATTTAACCACAGAGGCACAGAGGGAACGAGAGAATACAAACATATCGCCAAGTACGCCAAGCCGGAAAATAGAGAGGTTAGCGGCGGAGGGTCGGGTCAAAGGCATCACGCAGGCCGTCGCCAACGAAGTTGAAGGCAAGGACAGTCAAGCTGATGACCAAGCCGGGAGTCAACCAGAGCCACCACGCGGTTGTGAGCCACGCTTTGGCATCCTGAAGCATGTTGCCGAGGCTGGCGTTAGGCGGTGGGACGCCGAGGCCAATGAAGCTGAGTGCCGATTCGCTGAGAATGGCAGCGGGAATGGCTAAGGTCGCAGCGACAAGCACCGGCGCGAGGGCATTGGGTAACAAGTGCGACAGGATGATGCGCAGCGGCGTTGCGCCGATTGCATGAGCCGCAATGACATAATCCCGTTCTTTGAGGGCGAGAAATTCACCACGAACGAGCCTCGCTACGTCCATCCAACTAAAAGCGCTGAGGATAAAAATCACCGTCCAAATGCTAGGGGTCAGTAAGGCGTTGAGCGCCAGAAACAGGATAAAGCTGGGTACGGATAAGAAAATATCCACAAGGCGCATGAGGATGTTGTCGAGGAGGCCACCTGCATAACCGGAGATCGCGCCTAAGGTGACACCTATACCAATGCTGATGAACATCGACAGGAAACCAACAGCTAATGAGACACGCATTCCGTAGAGGAGGCGTGCGGAAACATCTCGGTTTAAATCGTCTGTACCAAAGAGATGTTCAAGGGTTGGCGGCTGTGGAAAACCACGTTTTACACCAGCAGCACGCGGATCAATATCATTGGGGTTAAAAGGTGAAATACGATCAGCAAAAACGGCCAGCAGGCAAAACACAATCAGCAGAATGAGACTGGCATTCGCTAAGCGATGACGCTGAAACTGACGAAGGGTTATTCGCCAAGGATTTTGGGCGATAGGTTCGGTGGTCAAGGCAACAGTATCACTCATAACGAATCCGGGGATCAATGAAATGGTAGGCTAAATCGGCAAAGAAGTTGCCAAGAACGATAAACAGCGCTGAAAGCATGGTGACACCCATGATGATGGGAAAGTCGCGCTTAAGGGCCGCATTAACTGCTAGCAAGCCTAATCCCGGCCAACCAAACACAAACTCAATGATAAACGAACCGGATACCAACTGTGGAATTGAAAGCCCAATCAGTGTTACCAACGGCGTAAGGGCGTTACGCAAAGCGTGTACCCGCAAGATACGGCCTTCGGTCATGCCTTTAGCACGAGCCGTGCGAATATAATCCTGTGACAAGACATCGAGGATGCTTGATCGTTGATAGCGTACCCAGCGGGCTAGTGAGGCGGCAGCAAGGGCAACGGTTGGCAGAATCAGATGTTGACCGATGTCGATGGCGGCCTGAATACCTGTATAGCTTTCACGGACGTTTCGCATTCCAGTGGTCGGGAGCCAACGCCACTGAACACTGAAAATTTGCATGAGCAGCAAGGCGATAAAGAATCCCGGCATACTGAGGCCGATAAACGACAACGTCGTGATGAGATAATCACCCCATGTATAGCGGCGAATGGCTGAAAAGAGCGCTACTGGGATCGAAAACACCAGTGCTAACAACAGCGAACTGATGCCAAGCAGTACGGTGGCCGGAAGTCGATCAGCGATTTCGAGGCTAACGGCGCGGCGACCTGTGAGCGAAAAGCCGAGATCACCTTGAAGGGCACTGCCCAACCAGCGGACATACTGCACCGGAATCGGTTGATCCAAGCCAAGCTGTGCGCGTAGGCGTGCCATATCCTCCGCGGACGGTGGCGGTTTGTTAGGGTCGATATATACCACCAATGGGTCACCGGGTGCTGCTTTAATGATCAGGAACGACAAGATTGAAATCCCGATGAGCAGCGGGATCATTTGCAGCAGGCGGCGGATGAGATAACGGGTCATTGGTGTCCTGAGCGATAGTAAACATCACCGCATCAGGCTAATGGTTATTTACAAATTGGAGTGGTAATAGTTAACGGACGGCATGTATGCCGTCCCTACGAAATACATTTGGTCGAAACAAAATTTTCAACCATCGTTCACCACATTAAATAGTAAATAACCATAAGCCGCGATGCTAACAATCAGACAAGCACACTAAAGGCGCTTCAAAGAAGATAATTAAGAAGCCAAGATCGACTAAACCCAACAAATTCAGGGAGCACACAGAGGTGCTCCCCTACGACAAACCATTTTAAGATCGCAAACTTATGAGACAGAACATTTAGCTCGCTTGAGAGATGCGTTCGGGGTTTTGGAAACCGGAACCCATCGACAGGTCGAGCGTGGCATCCTCGATGTTGAAGCGTTTGCTGATGACGACCGGATTCTGATTACGATATAGCGGGATGGTCGGCAGTTCGTCCCACAAAATCTTTTCAATCTGCTCGTACATTTTCATTCGCTCGTCATTATTGGTCAGGGTACGTGCCTTGGCGAACAATTCGTTGACTTCCGAATTATCGTAGTTTTCCAAGTTCGGGCCGAGTTCGGGTGTGGTGATGTAGAAGTTGGCGTAACTGTTTGGTTCAGGGCCAATCTGTGACCAACCGGAAACCATGACATCAAAGGGTTTATCCAGTTTGCGTTCTTGATACAACTGGGTAATCAAGGTTGAAAGATCACGGGTTTCGAGTTCAACATCAATACCGATGTCTTTCCAATAGGCCTGAACAACTGTGGAGACGCTGAAGTAGTCACGGAAGCCTTCTTGGAACGACAGCAAATGAATAACCCAAGGCTTGTTGTCGAGGTCACGAATGCCATCACCATCAACATCTTTGATGCCGACTTCATCTAAGATTTCGCCGGCACGTTTGGGGTCATAATCATAACCACCCTGTTTGTCGTCACTGTAGAAGGGAACGGCCTTATCAAAATGCGAGTTATGCACCGCACCATAGCCTTGACGGACGGTATCGACCAACGCCTTGCGATCAATGGCGATCATCAATGCTTGGCGAATGCGCTTGTCCTTGAATTGGTCACGGTTGTTATTGAAGAACACACCGAACAAGCTGTCGTATTCGGCAATGTCTAAAGTGAAATCGGTGTTGGTTTTGAATTGTTCAACTGACGCACCGGGGACGTTCAGAAGGAAATCCAATTCGCCTGTCAACAGTGCATTGACCTGCGCCTGTAGATCAGGGATGATGCGAAAAATGATCTTATCAATGCAAGGACGACCTTTGAAGTAATTTTCATTGGCTTCCAGCGTGATACTTTCACCTGTTACCCAATCGGCAACTTTGAAGGGGCCGGTACCTACCGGTTTACGATTAAATTCACCGGTGCGTAAGTCCTGACCTTCGAGGGCTTTGTCTGGAATGATCGGCACGCTGATGTCGGTGAAGAAGGAAGCATTCGGCTCGGTCAGATGTGCCACAACGGTGTAATCATCTTTGGCTTCGAAGGCAATCGCCTTATCACCCTGATAGAAACGCGGGCGGAAAGGCGCAATATCTTCGGCAGAGGTTTCAATGGTATTGAAGGTGTAAACCACATCAGCAGCAGTCAGTTCCTTGCCATCGCTGAACTTGACTCCATGATGCAGGTTAAATGTCCACGTTAGGCCATCATCACTGACTGACCACGATTCAGCTAAATCACCGGTGATATTTGTCCCCCAGTTTTCGCCACCAAGTGTCAAGGGGTTAAACAGGTACGACAACACGGAACCGGAGATGCCGTCATTGGCATAAATACCATTGAGGCTTACTGGATTATCCGCAATGGCGGTAATGAGTGTGCCACCTTGATTGGGGCAAGTGTAGGGTGTTTCAGTGGTCGAAGCGTCTTGCGCACTAACCCCGAATACCCCGACCAGCATCAATAGACCTAACAGGAATACAATTTTTTTCACTGTCTGATTCCTCTCTAAATAAATGAACCTGTGAAATGGTGCGATGGATAGATATACCCCCAAACATGGTCATAAGTTTAACGAAGATTGTAAGATGTGTCGATTATTGGTACGACGTGGTTTGCATGTGTGGGTGCATGATATAAAAGTTGCATCCCGCCTCACGAACGCCTATTATGGGCGTGTCACTATCGACAAGAACGCCTACCCCGGCGCTCCCTGCTACCTTGCGCTGCACTCAGTCGCAGGTCGCCCGCAAGTGAGAGAGGGCGCAAACCACAAAGGCGAGGGTGAACGAATTTTAAGTACATCAAGCAGTCATTCAGGAGCATGAGCCAATGAGCCAAGAACCGATACATGTTGTCGTTGCAATGGATTTTTCGGATGAGATTATGGCTAAGCTGCGCGCCATTTCTCCCCGTTTGCAGATTGAGCGGCTCTACCCGAATGTACCTGACTCGGTTTGGCCGCAGGTCGAAGTATTGTACACCCAACAAAATTTCCCTGAACCGGCACAAGCGCCCCGTTTGCGTTGGTTACAAACGCATTCCGCCGGTGTCGATACCATGATTAAACAGCCAATCGTTAAGGCTGAAGATGTCGAGATTACGACTACAAGCGGTATTCATGCGGTACAGATGTCGGAATACTGCCTCGCCATGATGCTGGCATTTAACTATAAAATCCCGCTGTTATTAGAACTTCAAGCCAAGGCGGAATGGCCTAAGAAACCCCGTGATATGTTTGCCCCAAATACGTTACGGGGGCAAACGCTGGGGATTGCCGGTTACGGCAGCATCGGACGCGAGCTGGCACGGCAGGCCGCAGCACTGGGTATGACTGTACTAGCGACCAAGCGCAACCTCAAAGAAACGGCTGACCTTGATAGTTATGTCGAGGCAGGTACAGGTGATCCAGAGGGTGTTATCCCGTCACGGTTATATCCACCTGAGGCACTGGCCTCAATGGTGAGTTTGTGTGATTGGTTGGTCGTGACTACGCCACTGGTGGAAGGCGCGCCACCGGTGGTCGATGAAACCGTTTTGGATGCCATGAAGAAAAATGCGGTCATCATCAACGTTGCGCGGGGAGCAGTCATTGATGAGGCCGCGCTGATTTCGGCGTTGTCGTCCAAGAAGATCGCAGGGGCGGCACTGGATGTGTTCAAGGAAGAACCGCTGCCCACAACCAGCCCGTTATGGAATTTGGATAATGTGATCATCACACCGCATATTTCTGGTAACAGCACCCGTTATCATGAAAAAGCGGCGGCTCTATTCGCAGAGAATTTACAACGGTATATGGAAAACAAGCCGCTGCTTAATCGATTCATTCATAAGCGGGGGTATTAAGAGAAGTCAATAGTCTATAGCTATTAGTCGTAAGAGAGTTACAAGAATGAATCTTCACCCATACTTCCCCCCACGCGTTCATGACACGACACTTTGGGTGAATTGAGGGAAAAGCGGAAGGTTCTGAGAGCCTTCCCTACGGGAAGAAAGTTCACCAGATTGTAAAAGTGCCGTCTCGTAAACCATCAAGCGATGGAGGGAGAAAACAGGCGGTTTAGATATGTTTGATTGTATCAAGCGGGAGCTGTAAAGACCGAGCAACAAGCAGAACCGAACTTTTGAGGGTAAGTGTACGTAATGGGTTAGAGAGGCAATATCGGTTTATCTAGAAGAAAGGATAGTTATGATCGCAAAAGAACTGGCGCAAAAGGTACTGGCAGAAGCGCTGCGCACTGGAGCCGATCTGGCTGAGATTTATGTCGAGGACGTGGTTTCACTGCAACTGCGGCTGGATGATTCGCGCTTGGAACAGGCGGTGCGTGGTGCTGACCGGGGTGCAGGCATCCGTGTCTTCTTTGGTAATCTGGTAACCTATGCCTACACCGACGAACTCGATGAAAAGAGTTTGATGAACGCGGCGCGGGCGGCGGCCTCGGCAGGAAGCGGCAGCGGCAAAACGCAGATTGTCGATTTGACGACGATCAAAAGTCCACTGGAATATTCGGTTGAAAAACCCTTTGACACAATGAGCGTCGCAGATAAAGCCGGGCTGTTAAGCAGCATGGATGTGGCGGCGCGGGCATATAGTCCACACATCGTCCAAGTAACGGCGGGTTATCTCGAACTGCGGCGGCGGATGTGGTTGTTCAACTCCGAAGGTGTACGGGTCGAAGATGACCGGACATTTACCGAAATACGCGGCGGAGTTGTGGCTGGCAAGAACGGTACACTGCAACGGGTGAATGAAGGATTTGGTGGACGGATTGGACTGGAACTGCTTGATCGGAATGATGCACTGGCAAAAATTCGGGGGATGGCAGAAGGCGCAGTTCGGATGTTAGACGCCAAACCCTGTCCGGCTGGCGACATGACGGTGGTGATGTGCAACGGTTGGGGCGGTGTCTTGTTCCACGAAGCCTGCGGTCACCAGATGGAAGCCGATTTCATCACCAAAGGTAGTTCTGCGTATACCGGAAAAATCGGGCAGCAGGTAGCAAACCCGATTATCACGGCGATTGATGATGGAACGATACCGGGACGACGTGGTTCACTCAAATTTGATGACGACGGTACTCCGGCACAACGAACGGTGTTGATTGAAAAAGGCATTCTCAAAGAATATATGTGGGATAAGGTCGAGTGCAGGCGGGTGGGACGGGCAGAATCCACCGGAAACGGACGGCGCGAGAGCTACCGCCATATGCCGATGCCACGCATGACCAATACGTTTATCGATCAAGGTGAAAGTGACCCACAAGAGATCATTGAGTCGGTCAAGAAAGGCATTTACATCAAAGGCATGGCTGGCGGGCAAGCCGATATTTCACGCGGGGATTACGTGTTTAACGCCACTGAAGCTTATATGATTGAAGATGGCAAGCTGACCTCTCCTATTCGTGGGGCAACGGTATTTGGCAACGGCCCCAAAACACTGATGCAAATTGATATGGTGGGTAATGATCTGGCACTTGATCCCGGCATGGGCATGTGCGGGAAAATGCAAAACGCACGGGTGAGCGTGGGACAACCTACTATTCGCATCCCGGTGGCTACTGTAGGCGGCACTGATGATTCAGTTCCCAGCACGATGTAACGACAATGAACCAAGAGGAAATCAAAATGACTGACTATTTAGAATTGGCGAAAGAAGTCGTTAAGCGGGCAGCGGCAAATAACGTGCAGGCTGAAGCGGTCATCACGCAAGATACCGAGACACAAATCAAGATCAGTAAGGGCGAGGTCGAGCAGCTTTCACAATCCAGCGCCCGTGGTTTAGGTGTGCGGGTGATTGATGGTGGACGCACAGGTTATGCTTATACATCAGATTTCACGGAGGATGGCATCGAGCAGACATGGCGTACGGCGTTGGAATTGGCGGCTGTGGCTACGGCAGATACGAACCGCAGTTTACCGGAAGCCCGTCCAATCCCCGACGAAGACCTTGAAATATGGGATGACAAACTGGCAAACGTTTCTGCCCAAGACAAGATTGCATTGCTCAAAGGGGTCGAGCGGGCAGCGTTGGATTATGATCCACGCATCATATTGGCCGAGTTTTGCAATTACGGAGATGCCGTCAGTCATTTTTATCTCGCAAACTCTAAAGGCTTCGCGGGGCAATATGGGCGGACGACTGCTTATGCCTATTTGATGTCGATTGCACGGGGCGAAGATGGCGAGATGACCAACGCATTTGGCATGGGTGCATCGAATTATTTCGGTGATCTGAATCCGCAGGAAATCGGGATCGAGGCCAGCGAAAAAGCCATTAGTATGCTCGGCGGCAAGCCCGTTCCGACACAGGTGGGAACGGTGGTGTTTGATTATTTCGTTGGGGCACAGATATTAGGTGCTTTGGCGCAGGCGCTTTCGGCAGAAGCATGGCAGAAAAAACGCTCATTTTTGATGGACAGAATCGGACAGCAAGTCGGCAGCGATATGGTTACGTTGATGGATAACGGACGGTTGAAGCGCGGGTTAGCCTCAGCGCCGTTTGACGGGGAAGGCGTTCCCACATCAGCGACACGCTTGGTGGATGAGGGTGTACTCCAAAACCTGACTTACGACAGCTACTCTGCGCAAAAAGCAGGCGTGAAATCTACGGGAAACGCGCAACGGGCGGGGCATCGCAGTTTGCCGATGTTGGGGCCGAGTAACTTTTACATGCAGCCGGGGAATGTCTCCAAAGAAGAGATTATCGCGGGTGTGGACAAAGGGTTGTATGTCATCAGTGTGATGCAAACCGGCGGGATTGATCCCATTACAGGTGACTGCTCGATGGGCGCGAACGGGTTGTGGATTGAGAACGGCAAGATCGTCGGGTCAGTGGGCGGCGTGACAGTCGCGACCACGCTTAATGATTTCCTGAACAACATCACGCAGGTCGGGAACGATTTACATGTGGTGCCGATGTTCGGGACGATTGGTGTGCCTACCCTACGAGTAGACAACGTCATGATTGGTGGCACATCTTAGCTGCGACTTTTAGCGCAATACTACGTATAGTATAGTGTAACAAGTTGTAATCAGGAGATTATGTAAATGTCAGAGAACGAGCAGTTTAACCACAACCCTGAATCCGAACCGTCGGAAGAAAAGCCTAACAATCCGGTGGAGTCGTTCATTTATCATCAACGCCGCGCACTGGAACACACCAGCAAGGCGCTCGAAGCGCTGCTGCCGGAAGGTTTCCGTGAGCATGGTGCATCGGCTAGCAAAGAGTTCATCAAGAGCTTCCAAGTGCTGGTTGACGCAGCCATCGGCGAAATTGAGAAGGCGACCACGCGCGTCCAAGATGTAACCGAGGACGATAAGGGCGATGGCAACGATAAGCCTTCGACCACAGGCCGGACAAAGGTGAAGGTCGAAGTCGAGTAAAACCTTTTTAACTACGAAGGCGCAGAGACAAGCGGAAGGGTCTGAGACCCTTCCCTTCTGAAAACATTCTGCATGACATGCTATGAATAACTTCAACAGACTGAGACGAGTATCACGCCGCGCACGCATGATGGGTTGGATTATTTTGACCCTGCTGATCATGGTACTGTTGTTTGCGTTCTTTTCGTCTTCACTCGGGCGGAACGTACTGCTGATTTGCTGTGGCGGTGGAGTCTTGGTGGTGGTCGTCGGCATCCTTTCCGAAATGGGAATGCGTCGTCCGCGATAAGAACAACGAGACTAAATTCTGCGATGACCATTTCCGATTTACTCTGGATTGCTGCGGGATTATTTTCTGTCTATTGGTCAATGGGGCGCATTGTTGCTGGTTATCGGATTTTACGCGATCAAACCTATAGTTATAGCACTAAGAGTATTTTCCATGAGCGAAAATTCTTTCAAAGAAAAGGTAAATACACTCGGTCATATGGTGTTGGGGTTTTTCTTTGCGGAATTATTGCCTTAATAATCCTGAGTTCGCTTTTGTTAAATGGTACACGGGATGCCTTGTCACTAATAATCTTGCCGATGTTGGCTGGAGCAATGTTGTTTGAACTTCCGGGACAAATGCTAAGCGAACGATATTTCCCCAAAGAATGAGATGATTATTCCCTCCCCATCAGGAGAGTTTATTGGTTGGATTCCTACCCTTTTGGCTAGTTTCGGCGCAACTGGTGATACCTCCGGCAAACACCCGCGTATAAATGAACAATGACTATGATCATAGGAGTAAATACGATGTATCGGATGAACGGTTATCGTGATGATTGGGGTTACCGAGGCGGTTGGAGACGCGGACCACATCCAATGTTTTTCTTCCCTGCCCTGTTGCTAGCTGGATTCATTTTCTTCGGGCTGTTCAAGTTTTTCTTCCCGCTCATTTTGCTGGCAGTGGTGTTCATGGCCGTAAAAGCCATGATGCGCGGTGGATTTGGCGGACGCGGCAGTTGGGGACGCTGGCACGAAGATCGCCGTGAATTCTGGAACCAAGGCTGGAATTGGGAAAACCGCTGGGGCGATCATTGGCATGATAAGCGCAAGCATGATTGGATGAACGACGAGAAACCCAAGAACGATGACAGCGGTGACGACCAACCCCGTTACACCCGCGCTCCAAATGGCGAGTGGGTGGAAATCGTTTAAAGTTATCAGTTGACAGTTTTCAGTCAACAGTTGAATACAACAAGGCGGCCTGTGGGTCGCCTTTTGATTCCAATACTAACCCCCTCCTTTTATCCTCCCCCGCAAGCGAGGGAGGAAATCAATTCTAATATAGGAAATTTTTTTTAGCGCTTAGAGTTGCTTAAAACATAGAGCAGGTATAATCGGGCAATATTCATTATTTCGGATATGTGATAAGGATTACATATGAATTATGAGCCATTGCCCGAACCCGCTCCGTTACCAGAGTATGTGCTGGAACGGCGCAAAAATTTACCGGCGAAGATGACTCCAGTCACGCTAGAAGGTCAGTATGTGAAGCTCATTCCGTTGGACTTGGAAGCGCACACGAACCTTCTGTATCAAATCTCAAACGGCTCACCTATTGCGATAGGCGAACGTTCGGTCGGGGCGTATGACGCCGAGGCGATGATCTGGCGTTGGATGAACGGTGGGCCATTCGCAAACGCAGATGGGATGCGCGAGTATCTGCGCGGGTCGGTGGATGCGCCAAACGGGCTGGCAATGTGTACGATTGACCTCGAACTCAATCATCCGGTAGGCGTGGCAACCTTTATGAATAATTATCCCGAACATCTGAAGGTTGAACTCGGCAGTATCTGGTACAGTCCGATTGCCCAGCGGACAAAAGCCAATTTGGAAGCGACTTACTTGATGCTCAAACACGCGTTTGACCTCGGCTACCGTCGCTTGGAGTGGAAGTGTAACGCTCTCAACGAACGGTCACGAAAGGCCGCGCTGAAGATGGGGTTTCAATTTGAAGGTATCCAAGAGGCGCATTTTATTGTGAAGGGGCGCAATCGGGATACGGCGTGGTTTCGGATTCTCGATCACGAATGGGCAGCAGTGAAAATCCAACTGGAGCGGATGTTGGAATAATACAAATACAATTGAACCGCAAAGACGTAGAAAAAATACAGAGGGATTGATTTGTGCGAAAAATTTGTTTCTCACTATAATGCTTGAATTGATTTCATCCACTTCTACCAAAAGATAACACAAGGAGCAATCCATCTTTGCAACAGACTGATGTAAACCCGCCTGTCAGTGCCCTCTTGTGTTGGGTGACGACCTTTGAGTCCGGCGTAGTGTTGTTTTCGGGCTTTGGCTTATTCCTGCTCTCGCCAATTGTGCTTCCATTATGGCCTTGGACACTGACACCCTTTAACGCTGGATTTCTAGGTGCGATTTATCTGACTTCGTGGGTAGCTGCGGGGATTGTGGCAGGCATTCCGCGTTGGTCGCCCGCGCGCGTGGTCGTGCCGATGATTCTGGTATTCACGGCGATTGTGCTGCTGGTATCGGTGCTGTACATAGATCGGTTGGCAATAGGCAGTCCATCGACATGGTTATGGTTTGTACTATATATCGGGATTCCCTTAAACTCAGCCTACCATGTTTGGTTGTATCGTCGTTTAGCACCGAGCGATACGCGTCCACTGCCGATATGGTATCGCAATTTGGTACTGGTTGAAGTGATTCTATTCACATTCTATGGAATCGCGTTGTTTATCGCTCCGGCAACGTTTAGCACGTTCTGGCCATGGAAGATAGATGATTTTCACGGACGAATGTACTGTGTGGCATTTTTGACTCCGGCCATCGGAGCATATCTGGTGAGCCGCAGCGGCAGCAAAACTGACCTGATTACGATGGGGCTGACGCAAATTGCTGAAGGCGTATTCGTTATCATCGGGTTTGTACAGATTGATATTTTACAAAAACGCGCCGATTGGTCAGCGGCAGGAACGTGGGTTTGGCTGGCATTGTTCGGGTTATTGGTGGTCGTGGGTTTGGTGATGGTGCGGTTGGGGCAGCGGCGTATGTAATCCAACATGAGTAGAGGAAGTTATAAACTTCCTCTACTCATCATCCACCTCAGAAGCTCTGCGCTTGAGAAGCTTACTGATACTAGAACGAACCGATATGATGGATTGTTGAAATATAGAGGATCTCGCGTCAGAGCGAAACTTATCCAATGCAGTTTCAAGTTTAGTAAAGTCAATTGGCACATTCAGTTGAGAAGACACCTTATTAAGAAAATCTCTTTCCGAAGATGTCAGATCACCATCATAAGTTGCCATCATACTTAACAACTCAACGAGAAGGTATTTAGAATCGTTGTCAGTTATTTTTGAAATCGCGTCCATGACCGAGGACTCATGCTTGATTAACTGATCAAATTCAGCTTGTTCATAGGGTGAAAAAGACATTCTCGATACTATTGCTTTATAAAACTGTTTTTCCTCAACCGAATATTTACCATCAACATTTGCCATGTACATAACAGCAGCGGGGAATACTAAATCATAGATATTTTGACGCGAAATCAAACGTCGCAATTCATCAGACACGCCATTCCGATTCTTGAAATGCGATTTAGCCGTTTTACCTACGCCTATTGTTGTGATGTAATTGTAAGTACCACCTACTGCAGTCGATACGACAGGCACAGCGAGTTTCAATATATCGCGCTGCAATATTTTCATTCCAACTTGCCTACCAGCAGTTTGCAAGGATTTGAGTGTATCCTTACTGATATAAGTTTTGATGAGAGTTTGGGAACCCTCTACGGCGGTTTTTGCAATACCTTTACCTACTATGTCGGTTGGTACTATTCCCAAAGCGTAATACATTATGACCATCATATCTTCCGGATCATCGGCGTCGAGTTGAATGTCATATACTACAGATAAGTCCAAAATGAGACGCATTTGCAGACGAGCGAGATAAATCATCTCTGCACCGACAGTTGTAACAAAAAGAGCGATAGTTGCCCCGAATGTACTTAATGCGGCGATTTCATTTGCTGTAATGGCTGCCCCAGCAATACCACCTGCAAGAGTCGCATAACGAGTCGCAAGCGAAATTAATCTATCTGCAATTTCATCGGGATGTATACCGGGATATTTCTGAAGAAAATATACAGCCCGAGCATTACGATCATAGGAAGAAATAGTCATACGTAAAATCTGAAGAAACCAATCACCATTTTTTAGGTCATCAGCATTTAATGATTTAGCGGTTTCTTGGGCGGATTGAAGTTCTGCGCGGATTTGGTCGTCATCATTACTTGCATTGAAAGGTTGAACGAAAGAAGGTTGTTGCATTTTCAATCCTTTACCAATTAACACCATTAATACATTAAATTCTAAACCCATAACATGGGAGGGAAAATTTACATAAATTAAAAAGGGACAACTTTAAGCTGTCCTATGCATATCCAACCTAGCTCTAATCTAAAACTCCGTTATTCACCTGTCCACATGATACTCAAGAATGAAATGCCTGAAGCGATGAAACCGACCACGGCGAGGGCGCTATCACCATGTGTATAAAAGAGTGTCGATGAGATGAGCAAGCCTGCAAACAAGGTGGCGCGGGTGTTGCGTTTGCTCTGGGCTTCGATACGCTGCATCTGCTTGCGGTAAGTGGGTGTAGGCGCAACTTTGACGGTCAATTCACCGCGATCTAGCTGCGTGAGGACGTTATCCAACTGCTGCGGTACGGTTATGGCGCGGTTGAGCAACATGCGGCCAGTTTCGAGCAGGACTTGAGGTGCGTTGCCATTAAATAGGCTCTGGATCAGGGGCAGGCCAAGCGCATTACCCGCCCCACCAACCGCACCACCGCGCAAAGTGTCGGTCATCATCCTTTGAGCATAGGGGGCGAGTTCCGACCACGGATTAAAGTGCGGGTCGAGGCTGGTCGCCATACCGCTGAGGATACCCATCGCCCGACCCAGATAGATAAAATCCTGCGGCACTTGGAACGGCATGGCATAGATCAGGTCATTAAACTCCGCACCGAGGTCACGCGCATCTTCATAGCTGACATTCTTGATGTCGGTCATGCTCATGCCCCAAACGGCGTCAAAGGTGGCCTTGGTGGCCTCAACAATGCGCTCCGTATCGGCATCCGGCATCAGAAAGCCCAACTGCTGATAACTCTTGACCAGACCTTCGGCATCGCGCGTAACGACCGAGGTCAGCGTATTGATGAGGCCAGAGGCGAGCTGTGGCGAGAGTGAGCCGGTCATGCCGAAATCAACGAAGATCAGGTAAAACGGACGCCCTTCTGCGCCAAAGGTTTTTGTGCCGTTGGCCTGTGGCAGTGGATAAACAAACAGATTGCCGGGATGCGGATCAGCATGGAAGAAACGCTCCTCAAAAACCTGTTGGAGATAACAATCCATCAGACGCTTAGCGACCGCATTGCGCTTGATGCCAGCGGCTTCAAGCGCGGCATAATCGTTGATCTTGATGGTCGTTACATCCTCAATAGTGAGGATGGAATCGGTCGAATGTTCAGGATAAATGTCGGGGATATAGATGCCCATGTCATCTTTGAACATCTCGGCAAAGCGGGCGGCATTATGGGCTTCGTGTTTGTAGGAGACTTCTTCGAGCAGTACACGCCCAAATTCCTCGACAAGTGCAGACATATCGGCGCGGCGGCGAATGAACTGGAATTGATTAGCGACCCATCCGACAATTCGAAGCGCGGCGAGATCAGTATAAATAATCTCGCGGATGCCGGGACGCTGCACTTTGACGACAACTTTATCACCATTATGCAACTGCCCACGATAGACCTGCCCTAACGAGGCGGCTGCAATCGGTGTGTCGGCCAGTGATTTGAAACGGGATTCGACTGCACCGAGTTCGTGCTCGATGACTTTGCGAATTTCTTTCTGTGGCACGCCCGGCACTTCATCCTGCAAACCAGCCAATTCGTGGGTAATTTCTTCGGGAAGCACATCTTCACGCGTCGAGATGAACTGACCGAGTTTAATCATCATGCCGCCCATGATGATGGCAAAGCCACGAAAGTCACGAGCGTATTGGACGAAGCGCCCCGTGCTGCCCGCATCCACACGATCTTGCCCAATAACTTTGGGCATGAGGTAATACCAATAGAGGATATGGGCGAAAAGACGCGCAGCAAACCATAAAGTCCGCATATAGCGAAACTGCATGGCTATGGAGCGGCGGGAAGGTATGACATTCACTTCACCCTCGTCAGCCACCTTCGTATGGGTAGGGGCCGGAATGACTTCGCCACTGGTTGATATGCGGTTTAGGAAAACAGGTTCGCCAACGGAATAGTCAAGGACGTCCGTTGGCGCTGCGGTCATTTCGTCACGCAGGACACGATATCCACTTTTCGTCGGCTTATCATGCCCGTTGTTTAGATACTCGTTCGTTTTTGATAAATTGGATTCTAAGCGTTGATTGTTCAAACTTTGCGTCGCCAATCTCTAAGTCCCAGAGGGCATAGGGCAGTACGATATTGCGCCGGTACGGGCCAACACGCAGGGTCAGCTCATCCCGCGAACGATACAAGTCCATGTCATCTTTGTTAGCGAAGGGCAGCGGTACACTGAGGACAAAGTTACCATCACCTTTGCTTTCGATAGTGTGCGTACGACCGCCAAACATTTTGTCCGCCGGATTTTTGTCACCGTAAAGAACCGTCGCCAACTTACGAAGTGTCTCTAGACCGCCGACTTCTTGCCCGAACATGGGCGCTTTGAACAGCGGCAGTTCACCGAATGCCTCACCGATAAAGGCGAGATTTTCCTGCTGCTTGGCTTTGGCGACATTGAAATAAGGATCAACCACTTCTGGCGGAATGATGCGGTTGCACAAAATGGCATCAGTAGCGTAGCCATAGAGATTTAAATAGGTGTAGGTACGCTGAGTCTCTTTGATGACCATTTTCTCAGGATTAACGACCAAACGGATGCTGCTCATTTCAGGGTCGGTCAACAGTTTGCGAACATTGTCGAGTGTGTCAAACAACTGCTCGACTTGACCAAAGGCGGCTTCATCCGGCAGCGCATCACCACGACGCATGAGTTTGCTGATAGGACGGATGACGCGGCCTACTCCGCGCGTGAGTGTCAAGATACGCTCGAACCACCAGCGGGTGACATCGGGCAAGCTGAGGAGACGCAAAGTTTCGGCAGTCGGAGCCGCGTCTACGACCAAGACATCGAACTGTCCTTCTTTGACATATTTGTTAATCCAAAGAAGATGTGCGCCTTCTTCGAGGCCGGGGAGAATAGTCACTTCTTCGGCGACGACATCTTCCACGCCCTGTTTGCTGAACAGCGCGATCATGTACTTCTGGAATAAGCCCCAGTACTTATCCATCGAATAGCGGGCATCAACTTCCTGCGCCCACAGATTAGGATAAAGTTGAACAGGTTCCGGGCCGATTTCTTTTTCGAGCGAGTCGCCCAAACTATGAGCGGTATCGGTGCTGATGACGATGGTTTTTAGACCCATCTCGGCACATCGCAAAGCAGTTGCTGCCGAAATACTGGTCTTACCCACGCCACCCTTACCGGTGTGTACGATTATTCGCATGTGAAACCCTTCACGATCTTTCAAGTCATTATACACGAAAGCGGAGAGCGCTCTCCGCTACACTCATATACGTATAATCTTCATCGCCGGTTGTATAGCACGGGCAAAAACATGGGCATGAGGAGTCAAAAGTAACATTCTTAATAAAATCCCTCGAAAGGCTGATGCTTATTAAGCAGACTCATCTATAATTATTTTAACTACTATTCAAGAGTCATATACATCAGCTATGTCTTACAAAGTCGCAATTGATTTCGGCACGACGAACAGCGTTGTGGCGACATGGAACACGCAGCAGAACATTCCTGAAGTAATCGCATTGCAGAGATTTAGTTCGCCTACAACCAGCGGTTCGATGCCGCTCATTCCGTCACTTTTGTATGTTCATGATGCCCAAACGGCACAGGTATCGTTGGGGCAGACGGTTCGTGACCAACAGTTGGATTATCGCCCTGATAACCGTTTATTCCGCAACTTCAAGCGAGGAATCGTCGCCATGCCCGCGCCGCCCCCACGTTTGATTGATGGCGTACAGTGGGCGGACCGCGACTCCGGTCGCAGTTTTGTGCGCAACCTATTGGCAGCCCTGCCCTTTCCCAAAGGTGATATCGAACAATTGGTATTAACCTCGCCGGTTGCGTCATTTGAAGGTTATCTAACATGGCTGAATGAGTTGATCGACGACATGCCGCCCGAAAGTGTGCGGATTGTAGACGAGTCGACAGCGGCAGCTTTGGGTTATATGGTGACAGAACCGAAAGCGGTGGTGCTGGTATTCGACTTTGGCGGTGGCACACTTGATTTATCTTTGGTGCAGCTTCCCGAAAGCCGCGAAAAAACGGGCGGATTCTTGGGGCGAATGATGCGCGGAAAGGGAAACACACATTCAGCTAAAGTGATCGCAAAGGCGGGCAGAATCATTGGCGGTAGTGACATTGACCAATGGTTACTAGCCGAGGTTTTGAAGCGAACAGGATTATCCGTGCAAGAGCTAGGCAGCGACTACGCAGCGCTGCTGACGGTATGTGAAAATGCGAAAATTGCCCTTTCGACATCCGAGGCAGTAGACGTGAAGTTCGAAGCCGCCTCGCGAACGTATTCGCTCACTGTGAGTCGGGTCGAGCTAGAACAACTGCTTGAGGCTAACGGCTTTTATTCGAGTCTGCGTCACATTGTCGATAAGGTGATGCATGTGGCACACCGGCGCGGCATTTTCACAGAGGACATTCATTATGTGCTGATGGTCGGGGGAATCTCCTTGATGCCGTCGGTACAGCAGACTCTACGCGAATATTTTTCGGGGATGGCACTTCGGGCAGATAAACCCTTTACGGCGATTGTCGAAGGGGCGCTGCAAGTGGCCGCAGGCTATGGCTTAGAAGATTATCTGGCACACAGCTACGGCATACGCCATCTCGATCCGGTCACAGGCAAGCACGAATATGACGAGATCATTCCTGCCGGAAGCCCCTATCCTCTATCCGAGCCGATTGAGGTACTGTTAGGGGCAGCACATAACGATCAAGCAGCGATGGAATTCATGGTCGCCGAAATTGACAGCGATTCGTTTTCGATGCTGGAAGTGAATTACGAAGGCGGTCAAGCAGTATTTGTTGCTCAGGTGCAGAAGGCTGACAAACAAATTGTACCGATAAACGCCGAGCAAGCGGGTAAAGTTTTGGCAACGTTATTACCACCCGGTCAGCCGGGTAAAGACCGCATCAAAGCTTTTTTCAACATTAATGACCGCCGTCAACTGCGGTTAAACGTCATTGACATTAAAACCAACAAGCTGCTCATCCAAGACGCTGTATTGGCTACTCTGCGATAGGACATTTTACGTTGAGCGATAATACCAACATTACAGGGCGCGAACCGCGTCTTTCAGCCAGTTATATGCAGCAGGGCAAACGAAGCCTGACGGTGGGACGGTTAGCACAGTTATTAGAAGTGCTGCCACCGCAAAGTGTTTCATTGGAAGTGGCGGCTGAGGCTCTGCGTAACGAGTCTTTTTACGTGCGATACGCGGCGGCTAGGCTGCTGAATAGTCGAGGTGACCGTGGCGCACGATTGGTTATGCAGAAGATTTTGACCGAGGGCAATCCTCGATCACGTGCGTCGGTCGCCCGTTACCTGTATGGATTTTCATGGTTCGCGATTGAACCGCTGATTCAACAGGCTTTGCGTGATGAAGATCACCGTGTGCGGGAAGCAGCCATGTATGCCCTTTCCGATGCCCGCGAACTGAACGCCTTCGAGTTGATGGCTCAAGTGCTGCAAAATGAAGTGGATAGTGTACGTGAAGCCGCTACTTGGGGTCTGCGCGAGTGCCAAGATCCGGCGGCTGTTCCGGTGTTGGAGGCGGTGCTTCTGGCAGATGATCCCGACGTGCGAGTAAAGGCGCTGGAAGTTTTGGGGACGAACGGGATGACGAAGGCCATTCCGATTATCCGTCGCAGTATTTATGACCGGGATGCGGGAGTTCAATACGCGGCAACACTCAGTTTACTGGAAATCGCGGGGGAAGGCTGTTTAGCTGAACTGGCCGAGATCATCCAAAACAACAGCGGCTGGCCACGGCAGGCGGTGCTGCGCGGGTTTTTCCACGCGACCAATTATCTGAAAATTCGCATTGATGAGCATCCGGCGCGCGATGCGTTGATTGACGCTCTCGAAACGGCAGTTCGTGATGAACTGGCGCAAGCACGAGAAGCCGCGATCTGGCCGCTGGCGTGGATACAGAATCCACGCGCGGCGGATATTTTACGTGAAGCTTTTTCGCGTGAAACTAACTCTGCTGTTCAAGTGCAAATGGTCAGAATTATCAGCAGTTTAATGTCAAATGCAGAAGCCGATATTCTGCAAGCAGCATTGAACAGCCCGGACGAGGCTGTGCGCCATGAAGCCGAGCAGATTGTGGCGAGTCGCAAAATTACACATTGAACTGCTGAGACGCAGATAACACCACGTCAAGAACAAAATATCCTAAATCACACGGACGGGTGTACCGACGGATGCCCAATCGAAGAACCATTGGGCTTCGGGTGTGGGTAAGTTGACACAGCCGTGACTCATCGGGCGACCAAAGCTGTTATGCCAGTAAGTTCCGTGAATACCATAACCTTGGTAGAAATACATGGTATACGGCACCTGCGGCAGGAAGTAGCCGGGGCCGCTCATATCGTCGGCTAAATACTTCACGTAGATTTTATAATCGCCCAAGACAGTTGGTGTGGCGGGTAATCCGGTCGAGGCCAGATGTGAATGCACCAATGTACCGTCCTCATAGGCGTAGATTCGCTGCTCGCCTGTCGATACGACAATTGACCTGCCGCTGTTGGTCGGGGCGGCAGGGGCATCGGCTTGCGTCGGTTCATATTCACCCGAAGCAGGAATAATCAATTCCTGTCCCACGTAAAGCAAATCAGGATTGCTGATGTTATTAAGGGCAAGAATATCCTGCATATCGACGCCGTAATCACGGGCGATGAGCGCGAGTTCCTGACCCTTTTCGACAATGTGAGTCGTACGAGCGCCGGAATTAATCCCGCGCGATTCAGTTTCAGGCGGATCAACCACCATCATATCCAGTTCGAGGACCCCGTCGGATAATTCGCCGGAAGCATCGGCCTGTAAACGGCTGAGTGTGACCGGAATATCCATCGCCCGACCCTGCTGTGGCGGATTGCCGGGGACAGCAGCAACGTTCACCTCATTGCTGAGGTCAAAAAGCCTGTCTTGCGTTTTGACAAGATCAACAGTCAAGCGCCGCTGCAACTTCGTCTGGGCAGGGGCGTTCTTCAGAGCGTCGAGCGTACCTTCAATATCAAGCTGTACGCCGAGATCAGCCAGCGACAACTGCCAACTACGGTCGCCGTCGGTGAGTTTGACGGGACGCTGCGCCCAATTGGTGAGCTGAATACGGGCGGTTTCAATCGAATCACCGCCTACGGCTAATCCGGCAATACTCACGCCGGAAGCGATGCCACGATTACTGAGCAAGCCCACGAGCAATAAAATGCCGATAAAAGTAAATACTGCCGCACCGATCGCGCCAATAGCGCCAACGACCAGCCACGGCAGCCAATTTCGTTTGGGCTTTGGTGGTGTATTTTTAGGGTTTGGTTGCGGACGAGGTGAATTTACAGGACGACTTGAGTACATAGGCTTATTTACTTTATTCATCTATCACTTCAGTGTATTACGATTTTCAAATCGAATGCACATTGTTTACCTGACGGACAACATACGCTAAGGTTTGAATCTGGTTTGTTGGTAGCAGTTTAAGGCGCGATGTTCTTAACGTGCTGGTTGAAGAACACCACCGACAGTACCAGCGCATTATCGCGGTTCGCAGCGATGTTGTGATCGTCATTTGGATAGAGAAACAACTCGGACGAACCGCCAGCCTTTTTAATCTGCTGGTCAAGAATAACTGAATAGTTAAAGGGAACCGTAGTATCACCCGTGCCATGATGAATTTGCACAGGGCCGGAGAGATTGCTCAGATAGGCATTTGCAGACATTGCATCCCAAAAAGTCGGGTTATCTTCCGGCGTTCCATACTCTGAAATCATAGCACTGCGCCAACTAGGACGGGTGCTGGTTCGACCGCCACCAAACCAACTGTTGAACAACTCGGCATATGAAGCAACCACCCCGGCCCAAATGACCGCCGCTTTAATGTTTTGGTTGGCGACCATGGCACGGAGCGTGATGTACCCACCCATCGAATGTCCCCACAAGCCAATGCGATTGGAGTCAGCATCAGGGTAACGGCGAACCGAGGCCAATGCGTTCAGTACGTCAATGACATAACCGGGATCGCCGTAAATGGAAGTCGATTGGCCTTCGGATGAACCATGTCCTCGATAGTCCGATTTGACGACGATATAACCGTTACGGGCAAAAGCATTTACATAAGCGATATAACGCTCGGTGGTGCGGTATTCAGTCGGTGGAATATAACCGTGATTAAAAATAACCACGGGATATCCGGTAGATGGCTTTTGTTCCCAAGGAATGGTCATCAGGGCAAAAATCTTCAGGCCATCTGATTGATAGGACACAATATAACGATTGTAGTTCGAGCCGGGTTCGAGGGTTTGCTCGAACACAAAATCGCTGCCTTCATAGGTGCGTGTGCGCAAATAATCTATGCTCAGCGGAATAGCCGCCATATCAGGATTGATGGCAATTGGCGCGGCAGCTACAGCTGAGATGAGCGATTCGTGTTCAATATTTGGGACAGTCGTGGCATCCGTAACCGTTTCGACAGCCGGGGAATTATTTTCAGAAAAACAACCTGTGAGGCTGATTAACAAAACCAATAACAAGCTTAGCAGAAGATTTCTAGAACGCAGCATTTCCTTTGCCAGAAAGAGATAAACAACTTTGTCATTCTACTCCTCATTGCAGGTTGCAACATCCCCTAAAGCCTAGGGGATAGAGATGTTTAGTAATCATCGTCATAAGTATTAAGTTTGATATAATATAAATTTTAGTCTACACTAAAAAATATTCACATTAGACAGATTTTAGCAGGTCAAGGAGCCATCACATAAATGGCAAAGATATTCTACGTTGGAATTCCCGCACATGGACATACTAATCCTACCCTACCTGTTGTAAGGGAACTCATCAAGCGAGGGCATGAAGTGCTGTATTACAACGCCGCTTCATTCCGATCAAAGGTATCAACTACAGGGGTCGATTTTCGGGCTTATCCTGAGCCGATGCCCACTGAGCGGCAGTTGGCAGAAGCCATGCACGAGCTAATTGATGCCTCGGTCATGCTGGCAGAAATGAGTGAACACCTAACACCATTTCTGATGACAGAAATTGAGAGAGAACAACCCGATCTCATCATTTATGACTCGGTCGCGATGTGGGGATATATTGCCGCGCGGACACATCATATTCCATATATTTGCTCCATCACCTTATTTGTACTGGATGGTTCGCAGCAGGCTATGGGTTTGGGCACTCTGGCACGGTTCTTCTGGCACTCTATTCCGCACATTCCAAAACTTCTGCAATGGAAACGACGCATGAAACAGCAGTATGGCAACGATGTCGTCGGCGGAATAACTGAATATGGTGATTTAAACCTTGTATTTACCTCAAAGGATTTTCACCCCGCGAACAACTTCATTGACAGTAGGTTTCGCTTTGTAGGGCCAAGTATCGATGCTGCTACCCGAGATGGAGAATTTCCGTTTGAGCAGTTGAACGGCGAAAAGCTGGTCTATATCTCGCTCGGTACAATTAATCATCTTGATCTGGCATTCTACCGCGCGGCGTTTACCGCCTTTGCCGATTATCCAGCGCAGTTTGTCCTTTCGGCGGGTAAGAACACGGATATTGGGCAGCTAGGCGAAATTCCATCGAACTTCATCGTAAAGTCCTATGTGCCTCAGTTAGCACTATTGCAGCGTGCGGATGCCTTTATCACACATGGTGGCATGAACAGTGTCCATGAAGGCCTCTATTATGGCGTGCCGGAAGTGGTAGTCCCCCATCAACTTGAACAGTTACTAAACAGCAAGCGTGTAGCAGAAACAAGCGCAGGTATTGTACTGGGTAATCGGTACCCATATGGACGGGTGACGGCTAAAGAACTACGGGAGGCGCTAGACACAGTACTGAACGAGCCTAGATATCGACAGCAAGCCCGCCGGATCGGCGACTCCCTTAAAGCAGCAGGAGGGTATCTTCAAGCCGCAGCGGAAATCGAGGCTTTTTTGGGTGACAAAGCTCAAACTCCGGAAAACATTCTGACACCGGCAGGTTGAAAACAATAAGAATATCAACATGAAAAAATAAGACCTCCCAGATGGAGGTCTTATTAATGATCAAGCGACGACTTCTGAGGCAGTCTGGACTATTGGCACTTGAAGATAAAGGTATAGAGTTTGCCATCCGGTTGATTGGCATTGAGCTGGCATTCACCGGAAGTGAGTGCATACAGCTTCGAACCATAAAGTTGACCGGACTTGTCACCAATTTGCTGATTCTGACCGGACTTTTGGGCGGCTTCCAGTGCAGCGGTAATATCCGCTTTGGTAACCTTAAATTCAATCAAACCATGTTGTGCAGTACGATCAAATTCCACGACATTAAGACCATCCTGCGTTGGGAAAATGAAACTAACCGCACCCAAATCACGCCGGTTCAAACGCCCATCCATGATACCCAAAACTTCGGTACATGCACCTTCACTATCGACCTCTGTTACAGATGCATCCCCCCACGCCACAGCTATATCTTCAGCGGGGACAATCGCGGCAAGGCCGTTATAGGTTTCCAGTATATTTACTTTTGTCTTGTCACCAATGGCGTAGATCGTGACGTTGGTATTGCCAGCAACGGTATTAAAGTCTAAATAGACGAGGTTTCCAGAGGGATAATCTAGAATACCGTAAACGTATAGACCGCTAGCATCGGTCATCGCTTGTAAACGATAACAAGCACCAGATGCATAAGTTGGTTTGTAGGTCAAACCCGCTATACCCAATACCGCCGCCATAATCACTGCCGCCGATAACGAGCGAAATAAACGTGACATCAATTCACACTCCAAGAGTTAAGCGCAATATCAGCACACTTTAACTATAGAGCGAGTATTAATTTTCGATAAAGAACAAATTATGAAATTTACGTGATTTTATGGCATGTACTAAGAGCATAACACAAGCACAACGAGGTTACGGCGAGTAAGACGTAGGAAGATAAATTAGCGCGAAAGGACGAGACGGGGGATAAATTCGTCATATATCCCCCGATAGAAAGGCTACCGAATACCCGATTGTTGTTGACTGCGGCGCGAAATGGCATCAACGACTACGGCAACCAGCAGTACTAAACCGGTAACAACAAACTTCGCACCGGCGCTCACATTGGGCAGTAAACCCATGCCGTTATCGACGCTGGAGATGATGAGGGCGCCGAGGATTGCACTCTGGACGGTACCACGTCCACCAAACAGGCTCGTTCCGCCAATAACTGCCGAAGCAATCGAGTTCAGCAGCAAGTCACCGCCGCCGGTGTTAGTGGCAACAGAGCGCAAGCGAGAGGCAAGGATAATGCCGCCGACACCCGCCATGAAGCTAGAGATCATAAAGACGATGACACGGATGCGTTCGACATTGATACCAGCACGACGTGCTGCTTCCTTATTGCCACCAACCGCATAGACGTAGCGACCGAAACGGGTGCGTGTAGCAATGTAATCAAGGATACCCAGCATCAACAGAATGAGGACTCCGACAAAGGGAACGCCGCGATCCAAATTGGAGATATAAATGGCAATTCCGATAATGACGGCCAATATCACCACTTGTCCGACGACAACAGGCACAGGACGTGTTGACAGTCCCTTGCTCTGGCGCGTCCGTCTAGCGGAATACTGGGTAAAGGCTATAAATGCTATAAAAAGAATGCCGGCGATCCAACCCACTTCAGGAGGCAAGAAAGAATTGGCGATGCCTAATACAACCTTGTCCTGAATAATGACCGTACCTGCGCCGCCAATCAATATTAGCGTAGCACCACTCCAGACCAAAAAACCCGCCAGTGTGACCACAAATGCAGGCAGTTGGAAGTAGGTAATAATTTTGCCTTGAACAAAACCGATTAACGAAACCACCGCTAACGCCAATGGAATAGCGACAAACCAAGGCATAGCGGGAATCCATTCTGGCCAACCGGGAGGCGGGCGAAGTAATAAGGCCATGCCCACACCGCCAACGGCGCTGACGTAACTTATGGAAAGATCAATTTCGCCCAACAATAAAATATAAACAACACCGTAGGCCATACTGGTGATAGCAGCCATTTGGACGATCAAGTTGACCAGATTACGCGGTGTCAGATAGTTCGAGTTGGCCGTTTGAAAAATAATGGCAATGATGACAAGCCCGATGATAATGGGCAGTGCGCCGATATCGCCGCCCCGTATACGCCGCATGTAACCGCGTAGGTAATCATTGACGGTTTGTGGAGCTTGGCTGGCAAGAAGTGGGTTGTTGGCTGCTCCGGAATTATCTTGTACTGTACTCATTCTTCTGCCTCTTTCATTCCGGGAACAGATTTCATCTTTCCCGCCGTTATCGCATACACTACCGCCTCTTGAGAAGTATCTTTAGCCAGCAGTTCAGCCACATTGCGACCAAGCCGTAAAACGGTGATTCGATCCGCGACCTCGAACACATCGTGGAGGTTGTGCGAAATCAAAACGACTGCCAAACCGCGATCCGCTAAACGCCGCACCAGATCAAGCACCTGCCGCGTCTGGGCAACACCTAAAGCCGCCGTCGGTTCGTCTAATATGACGAGCCGCGAATTCCACATCACTGCCTTAGCCACCGCGATGGCCTGCCGCTGACCGCCGGACAAACCAGCAACCGGCTGGCGTACCGAACGCAAGGTGGTCACGGATAGAGAACTGAGCGTTTCGATACAGGTCTTTTCCATGCTCAGTTCGTCCATAGCGAAAAAGCGACCGGTGCGCTCGCGCCCTAAGAACATGTTGGCGACCACATCTAAATTATCGGCCAAGGCCAAGTCTTGATATACAACTTCGATTCCCAGTTGAGCACTATCTCGAGGGCTGTGAAGGGAGACCCGCTTGCCATCAAAATCAATTTCGCCACTATCAAAAGGATAAATACCGGCGATACCTTTAATGAGCGTAGACTTGCCAGCACCATTATCCCCAACCAAGGCCATAACCTCGCCTACATTGGCGCGGAAATCAACTTTCGAAAGCGCTTCGACGGCCCCAAAACTTTTCGATACGCCTTTGATTTCCAATAAGGGTTTCTCTTGCAAACCATTTTCTCCAAATAAATTTAGTCCATTTATAAGATAAATGTGGGAACGCTCCCAACGGATGTCCCCACATTTATTTAGACTTTAACTCTACGGGTCAAGAATTACAACTAACCCGCTGAAACGCTATTAGGTATGCCTACCCAACGACGTTCCTAATTTATGCTGCTGGAGTCGCTTCGGGGGTCATTTCCATCATCGCGTCAGCAGGGCAATACTGAGCGAAATCGCCAACGCAAATTTCTTCCCATGTACGGAAGCCATCAGCAATAACGGTTTCGGCAATGTTATCTTTGGTGACGGACACTGGAACCAACAGAACCGAGGGAACATCTTTGGTGCCGTTGTTAACCGCAGCGGTTGCCATGGTGGAGGTGTCTTCACCCTTAACCAATGCGATAGCCAAGGCAGCGGCAGCTTCAGCTTCAGCCTTTATGGCCTTGTAAACGGTCATGCTCTGGCGGCCAGCGAGAATGTTCTGGATACCACCAACGGTCGCGTCCTGACCGGTCACGGGGATGTAGGGCAAACCCTGATTCTGGAGAGCGGTTGCAACGGCATTCGCCAAACCATCGTTGGCAGCAATCGCGGCATCAATCTTGCCACCAGCAGCGGTCAACATCTGTTCGAAGATTGTCTGAGCCTTGGTGTTGTCCCAATCGGGCACGGACTGATCATCAACCAGAGTCCATTCCTTGCTTTCGAACTTGGGCTTGATGACCGAGTTGTAACCATTGGCAAACAGGGTAGCGTTGTTATCGGTGGGTGAACCGTTCAAAACGGCAACATTCGGGTTCTTGAGGCCAGCGGCTTCAACAGCCTTGACCAAGCCTTCGCCTTGCAGTTTACCAACAGCTTCGTTGTCAAAGCTGACATAGAAGTCGGCACCGTCGCCCTGAATGGTCAAACGATCGTAGTCGATAACCTTGACACCGGCTTCACGAGCCTTGGCAATGATTGCCGCGCCGCTGCCGCTGTCCAAGTTGACCAGCAGAATGACCTTCGCGCCATTGGTGATCGCTTGATCAGCCAGAGTGGTCTGCTGAGCAGCATCACCTTGAGCGTTGACGATGCTGTAAGTCACGCCTGCTGCATCGAAAGCCTCGCTCAAGAACTTACGATCATCATTTTCCCAGCGAGCTGATGATTGGCTGTCCGGAAGCAAGACAGCGATGTCGGCATTCTGCGCCTTGACAACCGCACTCTTCCCCGCAAAACCAAAGACACCGACCGCAGCCAGTGCCACAAACAATAACTGTCCTAATTTACGCATCTTAAACCTCTTTCTAAATGAATAAACGACATGACTTAACAGACTCTCGAACTGAACCTCATGCCACAGAACCTATATATGGGCACTAAATAGCACCAACCTCCTTAAAGTTTTACTGATTCATTACTTTAGGGAACATGAAGGCGGCTCACGTTCGTCGCCGTCTGTCGAGCCGAGGGAGAATTATAGCCCTCTCGCTTGAGGTTGTCGATTTGCAAAATAGTTATTGTTATCTATTGCTCATATTTGGATAAGCATAAGTGCAGATATTACAGTTGTCTTAGAAATATTTCGCGGTTATTAAGGAAGTCACGCGTAAGACTAACGTGTTCAAGGTCATCGTAGGCGACAGATGTCACGGGAGACCGGTCAAAACTGAGGATGGTCGCGCCCGGATAGGCCATCAATATGGGGGAATGCGTGGCAATTATAAATTGGGCGTTATGCTGCTCGACCATTTCCTTAAGGAGTGAGAGAAAAGCGAGCTGCCGCAAGGGAGATAACGGCGCTTCCGGTTCATCAAGAAGGTAGAGACCGTTTGGATTAAAACGCGCTTTGAAAAAAGTGAAAAAACTCTCACCGTGTGACCGTTCATCAAGATCACCATTGTACTGTGTCCGCAAGGCGTGAAGCTGTCCGATATGCGCCATACGGGCTAAACCCTGCGCATATGCCGAGCGATCTTTATATTCTTCATCAATTTCGCGAACTTCTTGTTCCAATTCCTGCCGGATACGAGCCAACCGTTTGGCATAACCAAAATAATCTTCAGCGCGAAGAAAAAAACCATTACGCGTGCGTTTACTCCATGTCAGCTTTAGCGCTTTGCCTAATTTGCGGACATTTGCCAGTGATGTATCGCGGTCAAGTTCGTCGCTGCCAACGGCAATCGAATTAGCGGCACTGGCAATCGCTTCCAAAAAGGTTGATTTACCTGAACCATTCTCCCCGACCAGAAAAGTAACGGGCGTGGTAAAGGTTATGTCCGGCAGCGCGCGAATAACCGGAACTGTAAACGGAAATTGATCCACTTCGGCAGGAGGAATTCGCGATAGGCTAACGGATTGGAGGTGAATCACATGACCTCAGACTTGAACAGCGATACGTTTAAGATCATCGTAGAGCTGCGTCCAAGCACCGCTAATCTCGGATGTATGCTCGTTGCCCATTCCTTGTTCGACCATCTTGAGCAGGGCAACACCAACCAAATCATAATGGTTGGCCTGCACACCATAATTGACATGACGTTTTCCCAACTCGCGAATGCTAGAGGAAACCATACTAAAATCGTCAAGTCCATTCACTGCCACAAGCAGAGTTTGCATCAATTTCCGCCCCTGCTGACGCATATCCCCCTTAAACATGGCTTTTAAGGACGGGTCAAGGTGAAATAGATGATCATAAAATAAGGCGGCGGACTGATCAATATTTTCCGTCAATTTTTCAAAGCTGAATTGAACAAGGCGAATCTGTCGTTCGGTGAGCGGCATGATGCGTTTCCTACTCAGAAAATTAGGCTGCGTGGTAAATATACCATTGACCCTAATAAATCCAAACATATCCCAGCCGGTTCAATCTTCTTTTCAAAAATAGGTGAATTCCATATTTAAGATCAATTGGTACAGCCTAGAAATGAACAGTCGTTCCAGTACGCGCGGATTCGCGGGCAGCATCCAGAATTTGGACAACGACAAGATTGTTACTCAGGCTGGACAAATCATTATCTGGCACAGTTATTTCTTCACGGATAACGGCTGCCAGCCACGAAAATGGCTCTTCAAATGGCGCTTCACGCGGTTTAAGTGTACGCGTTTGTTCGGTCTTATCACCCCGTTGACGATAACGAATGTCCGTGCGATTCACGGCGACAAAATAACCCGTTTCGCCGTAAATCTCCATATCTTTGCGGTCTATGGGCCAGTTCCACGAACCTTGGATAATACCTTGTGCATGTTCATAAGTGACGATAATGGTCGCTTCGTCATCGACCTGCGGATAAATTTCGGGTTTGAGGGTCTGAAGCACAGCGGTAACTGATTGGGGAGGTTGGTTATCCATTAGCCACGTAATCAAGTTCGCGCCATAACAACCGAAATCAACCACTGCCCCGCCGCCATTGAGAACCGGATCAGTCAGCCAGTTCAAAAATTCCTTGCTGCATCCAATTTCCTGCGGCCCCCAATGTCCATCATGGACAACAACCTTGCGAATGTCACCCAATTGGTTTTCGTCATGCACCATCTGATAAGCGGTATGATTGCTGGAGTACCAAGTTGTTTCATAATTGGTCAGCACTTGAATATTGTACCGGTGAGCGAGGTCAGCCATCTGCCGTGCATGTTCCATACTGACAGCCAGCGGTTTTTCGACCATCACATGGATTCCGCGCGGCGCACAGGCCTGCACGACGGCAAGATGATCGTAGATCGAACCAAAGGCGGCGACCACTTGTGGTTTTGTCTTATCAAGCATTTCGTCAAGATCAGCGTAGACCTGAGCTTTTTTGATGCCGTACTTTTGATGATAACGCTCAACAAGGGTGCTGTCGGCTTCTGCCATACCCACAATTTCAATATCGTCTTGTACAGGCCGCCTGAACACACCATGAACATGATCGTGACTCAGGCCCGCAATGCCTAAGCGGACAGGTTGAACACGGCTTAGAACTTCGGACATGTCGATACCTTTCAATGGCTTGTGCAGCCTTGAGTATAATCACGCGAGGATTCCAAGAATCCCTCTTTTGCCGGCATTTTTCAACCTGCCCTATCCAACTTGGTCGTAACGAAAGCAATCAATCGTGTGGTCGTTGACCATGCCGCAGGCCTGCATGAAGGCATAGCATATGGTCGGGCCGACGAATTTGAAACCGCGTTTGAGTAAGTCTTTGCTCATCGCTTGAGATTCGGGTGTTTCCGCCGGAATTCCCCCTAACTTCTCCCAATGGTTAACTTTCGGCTTTCCGCCCACAAACTGCCAGATGTATGTATCGAAGCTGCCAAATTCATCGCGAACTTTTAGATAAGCACGGGCATTGGCGACTGCCGCGTTGACCTTAAGGCGGTTGCGAACGATACCGGGATTCTCCATCAACTCTGCAATTTTCTTATCGTCGTAGAGGGCGATCTTTTCGGGATCGAAGCCGTCAAAAGCCGCACGATAATTTTCGCGCTTTTTGAGGACGGTAATCCAACTCAAACCCGCCTGTGCGCCTTCCAAAATCATCATCTCATATAACTTGCGGTCCTCATGACAGGGTACACCCCATTCCTCATCATGATAGGCCACGTATAACGGTTCATTTGGATTAGCCCATATACAGCGCTGCATGATTTGCCCTATTGGTTAATGGAAATTGGAATAGAACAAGTATACCGTATAACAGCAAAACTGAACATACTTTCTAGGGGATCGGAGATGGTCAACCAGTAAGTGATGGATAGGCTAGAGACGTACGGGAGGGTTGCAGACACTACGACAAACGCTAATTGTTATTGGTGAATAATCCCATCAAGTACATTGCGACCACTACCGCCAACGTTAAGGGCAGTTCGAGGTCTGCCCTCATCAGAAATTTATTTAATGGTATATTCAACGAACCATGTCTCGGTGTTAACTGGTGCTGAATAAAACTCTGTCCATGGTCGGGCGTATTGAGCAGAGATGGCATTCAGACGCTGCATCCGCTCGGTTGCCTTGCTGTTGAGGAAGGTTGTGCGCTGTTCGGCAGTCATGCTGACAGATTCTTTCCAAATGGCGCGGCCCGCCAACCAGCCACTGGCTCCAGCTTCACAAGCTAAACGAGTCTGGGTTTCGAAGGTTTCGTAATTCACGCCTGCACTCAGCAGTACCCAAGGAACGGTTGAAGCTTTACTCAGTGCTGCAAAGGTATCTGCCCAATGCTGCTGATTACTATCGAAATTAGGATCAACTGGCGATTCCATCTTGAGGATGTCTACGCCTAAGTTGCTCAGGCGGGCGGCTGTCTCAATCACCAGATCAGGACGGAGTTTAGAAAACTCGGCACTTTCCTTACCGATATTTGGATCAAGACTGTAACACAACGGCTCAAGGAAAAGTGGCAGGTCATGCTTGTGGCATTCATCAACGACTTGCTTCAATACATCCTCAATTTCTGTAGCAAGCGCCCCGGACTGAGGATGATAATAGGCTAACACTTTAACCGCTGACGCGCCCATTTGTTTAATCTTGGCAATCGTCCACTGGTCGTCAAACTTAATTCGCCGGTATGTCGAGTCGCCGCTGTATCCACTTTCCTCATAAGCCATTAAGACGCCGCTGCTGCCATTCATATCGACAAATGCAGGCAGGCCGTATTCATTGTCCAAGAGTACCGCACTGGCATGAAAGGATAGCGACGTGACAATATCACGCTTCACTTGTGCGGCAGTGTCAAAGCCGGTATCCGCTGGCAGCATTTTGCGATACGTACCACGTTGGTCAAACGCAAGAATATTGAATACATTCTTACGACTGCTGGTGGTTCTCAACCCTCGCCAGCGTCCGGGGGTTAGGGTTTGCGTCATGTATACTCCTGATTTGGACAAACGGAATTCGGGTTATAGTTTACCCAAAATTTCGGCTGCCTGCTTATCATCAAAACCATTATGGTATGAATACCGTCAACATGCCTTAAATGGTTACGACCTGTTTTTGCTTGCCGGATTCGAGCGCGGCAGTCAACACACGATGATGAAGCATCGTTTCTTCAGGTGTAGCGCAGTAATACGGCTGGTGCATCCTGTCACGACCATTGGCAAGTTGGTCACAAAAAGCTGCCCACATTTGCAGCAAACCATCCGAAAAACCAAACTCAAAAATGCCGCCGGTGATGGTTGGATAGGCCGTCTCATAGCCCATATCCAGCACTTTCCACGCTTGCTCACCGCCGGATGTATATTCCATTGTTCGCAGCGTCTTGGGAAATTTACTGGAATATTCGACGCTAAACTTGGTTCCGGTAATGCGGATAAACCACGTGTTTGTGTCACCGGGTGAGATACGGTAGGTCTGGATATACATCGGGAAATTCTGGTCAGCAGTTTGCACTTCACAGGCCAGAGTCGCATTATCCCAAGTTTCGCAGGGAACCATCTGCCCGTTGGAGTCCGGTCGCTGCGTCACAATGTTGCTGAGCATCGCACGAACATTTTTTGGCATCCAACCTGCCCGCAGAGGGATATGCAGCGGGTGCATTCCCAAATCGCCCATGCAGCCATATTCGCCATTCATATGAATCATGCGCTTCCAGTTGATTTTCTTATTGGGATCCAGATCACTGCTGTGAAGCAAGCCTGACGATACTTCAATAATCTGACCAAAACGCTGTTCATTAATATAACGGATGACCCGCTGCGCGCCGGGGAAAAACGGAAATTCGGATGAACAGGCCACAACCACATCCGGATGCTGACGAATGACCTCGACAATTTGGGCGTTGGCAGCAGCATCAATACCAAAGGGTTTCTCGCCCAACATGTGCTTGCCAGCGCTGATAATATCAGTATAAAACTGAGCATGGAGGTTATGCGGTACAGCGCAGTAAATTGCATCCACTTCACTGCTGCCGAGCAGGTCATAGTAATTGGTCGTCCGCAGTTTTACACTATCGAAGTTATCGTCCCACCAGTCGAACAATTTCTCGTTGGCATCACAGATCGCGGTGATGCGCGGCACAAAATCCAGATTAAGCAGATGACACCAACGTGCAGCGGCGCTGCCGAATTCTCGCCCCATCAAGCCTAAACCGATAATCCCAAAGCGTAATTCTCGTTTGGCGCGTGCCATTTTCTAACCCTCCAGATGCACAATCGCGGCTTCCGGCGTCGCTCCATTATGGACAATTGCCATTAATGCCCGTGTCATGCCGGTCGGATTGCGATGTTGAATCACATTACGTCCGTAGACAATACCCATTGCACCCTGCCCCATCAGTTCATATGTGCGCTGAAAAATTTCCGCATCCGGCACACGACCACCGCCGCGCACCAAAACTGGTTTACCGGCTGCCACCTGAATCACCTGATGATATTGGCTGACGTCATCGCACGGATCCGCTTTGATAACGTCCGCGCCAAGTTCGATAGCCTGCCGCACCAAAGGCAAAATTTTATCAATATCACCATCGACCATATAACCACCGCCGGAATTATCTTTCATGACCAGCGGTTCAATCATCAGCGGCATTCCGTAGCGTTCGCATTCTGGTTTAAGCTGACAAATATTTTGGATACAGGCTTCATATACTTCTGGTTGATCAGGGAGATTAAACAAATTGACGACAACACAGGCCGCGTCCAAACGCATTGCTTGCTCGACTGCGCTGCCTATAATCCGGCTGTAGAGCGTTCGTGGCAGTGTTTTCCCGTAGACATTGGCAATATCTGTCCGCAGCACCAGAGATGGTTTTGCCTTGCCGGGAATACTTTGCAGGATATTGGCCTGCCCGATAGTCATTTGAATTGCATCAGGATCGGCCTTGATGAGCTTTTGAACGACACTGTGCATATCTTCAATATCAGTGAGGAAGCTGCGTTCACCGAAAAAGCCGTGATCAACAGCTACATCAAAACATTTGCCGTCAGGGGCAAACAAACGGTTTAAACGAGGGGCAACACTCATGTCATTAAACTCCTAGGTAATAACAAACTTTTAGAGAACGAACTGCACACTTAAAATTCATCTTCCTTGGTCTGATTTGCACGCATGAAGGCTTGCACTTCCGCCAAGGTTCTTGCGCCCGCCATCGGCCCTTTGGCGGTGACAGCTAACGCGCCACAGGCATTCGCGAATTCGGCTGCGGCAGACGGTGAATCCCCGGCTAACCATCGTGCCAAAAATCCGGCATCGAAGCAGTCACCCGCGCCGGTCGGGTCAAGCTCTTTCACGTCATACCCATTAATCGGATCCACTGACACCATAGGGCCAATGCCCGGTACAGAAAATTCTTGGCTCTCGGTCATCACCATACAACCATCCGAACCTCTGGTAACGACGACAATCAGTTCGGGTTTATCTTCCAACATGTCCTGCACAACAGCATCGACGTTATAGGCATCACCCAGCAGTAATAATTCTTCTTCAGAGGGGATAAGCACATCAGCCGCTTCCATGAATGGTGCGAAGGCATATCGGGCGCGGTCAGGAGACATTAACTGTGGACGAATGTTAGGATCAAAACTGATTTTTGCGCCGGAGTCTTGCGCCATCTCTAATGCACGTAACCCCAATTGAAGGGCATCTTGATGCATGGATAATGTCGAACCCATAATATGCAGGCATTTCAGACCTTTAAATAACTCTTTGTCCAGCATGTTAGGGGATAATTGGCCGGCAGCAGCGTAGCGAGCATGAAAGACAAAATCACGCGAACCGTCAGGGTTGTAGCTGACGAACGCAACACCTGTTGTATGATCGGGCAAAACATGGACGCCGCGAATATCGACACCGTCTGTCTGGAGCTGGTTCAAAAGACATTGACCAAAGGCATCCTGTCCAACCGCGCCAATTGCGCCGACTCGCGCGCCTAAACGTGCTGCCTGCACCGCGAAAATAAACGGTGCCCCGCTGGGGTAAGGACCTGTAAAAAGACCGGGCTGGTCAAGCGCTTGACCAACCTCTGTCCGCATAACTTCAACCAGTGCTTCGCCAAAAGTCAATATATCGAGTGACATAAATATTTTTCCAGACATGTGCAACACGCTGTTAACAGATGGCGTGTTGGATAATCAGAATAACGGGAAGCCTTAGTTCGTGCAACCCCGCGAAATTGACTACTCCATCTCAACGTTTCAGCAGGCATCAAAAAAGGTTATAGTTAGTTTTTGATCACTGCAAGTTAAATCAATCGCCACTGAAATTTCTTTCCATAATATATAACAAAAGGTCATATATGCGCACCCTATTTGTCGTTAGCGGCGGTGATGCCCCCGGTATCAACAACGTACTTGCTCATTATGTACGCGCTGCGGCTCAAAACGGGGATACTGTTGTTGGAGCAGATGGCGGTTTCCCCGGCCTTCTCAACGGTCAAATCGTCACACTGCAAGCCGAGCAACTGATTCCTTGGATGGGACGCGGCGGCTCCATCATCGCGTCCAGTCGTGATCCGGTTTTGAACCAGAGTTACGCAGATGAGCAAATCAAAGCCGTTTTGAAGGCAAACAATGTTGATCATATCATCCTATTCGGCGGCAACGGTACACTGCGCTACATTCCGCCGCTGCTCAAAAGTTGGGGAATAGCCTGCATCGGTATACCGACGACTATTGATAACGATGTTCCCGGCACAGATTTGACATTGGGATTCGATTCGGCCTGTAACTTTGCTTACCATGCGATTGATGGAGTGATGGCAACCGCTCATGCGCTGCGTGGGCGCATTTTTTTAGTGGAAACACTCGGCGGCTCATGTGGAAATTTGGCACTAGCGGTAGCGCAGGGTTCAGGTGCACACGCCGTTATCCTGCCGGAATATGAGTATGAGGATACTTGGTTAGCGGAACGAATCATATCAGCGCTCAAATCCAACAGTTACGCATTGGTCGTCACCTGTGAAGGCAGTCGTGGCGCTCGCACATTGGCCGATGACATTCCTAAATGGACAGGGACGCGGGTGCGCGATGTACGACTTGGTCATGCGCAGCGTGGTGGAATGGTTTCACACCGCGACCGCGTGTTAGCGGCAGACATGGCGCATATGGCCTTCACCGCATTGAAAGATGGCGTTACAACTGGCGTAACCGTCGTTGAAAATGGACGTGTTCATTTGCAAGAAAGTCTCGCTTTCGAGACAACCATTTCACCTGACCGGATGTTGTATGAAACCCTCAACGGCGTACAAGCTGGATGAAACATCATGCGCGAATATCAACTTGGCGAAGTCGTTCTCGAACGGGAGTTTGAAACCACAGACAGCGATGGAAATATCGGCCTTGTTAAGCTGCTGATCGGTAAAGCTTATCGGGATACAGAGCCACCATTCCCTTGGTGCAGCCCGTTTCAAATAATCGGAGTGGGTGATGAAAAAGTACGCGGCGTTTGGGGATTCGACTCGATTCAAGCATTAACTGACAGCTTACCAGTCATCAAAGCTTATTTGCGCGTCTTTGCCAAAGACCAGCAGAAGACAATCACTTGGTTGGGAATGGACGATTTAGGTTTGCCCGACGTCAAACGACACAATGACCAAACTTAGCTGTTCACAGCGGAATTCTGCGTTTTTAGCCCTTCAAACAATGCGTTGATTTGGGCTTCCTGACCGGGTGTAGGACGGACAAAGGGACGTACACGCTTGATTTGTTTCCACGCCTGCGCTGGTGACAAACCGGCATCAACCAGATAGGCCGCCGCCATTGTTGGCGCTCGCCCAATACCCGCCGCACAGTGAATATAGACTTTGCCGCCGCGCTCAATTTCACTTTTTATAAACTCGGTGCCGCGCCGAAGTTGATCAAGTGTGGGCGGTGTATTATCTTCCACGACCAACCGCAAATGACGCGACGGCGCAATGCCTGCCGCTTCATCATCAAACTCTGAACGCATATTGATAGATGCGGTGACTCCCCGTTTTTGCAAAACAGCCCATCCACGGCTTTGATATTGACCGGCAACAATAATTTGCGGTGTTACTTGACTAAAACGTATCATCGGCGCGCCTGTGAGCGCTCGCACCACAAAATCCCACAAGCCGCTGATGACAACCCTCGGCCCTTGCAGAAACAATCCATATTGTAGGCTGGTGAATTGTTTCCAAAGATCGCGTAACAGGGATTTCCGTTCAAGATGAACTTCAGAATCATGGATAGGTTGTGGAACTGTCATTAAATCACTTTCTTTGGTACAACTACTTTTACGGATTGGGGCAGCACCTGCGCTGTTATCGTTTGCGGTTTGATTTGTTCCCCGTCAATCGAAATCGACTGAGGCGGATCAGCTTTTACGATGATCTCTTTTCCCTGCCGGTGAAATAGTTGCGCTTGTTCTGTCGAGTCCGCACCTGTCAACAAAGCAGCGGTAATATTCACCAGTGTACTCAAGTTAGCGTGTGTGAATACCACCACATCAATAAGGCCATCGGCCACGTCGATTTTCTGCGACAGTTTCAGCCCGCCTGTAGACACGTTACCAGAATTGGCCACCATGCAGCTTACCCCTTCGACTTCCTCGACCTTGCCATCAACTGTGATTTTGTACCGTGCCGGTAGCAGAGTTCGAAGCTCACTAAAGGCATTAAAGGCGTAAGCCAAAACGCCAAAACGGTTTTTCAACTCCTGATCAATTTTGGTCATATTGGCCTCAAAGCCGATGCCAACCCGCAGTAAGAAAGATTGGTTTCCAGCCTGCGCCATATCAATCGTGCGAACGTCATATAATCCACTGGTTATCAGGCTGACAGCTGCAAAAAGATCGATGGGTATGCCCAATTCGCCGGACATGGCATTGCCTGTACCGCCGGGAAAAATTGCCATAGGCACGCCTGTTCCTCGCAGCCCATCAGCCACTTCCATGACTGTACCATCACCGCCGTGAGCTGCAACCATGTCCCAGCCGGATTTTGCAGCGCGCCTCGCTAATCGGCGGGCATCATTCGCTTTATGGGTAATCCGCACATCCCAATGAATCCCTGCTCGCGTCATCGCCGCATTTAACAAACCGAGGATGGGACGATCAATACCTGCTGCCGGATTGATGATAACCATGAGTTTCTTAGGGAGTGCAGCAGTGGGCATACTCAACCTTTATGGTTTGGCGAAAATCGGCTAAATAAACAGTTTCAGCTTTTCGAAATCTTTCTGAAGCGTTGCCTTTTGGCTGGCGCTGTATAGCACCACTGCCGGATGATACAATGGGACGATATGAATTTCACCATATTGCATCCGGGTCTTAATCAGCTTGCCGTGAAGTTGGCTTATGGTCTGGCGCTTTTCTGGCAAATCCAGCCGCTTCAAGATATATTGCATGGCAAAACGTCCCAAGGTGGCGATCACAACTGGCTGAATAGTGTCGATAATCCGGTCGACGAACGGCTCATAAAAAGTGATCTCTTCAGGCGTAGGGTCACGCTTGGTTGGAGGAGAATCGAGGACGATGTTGGTCACATACACATCTTCACGTTTGAGATTGATACTCTTTAACATTTCAGCCAAGATTTCCCCGGACGGCCCAATAAATGGCCTGCCGACTTCCGCCTCGTTCTTTCCTGGGGATTGACCAATAAAAATGATGTTTGCGTCAGGATTGCCCTCACCGATAACGGGAAACAGCCGGTTTTCGATACGGAATTTGTACAGCGGCGATTCAGTTGCTCCAACTAAATCCGCACGCACCAATTTGAGCGCCGCCTCTTTACGCACGAATGTTTCAGAATCAGGCTTGGCCTTATTGCTTTGCTTGGTCGGGACAGCATCTTGAATGACCTTGACTAATTTTTTTACGTCTTGGGCAAAATGCTGCTGGCTAAGTTCCAAAGCGTTGCGACGGGCAAACGGCAGCAAATCTTCTGGTAAGTCGGATGGCACCGGCATCCTTGCCCGACCAACCAACACAGGAATGACAACTTTTTTCTGTTTTAGGGCGCTGGCAATCTCAATACGCACAAAATCATTCCATTGCTCCAAGCGTCTTTCGCCACCATCATCTTTGATATCAATCCACTGTGGGCCGACCATCGCGATTAGTACATCGCAGTTAGAAACAGCTTCTTCTAAGGTATCGACAAAATCTGCACCCGGCGGAATACTATCCACATCCATAAAAATATCCTGTGGCTCAAAATGCTGCACAAGATGGTCATATAAACGACCGACATAACCTTCGCTGTCCTGCCTGCGATAATTGATGAAAATGCGAGTCATAAATGCCTATGCTCCCATACAAATAATCTCACCAATAATTGTACAAGCAAAAACCCTCACAAAGAATCTATTGGCACTTTACACAGATTCTGACCCTCAAAATGGCTACAACCACATACCAAATCGCTGATAAACGGGTCATTTGTACGGACTAAACACATAAAACGCATGAACTTTCAGAAGTAATGTACAAGGCTCAAAAGTCAGTCTTTAGCGATAATCACCAAATATTCCAACGTGTGTGAATATTCTCACGATACGAGTCAGTTATCTAGTGGGTCATATGAGGAAAGCACACGCTGTGTCCTTCCTTCTTTTTCTCGCTTTAATCCTGCGAAAGGTGCGTACAAATGCCAGAACTGCGTGAATTCCTCGAAATTCCTTATGCTCAGCTTGAGGAAATGAACATTGCCACCAAAGAAGACCGTGTGAACCGTGTCGCTGCCGGCAAAATCCAAGAAAAGCGTATGAAGTACCTGACTGATACAAAGAGTATCAAAGCCGTCACGGTCTGCTTCACTGATCTTGAGGGCCGTCTGCATATGCTCGACTATGACAAGAAATTTCTGTTGAAGTCGGCTGACAACCTGACTTTCGACGGTTCGTCCATTCGTGGTTTCTCGCAGCAGTCCGAATCAGACTTGCGCTTGGGCATTGACTGGGCATCGTTCTATTCACTGCCGTCGGATGTGTTCGGTTCTGGCAAAGTATTGGTTTTCGGTGAAGTTCTTAACCGCGACGGTTCACCCTACGAAGCCGATATGCGTTCGCGCCTTAAGAATTATCTGAACGGTTTGTACGAAAAAGATGGTACTGTCGCCAATGCGGCCAACGAAATCGAAGGTTTCTTGTTCCAAGGTCGTTACGCCGAACAGGAATATGCCAAGACAGGCAAATTCGAATTCTTGAGCCAAGGCGGTTACTACCATTCACTGCCCGGCGATCCGCTCCGCAGCTTCATCGATACTGTGGCCGAAGTTCAGCGGGCACTCGGTTTCGCCAATGAAAAAGACCATCCTGAAGTCGCACCATCACAGTTTGAAATCAACTACTCGTACACTGAAGCCTCGGTTGCGGCTGACCAGATTATTCTTTATAAGCTCATCTGCCGTCAGGTGGCTTACAGCCTCGGCATGACCGCCAGCTTCCTGCCAAAACCTGTTACGGGCGTTAACGGCAGCGGTATGCATACCAATCTATCGGTTTCCAAGAAGGGCAAGAACCTGTTCTACGATGCCAACGGCAAAGAAGGACTATCAGAGATGGGATGGTCATTCATTGACCGCATTCTCAGCAGCGCCTTGGACATCTGCTTGATTATTAACCCCAGCGTCAACTCATACCGTCGTCTTGACCCTCACTTCGAAGCCCCGAACCAGATTAAGGCTTCACCGATTGATCGCGGTTCGATGGTTCGTATTCCGATCGGTAACGAAAAGTCGGCTCGCGTCGAAGTGCGCTCGATTGCCCCGGATGCCAACCCTTACATGGCGCTGTATTCCTTCCTTAAGACCGGTCTTGAAGGCCCGATCAGCACTAAGAAGAACAGCAAGGTTATTCCCGTTCTGCCTGACAACATCTACGACGCTATCACCTACTTTGAGAATAGCAAGTATGCTGCCGATTTGCTCGGTGCTGAAATTCAGAGCCGTTTTGCTGATCTGAAGTCTGGTTCGGCTGACCGCTGCGCCCGCAAACTCGGTACACTGATTAAGCCGTCGGAAATCCAGTTCCATCACGAAGTTTATAACCAGAGCCTGTGGAACGAATTCTAAGGAACGGTTAACAATAATTACGATCCCACAAATCGGATCGTAATTGGCTTAACTTTTGAAAACCTCAACCAGTCGATTAAGTCGTCAAACGACATCACTGGTTGAGGTTTTTCTCTAAATACTCAACAGCCAACTTCACAATTTTCGCTGCCCACCTCCAGTCAATCCTCGAAAAGCGAACACACGCTGCGCAGTCGAGTACTCAAGAATTTATTCAAATTACAATCCCCTCATAAAACTGAATACTGTAGGATTTCGTAAGGTTGAAGCAAGGTACAGCCCGTATATTTTATACAAATAGCAGATATTCTTAATTAAATTCTATTGTCATTTGGGATTTTTTTGTTAGATTATCCTCTGTATACGTTAAGTTGAGAGTCGTCTTTTAGGGGAGATTGTCTGATATGTTCTGCACCACAATTATTCCTACAATAGGTCGTGACACATTAGAAAAATCTGTCTTGAGCGTTCTAAATCAACAGTTCACGGCAGGCGATTTTGAAGTCATCGTTGTCAACGATTCGGGTGTGCCACTTCCAGAAGCAGAATGGCAGAAATCCCCGTGCGTGAAGGTCATTACAACTAACAAACGCGAACGCTCAGTCGCACGCAACACTGGCGCTGCCCTTGGACAAGGAACTTACTTCCATTTTTTGGATGATGATGATTGGGTAGAACCGAATTTTTTGGACGAAATGTACCGATTTACACTTAAATTTCCGCAAGCAGTGTGGTTATATAGCGGCGCTGTGCTTTTGGACGAACGCAATCACAAACAAATCGAGTTATTTTCCGGCGCGCAAGGCAACGGCTTCGTACAGGCCATGTCGGGCGAATGGATTCCATTGCAATCATCGCTCATCAGCGCAAAAGCTTTCTTCGAAGTCGGCGGTTTTAACCATTCGATGAAAGTTTCTGAAGATTTGGACTTGTGCCGTCGCATGGGGTTGCGCGGCGATTTCGCAGGTCTTTCAAAACCACTGGCCTTCATTTTACGCGGGCCAAATTGGAAAACGTCCTCCGACTCCAGCCAATCAGTCGCATCCAGTTTGCGTACACGTGAACTCATTCTCAATGAGCCGGGAGTCTTTCAACGTCTCGTAGATTCAGCAAAAACAAGTTATTGGCGCGGTCGGGTAACACGCTTCTATTTAGCGTCCATCATATGGAATTTAAAACGGAAGAAAATTCTACCGGTTATTAGCCGATCCTTTTTCGGATTAATCAGTATTCCTGCCGCCGGATGGTCTGCGCTGTCGGGAACATTCTGGAAGTCACTCCGCAGTGATCATATCACCACTACCATTGAGCGAGACACGCCCGCCGAATCGGCCACGTAATGTGAAGGCTGCGGGCTCCCGTCTTGTGACTTATTGGTAACGAACTTAACTCGTGTTCAGGGGAGAACTCTGATACAATAAATTTATATAAACGTCACGCTCGAAAACTGGCAAAGGTTGCGTATGATGCGGCGAAAATCGATTATTTTTCTTTTTGTTTTACTTTTGCCGATACTGGGTACGTTGCACGCTCAATCCGACGAACTCGCTGCGACCCTTGAGGTGCTTGCCGCCGGCGTAGAAGTTCAGCGTGTCAATACAAACAATTGGATTGAAGTCAAAATCGAAGCAATTGTGGGTGTTGGCGACACAATTCGCACTGATAAAACCGGTAAAGCACGCATCACCTTCTTCAGTGACGGTGTGGACACCGTACTCCAAGAAAATACGGAATATCGCATAACCCGTTTTGAGGGGCAAGATACGTCCTTTCATATCGGCGCGGAAATCGTTGTCGGTCAGACGGTACAGCGTATTGGCCGAATCCTAGACAGCAATTCCAGTTATGACATTACGACTCCTAGCATGGCGCTGGCTGCACGCGGTACTGAATTTGTCATCCGTGTAACCGATGCCGGACGTGCTGCTACACTCGTTTCCAAAGGTATTGTGAAGGCCGATGCCGAAGCTGCAACGGCTGATGTACCACCCGGATACGGTATACGCAGAGATCAAGGTAAGCCGCTGAGCGAGGTAGTTCAGGCAACGACATTCGATCAACTTGATTCCGCGCTGGATGGATGCACGGCGTCTATAAAGGTAGATGGCGACTTCAGCCTCAATATCCGGCAAGGGGCGGACCTTTCGTTCCCATTAGTGGGTACTATTGCTCCATCTATCATCGACCGCTTTTTTGGTAAAGCTACTGCGAACTGGTATCGCGTTCCCTTCCGCGGGGGTTACGGCTGGGTACAATCCACTACTGCAAAAATCGCGGATGGTTGCTCCGGACTGCGTGTATTTGCCGATAAGTTTGGGCCAGAAGATATGAGCCTTTACCAGTCCCTTGGTAATCCTATTGAACCCGCCGAACTTCAGCAATCACCAGCGCCGACACCTGAGAGCACGCCGGCTACGTAGTCAGGTAGTCTGATGCAGCGCCTATCCAAATGGCTATGGAATTTCGAAACGCGCATCGGTTTGACTGCGGGTTTTGTAACGGCCGCACTCATCTTATTCGCATGGCTTAATGGATTTTTTATCGGTTCTCAGCTACGGCTCAATGATCTCTTTTTTGTTGCCACCGAGACAAGTGACCACATCGCCATCATCGCGCTCGACAACGCCACCCATAACGCGTATGGGCGTTCGTTAGCAGCATGGCCGCGAACGGTCTATGCCGATCTCATCAAAATGCTGAACCAAGCCCAAGCGCGCGTAATCGCCTTTGATATCCTGTTTGACCAGCCAAGCGAACAAGATGAGGTAGTCGTAGATGCGATTGTCCAGGCACGACAAAGTGAAGTTCGCACACGTTTCGTCATGCCACAGGTCGGCGCGGATCCAATCGTGGGTCAGCCCACTGGATATCCGGCGATGAATTTCACCAACTCACTTGTTCCGATTCCCGCTTTTACCCAAGTGGTTGATTACGTAGGTTATGTGAATGCTTTTACGGATGTGGATAGCGTAGTCCGCCGTCAAATCTCATTGGTCGAAAATCGCGGAACAACCCGCATTTCGTTTGATATTGCCGCATATCTGGCTTGGTTAAGGATTCCAGCAGCGGCTCAAAATCAGGTCGTCAAATCAGAGGCCGACCGTTTACAGGTTGCGTCACTTAGCATTCCTGTGGACGAAAATGGATTGTGGCAGCAGAACTTCTTCGGTGGCCCGACCAGCAACACATTACATTCCTTTCCCGTGTATTCAGCGTTGGATGTCATAAACGGCACAATCACACCCTCGGCCTTTAAGGACAAACTGATATTAATCGGTTTGATGAATACCACTGCCGCAACCGATTTATACCCCGTGCCATCCAGCACTACCGGACAGTTGATGGCAGGCGTTGAAATTCACGCTCACGCCATCGAAAGTTTGCTACAATCGCGCGTTCCATTTTCCCAGTCCCGCAACTCACAAGCTATCATGATCGTTTCATTAGCCATCGCCTCCAGCATGATCTATGTGCGCCTCAAGTGGTATTGGATGCTACCCGTAGCCGCCGTGATCGCTCTCTTTTTGGTTGTGACTGCGTCCGTTCGCTTCAGCACAGAATATGAATTTATCAACCTATTCTATGCACTTGTGACGGTTACGGCCTCCCTAGTAATCAATGTTTTAGTTGACGTAGCGCTCGAATTTAACCGCCGCAATAAAGCTGAGTTCTTGCTTGAAAACGCCATGGAAGTCTCCGCACAGCATATGGCAATTGACCGTATTTTACCCTCGATTGCCGCTGACTTGCAGCGTGTACTCAAAGCCCAATCAGGTGCAATTCGCCTTACTGCTATGTCAAAGGACACAACAACCTCACAGCACTTATGGGGAGCAGCTGATGCTAGTACGCCACAACTCCAAACGGTTATATCCCGTGCAGAGCGCGAGAAACAGCTTGTGCGAGAACGTGATTTTGCAGCCGTTCCAGTTATCTGGCAAAAGCGTCTCATTGCGATATTAGCAGTTCAGTTTCCGACGGGTCAGAACTTTTTTCAGGCGCGGACACGGCTGCAATTGCTCAAAGCCCTTGCCGAACATGTTGCGCCAAATCTGGATAACGCTGCACTCTACACCCACACGCAGGAACAAAACACGCTGTTGGAAGCCATCCTTGGTGGATCACCAGCCGCTATAATGGTGCTTGATGCTCGTTTAAAACTCACTAAGGTAAATAAGGCGGTCGTCGGGGACTTAGCTGATGCCGGAGAAATTACAACGGGTGTATCATTCGTCCGGCTGCTGAGCCGCGTTGGGGTTGATCTTGAAACGCAAGCGGCGATACAAAGTGATTTTCAGACCTATGACACCTTTCGCAAAGAACTCAAGCTAAACAAAAAGGTCTTCAATCTGGATGCTGCAAAGCTCGACTTTGGGGATTGGGTGGTTATTCTGAACGACATCACAGCCCTAGCCGAAGTCAGCCGCCTCAAAACCCAAATGGTACGCATGACCTCGCACGATCTCAAAAAACCGCTTTCACGGGTGTTGGGCTATGGCAGCTTATTGTTGGATGATCCTGATAAAGATGCGCTCAATGTGCAGCAGCGCCAATATCTTCAACGGATGTTCCAAGCGGGCGAAGAAATGCTTGATTTGATTAATGATATACTTGACCTCGAACAACTGCGTTCCAGTCATATCAAGACCAAGTTAGTTTCGGTGCCGTCCATTTTGAAAGAGGTCACCGAGCGTTATCTGCCAGATATGGAAACTAAAAAGCAAAAACTCCAGCAAGAAATCGATCCCGATTTACCCGAAGTTGTTGGAGATCCTTTACTTCTCTCCCAAGCGTTAAGCAATCTAGTCGAGAATGCTGTAAAGTATACGCGAGAAGCGGGTTCAATTACGACGCGTATTTGCCAGCAAAATGGCTCGCTTCGCATTGAGATTGAGGACAATGGTTTCGGTATTCCCGAGTCCGCTCAAAGCCAGCTCTTCCAAGAATTCTTCCGTGTCCGTTCCCGAGACACCGCTAATATCAGTGGTACGGGTTTAGGGCTTAGCTTAGCCCGTTCAATTGCCGAGGCACATAATGGGCGTATCGGTGTCCAAAGTCAGGAAGGTGTCGGCAGCACGTTTTTTATTGAACTGCCGATACCGCAGGAGACTTAACTCATGCATATCCGGTTAGGGCTTTTAAGTCTCATGCTGACAGTTGTTCTTGCTCAAACATCTGTTAGCGCCCAACAGCCCATTGCAGCCAGTGTACAAATTACTTTTGCGGGTGTTCAGCTTCAACGTGCTAATACTCAGGACTGGCTGCCCCTCCCCATCAACGCACAAGCGCCATTCGGGGTCGGTGATATTCTTCGCACTGATAAAACGGGTCGCGCGCTGATCGCATTTGCCTCTGCCTCACAAACGCTGTTGCTTCCCGGCAGTGAATACCAATTAACCCGTTTTGAACAAACAAATCAACAGCAGGTAAAAATCGCGCTTCGTTTACTGAAGGGACGCAGCATCCAATGGATCAGTAATGAGTCAATGATTGCAGGCTATACACTTGATTTGCAGCATATGACCCTGACACAGCCAACCAAGCTGTTTGCCGCACAAGTACAGCCAGATAACGCAAGTGATGTCATCGTTGCACAGGGCAGTCTTGTTGTCAGCAAATCCAATTCCAAACTTAACTTGCAGGCGGGCAGCGGAATACGGGCGATGGATCAATTGGGCGAAGTTATATCAATTACGCCGCCAGACGGGTTCTCATTCTTGACGGTGACTTCGAAAACCTGTCGCGGCATAGCTAACGCGACCATCCCCGGTGCAGAAAGTGTGGCTGTCCGCATTGGCCCCGGTGAAGATTATTTAAACCTCGGCAATATTCCAAATGGCTCAAAAATTGCCATTGTCGGCAAAGCGGACACCGGCAAGCGCTATTTAACCCCATTCCTCAGTAGTTTCGGCTGGGTGATTGCTAACGGTATAAATGTCGAATCCTGTGATACGATACCTATAGTGCCTGCCGAGAAGCAGCCTATTAATGGCGTGACGAACCCACTACCCTTTGAAATGGATTTCCTTACACCCTTTTTTGGAATGCCAATACAAAATGTCCACTTCTATATCTACCAATAAACTCACCCGTATTCTTTTAATCGACGACGATTTCGATGATTACAGCATGGTTCGGGATATGATTTCTGCCATGCCTAAAGGCAAGTTTCAACTTGATTGGCAGGCCGATTACAACGACGCATTACCCATCATGAAAAGTCAGGTACATGATGTTTATATCGTTGACTACATCTTGGGCGAGCAAAATGGGCTTGATCTCATACGCACGGCTTTTCCGAATGGATGTACCCTACCCGTTATCCTGCTGACCGCGCGTGGTCGCCGTGATATTGATGACGAATCCTTAGCACTAGGAGTCGCTGAATACTTCGACAAAGCCGATATTCGTTTACCCCTGCTCGAACGGGCGATTCGCTATGCCATCAACAATAAGCGTATCGAAAATGACCTGCGAAAAAGCGAGCATCTCTTTCGGTCGCTCATACAATCCGCATCCGACTATATTCAAGTATTAGACCTTAAGGGAATCATTACCCGTACCAATCCCGCTACCTTGCGTAATGCAGGCTATGGCGAAACCGACATGGTCGGACATCCTTTTGCAGAATTTCTATCCACGCCATCGAAAGCTGTGGTAGATGCAGAGTTCCCGAATATTTTGGAACAGGGTGAAAGCCGTCACGAACTGGAATTCCTCCACAAAGATGGCTCGATTCGCCACATGGATTGTTCGTGGTCAGTGGTTCACAATGGCGAAACGCAGTATGTAGTAGTGATTCAGCGGGATATCACCGAACGCAAGCGGGCGGAAGATGCCTTACAAGAATCCCTCGTGCGCGAAAAAGAAATGAGCGAACTCAAGAGCCGCTTCGTTTCTATCGCCTCACATGAGCTGCGAACGCCTCTTTCGACCATCCAAAATAACATTTATATGCTCAAGAACTACGCCCATAAGTTGGATGATGCCGCACGTGAAGGCAAACTCGATAAAATTCAGTCGATGGTTGAGCATATTTCGGAGCTGCTTCAAGATGTGCTGTCGCTCAACAACATGGAAACGGGGCGCGTCGAATTTAATCCAACCTCAATCCAATTTGACACTTTTTGCCGTGATATTGTGGAAGAATTTCAAAACTACAAAGACCGAAACCATGTCATTCAATTTGAGTGCAAGCAGCCCATTAAGGCGAATATTGATTCACGCATGATGCGGCAAATCATCACGAATTTGTTTGATAACGCCATCAAATATTCTGCCGCAGGCACAACAGTCAAACTAATACTCAGCAGCACAGCCGACAACGTCGTCATCACTGTAACCGATCAAGGGATTGGCATACCCGAAGCGGATCAGGCGAAGATGTTCCAGCCCTTCCGCCGTGCTAGCAATGTGGGCGATACGATTGGTTCAGGTCTTGGTCTGTCAATTATTAAACAGGCTGTGGATTTGCACAGAGGAAGCATTACCTTCACCAGTAAGCTCGGCTTAGGTACGACTTTTACCATCACCATTCCATCGGCTGTAAGCGCTCCTACATAAATTTTCAAGTGATATGTGAACGGTCGCATATCACTTGAATGAGTTCAGATAAACCCATATCAGCTAAAGAATTCAGCCTGTAATCAACATGGTCAAAATTCAAGCTGCTGGTCATGGGGTTGGGAACCGCCACACAAAATAATCCTGCGCGTTTGGCAGCCCACGCCCCATTTGCCGAATCCTCGAAAGCGATAACCTCTTGCGGTTGAATATCCATCTCTTTCAAAACAGCGAGATACAATTCAGGATCAGGTTTGGTACGAATAACATCATCTGCCGTGCGAATACATTCGAAATGTTCAATCAGTCCAACCCGTGAGAGATGCCCTTTCACCCATTCGCTGCTGCTACTAGAGGCTAATCCAATCTTCAAGCCCATCTGTTTGCCATCGGCAAGATAATTGGTGATACCCGGCAGTACCGGTTGCAGTGCAATCATCTCCATCATTCGCGCTCGCCGCGCTGCCCGCACCACATCACGATCAATCGAGCGTTTGATTTGGCTTTCCAAATAGCCATAAGGATCAAATGTAATGTCATCGTTCCCTCTGCCAATCATGGTTGTCCACAATGACAGTGGCATATCACAGCCATAAGACTGATATATCGCCTGCCACGATTGAAATTCTGGCGTTTCCGTATCCAAAATCAAGCCATCAAAATCAAATATGAGTGCCCGTATCAAATACATATCCCCCATATATATGCAAAAGTTTGTCGGCTAGGCTACATAATCACTGTAGTCAAAAGTATTAGTTTTATGGGGCGTGATTCTAAAGACCACTTCTTCGCGCTCAATCGTGGGATCATGGCCTTCATATTTCCGCACAATCCGCGCTTGCACCGCTTTCGCGTCCATATCGAGCGCTTCAGTAGCCATACCACGCACACTGATATAACGCACCATGTTGTCTTCAATCACAATGGCGAAGGCCACCGCAGGCCGCGCCCGCATATTCCGCGCCTTCAAGCTGTCAGGATGCGTTGTAATCAAATAATCATCGCCTTGAACGGTAAACCAAAGTGGGGTGACGATTGGTGAACCATCATTGAGCAGCGTCGTGAGCATCATGAAACTGCGACCTTCGTCCGTCAACATATCAGCATATTCATCAGGAACTTGCTTCATAATGCCGGTCTACTTCTTTCCGACGCAGTTTTATCGCCTGCCATATGTTGATGATTCGTTCACGGCTGATGGTCGAACTTAACAAAGTCACACCGACCACAACCAGCACATTGGTCATCAAGAAAAAGATAAATTCCTCTATCGGCAGTTTACCCAATAGGAAAATATTCAGCGACTGTTCTGGATCAATTGTCCATGTCCCTGAACTAATTGCCAGCATATCCGCCGCTGCCAGATAAATGGTCATAGAGACAACCGTCACCACGACATAGCGGCGATATTTCCACAGGATATCTAGGCCAAATGCCGTTTGCAGCATCAACGGAGGCAGCGCCCAGACCATCAGCAATGCCAGATAAGTCCCCTGCTTCCAACCCACGATTAACATCACGACGAAAAACAACCATAAAATGGCTAAAAATCCGGTAACCAACCAGCGCCAGTTTGCGTTACCCACGGTCTCTCGTTCACCCCACAGCGGGCGATGCCGGACGAGCAGCAGTAAAAATGTACCCGTCAAAAAGGTTTGCAGCACAAAAAAGGTATATTCCTCAATCGGCACGTAACCAATCAAGAAGCCGGTTACCAGACCGGGGTTGTACCACCATGTGCGTGTCGCCACCAGATAATTATCCCATGGCGTGGTATATATTACGGCAATCAGCGCTTGTACCGAGATGACCTTCCATGACGACCAACTTTGCCAGCTCGCCGGAAGCATGAGCTTCGACTTTGTGTCAAAAAAATGCAGCAAAAGCAGTACTGCCAGCGGCACGATTAAAAAAACACCCAAAAACCCAAAATACGTCATCTTGCCTATTTAACTCTCTGTATGATCTTGGCGATTAAATACTTTTCATCGATCCGAACCATATTCGCGGCAGCCGGCGCAGTTTGCCTATCGTACTAACATGCGCCCGATAAGCAAATATATCCCCGCGCCGCGCTTCGATATCATCCAAAATCGCTCGGTATAATCCGGCTGCTGCCGCAATGGCGAACCGTCCATCCGCGTTTAACATCGCAATCCCTGCCTCCGCTTCAGCGTAAAGCTGGCGGTTACGGGCAATCTGGAAGTCCATAAACGCTTGCCAACGGCTGTCATTAACCCCGTTAGCAATATCGGCCTCACTTAGTCCGAATTGTTCCAGTTCATCCTGCGGCAGATACAACCGACCTGCTCGCCAATCTTCACCTACGTCGCGCAGAATATTCGTCAATTGCAGCGCCACACCCAGTTTAACCGCATATGGCACAGCCGCTTCGTCTTCAAAGCCGATGATATACATCGCCATCAAACCGACCGTCGATGCCACACCATATGAATACTCTGCCAGATCAGCAAATGTTGTATACCGCTGCTGGTGAACATCCCGCCGGACACCTTGAATAAGCTGCTCGGCATATCCAGCCGGAATCTGGTAACGTGCTCGCGCGTCTGCCCATGCCAGCGCCACCATATCGCTGCCATCAGGATAATGACTGCTAACTTTGGTTTGCCACTTATCGAGCAGTTCGAGCGCGTCTGCCCCATCATTCCGGTCAACTAGATCATCAGTCACGCGGCAAAAGGCATATAACGCTCGCACAGCGCGTCGTTTATCATGCGGCAGCAAACTCGAAGCCAAATAAAAAGTCTTGCTGTGATAGCGTGTCATCTCGGCGCAGTGTTCATAAGCAAGATCGAGCAGTTCACTGTCTGCTTTAACTTGATGCGACAGCTTGAGCGATTGCAATGGCTCCTGTGCCCATGTCAAAAGTTGATGTTCCCAGCTTTGGAGCGGAATGTCTAAGCGCATCAGTAAGCCCCTTGCATAGCAGCTGCCGGTTGATAAGCCTCAACAGCATCACCAATAAGATTTTCACAAATAATCGAAGATGAAAGCACCCCCGGCAGTCCCGCGCCGGGATGCGTTCCCGCACCGACAAAATACAGGTTATCGAAATCTTCTGACCGGTTATGTGGACGGAACCACGCCGACTGTGTGAGCAGCGGCTGCACCGAAAAAGCAGAACCCAAATAACTATTCAAGGTGTTCTGAAAATGCAGTGGATCAATCGTGTGTTCGGCAACGATGTTGGCCTGCAAATCGGGCAGATAATTGTCTTCAAGAAACTGCATAATCGCGTCACGATATGGTTTGGCGGCCTTAGTCCAGTCCACTCCCGAACCCAGATGAGGCACAGGTGACAGCACATAGAAGTTTTCGCAGCCATCCGGTGCAATACTTGGATCAGTCAGTGATGGCATATGCAGATACAGCGAAAAATCCTTTGACAGCTGTTGTTTATTGAAAATGTCGTTTAGCAGTTCTTTGTACCGGTCACCAAGAATAATGTTATGATGTGCTAATCTTTGGTCGCGGTAACGCCGCTTTGTGCCGAAATAAATCACAAATAGCGACATGCTGTACTTCATGCTGGCAATCTTGCGGTCGGTGTATTTGTGCCGGTACTGCGCCGGAATCAAATTCTTATAGGTGAAGGCAACATCAGCATTCGATACAATCTGGTCAGCTTCGATAATCTCACCGTTACCCATTTTTACGCCCGTGACCTGCCGACCATTCACCAGAATTTCTTGAACCTCGGCGTTTAAGCGTACCTTGCCACCAAGCTCGCCAAACAATTTGCCCATCGCTTGAACAATTGCGCCAGTGCCACCAATCGCGTAGTGGATGCCCCACTCACGTTCCAGATAATGAATCATGGCATAAATTGACGGCGAGTCGAACGGGTTACCACCGATGAGCAGCGGATGAAATGAAAATACACGCCGCAAAAAGTCATTCTTTACATACTGCGACACATAACGATACACACTCAAGTACGACTGCATCTTGATCAAATCCGGCGCGACCTTGAGCATATCAGTAAAGTGTAGAAATGGTTTATCCGCCAGTTCGACAAAGCCTTTTTGGAAGATGGCTTTGGTGGTCTTCATGAAGTCTTGATAGCCTTGCTTATCGGCTGGCTCCCACTTCTCAATCTGACTCAGGATAAAATCTTCATCGCCATTGTAGTTAAACGCTTGTCCATTTTTATCAAAGATGCGGTAATAAGGGTCGCAGGGAACCATCTGGAAATAATCTTCACGCCGCTTACCTGCCGCTTTCCAGATATCATCAAACATGAACGGCGCGGTAATAACGGTTGGCCCACCATCAAACTTAAATCCATTGACCTCATAAACATAAGCGCGTCCGCCCAGCTTATCGCGTTTCTCTAGTATTTCGACTTCATGGCCGCGCGCTGCCAGACGTATAGCCGCCCCTAACCCCCCAAAACCACTTCCAATAACCACGACCTTTGACATTAACTGCTTCCCCCTAAAATTCACACGTATTGTTTAGTAATTGTCCATGATATGTCCAAGATCATAGTCATCTTCTATGAGCTAAAACATAAGAGAATATTAGCACTGATTAAGTGACTGCTGCTTTCGTGCGGGTATTAGGCTGAATCAATCCGCATTTTTCTGTAGTAGGTATGTAGTAGAACATAATTCAGAGATATAGTAGTAGTCTGTCGCTACTATATCTTATAGGCCATTATGCCCATCATTCCTACTCCTACAGGATTAGCCGGTCTGCACGCACTTCGTCAGATGTGGCGGGAACGCAGTGTACTGGGTGCGCTGACCGTTTTTAACCGCGAACTCGGCAATATTTTTCGTTTATCATTACCCGGCTTTGACGCAGTTATGCTCGTCGGGGCAGAAGCCGCCCGCTTTGTTTTGGTCAGTGGACGGAATGATCTGCGCTGGCGCATGGAAGGTGATCCGGTGACCATGCTGCTGCGTCACGGGGTGCTGGTCGAAGACGGCGACAGCCACGACCAAATTCGCCGCAGCATGAACCCTGCGCTGCATAAACAAATGCTTCAAACTTATATCGAGTCGATGTGGCGCGGTACGGATCAGGTCATGGCACGCTGGCATGATGGCGCTGTCGTCGATATGCTGCCGGAGATGCGGCGTATCGCCTTGCTGGTGCTGCTCGATACGTTGTTTAAAGTCGATTTCACTCCCGATATGGATCGACTGTGGCGGGCCATCCTCAAAACGCTCAGTTATATTTCACCGGGTTTATGGATGTTTTCGAGCTGCATTCCACGCCTCGGTTATGCTGACGGCCTGCGCCAGATGGACGACTACCTCTACCAGATGATCCGTTTGCGCCGCGCCCGTATTGGCGAACCGACAGATTTACTGGGTCTGCTCGTCAGCGATCCCAACATGGACGACAACTTGATCCGTGACCAACTGCTAACCATGCTTATCGCCGGACACGATACCAGCACGGCGCTCCTCAGTTGGACACTGTATCTGCTCGGTAAACATCCCGACATCATGCAGCAGGCACAAGCTGAAGTACGCACTATTCTGGGCGATCAACCACCGACCTTCGACCAGTTGCGCAGTTTACCACTGCTCGACCAGATCATTGATGAATCGCTGCGGTTGTATCCGCCCATTCATCTGGGTTCGCGCCGCGCCGCACAAGACTTGGATTTCAGTGGCTATCAAATTCCTTCGGGAACACGAGTCATGTATTCCATTTATGTCACACATCGGATGCCCGAATACTGGGATGCGCCCGATGAATTTCGTCCCCGGCGTTTTGCCCCCGCTGCGCCCAAACCCGCACCTTATACTTACCTGCCCTTCGGTGGCGGCCCGCGTAACTGCATCGGCGCGGCCTACGCACAGGTCGAGGCCAAAGTGATTCTCGCCCGCATTCTACAACGGCGTATCCTTACCCTTTCACCGCGTCGTGTCCACGCCTATATGGGTGCAACCCTCGAACCGCGTCCCGGTGTGTTCATGACGACCCACACAGCTTAGGACTCAATCGGTTTACACCTAACAATGAAGACCATTTCTATATGTTTTTAGTTTTTCATAAATGCTTTAATCAATGTACTGGTCGTATGATTCGTTATGAGCACACACAACATGACTCCTACTCCACACCAACCGCTTATCCCTTATCCTTAGCTCTAGTTAAATCGTCGCGCTGGCAAAATGGCCTGTTGATAGCATGATTACGACCCGATCTTCTACACTTAACTGGCTCTTTAAGACCCCACTTCGTGCCTCCGCTGTGGCGACCTTAGTGAGTTTGGTTTTCGCCGGCATCATCAATTCGGTATTTTTGTCCCCGCCAGCCTTGTCCATGACCTTGTTCATTACACTGGTCATCGCAGCACCCATGTCTTATCTCACTATCAAGATGGTCATTGCCTTTAGAATGACCATTGAAAGTCAAAAAGTTAAATTGGCGCTTGAACATGAACGGGCCGAAATTTTGGCAAAGTTCATGCGCGATGCAGCACATGAATTCAAAACGCCGCTCACCCTTATGTCAAGTGATCTCTATTTGTTGGAAAAATCGTCAGATTCTGCGAAAAAGCAGCAGTATACGCAGGATATGTATAAACAGATCGAAACACTGAACACCTTACTTGAAACGATTTTGATCCTCACACGACTTGATGGAACCGATAAAACGGATTATCTGCGCACACAGGTTAAAGCGGTGGAACTGATCTCAGATATTCAGACTTTCAACAGCAGCGGGCGGATTAAACTGCTGGTCGAAAATCCCAATACTTTACCGATGGTAAAAATTAATGCCTCGGACTTGCATCTGGCGCTCAACCAAATTTTAGGCAACGCCCTCCGTTTTTCTCCTGAAACCAGCGCCATCGCAGTTCAAATCATCCATTTTGGCCAGTGGTTAGTATTCGAAATAAAAGATCAAGGTCAGGGAATGAGCGAGGAAACTATCCAGCGAATTTTTGATCGTTTCTACAGAGTTGACGAAAGCCATACTACCCGTGGGCTTGGCTTAGGGCTAGCCATCGCCAAACGGGTATTCGAGCTGCACGACGGACATATCGAAATTCAAAGTGAACTGGGCAAAGGCACGACCTTCAAAGGCTATATTCCAATCATCAGCGTCAATTAGACCTACATTCATTCAAGCGCCAGTATTTACTTTTCCTCAACTTTTCTACAAGCCTTTCAACCTGACAATAGAAATAGGGATTATCTCTATATAAGGAATTATCAATTATGGAAAATGCAAAGAGCAAGAGTTCCTCTATAGCTACCTATATCGGAGTGGTATTTGCCCTTCTCATCGCCATAGGTGCATATATTGTCTCACCCAATGTCATGGTCGCCATCACCCAACGCATCGGTAATGCCACTACCCTCTCGCCTATGGTCATGCGCTTGATCTTCACAGTCATTTGTTTCTTCATTGGCTTGACCATCACGATGTTGGTCGTCAGTCTGGTCAAACCCAAAGACGCTCGCACCGCCAACGAGAACAAGCTGGAAGAAGAACGCAATAAAATGCGCGAAGCTCAGCGCATCGAACGCATGAAAAACCGCCGTTAACCTCGGCTAAAAAGCAGTAGGTGAACGAATCTACGTTCGCCTACTGACGACCCTTCCGACCAAGACCAAACGAATATCTGGCATGTTCATCGGTTATCAGGACCGAATTCGGTTAATCTGGTTGCGGTGCGCGGCTGCCCATCTGTTTTGAAATCCGTATTTAAAGAATCCGCTTAAGCGCTTCAAACCATATTCCCGCCACCACATCATAACCCGCCGCGTTGGGATGATTACCGTCATCCGCTAAGGTTGTCGCATCCGTAAATATCGTCGTAGTAAAGAAATCGACCACCATCGCGCCGTAACCTGCGGCTTTTTCCGCGATCACATTGTTATAGCGTTTGACCTGCGCGGACATCATCGCCACTTCATCCTTGCTAATGTCAGGGAATGCCTCGCCCCGTGTGACCACCGGACGCAATGACTGGTCATCCAATTGGGCGATCATTACCCTCGCGCCAGCCGATGTTAGCCGTCCCAAAATCGTATCCAGATTGCGGCCATAATTTTCTAAATCAGCCTGTTCACCAACCTCATCGGGATTGTTGTAGCCATAAAGATAAAACAGGTCATTGCTGCCTATCCAGACTAAAGCTACAGCAGGCTGACCTTGCCCAACCGCTGACTTAATTGCCTGTTCAGCCTGATCGAGTTCGCTCGGCAACCCTTGATCGCCATTAATCAAAGCGTCCGAACTCCAACCCGAATGACCGAGATTCAAAACAGTCGAATTGGGACGCAGCGCTTGCACCATTTTGATCAGCCGTCCCGGATACCCACCTAGCTCGGCATTATCTTCCGCGCCTTCGGTCAAGCTGTCACCCAATGTCACCAACGTAATTGGGCCAGCTGGCAAAGTCAGCGCAGTTATCGGTGGATTAGCTGGAATAACGGCTATCGTTGGCGTTACGGTAATGATCTGTTCTATCGTTTCAGTCGGCACACCCGTTGGTGAAACGGCTGTCAATTGCATGGGCGCGGCAATCGATAATGTGCCTGTTAATGCTTCATTGGTAATTAAACGCCCAACGGCATTACTCACATCACCAATGGGCACAGGAACATCCCATGTGAAATCAGGAATCGCGATATTAAGACCCGCACGGCTAGTAGGATCAATCATATTAATCGCATTATCCACCCTCAATTGTGTCGCGTTACAAGTTGGGTTATCCGGCTGGCACCCCGCCGCCTCATCTTCAATCCCCAATGGCATATTCGTGTCACCGTTCCAAATAATATTCCCGCGCACTTGCAGGTTATCATCCGACTTGGCTGGACTTGGCACATTCGAACCGGCTTGTTCTGCACCACTAAATGCGCCCGCCACAAAAAATTGTTGATACGCACTCTGGTATCCGTCAGGGTTATAAACCACATTATTGTAGACAAATACATTACGATTCGGAATACGCACGAAGTTCGAACCGTCGGCTGGCGCATTGTTTCCCCAACCGCCCGCTGCCGTATATTGGTCGCAGCGTTCATGTCCTTCCTCATTTCCTTGACCGTCGCAGCTTCGTGACCCAAACCCAAACTCCATCACGTGACTGCGCGCTCCCACACGAACCATCGTGTTGTAAGCCATCAGAATGTTATACCCACCCTGAACACCAACACCTGCGCCTTGTGTATCATGGATAAAATTATTCACAAACTTGATGTCATAAGCCTCATATTGGATAAACGGGGCGCTCATAAACTGGTAACCCGTACCCTGTCCCGCTGTGAAGCCGCCCGTCCCGCAGTCGTAATATTCATTGTCAGCGATATAAAAATAGGCCGAGCCGCCTTTAAGGTACATACACCAATCGCCCGCGTTGTGAATTTTATTGTTCAAGAAATGCCCGTGCTGCACCGCCACGAAATCCACCGCGTTATCCCATGCGCCAGAAATATCGTTGTCTTCCACAAATACATATTGAGATTGGTTAACCTTGACCGTTTCCTGCCCGTTGTAAGTGGCAGGATTCGCGCCCACAATTTTGTTCCCACGCAGCAGCAAATGGTCGCACTTCTCACAGTGAAAAGCGTCCGTGCCGATTTCTAAATTGAGGTTGATAAAGTACACATAACGGTCATCATACATATTGATCGAAGGCAGATAGACGGTGTCTTTTCCGTTGGCAGCCTCAACAATAATCGGATGTTCAGCCGTACCGTAACGACTCTCCCAGTAATTCGGTGCTTGCTCCGCCGTATACCTTCCCGGCAAAATCAAAATATGATAACCGCTGGTCAATTCCTCGCCCGACGGAATGCGACTCCAAGCCGCATCAATCGTTCGCAGCGCTTGCTCTGGCGAGCTTCCATCGTGGTTATCATCACCTGTTGGTGCGACATAAAGCTTGGTCAACGTCGGTGATCCAATGTCATAAGGGCCATGAGCATCATTTTGCGCCATTGCTTGACCAGATAGCACGAGCAGCCAAAAGAGAAATATCATCCATCGGTGTTTCATAAAATAACTCCCGTTGGGAAATTATCATTCACTGCATTCAGGCTATCATGCCTCCGTCTGTAACAATCGTTAACCTTTTCATCATTTAATCGGTCACCTCTACATAGCATTTCTCTCAAAACAGGACAATACTTATAAACATTCAAACTTCATGGTTATAGATTAACCATTAGGAGACCTGCTCGATGGAACCAACGCCTCGTCAACCGATGACCTTCAGTTTTCCTGAACTCATCAATCGCACCTTTCAGATTTACCGCGAAAACTTCATGGTGATAATCGGCCTCGTTGCCTTCGTGACCATTCCCATTAGCCTCCTCAATATCATTATCTCGCCTAATCCACCGGCCATCCTCACGACGACAACAGCCGTCAGTGACGCGCCGGATATGTCGGCTTTACTGCTTAGTTTGCTCAATTTGCTGGAAACGATTCTAATCACCGCTCCGCTCACCTATTTAGTCTCGGAATATCTTTTCGGGCATAAACTCTCTATCGGGGAGGCCTTCAGTGGGGTGAGCAGTCGTTTTACCCAGATCGGTTGCGGTGTCATATTAATCGGTTTCGTCGTCGCATTGATGGCCGCTTTTATCTTGTTTCTGGTCATTTTGTTCCCTCCAGCCTTAATCTTCAGCGGCCTTCTAATTCATATTATCGTTGCCACCTCTTCCCTCATGTTTCCGGTGCTGACGCTGGAAAATATTGGTCCTTCAGCAGCCTTCAACCGCTCATGGTCATTGGGCAAGCGCCGCTTTTGGGCAGTCTTGGGGATTAGCCTTGTTACCGTGTTGATTTCGCTCTTGGTCGGCAGTATTTTAGGCAGCATAATCACCAGTTTGATCGATGGCATAGCAACCACGATGAACAATAATCTGCGCCTTCTCGTCGTTCAAATCATTAGCGACATCCTCAGCATCTTTATCGTTCCTATTTCGCCTATCGCCTTCACTCTGATCTATTACGACATCCGCATGAAAACCGAAGACTTGGGGACACTCTTAAATACCGGCGTCACCTCAGCCCAACGACCCAGTAATTTCATTTCTCCTGCGTCGCGTTTCCAATTCGATAGTCACGATTGGCGCAACGTCGCCATTCTCAGCGTCATCGGCTTGATAATTGGAGTCATCGGTAACAGCCTAGTCCAACAATTCATCACACAGTTTGCGCCCGGACTCAAATAGCATCCCCCGCTTGCGTCATGAAGTTGACCGCCTCTATACTGAGGAAACGGGTTCCACTTTTTAACGGAGGCTAAATATGTTCGGACGACTTCTAGCGTTAATCGGCGTGGTGATGATCGGCTTTGGCATTTTTGGAATCGTGCGAGCCAGCCAATCCTTTATGGGAACGACCTTTGGCAGCACCATGCAGCTTGCCACTGATGCCAAAGCGCGTGAGGCGCAGCTCTGCAAACCCGGCGAAAAGCTGGAAGAGAGTAAAGGCGCTTCTCAATATACACCCGGTCAAGGCTATGCCAGCAGCGTCACCATGTACTGCGTCAACAGCGAGGGACAGAAACGGGATGTGACCGAAGAATTTGCAAACGGGCTTGTTGGGCAAGTCGGTGGCCTATTTGACAACGTACTTTCACAGATCGGATCATTTGTCATTTATCCGACATTGATTGTCGTTGGGGTAGTCCTAGCCATTATTGGCCTACTGATTGGTCGTCGTCGCTCACGAGCCGACAGTTTTGGCGTAGTGGGTGGAGCGCCAACCGTCTATACCACCACTTACACCTCTCCAAAGTCCGGCGACAGCATTGACCTTAATCAAATTATCCAGCAAGCGCGCGATATGAAAGCCTCATCATCGGCTGATTTATCAACGCGCCTCAAACAACTTGAAGATGCCAAGAACGCGGGGCTGATCTCGCAAACTGAATATGACCGCGCCCGACAAAATATTCTCGACACCTTGAAATAAAATCATTTGTAGGGGCGCATGGCGTGCGCCCTCTGAAATTATTCATCCCTGCGTCACGACTGCATCAACCCCTTCGCCATAGCATTCACTTGGCTTGTCTACGAAACAGCTCTTATTGGCTGCCGCCGTCATCTCAATTACCTGACGGTCAGGGAACATCTTCAAAATGGAATCGCGCACACCATTAGCGCCGGTATCCCATGCCACTACAATATCGCTGTCAAGCAATGGGCTAGTTTTGACTGTCAAGCTGCCATAGGCACGCCAGCGCACATCTTGTCCGCTGACCAACACTAACACTTTGCGATCGGGTTCTCGTCGTTGCTCAACCGCCTCAACCAATTGTGGACTAATCCAATTGAATCGATAAAGCACGTCGATGCGCGGTTGGCTGTAGGCATACAGGCTGTAAATCGACATCGCCACCAACACAATATAAACCGGCAAACGTCCTGTATGCTTCATGAGCCACGCCAACGGAACAGCGCTGATCAAAGCAAACGCCCCTAATGCCTCAAAATAATAACGGGTGCTGTAGCGCTGTGAACCAATCCAATAGGTGAAATGCAAACCAATCAAACTCAGAATAACCGCCAGCAGCAGCCATGTCCAAGTGATTTGGCGATCAGGTTTCAAAAATACGAGGAACAAAAAGGGTATCGCCATCCAAACGACATACCCGCCCATCCACGCCAACGAAAAAGTAGGATCACTAATTGTCGCACTGGGTAAACCGGTTGTCTCGATCAGTAACAACCCACCAAAAGCCAACCAAACCGCCCACCACCACCATTTATGCTTGAAACCCAGTAATAATCCAAATGGCAGCAGCACCCAACTCAGGCCGATAAACGGGATTTCAATACTGTTCCCGGTAGGCAATGTCACCCCAAACGAAGGGGATGGAGGCCAGTAATCCCCTTGATTCAACAAGTGATCTTTGAGTTTAGGATCAATCTGGTTATCTGCCCCAAACATGCTGCCCGTCTGCCAGCCAAATAAATCCGATGCGGTCATCGACAAATCCCAACGTGTTTGCCGGATGCCCTTCTCAATCGTATGCCCGTGTGCGCCGTAGCCCTCTCCAAACCCGATTCGATCATACGACCAAACCAATAAGTACAAATTCGTTCGCGAATCACCCGTTGCCGCATATTGATACGCCGGAATCACACTCACCAGAATCAGGGTGAATATCCCCAACAAAACCAACGGAGTTAACGTATAAATCAAACTGCTGTAAGTTTGCATCAATGTACGTGATTGAGGTTGACTCACTGGAGTTTCAGGGGTTTGTTCCCCCTCTCTGTACACGGAGAGGGGGCTAGGGGGTGAGGTTGTAACTTCGACCGAATTGCGTTGTTTCCAATCTACCAAAAAGGCTTGCAGCAGTCGCACACCGCTCCATGCAATGAACGGTGCAGCCACGGCTACCCCTGCCAACGGACGGTTAATCAGTGTCATACCCAACGCCAAACCCGCCACAATTCCCCACCGCAAACGATACTTTCCACGTTCAATCCGCCAGTAGGCATAGATAAACAGCATCGAGCTAAACAATGCCGCCGTATGTCCCATCAGCGTCCCGTTCAGCAGCAAAGCCATCGGCGAAAACGCAGTCAAAGCCGCCGCGATCATACCCGTATCTACATTAAATACTTCACTGCCCAAGCGGTAAACCAATGCCACCGTCAACGCGCCCAACAGCGCATTGACCAACCACGGCTGCCCTGCCGCCACACCAATTGCCAGCGTTCCGGGCCATCCTAACGGATATTTACCAAAGCGCTTGCCGCCTAAATCAACCACGAACGGCTGCCAGAATGGACGGGCAGGCGTAGGTGATGGAATTACACTATGTCCGCTTGCTAGCAGCTTGGCCTCAAACAGATAAGCCACTTCATCTTCAAGATGCGGCACATGTTCGAATACACGGTCACTGACGAGTGCCGTCATAAAAAAACTGAACAAAACCAATACCAGCGCAAGCAGGTGATGGTATCCGAAACGAGAACCAGTTGGAGTATTCATAGGTGAATGTGATGCCGATCAACAGGTGTGATATATGGGAATAAGTTTACATTATGCTTCATCCAACAGCGTCGCATCAATTGCTGGTCGCACCTCTCATCATTCCCTAAACTCTACTCCATCACAGTCCCTAATCTTGAGTCGTTCAAGATAAATTTGCCTCAAGTCCCTCGCCCTGAGGCAGAGCTATTCGGGTGAGGGTTGAAGACAGATACACAACGCTCAAACCATCTCAGGCTTCGGCGGCGTGTCCAAGCCCATGATCGGGATACAAACGGCAAAGCGCATCCAGAGCCGCAGCCGTCAAATCCGCCAACAAAGTCAACCGAGTCTCATCATCAGCACTAAACTCGTCGTCGTCATATTTGTCCGAAAGCTGAAGCAACCCATAATTCCGCTGATCGTGACCAATCAACGGCACGGCCAACCAACCGCGCATGGGCGGATGGCTGCTTGCCTCATTTGCAAAGTTCTTCCATGACGGATGCGCTTCCAGTTCAGCTTGTGTCAATCGCAAGGACTCATTTTTCTGCACAATCAGCCCGTGTGTCCCATATCCACTGGCTGCCGCTCGATATTCCCGCCATTGAGCATATTTATCGGATAACGAAAAATATTTGCGCGCCCCTGACCAATCTCCGCTGAGGATAAGCGCCGCCGCCGACTGATGAGCGCCGATGAGTTCACGTGCCACGCCCGCCGTAACTTGCAGCACATGGTCAACCTGTGCATAAAATGGATCCGTAACTGGCTCCCCACCCGGTGACCAATCCTGTGGCACTTGAGAAACGGTCATGTCCAAATCCCCCGATCATTGTTTTCGATGACAAAAGTCTAGAAGTATTCTTTCGATGTCACAACTAGAAATTCGGTTAGGGGTTGTGAAGCCCGATTCCGCACCAAATATTACTCGGCGCGCTCTGCACACTTTGCGCCTTTGCGGTTTAATTGTATTTTCGCACCGATGATTCACACTTGGCAGGGTTGCTCCCTCCATTTATAATTGCCCTTTCTAACCGTATAGATTAGCTGGTCAAAACGCGCCTTGCTCGAGGTGGTTCGAATTTGACGAAGGACGTTCCTGATGAAACTGTTACTGCTCTCTGATGTTTATAAGCAAGGTGTGGCTGGCGAAGTCGTAGACGTTGCCGATGGCTACGGACGCAATTACCTCATTCCCAAGAAGCTTGCTGTCAAAGCAACACCCGGTGAACTCAAGAAGGCTGAAGGGCTTCGTGCCACCGCCGCTGCCCGTAAAGCCGAGTTGGAAAATCGCTTAAACGAACTTGCCCGCCAGATCGACGGTGTGGAACTGGTCTTTGGTCGCCGCGCCGCCAACACTGGCAAGCTGTTCGGTTCCGTCACCACCACTGATCTTGCTGACGAGCTGAACAAGAAAACCGGCATCGACATCAACCGCCGCCGCATCAGCCAACAAGCTCTGCGCGAAATCGGCACGTTCTATGTACCCGTTCGTTTGGGTTCAGAAATGTCCCCCACACTCAAAGTGGTTGTCGTGCGCGAAGATGAACTGGCAGATTATCTGGCTGGCAAGACCGAAGCGCCGCCAGTGGTCACGCTCGAAGGTGCTGAAATCGAGCCAGCGGAAGCTGCTCCGGCAGATGTCGAACCTGCTGCGGAACCCGCCGCCGAATAAGTTCAACCGATGGGTGGTTATATACTTGCCCCGGCGGTCTGACCGTTTTCGGGGCTGTTTATTTTTAACCACTCCTCCCAATCTGCCTGAACATACACTGCAACCTGTCCCCCTGAGCAGCTTTTAAGGAGGCGACGCACCGGATGGATGCACAGGCGTTAGGCCGCTACCTGCGCGAAAGCCGCGAAACCAAAGAAATTACGCTGGAAGATGCCGAACACGCGCTCAAAATTCGGCGGCGTATTCTTGAATCATTTGAGTTAGGGCAGTTCACCTTCTCAGATGCCACAAACGTGCAAACGCGCGGCTTCATCCGCAACTATGCCCGCTATCTCGGTCTTGATGATGATCGCGTCGTCACCTATTACGAATCGGCATTAGAAGAAGCCACCAATCCCCGCCGGCGTCGCAGTACACGTCAAACACAGACTTCGCCCCAAATCCCGATGGCGCCACGCAAAATCACGGATACCAATCCATCGCTGCCTGCCGTGCCATCCATGTTGGATCGCCCTGCCCGCCGTAGAGGTTTGGTAAATGCGCTTGTCATGTTCTTGTTGGCAAGCGCGTCAGTTGCCGTAATCGTGTTCGTCGTCGCTCAACTGTTAAGCCAAGCCCGTCCAGCGCAGGATACAGTTGATAGCAGCATCCTCAACCAACTCCCTGCTTCGCCCACCTTCACCCTTGTTCCCAGTCCGACCACCGCGCCGCTGCCAACACAGGTCATCGTATTGCAGCCCAACTATACTGGCAAAGGGATATTAGTCACCATTGCCCTAACCCAGCGTACATGGATGCGCGTCACAGCCGACGGCGAACAAAAATTTGTGGGTCTGGCCCGCCCCGGCGAGCAGCTGCCGGATTTTGCCGCGCAGACCAATGTCGTCGTAACTGCCGCAAATGCCGAAGCGCTTAAAGTCATCTATAACGGCAAAGAGCAGCCCATTTTTGGTGGTCGTGGTCAACAGGTGGATATAACCTTCACCCTCACCAACGTACAGGTCAGTTCAGGACCCGGTTTCGAGCCAACATCTGAATTTACGGCAACCGTTCCGCCAACTTCAGCGATTGATGTCGGTGCCACCGTCGCCGCCCTTACCCCGACCATCACGCCCGGCCCTAGCCCGACACCCACCAACACGCTCACGCCAACGCTGACCTTTACACCATCGCCAACCGAACCGCCGACGCCAACCGTCACCTATACGCCGTCGATAACCTTTACGCCGAGCAAAACGCCGACGCTAACCTTGACCCCAACCATTACCCAAACGCCGTCACCGACTGCCATTTTGCCGCCGCGTGTCACTCAAGAAGGCTTACCTGCCACTAAACCTGCGGGATAATCGAGAGGATGAGCTATGCCGCAAAACCTGCAATTTACACTCGATTTTTTGGAAGAACTGCGCTTCAACAATAACAAAACGTGGTTCGACGAAAACCGTAAGCGCTACGACCAAGCCCGCGCCAACATGGAAGAACTCATCACAGACATCATTGCCCACTTTGCGCCTGTCGAAAACCTCGGCAAAACCACCGCCAAAGATTGCTTATTCCGCATCAACCGTGATGTGCGCTTCAGCAAAGATAAAACGCCCTATAAACTCAATATGGGTGCGCTCATCGGTAATGGCGGACGCAAAACCAGCGAACGCAGTTACTATCTGAATATTGAACCGGGTAACTCGTTCATCGCTGGCGGAGTCTACGCCCCACTGCCCGAACACACCAAGGCTATCCGCGCAGCAATTGACTCCGATAACGGTAAAAAGCTGAATGCAATCGTCAATCATGCCGATTTCAAAAAATACTTTGGCACGCTGGAAGGCGAAACGCTTAAGACCGCGCCCAAAGGTTACGCCGCCGATCACCCCGCGATTGATCTCCTCAAGCGCAAGCAGTTCTTGGCTTCTCACAAATTGGATGACGCGGATGTGCTAAAAGACGATTTTGCCACCTATTTCATAGCCGTTTGCAAAGCCATGAAACCTTTTGAACGTTACTTTAACGACATCACCGGCGCAAGTCTGTAGATTACTGCGCTTGACAAGCAGTCAATAACCTATCAAACTCTCACACCATATACACTATCGTAAAATCTCGAAGTTATCAGAAAACTGATCTTTGCTCCCTCCCTCGTTTATGGGGAGGGTTCTAATTCCTTTCAAGAACTTACAAATGGGGATCACAACAATGGAATTTACCATTTCGCTGCCAGACTGGGCCATTGAAGAAAACAAACGTCTCCCAAGCCACATATCCTCATTAGAAGACCGGATGCGCCATGTGATCCGCTTCTCGCGCCTGAACTTTGAAAATGGCACGGGCGGCCCTTTCGCCGCAGGTGTATTCGAACGCGACACCGGCAAACTCGTTGTCATCGGTGTCAATCGTGTCATTCCCTCCAACTGCTCATCCGCACACGCCGAGGTGACGACACTTTCCGTCGCCCAACAAATCCTCGAAACCTACGACCTTGGAATGCCGGGGATGCCAGTCTATCAACTCGTCGTCAATTGGCGACCCTGCGTCATGTGCTACGGCGCGACCATCTGGTCAGGCATCAAATCCTTAGCCATTGCGGGCAGCGGCCCCGAACTGGAAAAAATCACCGGCTTTGATGAAGGCCCTATCCATCCCGAATGGGACAAAGAACTGGAAAAACGCGGCATCGAAGTCATCAACAACGTTCTTACAGACGAAGCGATTGAGGTGTATAAAGCGTTCGCAGCCAGCGGCGCACTCGTCTATAACGCTGGCGGCGGCGGACGTTCCAAGCTCATCGATGCCGTCGACTAAAACGTTCTCTTGAAAATTGCCTGCGTCTACCGTATTGCCCCTTCCCCTGTTGCTATGGGCTGAGGGGGCGACAGTAAAAATCAAGCGGGAGGAGCGAGCGCTAAAAAAGCTTGTCGCCCCTCCCGAAATAAGCTCCAACGACGAACATAAGAACCATCCGGTTTGCGTTTCAAAGCGGCAGTCAATCCCAGCGCGAGT
>WGMX01000035.1 GCA_016124855.1 Anaerolineaceae bacterium | reverse complement strand
CATCCCCGGTCATCGTTGGACACCCCGTTCCCCTGCTATGGTCGCTGGTTTGACCGGCCATCTCTGGTCTGTTTATGAACTCTTATCTCTCGTCCCTCTCTTTATCAACTCTCCATAGGGCCACCACCCTATTTTCAAACCTTCTCTACCGATTTCCAACCACTTCCCAACCTGCTTAACACTTCTACTCTCTCAAAATGGTTAGCGCCAAACCTGCGAAAGAGTTACAAAATGTTTTTCCAAAATGTAACCCATTCGTCCTTCATATCAAATACAATAGACATCAGGGCGGTTGCTGTTGGCAAACCCTCAAAACCAATCCCGCCTGCGCACCTTAACAACCGCTATCGTTGCAAATGAGACAAAAATCACTGATTCTCAACTGCAACAACAGCATCAACAACATTTCTCGCCGCTGTTGCTGCTTTCGCCGCATGATTCGCTTATTGTGTCGAATGTGGTTTCATCTTTGACTGTTGGCTGGCGACTCATAGCTGGAGATTATCTACCGATTGGCAATCTTGGCGGCGTCAGTCCCTTCGCCAAAATCGCCGCAGCTTTAGCCGAGCAATCCGCCGAAAACGGGTCATTTCTGCCAATCATCAACCCAATATTGCCAATCAATGTCGCCGCCTGTTTCTCCATGTCCCCGTAAATCGACGTTCAATACCTGATAGCCCGCGTTAAGCAGCGGCTCGATAATCGGTTCCCAGTTTGACCGTTTCGCAGTAAATTCATGCATGAGCAGGACAGCAGGTGCGCCTTTGTCCGAAATAGCATCGCCTAGAAGCGCTTAATAATCCCCGACGAGCATTAATCCGTCAGGGGCTTTAACCTGTACCTCTATGGGTTTGGGATCGGTTTGGGCAGCAACAACATGAATAGTAGAAAAGATCAAAATGATGATCGTAAGCCACAGCCGTTGAATATTCATATGACCCTCCATACCACTAAAAAATAATTAATCTATTATATCCTATGTACTAATTAATCGCTGTAAGTTCTCCAGTCTCCCACTATGTGCACAACTGATCGATACGCAGACCATTTGTATCATCTACTGTTGTGATGTATAGTTTACAAGCGAACATAAATTCTGTAGCGAGGAGGTTCAATATGGCGGGTGATACCGCATTATTGGTGATTGATATGCAGCAAGGGCTGTTTGATGAAGGTGCGTTCGAACCTGAACGTCTGGTGAAGCAGGTCAAGACCCTGATCGACCATGCCCACAGCAGCGGTGTTCCAGTAATCTACGTGCAGCACAACGAAGACCCTCAATGGGGTGGTTCGCTGGTTCCCGGCAAACCTGAACATGAAATTCATCCATCGATTGCGCCGCAGCCCGGAGAAACCATTATCCAAAAGTTTAATCCGTCTGCCTTTCAAGACACCAACTTGCAGCAGGTTTTGGAGGAAAAAGGCATCAAAAAGCTGGTACTCAGCGGGATGCAAACCGAGATGTGCGTGGATTCAACCAGCCGTGACGCTTACGGACGTGGCTACAATGTCACCATCGCTAGTGATGCCCATTCCACGATGGACAACGACGTGTTAACCGCCGATCAAATTATCCGGCATACCAACGCCACCCAGCGCGCGTTCGCCAAAATCAAACCCACCGCCGAAATCACATTCGAATAAATAATAGGTGAACAAAAAGGGGCTTGCCAGCGGCAAACCCCCTACTCTGCGATCTCTGCATCCTTCGCGTCTCTGCGATAAAAATGCTTTTTGTCTTACGCCTTGAGCTTTTCCATGTAGTACTTGCGGAACTTGGCGACCTTGGGCGCAACCACGAACTGGCAGTAAGGCTGGTTGGCGTTATTGGCGAAGTATTCCTGATGATAATCTTCAGCGATGTAGAACTTATCGGCAGGCGTAACCTCGGTCACAATCGGGCCGTTCCAACGATGTTCGGCGTTCAATGCCGCAATCGTCTTTTCTGCGATGTCCTTCTGCTCCGGCGTGTGATAGTAAACTGCTGAGCGGTACTGTGTGCCGACATCATTGCCCTGACGGTTGAGAGTCGTCGGGTCATGGATGACGAAGAACACATCCAACAAATCTTGGAAGCTCACCTGTGTTGGATCGTAGGTGATCTGCACGACTTCAGCGTGACCGGTCGTACCGGTGCAAACCGCGCGATAGCTAGGGTTAGCGACCGTTCCACCCATATAACCGGACTCGACCGAGACAACACCGCGCAGTTGATCGTAAACCGCCTCTAAACACCAGAAACAACCGCCCGCGAGCGTGGCGACCTCAGTTTGTGAACTCATCATCTTGACCTTTCATTAAATCATTACGCTATGCAGTATAGACGGACAATCTTATGGAAGCATTACAGAACAGGGGAGAATCTCTTAGAATTGTAATAGAATCGAACAGTCCATCACTCAACATGAAACGGATATTTTTCTGGTTTGCATGCACTTAAAATGTGGTGCGGCTCACCCCAACAGAAGGAAATTTTTATGCCCGGCTTCAACCTCCCCACGCCGCCGGATTTTCGCTTTTGGCCTTCAGTCGTCAGTCACGGATGGTGTGATTTGCCACCCTTTCGCTGTGATGAAGCCATGCGCATACTCCAACGCATTCATCAGTTAAGTGATGGCGCGGTTGTCCGCTTAACCATGCCCGCTGCCGAAGCCAAAGCCGGTTCAATCACGGTGTATGTCGAAGGTATCGACTCACTCACCGAGACTCAAATTATGGAGATCAGTCGTGGTCTAAGTCGCAGCCTCGAAATCGACCGCAACCTCACCGATTTTTACGCGCTGGTTAGCCAGCATCCGCGCTACGCATGGATCGAACAGCTTGGCGCAGGCCGTTTACTCTCTGCACCGACGGTTTGGGAAGATTTGGTTAAGACTCTCTTTACCACAAACACCACTTGGCGAATGACCATCCAGATGACCGAGCGTGTTGTCACTTTGGGTGATTCTTATACCGGAGGCGGTCATGCATTCCCCACGCCGCAGCGGCTCGCCAGCATGTCCGTCGAAGACTTGAATGCCCATGTGAAGGCCGGTTATCGCGGTGATTATCTGCACTTACTTGCCACACGCATCGCCAACGGCGAATTGGAAGTCGAATCATGGCGCGATGCTGATTTGCCATCTGACGAGGTTTATAAGCGTGTTAAAGCGCTCAAAGGCTTTGGTGATTATGCCGCCGGAACCATGCTCAAGCTGCTCGGACATTTTGACCGATTGGCGACCGATAGCGTTTGCCGAACCGTTTACAAGGACAGTATCAACAATGGCATCGCCGCCAAAGACGATAAGGAAATCACCGCTTATTATCAGCCCTTTGGTCAATGGCGCGGCCTTGTACAATGGATGGATGTGATGGAGGATTATTTCAAGGGCGACCAATTTAGAACAAGCTAGGTCGCCAATACTTCAATTCATAGACACCAATGATAAAAGGTCATGTTTGTAAACTTCACAGCTTGCTTATCAAATCCCAATAACTTCTGAACATCTATCCCTTAAAGTAGCCGCAATGTCATATCAGCATTTACCGGTAATCCTACAGCACTCAAGCTGTAGATGATTTTGGGAGGAAACGAAAATGAAAAAGCATGAACTCGATTTACACGATGACGATAAGCCCATTGGCCGCATCCTATCTCGTCGCGAGGTCTTAACGTTATTAGGCGGTGCGGGGGCAGCATTTTTCGTCGGTACAGGATTTAAAAACTTGCGGATTGGGCAAGCGACCAGCACCGCCACTCCGGTTGGAACCGCGCTGCCAAGCTGCGTAGTCAAGCCTGCCAAAACCGAAGGCCCGTACTTCGTGGATGAAATGCTCAACCGTTCCGATATTCGCATCGAGCCGTCGGATGGCAGCATGGTCGAAGGTGTCCCGCTGCAACTGGTCTTTCAGGTTACGCAGGTCAACGGCGATACCTGCGAAGCGTTGGAAGGCGCACAGGTTGATGTCTGGCACTGCGATGCACTGGGTAACTATTCGGACGTGAATGCTCAAGGTGTGGATAACACCGGTAAGAAATTCCTGCGTGGTTATCAAGTAACCGATAATCTGGGAACGGCGAAATTCATAACCATTTACCCCGGTTGGTATCGCGGGCGTACCGTACACATCCACTTCAAAATCCGCACGGATCCGGCTTCCGACTCCGGTTATGAGTTCACATCACAGTTGTTCTTTGATGAGGACATGACCGACAAGATTTATGCTCAACAGCCGTATTCGAGCCACACCGGTCGCGATATGCTGAACGCCGATGATGGTATTTATGCGGATGACGGCGAAACCTTGACGCTAGATATTGTCGAGAACGATGACAAAACCCTGGGCGGCTATAAGGCCACCTTCTATATCGCGCTCGACCTTTCAACCACACCAGTAGAAACCGGTAACGCGGGTGGGCCTGCTGGCGGTCAAGGTGGCCCCGGTGGCCCACCGCCAAACGGTACACGTCCTTCGGGAACCGCGACTCCAACAACAAGCACGTAAACAAGTCATACCAAACAAAAGGAGTGCCGCGCGGCACTCCTTTTCGATGTCTATTCATAAATGGGGTTTAGGCGACGACGAGTTCGTTCATCTCGGACAGTGGCAAGTTGAAGGTATTGGCGACAGCCGGATGTGTGACTGTGCCTTTATAGATATTCAAACCCTTTGCCAGACCAGCATCCTTGTTGAGCGCGTCATGAACACCCACATCAGCTATTTTCAAAATGTAGCGCAAGGTAGCGTTCGCCAGACCGAAGCTGGAAGTACGCGGCACAGCACCCGGCATGTTGGCGACACCGTAATGCAGCACGCCGTCAACAAAATATATCGGGTCGCTATGGGTAGTGGCGTGGGTGGTTTCCACGCACCCGCCCTGATCAACCGCCACATCCACAATCACACTTCCCTTATACATCGTCGGCAGCATTTCGCGAGTAACCAGACGCGGCGCACGCGCACCCGTCACGAGAACCGCGCCAATGACGGCATCAGCAGTTGTAACCGCTTCAGCGATATTGGTTTCGTTGGAAGCGAGAGTCGTCAGCCGGCCTTTGCTGCCCATGACTTCATCTAAATAGCGCAGCCGGTCCATGTTGACATCCAGCAAAGTCACCCGCGCGCCCATACCCAGCGCGATCATCGCGGCGTGAGTGCCGACGGTACCCGCGCCAAGAATAACCACATGTGCAGGCTTCACCCCCGGAATGCCACCCATCAAAATACCGCGTCCACCTTCCGGTTTTTCCAGATATTGGGCAGCAATTTGGGTCGCCATCCGTCCGGCAACTTCGCTCATCGGTTGCAGCAGCGGTAGTTGACCTTTGGCATCCTCGACCGTTTCGTAGGCAATGCCCGTTACGCCGCTGTTGAGCAGGGCATGAGTTTGTTGTTCATCGGCTGCCAGATGCAGATAAGTGAACAGTACCAGATCATCCCGCAAAAAACCGTATTCTTGCGGTTGAGGCTCTTTGACCTTAAGCACCATTTGCACATCGCCCCACGCTTCCGCCGCGCTCTGGACGATATTTGCGCCTGCCTTCACATATTCTTCGTCGCTGAAAGCACTTCCCGCACCGGCTGCGGTTTGCACTAATACACGGTGACCATGCCGCGCCAGTTCGCGAACACCGTTGGGGGGAAGAGCGACGCGATATTCATTGTCTTTAATTTCTTTTGGGATGCCAATGATCATGGATTTGTTCCTGATGGATAGTTATCGAGTGGTTCAATCATTGTACAATATGTTTTAAAAAAGTCCATTAAGTTGGTCAGTTTGTATGAAACCGGTTATCGGTATGGACTGGACTCTGAACTGTACTTCACCGCAGTCCCTAAAGGGTATTGTGGCGACGTCGCGCCTTTTCCCATATAGAAAAATACCCCTCTTGTTTCCTGCCTTTGTATAATCTCTTCCTCGCTCGAACGAATCCATGACCGGATCAATTTAATAACCAATTGGTTATATAACTTGACAGTTATATACAAAAGGTGTATATTTGTTCTATGGCAACAACATTTGAAGCGCTGGCCGAGCCAACACGAAGACGTATTCTCGATTTGCTCCGCGAACGCCCCCGATTAGTGGGGGAATTGGTTGACGCGCTCGGTACCAGCCAGCCGTTGATGTCCAAACATTTGAGGGTACTGCGGGAAGCTGGCTTAGTGACGGTGCGCCAAGAGGCGCAGCGCCATTGGTACGAAATCCGCACTGAACCGCTGATGGAGTTGGACGCGTGGCTAGAGACTTATCGCCATTTGTGGCTCACACGCTATGACCGCTTGGACGATTATCTGAATACACTGCAACAGCCCGAAGAACGAGATGATGATACGCCAGATGCGCGAGGAGAATAAATATGGGCAAAGTAGTCTTCAACATGACCATGTCGCTGGATGGATTCGTCGCTGGCGAGAACGACGCGCCCGACAATCCGCTCGGTGATGGCGGCCAACCCCTTTTCAACTGGTACAACAGCGGCGACACCGAATATAAAATGCCCGGTGGCGAATGGAAATTCAAGGTTTCCGCCGCCAGCGCCAAGCAGCTCGACCACGGCATTAAATCGGCTGGTGTGCTAATTACCGGACGCAAAACCTTTGATATTGCAGGCGCGTGGGGTGGTCAGCATCCGGTTGATCTGCCGGTTATTGTACTGACCCATCGCATCCCCTTGGACTGGGCCAATAAACCCGATTCACCCTTCACCTTCGTCACCGACGGCATCGAAAGCGCTGTCCACCAAGCTAAAGCGATTGCCGGTGAAAAAAATATTGATGTAGGAACCGCCAGCACCTTACAACAGGCGCTCAAGGCCGGACTCGTGGACGAAATCACCATTGATCTCGTTCCGGTGATTTTAGGCAAAGGTGTGCGTCTATTCGAGCATTATGGTGACGAAGCGCCGCAGTTAGAGCAAATTGGCGTGATCGAAGAGGTCAAGGCGTGACGCATTTGCGATACCGCGTAGTGAAATAAACCCCTCATTTTGTAGGCATACTTTCGTAAAGAAACGACCTGTATTTATCACAAGGAGATATGATCATGCCCAAAGCCGAATTAATCGTCCAACCGAATTCCCACGAGATGTCGATGATTCGCGTGTTTAATGCGCCGCGCGAACTGGTCTTTAAAGTCATGACCGATCCCAAACAAATTCCCAATTGGTGGGGGCCGCGCCAGTACACAACCATCGTCGACAAAATGGAAGTCAAAGCCGGCGGACTCTGGCGCTACGTTCAGCGCGGCGCGGATGGCAGCGAATTCGGTTTTCACGGGGTATATCACTCGGTAGTCGAGCCGGAAAGTATCATCGACACATTCGAATTCGAAGGGATGCCGGGGCATGTGTTGATGGAAACCATGACCTTAGAAGCCCTACCCGAAGGCAAAACCAAACTCATCGTCTCTTCGGTGTTCCAAACGGTCGCCGATCGTGACGGGATGATTAGTTCGGGCATGGAAAGTGGTTCTAACGAATCCTACGACCGCCTTGATGAAATTTTGGCCGCTCTATAATTGGAATATATCGGGAGCGTCAATTGGCGCTTTCCCACAAAGTCCGATTATTGGAGGTATAGCTGATGAAGACTTTGCCAGCTATCGAACTCAAGCCTTATTCCGATGCTGATTTTCCCGTTCTTCAAGGTCAAAACTCGCCGGAGATGACGGCATATCTTGGCGGGCCAGAGACTGATGAGAAGCTGCTCGAACGACACCAAAAGTATGTCAAGTTCTCTGATACAGGCGCAGAGCATATGTATGTCATTTGGGTGGAAGGCCAAACGGCTGGCAGCGCCGGTTATTGGGAAAAAGAGTGGAACGACATGACGGTATGGGAAGCAGGATGGGGCGTGCTGCCAGCATTTCAAGGACGTGGGATTGCGGTTGCTGCGGTTTATGCCCTGTTTGAAAAAGCGCGTAAAGACGGCAGACACCGTTTCATGCACGCCTATCCGAAAATCGAGAACGCGGCCTCGAATGCCTTATGCCGCAAAACCGGTTTTGAACTGATGGGTGAATGCGACTTTGAATACCCTAAAGGAGTGCAGATACGCTGCAACGATTGGCGTATCGACTTGCTAGGCCATGATAACCCTTAGCGTTAAAGAAATTTGGGCGGCTGCGAGAACCGCCTATATCAACCAAATTGCAGCATTAGTTGAAGGAGAAGGTAGCAGGATGGGGAAAATTACTTCTAAAGATGGCACACGTATTGCCTACGACAAGTCCGGCAGCGGGCCAGCACTGATCCTTGTCGGTGGCGCATTCGAACAGCGTGCAATGGAGTCCGACACGTCCAAGTTGGCGGCTTACCCGCTGCTCAATGAGCACTTCACCGTCTATCACTATGACCGGCGTGGGCGCGGTGACAGCACCGACACGCTGCCCTTCGCCGTCGAGCGCGAGATTGAAGACATCGAAGCGCTGATCGACCACGCAGGCGGTTCGGCTTTCTTGTCGGGGATTTCATCCGGCGCGGCATTGGCTTTCGAGGCAGCTTTCAAACTCGGCACGGCTAAGGTCAGGAAATTGGCGATGTATGAACCGCCTTATAACGACGACGAAACCGCAAGACAAGCGTGGGTCAAATTTAGAAAAGAACTGGCACAAACGCTGGCTGAAGGCCGAAACAGTGATGCCGTCGGCTTGTTCATGATGCTGTTGGGAATGCCGCCCGAACACCTAGAAGGTATGAAGCAGATTCCATTATGGCCGATGTTTGAAGCCGTCGCCCCGACCATTGCCTACGATGCGGCTGCGGTCGGCGAAGATAGCGCAGTGCCAACCGAAAAAGCCGCTAAACTGACTATCCCCACGCTGATAATGGATGGCGGCGCAGGTGAATTCCCCTTCATGCGTATCACAGCGGCAGCGCTGACAAAAGCAATTCCCAATGCTCAGCACCGCACTTTAGTGGGTCAAACCCACGAAGTCGAACCGGATGCGATTGCACCCGCGCTGATTCAGTTCTTCGAGAGTTAGCGCCAACTCTAACCAACTGATCTTTCTCAATTGATCTCAGTCACATTGTAGGGAAAAGGCAGCCCTATCAAGCCGCAGCTTTGCCTTTTTCCTGCTCAAACTATCGAACGATGAGTAACAACAAAGGGAAACAACATGAAAACGGTAACGTCCAAAGATGGGACTCGCATTGCCTACGACCAATACGGCGAGGGAATGCCGCTCATCCTCGTCACCGGAGCATTAGGTACGCGCACCAAAACCGCTCAAGGTCAGCTTGCAGGCATTTTGTACAAGGATTTTGCCGTCATTGATTATGACCGGCGTGGTCGTGGCGACAGCACCGATACCCAACCCTATGCCGTCGAACGCGAGATTGAGGACATCGAAGCACTCATCGACGCGGTAGGTGGTCAAGCCTATTTATATGGCATGTCATCGGGCGCTGTACTGGCTCTAGAAGCTGCTGCTAAACTGCCGGACAAGGTCAAGAAACTGGCGATGTACGAGCCGCCCTTCATCATTGATGACAGCCGTCCACCGCTGCCAGCCGATTATGTCGAGCAGTTGAATGAAGCAACAGCCGAAGGTCGCCGCAGTGACGCGGTTGAAATCTTCATGACCCAAGCCTTGCTGATTCCGGTGGAATTTGTCCAGATGATGAAAAACGCTCCGATGGCTCAAACTTTTAGCGAAGGTGTCAAGCCGCCCGACTGGTCAGATATGGAAAAGGTCGCGCACACGCTGGCTTATGATGGCCTGATCGCGCGTGATTATCTGGCGGGTAGGCCGCTGCCCAAAGGCCAATGGAACGCCTACCAATCACCGGCAGTGGTCATCGTCGGCGAAAACAGTGAACCGTTCTTCCATGATGCGGCGAAAGCCTTAGCAGCCGACATGCCGAATGTGAAAGTTCGCGTTCTGGAAGGGCAGGATCACGCCGTATCACCCGCCGCGCTCGGCCCGGTGTTAGCCGAATTTTTCTGCGCCTAAACGCATTTCTGTAACCTAACCGTCTTAAGAAGTAATTGTTTTATGTAGGGGCGCACGGCTGTGCGCCCTTGCACATACAGCCCATAAGTTCTAATTGAGTCTTGATTTACCAATTCACGGCAAGTACCATAGCGGGTCGCAGAAGTTTAAAGGAGGTTTTAAGTGATGTCTTTCAACTTACAAGTCTCTCCCTTCTCCTGTTCAATAAGGACAGCGACCCTCTCAAAAAGCAATAAGTTGTTATCTACCCTTTTAGATTGATCCAGTGCCAGTCCGTTTTAAATAGAGCATAAGCCCGAAATAGCGCTTGTGCCGTCAAGTTGTCCCTCGTTTATGAATAGAGCAGCCGAAAAGGATAGAATTGTGGCCCAAGAATATATCGAAATTCGTCATGCCCGCGAGAACAACCTCAAGAATGTGTCACTCAGTATTCCCAAGCGTAAGATTACCATCTTCACTGGCGTTTCCGGTTCAGGCAAATCGTCAATCGTCTTTGATACCATTGCCACCGAAGCCCAGCGCCTGCTCAACGAAAACTTCAGCATGTTCATCCGCAATTTCTTGCCGCGCTATTCCCAACCGGATGCCGATGCCATCGAAAACTTGAGTATGGCAGTGGTAGTTGACCAAAAGCGTATGGGAGGTGGATCACAATCAACTGTTGGCACAGCCACCGATATTTACTCGGCGCTCCGAGTTCTCTTTTCGCGGGTGGGACAGCCCTTTATCGGTTATTCCAACGCCTTCTCCTTTAACGATCCTCAGGGGATGTGTCCCGAGTGTAACGGCATTGGTCAGAAGATCGGCGTTGATCTCAGCAAGTTTCTGGATATGTCGAAATCCCTCAACGAAGGTGCAATCCAGTTTCAAGATAGCTGGATGGATCTCGGGGAAACCGGCTTGTTTGATGGAAACAAGAAGCTGGCTGATTATACCGATGAAGAAATGCACCGCCTTCTGCACAGCGAACCCGTAAAGGTGAAAACCAACTTTGGCAACAAAACTATCAATATAACCTTTGAGGGAATTGTTGATAAGTTCACGCGCAAGTTCATTCTGCGGGATATTAAAACCCTGTCGGAACGCACCCAGAAATCGGTTGAACCCTATATCACTATGCAGCGCTGTCCGCTGTGTCACGGCGCCCGCTTAAGTCAGGCGGCACTCGGTTGCAAAATTCATGGTTACAACATCGCTCAACTGGCAGCGATGGAAGTTGGCGATCTGGTCGAAGTGATCAAAACCATCAATGATGTCAATGCTGCGCCGTTGATCGCAGCACTTACCGAGCGCTTACAAGATTTGGTCGATATCGGCCTGCCGTATCTCAGCCTTGATCGCCCAACCGATACCCTTTCCGGCGGCGAGTCGCAGCGCGTCAAAATCGTCAAACATCTCAGCGGCAGCCTCATGGATGTGATGTATATTTTCGATGAACCGAGTATCGGCTTGCATCCGCGTGATGTTCACCGCATGAATGAACTGCTGCAAAAGCTGCGCGACAAAGGCAATACCGTCATTGTGGTCGAACATGACCCTGATGTGATTAAAGTGGCAGACCATATTGTCGATGTTGGGCCGAAGGCAGGCAGCAGCGGCGGCACAATTGTCTACGAAGGCAGCTACGAAGGCTTGCTCAAAGCGGATACCATAACAGGCAAACACATGCAAATGTCCGTGCCAATCAAAGGTAGCTTCCGCAAAGCAAACGGCAAACTGGCGATCAAAAATGCTAAAGTAAATAACCTCCAAAATGTGAATGTGGATATACCCAAAGGGGTGTTGACCGTTATCACAGGTGTGGCTGGTTCCGGTAAAAGCTCACTCATTAATGAAGTATTTTTGACCCAACATGCGGATGCGGTGGTCATCGACCAATCGCCAGTCGGCGCAAACAGTCGTTCCAATCCGGCGACCTATACCGGCATCATGGATGATGTCCGCAAAGCCTTTGCCTCTGCGAATAAGGTCAATGCGGCGCTGTTCAGCTTCAATTCCAAAGGGGCATGTGAAAACTGCCAAGGGTTAGGCGTAATAATGACTGACCTCGGCCCCTTCGACAGTGTGAACACGCCCTGCGAAATTTGCGGCGGCAAGCGCTTCAAAGAAGAAGTGCTGGAATACAAGCTCAATGGTAAGTCGATCACTGACGTCTTGGACATGACCGTTGAACAGGCACTCGATTACTTTGAACTGAAAGAGGTCAAGCGCAAACTCCAAGCCATGAACGATGTCGGTTTGACCTACCTCAAGTTGGGGCAGCCCTTGAGTACCCTTTCCGGTGGTGAATGCCAGCGCCTCAAACTCGCCAGCGAACTCCATAAAAAGGGCAGCGTCTATGTCATGGATGAACCCACCACTGGCTTGCACATGTCGGATATTGATCACTTGCTCGAAATCATGAATCGCTTGGTGGATTCCGGTAACACGGTGATTGTCATCGAGCATAACCTGCATGTCATCAAGAACGCCGACTGGCTCATCGATATGGGGCCGGAAGGCGGAAGCAAAGGCGGTCAGGTCATGTTCGAGGGAACGCCTAAGGACATGCTCACTGCTAAACAATCCATAACTAGCGCCTACCTGCAAAACTAATCGAACATCATTCATCCCAAAGGGGCTTGCTGCCGGCAAGCCCTTGTTCACTAACAGGAACATGGTTTTATCCCTGCTTTCCCCATTCTCCCTTCTGCCAAAAGTCAATGTTTGAAAACTCGAACCAACACCCACGAACTTTTGTGCTATACTGATCACCATGAACTCTCTGTATTGCTTTATGTTCTCTGTGTCTTTGTGGTTAATTGCATTTGCATTTACAGCAGCGGCAATGCACAAAATGCACAGCGGTGGTTCGCTCCCGTAAATCCGCTGCAAATGTGTCATTTCAGCGGGTGCAGCCGAGTTTCCCGCCGCACAAAAATGTCGTTTCAGCGGCTTGCTCCCTCATAACCGCCTGCTAATTCAGCGGATAAAATGCGAAATATGCGAAAAGTGCGAATCAGTTGCATCATTTACTGCAATCATCCATAACGGATAAGATAGGTTTGTTGGGCTATCGTATGAGGCCGGTATTATGTCCATGATTTCTGAGGAACGCGCGTCCGATTCGCCATTTGTCGAGTCAGTCATGCGTGCTTGGACAATCGCTGAAGGTTCAACCGTTCGTCCCGCCGAAAGTCATTGGCATATGGTGCTGGTGCGCGTCAACGGTCAGGTCTTGCCCTTAGTCGTCGGATCACTGCCCACTTCGGGCGTGGCTCATTGGGGCGAAGGCGCAGAAATCCTGTGGATCAAATTCAAGCTCGGCACATTCATTCCGCAGCTACCCGCTAAAAACCTGATTGCCAAAGAAACCCTCCTGCCGGATGCCTCCAGTAAATCTTTCTGGCTGCACGGCACATCATGGGAACTGCCAAACTTTGAAAACGCGGATACGTTCGTAGATCGGCTCGTCAAAAATGAAGTACTAATACAAGACCCGGTCGTATCCTCAGCCCTCAAAGGGCATCCAACCGATGCTGCCCCGCGCACCGTGCGCCATCGTTTCTTGCAGGCTACAGGTATGACCCAAAACCACATCCACCAGATCGAACGCGCCCAACAAGCCGCCGCGCTGCTCCGTCACGGCAAATCCATCCTCGATACTGTTTACGAACTCGGCTACTACGACCAACCCCATTTAACCAAATCTCTCAAGCAGTGGGTCGGCGAAACACCTGCGCAAATCATCAAATCCAACACATCTGAATAACTTGCCATTTTTTACAAGACCTTCTTTCTTCTTCTTGCTATGATGTGGATGTAATGAGGAACTGCTAATCGACAAAGCAAAAGGAGCAAGTACAAATGAGCAAGATCACCCCTTTCCTGTGGTTCGACAATCAAGCCGAAGAAGCCATGAATTTCTACATCTCGCTGTTCAACAATTCGAAAATAGTAAGCGTCAGCCGTTATGGTGAAGGCGCGCCTGTTCCAGCCGGAACCGTCATGAGCGCCACCTTTGAATTGGACGGACAAACGATTATGGCGCTGAATGCCGGGCCGCAGTTCAAATTTAATGAAGCGATTTCCTTTTACGTTGACTGTGTCGATCAAGCGGAGGTCGATAAGTTCTGGAATGCGCTCACAGCCAACGGTGGAGAAGAAGGCATGTGCGGCTGGCTCAAGGATAAGTTCGGCCTATCGTGGCAAATCGTCCCTCGAGCCTTGGGGCAGATGTTAGGCGACCCTGATCCTGATAAGTCACGGCGTGCGATGGAGGCTATGCTCAAAATGAAAAAAATCGATGTGCCTACGCTCCAAAAAGCCTACAACGGTTAATCCAATTTAATTAAGCGGCTCCGGTGACGAACCAGAGTCGCTTTCATAGTTTCCGATTTGCTACCTCCCGTTTGAATGAAATCCCTCATTAATTTTTGCTTGTCCCATAAGAACAAATATGCTACACTAGCGTAGAAAAGGATCGCAATATCGGGAGCATATACATGGATTTGAAGGCTGATGAAAGACCTTCCGATTCGCCGCTAGTTGAACGCGTTTGGAGCAGTCGGAGTGAGCAGTCGGGTGAATTCATCTCGATTGCGGTGAATTATTCACAACTGGTCATCACCAAACGTCGCGGCACATTACGCATCACCATGCGTGGGCCGGAAACCAAAGCCTCGCGTGCTTACAGTCCGGATGATGCGGATTTCGTCGGCATTCTGTTTAAACTCGGCACCTTTATGCCCAATCTCCCCACGCTTACCCTTGTCGATTGTGACATTGATCTGCCTCAAGCAGCCTCCCAATCTTTCTGGTTGAATGGCTCGGCGTGGGAAGTTCCGACCTTTGAAAATGCCGACACATTTGTCGAACGGCTGATACGCGAAGGTTTATTGGTACATGACCCGATTGTCGATTCCGTTTTACAGGACGAACCGAATGATTTGTCCCTACGCACCACCCAACGCCGCTTCTTACAGGCGACCGGATTAACCCATACCACTGTCCGCCAAATCGAACGTGCGCGCCAAGCAACCATGCTGCTCAAACAAGGCACATCCATCCTCGACACGGTATTCGAAGCAGGCTATTTTGACCAACCCCATTTGACCCGGTCACTCAAGCAGTATGTCGGACAAACCCCCGCCCAAATTATAGATAAAGGACGCGAAGAACGGCTGTCGTTTCTGTACAATACAGATCCTCTTGAATAACCGATACTGTAACCGTTCAACCAAAACAAGAGGAGAACGGACATGCTCAAACGAACTCTGGTTCCACTGGTCGCCACAGTTGGCCTTGCATTATCAACATCCCTTCTCGCATTCGCGCAGGATGCAACCCCCTCATCCCCAACTACAGAAGGAACCCAAGCGATGAATACCCCTATCAAGACCGGATACGCGCCCGTTAACGGAATCAATTTGTATTATGAAATCTATGGTACTGGCGAACCCCTCATCCTGCTGCACGGCGGTGTCGGTGCGATTGAGATGTTCGGCGAGGTCATTCCCATGCTGGCACAGGGTCGGCAGGTCATCGCGGTCGATTTGCAAGCCCACGGTCGCACGGCGGATGTTGACCGTCCCATGACCTTCGAAGCGATGGCCGATGATATTGCGGGATTGATTCAATATCTAGGCTTCGAAAAGGCTGATGTGATGGGCTATTCGCTGGGTGGCGGTGCTGCCCTCAAAACCGCGATTGATCACCCTGAAGTGGTGCGAAAACTGGTGCTGGTTTCGACCCCCTTCAAGAGCGATGGTTGGTATCCAGAAGTGCTGGCAGGCATGGCGCAGATGAGTGCAGCGGCAGCCGAACCGATGAAGGGAACACCGATGTATCAGCTTTATGCCAGCATCGCCCCTAAGCCGGAAGATTGGCCTGTACTGCTGACCAAACTCGGCGATTTATTGCGACAGTCTTACGATTGGTCGAAGGATATTCCCAACATTAAATCTCCGACCATGTTGGTTGTGGGGGATGCTGACAGTGTACGCACTGCTCATGCGGTCGAATTCTATGAACTGCTGGGAGGTGGTAAAGCCGATGCCGGATGGGATGGATCAGGCATGTCAAACTCACGCTTGGCTGTTCTACCGGGAATCACTCACTACACCATCTTTTCGTCGCCCTTATTGGCATCAACGGTCATCCCATTTTTGGATGCGCCTCTGCCATAAACCAAGCCGCTAACCCGACTCTTAAGGGCATGTCGTTTCTGTACAATACACTATTCTGCGAATGTTATACGATTAGGATAGTTCAACTAACCGCGCGAGGAAAACAATCATGCGAAAGCTAACGGCAGGCATTTTCATCACATTAGACGGTGTTTATGAAGCACCCGGCGAAGGGGATACAACCCTCCCGGACAAGCGCGGTTGGTCGATGCCCTTCACCGATGAAGAAGTCGGCGGGTTTATCATGAGCGGCATGGCTGCAAGTGATGCAATGCTCTTGGGACGCAAAACCTATCAAGATTTCGCCGCTTATTGGGGGCCTTTAGGCGATGAAAATCCAATTGCCAGCGCTATGAATAATCAGACCAAGTATGTGGTTTCAACGACCTTGGATAAAACTGATTGGAAAAATTCAAGCCTCTTAAAAGGCGATCTCACTACTGCCATTAACAACCTGAAGAACCAACCCGGCAAGGATATTTCCATCGTAGGCAGCGGCACCTTGGTTTCGTCCTTACTGCAGCTAAACCTGCTTGATGAACTGGACTTGCTGATTTGTCCAGTTGTTCTGGGTGTAGGCAAACGGCTGTTCAAAGAAGGTGGAGACACCAAAATTTTGAAGCCTGTTAGCTCGAAAACATACAAAGCGGGCATGACAATCTTGACTCTGCAACCGGATAAGAAAGCCTGAGTCGGATGAGCGAATTCAACTACACGTTTGAACCGATTGGTGTCATTCGTTCCGCACTGGTTGATCTTAGGGACGCACCCCGACAAGGTGACGAAGGCGGTTTCCAAGCATTGCTGGAACTGGATGCCAAAGTCGCAGACGGGTTGATGGGCATCAAAGCTGGTGATGAGTTGATCATTCTAACGTGGCTGCATCGAAGTCAGCGGGATGTTCTTCAGGTGCATCCGCGCGGCAGCCCGAACAATCCACTAATGGGTGTATTCGCAACCCGTTCGCCGGACCGTCCGAATCCCATCGGTCTACACCGTGTTTCAGTTGTCGAAGTTGGCGACGTATGGTTGAAAGTCGAACCAATTGAAGCCATTGATGGAACACCGATTGTCGATATTAAACCTGTACTCACAGATATTAACGAGCGTTAGATAAAAGGATAAAAACATGGAAAGTGTAACTTCAAAAGACGGGACGATCATTACCTTTGATAAGTTAGGGGCAGGCAAGCCCGTCGTTCTGGTCAGCGGTGGTTCAGTGGATAAAGGTTCGAACGCCTCACTCGCCGAAGCCTTAGCATCGCATTATACGGTTTACAATTATGATCGTCGTGGGCGTGGCAAAAGTGGCGACACCCAACCTTACGCGGTTGAGCGCGAGATTGAAGATATTGAAGCGGTGATTGATGCGGCAGGTGGAACAGCTTATTTGTACGGCAGTTCATCCGGCGCGGCACTAGCATTGGAAGCGGCTCGTAAACTGCCAACCAAAGTCACCAAGTTGGTTTTGTGGGAACCGCCCTACATTATGAATCCGGCGATGCGCCCCGCAGCCAACACTGCTCAGATATTTAGGGATTTCATCGCGCAGGGAAAGCGCAGCGAGGCTGCTGAACACTTTATGGCGAAGGTGGTGGGCTTGCCACCAGAATTCGTGGCGCAGGCCAAGAGTTCACCGTGGTGGCCTGCCCAAGAAGCGATTGCGCATACCCTATCTTATGATGCGACGGTTATGGGTGATTATTCGCTGCCGGAGGGTAAAGTCGCTGATCTCAGTATGCCAACACTGATCCTAGCTGGTGGGGCGAGTTTCCCATTCATGCACGAAACAGCGGACGCTATCCAGAAAAATCTCCCCAATGGAACACGCCGCACCTTAGAAGGTCAGCAGCACAATGTTGATGGTGCTGTGCTTGGGGCTGCCATCACCGAGTTTTTGGGGTAAGCAATCCAAATTCATAACCATTTAAAGTGGGAGCACCCATAGATGCTCCCCTACGATGAGCCATTTTGAGCAGCTAGTAAGGAATCACAAGAACATGAACCAAGACGTGACTGATTTCATCAACAACTTGAACAGCAAAGCGGGTCAAGAATGGCAGGTTGAGGTTAGCAATCGCCTGCGCCAAATCGCGAATAAGAATATTCCCGATGTCAGCGAACGCATCCAGTACGGCAAGCCTCATTTTCTGAAAAGTGGTAAATACGCGGCGGTTCTAGGCACAGCTAAAGGTTGGGTGACGTTCACCATCTTCAACGCCGAAGGCATTGAAGGGCCGGACGGTTTCTTCGAGGCTGGCCCGCCAGAACGAAAAACGGTTAAAATCCTCAAAGGACAACCTGTTGACTACGATGTACTTGCCAAACTGCTCAAGCAGGCCGCGAGTGCATAAACCACTGAAAAAAGGAGTGCATAACATGCCTACATTTCACACCACGATTCTTAGCAGTGGGGGCACAACAGCCGGAATTAAAATTCCACCGGAAGTGGTGGAAAGTCTAAACGCGGGTAAAAAACCCGCCGTCAAGGTCACGATCAACGGCAAGAGCTACCGCAGCACGGTCGCAGTGATGGGTGGCGCTTATATGGTGGGGGTTAGCGCGGAGAATCGGGCGATTGTCGGGGTTAAGGCCGGTGATGAAGTGGATGTGACGCTTGATCTGGATACCGAACCGCGCGTCTATGACCTGCCTGAAGATTTGGCTGCTGCCTTAGCCGCCAAACCGGGCGCGACTGAAGCCTTTCATGCCTCCGCGCCGTCCAAGCGCAAAGAATTTGTGCGACAGGTAAACGATGCCAAAACGCAAGAGACTCGCGAACGACGCATCGCCAAAATCGTCGAGCAGTTAGGGTAAAGATTACGCCGCCCAAGTCAGGGCGCAAAGCCTTGCGCCCCTACCTCCATCTAGAAAATGCGTTCGTTGATTTTTAGCCGAAAAAAGCCTATAATTGATTGGTTTGAGCAACCCAATATCGCTTTGGTAATAGGCTTGGTTTGGTGAGAAAAGGAACGCTTCTCTATGTGCCGAAATATCAAAAACCTGTTTAACTTCGAACCGGTTGTGACTGAGGATGAAGTTCGTGCAGCGGCCTTGCAATATGTGCGCAAAGTCACGGGCTTCAACAAACCCTCCAAAGCCAACGAAGCCGCCTTTAACGCGGCGGTTGAGCAAATTACGATGGTTTCAACCGTTCTCCTGCGCTCACTCGAAACCAATGCCCCACCTAAGAACCGTGAGGAAGAAGTGGCTAAATTACGCGCTCGATCAGCAGTGCGCTTCGCCAAAACGGGCTAGTCTGCTCATGACATTTGTTTTCGACTCCCGTCCTTCAAACTCCGCTTTGGTAGAGGGCATTTGGCGTACCCAACACGCAGGCGGTGGTTCGTTTACCTCGATGGCCGGGACGAACATGGAAATCGTGGTGACCAAACAAGAGGGCAAAACGTGGATAACCGTGCGTGGGCCAGAAACCCAGTCGCGAATTGCCGGCATTCCATCTGATGCTGAGTTCTTCGGTATTATCCTCAAAATGGGTTCTTTCATGGTGCCCTTGCCCGCCAGTGACCTGCTAAACGGTGGCATTGAACTGCCGGAAGCCAGCAGTAAATCGGTGTGGTTGCATGGTGAGGCGTGGGAAATTCCAACATTCGATAACGCGGATACCTTTATCGAAAACTTGGTCAGGGATGGAATTCTTGCGCATGAACCAGTGGTCGAATCCGCGCTTAAGGGCGAATTGCCCGATCTCTCGTTACGTTCGGTACAGCGGCGTTTCTTACGTTCAACAGGTCTGACCTTCAAAACTGTTCAGCAAATCCGACGCGCCCATCAAGCGCTGGCGATGCTGCAAAAAGGCACATCCATTATGGATACGACTTACGATTTGGGCTACTTTGACCAATCACACCTGACAAATTCTCTTAAATACTTCATCGGTCAAACCCCCGCACAAATCCTCCAAAAAACACAGGCTGAATAAGTGTCGTTTTTTTCCAAGACCCTATCGTTGAGTCAGATTATGATGTATTCATTGAGTAGAACAACACACCTATTTGACTAAATAACAGGAGCATCTCATGCGTAAAATCATCGTCACCGAGTTCATTTCATTGGATGGCGTGATAGAAGACCCGAAGTGGACGTTCAAGTACTGGAATGACGAAATTGCCGGTTTTAAGGCCGAGGAGACATCCGCTAACGAAGACTTGCTGCTTGGACGGGTAACGTATCAAGGGTTTGCAGCCGCTTGGCCCAATCGCAAGGATGAAGACCCGGGTGCGGCCTACTTTAACGGTACGCGCAAGTATGTGGTGACAAGTATGTTAGACAAGGCAGAATGGAACAACTCGGTCATCATCAAAGGCAACGTTATGGAAGAAATCACTAAACTCAAACAGCAGGATGGCCCCAACATCGTGGTTCACGGTAGTGCGACATTAGCGCAAACACTGATGCAAAACCAGCTGGTGGATGAACTCCGTTTGCTTATGTATCCAGTAGTGTTGGCTACCGGTAAGCGGCTGTTCAACGAGGATCACCCCATTGTCCTGAAGCTGTTGAGTTCACGTAACTTCAGTGGGGTTCTGGGGCTGGTTTACGCGCCGGAATAAGCCGATGTTTTGCACGGTTAGTAAAAGGAGCGCACACACGCTCCTTTTATATTTTGTCGCTGGCTTTTAACGCGGGGCGATGGAATCAATTTCCTTTAATTCGGCTTCAGAGAAATCGAGATTGTTGAGCGAACCGACGCAGTCTTCGACCTGTTCGACGGTGCTTGCGCCGATGAGCGCCGAGGTGGTTTGCGGATGACGAAGCACCCACGCAATCGCCATCTGCGCCAGTGATTGACCACGCGCTTGGGCAAGCGCATTGAGGCGGGTGATTTGTGCCTGCCGTTCCAAGGTAATTTGCTTGGGCTTGAGGAAACCGTGAGGCTTGCTGGCGCGTGAGCCTTCGGGAATGCCGCTCAGATATTTATCGGTGAGCAAACCCTGTGCCAGCGGCGAGAATACAATTGAACCCATGCCCGTTTCGTCTAATGCCGCGATCAGACCGTCCTCCGTCCAGCGGTTGAAGATGCTGTAAACAGGCTGGTGGATAACACAGGGTGTGCCAAGTTCGCGTAAAATTCTAGCGGCTTCGCGGGTCTTATCCGGTTGATAGGACGAGATGCCGACGTAGAGCGCTTTACCCTGCCGCACCGCCCGATCCAGCGCTCGCATGGTTTCTTCTAGCGGAGTATCGGGATCAAAACGGTGGCTGTAGAAAATATCGACGTATTCCAAGCCCATCCGTTTAAGACTCTGGTCGAGGCTGGCGGTCAAGTACTTGAGCGATCCCCATTCGCCATACGGCCCCGGCCACATGTAGTAACCGGCTTTGGTCGAGATAATCAGTTCGTCACGGTACGGGCGAAAATCCTCTTTGAAGATTTTGCCGAAATTTTCTTCGGCAGAACCGGCGGGCGGGCCGTAGTTGTTGGCGAGATCAAAGTGGGTAATCCCCAGATCAAAGGCACGTCGCAGCATGGCGCGGCTGTTTTCCAATATATCGACACCGCCGAAATTGTGCCAAAGCCCCAACGAAATTGCGGGCAGTTGCAATCCACTGCGTCCGCTGCGGCGATACTGCATCGACTCGTAGCGCTGCTCAGAAGCCACATAAACCATAATTCATCACCTTGAGTATAAAAGGTTTCTTTAACGGCTTAATCTTAGCGAGAGGATGTACGGCTGGCAAACCATTCTAGGCCATTAAACCGCCAAGTCGCCAAAAACGCCAAGTTAAATACCAAGAATTAAGTTATTTGATTTGCCAGATTTGATAGCCGTCGGTGTCATAGATTTTGTCGGCATCAGATTGCCATGATGGCACACTGGATGAGCCGGTGAACAGCACTTTTTCGAGCGGACCGTAGAAAATGTAGCGAATGTTGACCGAAGCGTATAAAGCACGGCGTTCATCAGTGGTCATTTGACCGGCAAAGAAGCGGCGCGTGAGAGCATCTTTGTCGGTGGCGTGGGCAGTTTCAGAGCCATGCCCGACATAGGGACGCAAGTTGGTATATGCCGGAATGAGATTACCCGTGTCGATATTGGTGGGTGGTGATAGTTTGCCTGTATCGAAGGCCGTTAGAATCACGCTGTCGGCAGGGATGTTGTTGTTCAACCAATCAAGGGCGGCGAGTTCGGCAGTGGGACGGAATACGGGACGCGACGGACTGAGTACGCCAAAGAACATGAACAGGAGAAAAACGGTGCTGCTCATGCACATGATGACGACTGCCGGACGGTAAAAGCGTTTCCATCGCGGCTGACGTTTGAGAAAGCGTAATCCGACCGCAGCGAGTATTGCCAGCGGCACAATCACGGCTTCAGCCATGCGACGCTGTACGTTGAGCGGCAGGTAAACGAGGATGGGAACGACGAGAGGCCAGAGAAGTAGAGCGGAAAAAGTACCGAGTGCCGAGTACCGAGTACCGAGAGAAGGCTTAGAAGCAAATACAATTCGTTTCCACAGCCAGCGGACGGCGATGAGAGCGAAGGCGACGAGCAGAATATAAGCAGCGACGTAATCCAACGGGGGTGGCGATTGGAGAATATTTTGCGCAGACCAAATGGCAAAGATCGGGTTGGCGGCGAAAGTATAGGTGAAATAGGCGAATAAGGGCAAGGTGATGACTGCCGCTATGCCGCCAGCGATGACAAATTGGCGCGGGAAACGACGTTGGGCAATCCACAGGACAAGTCCCCATGTGGCGAGGATGACGTAGATGATGGGCAGGTAAAAGGGGACGGTCAGGCCGACGATGAGCCAGCAGAGCGAAGCAAGTACCGAGTACCGAGTACCGAGTGCCGAGAAAGAAGTACTGAGTGCTGAGTACTGAGTACTGAGGGAAGGAGAAGAAGTGCCGAGTACCGAGTGCCGAGTACCGAGAGACGAAGAAGTGTTGATAGCATTTTCCCCGGTAGATAGTCGATACGGATTTTGTTTCAAGGCACCGAAGAGAAATAGGAAGCCACCGAGGAGAGCGGCACGGGCTAGGGCAAGATGTGGGAGGCCGAGCACAATCAGCCAGCTAAAGCCTTCGGGAATATAAAATTCGGCAGGTGTTGCGCCGAAAAAGGTGATCAGCCAGCCGAAACCGCCACCGAGGACAGCCAAGATCAAAGCCAGAAAGCGGGTTTTGGGCTGCTTGATGAAAGCCGCGATAAAGCGATAGAGGACGACCATATACAGCAGATTGAAGACGATGCCCATCAGGTGGTAGATCAGGGTCAGTGCTTGAGATAGCAGTGGATTATGACTGTCGATAAAGCGTCCAACCAACCAACCGGGAAGGATGTAAGGTAGAAACACCAACGGCGCGGAATCATGAGGTTCGGGTGTGTAAAACAGGTAGAAATCGAGGATGCCACGCGCACCAAGACGCATCTTGCCAACATAAGAGTTGCCATCCTCGACACCAAAAAGGAAGCCGCTGAAACGCCATTGGCTGTCTTGCTTGAGATAGCCGAATACGTAAGGCAAAGTCGTGAGTACAATGATGAGCAGCGCGAATAGAATGACGTTGCGCCACTCGCGGGGGGTGAGGCGTATGTTCATGATGTTGACCCCAGTATTCAGATCAACCGCCAAGACGTAGAGAACGCCAAGGTCGGAAAAGATAAAAGTCTGTTAACCCTGCCGCTGGTAGAGATACATACCCGTGCCGTAGAAATTGGTGGGGATGTCTCGCACCAGTTTATATTCCTGCTTGAAAGTGGCGTTTTGTTCCAAGCCGAGGCGCACCATCGACTCCATCGCCACCAAATACTGCGGTTGGTCGTCGAGGATCAACTGCGGCGGAATGGCGTAATTCTGGCCTTCGGCAATCAGTTCTTTTGGAATTGGATAATATTTGCTAACGGCGGGTGTGACCAAACCGACGGTATCCAAGATGGTGGCACGGCTGAAGTAACCGATCACGCCGATGTCACCGGATGCGACTAAGGTGGTTGGTGTCACACCGTACTGGTCACGAAGTTGAGTAGCGATTTCCTGATAATAGAGTTCGATTTTATGCCATGCCATTTCGGGTGCGGGACGGTCAAGACCATGATCGGGATGCAGCACCCAACCATTGACCGATGTAAAGACCCACAGCAAGGAAATTACGCCGACAACAGGCAGTAATCGGCTGGGTTTAGCGGGCTGAGGATTATCTACCGGAACAGCTTTTTTGCGGGCCATTTTGCCGAATTCGGTTTCGACGATTTCGACATCAGCGCGTTCGGTCGATAGGCCGCTTATTACTGCAAAAACGCCGATAAAGATGCTCAGGCATAAGGCGGGCAGCGGCGGCGCGTTATACCAGCGGAAAATCAGCGGATTGGCTATCGAAAAGACGGTGATGTAGATCCAAGGATAAACGAGAAACGGTAACAGTCGGGGCAAGCGCCTAGCTGTAAACAGGATGCCAATGAGACTGAGGATTAAATAAATCACCATCAGCGCGAAAAGCCCCATGCCTTTTATGGTTGAATCTTCGTAAAAGGGCGTGGCGTAATTTTGGATAAGTGTTATCAAAGCCGAGCCGGGCGGCATGACATAGGCGACGGTTTTGGCGCTCAATGAACGCGGGAAGGGTGAGCCAAAATAGACGGTGCTGAAGGCGAACCACGGCAGCAAAACGATGATGAAGGCTAACCATGTCTGCCACGGAATGCGGTTGAGAAACGATTTACCTTTGCCGGCGCGGAAAACATCCACGAGTTGGAAGAGAAACAGCGGGCCAATCCACAGGGCGGCATCAATGCGGGTGAGGAAGCCTAAGCCTGCGAGAAGGCCGATGAGGATTTGACGGCGGTTTATTTTACCCCCGTAAACAGGGAGGGGAAGTAATACATAAGCAGCGGTGGCACTGACCATCCATAAAATGTTGATACTGGTTTCCATGCCGCCGACGGCAAAGGTTACGCTGGCGGGCGAGATTGCCCATAACAATCCGGGCGCGGCTGAAAGCCAGTCATTTCCGGTGAGGCGGCGTGTGACGAGATAAAGCAGCACGCAGGTGACGGCATCCGCGATGGCGCTGACGATGATGGCATACCATTGGAAGTCCTGCTTGCCAGTAAGGGCGCTAATGGCTGCCATCAACAGCGTGAATAAAGGAGTAGTTGTGCCGAGCGAGGGTGTGCCAATGTTATAGACGAAGCCCTGTCCCTCTACGATATTACGGCTGTAGCGAAAGGTGATGAAGGCATCGTCAATGGTGCGCGGGCCGGGTAAGAGTCGGGCGATGATGGCGACTACGGCCAACGTAACAGCAATGATGACGATGCGGGAAAAAGCATTCTTTGGTTGAAGAGACATACGCCTATGACCCCTGAACCGTTTCAAGCGTGGTTGGAGAGGATGGTAATTGAGCAGTTTCTTGCGGCTGATTGGCACGATAGAGCATGACGGCTAAGAGTACAGGCACCGTGATTGTTACCACAAACCATGCTGAATTGGTGTCGTAGGCCAAGAAGATGACGAACCATGTTGGAATGGATGTGACGATGGCGAGTTTGCGTTTCCAACTGCTATCCAAGAATGGGATGATCTGCAAGAGGTCATAATCGTGGATATAGGGACTGACGATGAAGCTAAACAGCATATAAATGTCGAAGCTCAGTTTGCGACGGTTAGCGAACCAAATGGCGATGAACAAGACAATGGCTATTAATACCAACGGTATCCAAAACGCTGGCCCTTCACCCACGGCATCATGATTATTCAAGATGACCAGTGAGCGCGGAAGAATACCCGCTAAAGGGCGTAGATCAATCGGGCGGCGAGTGGGTGTCCACGCAGCTAACCAATCGGGCATGACCAGAAACGACGGCAAAAACATGACTATGGCAACGCCTAAGAAGGCCCACACTTGAGATGAAATCCGGCGGTTGGTGCGTAGTTCTTGCAGCCATTGAATGCCAGCCCATGCCAGCGGGAAGATGGCGAGATTGGGCTTCATCAGCAGTAAGGCCAAGCCAACGCCGCCCCACCAATCTTTCTGATGATTGCGGTAAAGGGTAATTCCGATCAGCACGAATACGACCGACTGACCGCCGATGAAGTGGTCGATGACCGCCCCCAACAGCAGCGGCCATAAGCGGCCTTTACTGATGATCAAGATAACTATTAAGGGAATGACATGCCACAGGAAGATGCTCAAGGGTGCGGGCAGGGTACTGAACCATGCAAAAATCATCACATAGGGCAGGGGATAATAACTGCCAAATTCCCAAATGGGTTGGTGATTTAAATAGCGCTGCCCGATTTGCATGAACGTCTGGTAATCTACCGGTGGGTGATTATTCAGCGATATGAACAGCAGATAGCTGATGTAAATGACAATAACAGGGATGTAGAGCAGCAGCCTTTTGTAGGAATAAGACTCAGCGGATGGCTGATTAAGAGTCATCGATTCACTCCCAAACACGGTCAAACTTCACGCGTGAATTCATTTACGCATTTTGATTATAAAGTTAAAGCGAGAGCTATTACCCTTGTGGTTTGATGTCGCCCGATACAGCCCGGCTATTATCGAGCACCACAATGCACAGTTAATTCTTCGAGGCGGGGTTTGGTATGTTCCGGGTAGGCTACCCTTGTGTTCTGCGATAAAATCAGGCTACACAATCTAAACAATATCGGTCACGATTCCGGGATTGCCCATTTGGCAGCCCCATCTAACTTTATAGGACAGTCACATGTCATTGAAAATTTTCAACGTTTTAGGCCGCGAAAAACAGGACTTCGAACCGCTCCAAGCTGGTAAAGTCAACATGTATGTCTGCGGCCCGACGGTGTATTCCGACTCGCACATTGGTCACGCCAAGACCTACATCAATTTCGATATGGTGGTGCGTTATCTGCGTCACACGGGTTTACAGGTTTTATATGTACAAAACATTACCGATGTAGGCCATTTGCTGGATACGGGCGAAGATCGCATCCTGCGGAAAGCCCAGCAGACACAGGCGCTGCCAATGCAAATTGTGGAAACGTATACGCGTGGTTTCTATGCCGATATGGATGCCTTAGGCGTGGTTCGTGCTGATATTTCACCACGTGCCAGCGCTCATATCCCCGAACAAATCAAGATGACACAAACCCTGATCGACAAAGGTCATGCTTATGTGGCGGATGGCAGTGTGTACTTCGATGTCACAACCGATGAACACTATGGCAAGCTGTCGAACCGCCGCATGACCGAGTTAGAAGCTGGCGCGCGCGAGGCTGTCCGTGACGAAAAGCGTCATCCTGAAGATTTCGCGCTGTGGAAACGCGCCGAGCCGGAACATATCCTGCGTTGGGACAGCCCTTGGGGCGAAGGGTTTCCCGGTTGGCATATTGAATGCTCGGCGATGGCTAAGAAATATCTCGGTGAAACATTTGATATTCACGGCGGTGGAGTCGATAACATTTTCCCGCATAACGAATGCGAAATCGCTCAGAGCGAGTGCGCCAACGAAGTCGAGTTCGCCCGTTACTGGATGTTGACTGGCAGTTTGACGGTCGATGGTGTGAAGATGTCCAAGAGCTTGGGCAATGTGGTCAACATTAAGGATGCGCTCCGTGATTACCGCCCTGAGGTCATCCGCATGTTTATGTTGAGCGCTCATTACAGCAATCCAGTGGATTACAGCGACGGTGCGTTAGATGGTGCGCAGGCCGGTTGGGAACGCTTATACGGCGCGGTGCGGCTGACACGCAGCGCCATCAACAATGCACCGGACAGTGCGGATGGTAACAGCTTCAACGAGCGCTTGGACAAAGCTAAAGCCGAGTTTGACAGCGTTATGGATGACGACTTCAACGCGCCAAAAGCGATTGCAGTGCTGCAAGAACTGACGCGCGATGTGAATACCCTGCTTAACAGCGGCGCAGCGGTTGGTAAATCAACACTTGAAGCCATCAACAGTGTTTATAACGACTTAGGCGGCTCGGTATTGGGCATCATTCCCGCGGTTGACAGTGCGAACGGGTCAAATGGTCAGCGCGAAGCAGGACTTGTCCAAATCCTGATCGATTTGCGGAATCAAGCGCGTAAGAGCAAGAATTTCGCTGAAAGTGACCGCATCCGCGACGAACTGGCAAAAATCGGCGTGACGCTGGAAGACCGCGCAGACGGTACTATTTGGCGGGCAAATTAGTCTATAAGTTGTGGAGGGTGAGTTTTCATGTAATCCTCACCCCCAAACCCCCTCTCCATGCAATGGAGAGGGGGCTTTAAAGGCGTAGACAGATGGAAGATCGCTTAGATCGCAGCGACATTTTGCGGCGTTTATCGCTTGAACACCAGCGGTTGATGGACACATTTGCGCGTCTGACAGCAGAACAATGGAGCGCGGCGGGTGCTGTCGGCACATGGACGGCGAAGGATGTGTTAGCACATCTCGTCTATTGGAATCATTACGCGACTGATGAGCTTCGAGCGGCGGTTAGTGGTACTTGGTTCGTGCATCCGTTTGGAACAACAGATGAAATCAACGCACAGGCAATAGCCTCCTTTCAGGGTTGGGCAGTCGAAGCTATTCAAGATGCTTTTGAGCATTCCTATGCGGAATTGACAGTACTTGTCGAAAGTTTGCCCGTTCATGCATTCGAAGTAGGCAATCCCATTGAGCAAGCGCTAGATGAAACTGTACACGGTGCACTCGCCAATAACACCTATGAACATTGGCCGATTCACGAAGCCCAAATTCGTGAATGGATTGATCACGTAGAAAAATGATATTTTAGAGGGCTTGCCGTCGGCAAGGCCCTACGTACACGTTTGGAGATGACATGGCGGAATTTATTTATGGTCATTGGGCAGTGATGGAATCGCTCCGGTCAGGGCGGCGTAACATTGAACAACTGCTGCTGACCGAAACGGTTGAAGAAAAAGGGATGGTTGCCGATATTATCACGCTGGCGCGCGAAAAAGGCGTGAAGATTCAGCGCGTTCACCGGCGCATCATGGATGATCTGGCAGGTGGCGGTAATCATCAAAATACGGCTTTGCGCGTCAACGCCTATCCCTATGCTGATGTTGAGGACATCCTCAGTTTGGCACAACAGCGCGGCGAAAAACCGTTTATCCTGATTCTCGATCTGCTTAAAGACCCGCAAAATGTCGGTGTGCTGCTGCGTGTCGCCGAGTCGGTCGGTGTACACGGCATTCTCATTCAAGAACGGCGCAGCGTGGAAGTGACTCCGGCGGTGGTCAATGCTTCATCGGGCGCGGTGGAATATCTGCAAGTGGCGCAGGTCAACAATCTGGTCAACGCTATGAAAGACCTCAAGGAGCAGGATGTGTGGATGATCGGCCTAGAAGCCGGCCCGGACATCGCGCCGATTGATAAAACCGATTTGAACATTTCATTGGGTTTGGTCTTAGGCAGCGAAGGCGAAGGGATGCGCCGCCTCGTCCGCGACACCTGTGATATGCTGGTCACGCTGCCGATGCGTGGTCACCTCGCCAGTTTGAACGTGGCAACTGCGGGTTCGGTGGCGTTGTATGCGGCTTGGCAGGCGCGGGGTTGGCAAGGCTGGAAAGCGTAAGAAGTACCGAGTCATGAGTTCCGAGTACCGAGTTGTGAGTATCGAGTGCTGAGATAAGGCAAAAGCGCGTGAATGGGCTTCGCAGTTTGTAAAATCAATACAGACTGCCAAGTTTGAAATGCAAGTTCGGAGTTAGGTATATAAAGGTAGTATGAAACCAAGTGCCGTGTGTTCAATGAAACACTCATCTGGTTTTACGGGAGATTTTATGGCAGGTGTAAAAGATTTTGAGGATTTAATTGCGTGGCAAAAAGCGCGAGTTCTGACGAAAAATATTTATGAAGCCACCCAAAAAGAACGTTTTGGACGCGATTTTGGGTTAGCGGGTCAGATTCAACGTGCTTCTGTCTCGATTATGGCAAATATTGCTGAAGGATTTGCCCGCAAAAATCCCAATGAGTTTTATCACTTTGTCAGCATAGCAAAATCTTCGGCTTCTGAAGTGCGCTCTCATTTGTATGTGGGACTCGATACGAAATATCTCACAGACTCGGAATTCAAGCAGCTTATCGAACAAACGAAAGAAGTTGAGCGCGTGGTTGGCGGCTTACTGACTTCTATAGATCGCCAGCGTAAGCGTCCCTAGCGACCCTTGGCTTGACTCGGTACTCGGTATACTTAGTGTTTACAGAAGGAGACATAATCATGAGCAATGAAGTCATCAACGACATCACCAATGAAGCCAAATCAAAAATGAAAGCGACTCTGAGCGTGTTTGAGAATGACTTACAAGGCATTCGCGGTGGACGCGCCAGCACCACATTGGTTGATAGATTGATTGTCAACTACTACGAACAAGATACTGAACTGCGCCAGCTCGCCAGTATCTCTACGCCTGAACCGATGCAAATCCTGATTCGTCCCTACGACAAAACAGCCTTAAAATCAATCGAAAAAGCCATCCGCGACTCAGACATTGGGCTAAACCCCAACACGGACTCGGATGTCATTCGCCTGAATATGCCACCGCTGACGCGCGAACGTCGTCAAGAGTTGGTCAAATTTTTGCACAAGCGGATGGAAGAGGGACGCGTCGCAATTCGTAATATCCGACGCGGCGCCAACGATGATTTGAAGGATTTCGAAAAAGAAAAACTGATTTCTGAAGACGATCAGGCGCGTGGTGAAGCTGAAGTCCAAAAGCTAACTGACCAGTATATTGGTCTGATTGATGAAGCGGGCAAGGCTAAAGAAGACGATATTATGAAATTGTAAGCCACTCTTCCTAAGGAATTTTACATCTTGTGGTGTAACATTACCCAGTATTTTGTTTACGGAGTACCCACAGATTTATGCTGACCGAAGAGGTGTAGTCGCTATGGTAGCTGCGCTAAAAGTGGAAGAACAAATTTTACCCCCGGCGCTTGAACATGTACCAAAACATATTGCCATCATCATGGACGGCAATGGACGGTGGGCGAAAGCGCGCGGACTGCCCCGCGCTGAAGGACACCGGCAGGGCACGGAAAACCTGCGCCGCATCATCCGCGCCTGCGTGGAATTTGGCGTTGAGGTGCTGACGATTTATGCTTTCTCCACCGAAAACTGGCGGCGGCCACCGCTCGAAGTCCGTCTGTTGATGACCATTCTGCAAACCGTTATCCAGCGCGAACTACAAGAACTCAGCGATAATGGTGTCCAGATTCGCCACATTGGTCAACTGGATCGGATTGCACCTTCGCTCCAAAAGGAAATTCTTCATGCGTGCGACTACACTAAAGACAATCACCGTTTAATCTTAAATGTGGCCTTTAATTATGGTGGTCGTGATGAAATCGTACACGCAGTCCAGCAGATTGTGAAAGATGGTATTCCCGCTGACCAAATCAACGAAGACCTGATTAACCATTATATGTATACGGGCGATTTACCCGACCCTGATCTGGTGATTCGTACCAGCGGCGAACTGCGATTGAGCAACTTTCTTATCTGGCAGGCCGCTTATTCCGAATACTACTTTACCGACACCTATTGGCCGGACTTTGATAAAGCTGAACTCCGCAAAGCGATTGAAGAATATGCCCGCCGTACCCGCCGCTTTGGTAAAACCGACGAGCAGGTGCAGGACGAGGAAGAATAACCTTCTCCGTGAGACTGCCAAAAGGAACAGGAATGATTGAGATATGCGCCGAATTCTGATTACCGGTTCAAATCGCGGTATCGGGCTAGAACTGGTTGAGCGCTATCTAAAACAAGATGACACTTTCATTTTTGCTTCTTGTCGTCATATTTCGGAAGCAAGCACACTCAATACATTAGCGCTTCAATATGCTGAACGGGTAAGGCTCGTTCAACTTGATGTGACTAAGCAGCAGTCGATTGATGAAGCTGTCGAGCAAATCAGCCGCGAAGTTGATGGGCTTGAAATGCTGGTGAATAATGCCGGTATCTTGCCGGGTGGTGTGGCATCGGTCGTACCTAATGCCGCCAAATTTGGTTTCCTCGAAGCCGAAGCAATGGAAGAGGTGTTTCGGGTCAACGCAATTGCCCCGATTATGATTGCTCAGGCATTTAGCAGTTTGCTGCGTAAAGGTACGAGCGCACGCTTGATCAACATGACCTCCGACGCGGGTTCAATTGAGATGACTCAGTCGGCTTATCATTACAGTTATAAGGCCAGCAAAGCCGCTTTGAACATGGTTAGCCGCTGTTTATCAACTGATTTTCGGGCAGATGGCGTGATTGTGGTTTCTATTCATCCCGGTTGGATACAAACCGATATGGGCGGGCCACATGCTACGCGAACGCCCGCCGAAACCATCCCAAGCATGATGAAGGTGATTGACGGTTTGACGATGGCTGATTCAGGCAAGTTCTTTAACTGGGACGGAAAACCTCTTCCGTGGTAAATGCCTGAATCCTATAATTTCCTTGCAGATTATTTGATTATGCGAATTTTGCCGCTCAAAAAATCCCTTAAGGCAAATTTTAGGGTTCACCTATACACTGAGGTTAGTCAACTGTACTCATTTGAGGAGCATAATTCATGAAAGTATTGGTCACGGGCGGTGCAGGATACATCGGCAGTCACGTAACAGACTTATTGGTAGAACGTGGCTATGATGTGGTGGTCTTCGACAATCTATACACCGGTCATGTCGAAGCCGTTCACCCCAAAGCGACTTTTGTTAAAGGCGACCTGCTGGATAAACCATCTGTTGATGCGTTATTTGGTCAGCACAAGTTCGAAGGTATTTTGCATTTTGCCTCGCATACATTGGTCGGTGAAAGCATGGAGAAGCCGTGGCTTTATCTGCGAGATAACGCCGTCGCGGGCAGCAATTTGTTAGAAGCTGCCGCAGCGCAGGGTGTGAAGCGCTTCATCCTTTCCTCGACTGCCAATCTGTTTGATGACCCGGCAAAGATTCCGATTGTGGCAGAGGAACGCATCGTCCCCGGCAGTCCTTACGGTGAGAGCAAGTATTTTATCGAGCGCTATCTTCATTGGATGGATCGGATTTACGGGATGGCTTCTGTCTGCCTGCGCTACTTCAACGCCAGCGGCGCCCATCCTAACGGACACATCGGGGAAGATCACACACCTGAATATCATCTAATCCCGATTATTTTACAGGTGGCCTTGGGCCAGCGGGAGAAGTTGACCATTTTCGGCGAAGATTATCCGACACCCGATGGCACGTGCATCCGCGATTACATCCATGTGATTGATCTGGCGGAAGCGCATATTCTGGCGCTGGAAGCCTTAGCCGATGGCAAGAGCCGCAAGTACAATCTCGGCAACGGCAAGGGTTACTCGATTATGGAAGTATTGAATACTGCCCGCGAAATCACAGGCGAGAAGATCCCTGCCGTCAAGAGTGCACGTCGTGCGGGTGATCCTGCTACGCTGATTGCCGACAGCACCCGCATTAAGCAAGAACTCGGCTGGCATCCCGAATTTGGTGATCTGCGCCACATTATCCAAACCGCTTGGAACTGGCATCAGAGTCATCCGCAAGGTTACGCCACTCCCAAATAACATTTGGCGACATAAACATCAACAGGGAGTCGGGTTAAGACTCCCTGTTTTTATTGAGCCTAGTTCACCTCAAAGGTGAATGTCCATGTTCCGTCGATAGTCTGACCGGAATCGGTGTTATGGAAACCCGCTAAGGTCAGTTCCCACTGCCCGACTTGATTCGCCAGCGATTCGGGGATGGCAATCGCACGGCATGGCGCATCCGCTTGCAGCGCTGCTCCATTCGAACCGCTAAAATAGGCTGGCGACTGCGCGAAAATTGATTGTCCGTTCACTTTGAGCGTGGCGGATGTTTCCCACGACAGCCATGCATCGACATTAAATACAGCGGGGCTGCTCAAGCATATTTCGAGCCGCGTCATGGATGGTGTGATGACGGCACGGCTCAGTTGAATAGTTTGTGAAGCGCTGCTTACACTTTCATCAACCTGCGCCTCGCGTCCGCCTGTCATGGGAACCCTGAAATCAAAGCTAGTTTTACCCGCCAATGCCATCGCCATCGGATTGTTGGTGGTGGTATAAGCCACCTCAATTTGCAGATGCAAATCAATCGAGGCCGGAACCGTTTTCAACAGTGCCGCATCAAAACTCATGATTCCTTCGTGGGTGAAATGTTCACCAAGCGCGTCATTGCTCACATCGTTGGACTGCTGGTTGCTGCCAACCAACCATACATAAGCGTTATTCGCCGCATCGGTCAGCGTTGGATTGCTATAGAGCTGAATACCCGAGTTCTTTTCGGCAAGCCCTTTCACCTGATAGCCAATACTAATACGGTTACGGTCGGCATACACTTCGGTCACGGTTACACTCAGATTCTTAACGGTCATAGTCCCGCTGGTTGCAGACGGGAGCGCGATCTCATGCGTCTGATTGACGGTTAATGTCTTGCGCTCGATTTGCATCGTCTTAATTCCGGGGTCCGGCTGTATGAGACTTTGAACAATGGCATATACCGTTGTTACTGAAATCAGTGTGATGATAATGAGCAGCGCTGCCCAGCGAAACCGGTCAAAACGATGCGATTTCGACGAGGATGAGTTGAGACTCAATCCTGTTTTTTGGGGAGTGAGTTGGCGGAAAACGGCTGCACTGACATTGACTGAGGCTGGAATATCATGCTCCGCGCGGCGCGTGAGTACGTGTTTAAGATATTGATCGTTCATGAGTTACAGTTCTCCCTTTTCCAGATGATCGGCCAGTAAGCTGTAAAGCTGTCGCTTGGCATGATGCAGACGCGATTTCACCGTACCCGTTGGAATTGCAAGTTGTTCAGCGATTTCGGCTTCCGAGAAATCGAGGTAAAAACGCAGCACAATCACGGCTCTTTGTGTGGCTGAAAGTTGTCCTAACACTTGCCAGATCAATGCCTCGGTTTCGGCGGTTTCGATAATCGTATCCGGTTGAATTTCGGTTTCAATAAAGGGGACTGTTTCTACCGATTCGTTCTCGTCATCCGGTACATCAAGCGAAGTATTGCGATTGGCGATTTGTGCCGACCGAACAGCAGCGTTGACCACAGACTGCATAAAATAAGGCGCAAATGGCCGGTTGATGTCGAAACTTCGAATTGATCGGTAGACGCTGACAAATGTATTCTGCACCACATCCTGTGCCAGCGCGGTATCCTGTGTAATCAGATAAGCCGTGCGTATAGCACGCAGTTGATAGGTGTTGATAAGATGACTCAAAGCATGAACATCCCCTCGCTTGAGCCTTTGAATGGCTTGTTTGTCGTCCAATGAATTCGCCTCCTGTTAATCGGCCTATACTCTTTATAGTTGAACAGCAGGCAAAACGTTCACTACTCAACGCACAAATTAAAAGGCATACCCAACAGGATATGCCTTTTAATTCATGGCCTAAGCCTTTTTCGTCACCGGATATTGGATTTCCATAACGCCATCGGGGTCAGCGAATTTTTTGGGAGGGTGTAGATAAAACTCGCGGCTAGCATCGCTTTGCTCGTAGCCATGTGATTCAATCCACCCGTTAAGATCAGCATGAATCTGCCCGACCGCGCCGAAATCATCATAACTACCGCGATAGACCGCATAAGCCACCGTCACCGCTGGTAGTTGATGAACGGCTGCTTTACCCTGTGTCACAGGTTTGGATGATGTCGGAACTGCATAAGCCATTTCGACATCAATTCCTTCTTGATTAGTTGGATAATAGAGCGCGAAAGAAACGCCATCACTTTTGAGTCCTTGCGCCGCCATCAACATCCGTGCCTCACCGTCTAAGGCGATGCAGCGTTCGCGCATTTGTTTGGGTGACGGCACCACTTCACGTGCACCGGCAATCATCAGCGGCTCAACCGTTTTCAACAGTACATCAATTTTCGACATCTGACCTTCTCCCTCAATTTGGTGTAAACGGATTTCAACCTCATGCAATTTTTCCCGTGCCTCAGCCGCTTCCTGTTCTAACTGCGTCCGGCGTAAGACAAGCATTCCACGCAGGGCTTCCGCACTCAAGTCATCATCTAACATCTGGTGAATCGTCTCTAATGGAAAGCCCAACCCTTTAAGTGCCAAAATGCGGTTCAAGCGCGGCAGTTGTTCAAAGCTGTAATAACGGTAATCGGTAAATGGATCAACATAGGCCGGCTTGAAAAGACCAATCGCGTCATAATGGCGCAGCATCTTCAACGACACACGAGTCAAACGGGAAAAATCACCTATCCTGAACATGACCATGTCCTTCTTATCAGCCAGCGCTTGTGAATAGGATAGGGTTTACCCCAATGGGAGAGTCAAGAGGGGAACTAAAACAGCGGACACAATGTCCGCTGTTCATCAATCTGAATTCGGTTATCTCATACCTAGGCAGGCGGAGCGATGGGCTTGGGGCTTTCCGGGAACGTGCCATTGCTGGCGACCGGAGCGCTGCCACGCATCACTTCTTCGAAGGCGACACGATCCAGTGTTTCTTGCTCCAACAACACCTTAATCAGGCGGTCGAGCTTGTCTCGGTTCTCGATCAGCAGATTCTTAGCACGGCTGTAAGCGGTTTGCAGAATGCGCCGGACTTCGTTGTCGATTTCTTCAGCGGCCTGTTCGCTGTAATCACGCTGCTCACCAATTTCACGTCCGAGGAAAACCGCGCCATTATTGCTGCCGAAGGTACGCGGGCCGAGTGTTTCACTCATGCCGAAGCGCGTCACCATCGAGCGGGCATAATGCGTTACCTGTTCCAAGTCGCTGCTTGCGCCGGTTGTGAACTGGCTAAATACGATTTCCTCAGCCGCGCGTCCACCCAAAGCCATTGTGATAGTGTCTTCGAAGTATTCCTTCGAGCGCATCGTCAGGTCTTCGTCGGGCATTGAGAGTACGTAACCACCAGCACGACCACGCGGCACAATCGTCACTTTGTTGACGGTGTCGCTGTTCGCCAGCAAGAAGCCCAACACCGCGTGACCACCTTCATGGTAAGCAATCTTGAGTTTTTCCTTCTCGGAGATGACGCGGGACTTGCGTTCCGGCCCCATTGTCACGCGATCCATGCTTTCGCTCATCTCGCTCATGCCGATGGCTTTCTTGTTGCGGCGGGCAGTGAGTATGGCAGCTTCATTGACCAAGTTTTCCAGATCAGCGCCGGAGAAACCGACGGTCATCTTGGCAATCTGTTCCAGATCAACATCGGGAGCCAACGGCTTACCCTTGGAGTGAACCTTGAGGATGTCGTTACGTCCCTTGATGTCGGGATTATCCATGATGACCTTACGGTCAAAACGACCGGGACGCAGCAGCGCGGGATCGAGAATATCGGGGCGGTTGGTCGCGGCGCACACAATGACGTTGGTGCCAGTTTCGAAACCATCCATCTCGACCAAAATCTGGTTGAGCGTCTGTTCGCGTTCGTCATGTCCGCCGCCCAAACCCGCACCACGATGACGACCAACTGCATCAATTTCGTCAACGAAGATGATGGAAGGCGCTTCGGCCTTGGCACGTTCGAACAGATCACGGACGCGGCTTGCGCCGACACCGACGAACATTTCAACGAATTCTGAACCGGAGATGCTAAAGAAGGGTACACCGGCTTCACCAGCCACAGCACGCGCCATCAAGGTCTTACCGGTACCGGGCGGGCCCACCATCAAGACACCCTTAGGAATACGCGCACCGAGGCGAATAAACTTCTCAGGCTCTTTCAGGAACTCAACGATTTCCTTGAGTTCTTCTTTGGCTTCTTCCGCGCCAGCCACATCCGAGAAGGTGACCTGCGGGCGTTCCATGTCACGGGTAACACGGGCGCGGCTGCGACCAAAGCTCATGGCTTGATCTTGTCCGGTACGTACCGAGCGCATCATGCGCCATAATAGCCAAATAATCAGGAGGGTTGGGACTACGGCTACCAACAACTGGAACAACACATTGGATGTGTTATCACCGGGCTGTTCGGTATAACTCAAACTGGAGAACTGAGCTTCCGTCACGCCGAAGGTTTTCAGCGCCGAGAAGAGATCGGTTTCACGTTCCTTATAATAGGAAACCTTTTCGCCGCTCTTTAGCTCAATGCGAACGTCTTGCCCACCTTGAACAATGATGGATTTGACTTGATTGTTTTCGATAAACTGTGCAAATTTATCGAGTGAAATGTTATTCCCATTGTTGCCTGTTCCGGGCGCAGCAAATACAAAAATGAACAGGAGGATGACCACACCGGCGATAATTAGCCAGAAGCGCTGGGCATTGCGGCCACCAAAAGGGGAATTGCTGCTGTTGTCGTTTTGCGGTTCGTTTGGTCGGTTATTCACGAGGACGGCGCGAGAATCGCTGCACGAGAGCAGCAGGATGCGCCTCTTTCCTTTCTACGCTTAACCTTACGATAGTGAACGTTAATGAATAAATCACGCTACGGTTCAAATTCGGAGGACGAAATAGAGTTATAATCTTTCCCTTTCATTATACTGATGATAATCGGCAATGTCTCACTGGTCAATATCACTCGCATAAATCTACCGTTAGAAAGTTCATAACGGTTACACAGATTGCAATTGTAGTGTATAGTAAGGTTGAGACACATAATTATGCGATGTCGAAGGGATCATCTCGTACTTAAACGGCTCAAGAATTAATACTTATCTATATCCATGCCCTAAGGGGTTGATGGTACAATGGAGTCTGTAGCGTCCGGCTACCTGTATTACGGCTGGGAAACAAAAATGCCTATTAATCCACAAAATAACGACGACGAACCGGAAAACAGCAGTATGACAAGTGACGACGAGAAAAAACGTCAGGACGCAGAAGCCGAAATGCTGCGCCGGAATGCGACGCGCGGTCTTGGTAACACCGACTACGAAGAATCAGAACCGCGTTGGGGAACGGCTCGCTTTAACGAGCGAACGACCCTAATGTTATTCGTACGCGGCGCGCCGGAACCCTTTGTATTCGACGCGGGCGCTATCGAAGAACTGGTTATCGGGCGCGTTGACCCTGACACAGGCCAATCGCCGGATGTTGATCTGGAAAATTTTAGTGGGATGGAAAAAGGGGTTTCCCGCCGCCATGCCACGATTATACGTAAAGATGGATCGCTTAATCTGGTGGACGCAGGCAGTCATAACGGAACTTACTTGAACGGACAGCGTCTGATTGCCCACCAACCACGTGTCCTCCGTGATGGCGATGACATTCGTTTGGGATTTCTGGTACTCCGTGTTAAATTCGTCCGAGTCCAAATTACGCCTTAGTCGAAGCCCATTTTAGACTTCAACCATAATGCTTGATCGTACCAATGAACAATGGCTGGCCGATTTAACGGGCACGCCTGATAAACAATCGCCTGCGCTGGAAGACTTACGCGAGCGGCTTCAACGCGGCATCTACTATTACCTCAGCCGCGAACGCAGCGACCTCGCCGGCCTTTCCAGCTCCGAAATTACCCAGATGGCGGAGGATTTGGCGCAAGATGCCACCTTACGCGTCATGGAAAATTTGGACAGCTTCCGTGGTGACAGCCGCTTTACCACATGGGCAACCAAAATCGCGGTACGTGTCGCCATCAGCGATTTACGCCGCGCCCGTTACCGTGACTTCAGTTTGGATGATTTGACTGCCGATGGCGATTTGATGCCCACGACTAACGCCAGCAATGTCACAGGTACACCTGAACACACGCCCGAAGCCCAAACCGAACGCGAAGATGTGATGCAAAAAATCGGTGATGCCTTAAAAGCGGCACTTACAGAACGGCAGTATCAAGCCTTAGTCGCGGTGGCTTTGCAGGACATCCCGCTGGAAGTCGTGGCGGAACGGATGGGCACGAATCGTAATGCCCTGTATAAGCTGCTGCACGACGCACGGCGCAAACTACGAACGTATCTGGAAACTGAAGGTCTTTCGACGAATTACATGCTTGACTTGTTTCAGGATTAAGACAGTATCTTAATGAATGTAAGAACGCTGAGTGTGCTATCGTCCAATTAGTATACAGGTTGAAGAATAGGCCAACAGATCATGGGACTGCCAGACGAACAATTACGCAAATTGATCGATCATATTTTTGTGAGTCATCAAGATGGCGACATGGACTGCGAGATGTGCGGCTGCCAGCTTGAATGTCTGGCGGAGAAGGTAGCAGCCGGAGCAAGCTTACACGACCTTTTACCCGAAGTCGAAGCACACATACGCTGTTGTCGTGACTGTCGGGAAGAGTGGCAAGCGCTGCTGTGTATCCTCCGCGCTGAGCGTGATGGAAGCCTGAGTACACCGCAAAGCTAAACAGCGGTATGTAACGACAGCTTCCGGTTTTGGACAATTCCCCATTGGTTTGGCTATTCCTAATTATCGAGGTTATTGACCCCATGAAGCGTGAACGTGTTGCAGTTATTGGTTCTGGCCCTGCTGGATTGACAGCCGCCCTTTATACCGCTCGTGCCCAACTGAGCACGGTTGTATTTGTCGGTAAACTGTTGGGTGGGCAGATTTCAACCACCCACGAAGTTGAAAACTTCCCCGGCTTCCCCAATGGCACGACCGGCCCTGAACTGGTGGAGAATATGAAGCAGCAGGCCGAAAAGTTTGGCGCGAAGTTCGTCTTTGAAAGTGTCACCGAAGTCGATTTCACCAAAGGTTCGCCCTTCCTGCTCAAGACGGATAACGGTGATGAATATCTGGCGGACACCGTTCTAGTGACCATCGGCGCGAACCCGCGTGAACTCAATATTCCCGGCGAAAAGCAGTTTGTCGGACGCGGCGTAAGCTACTGCGCCACTTGCGATGGCTTCTTCTTCCGTGGTAAGGGCATCACCGTCGTCGGTGGTGGCGACTCGGCTTTGCAGGAAGCCTTGTTCCTGACCAAGTTTGGTAAGACGGTTAACATCATTCACCGCCGTGATGATCTCCGTGCCAGCATTGCGCTGCAAACTCGTGCTAAGGCTAACCCGAAGATCAGCTTCACCTACAGCACGGTTGTCGAGGAGATCAAAGGCGAAGCCAGCGGTGGTGGACCCGCGATTGTGAAGTCTGTGACCTTGAAGGATGTTAAGACCGGCAAGACCTACGAAAAGCCCACTGATGGGGTCTTTATCTTCGTCGGTTACGATCCCAACAGCTGGTTGTTTAAGGATCAACTGGCCTTGAGCGGCGACCAATATATGAAGATCGACTCCAACATGCAGACTAGCATCGAAGGCGTGTTCGCGGCAGGCGAAATCCATGATAGTGTCTTCCGTCAGGCAATCACGGCTGCCGGTGACGGTTGTAAGGCGGCGCTCTCAGCTATCAAGTGGCTCGGTGAGCGTGAAGATAAGCTGCAACCGCTTGCAACCGTTGATGCTGTCGCAGCAGGTGACTAATCGTCATCACGAAACAATTCAAACAGGGACACTTATGTCCCTGTTTTTATTTCTAGGAACCTTCTCTTTAGGTGCTTTTAAATTCTTGGTTGGATTTGAGATGTGGATTGACGGTGGTGAATCACTGCTTCAGGGATAAATCATTCCGTTGTATTACCCATTACTGACACATTAGAGTCCACTTGACATTGCGTCACAAAAGGAATAACCTAATCACAAACCGACCAGTCAGTCTGTGACAATTCTGTATGTCCGAAAAAGAAACACGCCAAGCCATCGTCATGGCGGCAATTCAACTTCTCGGCCAAAAAGGCTTCGCTAACGTCAGTATGAACGATATTGTCAAGGTATCGGGCATTAGCAAGGGTGGGGTCTATTGGCATTTCAAGAGCAAGGACGACATCATTCTGGCGATTTTCGATTTCTTTTTCGATGCCCAGCTTGACCTGCTCAACCAAACTCTGGCTGGCGAAGGCAAAGCCTCCGACAAGCTAAAACGTATCTTTCAGTTAGCTACAGAGGAGGCTGAAGTTAATCTGCCACCTCCGCTGGAATTTTACGCGCTGGCGGTCAGAAATGAAGCTCTCAAGGGGCGCATGTCAGATTACTTCGATGGGTACTGCCAGCGCGTTATCGAACTGCTGCAACAGGGGATTGACGCTGGTGAATTTCAAATCAGTGATCCTCGAATGGCTGCCATCAACATCATCAGTCTGATGGAAGGCGTTGTTCTACTGGGATTATCCATACCCCACATGTGGGATTTGAAGGCACAGGTTAACAGCGCCATAGACGTGGTTTTACGCGGAATAAATAAACGCGATTGAAAAGATAAGGGAGGGACAGGCCATGCGAATTTTGATTTCTGGTGCAGGCATTGGTGGACTAACCTTAGCAAACTGGCTGCATAAAATCGGACATACACCGGTTGTGATCGAAAAAGCGGATGACATTCGTACAGCAGGTTATATGATTGATTTTGTTGGCAGTAGTTGGGATGTCGCCAATCGTATGGGCGTGCTTCCGCACTTACGGGCGGTCAATCACTCGTTTGAGGAAATGGTTTTCAAAGATGCCGCGGGCAAAACGGTTGCTCACTTACCAGTCCAGAAGTTATTTCGCGCACTGGGCATGTCAGATCATTATTTGACGCTGGATCGCCGGGACGTGGTTGAAACACTCTATCGCGCCATTCAATCGGATGTTGAAGTCCACTTTGGGACGTCATTGACAGGCATTTGCCAATCGGCACACGGCGTTGAAGTGGCGGCGACAGGCAGCCAACTTGAAGGGATGTTTGACCTTGTAGTTGGCGCAGACGGTATTCATTCCAATGTGCGTCAGTTGGTCTTTGGCAGTGAAAGCCAATATGCCGACTATCTCGGTTATTATGTGGCTGCCTTTTATATACCCCATGTTACGGACAGTCTCGAAACCGGATGTGCCATCCATGTCGAACCGGGTGTGCAAGTTGGTATCTACCCGCTTTCAGATGAACGATGGCTGGTGATTCCGATTTACAAGAGCACCGATGAAGGCCACATCCCACCCGATCAAAGGCTCTCGGTGCTGCGCTCTCATCTGCACGATGTGGGCTGGATTACACAGCAGATTCTTGATTCGTTGACGCCGGACACGCCCATATTTATGGACACCGCGACACAAATCAAGATGCACCAATGGTCGAGTAATCGCGTGGTGATGATTGGGGATGGTGCCTACTGCCCGACCCTAATTTCCGGGCAAGGAGCCGCACTGGCAATGGCTGGCGCGTACTTTCTCGCGGAGGAGCTAAAACAGAGTGGCAATGTTCAAGCAGCCCTGACCCGTTACGAAAAACGCCTCCGTCCGCACGTCGAAAAAGTGCAAACTAAAGCCAGCCGATTCGCGCCTAATTTCGTACCCGATAGTCAACTACGGATTGCCATCACTAATTGGGCCATTCGCTTGATTGATTTACCACCTGTCACGCACTTTTTCGGTAAACAGTTAAGCTTACAAAGCATTATTCCTGCCACATCCGCCATTTAGGTTGACCGTGCAAGTGTTTTTGAGGCCATGCTGTTCAAGAGATATACTTATTGAGGTTGTGGCGGGTTTAAAATCGAACCAATTTATTCCAAGCGCTTCATTGGATAATCGAATTCATAACGCCAGATCGGCACATCCAACCACGGCCACGGCATTCGCACAACTTCTTCAAGAGACTTATCGCCTGACCAGTACTCAATTCCAAATTTTGTAGCGCTATGACCAACCACGACGATGGTTTTGCCGTCAACTGTTGGAAGAACATCACGCAAAAAGTCACCGACACGCTGCACGGCCATCTGGATACTTTCCCCATTGGGGAACGGTTCGGTAAAGTGGGTTTCGAGCGCTAATTCATCGCGCGGGCACTGCGTCATCGCGCCATAATCGAACTCGCGTAATCGGGCATCCAGAATAATCGGAATGTTACGGGCGGAAAAAGCAATGTGGCTGGTCGTCCTAGCCCGTTGAAGATCGGAAGAATAAACCGCATCCACAGGGATTGCCGCATAATGTAGACCGAGATCACGCGCTTCCTGTAGCCCTTTAATCGAAAGCGGAATATCCGCGTGACCGGAGGCGCGCCCTGCTTCGTTATCAACACTGGTAGCATGAGGGGAATAATAAAGAGTAATCATAGTTTTTAGAGGAAGGGCATCACCCACTTAAGCGAATGATGCCCCTAATAACCCTGTACTTTATCGAATCGGTACGGCGTTCACATCACCCCGAATGCTGACATAGGGTGCGAAAATCCAACCGACCTCGCCCGTCTTAAGCCGTACTTGCAACCAGAAGTTCCTGCCACCTTGAACAGTGCGCCCGATTAAAGCCGTTTCAGCGCCCCAAGCCACTTCTAGAATCTTGGGGGAACGGATGCTTGGTCGCTTGCGTAAGTTCATCACCGAACGCGGCACAGCCAACACGCCCACATCCGGCGCACCGTCAATTTGCTCAAAGACTGTACTTTGCAGTGGAATGCTGTTTAAGTCGCCTGTGACTGTCACATAGCGCCCTGAAATCCAACCGGTTTTCGTCCCCGTATTGACCAGATACCAGTTGTAGATGCCTTCATCTTTATTACGGGCTAATGGGGTAAGCGGGTTACCGGCTGCCACTTCACCAATCATTGATGCCCCTAGATACGGGCCTGTTCGCAGTGCCTCGGCCTTCACACCGGCAACCGTAACCGTAAATGGCGGAACAGCGGTTGTGACGGGTGCAACTGTGCCATAAACCAAGGTTTGACCGGGGATAGCCGTCGCGCCGCCTGCTACTAAGAACCACTGCACTTGTAGAGTCGCTTGATCATAGCCTTCAAAATATTCAACTGTCAGGTTAACCGGAGAAGTGGACACATTAACCGAAATGTTATCCGTTGTCAGCGCACGTCCAAACCATTTATCAAGCACCAACGCGCCGTTTACATACAAACGTACACCATCATCTGATGACACGACAAAATTATATTGGCCGGGGGTCAAGTTTTGGGTAGACGTAAACCGCGCCGAGAAATAATTATTGCAGCCCGGTGAATTACCACCATCTGAACTTGCTGCCGTCGCCGGTGCTACCGCTTGGCATCCCGCTAGCGGCACCGAAGCGCCGTTCACGTTGGGTGGGCCATCAAGCCACGTAAAATTTAACCCATTTGGAACCACGATAGGGCCAGCCGCAGTTCCGGTTAAATCAGGCCGATTATAAAAAGTAGCTTGCCAGTTCGTGCCATAATCCGCTTGCACTGTCAGAATCGGCACAACGGCGATGATCATCGTTACCACTGTAAGCACCGCGATTAATGTGCTGCGTATTCGCTTCATTGCGCCTGTCTCCCATCCGAAGTCCAAAATTAGTTAAGTCTTATTATATGCGCTCTATGCGAATCGCGGTACAGGAATTCAGTACGTCAATTTTCACATAGCATTGATTCTTGTGCTTGGTGGTTCAATTTGACGCTGCATTTTCCCTTAATCTATAGACTATCGACACAAGGCTGCTGACCAGCAGCTTCTCCTCCTCATCTCTCGTTAAGACAGTATACATGCCTAAACTATGATATTCATCAAGTACTGTGAAACTTTCCTATATCGAAGGGCGTATAAAGAGTTATAGTAACAAGAGTCCATCCTCAAGGATGGTTGATAAAAGGAGACAAAATCATGAGTGAAGAGCAAAAGAGCAAAGTTGAAGGCGAAGTCAGAACATTCAGTGAACAGCTCGAAATCGCAGGCAAGGAACTCGTCGGCAAGGTGCAGGAACTCATCAAGGAAGGCAACGTCCGTAAAGTCATCATTCGCGGCGAAGACGGGCATGAAATCATGCAGTTCACGCTGACGGCAGGTGCCGCGGTCGGTGGTGTCTTCATGTTGGCCGCTCCGGTCGCCGCGCCCATTCTGGCTGCCGTTGGTGCCGCAGCCGCCTTCCTCGCCAAAGTCAAAGTCGAAATTGTCCGCGAAGAAGCTGTCTAACGACACACCCCAATATCACATCGAAGCAGAGGTGAACCATAATGGTTCGCCTCTTTTTTTGCAACTACATGATGTTTTATCCACAATCTACCACATCAACGTGTTAAAATTGATCAAACTTGCTGTGGGAAAAATAACCAAATTGATTTAAAGTCTCCCTATTCACGCACAAGGAGCAAATACTTATGAAGGGCATCGTCTTAGCAGGCGGACACGGCACACGTTTATATCCTCTGACAGATGTCATGAGCAAACAACTGCTGCCGGTATACGACAAACCCATGATTTACTATTCACTGTCGATGCTGATGTTAGCCGGTATCCGCGAAATCCTGTTGATTAGCACGCCAACAGCCTTACCCGTTTTTCAGGGGCTGTTAAAAGATGGCAAGCAGTGGGGTATTGATATTCAATATGTAGCCCAATCCGAGCCGCGCGGCATTGCCGAGGCGTTTTTGCTGGGCGAAAACTTTATCGGCAATGACAATGTGTGCTTGATCTTGGGCGACAATATTTTTTACGGCTATGGGATTTCCGAGCAGCTTCAACAAGCCGCAAAAATCGAGGAAGGCGCGATTGTTTTTGCCTATCAGGTTAAAGACCCCGAACGCTACGGCGTGGTCGAGTTCGATAAATCACAAAAGGTCTTGAGCATCGAAGAAAAGCCGAAACAGCCGCGTTCGAACTTCGCTGTAACGGGCCTCTATTTTTATGACAACAAAGTGGTCGAGATCGCTAAACACATGAAACCTTCGGGGCGAAACGAACTCGAAATCACAGACGTAAACAATGAGTATCTTAAATTGGGTCAGCTCAGTGTTTCCCAATTTGGACGCGGCATTGCGTGGTTAGATGCCGGTACACATGAATCGCTTTTGCAAGCCTCCATGTTTGTTCAGGCGGTTGAAGCCCGACAGGGATTAAAAATTGCCTGTTTGGAAGAAATTGCGCTGCGCATGGGGTTCATCCAACCAGACCAGCTTCAAATACGGAACATCAAAGACAATGAGTATTGCCAGTACGTCCTCAATATCGTTAAAGAGATGAGTCACTAATCTATTTATTCGCGCTTCAGAGGAAAAACAATGCGGTTTCTCAAGCATATCTTTGACAACAATCGCGCATGGGCCGAAATGATGGAACAGCAGGATCCACAGTTCTTTCAGAAGCTGGCCATGCAGCAGTCGCCGGAATATCTGTGGATTGGTTGTGCCGACAGCCGTGTTCCAGCCAATCAAATCATGGGGTTGATGCCCGGTGAAGTGTTTGTCCACCGCAATGTCGCCAATGTCGTCGTCCACAGCGACCTCAACTGCTTATCGGTCATCCAATATGCGGTCGAGGTGCTCAAGGTCAAGCACATCATCGTGTGTGGGCATTACGGTTGTGGCGGCGTTTCGGCAGCGATGCAGCACAAAGAATTTGGTCTCATCGACAATTGGCTGCGTCACCTCAAAGACATTTATCAGCGCCACGAAAACGAACTCGACACCATCCCGGATGATAAAACACGTCTCAATCATTTTTGTGAGGTTAATGTCATCGAGCAAGTCCGTAATGTCTGCCATACCACCATTGTTCAAGGCGCGTGGCGGCGTGGACAATCCCTCGCGGTTCACGGCTGGATTTATGGCCTGACTAACGGCCTGCTCAACGATATGGATGTGACCATCACTTCGGCAGCGGAGTTGGATGCTTTGTACCGCATGGGAGCCAATCCATAAAAGGCCGCTGAAAGAGCAAAATTTCAACCTGATGGTCGTGTGATGGTATAATCCCGATTAAATACTCTTTAACACATGATAGTGATAGAGCAAGCTTATGATGAAGTTGATTGTAACTATTCTCGATGATCAAGATGTTGATAAGGTGATGAACGCGCTCACCAGCCAACGGATTGGGGTCACGCGCGTCAGCAGTACTGGCGGCTTGCTTAGTCCGGGCAGTTCTACGCTGCTCATCGGGGTCGATGAAGTCTATATCCCGCTGGTGACGAAGATTATCTCGGAGTTAGCTGCCACACGCCAAGCGGTTGCTTCCTACGCTTATAACAGCAGCATTCCACTCGCCAGCCTTGTTGAAATTGAGGTGGGTGGATTTATGTCTTTTGTTCTCAATATTGATCATTTCGAGCAGGTTTAAACATGTCAAAACTCATTCTGGTTATCATTTTTAATGCCGAGGCGGTCGAGCCGCTGTCGCAGTCCCTTTTAGGGAAAGGTTATTCTGTAACCAAAATCAGCAGTATGGGCGGATTTTTGCGCCGCGAAAATACAACTTTTGTCATTGGCCTCGATGAAGCGCGGTTGGAAGAAGCAATGACGACCATTCGTGACGTGTGCAAGCCCTTTAGTAGTTCTGAAGGTCACGCCGCCACCATTTTTGTGTTGGATGTCGCTGAATTTGCCCGCGCCTGATAACATCTGGTAAATTTTGTCGGGACGGCATCTGCGTAGCGTGCCGTCCACATAACCCATCACCACGCCTTCACAAAAATCGGTCGCAGCCTCAGTAAATGATTTTCATCCTCGCCAGCAGCCGTTACGCGCTGGTTACTTTGCCAATCATAGACCGCCAGATCAAGGTTATAAATACTTTCCCCACTGCTCATCTGGTCAGGAAGTTTTAATGTGCGTTCTTCAATATACAATTGGTCGCGCTTCCAACGGCTGGTTTCACGCGGTGCATTTTCAGGGAAAATCAACTGTGGCGCGCCATCCGATTGGGCGACCAATTCATCCGCCAAAACGTAAGTCCCCACACTGTAATCCAGCTTAACCGGCGCATCAACCGACCACCATAAACGCAGCGTGATACTCTCGCCTTCGTGCCTCACAGTCGGCGCTAACCAGATGCGCCCATCGGCATCCAGCACATCAGCCCCATGAAAACGCATCCCATTCTCAAACAAAACTCCCTTTTCATCCGGCGGCCCTTGATACAACCGGATTAAACAGGTCGCCGGCCCTACAAAACGATCCGGCAGCCGTTGAGTCGTAATTTGCTGAACCAGTGCATCGCTGTGATTGCCATCTGACCGTGCATACCAGACCCGCCGGTAGCCGGTCGGGTCATTCACAACCGCCAAGCCTTCGGGGAAATAAGCGCGGATGGCGTAATCCCACTCATACGAACCGCCACAGTTATTAAGCGGGTCAATCACCAGCACATCGCCCGGTTGGATATGGTCGCGCAGCCATTCGAGGTTTTCGCCTAAGGCTGAACTCTGGTCATTCAGCGGCGTGGCGATAAAGTTCAGTGCGAGTAAAATCACTGCCGCGATGACCGCGACAAACTCCGGCAAACGGGCTAATCCCAAAGCTGCCCACAGCGCGATGCCGATCATCACCCACCACGAATAGCGCGCGAAAAAGAAGCCAAGTACCGGATTCAAGATATACATCAAGCCTACGCCGCCCACGATCCAAATAAACAGCGCCAGCACCGGACGACTTGAGCGTAAACGGGGCAGGAGGATAATCGTGGCTGCGATCAATAACACTGCCCACAGTGCCCATCCCCGACCCAAATAATCCTGAAACAGATGTTGGAATGCTTCCAGAGTTGTGGTCGATGCAACCGCTTGAATATTGGTTCCACGTGTTCGCATCAGCGACCACTTCTCCAGAACCACCGGCAGTGCCGACAGCCCAATCACTGCTGCTACCAACCACGCTCGTCCCACACGCCGTTGATAGATAACGAGTGCGAATAGCCCGACCATCCCAAACACCACAAATCCGGTGAGCGATATGTAGGGCATCACTGCCAAAGAGACCACCAGAGGCAGCGCCCGCCGCCAATTAGGATGCGTGTAGAATCGCAGCAAAAACCACAGCGCCAGCGGCAGCAACCCTAACAGGAGCGCATAACCGCGCACCTCTGTTCCGAGCACGCCCGTGTAGCCGAGCGCTCCATAAGCTGGAATAGCTAACAGCGCTGCCCTTTCCCCCCCGAAGCGCCTCGCCACCCGATATAACGCCGCGCAGCCGATCAAAAACACCAGAAATGACAGCATTCGTAGGGCAAAGGGCAGCATCCCCACCCAGCCGCGCCAAAAGCCCAATGTCAGGTAATAACCGGCAGTCCAATCGAAGGGAGTCCACTGCATTATCTGTCCCGGTGTGCCCAGCGTTTGCCACACCGACCAGATTTCGTCACCGCCCATGCGGATGTGATGCAGTACCAACAAGCGGCTTGCAGCGACCAGCAGCAGTTCCAATATCGCAGTAAACAACACTCCATTCATTAATTTACGCTGCATAAATTGATGCTCTCAGTTCAACCCAAATGAATAAATTGAATTTACCGCATCAGCAGTGCGAATAGCCAATCATTAATCATCAGTAAGCTGCTTATAAAAAAAGATGGTGCTGCGGGGTTTGCTGTCTGCATCCAGCGCGTAATTCGGAATGATACCCACCTCGGTATATCCCAATTTGCGACATAAACCATCTGCGGTGTCGCCCTGCCGTGTATCCAGCACCAGCAGTTTACGTCCCAGTTCACGGGCATCAGCTTCGATAGTCTGCATCAACAAACGACCCAAGCCCTGCTGACGGTAACGGCGATGCACCATCAACTTTTGCACCTCGCCGCGATGAATACCGTTAGGACGCATTTCGAGCGCCAATTGTACTGAAGCGGCGATTTCACCGTTCACTTCGGCGGCGAGCAGCAGCCGTGAACCTGCCTCAACATCCTGAATCACCTTTTCCCAATATTCCCATGCCGTGCCAGCCAGCAACGGTGGCATAAACCCTATCGATGCGCCGCTGTCAACCGCGTCCCGCAGCAGGTCGATTAATTGGGTCAGCCTCTCCTGAGCTTCATCCGCGTTCAACCGTTTGATAGTGATCATGAACGGCTCCTGTTTCCGGCTTTCGAATTTGGCGGATTGTAGCACAGCAGTCGAGGTATAATCGCCAGTACAGGTTACCTACCACACAAGGAATAACCGACTATGCCTGTGCTGCACTTCACTAGCGCGATCAACGCACCGCCACAAGCCGTCTTTGACCGTCTCGCGGACTTCGCGCATTACGATCAATGGCTGCCACCGTCTAACTTGTTCAAATCAGCTATGGAAATCACCGACAATCCAGTGCGCCACGGCACAACCTATGTCGATAATGGCCTGCGTGGCGAAGTCACAGTCTGCCAGCCGCCGCACAACCTGACCTTTCATCAAGTGACACATCTGAAGCTCGCGGGATTTATACCGGCAAACTTGGATATAACAATTGCCTATCAGTTGAAAGCGGATGGGGCAGGCACAAATCTCATACGCGATGTCACATTACAGTTTGGAGGCATACTCAAATTGCTGCAATCGAGGTTAGTGTCGAACATCGCCGCCGAGAACCAGCGTATTCTGGCGGCGCTTAAAACGGGGCTGGAAAAATCCGCTTGAGGGTCACAAACCGCTGCGGCTGGTGATCCACAAGCCTTCGTCCTGTTTACGACCGGCGAGGTAAAAGGTACGGTGCTTTTGCCGGCGGGCTTCGTCGCGGCTTTCCCAGAAGCTCAACGCGCGACCACGTTTGGCGGCAAGGGCTTCCAAGGCTGCCAACGTATGGGCACAGGCAATCCCGCCATTCATGGCCCAAGGGCAGGTGCAGCGTGTATGGATTGTGCCTTCTGAGTCGTATTCCACGGTGACGACATGGTTGGCTGTAGGAGTCGTCGTGCTTTCGACGATAATCACATTACGGTTAAGGATATGCGCCTTTAGATTGCGCGCCCGCCCCTGTAAGTGCTTGATGTTCTTCGGCTTCATATGTACTCCTTTTCATATGGTACATCTGTTCTAATTATAGCCGAAAAAGTATCAGAATTGTATGAGAAAATTTGGGAAATATTGGGATAATTCTTAACGCTTTTCACGGCACAAATTTAGAGATCAGAAGGTATATTGATATGAGCAAATTCAATAGAGGATTGATGAAATATTATAAGTACCCTAACCCTGAGATTACTGATGAAGAAATTGCCACCGATTATATTGAAGTAGATGGTAATCTTGCATTACGCCAGTTAAGCGTATTAGAGCAATACGATATATCTTCGAATGTCGATTTGTTATTAATGGATCAGCCATTTGAGTATGAAGAAGAAATAATAGCTTACTCTGATACTGATGATTTTGTGCCGATACCTATAGAGGCTGACGAATTCAATGCTGTTTGGGAACGCCACCTTCAACGAAACGAAGTGAGATGGAACACAGCAAAAAAATCATTTCCAATCAATACGCCAGTAGTTGGCTGTATAGCGATATTTTTTCCACAAGGTGTTATTGTCGAACTAGGAGAGCGAATATTTGGTGTCACAGACTATGTGCAGGCTCGTGCCTCCGCAAGCGCTGATTTCATTATGAGAACAGGCCGCCAGATTAGCGGGATTGTTACAGGATATGATGAGACGAATCAATGGATTCACTTGGGTTCACCTCAGATACACGCTGATAAAAATTGTGATCCGCAGATTTGGCGCTTACCGTCTTAGTTCAACTTACAATAATGTGGACTTTATCTATTGATGGAGCTTATTGAATCGATCATGATTTTACAGATTGATCACGTACAAATAACTATCCCCAAAGGCGCGGAGGAAGCCGGACGTGCTTTCTACTGTGGCATCCTTGGATTGCCGGAAATCGCCAAGCCAGCCAGTTTACAAGGACGGGGCGGCTTCTGGTTGCAAGTCGGTGACCGTCAACTGCATGTCGGCACAGAAGATGGTTTTGACCGCCTCACCACCAAAGCCCATATCGCTTATCGTGTCGATGATCTTCAACACTGGCGCGAAGTCATTACCAACGCGGGGTTGACCATCGAGGAACAAATCCCTATTCCCGGTTACGACCGCTTCGAGTTCCGTGACCCGTTTGGCAACCGCGTTGAACTCACGCAAAAACAATGATCGGTCAACGCTAGAAGAAACGAAGCAGTCGTTTAACCGATTTCAAGCTGCAATGTCACTTCATCATCGTCGTCAATATCTTCGGCTTTGCGGACGGCGACTTTGATCGGTACAAGGTAGAGGTCATCTTTGGGGAACAGCGAGGTTTTGAAAGTGGTCTTGCCGATGCGAACCGTCACTGGAATCACGCCCCAACCATAAGTCACCATCGTGGAGATGTCTTTAATGGCGGCACTTTCCTCGGCTGGAATCGGTACGAAGTAAAAAGGGGCTGGCCCACGCCAAAAGATCATTTTGGCTGTGAATTCGAGGCTCATTGATATATCAAACGCCTGATTATTGTTCTTTGTGGGCATCGTCAATCACTCCATAACCTGAACAGGTGTGCTAGGAATTATAAACCGAATATGTAGGTGACACCACACTAAAATGAAGTGGATTTAGGGAGGGGAGTATATTCGCTACTCATCCCAGCCGCTTTTGACGCGTCGCAGCTTTTTCTTTTCACCCTGTCTAGATTTATCCTCGCGGCGCTGACGTTTCTGACCGAGCGGCACACGGGTTTTCAAGTGGACTTTAGGGCGAATTTCGGCACGACGCAGTAAGTCGGTCAGTTGCTCAAGGGCATCCTCCCGGTTTTGCGCCTGAGTCCGAAAGCGCCGCGCGATAATCACCAGTACGCCTTCTTTAGTCATGCGGCTGCCCGCGATCTGCACCAGCCGATCTTTCACCCGCTGCGGCAGGGACGGCGAATGCTCTACATCAAAGCGGAGCTGCACCGCCGTACTCACTTTGTTAACGTTCTGACCACCCGGCCCTTCTGCCCGCACAAAACTTTCTTGAATTTCACGCTCGTCAATTGCCAGCGTGGGACTAATCTCAATCATACAAACCTCGCGAATCCTTCAACGTCTACAACCTATTTTTAAAACACTTCACCCAAACAGCCAAGCCCTTTTCGACCCATTTTCGAATGGTCAGATTTATCAAATAAAAGAGGCGCATCAGCGCCCCTTTTTGTACCATGTCACTTGAAACTGGCGACTTTTAATCGCCTGCCGCCACGACTTGCGCCGCTACCTTACCCGTCCCACCGACCGTGTGATGTTCCCCGGTCGCAAACGGATCGTACTGCGCGGTCAGCTCCTCGCGGAACTGCTGCATATACAGATTATAGTAATGCCCGCGCAGCGCCATAAGTTCGCCGTGGCTGCCCATCTCACTGATGCCGCCGTTTTCGATCACCAAAATGCGGTCGGCACGACGAATGGTCGACAAACGGTGCGCGATGATAAAGCTGGTGCTGTTCTTCATCAGTACTTCCATCCCGCGTTGGATGAGCGCCTCGGTCAACGTATCGACGCTGGACGTTGCCTCATCCATCACAAAGATGTCCGGTTTCGCCAGCACCGCCCGTGCCAGACTGATAAGCTGTTTTTGTCCGGTTGAAAGGAGGACACCGCCCTCACCAACCTGCTCGTCGTAGCCCTTCTCCAACTCCATAATGAAGTCATGAGCGCCACCTAACTTGGCAGCTTCTTCGATCTCCGCATCGGTTGCGTCCAAACGTCCATAGCGTAAGTTCTCGCGAATGGTTCCGCTGAAGAGATGCGGTGTTTGCAGTACCACACCGAGCCGAGAGTGAATGCTTTCCAGCGTGTAATCGGTATAGTCGCGTCCGTTAATCTTGATCATGCCGGATTTTGGTTCATAGAACCGGCAGATCAGGTTAACCGTTGTACTCTTACCCCCACCTGTCGGCCCAACCAGCGCGATAGTTTCGCCCTGACGAACTTTCAGGTTGAAATCCTTCAGAACGGGTTTTTCCGTCTGATAGTAAAAGTTCACGTTCTCAAACTCGATGTCACCACGCATCGAACTCGGTGAAATTGCGTCTGGCTTGTTAACCAGTTCAGCTTTGGTATCCATCAACGAGAAAAAGCGTTCGGCGCTGGCTACCGCTTGCTGCATTTCACTATAAACGCGCGCCAAGTCTTGCACCGGCCACATCATGAAGGTGACGTAAGCGATGAACGCTTGAATGCCACCAATCGTCATGATACCCAGATTAACCTGTAGACCGCCGTACCAGATGATCGCGCCAATTGCTAAGGCGCTCAAAATTTGGACTGCCGGCAGAAACAAAGCACTGAGCCATGCCGCGCGGAAAGAACGCTTGTACATTTCTTCCGCCAGTGTATCAAACTCGCTGCGGTTGGCCTCTTCGCGCCGCATAGCCTTCACTACCCGCACACCGGTAATGTTCTCGTTGTAAGTCGCTGTGATGCGGCTGTTTAGCTTGCGCGATGCCCGGTACTCGACCAGAATTTTGTTCTTGAACCACAACGCGACCCGCAGCAGTATCGGGATCATCACCAGCACGATTAACATCAGCTTCCAATTAATGGATGCCATGAAGATCAAGGCCGTGATGATATTCATGATAGCCCACGTCACATCCAACATACCCCATGTCACGAGGTCTGCCATACGCTCGGTATCGGACGTCACGCGCGACATTAACCAGCCGACCGGCGTCTTGTCGAAGTACGAGAATGACAAGGTTTGCAGATGGTCAAAGACCGCTTTACGCAAATCGTAGCGTACACGCTGCCCCAAACCACCGGCAAGGTAGATGAAACCGAAGACCAAAATCGCGAAGATCGCAGCCATTGCGCCGTAGACTTCGAGTGTCTGCACAACTGCCGTCGTATTACGCGGGATGATACCTTCGTCCACAATTCGCTTGCTCAAAAAGGTGAAAAACCCTTCGAACACCGACACAACCATAATACAGAGCATGAAACCCGTCACCCAACGCCAATGCGGACGCACGGCGCTCAAAATGCGAAACAGGGTATTGGTATCAACCCTAGTATTTGAGAAATCTTCTTCTTCAAACTGGAAGTTCGAGGACATCAGCCGCCTCCTTTTCCACTTCTTCGTCAACACGAGACTGCAACTCAAAAACTTTACGGTAGATGCCCGGTTCGCGCATGAGTTCACTGTGCGTACCGCGCTGGACAATCCGCCCTTTATCGAACACCAGAATCAGATTAGCGTGCATCACCGTCTGGATGCGGTGGGCAATGATGAATGACGTGCGTCCCCTCATCAGCTTGAGCAGCGCTTGCCGTATTTCGTCCTCTGTCTCGCTGTCCACCGATGATGTCGCATCATCGAGGATTAAGATACGCGGATTCTTCAGCAGCGCCCGTGCCAGTACCACACGCTGCTTCTGACCACCAGAAAGCGTCACACCGCGTTCACCCACCAGCGTGTTATAACCTTCGGGGAAGGTCATGATGACATCATGTACAGCTGCTGCCTTCGCCGCGGCTACAACTTCCTCATTCGTTACCTTGCGGCTTACGCTGAAGGTGATGTTGTCGCGAATACTGCGCGAGAATAAGAACGGTTCTTGTTCCACGACGCCAATTTGGCCGCGCAGGTAGCCACGCGGGATGTCCTGTAATTCCACACCATCTATCTTGATACTGCCGGATGTGTATTGATAAAAGCGCGGGATTAAGTTCACAAATGAAGTCTTTCCCGAACCGGTTGAACCTAACAACGCTACACTTTGGCCGGCCTTCACAGTAAGGCTAATGTCATGCAGCACGGGGGTATCCGCGTTGTACTCAAAGTTCACGTTCTTGAACTCGATGTCTCCGTGCAAATCACCAGCCGGTTGATGAGCACCTTCTACCAACGACTCCTGTTCCTCACCGATCACTTCCATCATACGCTTGTACGAAACAATACCGGTTGACATATCGACCAGCAGACGACCCAAGTTACGCATGGGGTTTATCAACTGGCCGAGCAGGCTGACATAAGCCAGATACGAACCGATGGACATCGTACCGTTGATGACCAGCGATGCACCCAAGAAATAACCGCCGACAATCTGCCCGAAAACCAGCACATCGCTCAATGGCCAAAACAGCGCGTGCAGGACTAAAAAGCGCCGACCACGTTTATAGTGTTCAAAGTTCTGTACTTCGAACTTTTCGCGCTCATAATTCTGGCGGTTGAAAGCTTTCACCACGCGCACCCCGCTCAGGTTTTCTTGGAGCGTGGTCGAAACCTTGGCTTCTTGATCTTGCAGCTTTTCATAAAGCCGCGAAATCCGCCCGAAGAAAAATAACGACAGCAGCGCGATGAACGGCACGACCACGATCGAAGCCAGCGCCAAGTTCGCATTTAAGGAAAAAATGGCGATGAAATTCACCGTGAACAACAACAGAATACGCCCTACGCCGATAGCCTGATCAGCAAAGAAACGACGGATGGCATCGAGGTCAGATGTGGCGCGTGAAAGCAGTTCACCGGTTTGCATGTTGTCATGATACGTGAAGCTCAAACGCTGCACATGGTCATACATCGCGTCACGCAAACGCAGCGCCAACCCTTCCGCCGTTCGAGCAGCAAAACGTCCACTCAAGAAGCTAAACAAACCTTGTCCACCTGCCAGCAGCACGAAGCCTAAGCCAACCAGCGGCGCTAAACGACCAACATTAGGCGAGGGAAGGATATTGTCGACAAAATGTCCGACCAATAGGAAGGACGAAGTATTCATCAAGGCGGATACCGCCAAGGTGACCACAGCAATAAAATAATAATGACGGAATCCGGTCATCATCCGCCAAAAACCGCGAAATAGGTTTTTAGATAAACTATTGCGTACATCGTAATTGTACGTTTGCACAGGTGGGGCCAATGCACCCTCCACAGACAGCTAGAAACCCTCGGCGTATACACGCCCAGAGTTGTTTCGGTCTTCACTTGAAAAGATTTGGACGACGGGAAGAACCAGAATTTATGGGTTTAACCGGGAAACGTCACAATCATCAATCTAACCAGCCTTTCGTCTGTATGTCAATGCGAGGTGGACTACAGTTGTCTTAACACTAAATCATAAAGCGACTGGTCTACCAAGTTATTGAGGGTTCACAGAAGATCATAGCAGATCATATCATGTGCGTCAAGCACATCTTTTCTAGCCTCATTGATTATTACGTTGCAGACATTCTATTTGTTTAGTATTGAGGATAACCACGAAGGACATTCTTCACATCAGGCGAAAGTCTGATGTTTTAGATTGGTCTGAGGTACAGGAAAGGCTGAAAATCCGATGTCGAGAATCAGATCGAAATCCGAATACGGTAACTGTGGTGATCTTCCTTGACTTTCAAGACGGTATCTACTTTTCGGTCATCTTGAACAGATGGTGCGGATATAGACTGAGGTAACAGAACATGATCCCCAAAAGGACAAAAGTTAGCCCCCAGAGTATGCCAACAATTAGAAGTCCCATGCTACTGATTTGCACGGGATGGAACGAGCCGATATAGAAGATTAAAAAGCAGCCAAGTGCAATACCACAGATGATCATTGTCTGTCCGGCAGAGCGTTCCCAACGCCATGCCAGTATCATGCTGAGGGAATTAACTGAAACCAGTATGAAAAATATGTTTAAGCGGAATATATCCGCAGCGAACGGGTTAGGAGTTAGAAGTGTATTATAGACACCATACAGCATAAATACGCCGAGGATTAAACTGCTCCAACGAGCGACCTGACGTGCGCGCCAAATATGCTTGGGATTAGGAGGTGGGATATGGGGTATGCGTGAGCTGACGAGATTGAAAGAAGATCATACAACTCGCGCCAAACAACTTTAAGCAGGGCGAAACGTCCCGATGTATCGCGAAGGGACATCTCAAATACGTTGAGCATTTCATCAGCGAAGGCTAAACGAAAGGCTGACGGATAGAGCTTGAGGGCGAGCGCATAAAGGTAAAGCACAACAGCTAAAAACGAAGGCTGTGCTTTAGGTTGAGCGGATATCTGAATTGTCGTTGGCATACGATTACGCCTCGATTTTCTGCGGCGGGGGTTGGTAACTGAGTTTATAAAACAGAACACCAAAGGTGAAAAAGGGCAGCGCCCAGAGGATGCCAATTAAGGTTAGACCAATAAAACTGACTTCCACAGGACGGAAATAGGCGATGTAGAAGATTAGGAAGAACGCCAAAGCGACACCGCAGCCCATCGTCAATAATCCACCCATCCGTTCCCAGCGCCACGACAACAACATACTCAGTAAGGTGAGGCTGACAAGCGTAAAGAAAACCAAACCTTCCGGTGCAAAGTCCCGCTCACTAAAAAGGAAAAACATACCGCGAACCATAAAGAGGCTAAGAATCAGGCTGCTCCAACGAGTCACCTGCCGAGTCCGCCATATATTGCGTGGTTCATAGAGATGTGGTGCATGTTGACGAAAGAGGTTCATGGGAAACTCCAATACTTCACGACAAATAATCTGGATAATCATCCAAACGCTGCTTGCTTCACGAAGTGTCATGGCAAAGACGCACACCATTTCGTCAGCGAAGGCAGCCTTAAAAGACTGAGGATAGAGTTTCAAGGCTATCGCATAGTACCGAACCAGCAGATCAATCCATCTGGATGGTTGAGGTTTGCCTTTGGTTCTTTGGGTGTTGATCTGAAAACTCTCGACCCTCATCCGTTTTCCTCCCCGAAGCGCAGCCTTGCGGAAGCCAGTACACTTTCCAAGCGTCCGACCTCGGCATTTAAAATGCTTCGTCCACGATTTGTTAGCACGTAATCTTTACGCGGTCGGCCTGTATCCGGCGGTTGGTCGTTCTCAACCTGTTCAATCCACTCTTGTTCGAGTAATCGGCTGATTGCCCCATAGAGTGTTCCGGTGCTGAACTTGATCCGCCCATCGCTGAGACTTTCGACATCCTTCATGATGGCGTAACCATGTTTCGGCTTTTGGGCGATACTGAGAAGGATGAAGAAGGTGGCCTCCGTTAAGGGAAGGCCATCCTGTTTGGTACTTTGTTTATCGGTCATGATTGATTTCAACTCACAATATCTTGCCGCCTGAACAGCCATACGGTCAAGCCGATGAGTCCGACGACCCATAAAACTAATATCACGAATGATGCACCAGCGCTCATGGTGTCGATATACTGACTCATCGTGCCGGTGAATGTAAACGCCATGCCGTTGGTAGCCCACGAACTGATATTAGACAGATTATACCCTGGTGTATACTGGTAAAGCTTGACGATGCCCGGCGCGTTAAGAGCGTTGCCGACTAATAACAATATTACCAGAATCGCTTGCTCACCAACCGTACACACCGCACCGAAACCGACTGCACCCAATATGGAACGTGTGAGAATACCACCTAAGGCTCCAAAGCTGGCTGCAATTAAGGCCGAAACAATCGCCACAAAAGCCTGCAAGGCAAAAATATCAACGAAGCGGCTTAAGGTTTCGTTCGGCCCTGCCAAGTTATAAGGCGCTCCCGTAACACGCACGACCAAGCCGCTGATCACTCCCGACAGCAAACAAGTTGATAGAAACGCAATCAACAGCATCAACGTCACGGTGAAAAACTTCATGAGAATATAGGTGGCGCGACGGCGGCGCGGCAGCAAATTCTTCCACATGCCTCGTTGATATTCGCCTGCAAACACATCTGCTGTGAAACCCACTAAGATGAGGCGCGTGATAATCGAATTGATGAATGTCCACGGTAATAAGGTTTGTATTGTCCATGTCGGCGGTGCGGCGTTAACCTGTGTACGAAATATGTCTGATCCAAGCGCCGGAATTAATGCCAGCAAAAGGAAGGTTATTGCACCAACCGGAAAGAGCCATACTGTAAAACTCGTCATATAGCGGTTGCCGTTGATTTTCATCCACTCGGCACGAAATAACTCAACCATTATTGTCCTCCCCTTGTGTGACCGCCAAGAAATATTCTTCGAGTGTTTGCCGCTGCGAGGCGACTTCATAAACCTTAATGTCGTTTTCTACCAGCTTGCGGATGATGGTTGGTATATCCTCGCGCTGAGCCTCGACGGTGATATGAACACCTCCATTGCTATGCAGCGCCCAATGTGGGCTGAGAATTGCCTGCGCTTTATCTAACGGGGAGGCTTCGACAACCAATTGCGCTTGTTCACTCAGCAAATCACTGACTGTGCCTTCGCGCACAAGTTTGCCCCGATTAATAATTGCAACGCGGTCGCAAACCTGCTCGATTTCATTCAACATGTGGCTGGACAAGAAAACGGTTTTGCCCTGCTTATCCGCCAACTCGCGGATGAAGGTTCGCATCTCTTGAATGCCCGCCGGATCAAGGCCATTGGTCGGTTCATCAAGAATGATTAAATCGGGATTACCGAGCAGCGTGGCAGCTAATCCCATACGCTGCTTCATTCCGGTTGAATATCCTTTTGTCCGCCTGTATGCATGATCAGTCATGCCGACTTGTTCAATGAGCGACTGAATACGTTTGGGATCATAGTAACCGCCACTTCGGGCTAACACTTCCAGATTTTTACGTCCAGTCAGATAGGGATAAAAAGTTGCTCCTTCAACCAATGCCCCGACACGCTTCAAGATGTCTGGATTACGCTGCACAGATTCGCCAAAGAGCATCGCCGTGCCGCTGGTCGGGCGAATTAGATCCAGCAGCATCCGAATGGTTGTGGTTTTGCCTGCGCCGTTCGGCCCTAAGAAGCCATACACTTCTCCCGCTTTGACTTCAAAATCGAGATTTTGTACAGCTTTTACTTGCTGTTTGCCGCGTCCAAACTGCTTATACAGTCCGCTCACATGTATCGCAGTTGTTGTATCCTGCATAAACATCCCCTTTTATATGCCGCTTATCTACATGTCGCGATACGACATATCGTATAACGACCTATTTTAACCTGTCAATCACAATTTTCATAAATGTTGATTGGAACTCCGTTTCAATCTTCAAATTTTTGGGGTTAACCGATACGCTTGCCAGATTAAATTAAAGGACCTATCATGCTACCAGCCGTCATGAGTACTTTTAGTCTCGCCTTCTTCTACTTCATCGCAGCTATTCCAGCAGGGGCAGCTTTACAATTGCCGATAGGGATTGCGGCAGTCACCGCCGGTGTCAGTTATGCCGCAGGTGTTCTTGTGGTCGTACTGATCGGCGCACCGCTGCGAGAGCGAGTAACCAAGCGCTTCAATATCAATACGACGCATGACCCTAACAAACTCATCTGGCGCGTATGGGATCGTTATGGCTTAATCGGTTTGTCGCTGTTGGCTCCAGTGACAATCGGCGCACAAATCGGTGCTTTAATCGGCCTATCGTTAGGTGTTAAGCCGCGTTCACTTGTGCTTGGAATGTCGTTGGGCATCGTGCCGTGGTGTGTGGGTATCGGCACGGCGGTGGCGTTGGGTTTACAGGTGATACGTCCAGCATAAGGCGATTAGCGCTGACAGCAAATTTCACATATTATGGAACTATAGTGGAATTTGTAACGTATCGCTTTAGGGGGTGCACCATGTGGAAGCGAATTTTCCTCACCGCATTTAGTTTGTTGTGTATGGTTGCTATCGTACATGCACAAGCTGCGGATTGCCCCAATGGGGTTGAAACAGCATTGAAATCGGTTTCTGATTTGTGTACTCCGATGAACCGTAACGCGGCCTGTTATGGCGCTAAAATGGTTGACAGTGTAACCTTCGATAACCCACGTCCGGCAAACTTTTTTGTCAATCCCGGTGATCGTTCCGAACTATTTAAACTGCGCGAAATCCATCCACAACCTTTGAACCTTGCCGATAATTCTTTTGGTGTAGCGCTCCTCAACATTCAAGCCAACGTACCCAATACGCTGCCCGGTCAAGCTGTACTCTTCATGCTGATGGGAGATGCTAAGCTGACCAACGAAGTTCCGGTCGACAGCACGAAACAAAGCCCTTTCCAATCGTTCTACTTCTTACCCAACGCCGGCAACAAAGGTTGTTACGAGGCTGAACCCACACTGACTATCCAGACTCCCGGCAATATTACCGTCAACTTCATGTTCAACGGCGTGGATACCGAGTTCAGTCCCGGCACACTGTTAACGATTACGCCTTCGGTTTGTACTATTCATCGCGGCAACATCATCCAACGCGTAGGGAAAGATCAGGTTGCGCTGCTAGCAAACCAAACAGTGGATATTCAAATTGCCTCAGATGGGGCTATATCCGTCAAAGACTTGCGTGACATTAGCCAAAATGAATACCAGCGGGGCTTACAAATCCAAACCACACTGAATCGAATTGCGGTTGCCAACGGTTGGGGCGAACAGTTGATAACGCCACCCCGCGCTTATGGTGAAGAACCGGGAAGTGCCTCAATAACGGCCACCGAGGTTCCGGCTGCTACGGTTGCACCTGCTGCGACAGCTGCATCCACTGATGTATCAACCTGTGTCGCCCAACATACCGTTTTACGGGGCGAGACTCTCCGTAAGATCGCGGAACAATACAAAACAACTATTCAAGCCATTGTGAATGCCAATAAGATCACTAACCCGAACTTGATCTTACCGGGGCAAATCTTGTGTATCCCCGGCCCGGTTAGCGGCTAGGCACTAAATAAATATTTCGGTTATGTGAGAGCATTCTAAGAAGTTGCTCTCGCGTAACCGAATACTACACAATATCTCGTTACATTTAAATCCAATTGCTGGCTCAAGAACGATACAGCATTAAAGCCATGTAGCGAGGTAAAGCCCTATGAAACGACGACGTAACATTATTCTTGGCATTATCGGACTCGGTATTGTCGGGTTCATCGTTTTACAGATATTTCCCATTGGCAGCATTATTCCTGATTTTGCCCCGCCCGGTAATCCACCTGTAACCTACACCGTCAACTGGGACTCGGCTGACACTGAAAAGTTGGCGAAAGCCGCCTGCTTTGACTGCCACAGCAATGAAACGAGCTATCCGTGGTATTCGAGCATTGCGCCAGTCTCGTGGTTGGTCAACCATGACATCAACGAAGGTCGGCGTAAGATGAACTTCTCGACCAACACCCATCTGTTTTCCGATGAAATGGAAACCCAAATTGAAAAAGGGGAAATGCCCAAATGGTTTTATCTGCCACTGCATCCCGAAGCTAATTTGACGCCAGAGCAAAAGCAGCAGTTGATCGACGGTTTAATCGCGACCTTTGGCGAGGTCGATTTTAACGGTTAGTACGTGTACGGGGTTAGGCAGTTCTCAGCCTAATCCCAATTCCTTTTAGATATACGGTTCAAGCCCACTTTCAATGAGGTCGGGTTGATTGTTTTCCGCACCAAATAGAGCTTCTTGCAGGAGAAATGTACCTGCATAAAACTGTGCGCGTGGGAGCATCGCTTCGAGTTCAGGATAGCGCCTAAACATGCGACGGGCAAAGGTTTCACCGCGCCCACGCCAGCCATAAACCGCCGATAGATCAACCGCAGCATCGCCTAAACCTACCGAACCAAAATCGATCACCCCCGTGAAGCGTTGAGTCGCTTCGTCGAATAAAATATTGCCTGTGCCAAAATCGCCGTGATGTAAAACAGGCTTGTAATCAAAATGCTGATCGTCAGCCAAGTACGGCTCAAAGTGATTTGTAACCTGTTCGCGTCCGGCAAAGCTCATCAAAGGGAACAATTTTTCACGGATACGTCGATATAAATCGAACCAATAGGCATGAGCATCATGCGTTACTACTTTTAAAGGCAGTTGATCGGTCGAAAGTGTATGAAGCGCTTTGAGGAAATCAGCCAATTGATCGGCTAGACGTTGGCAGGTTGAGCCATCATAACGGGCCTCTAAGCCGTAAATATTAACCGCCTCGCCCGCGATCAACTGATAACCGACAAATGAGTTCCTAAAATCCTCTGTGTCGAAATGTGTGTAAATCGGATTGGGTGTTAGGAGAGGCGGCTTACTATGAATGGCCTGCAAAATGGCTGTTTCATCGGCAAGCGTTGCGAAGGCTTCGGCAAAACGTGGGAAGCGGAATAAGAGCGAGTCGTTCACGATTAGGATGTCATTGTATTGACCTCCGACGCGAAACGCTGCACTTTGAATATCGAGATTGGGATAAACCCGCAAAATGGACTCGATACAACTTTCCCGCTGGCTCATGATGAATAGCTCTGCATGATGCTGACCAGTTGACGCGCGCGATGCTGGAAGGTGTGTTCTTTCAGCACTCGCTCTCGTGCGGCCTTGCCAACGGCTTGACGTTCGCTGTCGTGCGAGAGCAAATAAAGGTAGCGGTCAATGGCTTCTTCGCCTGAATTGACGACGAATAATTCTTTGCCGGGTTCGAACCATTCTTCAATCCCCAAGTAAGGATTAGATACGACACAGCAGCCCATGCTCGACAATTCAAAGGGGCGCGATGACGACGAACCATAAACGCTGGCATGGGCTTGGCGCGTAATGCACAGGTTGATTTTGGAACGGCTGGCATATTCGCGCAGTTTGCTAAAGCTCAAATAAGGCAGGAGTTCGGTTTTGCCCAAGTCGCCAAGTTTGGTTCCACGCGCAGCGAAATGGGCTTCACTCATCTGACGTGACGGTTCGGCTAACATATCCTCAACCCACTGCTGACGGTATTCGCGTCCATGCCCATAAAACAGCACATCGATATCCTGCGAAGGCACATCAATTGGACTGAAGATGTCAGGATCAGCCCCGTAGTAAACGGTATGCACCGCCCTCGCACCAAGCTTTTTAAGCGCGTCCTCGCCGCCCTTACTGTTGCTTATCACAGCCGTATATTCAGCCGGATCAGCCCCTTGATAAATGCGGAAGCCGCTGGCAAAACCGCTCATGCTAGGCAAGCTGGCAGGCATGTCGCCGTCATAGTAAAAGACAGGTTTATGGTGCTTGCGCTGAATTTCAGCCGCTACACCGACTAAATGATTGAGCGGTACGGTCAAGATCAGAACCGCGTCAATATCGGGCTGCTGTGTAAGCAAACGGTCGAGGTGACGCGCCCAAATGGGTGTGATAAAAGTTTGAACGGTTTGACGCACTAATTTATCAGAGGTCGATTCGGTGTCGTTGGTTTGTGATGCTGTCGAGGCGGGCGCACCGCCCTGCGCCCCTACGGGTAATTTCCGCATGGTGTCCCGCAGCATTTTGAATGTATCTCCCTGCCTTTGTGCTGGATTAGGTGCGGCGCGCCACCACAGCGACTCAATCGCTGGCCCTTGATAGGGTGTGGCGATGACCTCTACACCGATTTCATAAAAGGCTTTTAAGAGCTGCCACCATGCGGGTGTTGCGCTAAACGGCTGTGTCAAATCAAGCGATGCACAAACGACAAGTAGTTTCATAGACTCACAATCAGCTCACAAATCACATGCTGGGAGTATAAAGTCAAAGGCGCAAAGGTGGTAGGCTGCATCAGATTTTAGCCGTTTCTTTACCTTTGCGTAGGGCAAGCGTCAGGTCGTAGGCTTCGCGTCAGCCATGCATAGATTATGCATGGAGTCCGCATCAGCCACGCAACCAGAATCCCACGTGCCTCCTGCCGTATTGTAGAGACATCAACAACGAAAGCACAACAAACAATAACAGGAGACACAATCATGCGTAAGATTTTCGGAATACTAATGATGGTAATGGTCGTGGTTAGCGCGGGTATTATGTCGGTGGGCGCGCAAGATGACGCAACAGCAGTGCTGCGAGATGCTTGTCCCTTTACAGACGGTGCTTATTATAAGGCAGGCTTGTTCCCGCGTTATGAATATCGCAATAAGCGCTTGGTCTTGGTCAGTTGGAACACAGGCAAAACGGTTCAGGAAGTTGAAACCTCACTGGATGCCTCACACTTGAACGTGATGAACTGGTCACCGGACTGCCACTATATGGCGGCTGCGCTCGGTGAATTTGGGAATACCGATACCGTCATTTGGGATATAACCAATGGTCAACGGGTGGGTTCATTCAACAATGCCGGTTTGCGCTGGAGTCCCGATAGCCAACAGGCGATTGTCAGCAACAAAGATGGCCTCGCGCTGTGGACTGTGGGACAGGAAAAGTCGATTAAGTTGACTGACTTCCGTGGTGACGATTACATCAGCCAGTGGGACACGGCTCATGGTGAAGTCTGGGTGCTGCCCACCAGCTATTACTACTCAGCCGCAGGTGTCACCGTTTACAGCCGTTCAACAGGTGAAAAGGTTGGTTACTATGATAACCCTGCCGGACAAAGCGCCCAAATCGGTTTCACCCTTTCCGCCGATGGCGGCCATGTGTTGGTCTACACCGTCCGTTTGCAGAGTGAAAGTGGTGCAGGTGTCACCGTCTGGGAACGCGGCACAAAGAACAACATTCAGGTTGACGCAAACACCGACGGAACCAGCTATGCCGAACGCATCGCCCTCAGCCCGGATGGTCGTTACTTGGTCATCGGTGGCAACAACCTGCGGGTGTGGGACTTGCAAAAGCTGCCCACCAAGCTCAGTGACCGTGATCCAGTGGTTTATGCGGCTTCTGAGGCCAAAATCACCAGCGTGCATTTCTTGAACGGCAATATCATTGAAGCCACCAGCAGCGAAGGCCAAGCACAGTGGGATGTGGCAACCGGTAATCTCGTGACCAACATCGTCAGCCGCTAATAGTCGTTCACTCGTACAAAGCACCTCACAATTATATGTGGGGTGTTTTGCATTGATCCTCTATGACTCCGATTGTAAATCAATAAATTTCGTCGTATAACTTTTTAGAACTAAAGAGTTTCAATTTTCCTGTTCAAATATTGCTCTATAAGGATTTGGGACTTATGTTACAAAATATTACTAATGTAGAGACATCACATATTGACTTTAATGCCCTAAACGCCTTCGTAAATTCCTCGCGTGAAATTAGGGCTCCATACCTTATTAATGCACCTCCATCAGGGGAACCTCTTTTTCATTACACAAATCTCGATGGGCTTCATGGGATACTAAGTAATCACGATTTATGGCTAAGTCACGCCAAATATCTAAATGATGAGGCCGAAACCACTCTTGGATACGAAATGGCGCGAGAAATTATTGAACAAAAACGATCTACTGCTAAGATCTCAGGTAAGATTGACTATTTAGAAATACTCAAGCAGCGGCTGAGTGAGGAGAATTCAACAGCCGTGTATATTTGCTGTTTCTGCCAAGAAGATAATTTGCTCAGTCAATGGCGCGGATATGGTGCAAACGGTACGGGAGTAAGCATCAAATTTAATCCAATCGAGTTTGATTATGCGACTGGACCTGACTCGCCCGCCGGAACTCTTATGCGTTTGTGGCGAGTTTCTTATAAGGAACAGGAACAACGTAAGATTTTAAATAAGGCAATCGACTATGCGTTTTCGCATTTTCAAACACTTGAAGATAGGGTGCGGCATGCCCGCGAATACATTGAATTTTTTATTCCAACTTTCAAAAGTTCCGACTTTCGTGAAGAAAAGGAATACCGGTTGATTTTTACTCCCTCGCCAGAGTACGATGTTCACTGTAAATTTCGCATCGCGCGTGGGATGCTTATACCATATTACAGCCTCAAACAAGTAACATCACAACTTAGAGGATTTGATTATCAAATCCCCATTACGGGTATATGTGTTGGGCCAAACCCGAACAAACTCTTAAATGTTGAAAGTATTAAGATGTTGCTGGCGCACGAAAACTATCAGCATATCGAAGTTGGTTTTTCAGGTACTAAATACAGAGCCTAGTTCTTTACTGTTTCCAGAAGGCTTCGCTTAGATATTTATAGGCATTATCGGGGAAGAGCGTCACGATGACGGCTTCCTCGCCACGCGCAGCGACTTCTTCAGCAACTTGGAGCGTGCCGACCATCGCCGCTGCCGCGCTGATGCCCACCAGATAGCCTTCTTCGCGTGCGAGGCGGCGTGCCATGTCATAGGTGGCTTCGGTGCTAACGCCCAGATCGCGATCTGCAAAAAACGCATCATAGATGCCGGGTTTGATAGCAGTGGGCATATGCTTCCAACCTTCGACCCCATGAAACGGCGAATCGGGTTGGAGAGAAATCACCTGAACTGCCGGGTTATAATCTTTCAAGCGGCGGCCTGTACCCATCAACGTACCGCTTGTACCCAAGCCCGCCACAAAATGGGTGACACTGCCGTGCGTTTGCTTCCATATTTCAACGCCAGTACCGTTGTAATGAGCCTGCCAGTTGGCGGCATTGTTATATTGGTCAGCGTAGAAATATTTGTCCGGTTCAGCCGCGGCTAAGGCACGTACCCCACGAATGGCCCCGTCCGAGCCTTCCAGTGGATCCGTATAGACAATATCGACACCATAGGCCGTCAGGATAGCAGTCCGTTCTGGGCTGGCGTTACCGGGCAAAAACAGCTTGACCTTGTAGCCTTTGGCCGCGCCGATCATGGCGTAGGCGATGCCGGTGTTACCACTGGTGCTGTCGAGCAAGATTTTGTCGTGGGTCAGCGCACCACTGCGAACGGCCTCGCGGATAATATTCGAAGCAGCCCGATCTTTGACACTGCCACCGGGATTCATCCACTCGGCTTTGGCATAAACCCTCACATGATCCGGTAAATGCGCAGTAATCTTACGAAAGCTCAGTAAGGGTGTATTCCCGATCAGGCTATCGATATTGCTGGCATCGACGTGGGAAATGGTGTGTATGTCCAGTTGTGGCAGGGTCATCGTAGTCTTTTATCCTTAGTCAATAGTCTGTAATCGGTTTCGAACGGTTTCCCAAACGCTGGCATCACTAACAAAAAAAGCCAACCGCAACAAAAAAGCGCGACGTTACCCTCATTCGGGAACGCACCGCGCTTCATGAATTGCTGTTGGCTTTGGTTAGGCCAGAGGATTTTCTTAATCAGCTATCTGAAGGTGGTTAACGTCCCCGCTTCAGACAACAACACGCGCAAACAAACATAATTATCTCATTTGGTTAGTTTACTATGGAAAGTCTAGCTTAGGCTAAATCGAATGTCAATCACTTTCATGTAAGTGTAGACAAGGTCGATGCAGCGCTTCTTACTTTATGAAGGGAAGCAGCGGCTTTTCAGAAGAAACAGTGCAAGCCTTAAGACTTCGATACGGCAATAAGGCGTAGGTGTTGTAATCTATAGAAATAGTGCCTTTTTGGAATAGGAGGTTATTGTGAAGCGCAGGGTTCGGTGGATAGCAAGTTTTTTGGTAGTCGTTCTCCTGCTGCTTGGTGTGGGTTATGTGGCGGGTGGAACCGTCGTTTATAACAAAATATCTCTGGTTGAAGCGCAGTGTAAGCATTACACAACAACAGAATGGCTGCAAAATACACCCCGTGCATTCGTCGCAACCGGCGAGTCGAATGCAAATTTGAATGCGTATGCCATGAGTGCCTATCAGGACGTGAGCTTCCCCAGCCGTGAAGATAAAATCACCATTAGCGGTTGGTATGTTCCGGCGCCGGGCGTGGATGAGGCCAGCTCTGCGACGGTCATTCTGGTGCATGGGCTGAATGATTGTAAACGTACCCCTTTCATTTTGATGCCTGCGGGAATGTTAAATAAAGCCGGCTTTAACGTGCTGATGATTGACCTGCGCAATCACGGGGATTCACAGGTGGTGGATGGACACTATGGCGGCGGTGTAGTCGAGTACCGCGACGTGTTAGGCGCTTGGGATTGGCTGGTGAACACCAAGCACTTCGCGCCCGAAAAGATCGGTTTGTTCGGGACTTCACTGGGCGCGGCCACTGTATTAATCGCGATGGGCGAAGAACCGCGTGTGGCAGCGGTGTGGGAAGACAGCAGCTACTCGGACATTTACGTGACGATTGACGCGGAACTTACCCGCAATCACTTCCCGACGGCACTGGCTGGCGCGGGAATCTTTATGGGACGACTGCTTTCCAACCGCGATTTGACGGATAAGAGTCCATTGCAAGCCATCGCCAAGCTCAACCATCGGCCACTGTTCATCACACATGGGTCAGCGGATACCCGTTTGACGGTACAGTATGCGTATGATCTGGCGGCGGCGGCGAAGGCTAACGGTGAGGACATCCAACCATGGATTGTAGAAGGCAGTGAGCATGTCCGGGCGATGTTCAACCACACGGCAGAATACGAGCAAAAATTGGTCGCCTTTTTTAAAGCGAGTTTAGCGGCATAATTACCTGAATAGAACCCCACCTTAATCCTCCTTCGCAAGCGAGGGAAGGAACTAATACAGTTGTGGGATTTATGATTATCGACTAGCAAGGGGAGAAATTCATGTACCAACGTTATGTCCTTTCACACAGTGACGCGATGAAGATTATTGAGGTGATCAAAGCCAAGCTGGAAAAAGAAGGCAAAGGCGCGGCGGTGACGGTTTGCGATGAACACGGCGAGTTGATCGCGTTTGTGCGGACGGATGGCTGCCGGTTGAACTCGATTACGATTTCGATGAATAAGGCGTTTACGGCGAGTCGGGAACAAAAGGCATCGAAGGCGGTGGGCGATTCGTCGCGGGAGAAAGCGTGGCCTTTGACCAATTTCGGTGATCCGCGATATACCGGTTGGGGCGGCGGTGTGCCGATTTTCCACGATGGGGTGTGCATCGGCGCGGTGGGTGTGAGCGGATTGCCGGAGGAAGAGGATATGGTTTTGGCGCAGTTGGGTGTGGATGCGCTGGGCAGTTAGCAGTTGCAAGTTACATGCTGCAAGTTCCGAGTCATGAGTTCCGAGTACCGAGTAAAAAGGCATAAGAAAGTCCATAATCAAAGCGATTTTATTGGCGGAACGTTGGCAATTTTGGCAACTTCAGTGGCAAAAACTGGCGATTTGAGTGCCGATTCGGCGGGTGGCCCGGCTGAAAGTGCGGCAATGTGGCAATGGGATGTCCGACGCCAAGATTGCTGAAAAGTCGTCAGTCTTTAGTTTCCAGTCACCAGTCAAAATACAAAGCCGAAATGCTATTGTGCGAAATATGCGGCGAAAGCGGCAGAAGCGGCAAAATCTGCGCGGGCAAATGTTGCTGTTGATGCTGTTGTTGCAGTTGAGAATCGGTGGTTTTTGTCTCATTTGTAACGATACCCCTAACCCCAACCCTTTCCCCGTAGTAACAGGGCAAGGGAGCGAATGCAAATAGGCCAATGAACAGTTTACAACAGGTGGAGAGCGAAGGGGTTACCATTTGGAAGAACATTTGGTAACTCTTTTCGAGGGTTGGTGCGAACCGTTTTGAGGGAGCGAGATTGTTAAGCGGGTTGGCAGATGGTTGGGGTTGGGTTGGTGGCACAAACGGAAAATAAACTTATGTGGTAACAAAGTGGGTTATCGAAAGAAACAAGCCAACCCCCACCCTAACCCTCCCCCGCAAGCGATGGAGGGAACCATAACGGTTGACTGGTTTATAAGCTCACAACTTTCGAGAAACCACTCATGTAGAGTCTCGAAAGTTTCAAGCCGACCCCACCCTAGCCCTCCCCGTAGTAACAGGGAGGGAATAAGAATCGGGTTTTCTAATAACTTTTAGGACTCCACATAAGTTGCAAGAGGCAAGTTACATGAATAAATGCAGGTCGAGTTTATATCACATATGCTCACAAAAACGGCATTTAGCTTGGCGTTGAGGTAGGAACGGATGTGTCAGAAGCAGCGAACTGGGGGCAGGTGGGTTCGTCGTCGTGAATCCCGAATTGGATACGTTCGTCCGAAGTGAAGTCTTTGAGATAGGCAAGGCGCTCACAGGCAGTGGTGATGAAGCTGTGGTAATCAACATCCCATTTGACAAGCGAACCATCCCGACCGTAGGTGATAATTGATTTGCTATCCGGGCTAAAACCAGCTTTGGTTATGGCAGCGTTGTGTCCCGTTAGAGTCCGTATCTGAAAGCCTTCGTTAATATCCCAGATGATGGCGGTTTTATCTTCACTGGTCGTAACCATGAGTGTGCCATCCGGACTGAATATAGCACTGGTAATTGGCGCTGTGTGACCGGACAGTGTTCGTATTTGATGGGAGGCAGTCGAGTCCCATAGAATAGCGTTGTTATTTTCATCTGCGGTAACGATGAACTTACCGTCGGGACTGGAGGCTGGTGTTTTGGCATTGGTCGTGTAACCAGAGTCCACCGGTTTTTGTTCTTCAATATTAGCATCCCATATAATCGCCCTCTTGTCCTCGCTAGCCGTGATAATGAATTTGCCGTCAGAACTGAAAACAGCACTATTTACAGACGACATGTGACCTTGAAGGGTTTGCAACGGCTGTCCCGCTGCGGCATCCCAGATGATAGCGGTATTATCTGCGCTTGCGGTGAGAACGTACTTACTATCGTTACTGAAGGTCGCACTATATACAAATGATTTATGACCTCGAAGGGTTTGCAACCGTTGTCCGGCTGCGGCATCCCAGATGATAGCGGTATTATCCGTGCCAGCCGTGATTACATACTTCCCATCTTTATCAAATGCCGCGCTGTTCACGCCCTCACTATGACCTGAAAGGGTACGAACGAGACTGCCACTGGCTGCTTCCCAAATAATGGCCGTTTTGTCGATACTGGCAGTGACAATGTATCTACCGTTCGCACTAAATACCGCGCTGTTCACGCCATCCGTATGACCTGAAAGGGTACGAACGAGACTGCCGCTGCTGACATCCCAAATAATAGCCGTCTCATCAGCACTGGCAGTGACGATATATTTACTATCTCCACTGAAGGCTACACTGTTTACAACATTTTTATGACCGGAGAACGTTCGTAAACGCTCTCCGGTAGCAACTTCCCAAACAATAGCCTTTGCATCGGCACTGGCAGTGGCGATGTACTTGCCATCCATGCTAAAAGATGCAGATTTCACGTCAGCGATATGACCAAAGAGCACACGAATGAGATTGCCATTGGCAGCATTCCATATATTAACCGTTTTATCGGCACTGGCTGTCACTACCAGCTTGCCGTCGGGGCTGAAAGTGGCAGATGTCACCGCGTCCGTATGACCTGTGAATTCAACACGTGCCTTGTTTTGCCTGAGGGCTGCAAATAACATGGCATCGGCCTGAGCGGTATAGGCCGTATTGAGCGCGCGAATACCCAGTAAGGAAGCAAGAATTGGATTAAGTTGATCGCCTCTCAATTGATCAGACGCTAGTCCTTGTAGTCGCAAAGATTCAATACGGACATTTCCCTGTTCTACGGCTGCACTGACCTGAACTAATCGTAATCCACCAATTATGAGCAAAAGAACGGTAATTGAGGTCACAAGTATTGCGATTAAGCTGGCACGATTTGCTCTTTGCCGCTGACGTTTAGCTTGAGTTGTGGCGAGATCAGCTTGTTGAAGTGCCATTTCTGCTTGTTGGGCGTGGTGCTGCGCTTCCAAACTTGCTCGTTCTGCCAGTTCTTTCTGGTGGCGGGCTTCCCTCGCTTGGCGCCCGGCAAGTTCAGCCGCCTGCTGCAATTCAGCTAAACGCTGTTCCCGTTCATCAGCAGCGGCACGGCCGGCGAGGATGTAGTCACGATGGAGGTCTTGCGGAAGAGGATTGACGACCTCGACTTTAGTGCTTTTATCAGGTGGGACAGCTGCATATATTTCCCCCTGCTTGAGCCATTCTTCGGCGCGGTCAATTTCGCTGCCAAAGAGCAGCAAATCCTCGCGATGATGTTCATCCTGCCATTCTCGGGCGCGGGTCAGGTAGCGGGTATGGGCACGGACGTAGTCCAAATCGGTTTCGACGGTGGTGATAAGACGATCAAAGGATGTGTTGAAATCATCGGTGTCGCGAAAGAAAACCCAATTGATGTGACTGATGCGCTGCCAATTGCTATCGGCAATGATGATAGGCCGTTTACCGCCGAGGCGCTCTTCCATCGCTGCATCCGGTTTGAACTCGGCAACAGAGGCAAAGGCATCATGAGTCACTACATCCCTATACACCACAGGAATGATGCGCTTGTGGAGTTCGAAGGCGTAGTCGAGTTCCATATTGCAAACAATCGAAGCCATCGAGTCGGGACTCATGATGAAAACGAAACTTTCCGCGCCCTCGATACCGGACTTGATCTCGTTCCACCAGTTGGGCGAGGTTAAGGGAATTCCTTCCCAATCGACCCAAGCGTCCTTTTTACGCATATTGAGTCGAGCGATGAGGCGGCGGGCAAAGTCGCCATTATGTCGAGAATAGGAAATGAAAACAGCGGCCATATCAATTAAGACTCCAGATGATATGGTATGAGAATTATTATAGACTAAAATCGTGAGGGGGCAAATCAGCAGCGATTAATGTTTGGGTGGTTGGTAGCTGCGGATGTCGTGGGCAACGGCATAGGTGGCTGCTTCGACACGATTGCTGACTTGCAGTTTATCCAAGATAATGCTGACATGATTACGAACCGTTTTGTCACTGAGGAAAAGGGAGGCCGCAATATCCGCGTTTGCCTTGCCTTCGGCTAAGAGGCGGAGTACGTCCAGTTCGCGTTCGGTGAGGTCTTTGAAGGGGTCGGGTTTATTTTCGCCCTGCTGACGCATCATGGCGAGGACGCGGCGGGTGATGGCAGGATCAAGCAGGGCTGCACCTTGCCGGACGGCATTAAGGGCATTAATGAGTTCGCCTGTACCGACTTGCTTGAGGACATAGCCCACTGCTCCGGCGGATATGGCATCTGCAATGAGATCATCGCTGGCAAAAGAAGTGAGCATGATGACCTGCGTTTGAGGCCAACGCTGGCAGATGGTGCGGCAAGCGTCAATCCCGCTGCTGCCGGGAGGCATCCGAATATCCATGATGACGACATCCGGTTGGTGACGTTGGCAAGCGGCGATAGCATCTTCGGCGGAACCGGCTTCAGCCACGATTTTGACATCGGGAACCTGTTCTAAGAGCATCTTCAAGCCCATTCTGACTACTTCGTGATCATCCACCAAAATAAGATTTAAGATGCTCATTAAATTTTCTCTTCTGCTAATGTAAGAATAACTTTTGTACCTTTGCCGGGACTGCTATCAATGTCCAACTGTCCGCCAAGCAAACGGGCACGGTCACGCATGGAGCGCAAACCATAACCGAGTCGAATGGTATCCATTGACAGTCCTCGCCCATCATCTTCAATTTTGAGCGTAAGCTGTCCCTTTTGACAATAAAGTGAAATCTTGACGTGACGGGCGCGGGCGTGGCGAAGGGTGTTGGACAGGCTTTCTTGAACAATGGCAAGGACATGATGAATCTGCATCGGTTTGAGTGCCGGCTCAAGATCATAGACCATTTCAATGTCGAGCAGCCCATGAAAGCGGGGATTGGTAATCAATTTTTGCAGACTGGGAATAAGCGGATCAGCTGGTGATTCGGCGCGAAGGGATACCATGTAGCTGCGGAGATCGGTATTCACGGCACTCAAGACACTTTTGGCTTGTTGAAGACGACGGGCAACATCCGTACCTTGTTCAACAAGCGACTCCATTGACTCGAGAATGAGGCTGGCGGAATAAACCCCTTGAATCGCCCCATCATGGATTTCCTGACCGATGCGTTCGCGTTCACCGGCTTGAATTCGTTGAACCTCCATTTGCTCGATGAGATAATCGAGTTCGATTTCAAACACCTCTAACGCCCGAATGATGGCTATGGCAAGAACAAGTCCAGTCAAGGAGCGCAAGACTTGGATGGGAACGCCGATGGAATTTTCCACAAGCGTGTAATTGAGCATATTGGCTGGAAAGAAGCCATTGGGCGGGACAATAAGGCCGCCGAATAAAGCATAGGCCAGCAATGCAGCCCCAGCAATACGCACGGTTTTATAAATATGACCGATGTTGAGCGGGGCGATATTCGTTTTGGCTTGATAACGCAGCCCATAGGCCGCTAGCAAGCTGCCGGGTAAGCAGAGCAGGTAACGCGCCCAAATGTTGGATTCGGTTTGCCAGATTTGAAGAGATGGCAGCAGATACAATGCAATCCAGAACATGATTCCCCATATTGCGCCGAATATGATGACTGCTTTTTTCAACCACGGGAAACGATGTTCTAATGTGACAGATCCAAAGATCAGCAGACACATGAAGGATAAAGCCAGCAAAATATTTTGAACGGCGGAAAGAAGGTCGATATAAATATGGGGTAGATAAGCGGATTGAATGGGAATGAACATCGCGCCCCACTCGTGAATGCCGTGCAGGATACCAAATGCTGCCAACCAGTAGAGATCACGGGCGAGGCGCAGGCGACTGTGCCGCCGTGATTGCAGGAAGATTGCCAAACCCATGACAAAAAACGTCAGTCCATAAACAAAAAGGACAATCGGGCGGTTGACGATGAAAAATTGGCGAATGGTATCCATATTTATCCAATGCAGAAAGCCTACTAGCGGGTAGGCTCTCTGCAAATTACCTATGATTGTACCTAATTAGCCCGCGAATATGTCGAATACCGGCGGGAAACTAAAGACTACACTCAGTACGATCAGGATCATCGCGATGATGAAGGCACGGGTCAATGTGACGGCGCGGGTCTTAAAGGCGAAATGCATAGCGACCCAACTGACGACGAAGGCGATGACAGCGACGGTTGTCTTGCCACTTAGCGGACCTACTGGCCCAACAAAGTTCAAGAAGCTCTTCAGTCCTGCACCGGCTTTCATCTCGGTTAGGACGATCATGAGCGCTAGGACAAAGCTGCCGATGCCACTGGCTATAAAGGCTGCGCCTACTTCACGATCCAATTCAGAAATTTCGTCACGTACTGTTGTCTGGTTTTCGATTACGGGGTGATTGTGTGTGTCTACTCTCGTTGCCATGATAATTATTCTCCTCTAAAAGTGTGTCGGTCAGATGTTCAAGTTGATTTGTATATGGTTAGGTGACTGGCGCTGCTTTGGTAATCAAAGCCCCCAATACTCCAGCGATACCCGCAATGCTAAAGGAGAGTAGGAAAAGAGCGATAATCATGTTACGAGCGCGGCGGTTTTGAGCTAACTGATTGCCATAGCGCATGACAGCGAAGGCGGCAACAGTGGCGAGGAACGGAGAAATCCAAGCAACATGTTCTTTCCATTCCATACCGAAGTTATGATATTCGGCAGTTTGTTCACCCGCGAGCAGCCAATAACGAGGGTACTGGCGTAGTTCTTCAGTTTGTGCCGTTGTATCGACGGTCTTGGGCGGTGCTGAACGATACCATGGATAGACGATGTACGTGCCAACGATTACGGTAAGCCAAACGATTACGGCCATCAACACCATGCCCCAGCGCAGGCGCATAATCCGTTCACTAACACCTTCAGGTGTAACCCACTGTGGACGCAGGCTGTACAGCCCTGCGAGTCCACCAGCAAAGGCCAGCAGGTAAGCCGCTCCGAAGCCCATGCCATGTACGAGTGTCCAGAGTTCACGATCAGTGATATGCATTTTATCCTCCACAAATCTATTGTTGGTTGTCTTATCAACTTGTCTTTACTGTATCGCGAGGCAAAGGTGGGTAGAAGTTACATATGTCCCGATTATGGTCGGGACAAATTGGCGCGAACAAAATGTCTTCGTGTATGACCGCAAAGAATACATCGATCTTCCTGTATTTGGCGTGGTTCGGAAAAAGTTGTTATTAGGGGAAACTCTCGCCTAGCAAAAATTGGGACTTCGAGCATGGTTTGAATAGGCTGGGTGTCCCATCGCGCGGGAAATGAGCGATGTTAGGATGCTGTTCATCGAAGTTACGTTAGCCATGATTTGGTGAACAGCATGAGCAATTTAACCCATACTCAACCGAGCGCCATCGTCAGCGAATTTGGTTATACAATTTTCTATTTTGATGTCAAACCCAACCGCGTGAATAAGCTGCCGCCTTACAGCGAGTTCAATCTGGTTTACAGTCCATCGGATGTACAGGGTTGGGAGTCGCTGCGGTATCGGGTGTCGCATGACAAAAAGGGCTACTGCGTGATTGATCGCCACCCCTTAATGCCGGATGAGATCGCTTATTTTGAGCGTTTGATGGTAGATGTGGATGCGGCGAAAGCGTCTGCAATCCAAATAAGAAGCCTGTGACTAGAAATGGTCGCAGGCTTTTTGTTTTTGGGGCAATCATACCCCCACCCTAACCCTCCCCCATAGCAACAGGGGAGGGAATAATACAAATTCGGGAGAGGTTAGCCGAAGCCGCGACTGCCACTGCCTTTCTTTTGCATATCAAGGGCGCGGTCATGTTGGGCGAGAATATCATTCACGGCGAGGTCGCGGTTTTGCGCGTGTTGAAAAACGGTTTCCGTGCCGACACTGAACATATAATGTGAACCGGCAACCACGCGAATGTGTCCGGCAGGCACTTCCATCTCACTGAGCATATCCATCATGGGATTGAGGCCAACTAACGGGTCTTTATGTCCAAGCATGACGCGGAATAATTCCCAACGATGCGCGATTTCCCAATTTTGCAGTAAACCCATGGCGCGGAAAGTAGCGGAAGTTGTGCCGCGCGGGGTTTCGTTGTACTGCTTGGTATGTGCGTCTTTGACGAATTGGCTGCTGCCTTCGCAAACCGTGTTAATCATATTCGGTTTAATCAGGTCTTCGATAGGTTCGAATATCCGCAGGCGGTTGACGATGCCGATACCCAAGCCCATCGCGTTAAAGAAGGCGCGGTGGGTGCTGTCGTTGAGCAGCAGCGCCGGAGCAATGGCATAACGGGTTTCTTCGGCGATGTCATAGTTCATCGGGTTGAGGTAGAAAAGTGCCGCGCCGCCCATACTGTGTCCGACGAAGTTGATGACTTTACGTCCGGTTTCGCCGGGTTGACGACGAATCTTGAGGACATTGACTAACCGTTCCATCGCTGCCATCGCGGAAGGTGGGCAGCAGCGATCAAGGCTGGGTGTTTCCATCTCAAACTTGGATTGTCCAAAGCCGTTATGATCAACTGAGAGGGCGATCAAGCGCGGATTAGCCCGGACGATCATGGCGGGCATTTCTTCCCAGATGGTGTTGTTGCCCGTCCAACCGTGCATGAAGATGACCCATCCATCACAGTCGCTAAAGCGCTTGGGCAGATAGTCGTCGGGCAGACCATCGTCATCCGACCATGTCACCCGCCACACCATATCCATCAACAGTGAATCGTGGAGGACGGAACGCGCCAAATTCGAGTCGAGCGCACCACGCGCGATTAAATCCGTCATGCGGTACATGGAATGGTCCGTGCCGGGAAGATTCGCGTGCGAGCGTTCGTAAAAATATTGTCCCCACGCGAGGGGATTCTGGGTTGGCATAAGCTGAACTCCTGTCGACAAGTCGTAATGTTTATTCCGATTATATGGGGAAAAGTTAATTTGGAGTCAAAGGGTCAGTACAGTAAGATAACTTACAATTAACAATACAAAAGTGTTGATTAGGGATTTATATCAGAGTATATCGGTCTATTTGGAATAAGCAGTATAATAATAAATGGTAGATAATTGCATTTCGACTTCTAAATTATATCCTAGTTACAAGGTGAAATATCAAAATGGCAAATGGAAAAAGCGCAAAGGATTATGCATCTTCGCCTGTTTGCGTAACCGTTGGAACACCTAATGCTGAAGCCATACGCGCTATGTTGAGTGGAAATTCACGGATACTCATAATTACAGATGTGAATATGCATGTGAAAGGTGTGGTTTCAGGAACAGATTTTATTAGGGAGTTTGATCATGACGTTACTTCAGCACGTATTCTAAAAGGTAACGTCGAAAATCTCATGAGTACGGATCTTCACTATGTAACTGAAGATACGATAATGATTGAGGTTGTCGCGAAAATGAATCGTTATCACTTACAATCAATTGTGGTGCTACACGGTTTGGAAGCTAAAGGTGTAATTCACCAATCCGACCTACTCAGATGGTGGAATGACGAGTTTGGCAGTTCGGATACTATTTGATATTCTATTTCTTATAAAAGAGCTTTCTTAATTCAGCGATTTTTGGTGTTGGTATAGAGCCAAAACCTGAGACAATATCAAGCCCATCCTCAGTTAAAGTTTTCTTAGTTATGAGCAATTCAATCATAAGAGTAAGTTGACTAGATGTTACTACTTTAGAAAATGTTTGTGTATCATCACAACTAGCTGTATCATTCATCTGCTCAATAAACTTTTTAGCCTGTACCCGTTTTTCATCCCCAAATTTAAAAAATGTCATTAGTTCGTGAAAAAATTGTTCTACTTGTTCTTGGTTACTAAGCTCCACTCCTTGAATCGCACTTATAGGAGGTGGTAGATCACGTAATTTAATGCCACAGCACAGCGGAATCGCCCTGATTTTTCCTTCTGTATTCTTGTCCCAGCTCGCGCCCAGTTCAAACCAGACCCATGGACGATCTACTGAGTGGGGTGTAATCAAAAGTAACAAAACAGAAGAGTCAGTCAAATGACTGCGAATAGATGCAAACCAGTCCTCACCATAGCGAATAGAACCGGGAATACTAGAGGCAAACACCCCAACACCATTAGCAAAAATACTTTTGAGTTTTCTCTCAAGTAGTTTTACAAGTTTTATATCGTCGCTCGCGTGGCTAATGAAAATCTGATTCATATTAAATAATTATCACTTTCCAACGGTAAGTTATCAAATTGTTCATCATGAATTACGTCGAGTTCCCATTCCATATATTTCTGAACAATTAAATCCCCACAATTGATATAAAAACGTCGATGTAAACTCAAATTATGATCTGTCAGGTTAGATAATTCTGTTAGATTGGTAGTCCAAGCAAATCGAACCCCAACCCCATATTTTCGATACCCTCCACGATTTTCATCAACAAGAATCATTCTTTTATCCCGAGCAAGTGCTCGTATAAAATTATCAAATTTCATAAAATTTGGGTCTGACTTAGAAACAGGAAGACCGACTGGCAAAATTAATACTATATCTCGTCCAGCGATGCTTTCGGCAGACACGCTATATTCGCCAGCAATACAGTCCGTAATGATGAGGGTAGAATCTAATACTTTACATGTAACGGAGCTTGTTAACTGCTTAGAAACAATAATATTTTTAATGTCATCAAGCCAAGGAACCAAACCCACCTTAAATGCCCCTTAATCAAGATTAGGAGCATTGTAACACTTTTTTTATAAATTTGCCTATGCTTGATTACTGTTGTATATTAATTTTACATTCCTAAACTTACTCGCTAAAGGTATTTTTGTCCAATTAGATGAAATTTTTTCTTGAGGCGTGTTAAGTGTTTTTTCTCTGTATTGTATTTGATCAGCATCGAGCGGCGACCAAATATCTTTTTCATTTGTAATAATACGTGAAGATAAATAGAAAGATGCAAGATTTCGATCAATAAGCTTATATTTGGGAATAAGCCACCACTTATGAGCATTTTCAACAACTGAAGACTGCTTAGACAAAGATAAGTGTAAAGCCAAATAAATCTGAGAAGTTTCGAGTAATTTTTGTTTAATAGTATGATTTACCGCTTCTTCCGAAGCCTTTTGTAAATAATTAGCAATTATATGTGTAATATTGTGCCAAAATTGAATTTGAGTTTGCCAATTGTCAGAATAATTTGTAATTGTTCCTAAATTACTAACCTGATCTTCAACGTATTTGCATATACTTACTTCTGCAAATGAAAGAATTGTAGACTCAGGAATAACAACCATAATTGGCTCTCTGTCAACAAGATAATGAATGACTAACTATATCATATACTAAAAGAACCTTGCAAATAACAAAACTTTCACATTTTGACTCTTAAGGTGAAAGATTAGCATCTTGATTCTCATTTTTGAGTTTCTGTAATTAGTAGCTCAAGAGAAATACGCTGACTATAATTGAGATTAAGAATAAATGTAAAAATTTACTAATAATCGGGGCACTGTTAAAGAGTGATAAGTTAGTATGTTTCTGCGCAAAAACATTAATTAATCTTTGTTCATGGTCGGCGCGAAGTCGGGCAGGCCGCTGTAGCGTACCGCTAAGGGCGCGAAATGAGCGATGCAGGCCACGATGTATTTGGCGACTGGCAGTGTCAAATTGGGCAGGATGATTTCATCACGCCCTGAATAAAGTCCAACGTGATAACGCTCTTCACGGATGACTACATTCCGTACCAGCCAGCCTGCCGGACCGGATATATGCGGGGCAACTGCCACTTCAATTTCCTCAATGGCTGACCAATCAACCGGCTGACCTTCGACGGTTAAACTGCCACCGTAAACGTTGAAGTGCTCTTGGATGAACTTGCTGTCGGCGGGTGAAAGCGCATCGGGATTGGGTCGGTTTGGGCTGGGTTGGAGGTAGGTCGTCATGAGTCGGTAGTCTCTCGTTATTGGTCGATAGAATCGTGCGAGAAGTGCAAAACGTTTATGATGATGGCGCGGCAGTCGGTCTAGGGATGACCAGCAGCACCATTGTCGCGGCGTTGCTGGTCTTGCCATCTTCGCGGAAAGCAATGGCCGTCAGCGAGTGCAGACCAATACCCTGCGCCATCCAATGAATTTTGACGCTGAAGGCGGGAACGGATGGCGACACTTCGGGATGACCTTCTCCCTGTAAAACTTCATCGACGATAAGCTGCACTTTGGCAATGCCCGAACCGGAGTCCTCCGCCAACAGTTCGACCGCCACATCCGTTCCATCAATGACGCTGCTGTTGTTTTCGGGAAATATAAAGCGAATACGCGGAATATCAGGCGTGGGAAAAGGTGTATCGGTTGGTGCGCTGGTCGAGCGCAAATTACAACCGGATAAGACGACCAGCGCTGCAACGATGACCAGCAAAACCCGTTTCAGCATTCGACACATGCCGCCAGTGTTCCGGCTTCTTCCATACCGAGCCATTGGTTGAAGGTGAACAACCATTCGCGGTCGGTTTCATCATCTTTGACGCGCACGGTTTCCACGAACCAACCGGAATCAGCGCTGGCGTCCTGACCGATGCAGCAGCGAGTCAGGTCACCAATATCCGGCACTTGCAGCACGAATTTATCGACGCTGCCGGCCTCGAAGGCGAACACATCTTCCGGCGGCAAAAAGATCGACTCGGTATGTCCGGTCGTGCCGAACAACTGCACGAATACATTCGAGTCGGTGCCGCCTAAGGGTTGGTCACCGGTTGTCACCCACAGGTAATAAACATTGGTTTTCATCGCCTACCAACTTTCAGCTTATTACATCATGCTTTGATGTTATCCGATTTGGCTTTCCGTGCAAACGGTCGATTGTTTTAACCACGTCCGATGAAGGGCATCTGATTTGCCATGACCGTCATGAACGGCACGTTGACATCCAGCGGCAGATTCGCCATATAGAGGATGGCCTGTGCCACATGCTGGACATCCATGCGTGCCTCAACCATAACCGAACCGTTGGCCTGCGGCATACCGGTTGACATGGTGGTGGTCATATCGGTTGCCGCATTCCCAATGTCAATCTGCCCACAGGCGATGTTGAAGGCCCGACCATCGAGTGAACTGGATTTGGTCAGGCCGGTGATGGCATGTTTGGCGGCGGTATAAGGCGCAGAATTGGGACGCGGCACATGTGCGGAAATCGACCCATTGTTGATGATGCGTCCGCCTTGCGGATTTTGCGCCTTCATGATTCTGAAGGCATGTTGGGTGCAAAGAAATGTGCCGGTCACACAGGTATCCAGCACAGTACGCCATTCCTGATAACTGAGGTTCTCCAGTGGAACGGCGAACGCGCCGACACCTGCGTTGTTGAGCAGCACGTCCAAACGTCCGTATTTGGCCTCGGCTGCGGCAAATAAGGAATCCACAGCTTGCGGATCGCTCACATCTGTTGGGACGATTAATGTGCGCGAGTCGGGCAGCCCTGCTTCACTTACCACCTGCTGCAAAGGTTCAACGCGGCGGCCTGCCAGCACCACCGAATAACCATTTTTCAAAAGCAGGAGTGATGCTGCTTTGCCAATACCCGTGCCAGCGCCGGTGACGACCGCGATACGATTGGTTGAATCCATCAGTTTTGACTCCTTATTTTTGCTGCTACCGAATTAAGAACCTCATCCCCCAACCCCTTCTCCGTTTACAGAGAAGGGGAGCTAAGACCTGCGATTTGAGGGAGCAAAATCAATTTGCCAGCAGCATCCTTATTGTGGTGATACGGTAAAGCTGCCGATTTGCGCCCAATTATCCACCGCGCCGGGGACATCCGAAAGGACTTTGAAGCGGGTTATGTCGGGGTAGGTATACCAACCGACGTAGACTTTGTATTCGCCTGCTGGCAGTTTAAGCGAGTTATTAAAAGCAACTGATTCAAGCCACTGATTGTCTTTTGGCTGCGAACCAAGTGGCTCATCTTTAGCGTATATCTCTTGGCCCTTGTTATCTAAGATTTTGATGAAGCGAATATCCTGCTCGGTGAATGGACGGTCGAACTGCCACAGTAAATCAAGGTTGAATGTACTTGTGAATTGACTACCTGTAAAACGAGATGCTAAGAGTTGAACACCGTCAAACTGTATCCCGTTTTGAAACACATAATCATTAAGGCTAAACCCGAAAGGATCAAAAAGCATTAGTTGACGGCAGATAAGAGTAGTATCAAATTGTGCGCGACAAGGAGGCTCTAATGCCCAAGTTAGTGTATGGTATCCAGTCGTTGTAATAGGTATTTTGATAGATAAATCGTTGTCAGTCTTATCACTAGTCACGCTCCAACGATGTAATACCTGTCCATCAAATGAGAGTGAGACTTCACGGTTATCGGCAAATCCCAAAAGGTATAATTGCAGCCATCCGGTTTGCGGCGCATACACATAAGATGACTTAGTATCGGTTATAGTGCCACCAGCGGATGTAACAACGAGTTCAGGTTGCGTTATTGGCTTTACCTCAAACAGTGCCAGCAGATCATTCTCATAAAACGGTTCACCGAGCATCTTCCGAGCATTAGCAGCCAGCTTGCCATCTTTGTCATAAAACTTATGGACGATGACCACATCCACACCCGCCTCTTTGAGCAGCGCCGGATTCATCGTTTGTTCGAGGATGGTGAGTTTCGCAGGACTCACCGGTGTGCGGCGCGTAACCTGTCCGGCGATCATCGGTTTTTGGTGGGCGGTTTGCAGCCACAGGGCATCTTTTGCCGCCAGCAAATTATCCCACGGCACGTCATACACTGCACGGACATCATCCCGTTTGGCGAGGTCATAAACGGCTTGCGGAATGGTCGCGTCATACGTCGGCAAAGGCCAGAAGGATTGGTAGTCGAGAAGGATTAGCAGACCAATAGCCATAGTACCGAGTACCGAGTACCGAGTACCGAGAGAAGAGAAAGTACTGAGCGAAGAATTCTTTTGGCTGGTGACTGGCGACTGGCGACTGGCATTGGACTTGTCACTTGCCGCTTGTAACTTGCCACTGATCCATGCCCAGCCGTAGCCGACTAATACCGCCACAACTAGCGCCAACAGAAAATCAAAGCGTCCGGGTGCGCGGGCGAGGCTGAATCCCGGCAGGTTGTAAATCAGGGCATAAGGCAGCGTCAGATAGGTTTCGTACTCACCAAGGTTGATCTTGAGCGGATGGTCGAACACTTTGAGCAGTGGGCCGAGTGAGAGTATCCACAACACGATGGCTAAAGCTAACCACCAGCGTGCCTTTTTGACTTTCCACAAGGCCAGCAGGGCTAACAATCCGGCTATAAGGCCGACGTAGCTTGAACCTTCCACGATGTTCACGCCGAGGACTTTGTGGGTGTAATCCAACTGTCCGTAAAGCGGATGATTGAACGACGGCGTGACGATGCCGAGCAGATCAGCGCTAAATTCGACCCCGCCACCTTCAGCCGTATAAGCACTTGTGCCAAAGGTGCTGGTGAATACCGGCAGCAGGAAAATGACCAGTAGAATCAAGCCAACCATGCCAACAATGAACAAGCGCAGCAGCGCCCACCAGTCACGGCGCACAATGACCGTTATCCCGATGACTGCCATCAACGGCAGCACCGCGTAAATCAATTGCAGCGTATGTCCAAACGGCGTTAATACGAAGAAGAAAATCGCTAAGAGGATGTATCGTCTTGGCTGATCGCTGGTGACTGGCGACTGGCGACTAACGACTTGGAACCTGCCACTTGTCACTTGTAACAGGCTGTACGTCAGCAGCGGCAGCGGCCATTGAACCAGCAGGCCGCCATGACCACCGGCCAGATGGCCTTGAATGACCGGCGCGGTCATAAAGGTTAAACCGCCTAATAAGGCTGATGAACGTACATCCGTCAGCTTCCACACCAGCCAATAAGCCGCCCAACCGTTGAGCGCTAAGGTCAACAAGACGAATAGGTTGTAGGCAGCAGGCAGCGGCATGAAAAAGGCGAACAACCAACCGGGGAAGAATTGCAGCGGATCAGACCACAGGATAACCCCTTGGATGCCATCGGGATAAGCCAGCAGCGGTTGAAAAAACAGCGGTTGCCCCGTTTGGAGTGCGTGTTTCATCCACCAGATGTGGCGCGTCATCTCATGAGCATCACCAAAGGGATACCCCGCGAAATGGGTGCTGATGACCGTCAGCAAAGGCCATGTGATGAGCAAGGCAGCAGCCAGATACAATCCGTAAATGGCGAGATTCAGCGGTAAAGCACGTTTGAGGCTTTGCATCCGTCCATTGTACAAAGCGGCTAATCACGCGCCAAGTGAAGGTTGAAAGTCGGAGGCCAAGCGTTAGGCGATTGACTGGATACACTTTTATGCTATAGTGACCCGTAATGACCCTCAAGTAACGGACGAATAATTTTCATGGCTCAAAAACCAACCCTTCCTACTGAAAATACGGTTCAATTTCTTCAAGAAAAATTTAACGGCGGAGTTACCGACCTGACGTTGCTCAGCGGAGGCGATTGGTCACAGGCTTATTCATTTGTTCACCAGCAGAAAAAGTATGTCCTGCGCTGGTGTCATTCCTCCGAAACTTTTGAGAAGGATGCCGCCGCCAGCTTGCTCAGCAATGAGGCTATGCCTGTTCCGAAAGTGATTGAGGCTGGAAGACAATTTGACACCTATTTCGCCATCACCGAGTTTGCATACGGCAAGTTTATTGACAAACTCAACGCGGCTGAGGTTCAAAACCTGCTGCCTGCACTGTTTGACTTGTTTGATGCACTGCGAAACGCCGACCTCAGCAATACAACGGGTTACGGCGGTTGGGATAAAAATGGCACCGGTTATCGGAAAAGCTGGAAAGACCATCTGTTGGGCGTGAATGGCCCTGATGATAATCCGGAACGTTTTACCTATGGGTGGTATGCCAAACTGGCAAAATCGCCGATTGGCACAAAGCCCTTTGATGATCTTTATCCAAAGTTTGAATCACTGGTGGAAAAATGCCCCGAAGTGCGGCAGCTCATTCATTCCGACTTGCTAAATTACAACCTGCTCACTCTGGATAACCACATCAGCGGTGTGATTGATTGGCAGTGTTCGTTATATGGCGACTCCCTGTATGATGTGGCGTGGTTTACCTTTTACGAGCCGTGGTATCCCGAATTTGGGGCGATTCAATTGAGCCAAAAATTACGCGCTCATTTTGAAGCCTCCGCCGACAGCACCAACCTAAAAGAGCGGTTAGTCTGTTATCAACTGCACATTGCACTGGATTCGATTATCTACAACAGCGCTAAAGAAAATTGGAAGAATGCACAGGAAGTTGTCGATTACGTTCACACGGTTTTAAGCCAACTGAACAACCTATAGATCTCAGTGTACTTTGTGGTTCAATCGCATTTGCATTGTATTTTCTAGGACAGCCCTTTTAACCACGATTTTTTCTTGGGGAACAGTGCGTCGAGCAGCACTGCCGCTTTGCCCAGTGCGCGGACTTCCGGCAGGATGAAGCGCAGTTCGTCATAAGTATGATGCCCGAAAACCTCATTCCAAAAAAGCTCCCACGGGAAAGAGATATCATAACCATCCTTGCCCTGTAGCATGTCGATAGTGGTGATTTTGCCCTGTTCAAATTTAAAGACGATGCCCGTCAAATCGTAAAAGCCGATTTTGAAATCACCTGTGTAGCGGTTCGCGCCGCTGTTTTCGAGGCGGCGTTCGAGGACGGGTTGAATGTGGCGCAAAAAGGGAATCATTTCCGGCACACGCAGATACCATGCATATTCACGGCGGCGAAGCAGGCCGCCTTGAGTCCGGTCAATGAGCGTATCGACTGCTTCGTGCAAGCCCGCGCCGAAGGATTGCAGCGCCGGAACATAACCAAATCGGTTGAGCGCCCACTGTTTGATGCCGCGCATGACATCCTCAAAGGTTTCAAGGTAGTTTGACTCCTCACCGATTACGTAGCCAGTGCAGTTGATATTTTGCCGATCCCAAAGGAAGCCAAACAATTCGAGATAACCGACTGCTTGTCCGGCAGCGTTGATAATCATCTGAAAATCCATTGCTTGCCCCGAACCTGCGTTTCGTCCGTTGATGTCATAGCGCCATTCAGCCACCGAGCGTACTTCGGTCAACAGTCGTTGGCGGGCATGGTAATCATACCAGCGGGCGAGGTCGGGAATGTCCTCGTAAGTAGCAGGTCGCAGTGTGAACTTGGGTTTGTAATCCGGCGCGGGGTCTTCTAAGGTATGCAGCGGATAAGAGGCGTGCTGCGCCAGATCAACCGCCATCGTGTAACCAAATTTGCGATAAAAGTTGGGGATACCCGTAATCACTTGCAGCTGGTGACCGAGCGCCGCGCTGCGTTCATGCACCGCCTCGAACAGCGCTTTCACCAATCCCATACCACGATATTCGGGATAAGTTGCTACCAATTCCGGTCGCCCGACTGAAAGCGTCACATCTTCATAGCGCCATGTTTGAGGAATCAATAAGGTTGCTGAAGCGATCTTGTCATTCTTCGCCGGATCAACCACTACAAAAATATCATCGCGTGTGACAGTGATGTGATCGTTCATCAAGTCCTTCGTCCACGCATGGAAGGCGGCTTTCTCGTCGTCGCGTGCGCCTTCACCATTCACATCGGCATACAGATGCGGCAGTTGTTCGCGGTCACTGGCATGACCTTCACTCAACGTGCGCAGGACAAGGCCGTTCGCGAGTTGTTTTTGCATATGAATAATGGCTTTCTATGAGGTTGTCTAAAAATTAAATTTCGGTCACGGCATGCCGTGACCCTACTTTGGCTCTCCGTGCCTCTGTGGTTAATTGCATTTCTACATCAGACCCTTGAGCCATGACTTTTTCTTAGGGAAGAGTGCGTCGAGCAGTACGGCTGATTTTCCGCTGGCCCAAACTTCCGGCAAGATGGCGCGCAGTTCGTCATAGCTGTGATGCCCAAAGACTACATTCCACAGCATATGATAAGGAAAGGAAATATCATAGCCGTCTTTGCCCGAAATATTGTCGATGGCGGCGAGTCGTCCACACTCAAATTTGATCGAGATGCCGGTGAGATCATAAAAGCCGATTTTTAATTCGCCTGTATAACGGTTTGCCCCGCTGCCCGCCAAACGTTGTTCAAGCACGGGTTGAAGAAGCCACAAAAACGGTATCATCTCCGGCACACGCAGCAGCCACAGATAATCCGGCCCGCGAACGGCTGCGCCTTTCGTCCGGTTGATGAGACTATCCAGCGCATCATGTACACCCGCCGAGAACTTGAGCAGCGCCGGACAAAATCTATATTTTGCAATCGCCCATTGCTTGATGCCGCGTATCACATCGTCATAAGTGGCAAGGTAAGACGATGGGTCGCCAACCACATAACCGGTGCAATCGACCACTTCACGATCCATCGCTGGAAGATGTGTATACACCTCGACATAGCCTACGTCTTCCCCTGTCGCGCTGGTGATAATCAAAAATGTCAAGCAAAGCGGCGAGGCGGGAGTGCGTCCATTGATTTCGTAGCGCCATTCGTCAGTGGATCGCAGTTCGGTCAGCAGCCGTTCCCGCGCCAAATAGTCATGCCATTGGATAAGGTTGGGGATGTCATCGGTCGTCGCTTCGCGCAGCGTAAAAGCCGGTTGATAGTCCGGCGCGGCATCAGCAACCGCATGGAGAGGAATACTGGCGTGTTCTTCACCCAGATCAACCGCCATCGCGTAGCCAAACTGCCGGTAGAAATAGGGGATGCCGGTAATGACCTGTAATTGATGTCCCAGTGCAGCGCTGCGTTGGTGGATGACCTCGAATAACTCGCGCACCAAGCCGCGCCCGCGATAGGGTGGCAGTGTTCCGACCATTTCAGGACGTCCGACCTTAATTGGAATAGTTTCATAACGCCATGTTTGGGGGATTAGGAGAGTTGCCGAGGCAATCCGGTCATCTTGCGCCGGATCAACCACCACGAAAATATCTTCTAAAGTGGTTGTCGAATGACCATTCATCAGGTCACGGGTCAAGACACGGGTTTGTTCTTTGCCGAGTTCGTTATCATGTTCACTGTTCACATCAGCATAAAACTGCGGCAGCCGTTCACGGTCACTGGCATAGCCTTCGCTCAAACTGCGGAGGATGAGGCCGTTAGCGAGTTGTTTTTGCATGGCAAGTGGTCTTTCTAAAGTACAAAGGTTACTTCTTATTTGAACCCTTATGACCCATTATACCATTTTCACACCGCTTGCCAATCACTTTTCATTACAGCAAGAGAACACTTTCCATATTTCGAATGTTCAATTGAATATGATCTATAATGATAGCACCAAAGCCGGAGGAGGTAGATAATGCATATCACAATATTTGTGTACGGCTCATGGGGTGATATTCGTCCGCACGTTGTTTTAGGGATGGCCTTACAGGCGGCAGGTCATGAGGTACAAGTTGTGGCCTCGCGGGGTTACGAGGCATGGGTACGCGCACGTCATTTAGGATTTTATCCACTGACGACTGATGTGAATACCTTCGCGAAAGAACATGCTTCAATCATGGATGCCAATCCCCTCCAGCAAATGCAAATCGCCCGGAAATTGCTCAATCCGATTTTTACGCAGATGGCCTTGGAAGTGCTGGATGCCACGCGAGAATCAGACGTGTTGATGACGGTGGAGTTTGGTGTCGGCCTTTTGTTTGATATTTTGCGTGTGAATAAGCTCAAGACCATCCTCATCAATCCCGCACCGCTTAATCCGACACGCGAATTTGTCACCGCCGCATCCCCTGCACCCGATTGGTTCCCTTTTAAAGACTGGTACAACCGCTTGAGCTACACCCTTATCCGCCGTATTACGTGGATGATACTCGCTGGCCCGCGGAACGAAGTGGCGGTCAAACATCTGGGACTGCCTAAAAGCAAATTTAAGGATTTTCAAGCGATGCTGGCTGTTACACCGGCACTGACAACCGTGAGCCGGCATGTGGTACAGCGTCCAGCAGATTGGGATGAGCGTTTTCAAATCACCGGCTATCTGTTTGATGATGATCCCCAATGGACGCCTGCGCAGGCATTAGTTGATTTTCTGGCGGCAGGAGATGCGCCCGTCTATATCGGTTTTGGCAGTATGCCAGATAGCCAACCAGAAGCCACCACGCGCTTATTAATCGACGCGGTGAAGCAATCGGGCAAGCGCGCGGTTATCCTGACAGGTTGGGCAGGGCTAGGCACAGATGATGTGCCTGACAGCATCCACATTTTGAAATATGCGCCTCATAGCTGGTTGTTCCCACAGATGGCGGCGGTGGTTCATCATGGCGGATCAGGCACAACCGCGTCCGGTTTACGAGCAGGTGTACCGACGATCATCGTACCCCACAACGCCGATCAACCGTATTGGGGGCGGATGGTCAAGCAGCTTGGCGTCGGAACGGAACCGATTCCCCGTAAAAAACTCACGGCGGATAAGCTGGCAGCAGCGATTCGAGCAGTGACAAGCGATCCCATTATGCGAGAAAAAGCAGTGGAACTCGGCAAGAAAGTTTCGGCGGAGGATGGAATACGCGAGGCAGTAAAAGTAATCAGGACTATTTTAGAAGAAAATCAGCCTTCCAATTGAAGACGGTATTGGTCAGTAATAAATCATCAGCGCTTGCCCAACTTGTTCGTCACAAAAGCTACCGCGAAACCTGCAACCGCCAACACAATGGCGAGTGATCGCACCGAGTAATCAATCCGCCAATCAAAGAAAGTTGCAAAGAAAACAATCAGCGCGACACCGCCGATTGCAAACGCGATCACCGAAATAATGAGATGCGCCGTCCAGTTGCTGAGTTTAGGTGGGGGGTGCAGCGCATCAATTTTGCGTTCCCATTCGCGGGCGGTTGGGTCGTCAATCCCCTTCAGGATAAGCCGCGCGCCGGCATAGTCGCGCGTATCGACCAACTGTTGGACAGCATCAAACTTCGCTTCTACGATAGGGTCTTGTACCATTGCGCCCTCCAAAAAATCTAGTTTAGAGGTTTCTCAGGGGATTTCAGCAGGCCAGATGACATTTGAGTGGACTCTTTGACTGCTTTCGCTAAGGCTGCGGCCAATTCATCGCTGGCAATATCAATGCCAAAAAGCAGCCCTGCATAAAAATCTCCCTGCGTGTCTTTTTCAGCTTTCTCAAGCCTTTCGGCGGCTGCCTTCGAAAGTATGTCCCAACGTTCAATCAAATCGGTGAGTTGGGTAAAAAACTCGGAAGTCATATGGCCCTCTCTTACCTAATACAACTGTTGCTAATCATTCAGTGCTTAATCTGAACACATTGCACAGGCGTTGTCATAGGACAAGTGGACGTAAAAACCACCGACTCGGGCTATTTTTTGGCATATGCATTATTTACGCGCAGGTGACTAAATGGCGATGATCCGTTTTTCCGGCGGATGGGTCGCCAAGAATCGGCTGGGGACTTTGGCCGCGCCTTCGGTGACAATCATGCTGTCAATCAGTCGGTAACCATCAATCCCCGGTCGGTAAATCCCCGGTTCGTTGGAAAAGACCATGCCAGCAACCAACGGCGTATGATCGCCCGGAGCCAGCCACGGCCCTTCATGCCCCTGTAAGCCCATGCCATGCCCGATGCGGTGACGAATGGCATCACCCAAGCCATAGTCACGCAGCACATTCAGCGCGGCATCATTGACCTGTGTGCAGCTATTACCCACGCGCAGCGCTTTGATGCCTGCTAAGTCACATTCCATCGCCGCTTCGAGGCAGCGCATGACATCACCTTTGGGTTCGCCAATGATAAAGGTCGCGCCACTTTCAGCATGATATCCACCAACGGACGCGCCAATCCCCGCGATCATCGGTTCGCCGATTTGTGGTTTACGTTCAATCGGAGAGCCATGTGGCAGCGCAGCGCGTGGGCCGCTGTGAACGGTTCCAACGACTGAACTCCCACCCAGTTTAAAAATTTCGCCCACCTCAGCTTTCATTTTGGCGGAAGTTGCGCCGATGCAGGCTTTCAAAATATCGAGTTCTGTCCCGCCATCACGGATGATCGCGCCGGCATGTTCGAGGATATATTCGAGGCAGTAATCAGCATAAGTCGCGGCCTTCTCGACAAACGCGATTTCTTCCGGCTCTTTGATCCACCGCATTTGCTGAATCATCGGTGTAACAATGACGCCCTCGCCCAACTTTTGGTAGACATCCACCGTCAGCGTATCAATACCCAAGTGTTTGACACCCGCCTCTTTCACCATCCACTCAACCGGATGCACCTCACCGGGATACTCAAAATAGGTGCGAATGTCCTTGATCCATGTTGCGCCTGCGTTTTCCAATTCGAGCATCGGTACAAATAACGCAACCTCGCCACTCTTTGGGATATATAACCCAAGTGGACGCTCCGACGGCGTGTGAAAAAAGCCGCAAGCATAAATCACATTTGGCACGTCGAGTAACAGCATTCCGTCTAACTGCTGCTCATCCATCCGCGCCTGAATCTGCCCGATCTTCCGTCGATAAAATGCTTCGCTGAGGAGTTGTAAGGTCATCGCTGGTCGAACTTTCTCTAAGCAAATCGGATATAATGAAACCACATCAGTATTTGAGGTGAAGTATGTTAGAAACCCCTGCCACAATTGATGTGCCGCTGCGAACCGATCAAGATGGTGTGATTCGAGTAGGCAACACTCGTATCACGCTTCCGGTATTGATCGGAACTTATAATCAAGGCGCTAGTGCTGAACAAATAGTAGAAGATTTTGACAGGCTCAAACTCGAAGATGTTCATGCTGTTATTTCTTACTATTTGAGTCATCGTGCCGAAGTGGATACTTACATTCAGCGAGTGGACGATGAAGCTGAAAAGTGGCGACAGGAGTACGAAGCGAATAATCCGAAAGCTATCGAGTTTAATGCCAGAATGCGGAAGTTGCTGGACGAAAAACGTAGACAAGATCAATCCTAATCTGACCTTCTTTGCGTCTTTGCTCCCTTGCGCCTTTGCGTTTTGTTTTTCTTCCTCACTTCAATGTCACTGTCGCCTGCTTCCAACCCGCTCGTTGAGCGCCTGCTGTGATAGTAATCTCGCTGCCCGGATCAGCCCGCACCAACCACTCAGCTTTGCCTTTTGGATGATGCCAATCGGGCATCCAAGGTGACCATGTTGCCACACGCTCATTACGTCCCGCCAAGTGACCCAAATCCTGTGACTGCAAACCCATAATCAATTCGATGCCGTCAGCCAGTTGCAAATCGGTTTTGACGCTGCCTGCTGTGCCGTACTTGATCGCGCGTTCGGTAGTATTGGTCGGCAAGAAACCGACATTGGCGATCACTGCCGTTAGCTTATACAAGTTCGCGCCCAATGACTCTGCCCTCAGCGACTCGATTTGAATCAACGGTGTACAAGCCGCGTGTTTAAGCGTGAATAAACAGTTAGTATGAATCGTATCACGCAGGAAATTGCGCGCTTTTTCGGTGGCCGACATTGAAGCCGGCGGCGGATTACGGAAGGTGTACATATGCGTCCAACCGCCAATATCGATGTGTCCCAACTGCGGATGTTCAAACGGCTGCCAATCGACAAACCCTTTGCCACCCAAATGCTCATCGTTGTACTTGAGCAGCTTGATTTCATCTTCGGTTGATCGCGCCCGAATCTGATACTTCGCCGGGTCTTGCAAACCTGCCGCCAGTTCAGGATTCCATAACTCGGTCGAGAAGGTGATGATGCCCAACTCGTCATATGACCACTGCATCAATGAACCTGTGCGTGGATTATCAGGATCGACGGTGAATTCCTCGTATACCGAAATCACTGGATAACCGGTAAGTGCTTGTCCCATCGCTCCGATACGCTTGATGAGTGCCAAATCGGCGCGGGGTAACGTGCTGTCCGGCGCGATCAACGACGGTCGCAGGTGCAAACCGCCGTGTGTGTGATAGCACTGCATCCCAGCGATGTTCGGATGACTCAAGATGAAGTTTGCTGAGGCCAGCGCTTCCGACTCGGAAAGTGGCAAATCACCCGCGCCGTACTGCCGCTTCTCTGACCACCAACCCGCTGGAAAATTGCGATTGAGGTTGCCATCACGCGGACGTTCAATCTCGAAATTCACGCCGTCCCAATCGCCCTTGATGAGTCCCTCGCGGTACAGCCGGTAATACGGCCCATCGCCAACTTCCCCCGGCTGCCGTTGAATCATTAGGCGTGGATCGTCTTTGGAAATCTTCCACTCGCCCGCCTCATCTTTGATTCGCATCTGCACAATCAAGCCGTCGCCGTTGATGTCTTGCTGGCACAAACCTTTAGTCTGTTCTTCCCCCGGCAGATAACGCCCATTGCCGCACCAATGATGTCCAGTGGTCAAACTGATCTCTGCACCATCGGGATTCAGTCGCGGGATGACGTAAAAAGTGGTGTTATCCAGCAGCCAAGTGACTTCGGTATCCGTGCCATAATTTGTCAGCAGATACCAGATGGTGTACAGCGCGGTATGTGAAGTGGTCACTTCCTCGGCGTGGATATGTGCATCGATGTAAAAAGCCGGTTTGGTGTCATGTGCGCCAGTGGCACTGTTGGTAATCGTCATGCACCAGATGTCCCGCTGCCGCCAACTTTTCCCCAAGGACTCCAACGTCGCCAACTGTGGATAGCTGTTCGCAAGCGCCTTCAAATGGCCTGTCAACTCATCAAACAGAAAATACTCACCAAAATCAATGTTGTAGCTCATCGCGTTTTGTATTCCTCTGCTTTGCTCTGTGTCTCTGTGGTTAGTCCGTATTTGCCTTAAAGCTCCTGCACGCGGCTTGCATCAGGACGTATAAATTTGCCACCACCGCGCTTGCCGATGACTTCGCCGTCTACAAACACCGTTGTACCGTTGACAATCGTCCGATTGACCTTGCCCTGAAACGTCATACCCTCGTACAGTTTGTCGCAGTCCTTCGCTTTGCTGAACAGCTTATTGGTATCAATCGTGGTTGTCGCCTGTGGATCATAAATCACAATATCGGCATCCGTACCGACGGCGATTGCACCTTTTTGCGGATAAATACCAAAGCGTTTTGCGCCGTTGGTGCTAATCAACCGCACCGCTTTTTCGATGCTCAATCGCCCTCTGAGCGCCGCGTCCATCATGCCCAAAACCAATTCTTCGACTCCCGGCGCACCCGGCGGAGTCCGCCAGATGTCGGTTCGCGCCCGTTCTTTTTCCTCAACCGTGAACGGCGAGTGATCGGTTGTGACCGCCATCAATGTACCATCGGCAAGCCCGCCCCACAGAGCCGCTACATCTTCGGGTTGTCGCAGCGGCGGATTAATCTTGGCATACGGCCCAACCCGTTCCATGTCGGCCTCAGTGAAGAACAGATATTGCGGACAGGTTTCGGCGCTGGCCTTTGCTCCAGCTTGCTTAAACTGTCGGAACACATCCAGCGTTTCTTTAGAAGTCATATGGGCGATGTGCAGCCGCATTCCAGCGGTATGATTGAGAGTCAACAAGGTTGCCACCGCCAGCGCTTCCACATGCGGCGGACGCGATTCGCCGTGTGCTGCCACATCGTTGCGCTTGGCGGCCATCATCTGCGCCGTATGCCATTCGAGCAGTTGATTATTCTCGGCATGAACCGCGCACACCAATCCGGTTTCAGCCACCAGCTTCATGGCTTGATACAGTTCCGGCACTTCTGGCAAACATAAGCCCTCAAACTCATCATTGCGGCCTGCGGGCGCGCCGGTCATGAAGATTTTGAAGCCGATTGCGCCTTCGTTGGTCATGTCCATGATTTCTTTGCGGTCGAGCAATCCCGGTGCGCCGTACAAGGCGAAGTTGATGTAACTGTCGGCCTCGCCCAACGCCTTCCGCGACCGGAAAATATCGCCGGTTGCACAGCACGGTTTGGAGATGGGCATCTCGAAAATGGTAGTCACGCCGCCTGCTGCTGCCGCCCGTGTCTCGGTGGCGAAATCGCCACGTTGGGGATACGCCGGAGCGCGGCAGTGAAAATGGATGTCAATCGCGCCGGGGATGACCAACGCGCCTGCCGCATCAATCACCTCGGAGGCGGTAGCACTGCTGCCACGCGCCAATAAAGCGCTAATCTGTCCATTGTTTATGCCGATGTCGACCTGCCGAATACCTGTTTCAGTTACAACATCGCCGTTGATAATCAGGGTTTCAAATTCCACTTTGATTTTCTCTTATTTCTCTGTGGTTAATTCTCTTCGTATTAATCTTGGCGTTCTTGGCCGTTAATCCCGCATTGCCTTCTCAATAAACGCCCGCAGAATATTCACCGTACTAGCAAATTCGCTCAAGTCCACATACTCATCAAAAGCATGAGCCACTTCGTAACTCCCCGGCCCGAAGATAATCATTTCGCCGCGCGTCACGCCGGTCAGATGCTTGGCATCACTCCCCGGCAAATAACCAATCGGCCCCGGATGCTCATGCAGTTCTGCCTCTACACATCCCAAAAAGGTTTGCGCTAAGGGCAAAACGGCGGTTGACTCAAACCAGTTCGAGGTTTGGAAATCACCGATGCTCAACCCTGCCGCGCCCGCATCCACAGAAGCGATCACCGCTTTCATCTCATCTTGCACGGTTGTTGGGTTTTCGCCGGGAACCATCCGTCGATCCAGATACACCACACAGCTATCGGGTACGGCATTGGCTGTGCTGCCACCTTGAATCACACCTACGTTGCAAGTCGGCACACCCACAATCGGATGCGGTCGGGTCGCCAGTTCGCGATGATAAGCATCCAAAGCCAAAACCGCCTTTGCCATCGCCGTAATCGCGTTGATACCACGATCAGGATTGGTCGCGTGAACCGAGCGTCCAGTCGCGCGAACCGTCGCCCGCATCACGCCCTTATGCGCCGTTGCCACATGGTTATGTGTCTGTTCTCCCACCACAATAAAATCGCCCATCGGCAGATGTCCATTTTCCGCTAACCACTTCGTGCCCAGAACACCGCCCGTTTCTTCCTCCGCCGCCGCTACCAAAACCAAAGTTCCACTGATCGCCTTATCGTAGGGAAGGGGCTTAGACCCTCCCATTACGCTTCCCTCGCCCTGAGGGGGTGAGGGTTCTTCTTCCCCCTCTCTACGAAGTGGAGAGGGGGCTAGGGGGTGAGGATTGTTTTCCGTATTTTCCTCAGCACTTCTCTCCAAAATCACCGCCATCATCGCAGCCAGCGGCGCTTTATCATCCACACTGCCTTTGCCGTACAATTTGCCGTCTTTGACCACCGCCGCGTACGGATCAACGCTCCAGCGCTGCGCCTCGTTCGCCGCAATCGGAACCGTATCAATATGCGCGTGCAGCATAATCACCGGTGAACCTTGACCAAGGGTTGCCACCACACTTTGCGCTTCCGGCTTCTGCTCGGGGGCAAGAATTTTCACATCACAGCCTGCGTCACCCATCACCTTGGCGATATAAGCCGCAATCGCCTGTGTGTCTCCCGGCATATTGGGCGAGGGTATCTTCACCAATTCCTGTAATAATCCGACCGCATCAACCATCTGCATCTGCTTTCAAAAGTTTGTAAACCCGAACCATCGATATAAGAACTTTTGTGCTAAAATTACATTTATGAATTACTCTACTTTTCAGCTATCGATAACGGGCATTTCCTTAAGGCGCACAGCCGTGCGCCCCTACAACACATTCTTTGCGGTTCAATGTATTTGTTTTGCCTTGTAACTTGCCGCTTGCAACTTGCGACTGCAGATTCGGCGACTTACTCTCTCACATCCGCCAATGCACAATGTGCAAAATGCACGCGGCGCGTCTCTCCCTTAAATCCACTGCACTCAGCGGATTTAGCCGGACTTCCACGCTGTATGTTCTGTCGATTCAGCGCCTTGCTCCCTCACATCCGCCTGTCATTTCAGCGGAAAATATGCAAATTGTGCAATTTCCGCCACAACCGAGTTTAATCGAGCAAACCGGACGGCATGTATGCCGTCCCTACGAACAGTAGGGACGCGATACATCGCGTCCGGTATAACCATTATTAAGTGACTATTTCCCGTTCAAACGGAAATGCGATGTTCAAATCCTTCGCTAGCGCTTCCAACTCATCAAAAATCACCGAGTCCAGCTTCGCCCCATCCTTGTGATATTCCTGCTCCCTGCGGTAATCCACCTCACCGGGAACCAAAATCTCATCAAATCCCGGACACTTCTTGGCGGATTTAATCTGCTTGATGAAGTCGTCCATTCGTGCCTTGAACTCGCTCACCGGCATGAACCATTCAATATCCAGCGCGATAAACAGGTGCGAAACATCTTGTTTAGCCGGATTTGAATAGGGCGCGAGTCCATAACCAGCACCGCCCAACACACCCGTCAGTACATCGGTCATCATTGAGAGGCCGTAACCTTTATGCTGACCGATACCCAGCAAGAAGCCTTGCATCGCCGCACTCGGATCGTCAGTTTCGTAACCATCGGGTGTCAGCGCCCAATCGAGCGGCATCTTTTTGCCCTCACGTTCATACCAGCGCATCATGCCCTTACCCGCAGTCGTCAGTGCGATGTCCAACACCACTGGAAAATCACCACCGGTCGGCGCGAGGATGCCCCAAGGATTGGTTCCCACAACACCACTCGCAGCACCCCAAGGAGCCATTTCCGGCCCCGCGTTGGTCATGACGATGCCGATGCAATCCTGCTCCAGCGCCAGCCGACCGGGAACGGCTGCCGAGCCAAAGTGAGTGCTGTTACGGACTATCACTGTGCCGATGCCGCTGATCTTGGCCTTCTTGACCGCCAGTTCCATCGACTTTTGCGCCACCACCGAACCCAGTCCATTGTGACCATCAACCAATGCCAGTGCCGGACTTTCCTTGACGATCTCGTAGGGTGCGCCGGGGATAATCCAACCGTTCGTAATCCGTTCGCGGTAAACGGGCAAGCGCCGCACCCCTTGCCCTTGACCCGGCAAGCAGTGGAGTTCACTTTCGATCAAGCCACGCGTACAGCGCCGCGCTTCATCTTCTGGCACACCCAACGCCCGAAACACGTTGTAGGTAAAGGTTTCCAGCGCGTCAACAGGAACGCGAACCAGTGTGATGGGCATCGCTCAGATTCCCTTGACCTTCTTGTATTCTTCCAGTTGTTCCGGTGTATAAACTTGCATCAATTCCAGTTCAATCCCGCCCGCTTCTTGGTCAAGGAAGGCCACCCAACCTTCAGGGTGAACATGGCTGCCTTTGACCTTACACGCGCTGCATTCTTTGAGCGTCGCCCCTTTGGCTTGGGCTTCCTCCAGTGCCTTATCAATATCCGGCACGGCGTAGCAAATGTGGTGCAGCCCTTCGTAACCGCGTTCTTTAATCCACTTGTCGAAGCGTCCGCCTTCATCCAACGATTGGCACAGTTGATATTCGACATCGCCAACCCAAAATTGAGCGACACGGTTGCGTGACTTGGGGAAATCGTCGATTTTCGCGTTCAGCCCTACGCCTAACAAATTCTGATACGTACCGAGTGCGGCTTTGGCATCCTTCACCGCGAACGCCATGTGCTTGATGTATGGTTTATCCATCATTGCTCCGTCTTATTTATATCCAGAAATCTCACCTGTTTTGTTCCCCTCTCTGCGTGCGGAGAGGGGCTAGGGGTGAGGTAGTCAGTCTTGCAGATTAAATACACTCTTTAGGTTTACCCCCGGTGTGACCATCGGATTGATTCCGTTTTGGGCAGAGGTCATCAGCAGTGTGATACCGGGGCCGTGTCCGGCGCGCGGGCTGTCACCCTGACCAATCACCCCGATGCCTATTGCCCCACGTAAATAACCATGATTCCAACTGCTGTCGTAATCCAACAGCGCCACCACGTCACCGAGTTTAAGTTGATCGAGTTTGGCTTCTTTTAAGGCTTCTTTATCAGCCGTTTGGATATGCAGCGAACCGCCCTCGCTGGTTAACCCCGCGCCCGAACCCAATATGTGCGGTGGCACGACACCCACTACCGGCACATTCAACTTACCATCTGAACCCGTTGTCACTTCCAAGTTTTCAAGAAACTCCGGTGCGCAGCTTTTGAGTTTGATGTCGGGGTGATCGGCCAGTTCCATGCCCACACCAATCGACTTGATGTTGATCTTGTCGCCAATCGCCATCTTCTTGCGGGCTTCTTTGTCAAAGTGGATGATGACCTGTTCGGAGAAGCGTCCCGACTTGCCGGTGACAACCCCTCGTGTGCCTTTGGCATCGCCACTCATCACGATGGCTACATTGCCCACACAGGCGAATAAATTCAGGCCGCGATTACCCACATCATCTTTGAGCGAGATACTCACGCCGGGGTGAATGGTGTCCGCCAGCCATCCATAAGCTGAGTCACCAATCGATACGTTGTAGACGATGCCGCCATAAGTGGGCAGCAAGAATGGCTTACCGTTGGCATCCAACCGATAAGGTTCGGCGGGCAGGCCGGGGAAACCGGGTGAGGCAATCTGCCCCATCACTGAAACAGCGACCAGTTTGTCAGAGTTGGATCGGACGTTCATGCTATCTCCCGAATGTTGAGGTAACTTGCAATATTCGCTTTGGGGTCAATCACCCATTCAATACATGGTTCGGGGCAGGTCATCAACGTCAGAATACCCGGACCATGCCCGATCATGACCGAGTCGCCGTGAATGCACAGCGCAATCGTCACCGCACCTTTACGGTAAGTACGCCCGAAACGGTGGTCGGCATCAGGAATAACCACCAGATCACCAAGTTTCATCTGGTCGATGCCCAGTTCCGCCATTAATGCGCGGTCACCGGACATCAAATCTTGGTCAACGTACTCGGAGTTGAGTTCCGCACCCGAACCCATAATGCGTGGTGGCAAAACGGTTGTCACCGGCACACGGATTTTGGTGCCACTGATGACTTCAAATGGAATGCCGTTAATCAACTGCGGACTGCACTTTTTCAATACAATTTGTGGATAATCAGTCAGTTCCAAACCACGTCCGCAGGCGATAATCTGGATTGAGTCGCCTACGCACAGCAAGTCATGTACCTCCGGCGAAAAATCCACCAAGATACGTGCATGTTCGCCGGTGACGATGCCTTCCGCTCCCTTCGCCAATCCGCTGGTCACGACCGCTTTATTGCCCATACACGTCAGGTAATGCAGCGCGAACTCAGGCGCATTGTCGGAATTGGCAATCGAAACTCCCGGTTCGACGTGATCACCCGCCCAACCAAAAGCCGGGTCGCCAACCCGCGCGTTATACACGACACCAGACATCCCCGGCAGCACACGCCCTACACCTTTGTCATCCAGTGTATAACCGGGATAACGCAGGGTCGGCGGGCTAATCGTCCCTGTAACCGCAATCTCTACCAGTTGTGATTCATTTGTTTTGAGAGGCATTTTTGTGGATTCCTTGACACATAGACATGTGCTTTCTATAATCCTGTCAGTCTGTCGTCTGTCGATTGTCGACAATTTCTGGCGATTATAAGTTTGTCGCAATAGCTTGTCAAGCAATTGAAAAAATCCAATTATGACTTTGAACCATATTGAAAATCGTTCGCTTCGAGATCGTGTGCTGGACGCGCTGCGCGAGGCCATCATCACAGGCGAGTTTAAACCGGGACAGCAGCTTATCGAGACTGATCTCGCAACCAGTCTCGGCGTGAGTCGTGCGCCTTTACGCGAGGCGCTGCAAATTTTGAGTACCGAGGGGTTAGCGGAAACGGTTCCCTATCACGGTACAACCGTTCGCCGATTGACGAAAACCGATATTGAGGAACTTTACAGCCTCCGCAGCGTACTTGAAACCTTCGCTATCCGCCGGATGATTGAGCAGAATAACCCTGAGCATGTCGCCCGTTTGCGGAAATGCTTCCAAGACATGCTGGCGGCGGCTGAAGCCAACGACATCAAACAAGTCAACCAAATTGACCGCGAATTCCATGACACGCTGATCGAACTCAGCGGACACAGTTTGCTGCTGACCAGTTGGAGTGTGGTTTCACTTCGGGTGCGGCAGGTGATGGCGTTACTCAACCGGCGTAACAGCGATCTCAAGAAAATTGCTTATAATCACGTACCGATTATTGATGCCATTGAAGCAGGCGATGTTGATAAAGCAGTCGAATTGATGAAAGCCCACGTAGCCGCTTCTGGTGAATTGATTGCCGAAGGTTGGCATGACGACGGGGAAGGTGGCGATATTCGATGAGTTCCTCTTCTCGTGTGTTAATTACTGGCGCAGGTGGGTTTGTGTGCGGCAGCATCATGCAAGCCTTGCTCCAAGATAACTGGCAAGTGATCGCGGTTGATCGGCAGTTTGACCCGGCAGTGCAAGCCAAGTGGGTTAAGCGGTGGGGTGACAACGTAACATTTGTGCAAACAGATAGCAGGGATGTACCCCCTTTTGAAGTGGATGCGGTGGTTCACGGCGCAGCGATTACCGCTTCTCCTGAAGAACTGGGACAAACACCAGAAGCCAATTTGCGTGCGAATATTGACCCACTCTTATCAATTTTGGAGTGGGCAGATAGCCATAACATAGGCCATTTTTTAAGCATTAGTTCGAGCGCGGTTTATGCAGCTACAGAGGCGGGGGCGGTGAGCGAAACAATGCCAACCGCACCGATGGGTTTATATGCAGTTGCCAAACAAACAATGGAATCACTGATTGGAACACTATGTTCCGAATATGAACGTGATGTGGCAACCATAAGGTTAAGCAACATTTATGGGCCAGATGAGCAGCCCCGTTCAACCCGTCCACGTGTGAGTCTGGTGGCGAAGTTGATTCAGCAAGCGACCCAAACCGGCAAAATCACCGTTTATGAGGATGATCCCGCGCGTGATTGGACGTTCGCGCCGGATGTTGGCGCAGCAGTTGTGGCCTTATTGAAGCAAGCAACGCTTAATCATGCACTTTATAACGTCGCTTCGGAGCAAGTGCTGTCGCCCTTAGAGATTGCGATGGTTATTCACAAGTTGATGTCACAAGTTGAACTTGAAATACGCGAAGGCAGTAATCCAGATATACCTTTGCTGACACGTCGAGGGTATCTCAGCAATGAACGCTTGCAGGAGGAAACTGGGTTTACGGGTTGGACATCCTTTGAGGATGGTATTCGGCAGGCACTTGAGCATCAACACAACGAGGTAATGTAGTCATGACACCTCTAAAAGTCGTCTTAGCGGGATTAGGCGTGCGTGGACGCTACTGGGCGGAAGTGCTGACCCGTTCTCCACGCTGCGAGATTATCGCCTATGCCGATCCTAATCCAGCGGCCTGTGAACGGATGGCAGCACAGTACGGCGAACGACCAACCTTCAAATCAACCGAGGACGCTTTAGCAGCTTTACCGGATGCCCAAGCATTGGTTCTCGCTAACCCGCCAATTGGGCGCGAGAGCCAAATACGGGCAGCGACTGAGCGTGGCATTCCGATGCTAGTAGAGAAGCCGTTGGCTCTGACCGTTGAAGAAGCCGCGCATTTGGTGAGCATCGCTGAGGCCGCAAATGTTCCGCTGATGGTCGGCCTAAACTTTCGCTATCTGGCGGTGACCAAAGAAGTGATGCGCTTATTGGGTGATGGGATTGTGGGCAAAGCCAGTTTTGGACGCTTCACATACGAACGTTACCGTGATGGCAACCGTGCTGATCTGAATAAATATCCACTGACGATGGATCAACCGATGTTGTGGGAACAGTCGATTCATCACTTTGACTTGATGCGCTATATTTATGGGCAAGAGCCGGTGCTGATTCAAGCTCAAACATGGAATCCACCATGGAGCATGTACCAGAGTGATGCCAACGTCGCTGCAATTATCACCTTCGATAAAGGCATGATTGTCAACTATCAGGGGACTTGGCAAAGTGGTTGGGCCGAGCCGCGCTTTGAATGGCGTACCGACTGCACCAACGGCGTCGTCAGCCAGCAGGATCAATTCGGCAAGTTATTCTTTGCCCAACAGGCCGAACCCACCTTAAACGAAATACCGCTGCCGCCTCATGAGATGTGGATTACCGAAACCAGCGGACTCCTTGAGGCATTCCTTAATTGTGTGATAGATGGTGAGCCGTTGCAATGCAGCGGCAGGGATCACCTGATGTCGTTGGCGATGGTTGAAGCCTGTGCAATTTCCAGCCGAGAGGCGCGAAGTGTCACCATTGCGAGTGTTTTACCGTCCGAATTTGGTCATTATGACCCTATTTCATAAGTTCAAAAAAGGAGACATTTATTGCCACGACCCGTTTAATTTACCTTTTCGCCCGGCATAGTTTAGGTTTATAGGAGTTTGAGCAATGCCCCGTAACTTCTCAAAAATAAGTAAACTGCTGACGTTATCAGCCATGCTTCTGGTCGCCCTTCCGTTCGTCGTCCGTGCCCAAACTGCACCAGACGAGAAAACACTGGTAATTGCCCAGAGCGTTGATGTCGATACTTTTGATCCGTCAAATGTTAATTCCCGTGCCGAGGCTAATGTTAGCGAACACATTTTTGGTTCGCTGTACACTGTTGATGACAATGGCACAATTATTCCCTACCTTGCGAAGTCATCCAAACTTTCTGAGGATGGCAAAGAACTGACTTTCACCTTAAATGAAGGTTTGACATGTCACGATGGTGAAGCGCTGACGGCTGAAGATGTTGCTTACACCTTCCAACGTGCCGCTAACCCCGACAACAAGTTCACCGGCAACACGGCGGGCTTCGTGCTGGACGCGATTAGCTACTCCGATGTACGGGTCGATGGGCCGTTGGATGTCACCATTATCATGAAGCGCTACCAGTCAATCGCCTTGGGTTTGATCGCAGAAGTCGGCATCCATTGTAAAGACTCGTATGAAAAGATGACTCTGGAGCAAGCAGCGGAAACCCCCATCGGTTCCGGCCCGTATAAGTTCGTCAACCGCGTCAAGGACGATTATGTTGAACTGGAAAAGTATGACGGTTTCAAACTGTTCACACCCAATTTTGACCGTCTGATCTGGCGCGTAATCCCCGAAGCATCAACCCGCGTGGCGGAATTGCTGGCGGGCAACGTCGATATTATCAGCAACGTGCCTGCCGATCAGGTAGAAGCCATCAACAATTCTGGCAGCGCGATGGTGGACGCAGTTCAGGGTACACGGCGCATCTATGTCGGCTTCAATCTCGCGCCGGAGTTCGCAGCACTTCCGGGCGGTGATGCCATTCAAAAGACAGATGTACGCGTGGCTTTGCAGTACGCTGTTGATGTCCCGACGATTTGTAAGACGCTGCTCGGCACAGAATGTACCCGTGCCGCCAGCATGGTCAATCCACCCAACGGAAACCCGAATCTTGAACCGTATCCGTATGATCCGAAGAAAGCTGAAGAACTGTTGGACGCAGCGGGCTATCCTCGTAAAGAGGACGGTACACGCTTCGAGATCACCTTCCAAGGGCCGCGCGGACGTTACCTGAACGATGCGGCAGTGGTACAGGCGATTGCCCAGTATCTAAGTGATGTCGGTCTCAAGATCAATCTGGAAATCAAGGATTGGAGTTCGGACTACGTGCCGCTGGTGCGCCAACACAAAGTCGGCCCACTGTTCTTCCTCGGCACAGGTGGTGACACATGGAGCGCGATTTACGACATGTCCGATTTGCCGTCACCGGATGCTTCCACCAACTACACCGGATGGTCAAATCCTAAGTGGTTCGAACTGTGGGACAGCTTGGCAGACATCCACGATCCGGCAAAAGAGCGTGAAGTCATCAACGAAATGCTTCAGGTGATGCATGATGATCCGCCGTGGCTGTTCCTGTATATGCAGCCGGATTTCTATGGCGTGAGCAACCGCATTGAATGGTCGGCACGCCGCGATGAACATGTTGTCGTGATGAATGCTAAGGTCAAATCCTAATCCGGCAGCCGATTTTTGGTAAGTGAGTTATAAACGGGTAGGGCGGCCTATGGGTTCGCCCTACTCCCACGCAGCATTGTCAGTCCATTTATGAGTAGGCATCCCAAATTATGGGTAGATATCTGATACGTCGTTTACTCCAATCCATTATCGTCATAGTGGGCGTGACCTTACTTTCGTTCATTAGTTTGCATCTAGCAGGTGACCCAACATATCTGTACGTCAATGAGCGAGCGAGTGCCCAAGAAATTGACGAGGTGCGGGCGAAATTGGGGTTCGATAAACCGCTGCCGGAACAATACCTGATCTTTTTGGTGCACCTGCTTCAAGGGGATATGGGTACGTCGCTGCGGTCTAAAACACCGGCGCTGGATTTGGTGATCGAACGGTTACCAGCGACCATCGAACTCACCCTATTTGCTATGCTCTTTTCAACATTGCTGGCGATTCCCATCGGGATTATTTCAGCCATGCGGCGCGGAACACCGCTGGACGGCGGCATGATGATGCTGGCGATGGTCGGGCAGTCGATGCCGAGTTTCTGGTTAGGCATCATGCTGATTTTGTTCGTGGGGTTGGCGCTGCGCTGGCTGCCGATTTCGGGACGTACAGCGTTGATTGAACCCCTGCTTAATGGTGACACACAGCTTGCTCTCAAGAACTTCCCTGAGGCCATCCGACATCTGATTTTGCCGAGCATCACCATCGGCGTGTTCTCACTGTCGCGCAATGCCCGTTTGGTGCGTTCATCCATGTTAGAAGTGCTGTCTCAAGATTATGTGACAACCGCCCGTTCCAAGGGATTAGCCGAACGGGTCGTCATCCTCAGACATGCTTTTCGTAATGCGCTTATTCCAGTGGTGACCATGTTGGGCTTGGAATTTGGTTTCCTCCTCAGCGGGGTCGTCATTGTTGAAACCGTCTTTTCGTGGCCGGGTGTAGGACGCTTGGTGTTTCAAGCCATTACACAACGGGATATTCCGCTGGTACAGGCGGCAGTCATCTTGTTTTCATTCATTTTTGTTGGCTTGAATTTGTTCATCGATGTTGTTTATGCGCGGCTTGACCCCCGCATACGGCTGGGTTAGCTGTGGGAGAAATTGTGGTGCAAGCCAAAACGCTTACGCCGGGCGTGCCGGTGATCTTGAATATGCAGCCTCAGCCTTCGGTGTGGTGGCGGATACGCGTCAGTCTGGTCAAGGCGCGTTGGCCGCTGGGGGCGCTGGTAATTTTAGCGGGTGTCGTTTTTTGTGCGGTATTCGGCCCGCAAATCGCCCCCAAAGACCCCAACCGTCAGACGTTGATTTTGCGACTGATGCCTCCATTTTCGGTAGCCGGAGACGATCAATCGAGTTTTCCACTGGGTACTGACGGATTAGGGCGTGATGTGCTGTCACGTCTGATTTATGGAGCAAGAATCTCCTTAATGGTTGGCATAACCGCAGTCGGTATCGGCGGAGTGATGGGTACAGCGTTAGGCATTATCGCCGGATATTTCGGCGGAACGCTGGATGACATCATCATGCGCTTAGCGGATATTCAACTGGCGTTTCCGTTCATTCTATTGACGATTATGGTGCTGGTGGTGTTGGGGCCGGGTATTCCCAACTTGGTGCTGGTACTGGGTGTTGGTCAGTGGGTGACATATGCCCGTATCGCACGCGGACAAACGATTAGCCAGCGCGAGAAAGAATATGTTGAAGCAGCACGGAGCATGGGCGCAAATCACTGGCGGATTATGTTCCGCAGCATTTTGCCCAACGTACTTGCGCCGTTGATTGTGCTGTCTTCCTTTAATGTGGCGAGTGTCATTCTTTCGGAAGCATCCCTCTCCTTTTTGGGATTGGGTGTGCCGCCGACGGTACCGACATGGGGCGGGATGCTGGCAGAAAGCCGTGATCAACTGCTGGCGGGTAAGTGGTGGTTGGCGGTTTTCCCCGGTTTGGCGATTATGCTGACGGTATTGGCGATCAATATTCTGGGTGACTGGCTGCGTGATTTCCTTGATCCGAGACTTAGAGGACGGAGTTAAAGGGATAGGTGGTGACATAACCCCCACCCTAGCCCTCCCCGCTACCTTGCGCTGCGCTCAGTTGCAGGTCGCCTTCAAGCGAGGGAGGAAATAGAAAGTCAATATGAGTAAGTCGAATTATTAGAGAGTTGCGGGATAAACAATGAGCAAGACATGGGTGGGCATCCAGATTGGTGCCATCAGTTTTATTGATGAGGGTGTCGAGCAGGTGCTGGACATCTTACAAGAGCGGGCGGGCGTGAATGCGCTGTTGATTTCGGCGCTGTCGTGGAGCTACGGTAATGCGGGGCGTGCACCTTACGGCTTCCCCGATCATGGTGTTCAAGAGAAGGATAACTTGCAGGGCGGTGCATTCTTTGAGCCTGATCCTGCGTTTTATGAGGCCACATTCCATAAAAAATTTGCCGCGCCTGATCCTCTATATAAAGGATTCGATGCGTTCCGTGATGTCATTCCGGCAGCCAAAAAACGCGGGATGCAGGTCTATCCTTATTACTGTGAAACATCGGCTTCCAGCATTCGCTCGATCTGGCAGCCGGGGTTTGCCCACTTTCTTGACCGCGATCATTGGGGCAAGCTGGCGACACGACCTTCCTTGATGAATCCGCAGTATCGGACATGGTGGCGCTCGGTCATCAGCGATTGGTTTAGCAACCATGATTTGACGGGGATGCTGTGGGGTATCGAACGGCACAGTCCGCTGATGGATATTTTTAGAGGTGACAGTTCGACTGGATTTGATGAGTATTTCAAGGCGGAAGCACGGGCGCGGGGTTTGGATGTGCAGCGGTCGATTGAAGGCTACCAGAAAATAGACCGCTTCTTACAGGGTGTTCGTAAAGGGGAACGCCCGCGTGATGGCGTGTTCGTCACGCTGCTGCGTCACTTATTACTCAATCCCGAAGTGCTGATGTGGGAAAAGATGTGGCTGGACGCGCATCAGGATATGTACCACGAAATTTCAGGACTTATCAAGTTTTTTGATCCCAAGAACGAGGTTGGTTTCGGCGTGTGGCAGGTGATTAACACCTACAATCCATATGCGAAAGCCCAATATGACCAGACGGAGTATGCACCGTATGCCGACTGGTTCAAGCCGGTTTTGTACCACACACCGGCAGGCGCACGGTTTGCCAACTTCGCTGATAGCTGGCATAAGTCGATTTTAGCTGACGCGACTCCTGATGGAGCATACAATGCGCTGGCAACTATCCTCAACCTGAATGAGTTCATCGCGCCGCGCAGTGAAGCGCCAATGGCGGGTTTCAAGCCGGAATACGTTAAGCAGTGGACGGCGAATCTGATAGCCGATACCGGCAAGAAAGTCTATTCGGGCATCGGTGTGGGCGTCGGTGATGGTGGCAAGAGCAAAGAAATTACGCCGGACGAAATTAAAGCGGGTGTAAACGCGGCTTATGATGGTGGTGCCAGCGGTGTGCTGATCTCACGGAATTATTCGGAGGCGGAACTGCGGAACTTGGACGCGGTGGGCGAGGTGCTGAAAGAACGCGACTTGTGGTAATGCATTTAACCACAGAGACACAGAGAAAATGCGGAGAAATACAAAGAAGATTTAACCGCCAAGACGCAGAGAACGCCAAGATAAAGGCAAAGAAAAGATGACGATTAAAGCGGCAGTGATCGGGGCAAGTTTCGCGAAAGAGGCTTATTTACCGGCGTTGGCAACCATTCCCGATGTGGAATTGGTGGCCATTTCCAGTGCGCGGCTGGAGAGCGCTAAGGCTGTGGCGGAAAAGTTTAATATTCCGAACGCCTATGACGATTGGAAGGTGATGCTGGAAAAGCATCCTGTGGATTTGGTGGGAGTCGCCACGCCCACGGTTTACCACGCGCCGATGGTGCTGGCGGCTTTAGAGGCGGGCGCACACGTCATCTGCGAAAAACCGATGGCAATGAACAGCAGTGAATCGCTGTTGATGTTGGAAAAAGCAACGGCGCTCGGTCGAGTCAACATGATCGGGCACGAGCTGCGTTTTAACCCGAACCGGCGCAAAATCCATCACTTGATTAAAGATGGCGTTATCGGGCAGATACGGCATGTGAACATCGTCAACATTAATGGCGGATGGGGTAATCCAGCGGGGTTAGCTGCTGACGGCTGGCTGACGAAGGCTGAAATGGGCGGAGGACGCTTAGGGGCGAACGGAAGCCACCAACTGGATTTGCTGCGCTTCTGGGTGGGTGACATCGGCGCGGTGAGCGGGCAGGTAATGACCATGATCCCCAACCGAACCGACAAAAACACAGGCGAGCCGTTTGTCGTGACCTCAGACGACGCGACAACCTTTACGGCTGAATTCAAAAACGGCGCGGTGGCACAGGTGTTTATGAGCGGTGTGGCGCGCAACAACATCGGCAATCATGTGCAGATTTTCGGGAGCGAAGGCAGCATCAAACTCTCGGATGGCGAGGAGAAGCTGTGGTTAGCCAAACCCGGTGAGGATTTTGTGGATGTGAGCGAGAGCGATCCGAACGCCAATCTGCCGGGAATCGGTAAGGGCATATGGAATATATCATTCGTCGCGCTGATCCAAGAAGCGACGGCTGCCATCCGTGAAAGACGGGCGGTTCAGTGGGGCGCGACCTTTGCCGATGGACTCAAGACGCAGCAGGCTATGGACGCAATACGGCTGTCCTCACAGGAACGACGGTGGGTGAATTTGTAAGCAGTTCCAAGCGGCAAGGTTCAAGTCGCAAGAAAACTAGAAGAACATAAGAGTTGCAGTTTGTGCAAATTTTGCATATTTTCCGCTGAAATTGCAGGCGGGATTGAGGGAGCAAGGCGCTGAATCGACAGAACATGCAGCGTGGAAGCCCGGCTAAATCCGCTGAGTGCAGCGGGATGCTCCCGTAATGCCACCGCGTGCATTTTGCATATTGTGCATTGGCGGATGCGAGGGATCAAGCCGCCGAATGTGCAGTCACAAGTTGCAAGTTACAAGAAAATCTAATACAAAGACGATTAACCGCCAAGGCGCAAAGAACGCCAAGATCAACGCGGAGAGCTTTAACCGCAGAGAAAATACAGAGAAATTCATATAATAGAGTATAGCACAAAAGTTCTTTTTCGATGGTTCGAGTTTACAAACTTTTGAGGGTAGGAAGAAACCCCCACCCTAACCCTTCCCCCTAAACGAGGGAGGGAACGATACGCGAAATGTGTAATGGTGTAGGTGAGAAGGAAAGAGAATGACATTGAATCTGGAAAAACATCTTTCGACGCGGGCGAAGGTCTTACAGGGGTCGTTGGGAAAGCAAACCTCCGTGCCCATTCCGGGATTGATCAATTTGGGCAGCGGAACACCGGATTTCGTGCCGCCGCCGGAAGTGTTCGATGCCATGCAAGAAGCGCTATCGAGCAATCGGGTACAGTACACGACATGGACGGGCATCCCCGAACTGCGCAAGGCGATTGCCGAAAAGCTGAAGCGTGACAACCAGATTGAGTATGATCCCGACAACGAATTAATTGTCACTTCCGGCGCGCAAGAGGCGTTGATGATTACGCTGATGACGCTGCTTGATCCCGGTGATAACGCGCTGATTCCGTCACCGCATTACGACGAATACACACGCGACAGCAAAATTTTGGGCGGGGACTTGATTCCGGTGGCGACCACTCCGGAGAGCAACTTCACAGTTGAGGTGGCGGATTTGGAAGCGGCGATTACTCCACGCACCAAAGCGATTGTGATTGTGTCGCCGAACAATCCTACTGGAACGGTTTTGCCTGAAGAACGGCTGCGGGAAATTGGCGAACTGGCGATTAAGCATGACCTGATTATTGTGTCCGACGAGATTTACGAATATTACGTGTTTGATGGCAACAAGCATGTGAGCATGGCTTCGCTGCCGGGGATGCGTGAACGTACCGTGACGATGAACAGTTTTTCCAAAAGTTTTGGCATGACCGGTTTACGTTTGGGCTACATCGCTGCGCCCGCCGAACTGATCGACTCGATGCTGCCGTTTCATCACGCCATGATGATCTGTGCCAATGTGGTGACGCAGTACGGCGGCTTGGCGGCCATTAGTCAGCCGCGTGATTGGTTTGCGGACGTGCTGCAGGAATATGACCGGCGGCGGCACGCGTGGATGTCACTGCTAGATGGAATAGGCATTGGTTACAGCAAGCCGCAGGGTTCGTACTACATCTTTATTGATATTCGCTCAACCGGATTGACGAGCGCGGCGTTTGTGAAACGGGCGCGGGAAGAAGCCAAATTGGTTTTCCAACCGGGGACGATTGGCGGCGGCGCGGGTGAAGGTTTTATTCGTGGGGCGCTGACGACGGCCTCACCGATGTTCGAGGAAGGCTTGGAGCGATTCAAGGCGTTCATTCAAAAGCTGAAGAATAGCTAGTTGCAAGTCGCAAGATACAAGGGGCAAGAAGTCGCCAGTCAATACAAATGCGCTTTAACCACAAAGACCCAAAGAAAAGCAGAGAAGAAATACAGAATCGCCAAGTGCGCCAAGAAGTAGGAGAGCGCCAAGAAATGCAGAGGGAAGATGATTGATATTAAAGGAAAAGCTGCCATTCTGACGGGAGCAGCCGAAGGATGGGGTTACCAGATCGCCAAAGCATTGGTTGGTGCGGGGATGAAGCTGGCGCTGATGGATGTACAGGCCGAGAAGCTGCGGCGGGCGGCGGAAGAGTTCAAGGCGATGGGTGGTGAATGCCTGCCGATTGTGGTTGATCTGGCGAGCGCTGAAGCCACCCAAGCCGCAGCCGAAGAAGCGTTGGCCTATTACGGAACGCCGCGCGTGCTAATTCATAACGCAGCCGTTCTCAAAGAAGTCTCGATGTTAGACGTGACCTTTGACAATTGGCGGCGCGAAATGAACATCATCATTCAGGCGGCGTTCATCCTGTCGAAAGCGGTTTGGCCGGGAATGGTCGGGGCCAAAAGCGGCAGCATTGTGTTTATTTCGTCAGGCTCAGGCATCAAAGGCTTTGTTAAAGAGACGGCCTACACGCCCGCCAAACATGCCCAAGAAGGCTTGATGAAGGTGCTGGCGATGGAAGGCGAACCGTTCAACATCGCGGTCAACACGATTACCCCCGGCATTGCCATCAACACGCCGATGTCGGCTTCGCATTACACGCCGGAACAACAAGCCCGTTGGGTTGATCCGGCGATGATCGCACCCGCGTTTGTGTATCTGGCGGGTTTGGATGCCAAGACCACGACCGGTCATCGTTTGGATGCATGGCAGTTGTCCGAGGCGGTACGGGTAGGACAAAAGACATAATACCGACCCCCACCCTAACCCTCCCCCATAGCGACAGGCTGAGGGGGCGACAGTAAAAATCAAGCGGGAGGAGCGAGCGCTAAAAAAGCTTGTCGCCCCTCCCGAAATAAGCTCCAACGACGAACATAAGAACCATCCGGTTTGCGTTTCAAAGCGGCAGTCAATCCCAGCGCGAGT
>WGMX01000037.1 GCA_016124855.1 Anaerolineaceae bacterium | reverse complement strand
TGCGCGCTCGTCTATGGGCTTATTGGATTTTTCACATGTCTCTTGATGACCCTGACATGGTAAAAGTTCCCCGTGCCTTGCTGGAGCGCTTCACCGATTTACTGGCTTATGCCGCCTAATGTACAAAGTCCAGATTAGAACCTGTCTGAAAATTAATCAAATGCCGGACGCGATATATCGCGTCCCTACATTTTTTCGTAGGGACGGCATACATGCCTCCGCGTATTCCAGAATATTCAGACAGGTTCTTATGCCGTCCCTACGAATACCCCTGTGCTATATGCGACATAGCGCATCCGGTATTTCAAGGGCTTACGACGTTGTGCTGACCTGCTGATCGCGCACCACCACATCATGTGCGCCACCTTCCACAATGCTGACGGACGATACCAGTGTCAGCCGCGCGTTTTGCTGAAGATGCGCAAGGGTCAGGCTGCCGCAGTTGCACATAGCAGATTTGACTTTGCTCAAACTGATGGCGAGGTTATCCCGCAAACTGCCGGCATACGGCACATAGGCATCCACGCCTTCCTCAAACGAGAGTTTGGCATCACCACCCGAATCGTAGCGCTGCCAATTGCGGGCGCGGGCGCTGCCTTCGCCCCAATATTCCTTCATATAATTGCCGTTGACGACCACCTTATTGGAAGGGCTTTCGTCAAAACGGGCGAAGTAACGTCCCAACATGCAGAAGTCGCTGCCCATCGCCAACGCCAATGTCAGGTGATAGTCGTGAACGATGCCGCCATCCGAGCAAATTGGCACATAAATGCCGGTTTCCTCGAAGTATTCGTCACGCGCTTTGGCAACTTCGATGACTGCCGTCGCCTGACCACGACCAATACCCTTAGCTTCACGCGTAATACAAATTGCGCCACCGCCAATGCCGACTTTGACAAAGTCCGCGCCAGCTTCTGCCAGAAAACGGAAGCCCTCACGATCCACGATGTTGCCCGCGCCGATTTTGACCGTGTCGCCATATTTTTCACGGACGAAGGTCAGGGTGCGTTTCTGCCATTCCGAGAAGCCTTCCGAGGAATCGATGCACAGCACATCTACGCCGGCTTCGACCAGCGCCGGAATCCGTTCTTCATAGTCGCGGGTGTTGATGCCTGCCCCGACGATATAACGCTTCGAACTGTCTAAGAGTTCGTTGACATTTTCCTTGTGTGCATCATAGTCTTTGCGGAACACAAACGACACTAAGCGCTGATTGTCATCAATGATGGGCAGCACATTAATTTTCCGTTCCCAGATGATGTCGTTGGCTTCGCTTAAGCTGATGCCGTCGTTGGCATAAATGATTTTCTCCAGCGGAGTCATAAAGCTGGAGACTTTGGTGTCTTTTTCCATGCGGCTGACGCGATAATCACGGCTGGTAATGATGCCGATCAGCTTGCCGGTCGATGTGCCATCTTCGGTGACGGCAACGGTTGAATGTCCGGTTTTTTCTTTTAGACGCAGAATGTCGGCCAAGGTGTGGTTGGCATGAACCGCCGAGTCGGTGGTGACAAAGCCCGCCTTATAACTTTTAACACGCCGCACCATCTCGGCCTGCTTGTCGATGTGCTGCGAACAGTAAATGAACGAAACGCCGCCTTCACGCGCTAAGGCTATCGCCATGGTGTCGTTCGAAACCGACTGCATGATGGCGGATACCACCGGCACATTCAAAGACAGCGCGGGCGCTTCACCCCTTCTAAACTTGACCAGCGGTGTCTTCAATGAGACATTCGCCGGAATACATTCCGCCGATGAATATCCGGGAACCAACAGGTATTCGCTGAAGGTACGAGACGGTTGATCGTAGTAATATGCCATTGACCTGCACACCTTTGTTCATTTGATATTGATGCCGTTTGGTGAAAAACCGATTAAGAAATTTATTTACAATGAAGCTGCGGAGGGAAAAAATACGAGGGCGCACAGCCGCACGCCCCTACACAAGCATTCCGCATTAAGAAATTAAATGTCATTATAGTGTCTGGCGTTTCAATTATAAATTTCAGATTGTTTCCTATCAAACTCATTTTAAGGCAGCAGCAAAACTTTACCCGCGACCTGACGCGATTCGAGCAACCGATGAGCATCCGCTGCTTGATTGAGTGGGAGTTGTTTGGCGATTTGAATTTTGAGACGATCCGCAGCCATCAAGTCAAAAACGGCTCTGGCACAGGCCAGCAAATCTTTGTGATCTTCGATGTAATGGCTGGCTGCCGCCCACGTCACCGTTAACGAACCGGCGAAGCTGTTCTCGGTGATGCCTGATAAGCGGTTTACGTCGAGCATTAACGGGCCGCTGCCACTGGTTTGCCCGTAAACCACCATATGTCCGCGTTTCCGCAGCGAACGCATTCCTTGTTCAAAGGTGGTTTGACCCACCGCATCATAGACCACATGCACACCTTCGTTCTGCGTCAATCCCATAACCGACGCGTGGAAGTCCTCTTGAGTGTAGAGAACGATATGATCGGCTCCGGCCTTACGTGCGGCAGTCGCTTTTGAGGCGCTCGAAACTGTTCCAATGACGGTTGCACCATAGGCTTTGGCAAGCTGTACCAGCATCAAACCAACTCCACCTGCTGCGGCTTGCACCAGTACCCAATCGCCAGATTTCACTGGATAGACTTGCTGTGTCAGAACGTAGGCCGTTAAACCCTGCATCAATCCGCCTGCCGCTTGTTCAAAGGTTATCTCGTCAGGTACAGGTACCAGTTTATCAACCGGCACACGGGTATATTCGGCGTAATTCCCGCCCATGTATCCGGCGTAAGCCACCCGATCACCCGCTTGAAGTGCCCGCACATTTGCGCCAACGGCTTCGACGATGCCTGCCGCCTCGATACCGGGAATCAACGGTAATCCAACCGGATAATAACCACCTTGACGATGCTGCACATCGACGTAATTCACGCCAATCGCTTGGTTATGTACCAGCACATCGTTAGCGCCGAGTTGAGGAATATCAATGTCAACTACTTTCAATACGTCCGCGCCGCCATGACGATCAAATTGAACTGCTTTCATCACATCCCCTTAATTGCCTTCGATTGTCAGTTCCGCCAACCGCAGCCGTTGATCCGTCGTCACATCGCCATCGCCGCGCGTCTGGATTGCGAGCCGCTCATTGGTCTGCCAGTAATAGACACCTAACCACAGCTCATAATTACCTTCGGGTAGATCAGCGGGTAAGGCAAAATCCAACGAATCATTGATTTGGTCGCCCGTTCGCCACGCGCCGGTTGGATAATCCGGTCGGATGAGCCGGTCTACTTGTGCGGCGGGTTGATCTGTGCCGATAGGAGTCAGATGGAGGAACAAGGTGTAATCCACAGGCGGCGGTTTCAATACATCCCACAGCAGTTTCAGGTTGATCGTCTGACCGGCCTTGAGCGACAGTTGGCTGTCCGGCGTTTGTACTTTGTCATCGACCGTTATCCCTAACCCTTTGACACCGAACAAACCACCCAATGTAATCACTTGCGGCGGCGCGGGCAAACTCGCGGGTGTTTCAGTCAAAGGCACACGTAAATTGCCGAGCATCGCTATGTTGTTGGTTGTATCCGCGCTGCTGCCCTCGATAGTCGCCCGCTGCGCTTTCAGACCATGATAGACTCCCGCGACCAAACGATAACGTCCAACCGGTGCATCGGCTGGCAGTTGCAGCCAATGATGGGTGGCTAACATTTCGGTTTCTCGCCATATGCGTGTGCGATACATCGCGCCGAAAGGTACGTTCTGCCATTGAGCTACAGCCTGCCCTTGATCGTTCCATAACTGCACGAAGATTTCATAATCCTCGCTCGGCGGTTTGAGTGTCGTCCAATACAAGGTGACAAAAAACGGCTGCCCTGACGTAAGATCGGCATTCGGCACGCTGTAGCCTGCCAAATGCAGCTCATCGCCAAAATTCGCGTCCGCTGCGTTATCGACCACCTGTCGCGGCGCGAACAATCCGGCAGGGGTCGTCACATGATAGAAGAAGGCAATCGTCAAATCACTTCTGTCGCGCAGTTCTTCCGCGCCGGATGCGGCTTTGGCCTGCTTGACTACCCCGGTTTGTTCGTCAGTCAACGGCGGCAGAAGCAGTGTTCGCCCTTTGTCCAACAACACCCATAAACGGTCATCGACCTGCGCAGTTGTGCCATCCCAGCGCACGCGCGTGGGATCAGCCGGACGTAAAATCGTCAGCTTGTCCGGCGGATTGTCGATTCGCAACTGACCATCAACCGTAATTGCGCTGCTTCGCTGACGGAACACATCGGCTGTCATCCAACTGATGGTCGAGCGTTCCCATTCGGTATAGGGTATCAAATAAGCTTGGTCGGGCTGCGAGACAATCCGACGGCTGATGTCCAACGAAGCTTGATCGTTCATCCAACTGGTTTTGGGGTCGGCGTACTGCTGCGGAACCTCAAGCACAAAATAGCGGTACATATCCCATGCCGACGGCACAGCAATGACCAACGCCAATCCAATCACCAATGCTGTATTTGTACTTTCTCTCCCTCGTTTACGGGTGGGGGTTGCATTCAGGTAGTTACTCACCCACTCCCATCCATAAGCCAAGCCGATGCCCGCCAGCAAAAACACGAACGTCAGTACATCAATCTGGCGCATGGCGTGCGGTTGGCTGGTGGCGCTTGTCAGCAAATCTGGCAGCAGCACCAAGGGCATCGCCAACCATAACCACGCGGCAGCAGTCCGGCGCGGCTGACGTACTAGGATCACCAACGTCAGCAAAAATCCGACGAAAAACGGCGGCGTGAGAATGGGCTGCGCCAATTCAGTGGTATACGGCCCGTAATTCCAGACAATTCCAACCGCCTCGAAGTTATGGACGAGTTTGTTCCAGATTAATGCCAACGGCCCACCGTAAGGAGACGTATCAAACGTCCAGATCAACGCGCCGCTGAAGGGTTTGGCAGCCTCTGCCCGCCCGAAGAACGCTCTTGGTAAAGTCAGATACGTATACAAATTGGGCGATACTAAAATGAAGGCGGTCACTGCCATAATCATCCAGCCGCGCCAGCGTGTTTTGAAACCCGCTCGATTCAGCAGCGCGTCGTGCAAAAACCAGACGACGACTGCCAGCGGAATGACTCGCGCGGCAATGTAGATATACTGGGTCAAGGCCAGCGCCGCACCCGCTAATGCCCAACGCCACCATTTACCCTTTGCCCGTGCCCAAGCGGTAGTCGCCATTAACAGGGCCACTGCCGCCGGAATATAGGGTGCAGGCAAGCCAAGCCGGCTGATGAAAATGGCGTGCAGACTGATGGCCGCCGCTAAAGCACTCATCAGTCCAGCAAGGATTCGCAGGCGACGCGGTGCATCCGCCAGCAGCCAATAAGCCGCCGCATAGAGCAAACCGATGCCCATAACATTCCATAAAGCCGTGGCTAAACGTGCCGTTGTTTGATTAATCCCGACCAGCGGAATCATCGCGCCGATGCCATACACCGACAGCGGTTCCGCGCCGTATAACTCGCGTATGTAGTAGGGCATTACACCGCGATCAACCCAGTCCAGCGCATTGATGCCATACCACGCTACGTCGCCATCACTGCCGACCGGCACACGCTCCAAATTGACCACGCGCGGCACAGTACCTAACATCATAATCAGCGCTAACCAGAACAGCGGCTTTTGCACAAGCTGTTTCACAATCAACCTTCTCACCTTCACTCATCCAGCGCGCATTGTGCCTGATTGCTCGTTCAATGACCAGATGCGAGTGAATAAGCTGGACATATAAAAGGTGCTAAAATAGCATCAGCACTTCAATGACACAAGGAAATGACGATGAGTGCAGCGGTAACATCGCCATCGACCAGCAATATGCGGCAAAGCAGCTTTCACTTTGTGTTCGGTGTGCTTGCCCCGATTGTCTGCCTTGTCCTCGATCCAATAGTCTTTAAGGGCAGCGCGTCGTTTCTCTCTTCAGGCGGATTACTGGCACCTGTCAAAATTTTCTATTATGTCGCCATTGGTTTAGTCGTCACCATCCTAACCGGCTGGCTTTTCTTCCGCAGCCGCCTAATCCCCCATGCCGCTTACATCGTCGGGGTGTTTACGATTGCGCTGTTTGTATCGGCCATTTTAGGGATTGCGCTGCTGCCTTTCAGCGTGCTTGGTATCGGCATGTCAGGGATTGGATTATTAGGTTTCACACCTCTATTGACGGCTATCGTCTATTATCGTCAGCGCAAACGGGCGCTTGCCGATGCCTCCACACTTCCCCATCGCCGCCTGAGCATGTTCCTCGGCGCAGTCGCCATCATCGTCATTCCGCTGGTTGTGCAGTCGGCAACATCCAGCTATGTCAACAGCGCTGTCAACACCATCTTGACCAATCCCGAGTCCTCGCCTGCCGCTGTCAGCCAACTTAAAGCCGCCTTTTGGTGCGGGGACGAATGCTATTTCAATCTCGCATGGGATTACTATAAAGCCTATAAAAACCCTGAACGCCAGCAGTATCTCGCCGCTGTCTACCACGACATCACCGGCGGAGACATCCGCACCAAAATCACCAACTTCTCGGATTAGCTTGGTGGTTGAGCCGCGCGTGGTAAAATCCGCTTTGTAATTTTCTTGCAACTCAAAGATTAGCACCTGTAACTCTTTTAAGGAGTTTTTTATGGCTCGCCGTTTAATTGTTTTAGTCGTCCTCAGCCTATCGCTCATCGGAGTTTCTGTTCGCGCTGAAGGTGAATCCCCGCAGCACATCATTGCTTATTTCTCGTCATGGAGCATCTATGCGCGCCAGTATTTTGTGACGGATATTGCGGCGGATATGCTGACCGACATCAATTATGCCTTTGCCAACATCAGCGACTCGGGCGAATGTGTCCTCGGTGATGAATGGGCGGATACTCAATTTTCTTATCCGGGCGAAAAAGAAGGCGATGGCTTGCTCGGCAACTTTCATCAATTGGAACTGCTCAAGGAACAACATCCGGACTTGCATACACTGATTTCCATCGGCGGCTGGACGTGGTCATCCAAATTTTCGGATGTTGCCCTAACCGACGAGTCGCGCAAGAAGTTCGCCACCTCGTGTGTCGCGTTCATGAAACAATATGGCTTTGATGGCCTCGATATTGACTGGGAATATCCAACGGGCGGCGGTAATAGCGGCAACGTTGAACGCCCCGAAGATACCGCCAATTTCGTCCTGCTGCTGACTGAACTCCGTACCCAACTCGATGCTCAAGGCGGGATTGACGGTGAGCATTATCTGCTGACCATTGCCGCTGGATCGAACAAAGACGCTGTCAGCAAAGTTGACTGGAAGCAGGTTCAAGAGCAGCTTGATTGGATTAATGTCATGGCTTACGATTTCGCTGGCCCATGGACACCTACCACCGGACATAACGCGCCGGTCTATCAATCCAAATCCGACTCCTCAGCCAATAACAACGCCGATACCGCCCTCAAAGCCTATCTTGCCGCAGGTGTTCCGGCGGAAAAGTTGGTCTTGGGCGTACCATTTTACGGTCACATCTGGAAAGAAGTCGGTACACAAAATGACGGTCTGTTCCAACCTTACGGCGGAATTTCGGGCGAAGGCACGTTGGATTACAAAGCGATCTCAAAGGATTGGTTCCCGCTGATGGAGCGTCATTGGGATGATGTCGCCAAAGTGCCGTGGCTTTTTAACCCCAAAGCAGGCATGATGATTAGCTACGACGACCCTGAATCGCTGGCCTACAAAGCGGATTACGTCAAACAGAACAACTTCGCTGGTGTGATGATCTGGGAACTCTCCAACGACTCACCCGACCATGCACTTCTCACAGCCGTCCACGATGCACTGCTGCCAAACGAATAATGTATTAGAATCCAACCGGATAAATCACGAGGCGCATTCAACATTTAAACGCGCCTCTGTGTTTTACCTAACATTCGTTACTCAGAATTTCGTAAGGTCCATCACATAAATCTCGTTGCCGACCTCATCCCGATCAAAAAATCCACCGACCACCAATTGTTTTCCCTTGGGCGTAAAATTCAACCACGACACGCGCGGCGCAGCCTGTAACCCATCCTTAACCGTCAGCAGCTTTACTGCCTTATCGGGGGCATCCAGCGGCGCAAAGGATATGGTACTTGGCGCATCTTTAACCCGCGTTATCCACGCAATCGTTTTCCCATCGGCTGACAGTGCAAAACTGTCCGAACCGATATCCAGCGCGGCCTTTTCTGACTTGGCAGCAATATCCCAAATATGGATTTTGTTATCTGCGCCATCGAAGTAAAGCAACGCCTTATTATCCGGCGTAAACACCAACTGCCGGATGTTAAACAGCGCCGGTTTATCCGACTTTTGGCGAACCACTTGATATTGATTGTCGGCTAATGTCCGTATTCCTACCTCGTCATTGGCGGTAGCGGTCGCCACCAGCTTACCGTTTGCCGACAACCCGAAACTGGCAAACATCACATCACCTTGCGCCGGAAACTGGGTATAGTTGGCTTGAAAATCCATAAAGGAATCGAAATGGTTGCCAAATGTTTGTGTGATCGCCCCTGTATCTGTATCAATCACCAACATACGATGTGGAATGCCCGGAAACACGGTCAAGATACGCTTGTTATCAGGAAACATCTTGAGCTGAACATTGCCGAGCAGCGGTGTTTGGAAACGCTTTACTGCCTTCATGGTAGGAACATCCCAAACAATAAGGTCGCCGTTCATATGCAGCGAAACCATACGCCTGCCGCTGCTGGTAAAAGCCACATCAGAAGCGTAATCCGTAAAATCGCTCAACTGCCCCCGTTCCTTACCCGTGCTGATGTCAAACACATGCATCGGCAAAGTCGCGGGATCCACTTGCTTGAGGTTGAGCAAAAGTGTGTTCTCAAATGTAACAAGGGTTTTTCCATCCGGTGATAATTTCGCGCCAAATCCCCGGCTAGTAATGGGAATCGTGCGTACCGCAGGCGAATCTTGCGCCAACGTTATTTGCCCAAAACCGAGGCTCAACAGCAGACAAAAGCTCAAAACTGTTATCCATTTGAACCGCATTTTTGTCTCCTTCTTTAATGCGATGCATTACCTTCATCTTACGAAGACAGGCAATAAAAACAATCCAGTCTCATTTTTAGACGGGATGTTATTGAGTTTGGTTCCATTAAATGTGGAAAAACAAAGGGGCGAAATGGGTATTCTAGCCCATCTGCCGCTCAGGTAATGCCCAAACGGTCTAGGGTGTACAGGAGCGACTCGCGCGTAACCGGCTTGGTCAGGTAAGCCGCCGCCCAACCCTGTGGATCGTCCATGCGCTGCTCGGCAATCGAGATAATGACCGTCGGAATATAGGCCGTCAGCGGGTCAGTCTTTAATTCATACAACAGTTCCCAGCCATTCATCCCCGGCATCATCACATCCGCGATAATCAACGCCGGACGCAGACGTTTTGCCACTTCCAAACCTTGCTCCGGATTAGTCGTCGCCATCACTTGATAGGGTGTGCCATTCAGCGAGTCCTGCAAAATTTGCAAGGCAGCGGGATCGTCATCCACCAACAAAATCGTCGGACGGGATGTATCGGCAGGTTCTATCATAGGCTGGTAAGCCGCCTCCGCACGGACAGGCAGCAGCACAATAAAGGTGCTCCCTTGCCCTAACTCGCTTTCAACCCACATAAATCCACCGTGAATGCGCACAAGCTGCTGGGTAATCGCCAAGCCTAAGCCAGAACCTTCATATTTACGAACGCTGGAACTGTCCACCTGCCGGAACGCATCAAAAATAAATCCTTGATGCTCTTTTGCGATACCAATCCCCGTATCTTTAACACTGATGACCAACCAGTTGCCATCCCGTACTTTGAGCCGCTCCGGTATGGTGTATCCGGCAATGGTTAAGCCGCCCTGCAAGGTCGCTGTAACCGCTTCTACCTGAACTTCGCCTTCAGCAGTAAACTTCACAGCGTTGCCCATCAAATTGGTGATGATCTGACGTATACGCTGCGAATCGGCCTGAATGGTAGGTAGTAACGGTTGTAGGTTGACATTGAGTTTCAGGTTTTTCGCCTCAACCTGCGGTGTTATGTCGGCCATCGCGTCATAAACCACTTCTTCAATAGACACCATCGCCAGTGTCAGATTCATTTGTCCGGCTTCAATCCGCGACAAATCCAACACCCCATTAATCATCTCTAACAGATGCTTACCACCGCTCACAACCCGCGAGACACGGTCATATTGTTTGGCGTTCAGCTCACCATATACTTGGCTGAGCAGCAGTTCACTGTAACCGATGATGGCGTTCAGCGGTGTGCGCAGCTCATGGCTCATATTTGCCAAAAACTCGCTCTTTAGGCGGTTGGCTTCCATCGTTTGTTCATATAAACGGGCATTCTCAACCGCAATGCCGGCCTGCCGTGCCAGCGCGAATACCGTGCTGGCTTGATCTTCGCTATAATAATTCGGCTCGAACTTTTCCAGCACAATCAACCCGATTACCCGCCCCTGCGTTACCATCGGTGCACCCAACCACGACCGTGTAGTTGCTCCATCCCCGCGCGCGGTTCGCCCCTGTGTGACCAGCGCCTGCACATCCGGCACAACCATCGGCTGCGCTGACAACGTAACATAGCGCCCCGGGCTGTCTTCTTGCAGCAAAATTTCTTGTCCCGGTGTCAGGGCATAAGTGCCTTGGCTGGCTGCCACCGTCATCTTACTGCCATCCGCAATACCGGCATTTGGCAGCATGATGTAGGCACGGTCATATTGAATCAACCGGCTTAAAGGCTCCAAAATGCGGCTGAGTACGGCGTTCGGATCAAGCGTCGAACTGACCACGCGGCTGACTTCAATCAACGTACTGGCTATTCGGCGCCGATCTTGTTCCGCCTCCAACAGACGTTGATTTTCAATCGTCTGCGACATTTGCAGCCCGATCAAAATCAATAAGGCTAAGTCCGAATCGCTAAAATGGTTTGGCAGCTCACTTTGAATGCTAATTAGGCCGATGATTTCATTGGTTTGGTTGCGCAGCGGAACACCTAACCACGACAGCATGTTACTACCGGGTTCGTTCGGTTCAATTTCCGTACCGTAACCAGCAAGCCGGTCACGTTCCATGAGGATGTTTCGAAAATAAAGCGGGCTGCCCTGCGTAATAACAGCTTTACTGATGCCTTGCAGCGGCATCGGCTCAACCGTGGTTGGAAAGCCGTCTTCTTCCGCTAACGGAATATTCAGCACTCCATTTACCCGATCATAAAAACCCACGAAAAATGATGTCGCATCAAACAATTCGGTGATGCGTGTGCCAACAGTACTCCAAATATCCTCACTGCTGCCTTGCTGCGCTAAGGCACGGCTAAAATCGTTCAACTTATCAACCAGCGTATTCCATCCTCCGCTGGATTTTAAATGGTCAAGCCGTGCTGCCAGCAGTTCAGCCAGCAGCACAACCGCTTGGAGTTGTTCGGCGCTGTGCTGCGTTTTTAACCAGATCATGCCTCGGACTGATTCGGCATAACGCAGCGGCAGCAGCAGTCCTTCGTCATCTACTGCCAAGTCAACAACCGGTTCAACCGCAGTGTGCCGGCTCGGAGCAGCCCACTCTTGCCACTTCAACCACGAATCAGGCGACTGCATCCACTGCATCAGCGACTCATCCGCCGTATATCCCGTGCTGGGATAGGCTTGCAGATCTGCCGATTCTAAATTCAAGATTGCGATCAGGGTCGAACCAAACTGCTGCCCGAGCCAATCAGCCAGTTGTTGAGCTGCTTGCTGCGATGATTCAGACTGGTTCAAAGATGCAATAATGGCTTGTAAGTGGGTAAATGTATTTTGTGGTTCCGGCATAGCTTACTTCTTTAGACAATGTTCAAGAATGTAATAATCGTTTGATTATCACACATAATGTGACGCGCTCATCGAAGAATACGTAACAGTTTTGATACAAAACAGTAGATTTTTAGTTACTGCACTACCGATTTTGCCCTGTTAGCATGTTATTATGCCTCAATCACCTTTCACATCACTAACCTGCATCAATTAAGGTGGTGTGAGCAGTTAACCACTCCGCGATTTGCGGCACATCATGTTTATCTTGGGCAATTTCCAATACAAAATGATATATGGACTCGGCATCCCAAGTTGGCCGATACCCATTCTTTTCCAGAAACAGAATTGTAGCACGTGTCGCCGCGCGTTTATTGCCGTCCCAGAACAGATGATGCGCTGCGACAGAATGCATGAGAGCCGCCGCTTTTTCCATGAGCGATGGATAGGCTTCTGTGCCGAAAGCGTGCAGCATGGGACGGGCTGCGGCTGAACGGACCAGATGCGGTTCGCGCGCCAGCATCGGTTCTCCGATGGCTTCTTCAGCGGCGGCATAAATTTCACCGGGTGTCAGATAGTGAATCGGATCGGGTGTCATCGGTTATTCAAGCGGTAAAAATGGGAATGCCCGGCGGATGCGGCGTAACAGCAGCGCACCCTTTAGCATAAACCCATCCACACGCGCTAACGTTGGCTTTTGCATCAGCAAGTTATCAATGACAATCGACTGCGGCTTCACGAAGCGCAGCAAACCTTCCGGCCCGTTACGCCTGCCCATGCCGCTGTTCTTCACGCCACCCATCGGCAAACCCGGCGTGCCGAATATCCAATGGGTGGTGTTCACATGCACATCACCACTTTCGATGCGGGTTGCTAACTGTTCGCCGCGTTTCAAATCTTTGGTCAATATCGCTGCTGAAAGTCCGTACTCAGAATCATTCGCTAATTGGATAGCTTCGTCGGCATCTTTGACGCGCATAATCGGCACAATCGGGCCGAAAGTTTCCTCGCGCATCACATCCATCGAATGATCCACGTTCGTCAGAATCGCCGGTTCGTAAAAGAGCGGGCCAAGATCAGGGCGACGCTTACCCCCATAAATCAAGTGCGCCCCTTTGGCCAGCGCGTCCTTGACCTGTGCCTCGGCACGAAGAAGCTCGCGCTCGTTGGTTAAGCTGCCGATGTTGACATCAAAACCGTCGCCTGAACCAATCTTGAGTTGACTTGCATACTGTTTAATCTTTTCGATATACCGGTCATATATCCCGTCTTCGACATATACACGCTCGGTGCTGATACACACTTGACCGGTATTTTCACTGGCAGCGCCGACTAAGGTTTCAGTCGCAGCCATATCCACGTCGGCATCATTCAGCACGATCATCGGGTCTTTGCCGCCCAATTCGAGACTGCATGGAATCAAGCGTTCTGCCGCCTTGACTGCGATCTTCTTGCCGGTAGCGGTACTTCCTGTAAACGAAATGTAATCCACGACATCGACCAGCGCCGCGCCGGTCGAGCCAGCACCGGTGACAACCTGAATTACATCTTTGGGAATACCGGCCTTGTACATCAAATCAACCGCATATTGAGCACTAAACGGAGTGATTTCACTAGGCTTGAGTAATATTGTATTCCCCGCGAACATCGCCGCGATCAGATCAATAAAAGCATTATTCAGCGGGTAGTTCCAAGGGGTTATAAATCCAGCGACACCATGCGCTTTGTAATATACTCTGGCCTTATGACGAACAGGTACTGCCGAGCGGCGGGTCTGGGGACGTAAAAATCGTGCGGCATGTTTGTAATAGTAACTCACAACGGTGTCAATAACCGCCACTTCTTCCCATGCGCCGAGTTCCGTTTTGCCAGTTTCACGCCGGATAACGGCAATCGCGTTTTTTTGGTCATCCCACAACATATCTGACCAGTGCCGCATCAATGTCGCGCGCGCTTTCACTCCCAGCGCTTCCCACGCTGGTTGAGCGGCGCGGGCACGATCAGCCGCCTGCCGCACTGCCTCAGCATCCATAATCGGAATACTGCCAATAACCTGACCCGTAACCGGATTCATGACGGCGATTTCCGTCGGCTGTGCAGGCAATACCGTGGTGGGTACAGGCTTTTTTTCAAGCGTGACCATGACCAGACTCCTACGACAATCAAATGTCAATTCGATTGCATTTTACCCCTATCGGGTAAAGCGGCAAAATTCTAGTGCTTTTTACGGCTCATTACGTACAATAATTGCGCTGCAAAGGTTATCAATTAGCATATGGAGAGTCTATCATTAATTTTCCTTCCAACCACATTTCCCAAACCGCTGACCATGTTCGCAGCTTGATGCAAGGTGAAAGCAGTGGACACGATTGGTGGCATATTTATCGCGTCTGGCAGACCAGCCTGCATATCGCCGACCGTGAAAAAGTGGATAGTGATGTGGTTCAATTGGCTGCGCTGCTGCACGACATCGGGGATTGGAAATTTCATGCCGGGGATGAAAGCGTCGGGCCGCGTCTTGCCCGTGAATGGCTGCAATCGCTTGGCGTAGAAGACATGATTGTCGCGCATGTTTGTACCATCATCGCCAACCTTTCCTTCAAGGGCGCTGACGTAAAAGCCGCACCGCTCTCGCTGGAAGGTCAGGTCGTCCAAGATGCAGATCGTCTCGACGCGATTGGCGCAATCGGTATCGGTCGCGCCTTCGCATACGGCGGGGCGAAAGGTCGCGAAATGCACGATCCAAATGCGCAGCCGGTTATGCACACCACTTTTGAACAGTACAAAGCGGCTCGCGGCACAACCATCAACCACTTTCATGAAAAACTGGTCTTGCTCAAAGACCGCATGAACACATCCACCGCCCGCGCCTTAGCCGAGCAGCGTCATCAGTTCATGCTCGAATTTCTAGAGCAATTCAACGCGGAATGGAATATCAACGGTTAAGGCAGGGCTTTAATTTTGGCAATCAGCGCCGATGTACTGTGATCAGGTAAATAATCGATCAGGGCCACTCGCCCACCATATGCTTCTACAGTCGGACGTTCTGGCAGCACTTTATGAGCGTAATCGCCACCTTTGACATAAACATCGGGTTGAAGGGTTCGAATTAAGTCGTCCGCTGTGTCGGACTCAAAAATAATGACAGCGCTCACCGGTTGTAAGGCCGCTAGTAACCGCGCCCGTTCAAGCGCCGGAATGAGCGGGCGCCCCACCCCTTTTAGTCGGGTGGTGCTTGCGTCACCATTTAATCCAAGGAACAGCGCATCACCTAATGCCCGTGCCTTTTCCAGATAATCCAAGTGCCCGACGTGCAGCAGGTCAAAATGTCCGTTGGTAAAGACCAAAGTTGCACCGCTGGCGGCCATCAATAAACGTTCGGCCCGTGCGGCTTCTAATGTCAGAATAGTTCCCAAGTCAGTACCCTTGCAGTCCTAATAATTGGTGTTGGGGAAATGTAAGGCAATTGATGCTAAGTTTAGCACACGTGCAAATACCTTCAGGCACATGGATTTGCCGCGCGTTAAGATTGCGCACATCTCATCCATATTCACTGATGTATACTAATCATATGAGTATTTCAGTCACCGTTCGGTGCTCGTAAAGCCACTTTGTGGAGATCGTTATGCCAAAGACAGTTATCGTTCTACCTACTTATAATGAGAAAGATAATCTTCCCCGTATGATCGAGGCGCTTTTCGCGCTGAATTTAGACAACTTGCACATTTTGGTAGTCGATGATAATTCACCGGATGGAACGGGCAAGATCGCCGATGATCTTGCTGCAAGCAATCCCACAGTGAACGTGCTGCACCGCCAAGAAAAGAATGGTCTGGGGCAGGCCTACATCGCAGGCTTCAAAAAAGCGCTTAACATGGATGCTGACTACATCATCCAGATGGACTGCGATTTTTCTCACCAACCGAAGTATATTCCTGAACTGCTCAAAGCCATCGAAAACTATGATTTAGTCATCGGTTCGCGCTTTGCTAAGGGCGGCAGTGTCGATGAAAATTGGAGTGCTTATCGCAAACTGCTCACGTGGTTTGCCAACCGTGTTTATACCCCGACCATCCTCGGTATTCCGGTGCGCGATGCGACAGGTGGTTTCAAAATTTGGCGGCGCAACACCCTTATTGGCCTTGATCTAAACCGCATTCGCTCCAACGGCTACGTCTTCCAAGTCGAGATGACCTATGTCACCTGCCGCTTAGGTTTTCGCGTCGCCGAAATCCCTATCTATTTCCCTGACCGCGAAATCGGTGAATCCAAGATGGACATTCGCATCCAGCTTGAGGCTGCTGCCCGTGTCTGGCAGGTACGCCAGCGTCATCACAACCTCACACCGCAAATGCGCGAGACCCAACTGCCGACCGAAATCTCGGCTTAATTCCGCCCTATACACAAACAAAAAAGAGTCCGGTCGACTCTTTTTTGTTTACCACCAACTTTGACCACCGTATAAAACCGATGAACAAAGGCGAACACTTTTAATCGCCTTTGTCCGGTTATGTTCACCCTTATTTAGTCGGGGTTAAATAGGGTGAACCAACTGCAATATATCCGTAACCGCGTTCAACCAATTCCTTATAATCGGGAATCATGCGGCGACCATCCATAATCAGGAATGGAGGCTTCACCGTCTGCTCTATCGTGCGTGATAACCCGCGAAATTCTTCCCAATCGGTTGAGATAAAGACCATATCGCTGCCGGTCAGTGCATCTTTAACGGCATCGTGATAAGTCACCTTCTCAAACAGATGATTTTTATCGGGGTGGAAGTAGCGCTTGGCCTCGTCCACCGCTAACGGATCGTACGCCCGAACTTCCTTGACACCGCGCGCCAACAAGGATTCCACCACCTTCAACGATGACGAATCGCGCATATCATTGGTACGCTGTTTAAAGGATAATCCCAACAAAGACACCGTCTTATGATTAAAGGTCGCGCCCGCTTCTTGTATCGCGCGATCAATCAGATAAGTCTTTTGATATTCGTTGATGTCATAAACCGATTCGAGAAGCGCCGTCGATTGACTATTGCTCTTGAACTGGTAAATTAATGACTGAATATCTTTGCCGAAGCAGGAACCGCCCGCGCCGTTTGAGACATACGACCCCCACTTGCTGATGCGGTTGTCGGCGGTCACACCACGCTTGAGGTCTTCCATCCGCACATTGGGGAATGCCTCGCCCAAACGCGCGCCCACGCCGTTCCAGAACGAGATGTACGTTAGCAGCAGCGTATTCGCCACATATTTGATGGCCTCAGCGGTTTCGGGTGTGGTTTCAATGTAAGCAATCCGCACATGATTGGTAAACTGCGAATAAATTCGCCGCAGGATACGCAAGTCCTCTTCAGTATCTGCGCCCACTACCACGCGATCAGGCCGCCGCGATTTTTCCACCGCGTCACCTTCAGGCAAAAATTCAGGATTGGACGCAATACCAAAGTTGGGAACGCCGTGCTCTTTCAACTTCGTTTCCAGTTGACGCGCCGTACCAACAGGTACAGTACTCTTGTTAATGAGTACAATCCGCCGTTTATCCTGTCGTTGTGCCAGCATCGGCGCAATCTGATCCAGCGCCTTGAAATAATAACTTAAATCGGATGATCCGTTGGGGCGCGGCGGCGTGGGCAAGCACAGAAATATCGCGTCCGTACCCTCCACAATATCGCTGATGTTATTCACGAAAAACAGATAGCGATTGATATTTTCGGCGATGATGACCGGTAACCCCGGTTCGCTCACATAATGACCGATGCGTGCTGCATCAGCCGAGCGATAGGCCTCCAGTTTCTTTTCATCAACATCGTAGGCATAAACTTCGTGTCCATACTCCGAAAGTACAGCGGCGTGGGTCAATCCCACAAATCCAGTTCCAGCGACAATGATCTTCATACATTCCCTCTTGAATGAGTGTTTTGTTTGGCTATTGATGTGCCAGTTGAAAGATGGCGTGGCTATTTTGACTAAGATATGCACCAGTGTAGCACGAACCATCGAGCCTGATAATAATGATTGATCTCGATATCCGTCGCTTATCCACCGTTTCAAATGCGCCTACACACTAATGCGCCGACCTTGCAAAGACCTCAATTTACCTGACCACAGGGCAATTCATAAAGTAAAAATGCTATAATCAACGTATCTTTCAAATAAGGTGAGAACCCTGATGAATATTTCAGAACATGTCACCATTTCAATCGAACTTACTCCTGATGAACATGAAAAATTGGCTGATCTTGCGCGAAAACAAGGTTACGATGCACTAACGGATTATCTGCGCCATATCATGACACAAGACTTAGTGATTGATGAAGCAGGAGACGATCCTGAAATCGCTTTTGAGGAAGGTTGGTCTGATATCGTAGCAGGACGTGTTTACCCTGCATCAGCGCTCTGGGATGACACCTGTTTTACTTAGCATTTAGCGCTTCTTTCGCCACTTTCTGACCAATTTCCACCGCGTAATTTGTCCCACGATCCCAAGGATAAACTTGGCTCATACTCGCCCAAAATACACCCGGCAGCGGAGTCTTAAGCGCCGGAATATGCTGGCTGTGATTCACAAACGGAATCGGTTGAGCATAAGGGGCTTTCCAAACCCATGATTTGCGTATCCAACTGGCATCAAAGTTGGGATTCACTTTTTTCAGGGCGGGCAAAAAGCGTTCGACCAATTCATCATCGGTCATCTTAAAATATTCATGATCGGTGGGTATATAATCGCCGCAGTACACCAGCACATCACCGCCATAATGCGACTTATCCATGAAGTTAGTATGCTCAACCAGCGCCAAAAATGGGAATTGGCTGGTGCGTTTATCGGCACTGGTCGCGGGCAAATTCAACCAATAAGTGCCATCAGTCAAAATCGACTGCTTGAGCGCCAGCACCACACACAACGCGCCGATGCTCTTGAGTTCAGCAATCTGTTTACCGTAAGATGTATCCTTTAATGAAGGCGCAAGCCGCAGCATCAATCCCGGTGAAGCCGTACTAATCACGCGGTCAAATACTTCGGTTTCTCCTTTAATGGTCAAGGTTGGTTTGCCATCTTGAGTCCCAATCGCATCCACTGGTGAGTTGAGGTGAATGACCGCACCTTTTGATTGAACGGCCTCCGCCAGCGCTTCCAAAAATGCTTGAAAGCCACCTTCAAAAATGCCCAAACGCAGGCTGCGGGTATAAATTCGCGCCCACATCCACGCCATATTCACCTGCTGGTAACGATCAGCAAACTTACCAATCAGAAGCGGTCGCCACAACTTGTTGTAGGCTTCTTCGCCCATCCAGCGCCGCATCCAACTGTCTGCGGTTACTTTTTCAAGTGACTTCCAATCTTTAGTCAAGAATTTTAGATAAACCCCTGCCAACCCCAACCGAATCAACGACGGAAATGAAAGCGGCAGCGACAAGGCCGATGCATTCATCTCCGATTTATAGATTTTGCCATCCAACCAATAACTGGTTTTGGGGCGTGGGAACAGCACTTTGCCCTGCTGGCCTATGTCATCAACCAGCTTCAAGATACTTTTGTCGGTTTCGAACCAGTGGTGATAGAACTTTTCCATCGTCCATTCCCAGCCTTCATCTTTGAATCCGGCTGCCAGTCCACCGACATTTTTCTCAGCTTCGTACAGGTGAACCTCGTGTCCAGCCCGCGCTAAATCCCACGCCGCCGCCATACCTGCCGCGCCCGCACCAATGATGCCTATCCGCAGTCGTTCATTCATAATAGTTTGACTTCTTCGCCCATCCTGAATAAATACCAACCTATATTACACGGAAGGCGTTGCAAATCACCACCTGATAACGATTTGGGTAGGTTTCTCGTTCCTATAATTCCTAGTGCGTATTCAACATGACCTGTGCGCCGTCAAAATCGAAGCGGAAGTCCATGCGCGCCAAACCGAGTGCCTGCAGCGCTTTTGTCACTGCGTCCTGTTTGTCCTCGTGGCAGTAAATCATCATGAAGCCGCCGCCGCCCGCTCCTGTAATCTTCCCGCCAATCGCGCCATTCGTGCGAGCCGCATCATAAGCCACATCAATCTGGTCGTTACTAATGTCGCGATTAACCCCACGTTTCTGCACCCACGACTCGTGGAGTAATGCGCCAAAATCGTCTAGGCGCCCCTCGGATAGTGCCGCTAAGATATCATGTCCGAGCGCCTTGATTTTGTGCATCCGTTCCAGCGTCGCCGGATTTTGTTCACGGCTGGCCTTCGATTGATCTGAAAGAATCTTACCTGAGTCGCGCGACTTACCGGTATAAAACAACATCAAGCGCTTTTGGAAAGTTTCCAGCGCGCCCGCTGGCTGCTGAACCGGATTAACAGTTGTGCCATCTTTGGTGAACACAATTTGGTTCAGACCGCCCATTGTCGCGCCGTATTCATCCTGCTTGCCGCTGGGCAAATGCAGCTTATTGATGCCAATATCACAGGCCATCTCGGCGGTTTCAATCTTATCCAGTTTACGTCCCTGCCACGCCGCCAGCGCTGTTATGATTGACACAGCCACCGCTCCTGAACCACCCAAACCGGTTCCCGGTGGAATTTGCGATGCGACAAATACATCTAAACCTTCAGCCGCGTCAAATTCGCGCAGCACCGCTTTCACCAACCCTAATTCGCCGTCCGTGCTAAATTCGCTTCCCGCCTGATGCCGATAAAACATTCGAAAATCCGACGAAATAATCTGAAGTGCGTCGCTCACTCCACTGGAAACAAAGGTGTACACATAACGGTTGATAGCCGTATTGACCACCATACCGCCGAACTGATTATAGTAAGCGGGCAAATCAGTACCACCGCCACCAAAACTAATACGTACAGGCGCTCGAGCAATCAGAAGCACTTGGTACTCCTCACATAAAATGATAATTACGGTAATTTCAGTGTATTATAGAATTCAACCTGTAATCAACAGGGTATTCGTTATGCCCGTGAAAGGTAAAAAAATTATTTTTATTTCCATCGTTTGCATCACACTTTTTAATTAAGTGCTTTGATGATACGCTTTATCTCATGTTATTTGGATTATCTCACCCTGAACGGTCTAATCGGGATTATTTATGCGCCTTCGCCGTTTCATCCGTAATATATTCATTCTGCTGCTTGTCGTTGCTATTTTTGCCTCCGTCGCCTACTACATCTACATTGGTGATCGCAAACAACGAACCACAATCATGTATGACATGATTACCCAAGCGGTTTCTACGGCTATTCAGGATGCGCTTTACAATGCCACCCGTACCGCAGAAGCCGATGAGCCCCATTACATCACGCTCAAAGTAGGATCAACTGACTCGCTGCTGGCAATCGCTGAACAATACGACACCACCATTGATGTCCTGCGCATGGCGAACAACCTGCTTCCGAATGTTGATTTTGGGGATGGCAGCGAGATTATTATTACACGTGGGGTAAAACAGCTTACACCGCCGCGCCGCTTCAAAAAACCATACATTGCTCAAAGAGGTGATGATCTAGCCTCTATCGCCTCGCGCAATGGTGTTAATCTTGAAATTCTCGCTATGGATAATCCAACACTCGCCAAACGTGGCGTAAATCCCGGCGACCTTGTGTTCATAGCCGAACTTTTATAAGGGATAAGAAGTTGACTTTTAAACCTAAATTTTTCTCACTCATCGCGCTCGCGGTACTGGTCGTCCTCACGGCCTGTGATAGCAGTATTCCAACACCGCCACCGATAACCATCAACATCACAGCCGTTGATGATACACAGGCATTGGGCCAAGCGGTCCAAGAAGCGTTGGCTGCAACTAACCAAGCCAACGTCTATCTCACCGAAACGGTCATCGCCAACAATGGTATGACGCTTACGCCGTCGCATACACCGACGATTACTCCTACGCCGACCATTACACCGACACGTCCGGTGACAGCCACCCCGACTCCGCTGCCGACAGATACACTTACGCCCACTTACTTGCCGCTTGTATCGAACACACCCGCGCCACCCACCAATCCCTCTTATGGGTGGATACGTTTCGTAAATCGTTGGTATAGCAGCGAACCGCTCGCGCCATCTGTGCCGGTTGATGTATTCATCAATGACGATCCGGTTGCGCGGGGGGTGGAATTTGGCAGCCAAACCAATTATTTTCAAGTTGCGCCCGGTTCAGTCCGTGTCTCTATCCGCAATGCCAACCAAGTCCCCAATAATCCTGATGCAAACGTAGCCCTTGTCACAACTGTTGTGGATGTTGCGCCCGGTGGTATTGTCAGTATGGTGGCAATAAAAATCGGCAGCCTCAATATGTATCCAGTTCGTGAAGACCCTTCACCGCTGGCGGTCGGTGCTTCCCGTTTGACCATTATTCAGGCCAATCCGGCACTGCCGCCTGTCAACATTGATGCCTCAGATCAGCGTTTGCGGTTGGCGTCTAACCTTACGCTCGGAGATATTGTCGGGCCAATCGACCTTCCTGCAGGGCAATATTCACTTGACTTGAACGATGTGCAAGGCGCATCGGTCAGTACTATCGCAAACTTTCCTGTCAATTTAGCCGGGCAAGTGAGCAACTTCTTGATCTTCCTGCCGCCGCCGAAGTTAAATGCTGGCGTTCTGACGATTGATGATCAATGGACGGGTATTACAGCGCGCGTCCAAAACGACGTGGGCGTGCGCTTCGTCAACGCCATGACGAATGCGGGAACCATTCAAGTGCTAGTCGGTGAAACGTCGATTGATAATTTACAATTGGGGCAAACCAGCCCGAGCATCCCTGCACCGATTGTTGGAACCCGTTTCGTTGTCTCAAATGTAGGAAATAGTTTACTCGGCCCCTATACAGACGATCCTGATCCAACAACCGACAAAATCGTCCTGCTGCTGCCGGATACAGGACCAGCCAACACCACGGCGTTTAAAGCCGTAACGTTTTCTCAAAATGCGCCGCGTTCACTCATTAACGCTAGCATTCGGCTGATTCATGGTCTGCCGGGGGCAGTCCCGCTCAATTTGCAGATTCGTCCGGTTGTTCCGCCGGCTGCTGATGGCACGCAGCCTCAAGCGGCTCCATGGGCAACGGTTGCTCAATCTGAATATGGAACAGGGTCAATGTACTTAAGCCGCAATCCGGATGCCTATTCAATACGCGTCGTACAAAGCGGCAGCCAGACAGTCATTGCCGAATTACCGCCACAGCAGCTTTTGGCAGGCGGCATTTATGATTTCGTCGTCGTCCCCGGTTCGCAATCGGGTTCAGCCCAGTTGTTGATGCTCGAACCTTCGGCACAAGTGACCCAATTAGTTCAGGGATCAAACAATCCAACGGCGGTTTACGAGGCCGTATCCGGTACTTTAACCGCAATGGCTCCGGTTCAGGTAGCGGTTACCGTAACGAAGACCTTCACACCAACACCAACGCGGACACCTATACCCACCAACACACCGCGTCCAACCAATACGCCAGAATTCCGTCAACCCCTAGTGAACGTCAATCCGGCTCCACCGAATACTACAGTGGGGACGGTTAGTCTGGTTGGCGAAAACTTCCGACCCAAATTGCAGTATGTCATTACGATTGACGATAACCCGTTACCCATTTTGACCGGACAGGTCAATGATGATGGTACGGTGTTGGAAAGTATTCCATTAGCAAGCAATTTGTCACCGGGCGTTCACAGCCTGAAGGTTTGTGCGGACTGTCGCATACGCGGGGTTCAGCAAGCAGCATATGCCCAATTCATCATTGCTGATCCGAATACGACGCCAACGGCTACCACCAGCCCGTAACGAATTTATGAATCAAAGGGGCAAGGGTATGTTTGCCCCTTTCAAGTTAGCAATCAAGATAGGTGCATTGCCCATGCTCAAAAAGATAACGTTTTTCATAATCGCAGTTCTGACCCTTGCGCTCGTGAGTGGCGCGTCTCTTGTGGGACAAGTGCAGGCTCAAGCCAAGGTGAATGTCGGAAGTTTGCGTATTGTTAATGCGCTTCCGGGTATCGGCCCGGTTGACATCTATCTGGATAAGCAAATTATCGCTTATGGTTTGCGCCCCGAAGATGCGACCACCTACTTTATTATCGCCGCCGGACGGCACGCGCTCGAAGTGCGTACACCCAGCGCTACCTCCCTTTCTGCACCAATTGCCGATATTCTAATTGACCTTCCACCGAATGGCAGCCAAACCGCCGTCATTTACCAAACGCAGTTCTCGGATGGCAGCGCTGCAGGCGTAACAATTAACCAATCGGCTGCCGTATTTATCATCAATGATGACCGCAGCCCGATTCAATTGGGCAAAACACGCATCACAGCCGTTCATCTAGCCGTTGGCACTCCTAACCGCATCAGCATTGGCTACCCGTCCGGTGAAGCACTCCTGTACCAAATCGGACTTAAACAGCCTTTCGGCACAATTGATGTTGACACCAAGTCCTACAACTTGGCTATTTTGAACGCTGATGCGCCGCCTTCGACTACACCCCCTGTGCTGGAACGCTTGGGTGAAATCAACTTTTATTCCAACACACTTTATACCTTTATTACCGTTCCCAATGTGGTTCCATCTGGCGGGTTAGGAACCGTCGGTAATATATCGAACCAAACCAAAACATTTGTCCTCAGCGCGCCGCTTGAGCCGCCGGTCAATAATGGGCTACGGCTTCGCATCGTCCATGCTGCCCACAGCACAGCAGTCATTGACATTTATATTGACGAACGTCTGGTTGCCAGCCGCGTCAATTATCTTGATTACACTGACTATCTGGGTCTGGCAGATTTTAGCCACACCATTACTATTCGCCGCTTTGGGGACGACCCAACCGATCCAAATGTCAAACCATTGGCGCGTGGCAGCTTGACACGCACCAACCAGAACAGCAAACAAATCGACTATACGTTGTTGATTGTCAACTCAAATCCACAAAATACAGCCGCTGTTCAAGCGTTGTCACCAACCCCCAATCCAGCGCAGGGCAATAATGCGACAACAAGCAATATCAACGCGCCGCTCATTTTTAATACTCAAAACGGCGATGTCATGATGTCATTGCTGCCGGACGACTTATCAGAGACACAGTCCGGTTTTGCGCGTGTGCGCGTTATTGATGCGGCTGAAGGCGTACAGGCCATAACTGTTTTCGCGCCCGCTTATCCGGTACCACCGGTTGAAGTGGTCGATGGTCTTGTTCCAACCTTAGCCCCGTCACCAACACCTGTGCCCTTTCCCGGCATCAGTCTCGCTTCGAATGCAGCCTTTGGGTCAGAAGCCAGTTCAGGCGAAGTTCCGCCCGGTTTATATACCCAGCTTAATTTCGTCCCTTCCGGCGGCATAAACACGCTCACCAGCCTTTCCAACACCCAATTGGTAGCCGGGGTCATATACACATTCATCGTTTCAGGGTCGCCCAGCGGTAATCCTCCGGTAACGGCGCTGACGCTTGAAGATTATGGCTCGGGCTTGGCACTACAGCGCGCTTACAGTGGTGTACTCCTCAGCAATGCCAATATTCGCGAAAGACCGGATGCCGCTTCTGGCCGTCTTATCCAACTGCCTAAAGATACCGAAATCGAAGTGTTGGGTCGCAACGCCAACGGTCAATGGGTGCGAATTCGCTTCATTAATCCGAATACTGGCACACGCACCGAAGGTTGGGTATATACACAGTCCAACATCATTCGTATCACACGGGCAGGAACGCCGATACTACCCTCTACCTTACCGTTATATACCGGGCCGTTGTAAATCATCAATTCACGTAAGCGTTGGGTGGTCGCATACGCCACCCAACACTTGCTACAGCTAGAACCTACACCCTATGACCCAAGAAGCCGTTACCCTACTGCAAAATAAACGTATCGTGTTAGCCGTTACAGGCAGCATCGCCGCCTATAAAGCGGCTGATCTTGCCAGTAAATTGACCCAAGCCGGTGCCTTGGTAGATGTGATATTGACCCAAGCAGCTGAACATTTCGTAACCGCTTTAACTTTTCAATCGGTCACAGGCCGACCGGTATATACCAACCTGTGGCAAAACGATTCTTCTGGCGCGCTGCCAACTCATATTGCTCATGTCGGGCTGGCGGAAAGCGCGGACTTACTGATGGTTGCACCGGCGACAGCAAACACGCTGGCAAAGTTAGCACACGGTTTGGCGGACGATTTGCTGTCTGTAACAGCCTTAGCAGCGCGTTGTCCGCTTATTGTCGCACCCGCTATGGACGGAAGTATGTACCAGCACGCCGCGACCCAAGCCAATGTATCCACACTGCGTCAGCGCGGTGTGACCATCATTGAACCGGAAACTGGTCGATTTGCTTCTGGCTTGGTCGGGCAGGGACGCTTACCGGATACGGCTGCTTTAATCGGGCATATCCGTGTGGCACTCGGTCACGGTGGCATACTGGCCGGTAAAAAAGTCATCGTCACCGCCGGAGGAACGCGCGAAGCGATTGATCCCGTCCGATTTATCACCAATCGTTCCAGCGGCAAACAGGGATATGCGTTAGCCCAAGCTGCTTTGGATGCCGGTGCAGCGGTAACATTGGTCACAGCCAGCGATTTGCCCGCGCCAGTTGGTGCACAAGTCATCAGTGTTAGCAGTGCCGAACACATGCAGCAGGTCGTCCTCGATCATCTTGCCACTGCCGATGCCTTGATGATGGCAGCAGCCGTCGCTGATTTCCGCCCTCAAACCCGTGCCGCTCAAAAAATCAAAAAGCAGGATGACTCGGATGACGCGCCGGTTATCGTCCTCTCTCGCACGCCTGATATTTTGATGAGCGTCAAAGAAAAACGCGCCGCGCTAGGGCATCCAAAAGTCGTGGTCGGTTTCGCTGCCGAAAGTGAGCATCTCCTCTCACATGCCCGCGCTAAACTGGAACGCAAAGGCTTGGACTTATTGATCGCTAATGATATTACAGCCCCCGACGCAGGCTTCGAGGTAGACACCAATCGCGTGGTGATTCTCGGCGCAGATGGTTCCCAAACCCCCTTAGCACTAGCCACCAAAACACGCATTGCCGAAGCCATTATTGAGCGTGTGGCAGGCTTGCTCCCTTAGAAACTCATGAGTTTTAGCGGCAAACACGGGAATATTAGAACTTTTCTCACATATCCATCGTAAACATTGCGGATATAATGACAATGTAAGTAGCAATACTTCTGCGTCCACATTACAAGGAGAAATTTATGAAGTCCCGTTTACTAGCATTGTGTATGATGTTCGTATTGATCGCTGCTATGGTTCCGGGCGTTATGGCTCAGGACACCACCATTTGCGGCAATTTGTCGGCTGATGATTGCACAGCATTAACAACCGCCTTCACCAATACCGGCGCGGCTGGCTCAGGCGCGTTCACCCTGAATGCAAACATCGACATTCAATCAGACGATGCGTCACAGGCTGGTCAGGTCGCCATCACTGCGGATGGCAAGTTTAGTGGCGTAACCCCCATGTCAATGACTGACATGACCGCTATGACTGATCCCAATGCAGCCCTTGCCAAGTTCACCGAAGGTCTAAAAAGCTTTAGCGGCGAACTGAACCTGAGCTTTGGTCTGCCTGCTTCAGCCGCAGCCATGACCGGTGGCGAACCACTGGTTCTCAACCTCATTTTGGTCGATGGTAACGGTTATATCGACCTCTCCAAGATGCCGGCTTCACTTGCTCCTATGCTTCAGCAGATGAAGATTCCCAACAGTTGGGTTGGTCTGGATCTGGTTGATACCGCTACCAATCTCGGTGGCATGATGTCCGCCAGCAGCTCAAGCAGCAGCGCCTCGTCAACCGCCTCTGAAGATTTGCCCAAGGTACAGGCTCTGTTTGCCAAGTATCTAGAATATACCCGTGATGGCGATACCTTTACCGGCACAGTCGATCTCAAGGGTTTGGTGACCGATCCCGACTTCAAAGCCTTGCAAAAAGATACTGCCAAAGAAATGACCGAAGCTGATCAAGCGGCTATCGATTCACTGGATGATGCCACTGTGCAGGTCGTATTCACCCTCGCAGGTGACAAGCTGGGCGAAATCCAGTTGAATATCGACCTTCCCGGCAGCACACTCGCTGCAATCAATGCCGCCAGCCCGGACAGCAGCAGCGATGCCGTGCCTACTTCTGTCAAAGTGACCTTTGACCTCAAGTACAGTGGCTTGGGCGAAGCGCAAACCATTACTGCACCAGCCGGTGCGACCGTCTCGAAATATGCTGACTTGATGACCTTCGTCGGCAGCATGATGGGCGGCATGAGCGGCGGCTAATACCGCTGTTTGACCATAAGTATTTAAGAGAAGCGGGTTGCAGAACCCGCTTCTTTTATTTTCTGATACCCATTTATTGGGGTAATGCTCTGAAACCAATTCGAATACACTGATCACGAAAAAAATGTTGGAGTTTTCAAATCTCGATGCACAGGGCAGGTTTTCTTTCCAGTTTCGTGGGCAAATTTGTTTCTCCCCTCAAGCGCCGCAAATCACGATTCAACGCGCATAAAGACTTCTACAAACAGGGCTTTATGGCGCATGAAATCGAAGCCTTACAATCGCTGTTTCCAAGCAAAAACGCGCCGCATAATGAGAAGCGCGAATAACCTCCAGTTCCACACTCATGCGGCCAGTCCAATGCCACCGCACTTCATCGAAATAAACTATTTCGATCATTAAAATTATCTCAATCATTCACAGCTCAAAACAGACTATACAATTGCTCTGTGGGCGCAATACTTCCCTCCCACATCATAAGGAGAACTTGATGAAATCCCGTTTATTTGCATTATGTTTGCTGTTCATTATTATCGCGGCGATGGTTCCGGGCGTTATGGCGCAGGACACCACCATTTGTGGCAATTTATCGGCGGATGATTGTACGGCGCTGACCAGCGCTATCACCAACACAGGGACTGCCGGCTCTGGCGCTTTTACGCTAGACATTAATGCCGACATTCAGTCAGATGATCCGACTCAAGCAGGCACCGTTAGCATCAGCGCTGACGGTAAGTTCAACGGCTTTGCGGGCGCGTCAATGGATGATGTCATGGCAATGAATGCCGATCCTGCCGCTGCCGTTGCCAAACTGATTGAAGGTCTCAAAAGTTTTAGCGGTGAATTGAATATTAACGCCACACTACCTACCGCTGCCGCCTCGATGACCGGTGGCGAGCCGCTCGTCCTGAACATGGTTTTGGTCGATGGCGTAGGCTACCTCGACTTTTCCAAACTTCCGGCGACCGTCGGGGCGATGACCGGTGGTAAAACCCCAACCGGTTGGGCAGGTCTTGATCTGATTGACGTGCTCACCAACATCGGCCCAAGCTTGAAGCCCAACACCTCAACCGCAAGTTCTTCAACCACCGATCAATTGGCACAGGTTCATGCGCTGCTTACGGGTCATTTGGAATACACCCGTGACGGTGACACATTTACCGGCACAGTTGATCTTGTGGGTCTGTTCAATGATCCCGAATTCCAGAAGTTAACCAACATGAAGGAAATTACCGACGCGCAAGCTGCGGCTATCGAATCACTTGCTGATGCCACCTTCCAATTGGTTTTTACTCTTGATGGCGATAAATTAAGCGCCGCCCAATTGTCGATTGAATTTCCCGAAAGTACCATGTCGGCCTTTGCCGCAGCCAGCACCAGTTCAAGCGGTTCTCCTGCTCCCAAATCGATGAGTTTAAGCGTCGAACTCAGTTTCAGCGGCTTGGGTGAAGCGCAAACAGTGACCGCTCCCGAAGGCGCTCCCGTGACCAAATTTATGGAATTGATGACTGCCATCAGCGAGATTTACAAAAACATCGCCGGCGGTATGAAAGCCAGCTAATTGAGCAGGCTCGGAGGGGCGCAAGGCTTGCGCCCCATTTTGTAAACTAACCCCGTACCAACGACTTGGGATAGCTCGTCAAAATATCCGCGCCCGTTTCGGTAATCACCACATTATCCTCAATTCGCACGCCGCCGAGTCCCGGCACATAAATTCCCGGTTCAATCGTGTAGGCCATTCCCGGCTCTAATAAATCGGTTACGCCTTCAGCAATTTGCGGAATAATCTCGTGTCCGGCCAAACCTAAACCATGTCCGGTACGATGGATGAAATACGCACCGTATCCCGCCGCATTTATGACATCCCGCGCCGCTTTATCGACATCACCCATCGCCACACCCGGTCCACTGACTTTGATCGCCGCTTCATTCGCCGCTTTGACCGTATCATAAATTTTCTGCATTTCAGCCGTTGGTGTACCCAAACAAAACGTCCGCGTGATATCCGCCGGATAGCCGTCGTAGCGTCCACCATAATCAATTAAGAGAAATTCATCTTTACCTAATGCCCGATCTGTCAACATACCATGTGGCAGTGCGCTGTTCGGGCCGGTTTGGACTAAGGGTTCGAATGCCACACCTTGGCAGCCTTGTGCGGTCATTTCCTCATTCAATCGGATGGCAATCTCGCGTTCGGTCATCCCCGGCTGCACCCATGCCAGCAGCTTATCCAGCGCCGCTTCGCTCAACTGGCATGCCTTTCGCATGGCCTCAACTTCGTCCGGGATTTTCATCGCCATAATGCGGATGATCTGGCGTTCAACCGCGCTGATTTTGATGTCAGGCGATACCTTCTGGAATTCCAAAAGTTCGGTTACGCGCATCGTCAAGCCGTCTACGCCCAACTTTTTGCCTGCTAACCCTAAATCATTCACCGCCTGTTTGAATGCATCGCCATAACCGTCCTTATCCGACCACGGAAACGCCCGCGCTTCCAGATCAGGTCGTTGATTAATCTTGGGCACTTCCAGTTCAGGGATAATAAACGACAGTTCACCATCCGGCGTCAAAATCGCAATCACCGGACGTTCCGACAGATGGAATTCAAGTCCAGTGAAATAATACATGTTGAAACCCGGAACCAGCGCCACTGCGTCTAAACCGGCTATCTCACGCAGTTTCGCCTGTCGTGCAGCATAATCAACTTTCATCGCATTGTCCCACTTTCTCTTGGTTTGTTTTCGCGTCGGGTATTGTACTCAGAGAGTGCGGTATATGGCGAACAGCGTGGTACTAAAAATCGACACGCTGAACAGCCGCTGGTTAGATCAATTTTGTATTTAATCTCCCATGTTTAAGGTCGAATACGTGTCAGAACAGGCAAATCATGCGCTTTAAAAAAGGCCATTGATTGTTCGCTGCTCGATTCAATTTCAACCCTACTTCCCCACAAAGCCGCTTGCGATAAATGCTTCGGCACAACCACCCGTACCAACAGTCCTTCTTTCGGATACACCATCACGAGCATCATTTCAGTATCCGACCGCGTTTCGGCAAGCGACACTGTTCCCTTATCGGTTGCTCCGAGGACTAACCACACTGACCCTAGTGGAATTGTGGTATCCACAATCATGCCAACAGCTTGATTTTTATAAATCCGCATCTGCCCCTGCCGTTGAACGCTCACACCGGCGGGCTGCTGACCACTCCACTGCCACAGCACATAACGCTCATACATGTCATTCAACGAACGCATGTAAAAAAGCGTGGATTGTGCCCACTTGTGTTTGGAAATCAATCGTGCCGCCTCCATGCTGTCCGTCACACCCGCTCGAATATTCATGAAACACGGCGCGGGGCAGCCTTCGCTCGGCAGTAATAACGCCCGAATGGCATCGTCATCATTGGGTAATAAACGGAACGCGAGAATAATCAACAAAAACAGGCCGGTGATGAAAAACACAATTCTTAAAACCTGTTTTGTCATCTAGTCTCCGCAGTTCGAGGTTCTAGATTTTCATGAGGTGCGAAGGTTCATGGCATCTATCAAAAGCAGGCACGACTCACCTATCCCGTGGCGGAAGTTCAATCGGCCCTTTCTTCTCGGGGTGTAACCCTTCTTTATCCGCATAAAAATCCTGAATCAGCTTGAAATCCGCCTTGATGTCGCCGCTTGGCATGAAGTATGGCCCAACACCACAATTGCGGCGCGGATAATCGACGTACAGCATCACAATCGGTACTTGCGCTTTCAAGGCAATATAATAAAAGCCCGTTTTCCAATACTCCGTTCGGCTGCGTGTTCCTTCGGGCGCAATCACCAGCGCCATCGACTCATGCTCGTTAAAAGCGGCTACCACTTGGTCAACCGCATTGAAAGTCGTACTCCGGTTCACAGGAATGCCGCCCGCCCAACGCATCAGAGCACCAAACGGCGGCTTGAACAGCGTATGCTTACCCAGAAAATGAATATGCGTCCGCACCGCTAACGTGAATAAATAGAATATCGCCCCATCCCAATTCGAGGTATGCGGCGCGCCGACCATCATCATTTTAGGGAAGTTTGGCAGTTCTCCGCTTATTGTCCAGCCAGCAATCTTAAAGATCAACTGTGCCAGTTTGGCGATCACAATATTCGATTCTGGCGGACGACGATTTAGTGTGGTCATATTTTTCCATCAGCTTTCAGCGTATCCAGCACACCGCTGATGGCCGTCTCCGCATCTCTAATTTTTCGGTAACGAATCACATTCGGCGGTAATTCAAAATAAAAAGTTTCGTTCTCTTTGAGTAGCAGTATCGTCGGAATACCCGCCCGCCAAACATACCCTAATTGTAGATAAACGCTCTCATCCGCCTTGGTCAGGTCGATAACGGCAGCAGTCGCTTGATTAATCCGGCTTTCTAAATTGGCAAAGAACGCGTCCAGACTTCCATCAAATGCTTCTGCCGAGCGTTCACACAACAGGCCATGCGCATGAATCGGTGTTTGGATTCCATAAATGTAAAGATCATCGTCATCACTATCCACGGGCATGATGACGAAAGCATAGGCTTTCTCGGCTTTGGCAATCACAGGAATCTCAGCCGCCGGCGTGGACAAATTCAACCAGTATCCCCAACCATTATCCAAGGGTGTCGCATAGCTCACATCTTTGAGTAAAGTGTCAATCGTATTGCGCATCTGTTCGACTCGAGCAGCGTTACGTTCCACGATGGTAATTTGTTCCAATCCCATCGACCACATAGGCGATTGTAACACCTGAAGGTAGCCCAAAAACTGCGCAGTAATCGACTCGTTTTCGTCCAACCCAAACCCCGGCCCATGTACCGTCATGGCAAGATGCTGAGTTTCGGGAGCCACTTTCGCCAAAATTTGGAGTGTACTGCTGGCAAATTCTTGAATTTGCGGATAACGGAACTGCCCCAGACCCGGCGTCCCTATATACAACACATGACCAGCCGCAATAGCGCCATGCGTCGGCACAAATTTATATTCCCCCAGTTTGGCCGCCAGTTCTTCCACTTGAGTATGCGCATGTTGTTCCAACAGCCGCGCCACTACTTTATCCGCGCCATGAAACGAACGGGCGTACTTAAAAGCCATGACATCCGCTTCAAATTGGGTGACGTTGCCTTCTTCAATCCGGAATATCAATCTCGAAGTCGCGGTTGATTGACTTTGCCTGCCGATACAGCTCTGCAATATTCCGATAAAGCGCGAAGACAATTTTGCCCGTACGCCTGCCCGCATATCTTCATATTGGATATTCGCCAGCCTCGGCCACGGGTTTCCAGTCAACAGCACTGGAATAATCGGACGGCTTTCACTTTCCGCCAGCAGAATTTCGCGTTCTACCCAGTCCGAATCAGAAGCCGAAGGCGACATCACAATCACAAAAGCGCTGCACTCCATGACATTCTGTTCGATGGTTTTCCACCAACGGACGCTGGGGGTTAGCCGCGCCTCATCCACCCATACGCTGTAGCCTTCAGCCTCCAACAAAACTTTAAGATAGCGCATGAACTCGATATCTTGTTTGCTGTAGCTAATAAAAATATGTGCCATAAATGCCGCTTGATCCGCTTATATTCGCAGTTAGAAGTATAACTGAAACCCTCAGCGGCACAAAGCACCATCACACAGCCTGAATATCCTCTGCTGTTCTTTTCTTGATTTTTGGCGCACTCAACCGGCGAAATTTAAAGTTTACCTTCAGCTTCCAGCTTGTCCAGCGCCTCACTGATACACATTTCGACATCTTTGATTTTCTGGTAGCGGATGACCTCGACAGGGATTTCAAAGTAGAATTTTTCATCCTCTTTAAGCAGCAGTATCGTCGGTATCCCCTTGCCCCACGCGTATCCCAATTGTAAGTACACACCGGGATCAGCGTTTGTCAGTTCAATCACCACCACCCGCGCCCGACCAATATTTTCTTTGATGGTATTGAGAACCTGTTCACTGTACTGATCTTCTGCCACATCTTCATAACGTTCGCACAATAACCCGTGTGCATGAATAGGTGTTTGGATGCCATATTCAAATAAATCTTCATCTTGATGATTCGCAGGCAGCACAACAAAGGCATGAGGTTTAACTTGTTTAGCTCCACCAGCCGATTGTAAGTCTGCCGGTTCAGTTTCAGCCGTCGTGTCCTTATACCTCAGCGTATAGCCCCAACCATCATTGAGCGGTGTCGCATAATCAACTTGCTTCATCACCTTATCAATTGCGGTGCGCAGCCGGTTAACCCGCTTGGTATTGATCTCGACAATGCTGATTTTTTCCAAAGAACAGGGCATCTTGCCACCCTGCATCGCATCTCGCAAACCGGCAAACACCGAAAGCATCGCTTCCTGTTCATCTAACGAGAAGCCCGAACCATGCGCCGTCATCGCCAGATGTTTTGTCGTCGGCGCGGTTTCATTTAATGCCTCAACCATCCGCTTTGCAAATGTTCGCAGCTGCTTATAACCCAGATTGCGCATTTTCGGTGTCGCCACATACAGCACTTTGTCCGCTTGAATGGCGCCTTTGCTCTCCACTGCCTTGAATTCACCCGTCTCTTTCGGCGCAAATGATGTCGTCTCTAAACCCTTTTCGACCAGCTTCTCACTCACCGTCTTGTCAACACCATGAAACCCGCCCGCATATTTGAATCCCACCACATCCGCTTGATAAGTCGTGATATCACCAAAACCAATCGTGAAAACAACTTCCGGTGTCTTCGGTTCAATATGCGCCTTAAGGGTATCTAAAAAATGCTCGCTCAATTTCGCCCGCAAACCCGCCCGCATATCCACATGCTGGATGTTTGCCAACCTTGACCATGCCTCACCCGACAGCAGCACCGGAATGATGGGACGCTTTTCTTTCTCGGCTAACAAAATCTCGCGCTCCACCCAATCGGACTCGTATGCATTCGGTGACATCACTATGACGAAAGCGCTGCATGTCTCGATGTTGTGCTCAATGGCCTTCCACCAGCGCGCACTGGGGGTTAATCTCGCCTCATCCACCCATACTTGATAACCCTCTGCTTCAAGCAGCGTCTTCAGATAGCGGGTGAATTCAATATCTTGCTTGCTATAACTGATGAAAATGTGTGCCATCGTATTCTTTTTGCTGACCTTCTGGTAGTAATTGACGAGAGTATAGTCCATACCACCTTTGAAGTAATGAGCGAGTCGGCTGATTTAAATAGTGTAGTCTACCTATAGCGGCTGTAAGCTATTGTAATATTGGTCGAGTGTGGTACAGTTCATACTCCTCAATACGAACCCATGAGGTCTTGAAATGCCCGTCACTGTGGATTGGGATAATCCGGAACAAACAACGATTTTAATTACTTTCCACCGTCCTTGGACATGGAAAGATTTTGATGCATCAGTCGCGCAAATGCTGCAATTGTTTGACACCGTTTCACATCAGGTCAATATCATCATCGACATCCGCGAAGGTGGATTACCACCGCCCGATGCGATACCACATTTTAAAAGAGTCGCAGAAATTGACCATCCGAATGGTGGTCAGCTCGTCCTCATTGCGCCCACAACGGTCGTGCGCTTCATCAATGGTATTGTCAGGGTGATGAAACTTGCTTTTTCAGGATCAGGCTCGTTTAAAGCGCCGAAGTTTATCTTCACCCATTCACCCGAAGAAGCCCATGCCTATCTTCGTAATCACCAAACCACCAAAGCCAGCTAGTTTCTGTTTTCTCGGGTTCTCTAAGTCCTTACGCGAAGCACGATAAACACATTCTGCGTCTCTGTAGTTAAATTTATTTGCATTGGCACACTGTGGTTAAATTGTTTTGATGATTTTCGCCGGATTGCCTGCCGCTATCACACCTGCTGGCACATCGCGCGTCACCACACTTCCCGCGCCAATCACGCTGCCTGCGCCAATCGTCACGCCTTTGAGGATTAACACATTCATCCCGATGAACACATCGTCACCAATCACAACCGGAGCCGTCGCCCCATCAAGGATATGGGTTCGCCGTCGTTCTGCCCCCAATGGATGAAAATCAGTATCTGTGATGACGCTGTTCGCGCCCACGATCACGCGATCCCCAATCGTGATCTGTTCTTCACAAACCACGCTGCCACCCGTCATGCCGAAACCGCTGCCAATTTGCAGAACCGCATCTACCCGCCGTGTACTCAAAATGCACGGCCTATTCGCCCCCAATGGATTACTTCGTGCCGTTGACCGCAGTTCCATCCCCGCGCCAATCGTCATCGTACTTCGTCGGTGTTTTTGGATAATCGGCAGCCCATAAAACTTCCAACCTGCGCCCCAACCAATCCCCGCCAACGAGCATTGAATCCGCGCGATAGGCCACAGCAGCATCCGTTCAATCTCGTTGATGGCTTTCCACGGCGTATCTATCGCCATTCGCACCGCATCCACCGACATAAACGAGTCGGGTGGAGTACTAGCCTGATTTGAACCTTCCATAATTTAGCTTTCCAACCAGCTATTGACTGGCATTTGACACGCTTACTCCGCTTATCGAGCTGTCAGTCGCAAAAATCTAAATTGCTGCGGCAACCAGCGAAGCAGCTCTATTCCCCGCCCACTATCTGCACTACATCTGACTCGCCTTGCCAGAACAACCGGATACGTGTTCCTTTGCTCGCCATGCTTCGGATATCCAATTGTGCGTCCGCTTCCTCTGCCCGTTCACGCATAATCGTCAACCCGAAACCGGGATTTCCCTGCAACAAATCAAAACCTTGTCCATCATCAATAATACTCATCATGACATAATCGTCTGTCCGGCGCATCATCAGATGTATTTTGGTCGCGTCACTGTGCTTGATAATGTTATTGATACTCTCCTGCGCGATCCGGTAAAAGGCCATCAGCACCGGCGCAGGCAGCAGCCGTTCTTGCTCCCCATGAATCCGCAAAAACACTTTCAGCGGTTTCCGCGCCTGTACCGCATAAGCCAGTTGAGTTAGCAGCATAGCTAATCCCGTTTGGGCAATCCGTTCTGGACGTAGTTCCCACAACAACGTCCGTAATTCGGATGTCGCGCCCTGTATCATTGAATTCAAATTATGTAGTTGGTTAAAGGCTTTTTCAGGTTGGGCTTGCAGCAAACGTGGAATTGCCTCGGTGATGACACCTGCCGAAAAAAGCGTCTGTGTCACCGAATCATGTAACTCCCGCGCCAATCGCTGGCGTTCCTCGGCTATCGCTTTTTCAGGCTGCCGTTCTATCAATTCTTCCTGCGCCGCTTTCAACTCGGTAATATCAAACGAGACAGTCAGCACAGACTTAATTTGCCCCGCTGCATCGCGGATGACGGACACGCTGTTTCGCACCCAGATGATGCTTCCGTCTTTACAGATATAACGTTTTTCAGCAACAAACGGCAGTCCATCGCCGCGCAGCCGTTCAAATAATGCCGTGTTATTCGGCAAATCATCGGGATGGGTAATATCATACAACGTTTTTTGCAGCAGTTCGTCCCGGCTGTAACCCACCATTTGGCAAAATCGGTCGTTTACTAACAGGAGTTGTGCCTCTAAATCCATGTAAGCATTTCCAGCCGTTGATTGGTTGAAAATCGCGCGGAATTGTTCTTCACTTTCTTGCAGCCTTTGCCGCGCAAGCACAAATTCCGTCACCTCGTACACATGAACCAGAATATCAGTCACCTGCCCATTGCGATCTTTGATGGGCTGTGCGACGAAGTTATAGTAGCCTTCCTGTAAAAACCCTTGCCCTGTATGGTCAAAGCTGGCATAAAATTCCTGCGCCACAAAGGCTTCACCTGTTTGGTACAGGTGATCAAACATCTGAAAGACTCCGTTTGCCTCCAACTCAGGCAGCACATCACGAATGCTGCGATTCAGTAGTTGCGCCCGTGAATGGCCGCTGATCTTTTCATAACGGGTGTTCACCAGTGTAAAAACCTGCCGCGTCCCATTTAAAATGACCATTCCGGCGGGTGCATCCATTAACAGATGGCTCAAATATCCCACCGGCGATTCAGCCGCCAACTGCTGTTCAGTAATCTCCCGCACTACCGCGTGAAAAATGCGCTCATCAGTGTATGAAATTGTCCAACCGAACCACTGGTACACGCCGTTACCGCTCCGCAAGCGATTTTCAAAATTGATCGAGGGATTTTCCGTGGTCAGTTGGTTAATCGCATCCTGCGTAACCTTCTGATCTTGCGGGTGAACAAATTCAAGCAGCGGTTGTGTCAGCAGTTCCGTTTGTGAGCCGCCTAACAACATTTCGAAAGCCGGATTGATGACTTTAAAATATCCGTCACGACCAACTACAGCCATCTTGTCGGCGGAAAGCACAAAGAAGCGCTGAAGCAGGGCTGGAGTGTCTAGAGGATTATGCGACTCAAACATCGAAAGGTTTTGACTCACACTCTCAATCCGGTGGAGGAAATAATCCCCTATATTATAGTCAATCTTGAATCAAATACCTAAACCCAATTGCTTCTAATGACAAATCCTGACCTCTAACCCATTTCCAACTATTCCAAACGGATTTAATCATCCTGCTCCCTCAAATTGTTAGGAAACTCGTCACGAAAGAGTTACATTTTGGTAACCCATTCGCCCTCATTCTGTGCTAAAATGTTCTTATTGTTCTATCATTTCATGGTGAAACATCTTGGCATTCTTTGCTTCTGTGCGAAACCTTTTGTGGGATGGTGCTTAATCGTGATGTACTCCGTGTCTCTGGATCTTTGAGTCTCTGTGTCTAAATGCATTTACCTTTGCATTTTCAGCGGCATTCTCCCACACATCCGCTGCAACGACAACAACATTTGTAACGCGGCGGACACACGGGAGTTAATCGCCGCACTTGTGCGATTTCAGCGCCATCAGCCGAACCACCCGCCGTGCAAAAATGTCAATTCAGCGATCATACGGGAGCGACCCGCCTGTCATTTCAGCGGAAGTAATGCAAAATATGCAATTTCTGCAACTCGTATCACTTTCGAATAAAAAGGGCGGAAGCAGCTTTGCTCTCGCCCTTTCTTGAAACGTGTTATCTTGCTGCTTGTAACTATCTAACGACGACTGAATCGATCACATCCGCCACCAGTTCGTATTTTCCGAACGCCGGAATGATATACGCCCCTTGCACCATCCCGCGCATATCGTGAAGGAGTTCTTGGGCAATCTTCACACCTTCGTTGGCTGCGTTCTCGCCCGCCCTGTCCATCCGTTCCATCAAGGCATCGGGAATACTAATTCCCGGTATCTCGTTATGCAGGAATCGCGCATGTTTCAAGCTGTACATCGGCATCAGTCCCATCAATACCGGCAGCTTGAAATCCTCACCGGTAATCTCGCGGTAACGTTTGTGGAACGCTTCAATCCGATGCGGCTCAAAGACTGCTTGCCCCAGCGCGAAATCCGCCCCATTTTCGAGCTTCTTAATCAAGGTGTTGATCTCGCGGTCAAGGTCATCCGCGAACATATTTAACGCGCAGCCCACCGTAAAACTTGTCGGCTGCCCGATGCTGTTCCCTGCCTGATCGGTTCCTGTGTTCATCTTGTGTTTGATAATCCCGATCAATGCGGAAGGCGCAACATCAAACGTATCCATTGCCTCCGGATAATCCCCGATTTTGGTCGGGTCTCCCATCACCACAAACAGATTTCGTAAGCCCATCGCGTGTGCCGCCAGCAAATCCCCCTGAACCCGCAGCATATTCCGCCCGCGCGTCGGGAAGTGCAGCACCGTTTCCATCTGCACCCGCGTCTGGATAAAGTGGCACAACGCCCAAGGACTCATCCGCATCCGTGCCGTTGGGCTGTCCGCCACATCCACCATATCGGCTCCCGCTTCTTGAAGGAGCTGCGCTGCCGCCAGTAATTTCTGCGGGACAAAACTCCGCAGTGGAGCCATCTCCACCGTGATGACGAACTTGCGTTCAGCCAGCTTGCGCGCCAATTCCGTCGGGCGTTCCGGCACAGACAGCGAGTCATCAAAATGCGGCTCATACACTTGGATTTGGGGCAGTGGCAGCGCCGGATTATCCAAAGCCCTACGCATCGCTTTGATATGCGCCGGCGTTGTCCCACAGCACCCGCCGATCATCTTGGCTCCAATCGCTTTGAAAGTCAGCGCATACTCCGCGAAATATTCTTCCGTCGCAGGATACATCATGCGTTCCCCAACCGATTGCGGGAAACCAGCGTTCGGCATGGCTGAAACAATCGCTTCTGGCACAGCCTGCCGCATCGCCTGTAAAATCCGTGAAAGCTGCTGTGGCCCACCCCCGCAGTTTACCCCGATCACATCCGCGCCTGCCTCGTACAGTTCCCGTGCCACTTGTCCGGGTAAATCGCCCAGCAGTGTGCGGTCATCCGCCCCGTAAGTCATGTGGCAGACCACCGGCAAGTCCGGTGCAGCTTCCCGCGCAGCGGCCAAAGCTTCCAGTAGTTCTTTTTGGTCGCTGAATGTCTCCATCAAAATCAGGTCAACACCGGCCTCAGCCAGCTCCTTAATCTGCACACCAAAAGCCGCCCGTGCTTCCTCCGGCTTGACTCGTCCCATCGGTTTCATCCGCATACCCAACGGCCCAACCGATCCCGCCAGATAAGCATCTTTACCGCTGGTTTCAATCATGTGCTTCGCCAGTTCCACACCTGCGCGGTTAATCTCAACAACCTTACCTTCAAGCCCATGCTTGCCCAACTTGTAGCGATTCGCGCCAAAGGTATTGGTTTCAATCAGTTCGGCGCCCGCATCTAAATATTCGCGGTGAACACGCTCCACCTGTTCAGGGTGCGTCAGGTTGAGTTCATCAAAACAGGTGCTAATCGGCACACCATATTGATGCAGCAGTGTCCCCATCGCCCCATCACCCAAAATCGGATTCGCCTGTTGCAGCCGTTCGAGAAATGCTAATTTAGTCATCGCTTTTCTTTGCGCCTTTGTGTCTTTGCGTCTTTGTGTTAAATCTGAATTTTCAGCCGTTCAAACTCGCGCTTAAACTCAGCTTCCATCGCGGCCTTCTCGCTCTCCGATAACCGACTCGCCCGAATGCCATTGATGACCAATCCTGTTAGTGCTGCTTCATCCATGCCAAACACCTCAGCCACGGTCAGATATTCATTCGTGAGCGAGGTATTGAACATCGGCGGATCATCCGAGTTGAGCGTCACATATAACCCATCTGAGATCAACTTCGGTAACGGATGCTGCTGCATACTGGGGAATACGCCCAAGCATACATTACTGGTTGGACTCACCTCCAATGGAATTTGAGTCTCCCGCAAATAGGCAACCAACTTCGGGTCTTCGATGCAGCGTACACCGTGACCAATCCGCACCGATCCCTGTTTAATCGCGCCCCAAATGCTGGCAGGCCCTTCCGTTTCACCCGCATGGAGGATGCAAGCCAGTCCCGCCGCATGAGCTTTCTGGAATGAAATGGCATGTTTCTCCGGTGGATGTCCAACTTCCGGCCCACCCAACCCCAGCGCCACCACACCTTCATTCATCCCCATAATCGCCATGTCGGTTGTCCACAAACCTTCTTCAGGCGTGACGTTCCGCGAAATATCGAGGATGAAACCGCACTTAATATCGTGCGTGTGTTCAGCCCATTTCCGCGCCCGATTGAGTGCATCAAGCTGCGTCCGCGCATCTAGCCCTGCGATCTTGTAATGCAAATGTGGCGTGTACGTGATCTCGGTATAACGAATATTCTGCTCGGCTTGTCCGGCTAAAAAGCGTTTTGCCATGAATTCCACATCATCGGCTGTGCGGATCGTCCCGCAAACCGCCATATAAATCTGGATGAAGTGCGGGAAGTCCTTGAAAACAAACCACTCGCGCATTCCCTCAATCGTGCTAGCAGGAAGTTTCACGCCGTTACGTTCCGCTAGTTCCAGCCATGTTTCCGGCTGTGTCGCGCCTTGCAGATGAACATGCAGTTCAACTTTTGGCATCGCTTTAATAAAATCGGTCAACGACATACACCTATGCCCCACAGTAACTGTATAAAATAATCTGGCTGCCTTCACCTTCCGGCGCTGCGTCCACTGTCCAGTTTGCGCGTCCCATATGCTTAATGGTTCCCTTTTGCACATCCGCGTAGACAACTGCCCCGACTGTCCGCGAATACCAATTCCGCACGGTTTCAACAGGATCATCCGAGTGCAAAATCATCACCGACTCGCCCATACCAAACTGTGTCAGGAAATTATGCTGTTGCAGCTTTATCGTCGTGTTGGCATAAATCGGCAAGCGTGGAGCCAAGTCGTCCACACAGGTTCGGTCAACCCCTACTAGCGTGACTGTAATGCACAGTACTATCGCAAGGCAGACGGCCAGCGTCCCGAAAATCATTTTTCGGCAGCCTACTGATGCACGCTCATCCATTTGTTGAATAAGTCTCAGTAAACAACTGAACATTCCCGCAGCTATTGCATTCGCGTGTCACCATCACTTTGCCCTCGCCCCATCCCGCACCATTAGGCCGCGTATATAACCGCTGGCTGGGACTCTCCCCAACCGTGATGCCCCATGTGTAGCTCATCCCGCTGCAAATCGGGCAGGGATTTTCCCGCAAGCGAGTGACTGATTTCGGCTGTTCTTCTGACATTTACCCTTCACCCAAAATCTGTGCTGTGCGATCTAAGCTGCCGACACTGAAATACTTCGCATCAGGATGATGAATCACAATGGCGGCGGTACTTTGTTCCGGCACAAGTTGGAAGCTCTCGGTCAAGCTCACACCGATGTCGCTTTCGATTTGCGGCATCAACTGCCACACCAACTTATGGTCGTCCAAATCGGGGCAAGCTGGATAACCCCATGAGTAACGCTTACCTTGACCGCTGGGAATACCCATCTGTTGATTGACCACCACTCGGTTGACATAATTGGCTGTTGCCTCTGCTGTCTGAACCGCCAATCCATGAAAGAAATAAGCCTCGCTGTAGTTGTCGGCCTTCTGCAACTTCTCGAAGGCTTCATTCGCGGCTTCACCGACCGTTACCACTTGCAGCGCAACCGTATCCACCACACCGCTGTCAATCGGTGCGAAATAATCGGCAAGGCACAAATACTCACCGTTGTTCTGGCGTGGGAAGGAGAAGCGTGCCACTTCCCGCTTCTCCGGTTCACCACCATTGGCGTTAGCAAATGGCTTCCAATCCCAAATCACCAAATCATCCCCATCACGATTACCGGGGAAGTAACCATAAACCGCCTGTGGACGCAGCGTCTTGTCTTGAAGTGCTTGCCGCTGCATCTTTTCAAGCCGTGCCTCAAATTCTTTTTCGAGTTTGACCCATTCCTCGCCGTGAGAGTTGGTCGCGCCCCATGAGAGACGGAACAATTCCGGCTTGTGCAGATACTTAAACACAACCTCTAGCGGCATCTCCAGAATGGACTTCACACCCCAGAACGGCGGTTTCGGAATGTTCAGCGCAGCCTTCACATCACTGGTTTTATTGGCTCGTTCACGTTTAGCAGGTCGCGCTTTGCCAATTTCCTCATACGCTTCCGAGATGACATCCTGCAAGAAAGTGTCGTGTTCGGTTCCGACCAACTTATCCATCACCGACAAACCCTCAAATGCATCCTTGCAATAGAACACACCCGGTTCATATGGCTTCTGATTTTCTTCCAAGAACAGGATACGACGACCAAAACGACGGTTAATCGCCGCGCCACCGATAATCACTGGATACTTCAAACCGCGCCGCCCCAACTCATTCACAATCAGCGGCATCTGCTTGGATGTACTGACCAGCAGCGCACTCAAACCAATCGCATCAGCTTTCAGTTCTTGTGCCTTCTCGATGATCGTATTCGCCGGAACCTGCTTACCGAGGTCATGTACGGTGTAACCGTTGTTGCTCAAAATCGTCTTGACTAAGTTCTTGCCAATGTCGTGAACATCACCATAAACCGTCGCCAGCACAATCGTGCCTTTGGTCGAGCCTTCTACCTTGTCCATGAAGGTTTCGAGGTAAGCCACTGATTTCTTCATCGTCTCGGCGCTTTGCAGTACGAAGGGCAAGATCAACTCACCCGAACCAAACTTATCACCAACTTCTTTCATCGCAGGCAGCAGCACATTGTTTAACACGCCGACTGCATCTTGGCGCGTCAGGCTGTCGTCAATCAGCGCTTCGACACCTTCTTTCTTGCGGTGAACAATCTGCCAATGCAGCGCTTCTTCGCTGGACATATTGGCGGTTGGGTCTTCAACTTCCTTACTCGATGTTTGCACCGCGTTCTGCTCAAAATATTGAATGAAACGTGGCAGTGCATCTTGGTCGGTATTGAAAATTACATCATTGGCGATCTTGCGTTGGTCATCGGGAATTTCGGCGTAGGGCGTAATATGCGCCGGATTAACAATCGCCATATCCAAACCGGCTTGCACCGCGTGATATAAGAACACACTGTTTAACACACCACGCGCCGCCGGAGTCACACCGAAGCTGACGTTGCTCACACCCAACGCCGTCATCACGCCGGGGATATTCTGCTTAATCAGCCGGATACCTTCGATGGTTTCCATCGCGTCATTCCGCAGGTCTTCCTGTCCGGTCGTCAGCGGGAAGGTCAGCGCATCGTAAATCAAGTCTTCCGGCTCAAGTCCGTATTCGTTGACTGCAATATCCGTGATGCGCTTGGCGATAGCAAATTTCTTATCCCGAGTATGCGCCATACCCTCCTCATCGATGGTCATGCTCAAGACTGCAGCGCCATATTTCTTGACAATCGGCAGCACCTTATCAATCCGGTCACGACCATTTTCAAGGTTATTCCCATTGACGATGCCGCGCCCCGGATACAGCGCCAACGCCGCTTCCGCCACATCCACTTCCGTCGTGTCGATAATCAACGGCACAGTGACCGCCATTGACAGCTTCTTGACGACCTTTTCCATCTGGGCTTTTTCGTCGGCACGTTCGGTCAGCGCCACGCACACATCCAACATATGTGCGCCGTTGTTGACCTGATCGACTGCGATTTGCACGAGGCTATCGTAATCATCCGCGAGCAGCAGCTGCTTGACCTTACGACTACCTTGACTGTTCACACGCTCACCGATCAACGTCGGGCCGGGATTCTGAATCATCGGCGTAACCGTCATGCCGCTGGAAGCCACCGCTTCATGCAGAATTTCGCGATCTTTCGGCTTCACCTTATCCAAAAGCCCGTTCAACTTACTGGTATCCGGTGATGCAGATGTGCCGCCATTATGCAATGTCAAAGTAGGCTTATGCTGCGCCAAATATTCTTCATATGAATGTCCGTGAACCTGTTGATAAATATGGTTGATGTGTTCGGCAGTCGAACCGCAGCAGCCACCCACCACACTTACACCCCAGCGTGTAAATTCAGCAATCATCTCGCTGAACGGCGCGGGTTCCATTGGATAAACCGCCTCGCCATCCACATTGATCGGCAAACCGGCGTTCGGCAGCACACTAATCGGCATACTGCTGTGTTCCACCAGATACTTAATCGGTTCGCGCATGTATTCCGGCCCAGTCGAGCAGTTGATACCGATGATGTCAATCGGCAGTGCCTCCAAAGTCGCCAGTGCCGCAGCAATATCCGTACCAAACAACATACGTCCACTGACATCCAAGGTCACTTGGCATTGAACAGGAATGCGCGTGTTACTGTCTGCAAAGTAGCGGTTGATACCAACAATCGCCGCCTTGACTTCGAGAATGTCTTGGCTGGTTTCGATCAGCAGCACATCTACGCCACCTTCAACCAAACCTTGCGCCTGTTGATAGAATACCGAAGCCAGTTCTTCAAAGGTGATGTTACTTAAGTCGGGATCATTCCCGCTGGGCAGTTTACCCGTCGGCCCCATGCTCCCTGCCACAAAGCGCGGGATGCCCGTTTCTTTCTCAAATTTATCTGCTACCTTACGGGCGATTTGCGCCGCCGCGTGGTTGATTTCGAGTGTCTTATCCGCCAAACCAAACTCATTGAGTGTCATCCGGTTGCCACGGAAGGTACAGGTTTCCACAACCTCGCTGCCCACTGCATAGAATGAAGTGTGCAGGTTTTCCAGAACTTCCGGCTTGGTCAACACCAGATGTTCATTCAAGCCGTTGTACTTTTCGCCACCAAAGTCGGCGGCGACCAGATTCAATTTTTGAATGTTTGTACCCGTTGCGCCATCGAAGATCACCACATGATCTTCAATCGCGTCCAAATAACGTCGGTTACTATAGGTCAAATCGTGTGTGCGTGTCGTCATGTAAGTTGTCCTGTGGATTGATATCCAGACTATTTATCGTGTTAAAGGCTTGCTACAAAATCCCCAAATCTCTCCCCAATTTTCTCAGCAAAGGACAGCATTCTATTCGGATTGTCTAGTTTTGCTCCTTGAAGCGTACTTAAAGGATGAGGCAGCGTTATAGTAGGGTCAAATAAGGGAATAATTAGCACATTATCACCACGTTTCCATCGGTTCCAAATATATCCCACCTCAAACCAAACCCAGTGACGCTGAATTGAATTTTTAGTCATTAAAACTACAAATACATTCGCTTGATCCATTGCGTCTAACACATCTTTGAACCAATCTGTTCCTAATGCAATTGTGTCAGGACCTGTTGAAACATAAACCTTTAAAAGATGTTTCACAGGGTGATTCGAGCCATCCGTTAATGATTCGCTAGAGTCTTCAAACATTTGCCTAAAACTTAAAGCAACATTCGCATCTGGCGAAGCATGACTAATAAAAATTAAAAATTTATCATTCACCATACTTCGCCTTCCATTTAGAACTAACTAATAGCGTATTCCGAGTTCCAGTCTTTTCCTACCTAAGCTTTTGCGCCTTGAAGCTTCTCGCTCAATTTCATGCACGAGAAAATTTTAGGATACAATCAACGATACTAAACAATCACTCACCGGGTTGAATGCTACATCTCTTAAATAGACGGATTGTCCAACAGTCAACATACCAACGTGAATTACTGTCCCGTAAACACCCGCACAAGCTTCATTCAGATGAGCAACTGTTTTCAATACAGCCGGATCAGATTGCGCCGTATCTGGATTGAGATTAATCATGGCGCAGCGTATATCTCGAAGTGTGATTTGTACGGCAGGTCTATCAACTGCGTCGCCCATAACAATGGTTTTCCCAACCCACTGATCTTCTATAAATGGCTCACCATTTTTCGTCTCAATAACAATGTTCGGGCGGAAACGACGTATATCCGCTGATTGTCCCGCGTCGTTGGTGATCTTTTGGGAAGTTGCCAAACTTAGCAATGAAATCGGACTCTCATCAAAGATGCCTTGCTTAAGCTGCATCAACTCAACCTCAGCGCCGAAACGATCAGTGATTTCGTCCCGCAGTTCTTCACTTCCGATCGCTAAAACTTTACCTTCTGGCGTAATGACATGTGTCGGCAAAATATCACTCTCAGACACACTTTGCCGCACAGGTTTGTAAAGCAGCAGTTCAGGTAATTTCCCCGCCGTCAGCCACGGGAAGCCGCCTTTTTCAGCCACACGGCGGAAAGCAAAACGCCGGTCACCTTCGAGACCATACCAACCAAGCTGGGTCTGTTGCAGCGCTTCACCCGCCATCGACTTCACCGGATAGCGATAAATCGCCTGAATACGTCCGATTTCAATGTCCATTTCGATTCCTCATCCTAATTCTCGGGCGTACAACTTCTTTTGGCCTTCGCCGCCTTGCACTGTAAAGCCCATTCGCTTCAGATACCGTTGATGCACGTCATCCCCTGCGACGCTGTACAGCGTGGTCACCTGTTTGGCGGGCAGCAAGTGTTCTAATTCGTGATACAAGAATTGACCCGCCTTCAAATCGCGGTAGCCCGGTATCACATAATCCAACTTGACTAAGGCGCGACCGCTGGCATCCCGTTCCATCACAAATAACCCCACCGGCTGCAAATCCCGCAATATCAGATAGACCATATCCGCCCGATCCGGTCGATAGACAAAGTGCGGAAAGAACTTGGCAATGTCGCTTTGATAAAACTCCAAAAAGCTGGTCAGGTAGCTGGAATTACGGTCAACTTCCAGCAGCTTAAAATATGATCTTGCCGTCAACATCTGCCGGATGAAATACAGGTTGATGCACATATTAACGAGGTTCAGACCAGCAACTGGAACGGAATGCAGAAGGAGACCATAGATGAAGAAAAGCATCCCACCAACCAGCCCGATGATTCGCAGCCGCAGAATCGACTTCATCAGCAAAGACGTTATGATTACAATCGACGCTGCGTACCCTAACAAATCAACCGCTGTCATTCCTCAACCTTATTAACGCCGTACCAGAAACAAAACGCGCCCCTTCAATTGGAAGGAGCGCGATGAAAATTTCTGTCATGTCGCACTCATCTTCCAGTTGAAACACTGGCGGATTTAGCACCTTCCCGACGCTTCAGGGGTTGCTGCGAGATCGTAGGGCCGTACCCTCACTCGCTCTTGATGAGATAGGTTATAAATGTTTTTACATCTTAGATGATTGCCATAATTGTGTCAAGATATTGTATAACTTTGTATAGCTGCTTGATAAGCTCTAACCTGAAACGTGTTAATGACTTTCGCCTCGCTTGACAAAAACTTTTTTTCAACCTTAGAATGAAATGAGTGTCACCTAGTACACACAGGAGAGTTTACACATGGCCGATACCGTTTCAATTGATTACGCGAACATGCAGAAAGTTGCTCAAGGCTTCAGCCATGAAGCTGCCGCCGTCAAAAAGATCATCGGTGATCTTGAGCATCATCTGCAAGTGCTGGATCAAGGTCAAGGTTGGAAGGCTGACGGTGCAACGAAGTTCTATCAAGTGATGAGAAACGATGTGATGCCCCGTCTTAAAAGACTGGAACATGCCCTCGAACACACCTCGTCACGCTGCTCCAACGAAATCGTCCAGACGTTCAAGAACGCTACCGACGAAGCTTGTAACTCGATCCCCAACGCATAATTTAATAAAGGAGCCTCACTGTGGCCGGTGAAATTAAGTTTGATGAAGCGAAAATGCGCCAAGCCATTGACCATATGCGTCGGGGTGCAAAAGAATTGCGCCAGACCATCCATGCTACCCAAGGGTTAGCTGGTTTGATCGAAAAAGGCGCGTTAGTGGGTGAAGCTGGAACCCAGTTTCAAACCATCATTAAAAGTACCTTAAACTCAAAGATTGAAGAAATTGCCCAAAAGCTTGAAGAACAAGCCCGTTTCACCGAAGTTGAGCTAGAGCAGCTTCTCAAAGCCGCCAGCAAACTTCGCTAATACCGAGATATTGAAAGGAAATAACCAAAATGGGTTTGTTAGATGGCATTCTAAAATTTGTACAGAAGGTCGTAGAAGCCGTACTTTCTGAAATTACCAAGCAGATGAACCGCGTTCAGAATGAAGTCCTGAACGAGATGACAAAGATGATTTCTGGCCCATTCGATGAGATTTGGCGCGGTGAAGATGCCGACCAATTCAAAGAGAAAATCCAGAAAATCGCCACACCAAAAGCGACTGACATCATCAGCATCATCACCAAGATGGGTAACGGTTTGAAACAGGCCGGAGACATCATTCAAGGCGCTGACAAAAAGGCTACGCAAATTGTCAGTGACATCGCCAGCGAATTTTCTAAGATATAGTCTAATCACGATAGAGGGATTAAGAAACGATGGCAAAAGAACGTCATATGGACCCTGCCAAAGTACGGCAGATGGGTCAAGCACTTGAAACCATGTCGAGCATCTTAAAGGTCGTCAGCACCGTACTCGAAGTACAAATGACCATCCTCAAGACCACCGCCTTTATCGGTCTGGTCGGGGGTTTGGCAGTCGAGCGTTATCTGGCACAAATCAAGCCCAAGATTGATGACCTCGCCAAGCAGACGCACGAACTCTCACAGGATGCGATTCTGTCAGCAGCGGACTGGGAAAAAGCGCAGCTCGCAGGCTAACCATTCAGTCTATCAAAAATCAAATTAAAAATACCCGCACTGAGCGGGTATTTTTTTATTTATCGTTTATGATCAAATGGTATATTACTTAATCTTCGTCATCATTGTCGTCAATGTCGAATAAATCATGTGATGAAAAAGGGGGTAACGACATTTTATCCATAATTTCAATGGCTTGACTAAGTAATTTCACTGTAGTTTCACAATCTTTTAGTGCCTCAGCAGCTCTCATATCTATTCTATCCGATAACTTACTCAAACTAGCTCGGAAATCTCTTAGTGTTTTATCAGCCTGATAAATCTTTTCATTGGCACGAAACAAAATATAAATTAGTGTACCATCCTCTTCCTCGGCAAAAAAACCCGATTCTTTTAAGCTGTTCCACATACCTCGCGTAAATCCTTTAGGTAAATGATTCCGCAATTCTCTAGCATCGTCCTTGCTCAAGTCAGTAAATTTGCCAATACGCAGTTTTTGCCACAAAGGCTTACTATCAATATCCTCAATCGGTTTTATAGTTCTTAGGCACAGCTTCGCACGATCTAAATTGATCTCCATTTCATTCTTTAGCATCGAGAGTAATCTATTTCGCCTCTCATTGATTCTTTTCAGTTGCCGTCTTCGCGAAATACTGTAATAAATGACGATACCGAGGACAACTGCCGAAAGCAAATTGGAAAGAAGACCGGAAATAAAACTAACACCGACATCGTACCAATAATCTGGTGGTTTTGCAGACGAAATAAGACCTATCTGTTCTACAAACGATGTGGCTTCCGCTGATGGAGAATTTAATTCTATGCGATTATTATCCAGAGGAGTGGGTGTAGTTTGAATAGTCGTCAACTGACGGGCAAGTACGTTTTTTGTTTTAGAAGCCATGCTAACATCAAATTCTGACTTAATCATTTGCATAGAAACAATCAATAAAATAAAGAGACTTATCCCAATTAATATGAACACTTTTTTATTAAGGGAAGGAGTGCATCGCATAATACGTCTTTCCAATTAAACAATCTATTTCAAATACACATTATATAAAATGTTTTTTATTTGCAAATTAAACAAACTCCAATTTCTTCGGTGACTTAAACGCCCCTTCGCGAAATAAGAGAAAGGAAAATTATTATTGAAATTCAGCTAATGAGTAATGGCGCTAATCAAAATACTCAGCACGAAGAGCACCAACAACCCGACCATTGAATATACGGCCACGCGCCGCACATCACTGAAAAACACATTCATATCGAAGCGGCGTTTATCCGGAACCTCGCCATATAGATTCAACAATGCCGTACGGAACTCGGCAACGTTGTTATAGCGCTTGGGATGGTCATGCCGCACCGCCCGCTGCACAATGTCCAGCAGCCCATCGACACCCTCAGCACTGCTTTTCGCGCCTTTGCGCCCGCGACGGGGCGACACAGGCAAATCCGTTCGTCGGAGTACAGGGCTGACCTGTTGGATTTCGTCGTAGATGTCTTCAGTGCGGCGCAGGGTATAAGGATAGGCAGGCTTACCCGCTAACATTTCATAGAGAATGAGTCCGAGCGCGTAGACATCAGCCGTTGGGGTCAACGTGCCGCCCCGAATCAACTCGGTGGGGGTATAAGCCGCCATCAAATGATGTTGTAAGGCTTGAGCTTCGGTCGCTGGCAACTGCTTGCCAGTGGGGAACAATAGGCCAACATCCAACAAAACGGGCTGTGGCACGCCGGCATTATTGCGCCGTACCAATACCATATCGGGATTCACATTCAGATGTAAGCGTTCCGTAATCTTCTCGATGCGGATGATGGCTTCCGACAGACTCAGCATGAACCAGCCCACATCCTCGTGCCACGGCTGCGCGTTATCCAGAAGCGAGTCGGTGAGAAACTCACCTTCAATATAATCCATTAGAAAGAAATAACGGGTCTGTTCACCAGAAGTCGCGATGCCGTAAGCATCTTGCCCATTGACTGCCATGTGTGGATGCCAATTGGGTAGAGCCGGGTGTTTGTCACGGGATGCCATGCTAATGGTACGCAGCGCTTCGGCTTCGTTACGTAAGTAGGCTTCATTTTCCGCGCCGGGATTCGCCACTTTGAGGATGAGCACTTCCCGCTCTTTGTCGATGCCGCGCTCAACTTTATAGATGGTTGCGGTTTTTAGAACCCGCATCAATTCTAGAATTTTGAGATTACCGAGATAATCACCATATTTAAAAAGTAAAGGTAAAGAACCTGCGGGGCAATCAACTTCCTGACACCATAAGTTGCCATCAGGTGAGGTCAAACGGCAGTGGCTGCAAATGTGACGCATAAGCGACCTAGCTCCCCGAAACGTAATTTGACACCATTTTCCAATTATGCCACAATGAGATTGATTAAGGCAATTCGCTCAAAATTCATTCTTGCTATAAGTTAGCCATCAAGTTTTGTTGTGAAAAGTGGCTGAAGGGGAAGTGCCATGCCCAGTTCGCCTCATTATGTTGACCGCCCCCCACGCATCCAACCTGAACTTCCGCAAGGTGTGGTGGAAATTCCGAATCCACCCAAAGAAGATGAAGCGGCTACTCCGCTGTGGCAGTCACTCGTACCTATTATCACCATCATTGGTTATCTTTTGGTTAGTACTTCGGGACAAGGCAGCAACATCGCCTTCATGATTCCGATGGCGCTAACCGTGGTCTTGTCGACCGGTATCCAGCTTTATACCGGCTTGATGCAGCTCGCACGACGGCGCGAAAAACGCCTTTCATATACACGCCGTTTGGTCGAAATGCGGCGCGATATGGTCGCCAGCCACATCCGGCAGCGCACATTCTATGAATATAACTATCCCGAACCGAATGTCATCCTGAATATGCGCGGAGACAGCCAAGATAACAGGGGTGGCGCACGTTTATGGGAACGTCGCAGCGGTGATCCTGATTTCGCGGTCACGCGGTTAGGACGCGGGGTACGCCCGACCACCGTTGAATATAAAGTGACACAAAAGGCCGACAACGAAGAAAATCCGCTGCGCTCGGATGCCGAGCGACTTGCGGCTGACTCGCACTTTGTCTCCGATGTACCGATCACCATCCGCCTGTACCAATTAGCAAAAGAACGCGAAGAGCGCAAATCAAAAGACGTTAACGCTGCGGCCTCCAGTGGAAGTGGCATCAAAGCCCCTAAAGAAGTTGTGCGCCACAGTCTGGGCATCGCGGGTGAACCACGAGACAGCTACGAATTTATTTACGGCCTGTTAGCACACTACGCAGCCTTTCATTCACCTTCCGATATGCAAATCTCGGTGGTCGGGATGAATGCCGCCGCTACCCATTGGTCGTGGTTGTATGCCCTTCCTCACAGCCAGATTAATCCTTCAAAGGGTCAATATCGACTGTACTTTGAAGATTGCGAACGGATCTATGCGCCGGTAGACGGTACGATCACCGAAATTAATGTACAGATCGGCAAGACCTTCGAACCGGGCAAAGTTGTCGCCCGCATTCGCTCGGATGCTGATGGTCGTATTGTCGATGTCGTCAGTCCGGTTGCAGGACGGGTGCAAGAATTTGGTCGGGTGATGGTTGAGGGCTCAGATAACCTTCCATTGATTGATTCTGACCGGCATGTCGAAAAAGGCACACTGCTGATGCGGTTGGAAGATTTCAGCCTGACTTCGCAGCAGTTGGATGATGAGGTTGATCCGCGTAAGGAAGCACAGAGCAAGTTTGGCAAGATGCGTAAGCGCGAAGTCGCAGGTGTGCCACGCTTCTGGAAAGAAAAAGTGTGGGTTGACCTTGATCGCCGCGCCCGCCGTCTGCGCGATAAAGATGAAAACGACCGTACAGAAATCACTTTGCCGTTCATGCTGACGGTTGTGGATTTGTTGGCCGCACGGCCTAACATGAGTGACGAAAATAACCCGCTGAAAGAATCGTGGTTGGACGACCTCGAAAGTGAAGCCGCGATTTCCCTGCTCCTCAGTCGTGGGCTTGATTTAGGTGGCGCGGTTATTTTCCTTGTGCCACAGCGCAGCAAAGTACCTAGCGGATGCCAGAGCATCATCGAAGTCAAGCGTGACGCGAGTGGACAGCTTAAATTCCTTTACGCCGAAGTGGGGTTGAACAGCACCCGTTATGTAGGTGACGCGGATACGGTTGTTGACCTGAACAAACTCAAGCAGTTCAGCAAAGCTGTTGCTGAGTGGGAAGTCCGGCGCAGCTACGGCGCAGATATGCCCCGCGCGGTTGGTTTGCTGCCCCTCTATGATACGAACACCATTAGCGGCCTGAACATTCAAGAACGCTGGCGCGAGAGCGTCGAACCGAAGCGTGCCGAATGGCCGAAGATGCCGCTGGGTATGCTGGCGGGACAAGAACCACGCTACCTGCATTTCTTTGCCGATGCCGACGGTGTTCATGGCATGATCGCCGGTAGTACGGGTTCTGGTAAATCCGAACTGTTGATGACTATGATCTTGAGTCTGGCGGTCAAATATGACCCGACAATGGTTAACTTTGTGCTGGTAGACTTCAAGGGCGGTGCGGCATTCGAACCTTTTAAGGAACTGCCACACGTAGTCGATTTCGTGACCAACCTGCGCGGTAATGCCGTTGCCCGTATGTTTGCGGCAATCATCGCGGAACTTAACCGCCGCCAGCAGGTCAACCAAGACACAGATATGAAGGACATTGTTCGTTACAAGCGGGCGGGTTTGCATCTCCAACGTCAAGACAACTACCCTCACTTGTTCATCATCATCGACGAATTCGCAGAAATGATCTCCAACAACGCTGAATATAAAGCGCAGTTGGACAGCATCACGCGCCTCGGTCGTGCTTTGGGTGTGTCGTTGATTTTGGCGGCGCAGCGTCCGACCGGCGTTACCGATCAGATGCGTGCCAACATCAAATTCCGTATCGCTCTCCGTGTTGAAACCCGTGAAGAAAGTTCCGAACTCCTGCGTATGCCGGATGCAGCCTATCTGCCCAGTATTCCCGGTCGTGGTTACATGCAGGTCGGCAGCGAAAGCCTCGAAAATATTCAAGTGGGTTATACGGGCGAACCGTATCTACGCGATGACTACGATCCGATGGAACGCTATGAAAATCGCGCCATCATCTGGGAAGATGATCTTGGTAAAGAGGAAGATGAACCAACCTACGACGTGATGGTGCGCCGGATGGCGAAATGGGCAGAGGAACGTTACGGCAAGAATCCGCCGTGGCGCAAACCGTGGCCTGATCCGCTGCCGACTTACCTCTCGCTTGACCAACCAGCGGGCATCGAAGTGGATTACATTCGGGACGAAGACCAAGATTATATTCGCGGTGAACTGGCTCCTAACCAACCGTTTGTCCTGTCTCCGAGTATTCCACAGTGGTTGGATGGGCAGTTGACGACATGGAAACCGATGGATTGGGAAAATCGGGCGGTACGGGCTGTCGTGGGTTTGATTGACGACCCGAGCAACGCCAAACTCCAACTGCTCAAAATCGATTTCTCGGTTGGGCATTATATGATTTTGGGTGCTTCTGGTTGGGGCAAGAGTATGTTCTTGCGCTCGGTGATTACAAGCCTTATTGCCACCCACGCGCCGGACGAACTGAACCTGTATATCTTGGACTTTGGCAGCCGTGCGCTGCAAATCTTCGAGGATGTGACTCATACCGGCGCTTACATCGTCGCCCACGAAAAAGAGCGTGTCGAACGGCTTATCCGAATGTTGGAAGACCTGAACGACTCGCGCAAAGAGATTATCAGCCAAGCCAACGTCGCCAATTTGCTGGAATATAACCACAAGGGGCCGCCGCGTGGTCGCACGGATTTGCCGGGGAAGATTCCGGCAGTGCTGGTGGTCATCGACAACTTCGCCGAGTTCCGCAACAGCTACGAAGGGCTGTTTGAGATTCTGGTATCGCTGGTGCGCGAAGGTCTTTCCAACGGCATTTACTTCGTTGTATCCGGTGAGCAAAGTAACGCGCTCGGTAAACTTTTCAATTTAATTCCGGAACGCATCACCCTCAAGCTGGCTGACGACGGTGAGTACAGCACGATTGTCGGGCGCGGCGCGCGTCCGGTCGATGAAATCGCGGGGCGTGGTTTGCGGCGTATCGACCGTTCGCCGTTAGAGTTACAGGTAGCGCTGCCCTTAGGCTACATTGACGATGAAGCCGCCAAAACTGAGTCCGAGCGCCTGATTGATTTCCTCGGCATACTCAAGAAAGCAGCACAGGACAAGAATTACGAGCGTCCACCCCAAATCGACATTCTTGAAAATTGGGCGGTGCTGCCCCAACTGCTCAAGGAATATCGCGCTATTATCGGTGGATTACCGGTATTACCTGCTAAGGTGATTATGGGACGCGCCGACAGCGATCTCAAACCCGCCGTTGTAGCATTAGATGCCAAGCCGCACTTTATCGTCACAGGGCCGCCATCATCGGGTAAGAGTACAGCCCTGCACTCGTGGATTTTGTCGCTGGCCGATTTGTATTCACCGCATGAAGTGGCGATGATATTGGTGGATTATCAGGGTGGCATCGTCGATTACGGTGGTGAGCATAAGCTGGATGAACTACCCCATGCCCTCATGCCAGTTATCACGGAACCGCAGCAGTTTGGCGAGATGGTGGTTCAACTCGAAAACGAATTTGTTTATACCCAGAATCGTCCTTACCGTGAAGTGTTTGTAATCTTCGACAACTACGATGACATTGACGAACTGGCATCTAAGGTTGAAGGTGGTGATCCCCGACGACGCTTGGGCGATATGGCACGACGCGCCGGTAAACAGGGTTTGCACTTCGTGGTTTGCGGGATGCGCGAGGGGTTGACCTCCGGCGATGATATGCTGCGCCCGATTGCGGCCAACCGCTACGGCCTTGCGATGGATGCCGAAACCGCCGAAAGCGCTCCGCTATATGGTTCAGTGCCGCGCAGCCTCGGTCAGATGCAGCTTCCGCGCGGGCGTGGCTTTGTGGTCACACCGGGTAAAGTATCCCTGCTTCAGGTGGCTGTCCCGTACCCTGATCCAACGCGCAAAACCGATGATATGGATACATGGGTCGAGAACATCATCGCGCGCGGTGAAGAACGTGCGGCGTGGCTGCCGATGGCTCCCCGACCCGAAGGCGGAGCGGCGAACGCCAATGGCAGCAGCAATGGCGCACATAAACCTATAGCACTGACCGCGGAGCAGCGGGCTTATTTGTTGGGTAAAATTGCGGAAAAGATGGGCGCGACACCTGACGTTTTAGAGTCGGCATTCCCGGATGACGAGTCGCTGGTAAATACGGCATTGTCGTATGAGATTACGCTGGAAAAGTCGTAAAACGATAATGCAATTGAACCGCAGAGACGCAGAGATTTAAGAGAAATTCAGAGCAGCGGAAGCGGCAAAGGATAGGTATATGGCAAACCAAGACCGTTACAACCAACTGCGCCAAAAATTGGCTGCCTCTCATATCCCGCTGACGATTGAGGCGCAGGGTGAGCCGCACCGTGTCCTGCTGACTAAAGAGATGACGGTGCGGGATTTGCGCGAAGAAGTGGTGAACAAGTTCGTGCAAGAATCGGGCAAGAAAAGCGATTTTATCCTGCTTGCCAACCAGCAGCCGTTAGCCCTTTCGCGAAAACTGAGTTCATTGACACCCGATACGGTGGTACGGTTGACACGCGCGGACAAGACACAAAAGGTTGAGGAACAGGTAGCGCTGGTGTTTGATGAAAACACGCGCTTTAACATCACGACTTTACCCGCCATTATCGGGCGCTCCAAGCAAGGTGATGCGGCACTGGCGGTTAATGTTAATGACTTACCCAACGGCTTAACGGTTTCACGTCGTCATGCCGAACTCAGCCGACAAGGTGAAACCTTTATCATCCGTAACATCGCGGATAACCCGGTAGAGAAACCGATTTATATTAATGAAGTGGCGCTGGCTTCCGGCGACATCCCTAAAGAAGTGGGCGACGGAACCGCTATACGTTTAGGCAAGATTACACTGACTTTGCAAATCACTTAATGCATCGTGATAGGGCATCATGGCTGACACACCATTTGAACAGCGCCTTAAACAACTGGCTGGTACAACCCTCCCTAAAGGAAACTACGAGCTGCTGGAGTTCGTTGCCTCCAGCCACATGTCGGTTGTCTATAAGGCAAGGGACAACTCTTCTAACCGAACGGTCGCCATCAAAATTCTGGCGGATGAGCGCTATTATTGGCGTTTCAAGGAAGAGGTTGACCTCGGATTTCTGCTGAACATTGCCAACGTCGCCAGCACCATTCGTTCCGAGATGGCGGGCGAGACGCTGCCGAACGGCATGGTGATCAAATACTTCGTGATGAAGTGGATTGATGGCGTGACGTTGAGCGATGTGATTCGCGAACATCATGCGAAACCGATGCCCACACCTGATCTGCTTCAATATACGATTGGGCTGTTACAAAAAATCACGCCGGCATTGGATCGCATTCATGCCGCGCATATTGTTCACCGTGATATTAAGCCGAGCAATATTCGTTTCAATACCGACCGCATCGACAAAGAAGAACCCTATCTACTGGATTTCGGCATCGCAAAAAAGATTGATCCGAACAGTACAGGAGAGCTTGACGAACGAACCCAAGTTGGTGAAGCGCCCGGCACACATAAGTATATGCCGCCCGAACAATGGACGGGAGATGCTACGCCGCGCAGCGACCAATATGCGCTGGCACTGCTGGTTTATGAAGTCCTTTCGGATGGCTACTCACCCTTTGAAGGAACGCTGTCTGTTCCAGCGTCAACGGGTGGCTCGACTGGCAGTGATGGCCCCAAGCGCGACTGGAAACGGGCGCACCTCTTCGAACACCCGCTGCCTATTCAAAAATACCGCCCAGATGTGCCACAGCCGGTTTGGCGGGTTTTGGAACGTGCCACCAGTAAAGACCCGAAAGACCGCTATGAATCGATTGGTAAGTTTACCGAGGCATTCATCAAAGCGGTACAACCGGAACAGCCAGCCGCGCCAGCTGCACAAGTGCCTGAAATGCAGCGAACGATCCGGCAAGACCTCCGTGACCTGACACCGCCAGCCGCGCCACCTCCTACGCCCGCAAAAACACCGACACCAGCCGAACCGGCTGATGCGGCGACGGTTAGGATGAATCTTCCGGCTGCTCCGCTGCCTTCCTCTTCACCGCAGCATCCTCACGCTTCGACGATGAAGGTGGAATATCCACATAAAGTACGAGAAAGTAGTACACCACGAACAGAAGGCGGATCGCCAATTCCGCCGATGAAACGAGCAGAAAACCTGCCCGACCGCGATAAACCAAGCCGTTCGATTTTGCCATTCGCGATTATCGGACTGGTTATTGTTGCGTTGATTGTGGCGGCCTTGATCGTTGTTCCCGCCTTGAATAAACCGGCGGAGCCGACAGTTACGCCTACGGATTTGTTTGCGGCGCTGGCTGCCAGCCAAACTTATGATGCGGCGGCGGCACAATCAACATCAGAAGTCGTTAGCCCGACTGCATCCGAAGCCGCCACATCGACAGCTGTTCCGGCGACCGACACAGTTGAACCGTCTGCTACGCCGACTGAGCAACCAACGGATGTGCCGCCGACGGCTACACCTGTGCCAACCACTGAAATTCCACCGACTGAAACACCGATTCCGCCAACCGAAGTCGAGGTGATCGTCAGCGACACGGATACGCCGACCCGTGTGCCAGCGACGGCGACAGCAACTGTCACCAAGACGGCTACACCTACAATCGCCGCAACTAAGACACCTATCCCAACGGCAACGGCGACCAAGACGGCTACACCTACGCCGCGCCCGACGAATACACCGACACCCAAGCCGACCCAAACGCCTAGCCCCACGGCGACCAAAACGGCGACACCTACGCCGACCGCTACCGCGACTTATACGCCCAGCCCGACGGCAACAGCCACGATTACGCCTTCGCCAACGGCTACTGCTACCCCGACTATTCCGCCGCTGAATGTGCTGGATTTGCTGACGCAGATGCGGGACGCTGGACGACGCGCCAACCAATTCGACTGCGTGAATTACATCAAAGCCTATGACGGGCTGGAACTGGCAGTCACGACAGAACCGGATGACGCGAAGGTCAAGGTGGTTGCGCCGCTGCTGGCACAGAGTAATGATCCGGTGACGACGCTTTACACTTTCTGCAAGCTGCCTGCCAACGTGGATCAGTCGCGGGTGCTGCTGCGTTCGAACCTAGCGAACAATCAATATCGCCTGTGGGGCAGTTTGATCAGCCAAGCGATCAGCGATGTTGAAGCGCTGAAATAAGTCAGTAGTCTTCAGTCACCAGCTACCAATCGCCAGTCAAATGCAAAATGTTGCAGTTGATGCTGTTGTTACAGCAATTTCTAGACAGCGGATTTGAGGGAGTCATCTGCTGCATATGCGAAATATGTTGCAAATTCTTTGTCTCCACTCTAATGGGGCGAGTCTATGGGGGCATTGGCGGCGGCAGAATTGCCACAGGATAAACCCTGCGGCAAGGTGAATAAAGCCACCTAAAGGTGACTCTCCAATTCAGCATAGATCGGTGATGTTAAGGTGCGTGGAAGTGAAGCGGATGCACAGCCGTGCAACCCTACAACACCCCTATCAATATGATATTCGATGTCGAGAGGAAACGGGTTACATTTTGGAAGAACATTTTGTAACTCTTTCGCAGCGTTGGCGCTAACCCTTTTGAGGGAGTGAGAGTGTTAAGCGGGTTGGGAGATGGTTGTAATTGGGTCGGTGATGGTTTGTGGGTTTAAACTTATGTACTAATATATATAACGCACAACACATCACAAACAAATTTGCTATTGTTTCTCGTAACAATAAATAACGTCTCCTAACTGGGTATATTTATACTCATTCCGTGAATTTGGAATACCATGTGGCGCAACGATATAACCACTAGCGCCAAAATAACTATGAGGATAATCATACTCAGTGACAACAAAAAACTGGCGTGGATTTTCTAGTTTGATGGCAGTGTATTTTTCACCATCTTCAGTAGAAAAGTATAAAAATCTATTCATATTTGCTTGTGAAGAAGTGAAGAAATAATCATTCCATTCTGTAGCATGGGCATTGATTGTTTTGTACAAACTATCTTCAATATTGCAAAACGAAACTTTGATCGGCTTTTTATTAAGAAATAACAGCTTAATTCCGATGAATATTGCTACCGTAACAATGATGAAAAATACCAGTATAGATAGGGCAAATTGATTTGTATTTCTCATATCGTTAAACTCGGCATTAATTTGAGTATCGCGGGAAGTCATCTAACATATAAGAATTGGCATTTTATTCATCAAGGTCAATGAATTCCCACAGTTTGGATGCTGGAATAGTATCTCCACTCATGGCAGCCGCCCAACCCTCACGAAATCCATTCAGCAATTCTTCTTTTGTTGGTTCATCTTCTTCGACGAGTGACAACAAATAGTCGGTGAGTGTTTCAAAACCGTGCTGCCGCGCTCGTTCCTCAATACGCTGGCGCTGTTCGTCAGTTACATGGATGACTAAATCGCTCATGATTTGTCTTCGACAACAAAACAGTTCCTAAAATCCAAGTATACCATTAAGCAAATTTATTAGTGCAATTCATGTTCAACGAGGGAAAGCAAACCCTGTTTGACATTTTTAAGTTCAGACCATTCTTGTGAGATGGTATAGACGGTAATGAGGAAGAAGATTCCAAAGAACAAGATGGCATCTGACTGACTGATGGTTAAGACAACGAGGACAAAGATGACAATCATGTGGATGTAGAGTTTGGTTTTTAGGCCATCTCGTAAATGGCAGCGATACCTGACCGCCGTTTTTTCTCCGTTAACCGTAAGCTCCAAATCGAGCAAAGCAACAATATCCTCTTGCGTTTGATAATATGATCCGAGTGTCGTGTTGTAGGCCCCGTTTTCAGCAGTGTGTTTTTCTTGAATCAAGACAGTGAAAGCGAGAGGGGTTTTCCTTGAGCCGCGCACATCATAGTGTTGGCCTTCAAGAGCATTGACGTGTTCAACAGCCGTTGACAGTGGATAAAGGGATTGGAATTCGCCGGATAGGTCGTCTATGGGTGTGAAACTTCGCAGGTGTTTAATGATTGAGTTCATCGTTTTATGATTTGAGAGTCTTGCCAGAATGATATGTGAACTGTGCAAAGAGTATCGTATTTTCGCAGTCATGAACGTCGGTTATGGATAAGGATCGCGAACCTTTTTTATTATCATACGGTCATGCTATACTCGCCACACCATAACTATCAAAGAAAAGTCCATGCATATTTTACACGTCTTCCTTCACGTCAAACCGGAATATGTGGAAGCCTTCAAAGCAGCGACGGTCGAAAATGCTCGTAACAGTATCCAAGAGGCAGGCATCGCGCGCTTCGAGGTAATACAACAAGCCGATGATCCTACCCGCTTCGTCCTAGTTGAATTCTATCGCTCACAAGATGCGCGCGCCCAGCACCGCGAGACTGCCCACTTTTTGAGTTGGCGTGATACGATCACTGATATGCTGGCGACACCGCTTACGCGCACCGAATATGTGATCATTTTCCCTGACGAAAACGCTTGGTTGTAGATAACTTGAGCTGTTGATTATGAGGTTTTTACGCGGTCTTAGGCGGACACGTCATGCCGTGTCCCTACGGAAATGCACTGGCCCATTAACCCACATATGAACGGTGAAATTGTTTTATTGCGGGATGAATACTTAAGAATTTGTGAATTCAGTTTAGGGCTATTGACTAAAAATCAATTTATATCTTATGATGATTGTATGTGTGGTCATTATCTAATCCGTATCACACCATCATTCAAATCAGGAGTTCTTATTATGTTGTACATGCCCCGTGAAGAAGGCCAAGGTTTAGTCGAATACGCATTGATTTTGGTTCTGGTCGCCGTGGTCGTTATCGTCATTCTCGCTCTGCTTGGCCCGGCTATTGGTAACATTTTCTCGAACTTGGTCAAGAACCTGTAATTCTCAACATTTTCAACGCAGAAAAAGACGGCTTAGACCGTCTTTTTTATTTGCCTATCAGATATTGGTTTGAAGCAAGAGTGCATACCCCACCCCAAACCCCTCCCCAAAACACAAGGAGGGGCTTTAAATCAGTTCTTTAGCGTGAGCCTAAGTTCAGGCCGAGTGAGAACGGTTTGACGGTGGGCAGAGCGGGCAGCGGAATGCCACCCGATGTTATGCCTGCAAGTGCATCTGTGAACCATCCACGCTTCCACGCGGCGGCATCGGCAGGTGGCAAAGTCGGTGTGGTTGGCAGTGCTTCGGTGAGGAAACGTTCAACCCAATCCAGACCGCGCATGGTGGCGAGGCTATCCAACGATTGCCCCAGTTTCAAGACACTCACGGCTTGATCAAAGTTATGCAATCCACGCGGCAGGCGATCCAACACGGCGGCGGGTGTATTCGCCAGCGAGAAATTGGGTGCGACGGTTTGCCAACTGGCGGTTAGCGTCGGCTCGGTTGCCTGCCATGAGCGGTTGAGGTACGTGGTAAAGGGCTGCGGGATAAGCTGCATCCCTGCCACCAAACCGGCAAGCTGCTGTTGGGGTGCAAGCGGTACGGTGGTTTGCAGCGGACTGCCCCAAATGCCATTTTTCAAATCTGGATGCGAGGCTGTGCCCCATCCACCTTGACCGGGGGCATTATCCGGTAACAGTTGGAGCGCTCCGGTAATCGGATTGAAGCGCGGCCCCGGCAAGTTGTAGTTAGTGGCTAACCATGTCGGCAGATTGAGTAAGCCTTCCAATGTGCTTTGCTGCTGTAGACGCGGCTGAGTCAAGTCAGAAGCAAAAGAATCGTTCAATGCACCCAACGGCACAGGCGCAAATTGATCCGCAACGGCTGTCGCACTAAGGCCGCTCACTTGATTTCGGAGATCGTGAGCGGTGGTGAGCTTGAGCAAGCCATCCAAATAAGGTACGTCGGCTTTACGAACGGGCGGCGTGCTGCGGCGGGCGGTCAGGTTATAGATATTGCCCTGTGCATCCGGCCCTAATGGATCACGCTGTAGGAAACGGGCTAAGGCCGGTGAATAGGCTCGACCCGCGCCGAAGTACAAATTGGAAGTCGTATCCCACAACATGCCATTGAGAGCAGGCAAGAAGTTGGGAGTCGAGGCAGCGGGTTTCTCGGTCAAAATGGTGCAAGGGTCAGTGACGGCAGCGGGAGCGGATAAGGTTAGGTAACGTCCCAACGGATCGAACAGCCACAGCGGATGAACATCTTCCGGCTTTTCTTGTGTGCCAAAAGTACGCTGACCGAGGACTTGACCATCGCCACTGCTGATGAAGGGTGTAATGGACTCGCCGCTGGCTTGGAACAAGGTATCGCCATCGGCAGTGTGGGCATAAAAACGCGGTGTGCCATTTTCAACGACCATCAATGGGATTTGCGAGTCGCCCAGATAGACCAGTGATGTTTTGCCGGCTGATACCAAACGTCCGTAGGCATCATATTTATAGGCGACGCTCGTCTTATCGGCGTTAGTCACGGTAGTGAGGTGATCGGCTGCGTCGTAGGTGTAGGTCACGCAGGCGTTTTCAGCGCGTTCTGCGGTGACGGAAGTCAAATTGCCGCGTGTGTCATAGGCATAATTGAAACGGGCTTGGGTTACCGGTGTAGGGCTATCTTGTGCGGTTGTGATGCTGGTTGGTGTGAATCCGATTAGGCCGATTAATAAACCTGTGACCAAAACACCGGAAAGTAAGCGGCGTGTACCGAAGCGCTTGAACCCGAACGCTCCGCCCGAACCGAGTAAAAACAAGGCCACGACGCCCGCCGCTGACTGCTGCTCATCGGCTTTGGCTTGGCTGATGCTGACATCGGTTCTGACCAGTAAGTTTCGATTGCCGGTATCGTAACGGTAATTGATAACAGCCTGTGTGCCGCCTTCGTACTGACGGGTTTCGCGCAGCAACTGACCGAAATCGCTGTAAACGTAAGTCGCTTGATATATCAAACGGTTGCCATCGGCTTCGCTCAGGCGCATGGTGAGCAAGCGGTCATTCTGGTCATAGCCTAAGACGGTGATGTAACCGCCTTTCACACTGCTGGTGAAGTATCCGGCGCTCTTACTGCCACCGGTGATGACCTGCCGCTGTAACAAGCCGCTGGACGTATGAACAGTATCTAACGTTAGGCCGAGATCAAAATCCTGCGTCTGATGATTGAGGTAGATATTTTCGCCCCGTCGATTGGCGCGGAAATCGGTCACATAATTATCACCCCAGAGCAAGCTGAAGGAGGTTAGGCCGTTGGCTTCTTGCCCGATGTACTGAATTTGCAGCGCGGGAGTCGTTTCGTCGGGATTGCCGGGTTTGTAATCAATCGAGTCGATGAGGCCGTTGCCACCTGCTTTGAAGGTTAAGGCCGCGCCGGTTTTATCATCGGTGATGGTGTAACCTGCGCCGTCATCGGCGTAGGCAATGGTGAGGCTGTTGGCCTGTGATTTAACGGCTGCCAAGCGCCCCTGCGGATCGTAGGTCACATCAAGGCTGGCATCACCGCTGATGCTGCCAAATTGGTTGAGTCCGGTGCTGGTTAGGGCTTGATCGCCAATTTTGTTGAGTAAGCCTAAACCGTCTTTGCTATAAGTCAGTGCCAAGCCGCCAACATCAGTGAGTGCGCCGCCGCCCGCAGCGTCATAAGTCGTCGCAACCTGACCATTACCGGGCGAGAGAGGAATGAGTTCATTGACACGCCGCCCCAGCGCGTCATAGGTATAACCTGAGATGACACCGCCCAATTTGGCGCAGGTCGCGTAATCCTGATGATCGAGGCTGCGCGCTTGGCAAACGCTAGCGATGTTACCTAACGCGTAACTAAAGAGCAGATCAATGCCTGCCGGACTGGTGATGCGCGTCACACGGTTTTGTCCGTCGTATTCGTAGGTGTAACTTTTGCCGTCAGGGTTCTGATAGCTGACCAGATTGCCAACCGAGTCGTAGGTGAAGGACTCGGAGTTTTGCTCGGAGTCGATGGTGCGGATGGGCTGACCTAATGTGTCGTAGACAAAGCGCGTGCTGCCCAACCAGACATCGGTTGAGGTTTCATCCTCACACGCGGTGGGCGATAGCTGCGTCACTTGATCGAGCGCCACCGCTTTCAAATCAGCAAAGGGCGCGACCAGACAGACTTCACGGCTGATGCTGTCGAGCAAACCTTCGGTGTTATAGGTGTAGGTTAAGCGCTGGCCTGCTTTCCGCACAATGATTTGCGGCGGTTGGCGTTCATCTCCGGGCCAGAAGGTGTAAATTTGTGTGCCATCAACATCTGTCAGACGGGCATTGACCAAACCGTTGTTATCGCCGGATGTGGCGTATTCATAGCCAGTGGTTGCTTCACCTTGCTGCTGCTGCACCATGCGATAAAGCGCGTCGAATTTATAGGCGGTTTCACCCGATGGGCCGGTCACTTTGAGGTCGGCAGCGGTGCGGTCTAGCTTCCATTGGAGTTTATCGCCAGCGATGAGGGTGGTCAGCTTGCCCAAAGCATCATAGGTTAAGGCTAGTTTTTGGCCTGCTGGATTGGTGATAGCGGCAAGTTGACCAGCGGCGGTGAGGTCAAAACCCCAACTCCAATCCACGCCATTGGCGCTGACTGAGACGCGATTCTTGGCGAAGTCATAATCCAATTTCACGGCGCGGCTATCGCTGCCTTCCTGCACCTGCCATCCGGTGAGGCTGCCGGCTTCGTCATAGACCAGTTGATAGACACGTCCAGCAGGTGTGGCGACTTTCCACAATTCGCCCAAGCCATCGAAGGTATAGACGGTCTGGCTGCCACGCGGATCAATGTGTGTCACGGTGGCGCTGGCATCATTCCATGTAAATTGTTCACGTCCGGCGGCGGTGATGACGGCTGTCAGACGGGTCGGGTCAACCGGATCGTTATATTCGTAAGTGGTCACGCTGCCTAACGGCGAAATCTGGCTGCTCAACTGACCACGTGTATCGTAAGCGTAGCTAACCGAATCCTTCGTCAGCACATCCTGCTGAAGGATTAAATGACCTGCCGCGTCATAGGCATAGGCAAGGCCGCGTCCAGTTCCATCGACACGCTTGACGAGCAAATCCGCCAAGTTATATTCAAAGGTGAATGAAGCCTGCGGTTGGTCGGCAACGGTGACGGCTGTCAGACGACCGAGTGTATCGTAAGCGTAAGTGTGGGCAATGCCCTGCTCGTCCGTCCATGCGATGAGCTGTCCGGCGGCGGCGTAGCTCAGTTTCCATGCACTGATGCTTCCCCCTCCTGATGAGGCAGCATCGATGCTGACGCTTGTGCCATCGTTTGCAGTATCGGCAGTGTAAGTGAACGTACGTGTGCCATTGACATTACCCAAACTGATAAGCCGATGGTGGGCATCGTAACCTAATGCTAAGGCTGCATCGGCGGGTTTGTCGCAGCTTACGGCAGTCGCCCCCGGTTTCGAGCGCAGTTCCAATGTGCCGCCATTGGCTTGAACACAGTAGGTAATCAAGGTGGATTGGGTAAAACCGCTGACGGTTTGCGTCAACTCCAACGGACGACCCAGAAAGTCAACGCTGGACTTGAGGTTGGGGTCGATGTCCGGTTTGCCGGTCAGCGGATTGATCCGTTGAGCCGTGAACTGAGTCGGGCGACCATTGGTATAGGTGCTGCTCCAAACGATGCCGGGATCAGGAAAAGCTTCGACGGGCGCGATTAAACTCTTAAGGTTGGGGTTGAGGGCGTTCACGGTTTGCGAGAATAAGCGCCACTCGGCTTGCCAACTGCCGGGAACATTCACAAACGGATTTTGTTCGGTGCGGATTACACCGGTCAACTGCCAGCCGAAATCAAAGAGGTAGTTGGTGGTGGCAGTGAGTTTGCCTGTCAGATAATCGGTTTCGACAATTTTCAAGCCGTTCTGGTTAATACTGTTGGCAGGCAGCGGATTCTGTACACCGCTGACGGTATAATCAAAGCGGCGCAGCAAACCTTGCTCATCCCCCATCAAACGGATGCGACCAAGCGCGTCATAAACGGCGACAGTCTGGCGACCATAAGCGTCGGTTTGCGTGACTTTTGTGCCGCCGATAGATGTCGATTCACCGACCTGATCGAGCGTAGGCAGCGGCGCATATTGATAGCTGGTACGGGATGCTACCGGTTCACCTGATGTGGCTAACCAGCGCACGACAGCCGAAACACGTTGCAGTTTATCGACAGGATCATATTCGTAAGTGGTGCGGCTGAGATAATCGGTGGCATCGGCTCTGGATTGCAGACGGGTTTCGATCAAGCGACCTTGCCCATCAAAGCGCGAAATCGTTACCGACTCCGACGGATCAGTGACGGTGATTTCGGTATAGAAGTTACCATCCGAATCCTGCTGCATGGGTGTATAGGCAATGGTATAGCTGCCCAGCACACTGTCATTGACCCCAACCAAGCGCCCCAAGCCATCCCATTGATATTCGACTTTGTAGCCATTGTCGTTTTTAGGCAGGTTGGTTTGCAGAATGCTGCTAAGCATGGTGGTTGTGCCATTGTAGGTCAGCAGCCATGACACATTGTCGTTATTGCGGGTAATGCGTGTCGGACGATTGCTGTTATCACGCTCGATGGTGTAACGTGCGCCATTGTTGTCGATGTAGCTGGTGAAAAATCCGGCATCGTTGTAGCCGCCAAAATTCCACGATGACCCATCAGCGAAGCTCAACTGCTGAGGGACAATCTGGCGAATGGGAAACTGCGCCGGAGTCGAAGGCGCGGTGGTGATATTCAAACCGGGATAACCGCCGCTTAAGCCGGCGATTTGTCCGTTGGCGTCGGCGTTGAAATCCACGCGGTTGCGTCCGGTATTGGTCGCGCCCTGCGGGAAACGGCTGAGAACAGAAGTTAACTGGCCTTCTGCCCAATTATATTTGGTGGGAACAGCTTCAAAACTACCGGCTGCCGCCCACAGGTTATCACTTTCGATCAGGGTATAGCTATCGCCTGCGGAGGTTAGGCTGCCCGACGACAGTTGATAGACATAACGGCGAATTGTGCCGTTCTCATCCGTCACGCTGGTGCTGCGTTTGCCGCCATCAATCGACGTTTCGAGTTTTCGCCAGACGAACGAATTATCTTTAGGGAGTGCTTCATCGGCATTCAAAATGTAAGCAGTTGTCACTGCCGCTTGGCCCAACGTGCCGCTGTCATCATAGGTGTAGCCCATAATGGGGGCAACCGGTGCGCGAGGATCATCGTGTCGAATCAGGCGGCCTTGTTCGTCGTAGGCATAAGTGGCTTTTTGTCCACCGGGATAGGTCACATCGGTGAGGCGACCATCGGTATAACCATATTTCACTTCAAAGCACGACTCATCCAGATTACAGGCGCCGCCTTCGACATCCGAGTTCAACAAGTCGCGCAGACGTGACATGACAATATGATTCGATTTGTCGTAATAGAGTTCAAGCTGGCGCATACCAGTCGTATCAGTAATGGTCACAGGTTTATCGCCCAACTCACCCGGCCCGCTGAGGTTATCTGACCAAGGGTAATTGATAGTGGCGGTGTAACCCTGCGCCGGATTTCCCAGACTTCGCAGCCGTCCAGCACGGTCAAAAATTAAGGTTAGGCCGCCAGTTTCGGTGAGCGTCCAATTAGAGCGCACCCGTGCCAGCGCATTTGCTCCGGTGCGGCTCAACGTCCATCCCGGCATGGTCAACGCTCGATATATCTCGCCCTGTGAACTGGTGGCTTTGTCATCACGGACGAATTCATGCTGCGAACCGCTGGCAGTCGTCAGCAGCAGGATTCCCCGCGCTGCCCACGTCACATCTAGGCCCAGCCGGTAATTGATGCGGGCGGCGGGATCAGGGTTTGCCAGATCAACAAGTCGTGAATTGGTGGTGTCGTCAAAGCTTACCGCGTAATCCAACGGGAAATCGCTCGACCATCCCGGCCCGAAGGCGCCATCTTGATTGAAGTCAAAACTGTTATAACTGCGGGTGAGTGACAAATTAAAGGCTGGATGATAGGCCGTTAAATCGGTCACGGAATACCATAAATTGCCATTGGCAGGATTAATATCGCCATTGGGCGCGCAGTTGAGGTTTTGCAGCAGGGTATTGACGGGATAGCATTCACCGCCGAGATTGTTCAACCCGCGCGCTTGATAACCGGCTTCATTGGGCAGCGCCTGCCCGTTGAAGGCCGCGCCATCGAAGGTTGGCGTTCCGGCAGGTGTAACGATCTCAAGGTAGCTTTCTCCACGCGGCAGCATCAATAGTTCACGTCCGTTCGCGCCATTTGCGCCAGCGCCGCGATAAACGACGTGCAGCACATCCTCTACTGCATCCACCGACAGCACATTCTGCCCCGGTCGGGTGGTGCTGGTGCGTGGTTCATCAATGAAGGTAAAGCTCAAGGTGCGCCCATTTTCACCTTCATCGGCATAACCAAAGCTGGCGAGGTTCGTCCAATCCAATTTGATGGTCACTGTCTGCCCGTTGTCGTTGACCTGCACATCGACCGGCAAATCAGGCGCGTCGTCGTTCGTCGCACCGGCCAACGGAATCATGCGGATGACATCGGATTGCAGCTTAATCGAACGACCATTGAGCAGGCTGGCTTGGAGTACGCCGCCGCGCAGTGTGACTTCGGTTCCGGCAGCGACAGGCTGCCACGCGAAACACAGTACTTCATCGACCGTTTTTAAGGCCGCGTTGATGGCACTAACCCGCATGGAATAAGCCGGACAAGCCGCCGTCGCCGTGCCGAATATCTGAAAGTCTCGTGCTGTAATCTGGTTATCAACCACCACCGTGAAAATACGACCATCCGCCAGCTTGTAACCTACACAGTCAGTCATCACCCAAATTCCGGTGATGCCTGCCCAATCAGTGGCGACATGTGTTCCATTCGAGTCGGTGACATCGCCCAAACCGGTCTGTGCCGGATTAATCAGCGACTGCCCCGAACCAAAGTTTTCGATGTAATAGGTACGCTGCACTTTGTTGATTTGCCCGATGACCGACAGGTTGCCACCGAGTAAGCTCACCTCTTTGGCCCAATTGTCTACAATCAACGTGCCGCCGCCGTCAAAATCTACGCGACCGGCCTTATCCGGCATCTGGGTGATGGCCTTTAATCCGGTGGCGTTGATCTTGAAGATCGAGCCGCTTCTGAAGTTGAAGATTTGCTTGCCATCTTGTATCGAATAATCCTGCCCTTGAATCAAATCTTGGCTGGTCTGGCTGTCTTTGACCCGCTTGGCATTCACCGCTGCCAGCGTATCCCCGCCCGATTGAAAATCCGCCATGATGGTATAGGAAACGGTTTGCGACAGCCGTTCCAAATCATTTATGTTCGCGAGCTGCACCACCACTGTATAAACACCGTTGGTTTTGGTGGGCAGCGTGTAAGTTTCACCGTCAGTAATGAGTTGATAGGTATTGCCGGGAGTGATGCGCGTCATGCCTTGAAATAAGGCAAACTCAAAAGGCACGTCGGCGGGCAAATCCGTGAAGGTCAGATTCGCAGTGGCGCTGCTGTTGGCACCATCGACCACAAACATCCAGTGGTCGCCCATATCGGTTCCCGCGCCGACCTGCCCGCTGGCAGATGTGCCGGATTGCAGCACACCACCGCCTTGCAGCAGTTGATCGGGGGTTGTATCCCGCGCCATTAAGAAGCGTACATCACCACAGGTATCGGTAACTTGTGGCGGAGCCGCTTCGGTCGCTTCTTGCGCATGTATACCCGTGCCAAAAGCCATGGTAAACAGCAATAACATCACTGAATAAAAGCGCATCTTTTTCATAAACAAGCCCCTTTTGACGGCTGCCTTGTATGCCCTATCTCCACTATACAATTTTCATAGAAATGAACAAGAGGTCTAAAGCCTCTCCTTCTGAAACCGGATGCTCTCAGGTGTGAGATTTTTGATCCGATTTATGCCGGTAAAGACCTGACCTCTTGTTGAAAATAACTGATTGGCGTAGGGAAAAGCAATGCCTTTCCCTACGCTCGTTAATCCGCTTAATTCAAACCGTATTAATACCCTTGACGATGCAGCTTATTGGGATGGTTATAGGTACAAACCACGTGACCATCTTTATGCGCTTCAATCCGCCAGAAGTAATTCGGGAACGGCCCGAACTTGGTTTCGGGACGGGTATCCAGCTTGACGCTGCCGGTCACGCCGCCCGTGTTATAACGCGCGACTTCATGACCATCTTCGGCATACCAGTACAACCAGTAATCGGTTGCGCCCGGAACGGTGTTCCAGTAGAAGGTGGTCGTGCCGCCTTCATTGGTTGTGTTGATCCAATCAACCGGAGACGTCGTCTTGAGGTAGCTGCAATCGACGCCTTCGCCAACGGCTGTCGGTTCGCCGCCTGTATTGTTGCCATTGTTGCCGCTGTTGTTACCGGCGGGCTTGGTCGGAACGACAGGCGGACGGGTCGCTATCGGACGCGGCGGCGGATTGACAAATGGAACGGTCGCTAAATTACCGACGACCTTCAATAAGCGGGCGGCTACCCAACCTTTGCGTCCATCGGAGAGTTCAATCTGGAACCAGTCGTTATGGGCACGGCTGATACCAATCACTTTCACCGTTTCGCCCGGTCTGAGCGACGTCAGCACACCGAAATCAACGCTGTCACCTGTGCGGATATTGATCGAGCTATTGCCGTTCACCGTTGCATTCACATCAACAGACGTGGGTGTCGCGGTGGGGGTCGGACTCTTGGCTGTCGTCGGCGTAAGCGTGGCTGTCAGTGTCGGCGTTGAGGTTAGCGTAGGTGTCGCGCTGGGAGTCACGACTTTGGTCGCCGTGGCCGTCGCGGTATTGGTTGGCGTGGGCGTATTGGTCGGCGTTTTCGAGGGCGTTAAGGTAAAGGTCGGTGTGCGGGTTGGCGCTTCTGCCACTGGCAAATCAAAAATGTTACCGGCTGTAGAAATCAATGGGGACGTGGTTGGCAGCCAACCATATTGTCCATCGGCTAACTGGACTTGGAACCATGCGCCGTCTTCGCTAATGCCGAGAATATCCACATGCTCACCGGCTGCAAGTACGGTTAAAGTCGGATACTGTGAACCCGGCCCCTGCCGCACCGATAACTGCCGGCGCATCAGTGCTACTGGCGTCGCGGGGGTTAGGGTTAACGTAGGCGTTTCGGTAGGAGTCGAGCTGGGTGTTTTGGAAGGTGTAACCGTCGGCGTGGTCGTCGGGGTCTTGGTGATGCTGGGCGTGACAGTCAGCGTTGCGGTACGGGTTGCCGTCGGTGTATTGGTCGCGGTTGGCTCTTTGGTGTCGGTGGCTGTCGCCGTACTGGTTTCGGAAGGTTTAGGTGTATCGGACGACGAGACAATAATCGAAGCCGATGTCGCTGAAGGTTCCACCGCCTGTGCAGGGGTATCTGACGCGTTTACCGTTTCGGTATTTGTAGGCGGTATGGTTGTGGGCGTGCTCGACGCGCTCTCCGCAGGCGTATCAGATGCCGAAACCACAACCGCTACAGATGTATTGGTCAGTGCAACCGCGCTGGGTGTAACATCGGTTGTGGCCGCACCGTTTCCACGTGATGCGAATAGAACAATCAGGCCGATCACCACAACGGCTGCGACAACGCCAAAAACTGCGATGCCAGTGCGTCTGCCACCGGACTGCGGTGCGCTGGCCGCATAGGTATTCTGTCCCGTTGGACCAACATAGGGCGGAATTGCAGCCTGCCCACCGGTCGGCGGTTTAGCGGGTGTTTCGCCTGTTTTGGGGACGACTTCGGTCGGGCTGTCGTCATCTTGTGCCGCGCTGGAGACAGCGGGCGGTGTCGGTGGAGGGGGAGGACGTGTCGGCGTGACCTTGGAGCGTGTAGGTGTAAGTTGTCCCGGTTCGCCGCCCGTACCCAAGCTCACCGTAAAGAAGCCGGTCATACCGCCGCTGGCATCGCGCACCGTGCGACTCATATCGTCGGCAAATTCTAGCATGTTCGGATAACGGTCATCGGGCGATTTGCTGATGGCGCGCTCGATGACGCCGGCTACCGATGCGGGAATATCCTCACGGATGGCATTCGGCGGAACCGGCACTTCATTCATATGTTTGAGCATCAAGGCATAGGGCGTTGGCGCTTCAAACGGCTGCCGTCCGGTGAGCAGGATATACATCATCACGCCAACGGCATATTGGTCAGTCGCCGCCGAAATTTTATCGCCGCGCCACTGTTCGGGAGCCATGTAAGCCGGCGTACCCATAACCATGCCGGTGCTGGTCATATTACCAGATGCTTCCAACAATTTGGCGATACCGAAGTCCACCACATAGGGCGTACCGCGATTATCAAACATGATGTTGCTGGGTTTGATGTCACGGTGAATGACACCCAAACTGTGGGCATAATCCAAGGCGCTGGCAACCTGTCGCAGCAGTTGAGTCACTTCCGCTAAAGATGGAGGCGGCAGATTATTCTGCTGCTGGTGACTCAAACGTTCGCCAACGGTACCGCCCGTTAACAGGCGCATGACGACATAAGTCGTCTGGTCATGCGTGCCGTAATCGTAAACCGGCACGATGTTGGGATGTTCTAACGAAGCAGCTGTGCGAGCTTCACGGTTGAAGCGTTCGGCATAACCCACTTCGTGCGTGAGCGCCTGACTCAGAATTTTGACCGCCACCAAGCGATCAAGGTTTTTTTGGTGTGCCTGATAGACCGATGCCATGCCCCCTACGCCGATGATTTGGCGCAGTTCGTAGTTGCCTAGCGTCGATCCCGATAAATTATTAGCACTCATAAGCGATTTTTGCTTTACTGTGAGTCATGTCGATAATAAAAGTAGCTTAGCAGAATTTCCACGAAAGCACCAAGCGACAAGCGCATTACAAACCTGTTCTATACACTTTTCTCATATTGAGAGGGTTAGGTTTGCGCGAATTGATATATAGGCAGCATTTAGACAATTGTATACTGCTTTTGACGACTCTATCAATTTACGTCTGCTTCGGGTTTATATGCAACCTATTAAATTTATCTCCTCGTTCCACCCATAAATCACCTTATCCAATTTTATAAAGCAGTTCGAAGCTGCTGCCATAAAAACCATCGTCTGGCGCGTAAATCAATCCGCCTAAAGTTTCGGCAAGATAGGCTTCGAGCGCATCCAGCATTTCCCATGCTTCGTCTGACAAATTTTCACGGTCAAGCTCAATGACAATCACCTGAGTAGCTGTTCCCAAGTTATCAATCAGGTCATGTTGAATGGGCGAGTCTACAAGCCGGGGAATAAGGTCAACTAAGTTATCGCATTCCGCTTCAAACAGACCATCTTCAGCATTACGCGTCAGGACGATAGGGCGCTGATCTGGTGAGCAATGGATTTGGAAGCGTTCCCAATTCACCAGCCTACATTTGGCTTCCTTTAAGTCAGGCGTGAATTCAGGCTGCTGGACAAAAAACGCCCCATCCAGAATGAACTGTCCGATGTTATAGCGCGGGATAGGCTGCGTGGATTGACAGAAAATGCGAATGAAATAGCTCATATTCCAACGCTTTGTAACACTCCTAATCGCTTGAATTGTCTTGCTTGCAACTACTTACCAGCGACCAACGCCACGATTTGATCTTCAAGCTGCAACGCACCATCGGCATCATTAACAATGACCTGATAAGGAATGTGCGGTGTTTCAAACATGGCGATCATCTTGCGGGTGTATTCCGGTTCGAGCGGTTGGTTGGTGCGGCGTTCCAAACGCAGTTCGCGGACGGGGTCTTTGGCAACCACCAACACAAATTGAGCATCCGGAAATTCCTCTAAGAACAGGCGGCGATATTTCTCTTTAATGAAGGTCTGGGCGACAACCAGCTTGGGATGCCGCGGCAGCAGTTCATGCACATGGTCGATAATCCTCCCGAAAAACTCATCGCGCATCGCATCAGTTACGGGCTGCTGTGTACTAATCGCGTCGCGCATGTGATCCGGTAAATCGTCGTCACCGTCGTGTACCGTAAAACCGAAATGTTCAAATAAACGGGCGGCATAGGTTTTGCCCGCTCCGGGAAGGCCAAAGGTCACAAACAGGGTCGGTGTTTTTTTAGGCATACAAAGGGGATTCCATCGGGTTGCGCCTGCTGTCCTTCCGTAAACAGCGGAGAATGATAAATGACAGCCAATATCACTGCTGAACTGCATAGCAGCGTGTTCAGTATACCGTTTACACTTCAATTAAGAAATTGTGTATCACGTATATGGATATAAGGAGGACATCATGGCAACCAACACTGTTCTCCAACACAACGCCCCGGTAATGAGCGCTCAAGGTCTTTTTCACGAGTTAGATATTTACGAAGATCATCTGGTCATTCGCCGCACCGACATCATCTCGCGCCTGTTCGGTCGAGATGAAATTATCTCCTTGAATGACATCACGCACGTCCATGCCTATAAATCGTTATTTAAGTTTGACAATTGGTCGCAACTGGTGCTGATTTGCAAGAATGGCAGGTCACGCGCGCTTTCATACGGCGCACAGCAGCAGCACCTCGCCCAGCGGGTCAAAGATACTATCGAGGACCTCATCAGCCGCCGTGAGGTCGTGCCCGCTCTACATTCCCTATAACCGGTTAGATGGTGATATCCCCGTGTCCCCATGTGACACATGATTATCACCATCACATTTGATTCCAATACATTTCAGACATTCCAGTTCTATGCTCAATAGTGCACATACGGGAGGAAGTATTGAAAGGAATGCAACATGAGTACACCTGCCCCTCACCAACATCTACTGCTCCGCACCGCGTCCGGTATCTTTGATGACCTTGAACTTTATTCAGATCAACTCGTCATCCGCCACCGGGATATTATCTCGCGGTTACGTGAACAGGCTGTTATTCTCGAATTAAGTGACATCGTATCGGTTAAAAATTATCCTAAACGATCTGACCATTCCCAGTGGATTCAGATGAAAATAACCTGTCACGATCATAAAACAGTCGAGGTATCATACAGTCCGGAAGAACGTCCCCAAATGCGGGAACTCAATACGTTACTGAATGAACTGCTCAGATATTCCGATTCGCAAAAACCTCACGATTAATACTGGTTGCCAGTGGATTAATCGTATAACGTTCATCTCGAAAATTCCCGTATCGCGCCACTTCCCCTACCGATCAGCCTCGTTATAAAACAGACTCGATTCGAAAGAATCAGTAGGGGTTTGTTTTAGATCATCTCAGCCTCAAAAACTGAACAGATGCGCATTCCATGATCGCCTTCATGTATGCTATAGTATGACTCCTCAAAAATCGTTTAGTGGATCATTGATGTACGCTGAAATTGCGGTCAACGCCGCCGTTAACCAGAGTTTTGATTACGCCATTCCGCCTGAACTCGAAACCCGCATTCAAGTCGGTCAATTGGTTCAGGTTCCATTTGGCACGGCAGTTCAACACGGCATCATCCTTGAGCTGCGTGATCATACCAAAATCGCGGAAACCAAACCGATAACCGCCATTCTCGATCCGATGCCAGTGGTTAACCCATCCCAAATTACCCTTGCCCGCTGGATGAGCGACCATTCACTGGCTCCCATCGGCTTGTGCTTATGGGTGATGCTGCCAACAGGTCTAACCAATGGGCGTGATATTCGAGTCACATTGATTGATGACCAAGCCACCAGCAAAGACACAGTCGAACAAAAACTGTTGGATTTACTGCGGCGGCGTGGATCAATGACCGGCAAGCAGCTAGAAATCGCCAAAGTCTTACAAGGGCAAAATTGGCGACCGGCTGTGGATGCACTCGCCAAAGAAGGTATATTGGATTCCGAACGAATCCTCAAACCGCCGCGTGTCAAACCACGCACTATCCAAACGGCGCTGTTAGCCATTCATCCCAATCAAATTCCGAATGTCATGCGCCACCTCGGACGCGAATCGAAGCAGGCCGATATTTTAGAAGCGCTGGCGGTTATGCCAGTTGATGAACCGTTTATGTATCAAGTTGCTGAAGCGGCGGACACCTCCGAAGCCACCATCAAGAAATTTGAATCGTCGGGGTTGATTCGGATTGATAAGCCTGAGAAAAAATTACCCGCCACCGTCGCACTGACGATTCCGCGCGACGGCATCATGCCCGAACTCATCAAACTGCGAAAGTCGGAAACCGAACTCCATATTCTGCGCGTCCTCGCCCGCCAATCTGAACCGATTGAAGTGCAGTGGGTTTATGCCCAGACCGGCGCGAAGTTGGCGGATCTCAAAAAGCTGGAAGAAGACGAACTGATTATTTTGGGTGAGAAACAAACATGGCGTGACTCGCTGGCGGATAAGGATTTTGTACCGAACGTCGCACCACCACTGACACCCGAACAGGCTGAAGCATGGAAAGTGATTGAAACCCACATCAAAGGGTGGGGATGGGGACAGGCCGTCGATAATCGTCCGCCGGGATTGTTCCTGCTGCACGGCGTGACCGGCAGCGGCAAAACCGAAATTTATCTCCGTGCGATTGAACTGACGATTCAGCAAGGACGCGGGGCGATTTATCTGGTGCCGGAAATCGCGCTTACCGCTCAAACGATTCGGCGTGTCGCTGCTCGATTCCCCGGTCAGGTCGCCATCGTTCACAGTAAATTGACTGAAGGTGAACGCTATGACACATGGCGACGCGCCCGTGAAGGCTTAATCCAAGTGGTGGTGGGCGCACGTTCGGCACTGTTCACGCCGCTGCCGGATGTTGGCCTCGTCATTCTGGATGAAGAACACGACCCCAGTTATAAGCAGTCTGATCCTATGCCGCATTACCACGCCCGTGAAGTGGCAGAACAAATGATGCGCCACAATAACGGCACACTGATTCTCGGCAGCGCCACGCCTGACCTCGAAACGGTTTATCGGGCTGGCAGACGCGAACTCCGTGCGTTGGTCTTGCCCACGCGCATTATGGGGCACCGTGTCCGCATTCTGGAACAATCCGAACGCACCGGTGTGAATGCCCGCTATTATCCCGCCCGCGCTGCTGATGCCATGACCATTGATCTGCCACCTGTCGAAATCGTGGATATGCGCGAAGAACTGCACGACGGTAACATCAGCATTTTTAGCTATGCACTGCAAAACGCGCTGACCGATACACTCAAGCGCAAAGAGCAGGCCATACTTTTCATCAACAGGCGCGGCGAATCGACCTATGTATTTTGTCGGGACTGTGGTTATGTCGCCATGTGTCCGCGCTGTGATTCACCGCTGACCTTCCACCGTGAAGGCGAATCGCTGCGCTGTCATCGCTGCGGGTTTCAAGCGAAGCCGCCGGTTGTTTGCCCTGAATGTAATTCTCGCCGCATCAAATATTTCGGGGCAGGCACTCAGCAAGTTGAAGATGCCATGCATGAAATGTTCCCAAAAGCCCGCACACTGCGTTGGGATGCGGATACCGCTTCAGACCCCGAATCGCATGAACTCTTTTTACAGCGTTTCGTTGATGGCAAAGCCGATGTGCTGATTGGGACACAAATGGTTGCCAAAGGCTTGGATTTGCCACTGGTGACGCTGGTTGGCGTGGTCAGTGCTGATATGGGGCTGAATATCCCTGACTTTCGCTCCAGTGAACACAGCTTCCAACTCTTGACGCAGGTTGCAGGTCGCGCCGGACGTGGATTGCTGGGGGGTAAGGTTATCCTGCAAACCTACCAACCCAAACATTATGCCATCCAGATGGCTGCCGAACACGACTTCGCTAACTTTTACGACACTGAAATCGGCTACCGGCGTGAGCTTGGTTATCCACCGTTCCGCCGCTTAGCCCGCATCCTCTTTCGCGATGAAAGTGAAAGCCGCGCCCGTTCAGATGCCGAAAGCGCTGCTAATACCATTCGCGCGCGTCTGGCAAAACTTTCACTCACTGCCACCGACATCATCGGCCCCGCACCGTGTTTCTTCAACCGCGTCAATAAGGTTTATCGCTGGCACATTATTCTGCGCGGCCCTGATCCGTCGGCTGTCCTGCGAGGCTGGGACATCCCGCGCAACTGGCATGTTGACCTCGATCCAGTGGATGTGTTGTAAACTTTTGATAGAATTATTCAATAATTCTTTTGCTAATCAGCCAATCCGTAAGTGATTGTTTCCAATCATTGTTATAATCTTCAAATGTGCGTCCATCCAAATCAGAGGGTCGGTTATACCGAAAAGGCCCATCCCTTTTTTCAAGTACAAATACCCCGTCAATCCCTTTTCGCCCAAAGAAAAAACCCATTTCGAAAATTACGTTTTGTCGCCCTCTTCCTTCAAATACGCGCTCTCCTAGTCGCGCACCTTCGGGATCACGTCGATAGTATTCTTCTATAGAAGCTCCTATATCGTCAGAAGATAGCAATATAACTGCGAAGTCAGCCTTTGCTTGCATTTCATAAAATTTATCAAATATGGACTGTCGTTGGTTATTTTTCTCTTCAACTAAAATAATCGGCGCGACATTCTTATCTACCAAAAAAGACTTAACTTCATCCCTTAGATTTTTATCGTGCCCGTGAACAAGAAATACAGCCTGAGGAGGTCTTTTCTTAGTTGGGAATGCCCCCGAAGCACGAAATGATTCATCATCTGTAAATTTTTTCGGGTCAATTTTACTTATATCAGCCGGCGGTTTATCTATCCAATTATTGAGGACATCAACAAGCTGCCTAATGCGATTATCATAATTATTTGTAGCATCTCGAAAATCAAACCATTGGATTGAAAGAAGATTTGTAGGAATAATATTTTGCACATCTTCAAGCAAAATAGGAAAAACAGGTGCTTTTCCACCTCGTAATATATAGTTTACTTCGCTAAGCACGAAATTTGATTTCATACTAGCGTTTGATAGAAATACTATTACTCCAATTGACCCTTCTAGCCCATTTGTTATAGCGTCTTGCCAATTATCTCCCGCATGTAGCTGAAAAGAATCGACCCATGTATTTATACCTTTTTCATTTAAATCACTGACTATTTTATGAACAAGACTCGCATCCTGCCTAGAATAGCTAACAAAAAAATAGCTGTCCTTTTGAGGCATAAGTTCATCCTTTGAGGTAAAGATTTTTTCTTCTCGCGGTCTAATATAAGTATTTAACAATAAAATTATGGACCAATGCAAGTTATACAATAAAAACAACCCCCTAAAGGCGAATTCCTCATCTTCTTCAATTCTTGACAAAATCCCACATTTCTCATAACCTTAACTTGAAACCGATCAGTCGCAAAAGGATTGTGTGTTGAAAAAGGGTGACGAAACGCGTCTGATGATCTTGCAGCGGGCAGCCGAGGTCTTTAACCGCAAAGGTTATTCGGGCGCGTCAATGGCGGACATCATGCAAGCCACCGGCCTCGAAAAAGGCGGCATTTATCGCCACTTCGACACCAAAGATGACCTCGCTTTGGAAGCCTTCGATTATGCTGTCAGCTTGGTCGAACTCGAATTCCAAAACGCGCTCAAAGACAAGCGTGATGCCATTGACCGCCTGCGGGCAATTGTCGGGGTTTACCGCGCCATGCCCGGTGGGATGCCGGTCGCGGGTGGCTGTCCCGTACTCAACACGGCGATTGAAGCTGATGACACGCATCCGCTGCTACGCGATCATGCCCGCCGCGCGATGGACGAATGGCGTGAATATATGGTGCGTACCATCACCAAAGGCATCGAACGCGGTCAAATCCGCCCGCAGATTGATCCAGAGGAATTGACCACCTTTCTCATCGCCACACTGGAAGGCGCGATCATGTTGAGCAAACTCTATGATGACACCCGCCACATGAACCGCGCTGTCGAATATCTCGATACCTATTTAGAAACTGCCGTTCGCCTATAATCCTGAATCCTCTGCTGAATGAGGATTTATTTTTAGCAAAAAAAGAGACTATTCAGTCGCAAAACATAAGGAGAAAATCATGTCCGCTGAACCCACCTTACCCAAAGACTTGGAAACCACCGCTGTCATTCGCTTTCAAGACTGTGATCCGTTTCAACACCTCAACAACGCCCGTTATATCGACTATTTTATGAATGCCCGCGAAGATCAGCTAAGGCAGTTTTATAACTTCGACATTTTCAAAGAAACGCAGCGCACAGGGCAGGGTTGGGTCGTCACCAAAAATCAACTGGCCTATTTATATCCGGCGGCGGTGCAAGAACAGGTCTTAATCCGCACCAACCTCGTTCATATGAGCGACAGCATCCTCGTGGTCGAAGGCTTGATGTTGGATAGTGCCGCCCGCCGCCTCAAAGCCGTCGCATGGATCGAGTTCACTTATGTGAGTGTCCAAAACGGACGCAGCACCCATCATCCAGAAGATTTTATGACCATGTTCCGTCCGGTGGTCGTAGAGAATGTCTACACACCCGACGGATTCAACCCGCGTGTGAATGATCTCAAAGCGCAGTTTCGCCGCCAACCCGTCCCTGAACTATAATCCAGTCGATGAAAGAGTCTGCAAGTGAATCGCAGGCTCTTTCATTAGTCTTTTCTCTTAATGGCTATGCCTTAGCATTCTCTTAACATCCTCCAAGTCACGGCGACTCAGCCGCGTTCCTCGCTGCTTTACCCCTCATTGAGTATTACCAATTATTTAATTACAAGCGCTCTTATATTCGTTTTGTTGTATAATCGCATATAAAATCTTAATATCGAAAGCCCTGTGCCATGACACACTTATTCATCTCACCCCATTTTGACGACGCTGTACTGAGCTGCGGCGGTACTATTCACCAGTTAGTCGCAGCGGGTGAAACGGTTGATGTGCGGACAATCATGGCTGGTATTCCTCATCAATTGCCGGAGTCTGCCTTTGTCCACGAACTTCATGCGCGCTGGCAGAACGAGACAAACCCTGTACAGATGCGGATAGAAGAAGATGAGGCAGCCATCAATCGGCTTGGCGCGAAACCTTCACATTTGGTCAATTGGCTGGATTGTATCTACCGAACCGGACGCAGCGGCGAAGCGCTTTATCCCGACGAAACCAGCATTTTTGGGGACATTAACCCCGATGACCGGACTGCCAAACTCCTGCCGACTATCGTGCTCAATTCCTTCGAAATCCCCCGTTATATATACGCACCGCTGGGGGCGGGTCATCATGTTGACCATCAAATTGTGCGAAACTGGGCTGTTACTCTAAAACAATATTATCCTTGGGTGGCGCTAAAATTTTACGAGGAGTATCCTTATATTGAACAATCGGATGCAGTTGATAAAGCGCTCACCTTTTTTCAAGAAACATATCCCGCGCTGCGTCTGAAGTTGGAAACTGTTTCACTGACTGAGGCGGATATACAAGGTAAGCTCGATGCCGTTGCCTGTTATAAATCTCAAATTAGCAGCTTTTGGACCGATCAGCAGCATATGGAAACCTCTATTCGCCAGTCGCTGCTGCGTGGCGGCCAGACTCCGGGCGAACGTTTCTGGGTCGTGTTGTAATATCCCCTCTCGTACACATTCGAGTTCATTCACCGGCGACCTGTGCGGTCAGTTTTACGAAATCGCCACTTTTTCACGCTTTATCAAGGTTTTCACGCCAATTGATTCTCGTATAATGAATGGTTATGACCGAGCGCAGACCCCGCTAAGCGCTTATCATCAATACCGGCTCGCCACCCAAAGGATTATTCGATGACAGATGACGCGCTTGCACAGGCACACGCCCTCCTAACCGAACTCACCGAAGCCGCCCGCAAAGGCCAGATTATCCCCATTCGTTTAACGGGACAGCTCGAAGCCATTGGCGCGCTGCTCGAAAAAGCCCATGAAGAACGGGCCAGCCACAGCGATTCGCCTGATTTGGAAACGTATAAACAAGAATTTGGCGCGATGCTTTCGCACGGATTTCATGATCTGCGTCTGCCCTTAACCAGCATTCGGGGATATGGGGATATGCTCGCTACCCCCGCTATGGGTGAACTGACCGATATGCAAAAGCAATTTGTGGGGGTCATCCGCACCAATACCAAGCGCATGGAGTCGTTGTTGGGCGATGTCAGTGACATCAGCAAATTATGGAACGGTACGCTTAAGCTTAATCCTAAAATGGAAATGTTTAAAAATGTGGCGCAGTTGGTTGAAAAAGCCATGCGTCCTACGGCTGATGAGTTGAACCGCACCTTAGAACTTGAACTTCCGCAGGGCTTGCCCTTGCTTAATGTGGATACCGAACTGCTGGTCAAAGCGCTCAACAAAATTGTCGAAAATGCGCTGCGCTACTGCCAACCGGAAGGCGGCGTTGTGCGCATCGGCGCATCCGCCGAGGGCAATCGGCTTTCAATCCAAATACAGGATAATGGCATTGGCATGAGCGAAGATGAACTTTCTAAGTTAGGTACGCTCTACTTCCGTTCGGATAATGAGCTAGTATTAAGTTATAAAGGCAGCGGCTTGGGTATCCCGATTGCCTATGGCATTATTCATCTACTCGGTGGCGAGGTTCACGTCAGCAGCCAACCGGGTACAGGAACGACATTCACTATTACCCTAACCGGTATGAGTTGAGAATATGGATTTTATGGACCAGCGTATTGATCTTGATCAAGCCTTAGAAATCCTGAACCGTCTGACAGCCGCCGCGCCGGGCAATACGGCTGCTAAGCTGGCACAGGTCACGGTGCTTCTGAAGCAGCTTTCTGATGAAAACACCTACCTCAACAGTCTGGTGTTGGATAACATCCCTCCGCTGTCCGAGCCGATGCAGCCTGTGCCGCGCACCGTGTCCGATATTTCATCCGCTGATGATTATGACGATTACGTCACTCTGATGGGAACCGAACCTTATCCCGAAAACAATTATGATGACGACACTTCACTGGACGACAACGATTCGCTGCCGCCGGTGGAAGCCTTACCCCTTTTCAACGGTTTAAGTGATTCGCTGCGTCCACCGTTGGTCGCCATTCGGGGACGCGCCGAGTTGGTTCAGGGTGGGTTATTGGGTCAAATTACGCCCGAACAAGACAATTGGTTGGAAGCCATTCAAGAAAATACCCGTCGCGCATTCGCTGTGCTGGATGCCGTTCAAGAAATGATCGCTATCCAAACCGGCAAAATACGGATTGAGCCTGTCAACTTTCTCTCGACCGATTTATTGAGCGAGGCATGGGAACACACCCGTGACCAAGCCAAGCAGCATGGACACAATATCACCATTCAAGCGCCAGATATTGTACCGCTGGCACATGGCGATTTTTATCAGAGCCTCATCATCTTGACCAATTTGCTGGATAACGCCATACGTTACACACCGGACGGTGGGCAGATCAAACTGTCGGTCGATAATTTAGGTACGCACGTACTGCTCAGTGTGGCGGACAACGGCATTGGTCTAAACCCCGAAGATATGGAACACATCGGTAAACCCTTCTGGCGTGGCAGCCATCATAAGCTGGTACGTGCCCACGCGGGGACGGGTCTGCATCTCTACTTAGCCAAACAGATATTGGCACTGCAAGACGGCGAACTCATTTTCACAGGCGAAATCGGCACAGGCAGTACCTTTAGTTTTACACTTCCTATACCTGAATAGCATATCCCCTAATTCTTAAGGGACAAAAGGCCCTATTTGTGAGGTATGGTAAGAGGTATAAGTGTGATGAGAAGTCCTGTGGTGAGTTATGGCTGGAATTGATGTAGTCTACATTGAAGATGATGATATTGAAGCTGAACTCTTCAGTCTCGGCCTTTCGACGCGCGGGGTAAACGTGCTGCATCTTCCAGACGCCGAACCCGGGAGTTTGCATCTGCTCCAGAAAGCGCCTTATGTGACCGCCCGCGCCATCTTCATCGACTTTTGGATCGGTGTGGTCAGCGGCCTAGATGTGGCAAAATGGCTGCGCGAAAACGGTGACAGTCGCCCTTTCTTCTTGCTCACCGCCGGAGAAAACCCCGACCCCAATATGCTCAAGCAGTTGAACATTACTTACCTGCAAAAGCCAGCCAACTACAATAAAGTCGCCAGCGCTATTTCCGCTTTATAGAATCCCAAAGTAGCAAATTCACTTCATAGGCTCGTATAATCATCCTCATGATGATTCGTTTTATATGTCATAGGTTAGTTTTATGCTGCTTGGCTCACTGAACGCGATCTTTGCGGTCGCCGCTTTCTTCCTTGCGCGGCGCGGTCTGGAGCGTGGTTGGCCGTTCATCAAAATCGGTTGGCAAGCTATCCAATCCCAAGCTGAACATGCCGATATACGTGAAAATGTTTTTCGGCGTTTAACCGCTAGCGAAGGCGGACGCTTCTTTCTCGGCGGCATCGGCTGGCTGTCGGTCAGCATCCTTGCATTTCTCGCAGGAATTTACTTTACCATCGTGGCCTATCAAACCTTATTCAGCGGCGTGACTACTTAACGCATCACCTGCTATAATGATTTTGATAATTAAGGGAGCGAAATCCAATGCTCAACATAAAATTTGATGATTTATTGAAAGCTGTGGATAGTCTATCGCCTGAACAAAAGCGATTACTACGAGAACATATAGATGGTGAAACAGAACCGGCAGAAGTTGATTTGACTAAACCTCGCATTCTGGGCTTACATCCGGGCGCAATTTGGACAAGTGATGATTTTGACGATCCCTTGCCTGACGAATTCTGGCTAGGGGTAGCCACTAGTATTCAACCCATCCTGACCCCTTGCCAACCTCACGATTGACATCTGAAAGCTACGCCCCTATACTACTTTCGCGCCGCCCAAACCCCTCAGCAGGCTACGTGTTCCCTGTAGTTCATTTGAGCACGTCTTCATCCTAATTTGTTATCCTGAATCTAATAGCGACTATTTATAATCGACTGATTATCGACTACTGGAAATACAGCACGCATCATGATAAGCGAAAAATCGACGCAGACGCTCGAACTGCCTAAAATACTCGAGCAATTGACCAAACATACCACCTTTTCGGCAGGAGCAGAACTCGCAAGAGCGCTCCATCCGACCACAAACCTTGATCAAGCCGTGACGTGGCAGCAGGAAACCGCCGAAGCCCGTCTACTGACCGAGAACAAGGTCAACTTTACGTTGGGTGGCGCGCGCGACGTGCGTGAGCCAGCCATTCAAGCTACGCGCGGCATTATGATCGAAGCGCAGGTGTTGTTGGACATCCGCCAAACCCTTCGACGCGGCACAACCGTCAAACGCACGGTTGGACGTATGAAAGGTAGTTATCCGCTGCTTTCGGACATCGCCAACCAGATTGAGGAATGTACCGATTTACAGGACTCCATCGCCCGTGTGTTGAACGAAAAAGGCGAAGTGTTGGATACCGCCAGTCCACAGCTTGCGATTATCCGGCGGGATTTGAAAGTGGCTTACGACAAACTTCAGACGCGCCTCATGCGGCTGATTGGCTCGACCACCAATGGGCAGTTCCTCCAAGAAGCCATCATAACCACCCGTAACGGACGCTACGTCATCCCCATCAAAGCCGAGTTTAAGGGACGTATCCCCGGTATTGTCCATGACTCATCGTCATCCGGCGCGACCTTGTTTATCGAACCGCTGGCGACCGTGGAGTTGAATAACGAATACCGCGAACTTCAGCTCAACGAGGAGAAGGAAATCCGGCGCATCCTCACCGATTTGAGCGCCGAAGTGGGCTATGAATCAGATCGAGTTGTGCGAACGGTGGAAGTGCTGGGCTATCTCGACCTTGTGTTTGCCAAAGCCCATTACGCCGAGCAGCTCAAAGCCACCGAACCGATCCTTTTCCCCTTCCGGCCACGACCCAATAATCCTGCACATCCCGGCAGCACCATCACCCTGAAAGCCGCGCGACATCCGCTGCTCAAAGGCAATGTGATGCCGATTGATGTGGAGTTTGATGAAGCGACGTGGGTACTGGTCGTCACAGGGCCAAACACCGGTGGTAAAACCGTCGCCATCAAGACCATTGGCCTGCTAACCTTGATGGCGCAGTGCGGCTTACAAGTGCCAGCCGAGGATGCCAAGCTGAGCGTGTTTGATGGGGTCTACGCTGACATCGGTGATGAGCAAAGCATCGAGCAGTCGTTGAGTACTTTCTCATCGCATATGACCAACACCATCTCAATTTTACGGGAGTGCGATAACAAATCGCTGGTACTCTTGGACGAACTCGGCGCGGGAACTGATCCGGCTGAGGGTTCAGCGTTGGCGCGGGCGATCTTGACCCATCTGGTAGATCGACAAGTTACAACGGTGGTGACTACCCATCATCCAGAGTTGAAAATCTACGGCGTGGAAACACCCGGTGTTCGCAACGCCAGCGTGGAATTCGATCTGGCGACACTGCGCCCGACCTATCGCCTGATTATCGGTTTGCCGGGGCGCTCCAACGCGCTGGCAATTGCCACCCGTTTAGGTTTGAGCGAGGACATCATCGAGAGCGCCCGCAGCCTCGTCACTACCGAAGATTTAGTGGCAGATGATCTGCTCGATGAAATCCAACGGACGCGCGAAGAAATCCGGCGTGATCGCAGCCTGATTACGGCGCTGCGCGAAGAAGTCGAGGAACAGCAGGCCGAACTGCAATCACGCCTCGACAAAATCGAAGATGAACGCCGTAACATTGTCGCGACCGCACGACGGCAGGCTGACGAGGAAATCAAGTCCTTCCAGCGCGAAGTCAAGCGGCTGCGGAACGAGATGCGAACGGCATCACTTCCATTGGATATGCTCAAGCAGGTGCAGGAAGAAGCCGCTTTGTTGGCGAACAATGCGCAGGAAAGCGTTCCCGACGAAGGCGAAACGGTGGTCGAGAACACATGGGTTCCGCGCCTCGGTGAAACCGTTTGGCTGGCGAAGTTGAACGCCGAGGGAACCATCACCGAACTCGAACCAAACAACGCGACTGTACAGGTCGGCACATTGCGAGTACGCGCTGGCCTAGACGAAATCACCCATCGGACGCGCAGCGAGAAGCGCGAGATCAAGCGTGGACATAAGCGTGAGTATGAGAAATCGCCTGATCCGGTTGCCCCACGCGGACAATCACCGGGATTGGAACTCGATCTGCGCGGCGAACGGGTGGACGAAGCCCTTAAGCGTTTGGAAACTTACGTCGATGCCGCCTATATGAGCGGCTTGCCCTTTGCGCGGATCATTCACGGCAAGGGAACCGGTGCGCTCAAGAAGGCCGTCCGTGAACGGGTGGAGCATCATCCGTTGATTAGCAAAGTCACCGAAGCCCTGCCCAAAGAAGGCGGCGGTGGCGTGACCATCATCCACATGGTTCCGATCACATAACCCACCAATCTTTGTAGGGGCGGGATTAATCCCGCCCGTTATCTTCTACCTATCCATCAATTCCCTACGCCTATCCATAAAACCGATCCTGCTCCCACAGCTTAGGATTGTTCATCACATATTCGCGTATTCGATTTAATTCTCCATCGTTGCGAATAATATGGTCATGGAAACTGCGCTGCCATATCTTTGTAGGGGCAGGATTAATCCTGCCCGTCGGGTTATCTAGTTTATTGACTCGCCGTGTCACACCTGCCTTGTAACCCGCGATAACTTGTGACAGAAAACCGTACTTGGAAATCGGGGATGGTTGGTTTGCGGCGGGCGGAATGAATTCCGCCCCTACGAGAAAAACAATACCATGAACGTGGTTCGGCATAACCACAAACAAATCCAACTCGACACTCGGATAATGGGAGGTAATCATCTGCCAATCTTCGAACGCAATTGTTCCGATTGCCGAAGGATTGAACTCCCCATCTTGAATTACCCCAAATTGATGCTCACGACCATGTGTGCAAATCGTGACGAAATATGCGCCCTCTTGGCTGTAATCATAACCTTGCAATCGTGGACTGCGCCGTATTGGGAAAGATTTCGTCATAATAAGTTCCACACCAGATGAGGACAAACCGTAATTTTAGACCTAGATCAACGAATACAGTCATAAAGACCCTACTGCCAAAGTACTGTCTTTGTAGGGGCTGGATTAATCCTGCCCGCTCGTTAATTCACAATCCTACATTATTCATTCCCTATTGCAGGAAGCCTATTCAATGAGACAGATGCGAAAACCTAAGTCCTCTGTTCGATTTATTGAAGGAGTTCCATAGGATGATGAACAACTAAAGTACACTACTTCTTTATATTGCCATGAACCACCTCGAATTGCTTTTGTGTCAAAATTATTGATTTTGCTGCTATGTGCATCTTGACACCATTCCCATGTATTTCCAGCCATATCAACAACACCGAATGGACTATCGCCTTTACCCTCAAATGTATTCACAGATGTCGTGTAATTGCTATCGCGAGGTTTGACCGAATTATTACAGAAATCACTATCCCAACCATTCCCCCACGGGTAGATCAGCTTGTTTTCACCCTGTGCAGCATATTGCCATTGTTGTGTTGTAGGCAATTTGATCATTTCTTGAGTGACAAAACCGAGCCAAGCACAAAATGCTGTGGCCTCATACCATGATATTCCTACAATTGGTTGTAATGATGTATTCCAATCTTTGTCAGTCCAGAAGCGTGGTTGATACCAAGGCTTATCTGATTTCAACCATGTATGACTAGATTTGTCGTAATACCACCCTTCTTCACAACTTTTCCAACCTTCGTCTGTCCACCACTGGCGATTATTGTAGCCATCAGCTTCAACGAATTTAGCGAACTGTGCATTAGTGATAGGGTATTTGGCGATACGGTAGCCTTTGCCGGGGATGTCAATCCATGCGAAGGGTTGTGGCATCAGGGAAAGGCTGGTGTCGCGAACGATTCCTGTGGCTTGTAACCTAAGTCCCGTTGCTGAGGTTGACACCGGAACAGATGTTATCCCAACTTCTTCACAGATCGCAGTTATGAGATCAGTTACCTCTAAACTAGGAATTGTAAAGTCGATATACTGCTCCATCACAAGTATCATAGGCGGTTCGGTAATTTGCGCCATCACCGGAATAATTTGTTTACGGGCAATCCTCTTGGCATAATGGATTTCTCTCAATATATAGCTTTCTTCTTCGCCGCGTTTATGCCGATTAATGTCCGGCGAATAAAGCACAATCATGTAATCGCAGCGGTCGATTTCTTTCTGAATTTGGAGTTCCCAACTTTGTCCTGCCTTGAGCGATTTATCGACCCACGCCGTAACATTTGGCAGCGCATTAAGCGCATCATTCAATTGAAGCGCGAGTTCACGGGTATCTTTTTTGGCGTAAGAAATGAAGAAGTGTGTCATGGAGATGAATCATCTGGTGAACAGAACTGTTTTGCATATTATCGCAAGAGATACAAACAGACGCAAATGAGCCGAAGAACACCCTAACTTCAATCCTGCTTCTGCCCTTATTCAAACCAAACTATAACTTGCTTTTTCAGCCCATTTGTTCTACACTAAATACGTCTTTCTCTCGGCATTTCTTAGTGTTCTTTGTGCCTTTGTGGTTCAATTGTATTTCTCTTGGAACTTGAATCTTGCGACTTGGAACTACGCAATTGGCAATCTTGGCGACAGTCATTCCCCACCCCAATTGCCGCATTTCTAGCCGAGCCATCCGCCGAATCAGCATCAAAATTGACAAAAAACGGTTGAAATTGCCGAAATTGCTGCCAACTTTGCCAATAAAAGTTTTATGAGTGGACTTGCCCCAGTTTTGTGGAGAGTCAAAAGATTCATCCGGTAAAGGCTGCCTCAAAAGCAGCGGGAGTGCAATAGCCAAGAGTGGAATGTAAGCGTTGCCGATTGTAATAAACCTCCAAGAACTCAAAGATGACGG
>WGMX01000065.1 GCA_016124855.1 Anaerolineaceae bacterium | reverse complement strand
TGAAACGCCAATGAACGCATATGAACGTACTAACTATCTGGAGAGCCGGATGCTTGGAAACTTGCCTGTCCGGTTCGGGGAGCGCTTGGCAGAAACCGACCTTGCTACAAGGCACGGCGCTGCCATTCGACTCCATAAGGACAATCCGAAGGCCGCCAGTCAGGTGGTCATCGGGCTGCTGTTTGTGATTTTTGCCGCCAGCGTGACCACGCTCATCGCCTTTACCTAACGGCGCAACCCCATGTCAGCTGATTTCAAATCACATGTGCTGCTGCGGGATGAGAAAGGGTTTCTGGGCATCCCCTTCAAGCGGCTGCTGCTGGCCGCAGTCGGCGGGGGATTGGTCTACACCATCGTCCGCTTTGCTTCAGCCGGGGCTTCTGTACCGGTTGGGGCAGTTTGTGGCATTACGCTGCTGGTCATGACCGGGATGCGCGGCGGTCTGCCGCTGTGGCAGCGTTTGTTGTATCAAGTGCGTGGAGCGCTGCTCTTGGCAGCAGCTCATCAACCATCCAGTGGATTGGGCAAACTGGCTGCAACGTTGGAACTGCCGTCTGGATTAGCCAAGTTAGAGGGGTCTGTAGTCTTTGCCTCACTCCAGTCCGATGTGGGCATTGATCTGCGCGAGTGGACATTGTTTACGTCGCCTGTCGAGGCCGATCACGATGATGGCCTGCGCTTTGTCAGCGATCCATTAGAGGAGGGGTCATGAGCAATCCAGTTCACACCTTCCGCCTGGAACCTTTTGACATCACGCTGCACGCCACCGAAGAAGGCGTGTCTTCCTTACAAGCGCGCTTTGCCAATTGGGCGCGGACGCTGTCGGGACCGGCACGTTTCGTCTGCTGGCAGATGCCTGCCACCCTCGACGATAAGATTGAAGCGGTGGGACAAACCATTAGCAACACCGATGATGTGCAGCGGGCACAATTGCTCATGGAGTACCGACGCCATTATGAAGCCCTGCAAGCCGATGCAGCTTACCAACGGGCGTTATGCGGGATGGCGCTTTGGTCAGAGCATAATCCACGCGCCCAAGCGGCAGCCATGACCTCAGCCTTCGACACCGCCGTTTCAGTGGCCGATTGGCCGCCACTGTTTGAGGGGCAATATGCCCTAAGGGAAACACCCTTCTGGCATTTAGCACCCACAGGCCGTCCCGGTGGTCGTCCTTACTGGACGGTTTTGTCTAGTTACGAGTTTGCACCGGCCACCTGGAATTTCTTTCGTCCGCTGCCGGTGCTGCTGCTCCTCAATTTCCCTCTCGCGATCTGTGTCGACATTCCCAAATCGTATGACCGCAACAGCGGCATCAACGCGGTTGAGAATATCATCCAAGCTTATCAAGTGCATTTAGCCGGTGTCACCGGTGAAGACAGCCGTTCGGTGCAGCGCATCACCGACTGCCGCAAGACCTTGGCGGAGATCAATGCCGGGGATTTGCTGCATACAGTGGGTGTCCATATTGCCGTCGCGGCGGATGATCTGGACACACTCAAAGAACGGGTACAGGCCATCCAGTCGGAAACGCGGGCATGGTTCAGTTTGCGCCAGGAAGTGGGCGAACTGCTGGCCCGTTCGGTCAGTTTTTTCTCACCGAAAAGTACCAAAGAGATTGGGCTGCCGGATACCTCGTGGCCAGTCACCTCGCGGGAACTAGCGTTGATGCTCTCCCCTTTGGGTTACCGCAAATTGGCGACCACCGATGGGGTTTTGCGGGGGGAAGCGGTCGGTGCCTTCTATCCGGTTTTTCACAATTCATGGCGTGATAAACGCGCTACCCATGAAATTTGGGTGGGTTCATCGGGTTATGGCAAGACCTTTACCCTGAACTGTTACCTGACCCGTGAATATGCCGAGACCGGGATCGCCTTCGACATGCTGGAACCGATGGGGCACGGCAAGTACATCGCGGAAGCCTTCGGGCTGCCGTGGTATGTGATGAGCGCCAAAGCCACCTGTCTTAACCCGCAGGATGTGATGTTTCCGACCCTGATTGAGCAGAAGAATCACACCATCCGCATCTATGAAACAGTGATGGGACGGTCGCTGTCCGGTGGGCAGCGCGAAAATCTGGAGCGAGGATTACTGGGTGAAGCACTGGAAGTCTTGTTCGGTGGATTTCCAGAGTTGGGAAAAGTTACCCCGGATTTGTCCCCAACCTGTGATGTCGTGTGCGATGTGCTGTCGGGCTTGGGCGACAATCCCCAAACCAAGAACATTGCCCGTAATCTGGCACAAGAGATCGCCGGCTTATGTACCGGCAGTGGCCCATGGTCGAGTTTCCTGAATGGCGCAACCAATGTCGATCTCACCCGCGGCGGACGCGATTGGATCGGGCCGCGCGTCTTTAGCTTTCACGATCTGGAAAGTGATCCCATCTTACAGGCGTTGGCTTACACACAAGTTTTGAGTGCCATCCGCCGCGACAGCCTGATCGATGAAACCCCGCGCATTATCGCGGTGGATGAGGTCTATCGCCTGATGCGCCATCCGTCGCTCTTGGACTTTCTCATAGAAGCCGCCAAGACCTTCCGTACCCGGCGCAAGAAACTGATTTCGATTGACCAGCAGATGAGTGTCATGCTGGAGGGCAAAGCGCGTTTGGTGTTTGAGAACAGTCCCATCCGGGTCATCTTCTCGCAGCGGCAGGGTATGAATGTCTTCCACGAGGATGCCGCTTTCCAACACCTGAACCAACAGCACCGCGACATTATCGCCGCCTTGCCACGCTTTCACTATGTCCTCGATATTCAAGATGAAGGCTTGTGGTACCTCTACAACCGTCCGACCGTCGGCGAACTCGCCCGTTTCCGGAGTACCTAAACCATGTCCAAAAAACAATCTAATGCGCCGCCGTGGCAAGCAATAGAGGAACAAGCCTATCACGCCTATCGCGAATGGCCCATCTGGCTCGTCCTGCGCGAAAGAGAACTGGCCGCGCATCTCAGCTTACACAAAGCCCCTGAAAAAGCAGAACCGGCAGCCAAGCCGGTTCGGAAGGAGAAACCGTCATGAAATTGATGATCGTCGAATCGCCCGCCAAATCCAAAAAGATCGCTGGCTATTTAGGTGAAGGCTGGCAGGTAGTAGCCTGCCTCGGCCACATTTGTGACTTGCCCGAAGCCGAACTGGGTGTCGAAGTTGCTGCGGATTTCCGTCCGACCTATGCAGTCCTGCCCGGCAAAGGCAATCTGGTTAAGAAACTGCTCAAAGCCATAAAGGAGGCTGAAGCGGTTTATATAGCTACCGATCCGGACCGCGAAGGCGAGGCCATTGCCTGGCATATCCTCAAGCTGGCGAATATGCCGAAAGAAAAGCCGGTTTATCGGGTGATGTTCCACTCTATTACGAAAGAGTCAGTGATCGAAGCCGTCGCCCATCCCCGTACACTGGATGTCAACCTTGTTGAAGCCCAGCAGACGCGGCGCATCGTGGATCGTCTGGTCGGTTATCTGGCTTCGCCATTGGCCGCCAAAGCATTGGATGGCAAATTCTCTGCCGGACGGGTGCAGAGTGTCTGCCTACGGCTAGTAGTCGAACGCGAACGAGAAATCGAAGGTTTCACCTCGGAAAGCTACTGGACACTGGCGCTCAAACTGACCGCTAACGATGAAGAATTTACAGCCAAGCTGTACCAGATTAAAGGGGCAGACAGCAGCTTTAAAGCCCGCGAACCATTGGACAAACTGGCGGGGCTGCTCAATTATGCCCAGCTCTGGGTGGGGAATACCGGACGCACCGTTAAAGCGCGTCATCCCTTGCCACCTTTCACCACTGCATCGCTGCAACAAGCGGCTTCCAAAGGCTTGGGGTTATCGCCTGAAAAGACCATGACACTAGCACAGACTCTTTACGAACAAGGGATGATTAGCTACATGCGAACCGATGGCGTATCGGTTGCGCCTGAAGCCCAGACCGCAGCCCGCGGCTTTATCACCTGTGAGCATGGCACCGACTACCTGCCACCGGAAGCCCCCACCTACACCGTGAAAACGGCCAATGCACAGGAAGCGCACGAAGCCATCCGCCCAACCGATGTGCAGCGTTTGCCACAGGAGGCCAAAGGGGATTGTGCGGCATTGTACGCCCTCATTTGGAAGCGCTTCATGGCCTCCCAGATGGCTCCGGCCCTTTACAGCCTCACGGGTGCCGTCATTTATGCTGGCAAAGTACAGGGACAACCGTTTCCGATGGAATTCCGGGCGCAGGGACGTTCGCTGCTGTTCGATGGCTTTCTCAAAGTCTATCAAGAACCGGCGGATGAGGGCGACGACGTGGAAACAGACACGACACTGCCGCTGTTGACCGAAAACCAGCCCCTCAAGCTGGTTGCGCTGCAGGTTGAGGAACACCAGACTCGTGCGCCCGCCCGCTACACCGAAGCAGGGCTGATACAGGCGCTGGAGCAGCGGGGGATTGGACGGCCCTCGACTTATGCCAGCATGGTCAAAACCGTGAAGGACAAGGGCTATGTCAAGCTCAGCCAGAAGCGGCTGGTTCCTTCGGAAAATGGGATGCATTTGTGCGATTTCCTGACCGGTCATTTTGCTGGGGTGCTGGCCTATGACTACACCGCTCAACTGGAAGAGCGACTTGACGGAATTGCAACGGGTGATACCACCCGCTTAGAGGTGCTGCGCGGCTTCTGGGAGGGCTTTCAGCCGCAGGTCATCCAGGCGACCGAGTATGCTCTGGCACAACTCAGAGGACGTGCTGCCCCCAAACCCTTGATGCTTCACCCTTCACAGGAGTAAGGCCATGAGCGTCAATGACTTCATGCCAGAGCCGCCTCCCATTGACTATGAGGATTGGGGACTGCCCGACGAACCCTACACCTTGCCGGATGATCCCTTTCCGGACGACTTGTTCACTGGCACGTCCGCCGACTTCGGTTATGCAGCGCTCAATGATCCGTGGCTGCCGGACGATGATCGTTTCGTGCCCCAAGATGTGGATGAACTGCTGGATATGCCGCCCTCGCAGGATGGGTTGCAGGGCTTTGAACGACCCGAACCGCTGGATGAAAACTGGGGTTGGCATGACGCACGCTTGATTGGTGTGGAGCGCGAGACCGAGGACAACACCCGTTATGAGATCGGCGCGATGGATGTGTATGCCAACCTCGACACCGGCGATCTAGGCGGGAGCTACCTGCCGATTGCCACGTTTGAGGATGTGGATGTGGCGGCAGCCTACTACCACACGCTGCAGGAACAAATTCATGATCAGGGATTGGCTGTCCATCAAGTGCCTGAGTTTGCTGAAAAGCAAGCCTTAGCCATGAATCCCGAACCGCAGAACTGGCGCGGTGCTGCTCCCGAAGAATACGCTGCCTACGAACACCTGCGCGATCTGGACGACGGCAGTATTGCTGGACGGGATGACCCGCCGGACTACATGATGGATCCGCTGCTTCAGACCGCCGTTGAATTGGGTGGAGTCGCTCCAGTTGCCGAACAATATCTGCCGGTTGAAGATCAGCCCGCCTTTCAAGCTTTGAATGCGATTGGTATCCAAGCGGAAGGGTTTGACCCGACCAAAGACCCTCCGCCATTTTACGATGCTGAAACCGGGACCGCATACTGGATCGGGGTCTTTCAACCCGACAAGGATGATCGAGAGAATTGCGTCACCAGCATCTTATCCCTGGGGCGCAATCCTGAAACGGGGGAGATGGAAGCCCAACTGGCGCCCTGTGTGCCAGGGGAGTGGGACAAAGCCTATACCGCCGCTGAATACCTGATTGAAGTCGCGCAGAAAAATGGGATTGACCACTGTTTTGATGCGGCTGAAGGCATGGCACTGGTGACTGATCAACGTGAATTGTGGGACAAGGATCGCGGTGTGGAGATCGAACCGAACGCGACCCGCGACATCGCTGATTACGCCCGCGACAACTGGGAGATAGAACTATGAGCGCGTCCAAATCGTCACGCTTTAGTGTCCGCCTCAGCCCGGAAGAAGATCAGCGCTTACGTCAATTGGCGGACGAGTGGCAGGTCAAGCGTTCGATGGCGGTGAGACTCCTGATTCAGCGCACCATTCAGTCGTCCAATGCCTTTAGACCCGTGGGTGTCTTCACGCCTGTAGGTGTTCAGCAACTTCAGTCGATGGTGATTGGAGGCGACCATGAACGCCCATGAACCGCTATCGAGTCGTCAGCGCTCTGACCGCTTGATGCAACATTTAGACGCGGTGGCTCAAAATCCAGATTATTTGAATACGCCTGCTCGATCTGTATCGCGGGATGAAAACAATTCAATGGAGAAGAAGGTCCCAACGACCCAAGCCGATTACTACTTTGGTTATGGTATTGGCCCGAACAATCTACCGTCACTGGAAGCGGTAAAAACGTGGCTGGATAGCAGCGAACGGCGCTTCGATACCTTCACGATTGCTGAATATGGCATGTGGGACGAAGCCCAGACTGATGAAAGCGAGTTAGAAAATGCCCTCAAAACGCAGGGGTTAGAGGCGGCACTCAATCAAGCGGAGCGTATGGCGGTGGCGGGTGGCTATCTCGACCCTAATCGCGACGACCCGCGCGTGTTCTTTGAGGTTGATGCGCCGTCTGATCCCTTTATCACTGAACGCGAACGAGTCATGGAGCAAATCATGCCGCAAGAGGACCAACAATCTCTGGAATATAGCGTAGATGCGATTGCCGCCAATGGTGCATCGCGCCTGGACGTAACGAAGTCATGGGGAGAAGAAGATCATGAGTACGAACGGTTGCTCATTCCTCAACCCGATTGGGAAACCGCACGAGCCAATGCTGAGACGGCTCATGACTTACTGGACAAAGGCGATTTGCAAGCCGCTATGATGCTGGTAGAACTGGCGGGTGTGGAAGCACGGGTCATCAATCCCGATCGCGACGATCCCCGTTTATTCACACAGGGACCACCCGATCCATTTACCACCATCCGCGACTATGAACTGAGTATCTCTGAGATGGCTACTGAACCGGATACACCGATGATGGTTCGTGAACAGGCTGATGGATTGACCCTCGACCGTGAAGCAAATGCCACACTGGAAGGCACGGAGTGGTTTGAAGCAACTTTCGAGCAAACGCCAACCGAACTGCTCCAGCCGGTGAATGACAGCGTAAATTATGCGGTGGTGGTGCAGGGGGCTGATCCATGGACGGAGGAACTGGCCGTCGAGAAGTACTGGCGAGAACCCGGTGGCTATTTAGGGATGCAGTCCGTCACACTCAATACTTATGACTCGGATGATGAATATGCCCATGAACAAGCGGAGCAAGCACGAGATGGGCTGCTGGAAGTCTATGACGAGCGCGGACTAGAAGCCATGATGCATAAGGCTGAACTGATGGGTATGCAGAATGGCTGGCTGGACGGGAATAGAGCCGACACACGCCTGTTCACGCAAGGGCCATCCGACCGATTCGAAACATTGGCGCAGCAGTTGGAAGGGGAGATCAACCCTTATTGGAATACAGAAGGTGAGTCAATTGAAGATTCTGTTCCACCGGCGGTCGAGAACCCGTATTGGCGGTTGGATACACTGCCCGTCAATGACTTGGACGGCCAATCTTTAGGACATGCTTTGCAGATGGTGGTCTACCCCGGTATTGAACACGACCCGGAGGCCGCTTCCATTCCAGCACTAACGCAAGATGAGCCTTTTAAGATGTTGGAGATGGCGCACTTTGAAACCATTGATGCTGCTGAAAAATTCGGGAAAGAATTCAACAGCTATTTGATGCCGGGGGTACTGGATGGACCGGAATTGGCTGAAGAAGTGGCACGGCTGGAAAGACTGCCGGTGGATTGGAAGACGCTGGAGGGCGACGACTTCAAAGCCTACCAGAATGATGGCATGACCCTTATTCGCGACCCGTCCGATTGGCATCTTTATAACCCGAATGCTGAGCAAGATGCTCGCATTGAGGCTGAGGGGTTGTCTACGAACCCAACGCAACCTTTGGACAAGCCAGATGAAGCGGGGATTACCCCCACTACACCGGAATTGGATTTCTAGCCGAAGGCGACGGCATTGATTGATTCCAATATGCGCAGTTGATTGGACCATGATCACTGAATAGAAGGCATCGCTCATGTTCTATTGGTTGTTCACGGAGGGACGCACTCTGCTGGGTGGGTGTCTCCTTCCGCTGCTGTGTTTGACACCCCTCACACCGATCATCGTCAGTGCGCTGCTTGGAGCCGGTATCCAACGCACCAGTGACTCACAGCACGGGATGGGCTGGAGACGCGGCACACAACTGGTAACCTATGGCGTTGTATTGATAGGCGTATCAGCGCTTTATCTCATGCTGTTGGGGAATATCGCGGTGCAGCCCATGCGTGGACGCCAGACAGCCAGTGGCTTTATCCAGTTCCTCAATGGCGCACCGTCTAATGTGAATGCGATGCGCTTGTTCCTGTTTGGCATGATCTTGATTCTAGTCTGGATTTTCGTGACCATCGGGCTCCACAGTGGTATCAAGAACGGCGGCTGGCTGCGAGAACGGGTGGATCGACTCCGCAATCCACAGGTCAAACGTGGCGCACTCGGTTCTTCGCATTTCTGCACCATGCGGGAGTACAAGCGGTTCCGCCGTGAGGATGCGGAAGGTTTAACGCTGCTCGGCGCATTCTGGGGCGAGAACAAACGCCGCCTTGATCTCGGCATGGGAAAGTTCTCGTTCAGTGGTGAGGATGTGGCGCGTGGTATTCTGACACTCGGCGGCCCCGGTTCGGGTAAAACACAGGGGATTATTCTGCCCGCTATTGCCGACCGGATGCTGGCGGGACACTCCCTCATCGTGGCAGATCCGCAAGGTGAAATAACGAGTCATATCCTCAAGTATGCGGCTGTGACGCGCCATCTGGTAGTGGTTCATGATCCGACCAGCGCCGTTGGCCCGCGCTACAATCTAGCCGAAGGCATTGACAACGTTTCTGATGCCCGCGCCATTGCGGATGTGCTTGTACCCTCGGCGGCAGGCGACAATCGCTTTTGGACAGATAGCGCAGCGGCACTGCTGGCTGCTTGTCTGATCCGCTTCCCTAACTTAGGTGAAATCTACAATGCTATGAATGATCTCAAGGGATTAGCTCAGAAGCTGGCTTCTAAAAAGGACGATGCGGCACTGCTGGCCAACAGTTTCATTGCCTCAGTCGGGTCAGATGGTAAGGTTGCATCCAATGTGGTGGCGACGCTGGCAACCGCACTTACGGGTTGGGCTTCCACCGATGTCCGTGCCAATACTTCGGCTTCGGACTTTGATACCGAGCTCATTGTCGAACAGCCGACGGTGGTCGTGCTGACCTGTCCTGGACGGATGCGTGCGGTTTATGCATCTTACTTGGGGGCGACGCTACGTAAGCTGATGCTGGATCTCGATACTATCGGTGAGCGCAATAAAGGGCCACTGCCCGTTCCCGTCGGTGTGATCCTTGATGAATTCCCAACTCTCGGTAAACTGGATAGTTTGGTAGCCGATGTGAATCTTGTCCGCAAGCGCCGTATCTCGATCATGATTGGTGCTCAGACCAAAGGGCAGTTTCATATGATTTATGGCAACGAAGGTACGCAGTCGTTATTCACGGGTCTAGCAACGCAGGTGATTTATGGCGGTTGTGATGCGGATACGGCTGAGTTCTATAGCAAAGCCAGTGGGACAGCCACAACGGATGCGAATACCGACGATCCCAATAGCCATCTCCGACAGCGTCCCTTACTGACAGATGATGAGGTGGTTACCCCACAGGTGGGTAACTGCACGATTTTCGCTCGTTACGTTGAGGTAGGATTTGCCACTCAAGTTATATTGAACGCGCGCCTGACACGCTTTTATGAGCGCGACGACTGGAAACAGCGGCTCAATGCCACTAAAGATATACAACCGCTGCTATTGGAGCGTGGCATCTCACTGGATTTGAACCAAGAAGAATCACTTGTTTCACCAAAACCAGAGTTTATACCTGTCGAAACGGCCTCTACATCCAATCCAACGCTTGAATTGGCAGCCTCAGCATTGATGGCAAAAGTTGCTGCTGAAACACAGAAGCAGAGCAAAGGTAATGTCCAAATAGTTAGTTCAACAGAAATGCGTCAAAATCGTCAAAAACGATTGCCAGTCTCCAAAGAAGTGATCTCATGACACTTACAAAGAATCGCATAGTACAGCAAATTGGACAGCGTACACGATTGAAGAACCATGACATACAATTGATGCTCGAAGCACTGATTGATATATGGACAGAAAGTCTTATTGCTGGTGAGCGCATTGAGCTAGAGAATCTCTTCGTTCTCGAAACGCAGCTTATTGACAGGGGTGAAGCAGGCGGGGTGTTGAGCGGAAAACCTGCACCCCGCTACATCCGCCGCTTAACCTTGCGAACCGGTAAGCGCTTAAAAAAAGATCTCAACAGATTTTAACAATTCGCCCTGAAATTTAGTCCTGTATAGCCAAATTGATCGTTACGAAACGGATTGCAATTCCATGAGTTCGCGAGCCAAAATCTTCGCCATAGCTGTCTGACGGGGATCATGACTTCTCTGAAAAGCATCCTGCCATGCTTGCCACGTTTTCACTGCGTTCGCCAGATTTCCCGGCTCATTTGTAAACTGAGCAGCAATTATAGATAAATCGGCACAGATCTTACGACGGTGTGCAAGGGATGCTTCCTCATTTTGACTTTTTGGCAGAGCAAGAACCTGCCAACCCATCACCAAATCAGCCATAGTTGCATCATCACGATTATAAATAAAAAGCTGCTGAAGCATACCGATCAGGTGTTGTACACGACCCACTGGCTGCATTTGCTGTCCGACAGCTTCAAGAAATGGTTCGAAATTGATCACGATCTTTCCTTAATGACTAATCAACAAATTGATTGCTTGAGAAAAACGAGCATGTGAGATTTGACCTGACGAATACTCGCTCATAGAACGGAAAATCACCCAGTTCCCGTGTTGCCCATGACTGATCTGATTGCCATACGTCTTAAACGCGTCAAAGTTGATAGGGATTCATTGCATCCATAGTCTGGCGCTCAATACGTAGCTCCTGCTGCTTACGCCATCCATACGGAGTCATGCCTCGCGGCTTGTATACATTAAGTACTTGGATTATGAGCAACACCAGCAGGCCGATACCGGCATGAAAGAATTCACCCGATAGCCCGCCCCGCAACTCGTCGATATTGCTATTATCCAATTGAACTGCTACACCTGCGAGAAAATTCACTGTCTGCATGTGCTGTAGCAAGACACTGGTGGCTAGGATTGTTAGGACAAGTGAGAGCAAGACCCAATAGTGTTGAAACAAGCCCCACTTGGTGACTAACGACATGACAAGCCCGGTTAACAACGAAACGAGACTCAATGGGACAATAGAAAACGAGCCAATTAACCCCATCGCGATCCATGTTGCACGCAAGGTCTGAACGTCTTGACTCATCATAGTAGCGATGACGAGAGCTAAATAAGCAATGACCGCGCCAATCCATCCGACCGAGCTTGTGACATGAATAATGAGTACCAACTTACGGAGACTAGGGGACATAACCATCATGGTGTGTGGCCGCCATCAGGCATTGACTGTTCACTATGCTCAATGGGAGGTATATGACTGCTAGGACCATGCCCACCACTGAAGTGCAAAACGGCAAACAGCAGGATTAGGACGAGCGCGATGATTCCAAATACCTTTACCCAACGTGGCGTTCCGGGTGACCTGTTTGTAGTCGATACACCTTTGGGTTCTGTCTGAGTTTGTGACACCGTTGTTTCTCCTACATAACTTGAATAGTACTGTGCCTAGACTACGGTGTTTTGCAGTTGGACTTCAATAATCAAGGTGTAGGATTTGTTCGTTTGTGAACAATATGCGCGAATTGTTCACAAACCTTAAATGGATCACTTTATGTATAGTAAAGTAGGGTTAAAGTTTAAGGATGCCTCACGGTGAAATCTGATCGACGGGTACAGCGAACGCGCGAACTGTTGCAAAAAGCACTGATCGAACTGATGCAGGAGCAAGAATATGATGGGATTACGGTTCAAGATATCGTTGATCGTGCCAATATTGGGCGTACCGCTTTTTATTTGCACTTCAATAACAAAGATGAATTGTTTATAAGCTGTCATGAAGCCATTGTGGGCGAGTTCCATTTCGGGCCGTTTTATCCACACTCACGAGAAGAACTTCTATCTTCTACAGCACCACAGGGGATGATATTGGCATTCCAGCATCTTGAAGGTGCGAGAGCGCTGTTGTCCCCGATTTTTCAGGGCAAGGACAGCCTTCTGATTCTGAGGCGAATGCTCCGCGACTGGAGTGCACAGGGAATCGAAGCCAGCTTACGTTCTGCTTTCACTGAAATGGAAAGTGTCATCCCGTTCGATGTATTAGCGAACTATCTGGCAGGGGCGCAAATTTCGCTGGTGCAATGGTGGCTGGAGAAGCGCCAACCCTATACGCCTGAGAACTTGGCGCAGATGTTTCATCGCTTGCAACGCGCGGCAATCCGCGATGCGTTTGAGATTAGAAGAGATAGTGAGTAGATAATCTTTTGGGCGGCGCAGTGAGTGATTCGAGGAGGTGTTTGTCGTTCAGCGGCGTGGGAACCATGCCTCGAAATCATCCACATCGGGCATTTCAGGTTCAACGTCAGGTTCTTCTTGGCGCAGTTGCATCCACTCAGGTCCCACAATGCGATCCAGTGCCTCGCTGAAATGACGACTGGCGATCTCACGGAATAATGCATCATGTCCGCGCTCTTTGTTATTATAAAAAGCCTCGCGATCAAAACCCGGCAGAGGTGCAGTACCCGGCAGTACAACATGCGTATGTAGCTGCTGCATCGATTCGCCGCTATCTTCCGAGGCTGTCTCACGATCATGGAGAATAAAACTGTATTCGGGGATCGTGAAGCCACGTTCTAAGTAGTAATCCTCGACAATGTGTTCGGTGAGATCGCACACCAGATCGCGACGCTGCTCTTCTGGCACAAGCGCCATCAAGTCAGGTGCAGGCGAAATCACCCATGTCCATGCCAGCACATGCTTACTTTGAAGTGAATCACTGTTCTTCATGATCTCGCGCCAGTGAAGTCCCATACCTCGATCTTGCCAGCGCTCGTAATCACGATTCTCAGCAAGCTGATTTTGTACTTTGTCCCGATATTGCAGGTATTTCAGTGTGGAGCTCAGCCCTTTGCGTCCTGTGCCATGACCTTTACGTTTAGTTCCTTTATAGGCGAAGTCCACCACGATAATTGCTTTGCTCAACGCTTGGAAGCCTTCATCTCGCGAACAGCTTGAATCTGTGCCAACAGTGTTTCACCGTCACGTCGTGCAGCGATGATGGCCTCTGCGATACGGTCGGCGCTGCCTTCTGGTTCCAGTGCCGCCAGTAGATAGATGAGAATATTGAGGTGAAATGACATCGCAGCTTCGAGCTTGTCCAATCGCTCTTGCAGTGACTTTTGAAAGTGTTTGCGGCTGCCGATAATGTCCTCTTGATTATCCAGATACAACCGCACCGCTTCTCGAATGACATCGGCTTCAGTGGTATCGCGCGGCTGTTTACTCACCAGCAATGCCAACCGGTCACGCATTTCTTGCGTCATCGTGATGCTGCGACGGATTATTTTCTTTTCCATACATTTCACCTTGGGATTGAATTCTTAACTGATTTTACAAAGCCGGATCAAATGGAGTGCGTAATATTTCAATTAGAAGACATGAAAATTACACGTTAAGCATAACTAGGTACTAAAATAATCTGCTTGACAGAATTAGCGCTGCTTGCTAAAATTAGCAAATGGACGAAAATGTAAACACTAATCTCGGTAAATTTTTGCAACTTGCGCGTGAATCTAAGCAACTTTCTTTACGTGCAGTAGAGAAAGCAACGGGTGTTTCAAATGCTTATCTAAGCCAAGTTGAAAGCGGCAAGATCAAACAACCTTCTCCGACGATCCTTCACAAGTTAAGTGAACTCTTTGAAGTCTCATACGCGGACCTATTGGTACTCGCTGGACATCCTATTCCTAGCGAAAATGACAGTGCAGACAAGTTGCCACGTACACCAGATCGCTTCGGTATGGTCACTCCAGATGAAGAGCAAGCCTTAGTTGAGTACCTCGCTTTTCTGCGTTCTAGGAAGGGGCGAAAAGAATAGATGTCAACATGGTCATTTTCTAGCAGCCGCCTTTTTCGAAAATGTCAGCGCCAATGGTATTTTAAGACTCATGTTGCAGCAGCTCGTGCAAAAGACCCATATCGACGCGAAGCTTTTTTGCTCTCTAAACTCCAAACTATCTACGCTTGGCGTGGCAGCATTGTTGATCAGGTTATCCTGATGCGCTATGTGCCAACATTGAAGCGCGGACAGCAGATTTTACGCTCGGACTTACTCAAGTATGCCAAAGAGATATTTGATCGGCAGCTTAAATATGCTCTAGCCAATCGGCTGCGTGAAGAAGGGATGAAAATCACCGAAGCAGGAGATTCTTTTGCGGCATTCTTCAGTGTTGAGTATTGTGAAGAGATAACCCAAAAAGAAATCGACATTGCATGGCAAGACATAGAACTCGCATTAGATAATCTCTTGAGCATGAAGGATTTATATGCTCGACTCCTTGAGGCAACACATCTTATACCTCAGCGTTCATTGTCATTCACGATTGATGGCGTCAATGCGCAAGGGACGCCTGACCTTATTGCGTTTTTTGCGGATTATCCTCCACTCATCATTGATTGGAAGGTTCATACTTTCGCCTCTAATGACTATCGTCTGCAATTAGCGTTGTATGCACTTGCTTTGACGAGTTGCAAACCTCATAAAGATTTTCCGAAAGATCCCCTTTGTTATCAGCTAACTGAGTTGCAACTCACAGAGATACAGTTATTGACAAATCAGCAACGGCATTATCAGCTAACAGATACTGATGTATATGCTGCCAGCAACTACATTTCTCGATCTGCGTTGGATATGAATTTAGCAGTTGATCCAGCAGACGGCGAAATATCAGTTTTTGATCTACCTACCGCCTCTAATCCTGATGAATGTCAGCGCTGTTCTTTTCGTTCAATGTGTTGGAAGTAAGGGTGCGATTTTATGAGTCTAGAAACGAACATATTCCGTATCGTCAATTTAGCCGCCTTGTCTTCCAAATACAAACTGTATCGGATTAAAGGACTAAATAATGCGCCTGACGAATACTATCAGAATCGTCAGAACATCATTCGCAAACTCAGTTTTTCACTAAAAGCACCTATCACCATCGTTGATCGAGATGAAATGCCTTATTTAGTTGTAAGCAATACAGCGAAAGAGCCTCCGAATAATTTGCCTGTAGTCAGAACTAATGTGACATTCGAACCTTATCCGGGTGAGTTCAATTTGGATTACACTCTTCGCACTCCAGACAATGATCGAATATGTACCCGCTTTCTCGATTTCTGGCTGCAAGGGGTTTTGTTTGCTCGCTCAGACTTATGGCAACCGTCGGCTGGCAAAGCCTTTTTTCGCAAGAGTACGGAGCCAATAGGCGGCAATTTAGTTAAGCATGTGGGCTTTACTCTGCGGTCAACGGTGACACCCACAAATGAGCTAGGATTCTGTGTTGATGCGACTAGCAAAATAACTAGGCGTGATGCTCTTCCGATGCGTCTTTCGCATGACGAATTTGCTCCTTGGAAGAACAAAACTTTCGTTTATCACTATGGACATAGCTGGTATGAAATCCAAGCAATTGGACTGAGCGATCAAAATGTTACTGAGTACATTATTCCCGATAGTAATCTCTCAGTTCTAGAGTGGGTCGTGCAGGCTTGTCGAAAACCAATTCCTGCTGAATTGGCCGAAGTTCCACATGATGCATCGGTGGTGATTTACCTAGATAATCGAGGCAACAATCGGTCTGCTATAGCACCTCTCTGCTTTCCTATTTATCAGACAAACAATAGTGATTCAGGCCAGCATCAAGGACAGACCATTCTTGCGCCGCACCTTCGACGTGAATTACTTCAATCTTTCGTATATGAAAGTTTACATGATCTTAAGTTAGGAACAACACCGATTGAACTCGAAAAGAAACCAATTAGCGTGGAAACGCGACTTTTCAGTGTACCGGACATTCGTTTTGGCAACGGGAAAATACTGTCGGCTCGAAGTTCACCTAATACACAGCATGTGAGTTTGGATGCCTTGGGTCAAACCCGATTAAACTTGCTTAAAGACCAAAACGCCGGATTTTATATGCGTGACCCCCTAGATCGTCAATATTTCATTCTTCCTCAGTCGGTTGCGGATAGTTATGGTTCACGGCTAATTGAGGATTTGCAACGAACCGTTAGTGAGTTATTTCCACACGAGTACAAACCTGTTGTCGTGACTTACAATGATCGTGTGGCAAAGACGTTCGCTAAACAAGGACATGCGATTCTTGAGGCAGTGCGAAGTCAATGTACCAAACCGGGATATGCTGTTGTGATGATTCATCACCATACGGATCGCAAAGAGCGTGAGGAAGATCGGCTAGCAGCGATGATTATCCGAGAATTGTACGAAGATGATCCTGATCACCCTCAAAAAGCCCAGATTTATGCAGCTGTCATGCATACAAGGGTAGGTGCAGAGTGTTATGTTCAACGCCACGGGCAAAGTACATATGAGCCTCGACCAGAAAAGCGCGGCAAACTTGCTGGCTATCTTCGCATGGTCGTCATTAACAAGATTTTGCTTACAAATCAGAGATGGCCGTTCGTACTCGAAACTCGTCTAAATGCCGATCTCACAATAGGTCTTGATGTCAAACAGAATACGGCTGGTTTGGTTGTTGTCGGCAGCCACGGTGGCAATATTCGTACATTGTTCAAAAAGTCAAACCATTATGAGAAACTATCTGATCGGCAAATGAAAGCACGGCTCGTTGAAATTATTCGCAGTGAAGCAAGTACTAGACTGAAGGAGCCAATCCAATCGATTCTGCTCCAACGTGATGGGCGGATATATGACACTGAACTTAAAGGAGCGCATGAGGCGATTGAACTTCTAAAGAAAGAGGGGGTTATCGCTTCAGATTCTACCTTAACCATCATTGAAATGCCGAAATCCGCAGCTGTTCGTTTTAGACTCTTTGACGTTAGTTTTCGGGGAAACCGGGAGTGGGTAGAAAATCCTCAACTTGGGAGCTATTGCATCATTAATGCTAATGAGGGCTATATCTGTACTACTGGACGAGCCTTTCCGCATAAGGGAACAGCACAGCCCCTACATATACGACTCGTTGAGGGTGTACTCAGTATAGCGCAATGTTTAGAAGACGTATTTTACCTTTCATGTTTAACTTGGTCACGTCCTGAAGATTCAAGTCGTTACCCCGTTACCTGTAAACTAAATGATCGCTTCTTAAGTGAGGAAGCAACGGACTATGATGACGACGCGCTTGATATAGAAGCCATCCTATCCGAAGAAGAGGAAATGGAAGACGTTTATGACTAATCCGGGATTATATTCTGGTATCTATCAGCAAATTCGGGAATATGCCGAACTTGTAGACAGCATTTTGGTCAAGCTGAAGACGGATCAAGGTGACGACAAATCATTACGTTTTGAGCTTGCCGATTTATTAGCTGAACTCTCTGTTGAGCGAACGGATACATTATCAACTCGCATGATTGCCCTACTCGTTATTGGCGATGACGCAATGGGGCGTGCTCGATGGTTAAGATTGTCAAACAACTTAAAAGCTGAAAAAGTGGCCACAACAACAATTTATGAACTTGAAAAACTTGCTCAGTTATTAGAACAGGTGCAGGCAACGGCAGTGGCTAAAATGCGGGGATGGTCACTTTGAACGAATATTTTGAGGTTGCAATCCGTCAGCACCAAGAACGTGGTCGACATCTACTAGCGCGTATCCCGAATCCGAATCGTTTGCCACAAGAGTTTTATCCGCTAGTTCAGGACACTACCCGTTCAATTAGTGAAGTGATTGAAAAATTTGAAGCCATATTAAAAGATCGATACCTTCGTGATCCACGCAATCAAGCAGAGCGTTTACGCCATTTTCGCCGAGTAGTCCAAGAACTGAGTTTAATTGAGACCACATGCGTTGCAGCCTTGGAGCGACATACAAAGAGTGATGGTTTTTTGTCTCAGTTAGTTATTCGCATCACACATGAAATTGACTATCCTTTATCCCCACCTATAGTGACAGGATTATCTCAACACTATTTCCACATTTACCCCAACTTTAATTTGCTTTTTGTGCCGCTTACTGAAGACGATTTTCTGCTACATCTTCCAGATCTCTATCATGAGATAGGTCATACTCTTGTCAGCGAGCCATACAGCCCAAATCGCTATAATCCCAAAATTAAGGGCTTTCAGGCAAGCTTATTGGAGATGATCTATGTGGTGTCGAATTACCTGAACGAATCATATCAAAAAGAAATGCGCGGTCGCGGCCCAAAACAACTCGCTGACTACTTCCAAGTTTGGCAAAAATCATGGTGGGAATGGGCAGTCGAGTTCTTTTGTGACTTATTTGCTGTTTATACTATTGGACCTGCATTTGGGTGGTCACACATCCATCTTTTTACAAAACTTGGAGATAATCCATTTAGTGTTCCTTTGTTTGGTGAATCGAGCCATCCAGCCGACCATGCACGAATGCAGACAATTCTTTATGGGCTACGTTTAATTGATTTCGGCGATGCTGCTGACATGATCGAGCGACGATGGAATGAACTCTTGCAGATCTCAGGAGCTGTGGCAGAGCCAGAATATCAACGCTGTTTTCCTGACGACATTCTTGCGATGTTTGCGCAAAAGGCTTACGAGGCGACAATCGAATTGAAGTGTCAGATCGTAACACCTCAAACCGAGTATCCAATATATACTGCCTTGAACAAAGCATGGGACATATTTTGGAATGAACCAGGTCGATATATAGAGTGGGAACGAAAAGCAGTGGAAGAATTACGGGTTCTTTGCTCCTCCAAAATCGGGACATAACTTCGCAGAAAAAAGCCCCATAATTCTCGACGTTCAACAAAAAATAACAGATGTTTCCACGGGCAGTAAAGGCGTTAATCGAGGATATGTGTAATGTTTGTACAGTCCAAGCGCAAATTAATTGACGATTACATTGTATGCGGTATTTCAGTTGCCTAGAAAAATGTTTCTCTGCACAGGTATGGTGTTACTCAAATTTGACAGATTGACCGGTAGTTGATTGCCGTATGTTTGGTAGAACGTTGTCAGACATAACTCGCACTCGTATTAGTTTCGGACGCAGTGTGCGTCCGGTGGTCGCGGTACACCGTGGCCACATGCTGACCTGCACCCCCCGGTGCAGGTTCAGCGGTGCTGCGCGTGAGCGCGGCACGTCAAGCCCTCCGGCGTATGAGGAGCGAGCGTTTTAGCTCGCTCTCTCCCTCAGCCGCACAGTGATCTCGAATACGAGATACTTCGGCTGCACCGCAAGCATGTGTCCTACACATGTTTAGCGGCTGAGGGAGATCGGTCGTCCTACGGACGACGCGCTGCTGCGAGGCAGCGCCTGACTGTCAAACTGAGAGTACGCTAAAGCAATTAAAAACTGCCCACCTATTTCTCGTTCCAACGTGATGCGTCTTAGGGCTACATATGTGAATATTAGGTAGGCACTTTCAATATGAAAGTATCCTCGAAATTGTGACAACCGACACGCGCTTCAATCTCGCTTCGTTCCTACAATTAAGTGATCGGTAACCCATTCAAAAAACTGAACTTTGGAGATGTGAGATTGAGAAAATCAACCCTATTGGGACTTGCCATTGTTGTGTGTACCTTGGTGACCATGCTCGTGGTCGCACAGGCAGCTGTCGCACAAACTGTTAAGCCTCAATGTGATGTCGACGCGGTTATTAAGCATCAAAATGAACATGCGCAGGAATTAGCGAATTTTGCGGAAGAGGCTAAAACGGATCTGAATGCTGCACTTGCTACCCTATATCGAACTTCTATTGCCTATCAGGCTTTAGCGGTTGAGTGTGGTTTTGCTAATGGCACGGCGGTGGAAGCAGCACATCAATTGGAACATTCTGGATTATTCGATACTGATACCCATGTGGATACCCACGTCCACAGTGAGGAAGAAGAAGCCGCAGTGCTGGCGCTGGCGCGTACTATCGGTGATCCAGAGCATGGCAAAATCTTGTTTAACACAGTTCGGTCTGAAGTTTCGTTCGCCTGCGCCACCTGTCATCGCGTGGACAGTACCGAGACCTTAGTTGGCCCGGGATTGCTGGGCATTAGCGGTCACTCACATAACCACAGTGCAGTTGCCACTTCGGCAGATGGCACACCAGACGCTATGGCTGGTATGAACATGAGTGGTGCCACAGCGACACCCGATGCTATGGCTGGCATGAATATGAGTGAAGCCACAGCGGAAGCAACCTCAGCGCCCGAACTAACCACGGAACAGAAAGTTGAATTTCTGCGAACATCGATTACTAATCCGAGCGCATTTGTGATGACAGGCTTTCCGGACAATTTAATGCCCAAGGTCTATGGCACAATTTTCACTCCACAGGAGATCAATGATTTGATTGCTTATCTGTTCACGTTGGACTAAATGCACGCTCGTTCATCAGTTTCAGATAATAACTGCGAAGTGATGGTACATTGCATCCCTCGCTGCGATACCGAAATTACTGTTTGGTCGCTAACTTAATAAGGGGTAGGAGCGGCAATAAAGCGCCGCTCCTTTTGACTTATATTAATTTGTACTAGAAGGGAATATCACCGCCTTCGCTTTCAGTAACATCACTTTCTACACGGTCTAGCAGCACCAAGCGGTTGGCATCCAAATCAATACTGGCTTGGGGTATGCCACCCTGATCCGTCCATGCACTCGGACGCAGCCATTCCGTCGTCACCTGCACCAGCGAGCCTTTTTTGATGTACTGTGCCGCGACATCAGCGAGTTTGTTCCAGCAGTTCACGCGTACCCAAAGTGTCTGTTTCTTACCACTGCCGTTCTTGCGACTGACAGCTACACTGAAGCTGGCGACCTGTTGTTCACCAACGGTCTTTACCTGCGGATCGCTGCCCACGAAACCTGTCACCTGAATATTGATGCTCGTACCCATGATGTTTACTCCTTTGCGCTGTGCGCGTTTTAGTCCATCGACCCTGTGCCGATTTCTGACCGGATAACAGCAGGTGCATATAAGCAGCTTTCACCCAAAGGGCGCTACCCATTTCTGGTGAGGACGAATTGCATACAATTCGTCTGGCACAAGCCCGGAAGAAACGGGTAAAGCGTACCGACCTTGGTCGGTATGAACGATGCCGCACCTGCTAGACTGGTCAGCGACAAATCGGTACGCTTTGGGTCAGATGGCCTGTGTTAGCAGCGAAAAGGCGTAACATGGGAGCGGAATGCGTTAGGGTGATAGGATGCGCCAGCGAGAAGGGTATTGTTGGCAACACAGGTATCTGCTTTGAGTGGCTAGATAGAACGGGGATGCAGAATGCTGTCACGTGGCGTCAACCGTTAGAACATGTGATAGTTCATGGCAATCAATAAGATGCTGATATGTGACATGGCTTGCATCTGTGTGGATGTCAGGGCAACACGGTATGTATAGAAAGCCGAAACGATGGGCGCATAGAACGTGAGGCGTGAGCGGGGAAAAGGGATACCTTGTCTAGCAACGATGTAAGATAGGCACTGTAGCGAAAGTGACTTACTGTTGATTTAGGGACTGTTATTCTGATCTGGGAAATAGGTTCCTTTGAAGTCGAAGATAGTGGGTATTTCACTGTAGCGTACACCTTCATACAACGCACTCGTAATCCGCGCCAACCCCGCTTGCAACTTCTCACGAATGTAAGACAGATCGCCGTGCAGCGGTAGTTGAATCACTGCTTGAGTAAAGTAATCAGCCGCAGCTAGTATTTCGTAAGCCATTCGTCCGCGCCAGCCGTGTACGCCATTACAGTAGGATACCGTCACCCGCATTGCATCGGTGGTTTCGTAAGCTTTCAGCAGTGCTTTGGCCGTACCGTCAAAATCATCTGCACGGGTGTCCTTTACCTGCTAGAAAAGTAGCATGTAGCTGTAAATCGCATCAATCGTCGGGATGGTCACCGAATTCTGACCGCAGAAGGTCGCCAGCTTGAGCCAAATCATTTCATAATGGGGATGCCCACTCAAACTTAATGCCATATCCGTGATTAAATTCATCCCATCGGATACTTGACTGCTTTCGCGGTCAGCACGGAGATCGTTGGCAAGGAGCGCACCGAGACAAGCGTACTTAGCGTTGTCGAACAGGGCATTGTAACGATTGAATGCCTGCTGAATGATGTCATCCGTCGTATTCATCGTGGAATTCTCCTTAATTGAGTGATGAGGTACAGATGCTGTTGGCGAATCGACGTAGGATGGATTGTGAGCGAAAATAGGACTGAGAGAGAGCCTATTTTGTGTCTCAACCTGACCCGAGGAGGTTTAGCAGCATGACCCTACACCGGCGCTATATTCCCGATGTGCCCGA
>WGMX01000055.1 GCA_016124855.1 Anaerolineaceae bacterium | reverse complement strand
TCGGGCACATCGGGAATATAGCGCCGGTGTAGGGTCATGCTGCTAAACCTCCTCGGGTCAGGTTGAGACACAAAATAGGCTCTCTCTCAGTCCTATTTTCGCTCACAATCCATCCTACGTCGATTCGCCAACAGCATCTGTGACAGTGTGACGTCATTGGGGGCAGATCATAAGTAGTTACGTTTCTCGTGAGAATACATACACCTATACACACTTCTAAAAAGCATCTACTATGGAAAAGTAATGCTCAAAGAAGTGATGAGAATCAACCTCTAAAGCAATTTCATGTGATCCTTGCAGATTTGCTTGCCAATAAGTCATCCCAAGTTGACGTGGATCACTCAGTTCAACCTCTACTTGTCCCCGATGAAATGTGCAAATGCGATCATCAAAAATGCTTGCCGCAGCCAACGGATCATGAAAAGTAATGACAGGACGTTCTTCAAACCAGACCTCTGCGAAATCGAGTACAGGCCTTAGCAACGTGGATCGGAACCGGTTACGAACCTCTTCAGCATTCATTGTAACTTGGCAAGTGACATCCAAACCAATTGACCGATGTACGGCAACAGGCGTTTGATAGACTTTGGCTATAGCGTGCGGATCACAAATTGCGTTCCATTCAAGCGGTCCTACTCTAGCGAGTTGATTGCTAAATACACCCACCATCATAACCAATTGTTTAAGGAGTTTTGGAATTTCAGGATCAAGCGCAAACAGCAACGCAATATTGGTCATTGGGCCGGTTGCTAAGAGAGTGACCTCTCCCGGATTTGCTCTTATAGTCGACCTCAGAAAATCAACAGCCTCGTTTAAGGGAAAGTCATGATCATACTCCCACCGCGAAAGCGCAGCCGCCTGCGGACATTTGGGCTGCTTTGGCGCGATCAAGAATGGCTGCTCGATACCCGGATAAATAGGGATTTGCTTTCCTGCTACTTTACACTGGGCACTTGCCATTTGTGCCCGCTTTTCCGGTTCGCCGGAAACAGTGGTAATTCCCAATAGTTCGCAATCCGGGTGCGCCAATAGATAGGCTAGCGCAACTGCATCATCGATATCTGAACCAATATCGGTATCAAAAACAACTTTCATCTGCCAATTATCCTTTCAAACCTGAACCCATAATGCCACCGATATAATAACGTTGGAAGGGAACAACCAATAAAACGGGAACAAGCATAGCAAGCGTGGCACTTGCAAACATCTGCTCCCACAAATTGACGTTTTGTTCGATGCCAATAATTGAAACTGCCACCTGCACCATACGATATTGAGCGGCAGGGGCGACCAAGAGCGGCCAAAAGAAGCTGTTCCATTGACCCAGAAAGACCACCATTGCCGCACTAATGAGAACCGGCTTTGAAATAGGTAGAATAAGCCGGGTAAACACCTGAAACCAATTCGCTCCATCAACACGCCCAGCATCAATGATTTCTTGGGGAATTTCCGCAAAAAACTGGCGGAATAAAAAAATCACAATTCCATTCGCCACAGCCGGAATAATCAACGCCTGCCATGTGTTAACCCAGCCCAAACTGGAAATAAGCAAAAATGATGGGATCACATTGATATCAGCGGGCACCATAAAACTAAAAACAATGAAGCCAAAAAGAATGTTTTTCCCACGAAAATGCATCCGTGCGAAGGCGAATCCCGCCGCACCACACACGGCAATACTCAAAATGACCGTTGAAAAGCCAACGAAAAGGGTATTCAGTAGAGCCTGACCAAACCCTTTTTGAAAAATGGCTTCATATCCTCCCAAGTAAAACTGTTGGGGTAGAAACGCTTTGAGGGAGAATGGCAGCACGTTCTGCCAAACCAAAGCACGGGGAGAGAAAGATGAAGCGATAATCCACGCAATCGGCAGCAGTACAAGAATTGCGACCATGATAAGCAGCCAATAGGTCAGTAGATTGTACCCGAAAATATTAGCCCATTTACCGACGTGAACGGAACGATTTGATCGATCCGCCGTATTGATTTTCGACATATTCAGTTCGCCAGCCATATTTGTTTCCTTACTGCTGTGGACGGAAGACGGCAAATTCCAGCAGCACAAAAACCAGCACAAAAATCAGAAGTACAGAAACCATCGCGGCGGCCACGCCCAGATCACCGTACACAAAACCGGTACGCCATGCCTCATACATGATTAGATTGGTGGACTGCTGTGGCCCGCCACGCGTTAGTAAATAAACAGGCGCAAAGAGGGTAAAGTTGACGACCGTATCAGTCACTAATACAAAGGCGAGTGTACGCTGTAAAAGGGGCAATTTGATTCGCAAGAATATTTGAACGCTGTTGGCCCCATCAATGCCGGCTGATTCAAGCACTTCTTTGGAAATACCTTGTAAGCCTGCAAGAAAAAACAAACTCCAATAAGGTACGCCAATCCAGCTTGCGATCAGGATAATGGCCCATAACGCTTGGGCTGCGCTGCCCAAAAACGGTTGTGGCGGCAAACCTAACGCACGGAATATTCCATTAATGAGGCCGTAATTAGGGTCGAGCGCCAAGCCCCACGCCACAGCAGTCACATTAATGGAAATGGCTACGGGTATTAAGCATATGGCGCGAAATAAGCCAATGCCCTTGACCCGCTGGTTGAGTAGTTCAGCTAAAAGTAACGCCAGCCCAACCTGCAATGGATTGATGACGAGGCTAAAAGATAACGTTGTTCCGAAGGAGCGCAGGACACGCGCATCTGAAAGGATGCTGGCAAAATTATCGAAGCCCACATATTTATGTGCCCCACCAATTTGACTGAGGGCGTTGGTGAAAAAGGCTTCGCGGAAACCCGAAATCATGGGGATGTAACGAAAAACAATGAGCAAGGCTATGGCTGGAAATAAAAACACATAAGGGGTAATTCGCTCCCCACGAAATCTTTTTAACATTGGATGATCTCCGTCGTGCTGCTGGGTTTGTGCGTGGGCGGAGGCGTTGAATGTACCTCGCCCACGCATCAGCTTCGATTATTGAGTTTTGTACTTATCCATTTCTTTTTGGATACGGTCGGCAGCAGTGGTTAACGATTCCTGTACATCTGCTCCGTTGCGGATGTCCTCAAACGTCTCCGAGAGGATTTGCTCGTATTCCAAATAGGCGACACTCAACGGACGCGGCTCGGTGTATTGAGCTTCATTGGCCGCCACCACGAAGGCTTTCTGCGGGAACTCGGTGTTAGCCGGGTCGTTGATCAGTTCGTCCAGCAGTTCCTTATGCGCCGGCCACATGACTCCGCTAGCATACCAAAGTCTGTCAGCTTCAATCGATGAGGCATATTTCACGAAAGCGGCTGCTTCGGCAGGGTGTTGCGTCTTGGCGTTCACGCCCAAGTGCCAGCTATCGCCCGGGACTTTGATTTCCTTCCAGTACGGGTGCGGCGCAGCGCTCCATTCAAAAGTCGGCGGGTCACTGATGAAACCGCCGATGCGCCATGGGCCAGCGACAAACATGGCAAGTTTACCTGTGCGGAACAGTTCGCCCGCGTCGATGGTTCCCTTCGGCGAAACATTGAGGGTATTATGCAGGCTGCCGAACCACGTAAAGGCTTTCACCCATTCCGGGGAGTCGATGATGCCCTTGACTGTGAGACCATCCTCACCGATGACCGGTGCGGGTAAGCTTTGGGCAACAGGTTGCAGTTGGTAAATGCGGTTGAACTGCTCGAACTGGAAGCCCCAGACAGCCTTCGCCGGATCGTCGGTGTCCTTAGTCAGCTTTTGTGCTGCTTCCGTTACTTGATCCCATGTCCAGCGTTCGTCAAAAGCGGGCGGTGTAACCCCTGACGCCTTGAACAAGTCTTGGTTGATGTACAGCAGTTGCGTCGAGTTCCAGATGGGCGGTGCGTACAGCTTGCCATCGTACTTCCCGGAGGCATAAAGCGCGTCTACCCAACTGTCAATTTGCTTTTGGTCGAATTGGTCATCTAGCGCCAATAGCCAACCTCGGCTGCCGTACGAAGCCACGAGCGGCGCATCCACGCTGACAATATCTAAATCGCTCGAACCCGAACCGAGCCGCACTTGGTTTTGGGCAAACACCTCATTGAAGGTTACCTTGTCCACCCGCACCTCGATGTTGGAGTTGTCCTTAGCGAACGCAGCAGCAATGTCCTCCGCACCCGGCAAATCGGTAATCCAGCTCAAGGTGAATTTTTCCTGTGCGCTGACCATATTCAACGACAGCGCCGCCAACACTACGACTAACAAACCCATTAATTTTCGTCCAGACATCGCACACTCCTTAAATGAAAAGTCTTTTTGACATAATCAAGCAATAGGGGTCATTCGATGACACCTGTTATAATGCAGTCTAGGCGAAGCACATTTCCTAGACAATGCATCTTGTGCCATTTGAGTGCCATCTCAGTGCCACAGGGTTCATCGTGTTAAAAGATTTTTTAAGGCCGTAAGATGTCGAAGATCGAACCGATTATTACACGCGAACAATTTATCTCTCAAGTTTCAAGTGCCTATCTCGTCCTGTATGATTTTGTAAAACTCCGGCGACTGCCGTTAGCGGAACTCTTATTTGATGCGACTGATCTTTCGTCTAAGGAGCGGGGTTGGCAGCTTCATCAATTATTAGTAGGTTTCGTGGATGAACTTACGCCCTCCTCCGAGACAGATCTGCATTCACAAGAGTGGCGCTGGCATCGGATTATGCAGCGCCGTTATATCGACACGCTTAGTCCCCAAGAGGTTGCTGAAGAACTCGCTCTGAGCCGGCGACAGTATTTTCGTGAACAGGCAAATGCTATTGAAGCAGTGTCAGACCTTATTTTGAATAAGTTTTCGCTTCAGTTCCATCAAGCTCAGAAAAGCAATGCATTTGACCTAGTCCATGATGAGGCAGCACGTCACGTTTATGCGAATCCACAGGTAAATGTTCTTGAAATTCTTAATGACATTGCGCAGATGTTAAAAAATGTGTTAACAAGTCGAAATATTCAGGTAGACATTGAGAGGTCTGAATATCCAATTGTTGTCATCCTATCAAAACAACTGTTACGCCAAGCAATTATATTATTGCTTGGTGCGGTCCGCAGTCCGCAAGAGGAAATGTTAAACCTTGTACTTGTCGTAAATGCAGTGGATGAAAAACTAGTACTTTTCATAAGCAGTTATTCGTCCGATTTTTTACTTGAAGACGAATTGAACGTATTATCGACTGTAAACCAGATTCTTGAGCCAGCGGGTGGCTACGTCGAGATTGAAAAAAGAGCAGAAAAGGTTGTAAAGATAGCGATTACCCTACCATACTTACAGCGTGAAACGTTATTGTTAATTGACGATAATGAAGAATTGGTTAGTCTATTTGAACGTCTGTTGTCCCCATATCCCTATCAAATTATTTCAATTCCGAATACAACAAATATCATTGAGATTGCCCAACAAACCAAACCATATGCGATATTCATGGACCTCATGATGCCTGACCACGATGGGTGGGAACTTCTTGATTTATTGGTGCGCGATCCATCAACTAGCCGCTTTCCCGTTATTATCTGTAGTGTGTTAAAACAACATGAATTGGCAGCAGCACTAGGGGCTAGCGGATTTCTTGAAAAACCAATCACGGAAACAGGTTTAGTAAGTGTGCTCAACTCACTTCGGCAAATAGAAGAACTGCGATAATAACTCCTGTGAACGAATTAGCGACCTCTAGTGGATTTCTCCAAATGAATTTTATAGAACTGCGCGAAAAAGCTTTTTCACGTGTGGTCCTATTAATTAGCACTGTCTCGTATTTATTGGTTACATGGGCATTGTGGCCTAGCGGAAGTCCGTCGCCAATACGACTATTTGCGGGGTTAATAGGATGTGCACTAGCCTTGTCATGTGTATCATCTCACTGGATTGGTCGACGCAAGTTAGGCGTAGCATCGCTGATGCTTATGGTGAATTTAACAGCTTGCATTAGTATAGGTTTCTTACTGTTGCGATCCGCAGATTTTTTGTATCTTTTTATTTTCCCGATTAGTCTTGCGGGTATCCTGTTCGATAAGACAGCAGGCATTATCATTACGATTTATGTACTTATACTGAATTTATTAGCAGCTGTTGTTGGATGGACAACTGACCCTTTGCCCATTTCATTAGTCGGACTGGTCATTATGACAGGCGCTAATCTGATTGTTCTCAGCAACCTATACACAGCATTGACATGGGCGCTGCTTGGCTATGATACAGCACGCCGCAACCAAGACATTGCGCGTGAGCGCAAAGGTGAGATAGAAGAAACGTTGAACAGCTTAAATGTTTCAGCCAATACGCTGCATCGCACAAATGAAGCTTTGAAGCTCGCACGCACACAAGCTGATGAAGCAAGAGCTTTGAAACAAAATTTTGCCCAGATGATTAGTCATGAATTACGCACACCACTGAATTTGATCGTCGGCTTCACAGAGACGATGATGAAGTCACCAGAAACCTACGGAGGCGCTTTGGGACCCCGCTATTTGCGTGACCTTAGCGTTGTTTATCGAAACGCCTCGCATTTGCAAAGTCTGGTGAATGATGTTTTAGATTTGGCACGAATTGATATTGCTCAAATGAGTCTTCAACTGGAAGAAACCTCTATATCTGATGTTGTTGATGATGTTATTAGTGCCGCACAGGGTTTATCAGATATCCATCACTGCACATTTGAATCAGAGATTGAGTCTAATCTACCGACACTTTGGGTTGATCCTATTCGTATCCGCCAAATTATCTACAATCTCATTAATAATGCTGTACGCTATGCGTCTAATGGTAGAGTGAAATTTCGCGTCTACCGTTGCGATGATAAGCCAGACACGATCGAATTTTCGGTTAGTGACACAGGAATCGGAATTCCAACAGATCAATTACAGCAAATATTTGAACCTTTTCATCAAGTCACATCCCCCGGTCATATTCGCAAGGGTGGAGTAGGTCTAGGTCTTACTATCAGTCGTAATTTGGCTCGAATGCACGGGGGAGATATTCGTGTTGAAAGTAAATTGGGGATAGGCAGTACTTTTTGTTTTCATTTACCCGTTCAGCCTATGGTTGCTAAAGGCACGTCCGTTTCTGCTATGCCAGACCATTCAGTGCGATTGATCGCACACCACGATCATGTTGTATTATTGGTCACTAAAAGTTTATCGGCGGTCAATATGTTGTCTCGCCACCTTAAGGGTTGTCGAACTATTGTAGCCAATGACTTCTCAAAAGCCGAAACTATAATTCGGCAAATCATCCCTCAAATTGTCATCATTGATGCTTTAGATCCCGATTTCGATGCTGATAAAATCGCTGAACAGATGATTAGTTGGGGTTTGCCAGATGCTTATCTAATTATTTGTTCGCTTCCCGGTGAAGAATTATTGCGTCGTCAATTCGGTGTTTACAGCTATCTTATTAAACCGATCACCCAACCCACATTATGGGATACTTTGCAACCACTCGGGGATAGCGTTCGCAGTATATTGGTGGTTGATGATGATCAAAACTTCACCCGCTTAATTGAGCGGTTGTTAGATAACCGATTAAAGCGTTATCGAGTCTTTCAGGCCCATTCCGGGCTTGAAGCGCTTGAGGTTATAACGCGTCAATCGCCTGATTTGATCCTTCTTGATCTTGATCTGCCAGATATCGACGGGATACAGGTGATTGAAAAATTACGAGAACAACCCCAATTCAGTGACATCAAAGTAATCGTTATTACGGGAAACGACTTAAATTTGACTATGAATAAGTGCGGAAAACTGACCGTACTAAAACCTGCTATCACCACTTCTACCGATGTTTTGAACTGGATTTCTGCTCTTCTCGATACGCATTTACGATCGTAACTAGCGTCAGTTATGGATAAGGGGATGCCTCTCAAAGAGAGATTAGGTACTCTCAAAGGTTAACCACAACCCAAGAGAGGCATCCAAAAGGAGTTTACTGGAACTGTACTGCGCTGTCGATGATTTCTGTAAGGAGATGGAGCAAGAGCGAGATGGACGGTTGTTGAGGAAAGAGGATCGGCAACGCCAGCAAAGCGGGCAGTTGAGCGACAGTGAAGCACTCACCATCATGATCCACTTTCATCAGAGCCAGTATCGAACCTTCAAAGCCTACTATCAAGAGCATGTGGCGGTGTATTTGCGAGATGAATTCCCACAGCTGATTAGCTATGGACGGTTTGTGCAAAGAATGCCGCGTCTGCTGGGTTGGTTGTGTCTGTATTTGTTCAGTCGTTTAGGGATGTGCAGCGGGATCAGTTTAGTGGATGCGACCTTCATAGCGGTGTGTGACACCGACGGATCAACCACCACCAAGTTTTTAAGGGAATCGCTGCTCGCGGCAAGGGTTCACCCGGTTGGAGCTTCAGTTTCAAACTCCATCTCGTGGTTAACGATGCGAGTGAACTCTTGGCCATGTACCTGACCGCTGCTAATTGCCACGAACTCAAAGCGCTGCCCAAGCTGGTCAAACGCCTCTTCAGCCAGCTCTTTGTGGATATGGCTTATCTTTCGCAACCCATGTTTGAACACTTGATGGAACAAGGCATCCAACTCATCACCAAACTCAAATCTAACATGAAGAACAAGCTGATGGTGATTCCGACAAGTTGCTCCTACGCAAGCGCACCATCATCGAAACGATCAACGACCAACTCAAGAACATTTCCCAGATTGAATATTCCCGTCATGCAGTCCGATGAATTTCTTAGTCAATCTCGTCTCTGGTCTGATTGCTTACACCCATCAACCCAAGAAACCTTCACTCGAACGCTCTCAATTTCCCCGCTTGGAGGCGCTTGTTTATCCATAGCTGACGTTATTCAATGTTTGTAATGCCCCGAAGCAAAAGTATCTTCTATTTTCTGTCATAAATGAAATGCAGGCGTAGATATGTCATAATCGTCTCAAAAGATAGTTTGGATACATATTGCGAAAATGAACGATATTGTTTTTGAAAATAAACAGAGACATGATTTTTTAGCTCTTTACAATCGAACTTTTCACTACATCGTTGCAGCAATCACCTTAGTTGCACAATCCAGTATTGTTGTCGCAGACTTACTATTTCACCCCTTGCCAACTGGACTGATAGCTCTGCTGCTTGTTCTTTCTTGTACATCAGCCATCAGTTTTATACTTCATCAAACATATCCTGTTACCGTTTCATATGGCTACTCTTTGCTGATATGGTTGTGGTGTGCGTGGATTGTCACACATGGCTTTTCTGTCGGGCCATATCTGCTCGCTTTAGTAGTACTGGTAGCACTAGGTATAACGGGGCAGCGATTTGCAGCATTTATTGCGATCATTTCCACTCTATTTTTACTCCTTGCTCCTTTAAACGACGTTCCACTGTATCTAAGATTGCTTTACGGTGTACTAATTGCTTTTACCTTTCTATTTGGACTGTTGATTTTTCGCAGCTTATTGGAAACGCTTGATTTAGCATGGAACTATCAAAATTATGCGGTTCAACAGATGCAAGATGCTCGTTCTCATCGGGCCGAACAGATGCAGCTCAATAAAGCTTTAAAAGAGGCACAGGAAAACTTAGCCCATGCTTACATTCAGCTTGACCATGCGCGAAATGCAGCAGAAGAAGCGCGTCGGCTAAAAGCACAGTTTGCAGCAAACGTCAGTCATGAATTCCGTACACCCATTAATCTTATCGTTGGCTTTAGTGAAATCATTGTCAATTCTGCTAATGTTTATGCAACTCCTCTGCCAGCAGTTTATAAGTCTGACATTCAAACTATCTACGAGAGTGCTAAACATTTACAAAGCCTTATCAATGACGTATTAGATATCTCACAAATTGAGGCTGGATACCTGAGTGTTGTAAAGGAACTTGTTAATCCATATCCCGTCATTATGGAAGCCGCCAACCTAATGCGTGACATGATTGAAAATAACGGTCTTATTTTTGCTGTGGATATTCCTGATTCAATTCCACTCATGTGGTTGGATCGTGTTCGTATTCGGCAAGTTTTGCTCAATTTGTTAAGCAACGCTACTCGGTTTACGACTACGGGTCAGGTCGGCTTAAAGGCATTTGTCGATAGTCAGAAACTTGAAATTAGTGTAATTGATACGGGACAAGGCATTCATGCCAAAGACATTGAGCATGTATTTGATGAATTTTATCAAGCAGATAGTTCTGAGCGTGGAGGTTCGGGTTTAGGCCTTACGTTGAGCAAGGAATTTATTGAACAACATAACGGTAAAATCACCGTGCAAAGCACCGGTGTTCCCGGCGAGGGTACTACATTCACGGTTACCCTACCTCTCGAGAAAACATACTCAGCACCGTTAAAACCCCATACTGCGACATTCCAAGCAGAGCCACGAGATAAAGACAAATATTTTGTGGTCTTTGATGAGGATCCAGCAGTAGTCCAATTATTCAAACGTTACAGCAAACGGCATCGTGTGTTAACGGCTCAGACGCGAGAGCAGGCAATACATTTAGTGAAAACAGTTAATCCGACAGCATTGGTGGTTAGTGCAGAAAATATGAGCAATGAACTGTTTGAAAGAGATTTTGGACAAACGGCTGTTATTTGCTGCCCGATGCCAAGTGGCCGACGAGCAATGCAATTGTTAGGCGTAGCAGATTATTTAGTCAAACCTGTCTCTCAGGAAATGCTCTTCCAATCATTGAATCGCCTTGATAAGGTTCCACAGACGGCACTCGTTATAGATGATGATCCTGATATAGTTCGCCTATTCAGCCGAATCTTAAAAGGGTTTCCGAGTATCGATGCGGTGTGGGAAGCATATAGTGGAAGCGAGGGAATTGCACTTATGAGTTATCAGTTACCGGATGTCATCATCCTTGACCTTCTAATGCCCGATATCGATGGATTCAGTGTCATTCAGTTACTGAAGGCCGATCCAATCTTGCGTCAAATTCCTATTATTCTTGCTTCGGCGCATGGAGCTGAGGACGCACTTACTCGGAGTGCGAAAGGGAATATAGCCATCAGCAAGCGTGATGGATTTCAGCCCGTTGAGCTTGTGAAATGTGTTGAAACTCTAGTCGACGCGCTTAGACCAATCAATATTGTTGAAGTAACTGAATAAACTCTGTTTGTCCAGGAGGTTTCTTTAGAAATGAATCCGCGCCAAGCGATAAAGCCAAACCAGCAACGTGAAGAACCGAGCATACTAATACGGGAACCATGCTTGTCTTAGGATGACTTTTAAGGTTTTGCAAGATTTCCCAGCCATCTTGTCCGGGAAGCATTACATCTAGAATAATCATCTTTGGCTGCAACGTGCGAGCAAAGCGAATCGCTATCTCATAAGCATCTGCGCCCACCACTTGGTAAGGTAGATTGCTAGCATAACGTTGAAACAAGTTGATGATGCTCGGATTATCATCAATCACAAGAATAGTTTCATGATGCTGAGGAATCTCAAATGATATATCAAACGCACTATCAGACATTGAACTTGTAATCTCTCCTTGAACGCTTTGGACAAGCTGTTGAAGCGATTCCTGTTGCACTATATGGGAGAGAATTTCAGGAAGCCGTGTCATATGGTTTTTTAGTGATAAACGAAAGCTTGTGCGGATATGGGAATCGACTGCTTCGCAGCGAAATATGATTTGGCTATCTGGCACATTCATAATTAATTCTGACAGAATCAATAATATAATCTGCCGCATAACAGTACGGTCAGAATCGAGAATCGCGATTTGATTCGGTATTACCGTCTCGATGCTAACATTACTTTCATTCAACAATGTTTGTACAGCACCAAGAATGCCTTGAACGACCTCCTTAAAATCAGTTCGGGTTTGTTTCGATTCAATCCGAGTACGCCGCACCTCACTTGCCACCGATCCGGCCTCTTCTTTTTCCATAGAGAGACTAATCGCTCTTTCCCCTCTTAAATGTTCTGACAGCATACTGGTAACGATTTGGATTGCTTTAGCGTGGTCACGGTAAAACTGGCGCTCGCTTACCGTCAGCATGCTCAGCGAACGTTGGACCGAATGCTTTTTAATATAGCGAAGGTTAAGAATGTTATAGAAACGATCTGACTTTTGATCCAGCACGAGCTCAGGATCGGTTCGAATGCTTTCAATCGTGCTAATAATTAGTGACCGGAATGATTGAATACGGTTAGGACCTTGAGTATCGTGAATCAATAGGTCAACTAACGGATGGTTTTGCAAAAATGAAAAATCATAAAGTTTAGATAGACATTCTTGAACAAACTGCTCCAGTTGTTGTACAGAAAAATCAGACATCTTTTTTACCTTTATCAGCTGGCAGTAACACGCTGGTATTGCGGCAGGCATTACTCCGTTATTTGAAATAATATCTCAAAGAGAGGGTATGAAACAATAATACCCTTAATGAGCTTCGATTTCATTTGGTCTAATTGCATTTTTGGAGGATAAACGAAAAAAATCATCAAGCGATCCAATACAAATCTATTTGGAAATATGTCCGTTAGAAAGGTTAATATATGAAATACTCTGCTCGCATACTTACTTTTATCGTACTCTCCATCATCCTCACTGTTGTATTACCGGTCTCTGCACAAGACAACCCAGTCAGTTTGACTTTGTGGACAGTCCAAGGTAACGAAACCCCTGACATCTTCGACAAAATCGCCGAAGATTATATGGCAGCGCATCCGAACGTAAAAATCACCATTGAGCGCCGAGTCAACGATGCGTATAAGGAGGCTCTGCGCCTTGCCATTAACACACCTGCATCGCCCGATGGTTACTTCAGTTGGGGCGGGATCGGTCTTGGGGGATTTTATGTACGCTCTGGCGGCGCTTTGCCAATCGAGAAATACTATCAACAATATGGTTGGGCAGATCGTTTTACTAAAGCCTCTCTATCGGCCACCTTTTTTGATGGCAAGCAGTATGGAATTCCATTTCGTATCCGCGCTATGGGTTTGTACTACAGCAAAGCAGCCTTTGCAAAGGCTGGAATCACAAACGTGCCTACCACTTATGATGAACTGATTGCTGCCAATGACAAACTTGTGGCTGCGGGAATTACACCATTGGGTATGGGCGGTCGTTTCGGTTGGATGTTAATGCGCTTAACTGACTCGTTATTAGAAATGACATGCAAGCCAGAAACGCACGATCGACTGCGTGCGTTGAAACTGGATTGGAGCAAGGAACCGTGTGTTACTCAAGCGTATACTGAATTGAAGCGGTGGGCAGATAACGGCTATCTACCGAAGGATTTCTTGAGTGTTGATCCGTCTGACGTGTGGGCGACGATTTACCAAGGTAAGGCCGCGATGGCGTATGACGGTGATTGGCAGGTAGACGGCATTAAGACCGATGGGATGAATATTGACGACTATGATTTCTTTGTCTTCCCAACGGCAACTGATCGCATTGCTTTCTTTACCGAAATGTTCTTTATCACCAGTACGACCAAGAATCCTGATGAAATGGCAAAGTTCTATGACTTTTGGACATCCAAAGAAACACAGACGAAGTATGCTGGTCAGTTCGGTACGATTTGGCCGACGCTAGGTATCGAACGTCCAGCCGATTCACTACCTATTGCTCAGAAATGGTCGGACACTGTAGCGTCATATTCAGGTACATATGGACCTGCAGACCAACAGCTCCCCTTGGAATTGTTTGGAAGCTATTCCCGCATTCAGGCTGATGTCGTTAGTGGTGTAGTGAAGCCCGAAGAAGCTGGGGCTCAGATGCAGCGTGATATCACAACGTATTTAGCTAACAATCCATCGTAGTCCCTAACCGGATGAAAGAGGCATATCGACCAATTTATTGAGTTGATATGCCTCATCACTTTGCAAAATTGTTAAGGACGCACCTATGTATGAAACACAATTACATGAATCAATTAATCCACCCCGTAGAGAAATTTCGCGGAAAAGACTAAGGCTTGATGGAAATTCCGCAATACTATTCTTACTGCCGGGTGTGCTCATTTATGTGATTTTTGTTTTTTATCCCATACTGAATGCTTTCTACCTCAGTTTTTTTCGATGGGATGGTATTTCACCAGACAGCGCTTTTGTCGGTTTTGATAATTATGTTCGGATATTTACACAAGATCCCACTTTCTGGACTGCACTGCGTAACAGTGCACTATGGGTGGTCCTTTCACTGATTGTACCGACAAGTCTCGGGCTTTTACTAGCACTAGCACTGAACCAGCGTATTTGGGGACGTTCCTTTTTTCGCACTATTTTTTATCTTCCCGCTGTCATCGCCTCTATCGCTGTGGCTGCTATTTGGGGGTGGATGTATAATCCCTCACTAGGGGTTATTAACAGTCTTTTACAAGCGCTCGGACAAGGCGGGCTAGTACAAGATTGGCTTGGAAACCGAAATATTGCCTTATTATCTGTTTTTGTCGCTTCGGTCTGGGCGTCTGCTGGAACCAATATGATTCTATTCCTTGCCGGTTTGCAGGGTATCCCTCGTGAACTTGTCGAAGCGGCACGTGTAGATGGGGCGAATTCTTTACAAGTCTTTTCGAACGTAACAATTCCGACATTACGTCCTACCTTTGTTATCGTGTTTTCTCTGACCATTATCAACTCCCTCAAAGCTTTTGACCTTATCTATGGTATGACCTATGGCGGGCCGGGTGATAGCACCCAAGTGCTAGCGATGTGGGGATATTTTCAAGGTTTTCAATACCGTAACTTCGGTATCGGAATGGCGATTGTGATGGTGTTATTTGCAATTACACTCGTCATTGTTGTCCCATATATCCGTTGGGCATCTAAAGAAGATCAAGTATGACTTCAATATCTAATCGCACAGTGTCTGCTCTAACTCGTGAAAACCGACCTCCCTCTGATCCGCTGATTATCGCTTTATGGATATCACTTCTGATTGCCGTTTTATTCTGGCTAGCACCATTTATTTTTATCGTTTTTACTTCCCTAAAAACACGTCCTGATCTATTAATGGGATCTCCATTCCTACCGCCAAAAATATTGGCGATTACAAATTATGCAACGGCATGGGAGCGCGGCAATTTGGCCCAATACGGCCTAAACAGCCTTGTAATTTCATTAACCAAAGTACCCCTTGGCTTGTTAGTGTCGTCACTCGCAGCTTTTGCGCTGACACGGATGCGTTTCCCATTGCAAAAATCGTTAATGATGTTCATTCTTTTGGGGACAATGATTCCGGTTCAGGTGGCATTGGGACCCCTTTTCACCATCATTCTTAAAGCCGGCTTGCTGAACACGTATTTAGGGATTTTGCTACCTTATATTGGTTTTGGTGTGCCTTATCAAATTTTTCTGTTACGGGGATTTTTTAACAGTATTCCACGTGAACTCGATGAAGCAGCTCGTATAGATGGTTGTTCGAGCTTCGGTGTTTATCGTCAAGTGATTTTACCATTAGCGCTACCAGGTTTGGCCGCCGTATTTATCCTCGATTTTGTTGGTACGTGGAATGAATTTGCCATTGCCTTAGTGGTTTTACAATCGCGCTCAACGTGGACAATTCCGCTGGCGCTTCAATCGTTTCAAGGACTATATGGCAACAACTACAATTTATTGACTGCCGCAATTGTGATGTCAATTTTGCCTGTTGTCATCGTTTACTTATTATTTCAACGCTACTTCATTGCTGGCCTAACATCTGGCGCAATTAAAGGCTAAGTGATTATCGAACTTAAGTAAATCTATATCGCTACAATTTTAAAATCCCTTATCAACAAATCTCAAAACAAAAGGATTGACAATAGAGTGTTGAAACGTATTAGGGTAAGTGAAAATAAACGTTTTCTTATCGATGAAAATGGCAAACCGTTTTTCTGGTTAGCTGATACAGCATGGGAGCTTTTTCATCGCTGCACCCTACCAGAAACTGAATTCTATTTAGAAAACCGATGCCAAAAAGGATTTAATGTTATCCAAGCCGTAGCCCTTGCTGAATTGGATGGGGTTCGGGTTCCCAATACAGACGGTGAAATACCGCTTTTGGATAATGATCCAACACTTCCGAATGAAGCTTATTTTCAGCATGTTGATGCTGTGATCCAGATGGCGGCCAACAAAGGAATTTATATTGCACTGTTGCCCACTTGGGGCGATAAGGTTGTCAAAATGGCTTGGGGCGCTGGCCCAGAAATATTCGATACTAACACTGCCTATTCCTACGGAAAATGGATTGGCACACGCTACAAAGATGCAACCAATATTCTTTGGGTAAACGGTGGTGATCGCCCTGACCCAGCAGATGGAGTTAGTTACGCGCCCGTCTGGAGAGCATTGGCTAGCGGCTTACAAGCTGGCGCGGGTGATTCGGCTTTTATGACATATCATCCCAACGGCAGGCACGGTTCCTCAGAAATTTTTCATGCAGACGATTGGCTAACCATGAATATGTGGCAGTCGTGTCATTTCATACAAGATGAGCCTAATTGGGACATGATCACGCAGGATTACGTCCGAACGCCCATTAAACCTGTGCTGGATGGCGAACCTAACTACGAGGATCACGCGATTAATCCATTTACACGAAAATGGGATCCTTCAATGGGTTATTTTCGAGACTACGATGTACGAAAGCAAGCCTATAGGGCTGTTTTTGCTGGTGCTTGTGGGCATACTTATGGACACCATAGCGTATGGCAAATGTATACGCCCAATCGTACGCCGATAAACTACCCTGATCGACCGTGGCAGGACGCATTGGATCGTCCTGGTGCATTTCAAGTAGGGTATTTACGTCGATTGATGGAGTCTCGACCCTATTTGAAACGTATACCTGATCAAAGCCTGTTAATCTCCGAAAATGGAATAGGAGGTAAGCACATACGTGCGACTCGCGCAGACGACGGGAGTTACGCAATGATTTATGCTCCAAGCGGTTGGGATGAATTGACAATCAACTTTGAACTTCTTTCGGGAAATCAACTTCAAGCATGGTGGTTCGATCCACGACAAGGTATAGCCCAATCGGCTGGGAAATATGATCGTAATAGGAATTTGACCTTTAGTCCGCCGTCGCGTGACGAAGACTGGGTATTGATACTCGATGATGAGGATTTTGGCTTCTCTAATCCTACACAAATAAATCTTTAGTCGGTGCACTATCTAATGGGGTTCTGCTTAGCAATTGGGCATGGCGCTGACCGATGCCGATCTTGGCCGGAAATTTGATATTGGCTAGCGGACGCTGCGCTGGACGTTTAATCAGGTGATTAGCAAAATCGAAGTTTGGACGGATTTAACGATGGTGCGTGAGGTTCGGGATCTGTCAGACCAGCAGCAGCTTATGAGTCGTTTGCAGCAGGTAGCCCCGCTCCTTCGGCGAACAAAGGTGATGCTCGGCAATGTAGGGGTTCGGCCACAGACAAATTTTGATGTCGCGTTCTTTGATGCGCTTCAACATGCCTTCCGGGTCGGGAAAGTAACGCTTGGTTGCACTAGATCAGCTTTTTCATCCAGACACGAAGTGAGAGACCTAACCGGAATATCGAGTGCTGCCAAGCGGTCAGTGAAGCAAGGTCGCTCTCTTACAATGATTGCTTTAAATATTTCGCATTGCTAAACCAGACGGATAAAAAGGTGACATTCCTCCCTAGCTTATATATAGACCAGTCTGTATAATTGGTTTTATAAGCTGAAATGAGGAGAAGCAATATGAATGCTCAGATACTGATTACAGGAGCACCCGGTAACGTCGGTAGTGAAGTTGTGAGGGCACTACAGGCGAAAGGTATCCCGTTTCGGGTTGGCGCGCGCGATACCTATAAGGCGCGGCAGTTGCTCGGGAATAACATCGAGATCACTCGTTTCGATTTTTTGGATCTAGAAACCTATAGCCCCAGCTTTGCAGGAATTGATCGGCTTTTTTTTGTTAGACCGCCTGCTTTGTCTAATGTGCAGCGCGACATAGCACCGGCCATCCAAGCCGCAATTAAGTCGGGGGTGAAACAAATCGTTTTTCTGTCACTGCAAGGGGTTGAGAAGAATTCCATTGTTCCACATCATAAAATCGAGCAAATCATTATGGAAAGTGGGATTCATTATACCTTTCTGCGGGCAAGCTTCTTTATGCAGAACCTGTCTAGCACTCAGGCCGCTGAAATTAGGGATGAGGGCGAAATTGTACTACCGGTTGGCAAAGCTAAAACCAGTTTCATTGATGTGCGTGATATTGCGGCGGTAGCCGTACGCGCCTTAACTGCAGGCTATGATGAAAACCACAAATACACGCTCACGGGAAAAGAAGCACTCGATTATTTTCAAGTAAGCGACAAACTTTCCTCTGTGCTCGATCGAACTATTACTTATACTAATCCATCTGTTTTCCGTTTCGTCTGGAAGCAGCTTGCAAGTGGACGCAAATTAAGTTATACACTCGTTGTAGCAGGTCTTTATACGCTTACGCGATTCGGCAACGCCAAAGCAGTTACGCAAGATGTCGAAGCTATTTTAGGTCGCGAACCAATTTCATTTGACCAGTTTGCACAAGATTACCGGCACTGTTGGCAAGCCTAAAATGTAAGCTTGCAAACCTATACTCAGAAATAAGCCGAACATTTAGGATTAGTTATGCACTCCACACGCGATCAAATCATTGAAACCACATGTGATTTACTGGAATTGCAAGGCTATCACGCGACAGGTCTCAATCAGATTATTAAAGAAAGCGGTAGTCCTAAGGGATCACTTTACTATCATTTTCCGGGTGGTAAAGAAGAACTAGCGATTGAAGCAGTGAACCATGTGGGCAAGATTGTGTTGCAGCGCATCCGCGAAAATTTGGCTCAAATCGAAAATCCGGCAGAAGCGATCCGCACTTTCATTAAGAATATTGCATTGAATGTCAAACTATCGGGTTTTCGGGCAGGTGGCCCAATCACGACCATTGCAATGGAAACGGCATCAACAAACATCATACTGCGCCAAGAATGTGATCGCATTTATAGCGAATGGCAGCAAGTATTTGCCGATAAACTTGTATCTGGGGGCATCTCTAAAACACGTGCAAATTCAATTGCAATACTGATTATTTCAGCGATTGAAGGCGGCACCATTCTCTGCCGCACGCGTCAGAGCAGTGAGCCGTTGGAACAGGTTGCCGAGGAGATCAATGAGCTTCTAAAACACGTTTTATAGGTGTATTTCTTTTTTTATTGTTTTTATGTAGACCGGTCTAGAAATATCTTTAGAAACTAGAGTGTACGTCGTCGAAACAAATGGGACACGGAGGGAATTTTACTAAGAGATACCTACCCCAATTATACCCAACCACCCTAGATTGACGACTGCGCCAGCAAATGCTGAGTGCGGCGCAGTGCCAGTGTACGCTGCTTGACGACTGCACGGGCATCTTGGACCTGTGCTGCCCGTCCGAAAAAGACATCCGCCGGCGTAAGATTGCCCAAGGCCTCGTGGTAGCGTTGCTGGTTGTAGTGTTCGACAAAAGCCGCAATGGCTTGCTCCAACTGCCAGGGAAAGTAATGATGCTCCAGACAGATCACATTTTGATCGAACGGTGATAGCGCTCGATTTTGCCTTGGGTCTGGGGGTGATATGGCGCACCGCGCGTATGCTGAATACCTTGCAGTGCCAGATAGTCCGCTAGCTCACCCGAGATGTAGGCCGAGCCGTTGTCACTCAGCAAACGGGGACGATGCTTGACTGCCACCTGCTTTACACCGGTAGAGGTAATCGCTAGATCTAAGGTGTCTTCGACATCGGAGTGGCTCATGCCAGTGGTCAGTTTCCAAGCGATGATGTAGCGTGAGAAGTCGTCCAGCACCGTCGAGAGATAGTAGTATCCCCAACCCACCACCTTGAACTGACTAAAATCGGTTTGCCATAATTCGTTGACCCGTTTCGTTGGATGTTTGAACTTGTCTGCCGCTTTGACCAGTACGAAGGCTGGACTAGTTATGAGGTCGAATGCCTTGAGGATACGATAGACACTCGACTCGGAAATATAATAGCCTGCTGTGTCCGTGATATGCCATGCCAGCTCACGTGGTGACCATTCCGGGTGTGCCAGCGCGATCTGCACCACCTGCTCACGCACGGTCTCTGGAATACGGTTCCAGAACTGGCGTGGTTGGCTGGATTGATCTTGCAGCCCCTCTGTTCCATCCCGCTGATACTGGTCGTACCAACGATAGAAGGTGCTGCGGGACACGCCGATTTCATTCAGCGTTTGCTTCACTGGTAGGGCAGAGCCTTCCACCATACGGATAATCTCATATTTCTCACTGGCTGAGGTACGGTTTAATCCGAGAGTGTAAAATAGATTGTGTAAATGGAATGCCAGTATAGAGAGAGAATTCTCGTTATAATACGTCGCATTTGTGACGAAAGAAAGGTATTCCGAATGAGTAGCAAAAACAAACAAGTAAAAGCAAATGTTCAAGATT
>WGMX01000021.1 GCA_016124855.1 Anaerolineaceae bacterium | reverse complement strand
ATCCCCGGTCATCGTTGGACACCCCGTTCCCCTGCTATGGTCGCTGGTTTGACCGGCCATCTCTGGTCTGTTTATGAACTCTTATCTCTCGTCCCTCTCTTTATCAACTCTCCATAGGGCCACCACCCTATTTTCATACCGAGTATTGAAACTAATCCAAGTTCAGTCATAAAACCTATCTTTTTGTTTGCATGGAATCCCCAAGGTGTGTTGTCTTCAAGTTCAAGCTCAATACCATCCACAATTAAAGCAAAATTCTCTGGGGGATTTAAGACAATTCGTACAGTGTGCCTTTGTTTTGCTGAAGGTGTGTACGTAATATAGTGTGCGTTTATAGGCCAAGTACGCCATTTAACACAGCGAAATCTTCCATTATTGTTCTGTTCGTGTCCTTCAATACGGGCTCCTGTAAAACTATTTATGGATTGAAAATTATAAATAAAATTAAAAACAGCATCGCGTGGAATAATTACGTGGAATGAGATTTCCTTAAAATAACTCGCCTTTTGTTCGCTAATTAACAATGACACAAGGTCATCGGGGTTTTGGGGCATGTGAATGCTCTTAATATCAGGTACTTGTGCGATTCCACACATTAGTCGCCATTCCTGATTGGCGATAAATCGCAAATTTTCGTATTGTTCGATTAAAGAATTCAGCGAAGCAATCGCGCGTTGGGCAACCGATTTTGTTATTGAGCTTTTGCTTTTCTCAAGACTAGGATGCATATAATTTCGATAATCAATTAAAGGGGCGAATAGTGATTGGAAATCTTCCGAAATAACCTCACCAGTAGATTGTAGAACGGTAAATTTCTCTCTGAGAAGCAAATTATCAGGTTCTTTAGTCGTAGATATTTGCCTTAATTTTAGGATTTCAGTAAAAAGTCCTTCAATTGCGGATACAGCTAAATAGGTTGTAGATCGATGTGTATCTATATTAGCCACCATATCAATTTCATTAAGGATTGATAGTAATATATTAATAACTTCCTGATTTGAAAGGAAGTCGATATTTTTGTTTGTTAAATTTGCCATATTGTAATCCTGTTCAGGAATTATAGATTGCATTTAATAATATTACTGCAAGTCTATTACTAATTCCGAATAGGTTTGCCTAAAGATAGAAGCCGTTAGCGACACACTAAAAATTAGCTTGAACTTGCTTCCAACCGTTTTAATTCTTCACGCCAGATGGTAACAGATTCTTTTGCCTCGCGGATTTGAGCATCAGTGAGTAGCGATGGAAAGGGTAGTTCAGACTCGGCATAGTGATTTTCAATCTCAATATGATTTGCGATATAGGCTTGTTGGTATGCATTGTCGTAAGCCAGTTGGGTATCTACTCCAACCACTTCATGGCGTAACGGAAGTGCGAAGCGTTTAAGTGCTTCGCCATAATCCATGCCGATGAAACGAGGTTTTTCATCAAAGAGGTAAATGGCAATGTGATAGGCATAAGTCTCAGCTAGAATATCCTGCGTCAACCGCTTAACCGAACGTGTCAAATCCAGTTCAACAACATTGACTCCTTTGCCGTAAATCAGTCGGTTTCGGCGTTCGATATAATCCCACATATCGCCGGAGCGGTCTTTGTTGCGGGGCGAAATAATCTCCACAATGGTCACAAGCTCACCCGTTGACCGGTGGGTAATGTGAATGGCATCTGGCTCAGGGAAAACATCACCACTGAGTTCAAGACCCGGTTCAGCCATCACAGTGGATGCGGCTTGCGAGTAATTCCAATTTGATTTTGTAATATCTGTAGTTTGGCGTGAGCGCACGAACACATCTGGTTTACCTTGGTCAGTAATCAATAAGCTTGTTTCTTTTCCGGCCAGATAACCCATGTCAAATATTGTGTCTTGGATTTGATTGAGAATATCGTTGATGATGCCACTGTGTATTTGCTGAAAATAGCGTGGCGCTTCCCCCCACGGATCAATACGGTGTGGGAAGGGGCCTTGCTTGTAGGTTTCACGATAGGTTGACATGAAGCACCCTTGATTTGGTTACATAATGATCAAATTATATCAGCTTTCTAGGTTTGAAAACTCGAACTGTACCGCATTGACAAGGTGAAACTTTTGTTCTAAAATAGGGTGTGTTTCTCTCTCAAAATCTCTTGGCGTTCTCTGTGTCTTGGCGGTTAAATGATTTCTGCTTTGTCTTGCCACTTGAATCTTTCGTCTTGCAACTACAGCAGCGGCAGACCCCAATGCCAAAGCGGTGGCATTAGCCGGATAATCCGCCGCAAAAGTGTCATTTCAGCGGCAGCAAGCGAGCCTCCCGCCGACACAAAATATCGATTCAGCGTCTTGTTCCCTCACTTCCGCCGGTCAATTCAGCGGAAGTATTGCGAAATATGCGACAAATGCAGTAACAATTGCAACATTTGCAATATTTTGAACATTTACTGCCTACCGAATCGCAAGTTATTCATTCGAAGTATTTAATTCAGAAATATATCTCCATCTAAAGTCTTACATCCTTGCCCGACGTTCGATGCGCGACAGGTTGTTGCCCTGCGCTTATCCTGTAACTATTGAATCAGTGAGAAAGTGTGCAACAAGAATCGAAGTGAAAGTCTACCCGAATAAGAAACCAGTTCACGAATATGGAATCGTGAATCCTTCAGCGCTTTTTAAACAAGCTCTAGCCGATGACTCCAACCGTATTGGGGATTGGCTGTGGTACGCCGAAGAGTTGAAAAATGAAAGTGAACGACTCTACTGCTTCGAGCGCATCCTGTATATCAATCCGCTTGAGCGCCGTGCCTTAAAAGCCGTGCGCACCATCAACGCCCGAAAAAGCGCTCATTCCGTCCAAATTCGTCATTCATTACCGTTTGTCCATTTGTTTCGTGGTGCAGGCGCGTAAATAAGTAATCGTGCCTGTTCCATTTGATGTTTAGACCATCGCTTTTGTAAGGAGATTAAACCGTGACCCTCAATGTAAATGTAAAACCTGTTGTCGTTGACACCGATATCGAGTGGGAACTTCAACGTCGTGCTTATGTCCAAAGTTCGACTTCCCTTAATCCGGAATTCGCACACTTCAAGCAGATTAACGCGCCCTTTAACGAAGCGCTCGATTATAAGCTGTCGGCACATGTCGAACCCCGCGTAGCCATGCACCTGCCGCGCGGCTATCATCACTTGCAGGTTTACTCCGGCAAAGCATGGGTGACTTACCATGCTAAGGATCATGTCTTAAAGGCTGGCGATGAGATGCGCTTTGAACAAGATAGTCAGGAAGCCGTTATCTCTTCCACCGGAAAAGAAACCTTGACCTTTGAAATAATCCGCTAAACTTGTGGACTGGCTGACGTTCGCCATCACTTCGCCAACGTCAGCCAGTTATTGGCCTATTATTCGTAAACACGCGTTGCCAACTGCCGGATGTGTTCCGGCGTAGTGCGGCAGCAGCCTCCAATCACCCGCGCCCCCGTTTCAAACCAGATTTGGGCATCACTGGCAAACGCTTCACAGGTATCCTCGCCGCTCCATGATTTAGTCATCGGATCATACGTTTCGCCAGAGTTGGGATAGACCAATATCGGTTTGTCGGTTGAACCATGAGCCGCCCCAATCAAGTCAGGGATGTACTGTGGCGCGGTGCAGTTCACCCCGATAGCCGCCACTTGTGGATGTTTGCCGAGCAATGCCGCGCAGTCAGCTAGTCTTTCGCCATGATTGGTATATTCTCCATCGCGGGCGCTGAAGCTGATCCATGCCGAAATAGTCGGGAATTCTTCAAGCAGCCGAACAAGTGCCTGAGCCTCAACCAAACAGGGGATCGTTTCGCAAGCCAGCATATCCGCGCCGGAGGCCGCGAGAACGGCCATCCTTGGACGGTGAAAGTCCATCAACTGTTCTTCATTCAGACCGTAGTCGCCCCGATACTCCGAACCATCCGCTAAGAATGCGCCGTATGGGCCAACCGAGGCCGCCACAAAAGGCCGCGCACGTCCTGCTCGATTAGCTGGATCAGCCCAAAACCCATCACGCGCTTCAACAGCCAGTTTTACCGAGAGTCGCATTAAATCTGCCGCTGCTTCTGCACCGATTCCGCGACGGGCAAATCCTTCAAAGGTCGCCTGATAACTCGCTGTGGTAGCGCAGTCGGCTCCAGCCGCGAAATAATCAGCATGAACCTCGCGGATGAGGTGCGGTGCTTCCATCAACACCTTAGCTGACCACAACGGATCACGCAGATCAGCGCCGCGCTGTTCAAGTTCAGTCGCCATTGCGCCATCTAGCACAACCAGCGGCTGGGTTTCGAGAATGGTAGCGATGGGGTTATGCATTTAAGTTATCCTTGCCCAGTACGTATATCGAATGAGGATTAGTTTACCTGACGATGGTAAAATGCTGCGATAGTTAAGTACGGGATGCAACCATGGCAAAACTAAAACTTGACCTGCATGACATCTACAATAAGGGTGACAAAATCGATGCTGAACTCAATCGGATTGTCCAAGAAGCAGTTGAAAAGAAAATTGAGCTGGTTGAGATTATCCCCGGCAAAGGCAGCGGTGCGCTCAAGAAAAAGGTGCTGCGCTTCCTTGACCAGAAACACATCCGCGCCCTATATCATCGGGTAGAAAAAGACGATAAGAATTTCGGGCGTATCTTCATACATTTCCGATTTTGATAGGAGATACGGCTAATGCCCCGGCTGGATTATTGTCATGAACAAGTGGTTCATGCACTTGAAAAAGATGGGTGGAGCGTGGATGACAGACCTCGCCGCCTTATCCATGAGGAGCGTTTGGTATTTATCGATATTGAAGCTGTGAAAGGGATGAATGGTAGTCGTCAACAAATATTACTAGCCGAAGTTAAATGCTTTCCTGACCGAGAACGCACTACGCAAGAACTGTATATCGCCTTCGGTCAATATATTATTTATCGTGCGTTGCTTGACCAAGAAGAAATCAACTTGCCACTCTACTTGGCAGTTCCTTTAGATGCTTACAGTGATATATTTGATTCGACGGTTCAACGGGCGCTCGACAGTAATAAAATCAAGTTAGTCATCGTCAACCTAGAGACGGAGACCATTGCACAATGGAGAGAATAGATCAACTAACCGAGATTGTTCGACGTGAAGTCAAGGCTTATGACGGCCCAGCGTTTAAAGCCAAAACCTATTACTTTGAAGACTTCAAGGATCAAGCTTTTGCAGTGGTCATTGTACCTGATTACAAATATCCAACTGCATCAAAAGCAGGAGTTACGGTAATGGCGCATATTGTCGGCGATAAAGTTGTCATTGATCAAGACATAACCGACCGTCCTCTGTATGAAGAGTTAATCGCAGCAGGTATCCCACGCAAACAAATTATCTTGGCTTATGCAGGGGAAACGCTGTCAGTCGAGAAGGATAAATCTGAGTGACTGAACCGATTCGTGTACTCCACTTTGCTGATATTCATGTCGGCATGGAAAACTATGGCAAAACTGATCCACAAACCGGGCTTAGCAGCCGAGTTGTAGACTTCTTGCATCGACTGGATGAAATGATTGACTTCGCCCGTGAACACGATGTCGATTTGATTATCTTTGCGGGGGATGCGTTCAAAACCCGTGCGCCGAATCCCACTTATCAACGGGAATTTGCCCACCGTATTCGTGACCTTTCGGAACTGGCACCGGTCATTTTGCTGGTAGGTAACCATGATTTGCCGCCAACCATGTTGAAGGCCAGCAGCATTGAAATTTACGATACGCTGCGTGTTCCAAATGTCCGTGTCGCTGCGGATTACGAAGTGTTCACTGTCGAGACCAAGCGCGGGCCGGTTGTTGTTGGCACAGCACCATATCCCATCCGGTCACGTATACTGGAAGACAGCCGTACTGCCGGCATGACCATCGCCCAAACGGACGCACTGCTGCAAGAGAAGTTAACCGAGATTTTGGATGACATGGCGGAACAGGCCGATCAATATGACATGCCCCGTATTCTCACCGGACATTTCACGGTGAGTGGCTCTGTCTTCGGCAGCGAACGCGGCATTATGTTAGGCCGTGATATTCAAGTGCTGCTGTCGTCGTTGGCTGATCCCCGTTGGGATTACGTGGCACTGGGACATATTCACAAACATCAGAACATGACAAAGGGGCAGGGCGGCGTCCCACCTGTCGTTTATAGCGGCAGCATGGAACGCATCGACTTCGGTGAAGAGGGTGATCCCAAAGGGTTCTGTTGGGTGCAGTTGGAACGGGGTGCAGCCGAATGGCAGTTTGAAAAGCTGCCAGCGCGTCCATTTGTAACTTTGTCGGTTGATTTGCGAACTTCAGCCAACCCGACCGATGAAGTCTTGAAGCTCATTAAAAAACACGCCCTTCAAGATGCAGTGGTTCGTCTAAATGTGGAACTTGCGCCGGAAACCGAGTCGCGCCTGAATGAAGCCATAATCCGCGATGAACTTAAGCGGGCAGGTGTGAGCCAGATGGCGGCTATACGTAAGCGGGTAGATCAACCGGTTCGCGCCCGGTTAGGAGGCAGCCCCGAAGGGTTAACCCAACCGGAACTTTTACATCGTTATTTGCTCAGTAAAGAGATGCCGCTTGATCGGCGTGAAGAACTTATGGAAGCAGCAGCCCATATTTTTGAAACCCGGGCCGCGGATTAATCATCTGCGGCTTTTCTATTTCACAGTTTATTACATTCCTCGCTCTAACTGCTTTTTTTCGGTGACAAAGGCTTATCAAAAAACTAAGAATTTCTGAAATCCGCATATAAAATTGATTCTTAACGGAGTCTCAGAACACCTTGTGACTATACTCAATATAGTTATCTGTAATTATCGTCACATTCTTATGACGTTTTCCTAAAAGGTGTTTCATGTCCCGAATACTGGTAATCGAAGATGAACCTAATCTGCGCAAGAATATCCTAGATTTTCTTGAGCTAGAAGGATTTGAGGTTCTGGAAGCAAGCGATGGTCAGATTGGGGTGGACACTGCGCGTGAGCATCAACCTGATCTCATTATTTCGGATATCTCGATGCCGAATATGGATGGATACAACGCGCTTTTGGAACTTCGCAAAGATGTACGCTCCGCAAATATTCCAGTCATTTTCCTGAGTGCGATGGCTGACCGTTCCTTCGTGCGACACGGTATGGAATTGGGTGCGGATGACTATTTGACCAAGCCCTTTAGTTATCCTGAACTGCTGGCGGCCATTCAAGCCCGTTTGGCACGTCAGGTCGAACATGAAAACTTAGCCTCTAAAGAGCTGGAATCGGTCAAGAAGCGGTTGGCTCGGGTTGTATCTCATGAAATGAGAACGCCGGTTGCTTCTATTCTGATGGTACAGAATTTGCTGTCGGCTCAACTGGATGCGCTTGAAACCCATGAAATCCGGGACATATTAGACAGTCTACAAACGGGTAGCTACCGCATCTATCATCTCGCCGAGCAGTTGGCGCTGATGACGCAGCTCGATACCAATACACTCAGCCAAGAAGTGGTAAACGAATTTGGCTTTGTTACCCCCATTTGGACGGTGCTGGTTGCCGCGATGAATCTATCACGGCGTTTTGCTTACCGTAACCCGACTGGCGGCGTTCAAATTGATGACCGCGACAAGACATCAATGGTGCTTTGTAATACCCCTTCATTGACTCATGCCCTTGCCGAAGTGATCGCGAACGCAATGGATTATTCACCGGCGGGACGCGATGTAACGGTCGCCCAATGGACGCGTGACTCATGGCTGTATATTAGCGTCACGGATTGTGGTGCTGGCATGACAGAAGAACAAGTCAACCAAGCCTCACAAGATTTCGAGCAGATTGACCGCGAACACAATGAACAGCAGGGCTTAGGTTTAGGATTGTATTTGGCGCGGCGGATTACCGAAGCCCATTATGGTCAATTAGAAATTGTTTCGCGCCCCGGTTCGGGCACACAGATCACTTTTAGTTTGCCGCTCTATCAAGAAGTGGTCGCTGAATAAACGAAGCTCAGGCTTCCTCCGTCAGTATTTTCTGTACGGCGGCAATCACCCGATCATGAATCGCGCCATTGCTGACGACGATGCCCTGATTTTTCAGGGTTTTTCCACTTGAATAATCGAGCGGCGATCCGTCCACATCCGTAACTTTACCGCCTGCTGCCTCAACGATAGCTGTACCTGCACAGTGATCCCATATCATAAATGGACGGGTGCTGCCTATTCGCGGCAGTCTCAGATAAAGTTCCGCGTCGCCAGCGGCAATTCGAGCATATTTCTCCATGCTGTCGATGTGAATAAGTTCAGCCTCTCCCAAGCCAGCCACTTCACGGACATGCTGCATTCGGTCATGGTTAGCATGACTCTTTTCGACACTTTCTAAGGCGCGAAGGCTGGCGGCATTCGTGCTTGCCGAGACATGAACGCGTTTAACCGCGCCCCCTTGCAAGGGCTGCATATAAGCGTTGCCACTTTGGGCGTGGAAAAGCTGCGCTCCACCGGGATAAGCCGGTGCGCCAATGATGCCGCCGACTGGTTTGCGGTCAACCATCAATCCGACAGCGATGGCATAGTTCCGCATCGAGATGTAACCTTTTGTCCCGTCAATTGGGTCGATAACCCACATGCGGCTGGCCTCCCGGTTTTGCCCGTAATCCAGCCACTTGACGACATCGACCTGTGTCACGGTGATACCGAGAATCTGGCTGATGAGGCGGATGACTTCTTTGCGCTGATCTTCGGCAACCAATTCCATGAACTGCCCGCCCTGTTCCTCGGCAAGAATGGCATCATCAGGAAAGTGCAGGCTAATGCAGCGGCTGAGGATGGCCTGTGCGCCATAATCAGCAATGGTGACCGGCTCATGACCACCTTTGTCGTTGCTGATGAGGTAATGTTCTTGTACTTGCTGGCACAGGACTGCGGCCTGCCGCACCGCTTGAAAAATCGGTTGGAAATCGATCACGATAAGCGTCTCCATATTCGTGTTTTGGATCGGGGGTTAATGCAAGTTATTTTACCGCATCGACTAGGGGATAGCCTACACCCGGCTAGAGGGCTGGTGTACACTGAGGCCGCACATTGTTTTCTAACAAGGAACTGTTTATGAGTTGGCTTTTTTACGCTTTGCTCGCGCCATTAGTTTTTACCGTGGTCAATTTCATTGATAAGCTGATTTTAGAAAAACATGTCCATAACCCATTCTCCATGCCACCCTACATTGCCATCATGGCCTTCATCAGTGGATGTCTATTATTTGTGGTAACGGGTTTTCCGTTTCCTCCACTCCACGATGTAGCCATTGTCGTATTCACCGGCGTTTTGGTGTCGGTTGGTGCGCTGCTCTATTATCAAGCGCTTTCCATGGAAGAAACCAGCAAAGTTATCGTACTCATCCAGATTCAGCCGGTGATGGTGTTGATCTTGTCGTTCTTGTTGTTACATGAAACCATTTCCAGCTTGCAGTTCGTGGGCTTCGTGTTGATCTTGGGGGCAGCCATTGCCTTATCCGTTAAACGGGGGATGGGCGGGATTCAATTTTCAAATGTCTTTTGGATGCTGCTGATTGTGAATTTTATCTGGTCACTGTCGGTTGTTCTATTTAAGTTTGTGGCAAGTGGTGATCACTTCGAACAGTTTTTAGCATATGAAAGTTGGGGATTTGCACTTGGTGGTCTGTTGATATTTTTGTTCGTTCGCTCGGTGCGGAATGCCTTCCGGGAAAACCTTCGCACGATTCCTAAACAGGCGCTGGCGACCATTGCTGTGAATGAAACCATCTTCCTCGGCGCGAAGCTGTTGACCTTAGCCGCAGTCGCGCTTGGCCCAACCGCGTTGGTCAGTGTGTTGGGGGGCACTCAAGTCTTTTTCGGGATTGTGGCAGGCTGGATACTAACTGTCTTTGTGCCCGCCATCTATAAAGAGCAAATCGGGCGCAACGACTTGATCCGTAAAGGTGCGATCGCCTTGATTTTATTCGCGGGAATTGCCTGTATCAACATCAGCCTATGAATGCACCAATCAACATCCTGTTTATTTCAAGCTATATAGACCTCGGTGGAGGCGAAACGGCGCTGCTCAATCTGGTTGATAACCTTGACCACACGCGTTATCTGCCGCATCTACTGGTGCGGGCAGAAGGGCAGTTGGCGCAAGCATGGCGTAAACGCGGTTGGCCTGTTTATGTAGCTCCTTGGCGTGGCGCGACAACCTATTTTGCTCCAGTGTTGTGGGCGCGGTTGCCAATCAGTCGATGCATTGGCAAGCTCATTCGTGAGAAGCATATTCAGCTTGTCCACAGTGATTATCACACTCTACCGATGGCACTGCCTGCGGGGGAGCGAAATGCCGTTCCCGTGTTGTGGTGGTGTTGGGGATGGTGGTTTAAGCCCAAGTTTTGGCAGCGAGCGTTCTTCCATAGGCCAGCAGCAACCATTGCGTTGTCGAAAGCCATCAAAGCCGGTTTCCTCGGTGAACCGCCATTTATGCCACCTGAAAAGGTCAAACTGATATATTCAGGTGTTGATACGCAGCGTTTCCAACCCGCTACAGATGGTTCACAGGTGCGGATAGATGCTGACGTTCCACAGAATGCGCCGTTGGTCGCGCTGCTCGCTCGTTTTCAGGACGTAAAAGGGCATGATGTGTTTCAGGATATGGCGCGGCAGGTGGCGCAGATTGTCCCTGAAGCCCATTTCGTGGTGGCGGGTGAGAACACCCAAACCAGCGCCGATAACGACTATAAGACGCGCATTTTGGAAACTGCGGCCAACGACCCACTGCTGAAATCGCGGTTACATTATCTCGGCTTTCGCGCCGACACCGAACGAGTCATTGCAGCGGCAGATGTCATCGTGTGCAGCTCACACTTTGAGAGCTACGGCATGGTTAATATTGAGGCGATGGCTTCCGGTAAACCAGTCGTCAGCACCAATCAGGGCGGGCCATCCGAAACCGTCGCGGACGGAGTCACCGGTTATCTCGTTCCGCCGGGGGATGCGGCAGGTTTGGCTTTGCAAGTGATCGCGCTGTTGGAAAATGCCGCCCTTCGGACTCGCATGGGTGCAGCAGGTCGAACGCGAGTTGAGGAGTTATTTTCAGTCAATTCAATGGCTGCCGAGTATATGCGGATTGTTGAACAGGTGTTGAAAAGAAGTTAACTTCGCCGCTTATAGTTTATTGATGAGTTGCCTCGCTGCTTCAACTAAAGGTTTTGCCCAGTTAAGTTCTTTTTCAACCCGGTCTATAGCATTAAATTGGCTGTCCCCTTCAACAAGTTTTGCCCATAATTGCTGAGCTTCATCTACTTCGCCTAACTTAAATTTGGAAATGGCAATTCCGGCACGAGCCAACAGAGAATCGGGATTAAGGGATTGCGCTTTCTCTAAGTCAGTTATCGCTTGCGTGTATTGTTGTAAGGCAAACTTGGCTTCAGCACGGTTGATATAAGCTATGGGTTTGTCTGGTTCAAGTTCAATCACCCGATCACTATCCGCGACGCATTGGACATAATTTTCGAGATCATAATATACAGCACCACGACCCATCAGAAACTCAGTTGTATTAGGTTGCAGAGCAATAGCGTGATTATAGTGTTCTAATGCCTCGTCGTAGAACTTCATTAGGGAAAGACTGTGCGCTAAATTAGCCCAATAATGGGCATTTTCTGGATGACGTTTGGTCAATTCTCGATAATCGCCAATAGATTCTGCGTATTTTGTTAGGTCGATATATAAAGATGCACGGTAAGAAAGTACAAAATCAGCATCCGGAGATTTTTCGAGGACTGTGTTGAAATCGTTTAAGGCTAATTCGTAGTCCTTTTTGTTCCAAAAGGCTAAACCGCGATTGGTTTTTAATGGCAATGAGTCTGGTTTAATTTCAAGTGCTTTATTGTAGTCACTGATGGCATCCTCAAATTTCTGGATATAGGCATGTGCCTCTCCGCGTTCGCTATATGCATAGGCAAGTTGATTCTGGATTTCTTGATCTCCTTCAAGCGTATAAAGTTGTGTGAAACGGCGGTATTTGGCGAGATCATCAGCGAGTAATTCTAAGGCTTGGGTGTAATCTTGAATGGCAGCTTCAAAGTTTTGGCTAATTTTTACCCTCAGATTGGCACGATAAACATACGCTTGTGCTGAGTCGGGATTTAATTGAATTGCTTGGTTAAAATCGGTTAGTGCTTGATCTAGGTGACTTTGTTTAAGATAAATCATGCCACGGCTTAGATAACCACTCGATTCGTGAGGCCCGTATTTAATGTATTTATTGAAATCGTCTAGTGCCTTATCCCAATCCTCTAGCCGAAAGTAACCCCAACCACGCATATATAAAGCACGTTTGTCGCGAGGATTGATGCGTAAAAATCTCGAATAGGCTCTAATTCCTTCTTCGTATTTTCCTGCATCTATCAATTTAGATAAATGAGCGTGATACCATCCGACAAAAATGATACCTGCAAACAAACCTAAAACGACCAAGAATTGGATAAGATTTTCCGGCATCAGCGGGGGAGCAAGCTGGTTGATAGACATGGGTTGATTATATAACTTTTAGAGACGACTAAAGGTTAAGTAAGGAGACTTAACTAACTCGACTCCGCTGGAAGCGATAACCCCGCCACTAATTTACTTGCTTCAATCGTCATAACATCAGGCCAATTGAGGACACGCCGCTGCCAATCGGGATCAGCATAACGGCTGTAACGGGTTGGCAGTGCTTGCCAGCGTTTATGCGCTGCCTCGACTTCTCCGGCGGTAAACTCCGCCACCGCCAGAGCCGCACAAAATTGATGTGTTTCTGGCGAGAGATTCCACGCTTTCAGATAATCATCTAAAGCCGCCCCAACATCACCTTGCTTAAATTCCAGATGTCCCCGCCCAACATAAGTCGCCGCTTGATCGGGTTCAAGCTCAATGGCTTGATCGAAATCTTTTTGGGCGGCTTCATCGTTGCCCATCCGTAAATGGACCATGCCGCGTCCGTAGAGCAAAACGGGATTATCCGGTTGTAAGCTGATGGCTTGCTGCATGTCAGCGAGCGCAGCGGAGAGGTTATCCTGCTGCAACCAGATAACAGCGCGGTTATTGAGCGTGTAAACCGACTTCGGATCAAGTGCGATAGCCGATTCGCAGTCGGCGCGGGCAGCTTCCAGATTTCCTAGATGAATATAAGCCGTGCTGCGCGTTAAATGTGCCACCACATCTTTGGGATTCTTAGCGATTTGTTCGGTTGCAAACTCGACCGCTTTTTCATACTCTTCGCTAAACAAGAATGTGTTGGTGCGTCGTGAGCCAATTCGCTCCGTGTAAGCCCGAATCAAGGTCTTGCGGAAAACGAGCAGCAGCACAACAAAGAACAGGAAGATAAGCGTAACCCCGTTAATCGCTGGAACGGCAACCCGAATGATAATTCCTGCCACGATCAGCAGGACAATGAAACGCCATGATGTCAGGAACGACGAGTCAGTTTTCATGCCTGTATTTCCACAACGACGCCTTCTTCTGCCCAGTTATATAGTAACTCGGCATTTTCGTTGCTGAGGAGTATACAACCATAAGTCACTTTTGTACCGAGGCTGTTTGTCCATAACAATTGCCAGCCGCCGCGCGTCGGGAAACCGTGAAAACCATTGGTGAAATCCGCACCGGGAATGGGTTGATACACGCCCATGAAGTGTGGCATCCATAAATCCCAATTGCCGGCGTAGGCGTTCGGCTCATGCGAGATGATCTGATAAATCCCCGGCCATGTTGGGCTGTCGGGAATTCCGGTGCTGGCGGCCCAGTTCCATTTGAGATTGCCACCTTCGTAAACTTTCACCCATTGACCGCTGATGCTCACGACAATCCGTTTATCAGGATCAACTTTGAAAGGCATAAACGTATCCGGCGAGGGAATAGTAATGCTCTGTCCAGCCGAAACGCTGCTGATGCCACCGTTAGCCTGCTGGATATATAAGTAAGGTTCGCCCACATCCCAAGCAATGCTCGTGATGGTATCACCCGGCTGCACCACATACTGCCGGTCATGATGATAGACGCGGGCATACGGATTGGTGCGGCCTTCGCGGATAGCCTGCTGCACATTGGCAACGGCTTCATCCATCTTGAGATAACGAGTCGAATCCAGAATTGTTGATTGTGCTGTTAGATAATCACGCACAGCTGCATCATTGGCGGTTAAGGCTAATCCGGTCGGACTATTTGAATCGGGATCAGCACTTAACCAATTGCCCCATTGTTCAGGCGGGGCTGACCAATAAACCGAGTCGCCTGTCACCGGATCAAAAATACGCACATCCAATGGACTGCTGAGTAAATGCCGTGCTTGCTCGACCATCGGCGTTGAATCAGTGACCGCAGGCGCAACCCCGCGCATGACCAACTCTAAACGTCCATCTGCCAATGCTGCCCCGGGATTCTGTTGGACTTGGGCAACCGTCGCCGCGACATCGACCGTGCGACCATTTTGTGGTGGCGTGGTTTCCACCTGTCCATTAACCAGCTTGACACCCGCATTGACAGCAGCTTGAGAGAATTGGTCAGCGTTCGTATTCAAGGTGTTTTCTAAAGTGGCAGCATCGACGTTCACAACCGGCTGCGTATCCACACGTCCGATCAATCCCGCGATTGCGCTGCCGAGGTTGCCGCGCCCTTGATCGTAAGCGGCTTTAGCGGTTGCGTTGGCATCGAGCGTCAAACCGAGATCAGATGCTTGATAGCGCCATGCGCGCTGCTCATCGGTAACGCGAAGCGAACTCCACTCACTGGCTAACTTTTGAGCGGCTTCCGCTTGAGATAATCCACCTAATGAGATTCCAGCCGCATTTACACCCGGTAAGATGCCGCGCCCATAGATGATGCCGATGCCTAATGTCATCATGGCGCATGACATCAGCATGAAGGCCGTAACGCCCGCCGCCAAGACCAGATAAAACTTCTTATTGCTGCGCTGAACTTTGCGCGTCGGTGCTTGTGCTAGTCGCCTCGTCGGATAGGAATTAGCGTATGGGACAGACTGCGGAGCATGATAACCCTGCGGCTGTGGACGTGGCACAGCACGGCGTGGAACAGGTGCAGCGACGCGCTGCTGCATGTAATGTGTTCGGACGCGAATCGGTTGGGTGGCTTGCGCTTGCGAATAAGCCCGTTTGTTGGACATAGAATTCAGCTATTGACTAAAGTTACAGGTTACAAACTTTATTATAGGATGATTTTGTAAACCGTGTATCAGTCAAAAGTAGGACGTAGGGAATGCGGCGGGGAAGGGATTATTGCGGTGCTACCCCAACCATAATCGCCGTTACCGCGTCAATCGTGTCGCGTTCTTGCGCCAAACTGACAAGCCGGTTGCAGGCGAATTGCAAGTCGTAGGAACTGATCAACACAGCATTAATTTCGTTTCGATTCACCCGTTCCCAATTCCAACCGGAAAGTCCGTCGCTGCACAGCAATAATTGTTTGTTCGCGTCCAATTCGTGAGTCACGACATCCACTTCGAGCGCTTCTGTTTTGCCAAGCGTTCTATAAATGACATTGGTGACATCAACTTGATTCTGGTAAATCTGTTCCCATGTGGCTTCACCTTTTTCCACCAATTTATGCGCCAGATGATGCATGGTCGTCAAAGGTTCAACGACATTGGGTGTGACGAGGTGGGCGCTGGTATCGCCAACGTGGGCGATGTACGCCGTACTGCTGTTGACCAATGCGGCAGTCATAGCCGTCGTTCCATATGAAGGATCATCCATGAGTCGTTGGTTCGCCACCAGAAAAGCATCCACCAATATTTTGCGAACCGCCACATCATAATCCCCCATGTTCTGCATCAGAGGCTCGTAAAGATGGCTGACCACTTCCTGTACAACCGTTTGTAAAGCCAGCGCGGGCGCACTCTCGCCCTCGTTTTGTCCGGAAGTTCCATCTGCGACAATGAACAGCCCGACATCTTGAATTCCGGAATCCGAAGCACCGGTCATCAGTAGCGCGGTTGAGGCATCTTGATTCGCCTCGCGAGTGTGCGTATGGTCAGTTGCAATGCCATATACGAGCTGTGGTTTATACATCAGTACGGAGAATCCTGTGTGCAAGTTAGGAGACAAACATTAATTGTACTTCATATAACCATACCACGACTCTCAATTATTCTCTTTTATTCTTACACAAAATTCGGTTCTCAAACAGACTTGTCAACGGTTAAATCGAGAGTTGTATCGGGTATAGGCATAGGTCAATTATTTGCGCTAAAATTCACATATCGTGCCTGCGAGTTTGAAGGTCACCTGTAGATGCAAACCTTATCACTTCCATTTGTGTTGTCTGTTATCAGCACTATTGTTGCGGGTGTATTCGCCGCTATTGTACTGCGCCGATGGTGGACAAAACCACGTCCCTATTTATTAGCATGGGGCATCGGCCTATTTCTATATTTCGTCGGCAGTTTGTCACAGGTTGTTCTAACCTTTACATGGAGTCCATTATTTTTCGCACTCTGGTATTGGTGCGGCGCGCTGATGGTTCCGGCTTGGTTAGGGCAGGGCACGATCTATTTGTTGGTGCGGCGTGGCAGCATCGCCCGCAATGTCATGATGGCGCTGATTTTGGTGGCTATTATGACTCTGCCGTGGACATTGTTCCTCACACCATTTAATGCCAGTGCGTGGCATCCCGGCGCGGATATGACCCAAATTTACCGTGACGAACTCGCGCCCGATGGCACTGTTATTCATCAAGGGATTATGGCGGGCAGCGCCAAAGGTACAGTGCGCTTTTTCTCTCCAGTGATGAATGTCTGGGGAACCGTGGCCTTAGTCGGCGGCGCCATCTACTCGGCTTACATTTTCCGTCGCAAGAATATCATGCGTAACCGCGTCGTCGGCAACTGGTTGATTGCTTTTGGTGGATTACTGCCCGCGTTGGGCGGCGCACTCATTCGCTTGGGTGATCCGTCGTTTAAATACATTGGTGAAATGTTCGGGGTGATTCTGATCTTCTGGGGTTTCTGGTTGACGACCCACGTACCCGAAGAAGAAGCAGCACCTTCCCCCAAAGTTCCGCAGGCTGTTGGGGATTAGCGGCTAATCATAACGGTTTGTGAATAAATTCATTGACCGTTATGATGTGACACCTTTACTTGAAACCACAACGGGATTGCCGTCCTTGCCTTTTATGTGGATTAAGAAATACCAACCCGCCGTTAAAATCAACCCGACCCATACTATCAGAGGCAGCAAACTCGCAAGCCCCTTCAATCCCAGAGCCATCCCATAGTTATAATCGATTGCCCCTTTTTGCAGCGCCGGAATCGCAAAATCAATCAGCGGATTGACGGTTTTGCCTTCGCCCACCAGAATGATCGTTTGCCGGTTGTATTCAATCAGGTCTTTGTACTGAGCCAGCAATTGAGTCGGTGCATCTGGCGGTAAACCATAAGCTGTAATGGATTGCACCCACGTATTGAGCAATCCCGCAATCATCAATATCCCGATAATGATTCGTCCTAATGGGCGGTTGAACCACTGATTGAGTACAAAAATGATCGGGATTACCATAAAAGGCAGCATCGGGATCAATAACCGTGCGCCGACGCTGTAACCACCCCACCACACAATATAACCTGAGCCATAGGCCAAAAAGCCGAGGATAATCAGACTGATAAGCAGCACAATGCTGCGCTGTTCTGGTTGTTTTTTCCACATGAGAACCAGACCCTGAAGCGCCAAGATCAAGAAGGGTGAGATCAAGAATAATCCACGAAAGGTACCAAATAACAGTTCACCCGCGACTTTCAAAGATGGTAGACCAATGCCCATAAATCCTTGAACATTCACGATGGATCCCCATATCGAATATTCGTAACCCAACGGAAGCACGGAACGAAAAGTAGCAAGGTTGTAAATGATGTTGATAACAATCAAGGGGATGCCACCAATAAGCACACGAAATAGGGCTGTACGGTTGGGCATAACGATAAACGCCCACAAGAAAATCAAGCCCGCAAAGATCGCAACCGGATATTCTGAAATCACGGCGAGACTGAACAACAATCCAGCAAGCCACAGGCGCTTGGAGGATTTCTGCTCATAAATCACTGTCCACAGGCAGTAAAACCCGCCGAACAATCCAAATGAGGACGGTTGATGCTGGAATAACTGCATACTGAAAGGGAATGCAATGGTACATAGTCCAAAGGCCAGCGCCAGAATGAATGCGTAAACAGCTTTGGTGGCATATCGGTTCGTAAAAAAGAACAGCATCACGCCTAAGAGGGCGGAGGGCAGCGCCGAGGCAAAAAACGTCATCAGCGATAACCCCCAACGGAAGTACAAACCGTTGGGCCAGTTTATCAACTCATCTTTGAACGAAATGCTTGTGTCTGGTTGTAATAGACTGCGGATTGCAGGAATTGATGCGATTGATCGGTACACCATGTAGACAGGCAGCCCAATCAGAGAAGGGCCAATCGATTTATCGGTGTAATAATGCCCTTCAAAAAACGCTTTATCGCCTGTGTTTTTCTCATAGTGATCAATGATAAATGTGTTTTCCTCGACCAGTGCATAGACCACATCTGCCCGTGAAGTCGTAGCCCAATTGAGTGGTGGGCGAAAATAGGAATAACAGGCCAGCAAGATGAAGAACAGCATGACGGCGTAAAGGGTGCGCGGACGTGAAAGCATCATGACTCCGCTGTGTTGAGGCTTTTATGGATGATGGACTTATATTACTGGGAGATTGCTCCCTCAGATAAAACTCACATTGGACGTTAATGCGAAATAAAACAGGAGGTTAAAAGCCTCCTGTTTAAATCCGAAAAATGAGAAGGGAGTTGATTAACGCCGTGCGGTTCGTGCGCGTAAGCTCACCAGCGCAAAGATGAATAGGACGATGCCCAAAACCAATGCCGACGCCAAACCACGCGCTAATATCTCTGGCTGCCAGCCATCCAGCAGCACCGAGCGCATGGCCTCTAAAATGTAGGTGATCGGGTTGTAGATGGCAGCCGTTTTAATCCAACCACTGAGGAGTGCCACCGGAACGAAGGTCGCCGTCAAAAAAGTCAGTGGAAAGAACAGGAAAGAACCGCCTTGAGTTGCCGCCGCGCTGCCGGAACGTAAGGCAATTGAGACCGTGAAGCCAGAGAAGCCTACTCCCAGTACTAGCGCTAATCCGACTACGACCAACATGCCGCCGATTCCAGTTGCCGATTGTAGACCGAGCAGAATGCCAACGCCCAATACAATGATCGTCTGCAATCCTAACGTGATTGCCCCCGCAATCATCGGGCCAAGCAGAAGGGCAGCCCGACTGATCGGTGTCAAAAGGAGTTTGTCGAAGTAGCCGTTCTCAATATCGCGGACGATAGCCTGTCCCGCTACACCTGCACCGCTCAACGCCGAGCTGACAATCGAAACCGGCAGGATGAATGCCAGATAACTTTTTCCCGCCAATCCCGGCAGGAAGTTAGAAGCGTTGCCTAATGAGCCGGTGTAAACGAATAAGAAAAATACGCTGATGATAATTCCGGGAATGATGGCGGCAGGTATACGAAAAGTTGTCACAAGGCTACGCCACGCCATCGTCGTAATTTGCAGCAGTAATGGCATTCTGCCATTGCGAGCAATGGAGGTTGTCTGCTTTTCGGTCAGTTTGGTAGTGGCTGTTATGGTCATGTTTCAGATTTCCTTGTAATCTCGTTATAAATCATAGGGTTGGTCAGTTTGATTGGATAATCAGGCCGTGACCGATTCTTCGGCCCGTTCAGCTTCAAAGCGTTCACCTGTGACCTCTAGGAACACATCATCTAATGTCGGCTGGGTTAACGTGAGTGAAATCGGTTCGAGGGATGCTTGTTGCAGTTTTGTCATCACCGCCGGCACAGCCGCAGCCGCTTTTGCCATATAAATACGCAGCACTTTACGGTCTGTTTGGACGCGATCAGCCATCGACCGGATGACTTCAGCCGCTTTTTCAGTCTGCTCGTTTTCGTGGAATGTGATGTTGATGGACTCAGTACCGAGCTTCGATTTTAATTCCAGCGGTGTGCCTTCAACCGCAATCTTGCCATTGGTGATAATTGCAATCCGATCAGCCAGTTCGTCAGCTTCTTCTAGGTATTGGGTCGTCAAGAAAATGGTCATGCCGACTTCTTTATTGAGACGGCGCACTTCTGTCCAAATATCGCGGCGGCTGGCTGGATCAAGTCCGGTGGTGGGTTCGTCCAAGAACAGAATATCAGGCTCATGAACCAAAGCGAGTGCCAGATCGAGACGGCGGCGCATACCACCGCTGTACTTGCCCACTCGCCGGTCAGTAAAGTTGCTGAGTTTCACAATGTCGAGTAAATCGTGAGCGCGAGCTTGTGCTTGCTTGCGACTGTAACCAAACGTCTGGGCTTGAATGGTTAACAGTTCCATTGATTTCATCAGTGGATCAAGCCCGATGTCCTGCAAGGCTACACCAGCATGGCGACGAACTTCAGCCGCTTGTGTTACCACATCATAACCTCCAACGGTTGCTTTGCCGCTGGTCGGTAAGATGAGTGTCGTCATCATAGAAACACAGGTACTTTTGCCAGCACCGTTTGGCCCTAGAAACCCATAAATCTCGCCAGAATTGACCTTAAATGACACGCCATTGACGGCATAGAAATTCCCGTACTTTTTGGCGAGGTTATCAGCAATAATTTCGCGGTTATCCATATCTTTCGCTCCCTGAGCAGATGTAATTGACTACGATTGTCACTTACTTAATGTTCGGTAAGTAAATGAGCTAAACAAAATGCGTTATTAAACGCATAGACATAAATATTCACTTTTTAGCTTATCAATTACTGAACAAAAGGTAAGCAAAAGGTGAGAGAAATCTAGACACTCCGTTCGATCATGCCGTTCAGCATCAATTCAATCACCTGCCGCATCATCATTTTAGAAGTAATGCTAAAGCGATTAGTCGAATCGAAGTAAACCGCCCAATTGGTTAGCGCCAGCAGCATCCCCGACACCATTTCCGGTACGATTCGCCGGACTTCGCCGCGTTCCTGCGCCGCCCTGATGATGTTGGTAATGGGCTGCATCATCGCGTAATCGACTTGTTGAATCAGTTCTTGGGCATAGCTTTCGGAAATTTGTACAGCGTCTGAGCGTACCATCCGCATGAGATCAACCGGTGCTTGCTCCACCAGCCAGTCTGTAATTGCGCTCAATTGGGCTTCTAATGTTGGGGGTGCTGCGGCGATCACCTTTTCCAAGCCTTGCCGCTGGTGGCTCATATGCCGGTTGACCACTTCGCGGTAAAGCTGCTCCTTGCCATTTGGAGCGTGGTAATACAGCGCGGCCTGTTTCATCCCCAGCGCATCGGCAATGTGACGCATTGTGACCGAAGCATAACCCCGTTCCATAAACAACTTCTCGGCAGCGTCTAATACCCGCGCCCGCGATTCACTAATTTCCAAAGTGTCAGTAGCCAAAACCGTTCAACTCCTTACATGATGACCAACTGTTACGCCATCAGTGTACGCAATTTACGCAGAAGTGGAGAGATTTTTGTACAAATCCTCATATTGTTGGGCAACATGATCCCAACTATAGCGGGATTCAATCAACTTGCGCCCATTGACAGAAAGTGTAGATCGTAACGCTTCATCTTGCAGCAGATGTACAATCGCCTCAATCATTGCTGTACTATCAGCCGATAAAGCGTCTTGACCGTCGAGTACCGCGATTCCATCTAAGCTGATGGGTGTGGCCACCACAGGACAACCCATCGCTAACGCTTCCAGCACTTTGTTTTTGATACCCGCACCCAATCGCAGCGGACTGACAAACGCACCAGCCCGTGCTAAATAGGGACGCACATCCGGCACGCGACCTGTGACGCGGATAGAATCGTTGGCACAGCCTAACAGCTCAGGTGGCGGAGCATTACCGACCAACCACAAACGAGTCGCCGGCACATGGACTTTAACTGCTGGAAATATCTCGGTTGCCAAGCGCAGCGCCGCATCAACATTCGGCGCATACTCATAATTGCCGACGAAAAGCAGAGCCGGAATGCGCTTTACGGGACGCGGACGGAATTCGTAAATATCCACACCATTTGGAATGACCATTACGTTGAGCTTGGGGTTAATCGCCACCAGTTCGTCACGGTCACGCTCCGAAACGACCACCGTATTTTCATAGGGTGTGAACATGAACGACTCAAAACGTTGTGCAATCTGATGTTGAATGTGATTCATGATACTCGTAGTGAAAGGTCTTTGACCCTCCCGCCTAACTGCATTCTCAATCAACCGCCTTATATATAGGCTAAAACTTTCATACGGGGTGATTATCGCTTTTCGTCCGCCGAGCGCATGAAAGAACTCATAAACTTGAATACCGCCAAATAGATGAATTGCATCGTAGTGATTAGTCGCCAGCTTTTTTTCAATGGCCTGCCACATCTCAGGCGACCATGATTGTTCAGCAGTTCGAGGGAAACGGGTTTGAGGGAAAAGCAGTCGTTTGAGATAACTGAATTGGCTGCGCGGTGGTTCAGGGTAAAGCTGTACGTCATTAAACCGAAAATCGTAATGGTTTTTTCCCTGCTCATCTTCGGGACTGTCACTAAAAGCCAGCAAATCAATCTCATGGTTGCGGGCTTCTAGTTCTTCGGCTAGGTGATAAACAATCAGCCGGTCACCTAAATACAAAGGCCACGGCGGACAGCGCGAGATGAGCAGGATACGCATTAATGTGACGAGGTGACTTCCACACCCAAAACGAGTTCACGCAAACGCGGAATATCCCGTGCCAGTACATTAATGTCGCTGTTAGCCGAAAAGAATCCGCCTGTGCCGCCATATTCCAAACCCACGATATTCGGTTCAGGCCACTGCCCCTTGTGAATATTGTCCAGCGCCCATTCGGTCAATGTCCAATCGACATCGGTCATCGGATAATGATCGACCAACCGTTGTTGTTCTTCAACATAACGCGTCCCGGCGACGTGGAGTTCGCGCAGCGCATGAAGAGGTAAGCGGCTGATGTACTCCTGCATATCAATCCCCAAATACACAGCCGACATCCGCGCATGTGCCAGATCAAGCAGCAAACCGCAGTCCGTTTCATTGACGACCCGTGAGATAACTTCGGGTTGAATCACCAGCGTTGGTACTTGATAATTCGGGTCATAATTGGCATTTTCAAGGATGACTTTTTCGCTGCCAAAACGCTCAATCATCTGAGTAATATCCCGTTCCATTGCGTCCACTAAGGACTCAATGTACGAGCCATCAGTCGTATCAAAGGCCATGCCGAAATCTTTGGCGTGTGGGGCGAGATGCGTATTCACATAAGGCGTGGCTGTCGAATGTAGCAGTTCTTCAATGCGGTCAAAGCCAACTGCCTCCAAATTGTGTCGTCCAGCCATCAGCGGAAAATGAACATATGCCGGACGCTGCGCTTCCGCTGCCGCGATCATCTCCGGCCATTCGGTCGTCTTATACAGATCGAATTCCACTCGTTTGAATGTTAGTAGATCAGCCGTTTGTGGCGAATAGTTGATTGCCAATTTCATACAATGTTGATTTCCTCTTATTTAGATGAATTCTTTTACAGTGTAGCACAGCCATTTCATCACTCAAGCTCGAAATTTGCAAATGAAGATTTCATGGAATATTCGATTCGTTAAGAGCGGTTTTCTCGTAGTGAGGTGTAATATGTGAATATAGTTTGAAGTAAATATTGGGATTCTATATGCCACTTGCCGAGCCCTTAATTATCCAAGATACTAATCGTTTAAAAGCATTGCGTAACCTATGCTTGCTGGATACTCCGGCTGATCCTGCTTTTGATCGCCTTACCAAACTGGTGACTCGGATTCTCCATGTGCCGGTTGCGTTGGTTGTACTGGTGGATGCCAATCGCCAGTTCTTCAAAAGCCAAGTGGGTGTGCCTGAACCGTGGGCTACTATGCGTGAGACACCGCTTTCGCATTCTTTCTGTCAACATGTCGTCGCCACTGGTGATCCGCTGATCATTGAGAATGCGCGCAAACACGACTTGGTGTATGACAACCTTGCGATTCGTGACTTGGATGTTATTTCATATGCCGGTATTCCATTGAAGTTGGATACAGGCGAAGTAGTGGGTTCTTTCTGTGCCATCGATTCACAACCGCGCACATGGACTGACAGCGACATCAGTATTTTAATTGACTTGGCTGCTTCGGTCATGACAGAAATCGAACTTCGAACAGAACTGCGTGAACGCGAACGGATTGAAGCACAGCTCCGCGAGAGTGAGCATTTTGTCAATGAGATCTTGACCACTGCTCCAGACATCATCTATGTCTTTGACACTATCGAGAAACGAAACATTTTCGTCAACCATGATATTATGGATTTCTTGGGTTATACACCGAAGCAAATACAAGATATGGGATCGCAGATTATGGCTAATCTTGTGCATCCTGATGACTTGCCCAACCGCCTCAAACGTATGGAGCGGGCACAAAATATCGATGACTTCGAAGTGCAAGAAAGTGAACACCGCGTCCGTCACAGCGATGGTACATATCGCTGGCTGCACACCCATGAAAAGGCTTTTAAACGCATGGCTGATGGCAATGTTGCCCAGCTTATAGGCGTAGCGCGGGATATTACGGTTTTGAAGCAGGCCGAAGAACAGGCCTTACAACTGGCATTGGAAAAAGATAAGGTCGAAGTATTGTCCAGCTTCATGCGTAAAACTTCGCATGATTTCAGAACACCACTGACGGTGATGAACAGTAGCTTATACCTGTTGGTCAAAGATAATGACCCCGAACGACGGCAAAAACGCGCCGAAACCATGCAAGTGCAAATCAACTTTTTGACCAACTTGGTGAACGAATTACAGACTTTTGTTGATCTCACCCAGATAGAAAATTTCGTAGTAGCAAGTGCTAATGTGAATAACATCGTCAAAGAAATTGTTCAATTGACTGAAGAAGCCGCCCACGAAAAAAATGTGTCTTTTGAACTCCGTCCGGCTGCCGAATTGCCGCTGGTTGAAGCTGAATCGCGCCAACTGAGGAATGCGCTCTCGCGGATTATCGATAACGCGATTGTTTATTCGCCTGCTGGCGGGAAAATTTCCATGTCAACCAGCGCTGATGCTTACAATGTCATTATTGAAATCAAAGATAATGGCGCCGGCATCAGCGACGAAGATTTGCCACATATCTTCGACCTTTTTTACAAAGGCGATAAAGCACGGACGCATGGTGCATCTTCACAGGGTGCTGGTATTGGCTTGGCAATGGTCAAACAAATCGTGGAGATGCATCATGGACAGGTTAAGGTCGAAAGCAAATTGGGCGAGGGAAGCTGCTTTCGTGTCTATCTGCCGATTTTCACTGTCGAACCACAATTAGTGTCTGCCTGACATTCAATGACTGGTAGCCGTTTTCCCAATATCATACAAATATCCTATAAGCATATGTTGCCGTAACATGTTCTGTTATGGTAAACTATTTCCACAACAGTGTTAACTGTGTAAGTCTATTGAAACCGTGACCGAACAAGATTCAGAACACCCTCCCAGTCAGCATATTTTCTTAACCGACATTTTACACCGGCTTAAGGTAACTTTTCGTGTGCCTTAAGCGTCTGGTGTTTTTGTATTTAGGGTGATCGAATCGGGAGAAAGATATTTACATTGGACGTTGCTAGTGTGGGGCCGTTGATTGTTCTCATTTTCATTCATGCGCTCGTGACTTTGGCCTATTCAGCCCTCGTTAATTCGCACGAGCCGTTATTGCGCGAACAAATCGAATCGGATGCGGATGCACCGCCGCGTTTACACATCACTTATCAACTCAGTTTGCTGCTGCTGCGTTTTGCAATTGCCGGATTAGCTGTCTCCGCCTTAGCGCCCAGCCTTGCCTTGAGCATCAATCTTCAAAATGCGGATTTGAGCCGTCTATTGGCGGATATTGTGGTCTTGCTGCCGACCGCTTTGTTTACCTTAATAATCGGGGATCTTGTACCCGAGGCTGTCGGAAGTACCCGCGCCAACACTCTGGCGCGTTGGTTCGTGATCCCAATGCGCTTGCTCATCACCATCTTGTCTCCGCTAGTCATTGCCATGATGGCAATCAGCAAATGGTTAGCAGGGGCACTTGGCAGCGGTGATAAGGTCAGCGTCTACACCGAAGAAGAGATCATGACCATTCTTGATGCTGGTGAAAAAGAAGGCAGCATCGAGAACGAAGAAAAAGAGATGATTTATTCGGTACTGCAATTTGGCGACAAAACCGTGCGCGAAGTGATGATTCCACGTATCGATGTCGTGGCCGTCGAGTTAGAAACCACGTTTGACGAAGCGCTTGCGGTCTTGCTGGATAGCGGTCACTCACGTATTCCGGTGTATGAAGAAACGGTCGATAATATCAAGGGCTTGCTTTACGCTAAGGACTTGCTCCGAGTTTTGCAGCAGCCTGCCGAAACCCGCAAGCTGATTGCCGAATTGATGCGTAAACCCTTCTTTGTGCCTGAAAGCAAACGGGCTGACGAATTGCTAACCGAACTCAGGGTGAAAAAGGTACATATCGCCGTCGTGGTTGATGAATATGGGGGTACGGCAGGCATCGTCACGTTTGAAGACTTAATCGAAGAAATCATCGGTGACATTCAAGATGAATACGACACCAATGAGGAGCAGGAATATACCGAGCTTGGCCCAAACACGTACCGTGTTGACGCGGGTATCAGTCTGACCGATTTCAATGATTTGCTGGACGTTGAACTTCCGACCGAGGAAAGTGATACGTTGGGCGGGTTTCTCTTTACGGAGTTCGGTCGTGTGCCGGAACTAAATGAAACATTGGAATACGATTCGCTCACACTGCGCATCGAGTCATTAGTCGGTCGCCGCATCCGTAATGTCTATGTCACGCGCAAAGTCGCCCAACCGGAGTCACCCGTTAAAATTGTTGCGAATGATGAATCAGTGAGTCACCCACAAATCGTCACCGACTAATCGCCGCGTCTCATGAATGGTCGGTAATTTGATAAATTTGAGATCACACTTTTGTCAGGCGGGGTTTTTCCCGCCTGCTTTATTGATACGCCAAACAAAGTTATGTGATGATGCACGAATTAATGTTGGTGGTGTTGCGAGGTATAGATGGCATCAATGAGCATTTTTACAATCAACGTGCAAACGATAGCCAGTACAGGAAGGATCAAAAGTCCCAACAAGCCTGCGCCATGACCCAGCATTACTGAATAGGAACACAGCATCAAGAAAATGACAGCAATCATTAATTTTTGGTAGCGGTTCATAGTAAATCCTTTTGTATTGTATTCACCATAACCACTTATAGCCTATCACTTAATTGTTAAAATTTTCACAGAATTAATCTATTCGTCGCCCCCCAGCAGCCATGCCAGTTCTTCAATGATGGCCGATACGATTGCGTAGGTGACGGTCAGCATCGCCGGAGGCAGCAGCAGTCCCAACAGTCCGAATGTTTGGCTAAACAGCAGCGAGAATACGCCGATTATGACTCCGAACACTGCCATCATGCAGCCGCGATAGACTTTCATACGGTTTTATCCTGAATAAATCGCGTTTCATCTAGATATATGCTGACCCTACCCAATTGGTGTCCGCAATTCCCGGCAGGGGATGCCCACCATCACGCCCATCCCCTTTATCTGGCCCTGAATCCAGCCACGGCAGATAACCGGATTCAGTCCAATCGACTTTGGTAGCGTATATACGCCCAATCTCTTCAAGGAGTTCAATTTGGGGCTGTTCAAAATCTTCCAATCCCGAACCGATGCTCGAAGGGTCAGGTCTGCCCGTCAGCGAAATACCCAGCACATCGCGCACACTTTCAGTCTGGATATACGGATTATATCGCCGGAAATCGACCCGCTTGTCGTAGATTTTGCGTGTCATAAAAACCTGTTCCAGCGTGGTGTCATCCAACGTCTGGTTGATGATATATCTGACCCACTCCAGTAGCCAGAAGCGGCCTCCCGCGCCATCGACATACGTTCGCGGCGGATAGCCCGTTCCCAGCGAATAATGAATTACATTCCCGTCGACAAAGCCTTCTGCCGCGCCGATATATTCCATTGCCTCAACCGTTGCCACCAAGCACGGATTACCAGTTAAGCCAACTCCTCCATCAATCAGGTTGCCAAGCACCGGCGCGAAATAAACGGGCGCTGCACCGCTTGCACCGACTGCCCCACTAATGGGCCAGTATGCGAATCGTCCTGCACCCGGCCCTTTACTGACAATGTAATAGGTGTTAGCGGTGCGTACATCCCGTGTCGTCATAAAGACAATCGGCTTGCTAAAGTCCTTGATTTGTTTGCCCTGTGCGAACGGTGCCAGCGCTTCGATAAACGGTTGTAGATCATAAAAGTTTCGCAGTCCGCCCAATAAATATTTCAAATAGAGCAGCACACCTCTCGGTTGAGATCGAAAAGCTTGCGGCAGCCGTGTCCGGTACACTTCTTGCAGCAGTTCTTGTGCCGAAATTCCCAGTCCAATTCCTGCTGCGATAATCGCGCCCGTGCTGGTTCCCGCTACCATATCAAACATCTCGGTGCAGGTTTTGCCGGTCTGCCGTTCTAATTCTGCCAGCATCGCAATCGTCACGATGCCGCGCACACCTCCGCCATCTACCGAAAGAATCATTTTCTTGTTGGTCGGGTTAATATTGAGCATAAATTGAAATCAGCCAATCTTGTAAAGAATCTGGAGGATAGCTTATCGCGACATGAGAAACAGCATACACGCACTCGCGGCAGGCGGCAACCTGTGCTATCGTAACACCTTCTCGGAAGCAGCTTTATAAACTATGGGTTGTGTTCCGGGCAAGGTGTATACCAATCGTGAGATTAGATACGCGATGCAATCGGATCAATCAGATTTACAACGGCCTGCCAAAACATCATCTGTTCCCAAAGCACGTTTAGTAACATCCCGCACGACCTTCTTAAAGCTCAATCACTTTGACCGCCGTGTTCTTTTCATTTTGTTATTGTTACTTGGGCTGACAGGTTTTGTCATGATCTTGGGTGATCGTGTCGGCGTGACGTTGCAGCGAGTTGCGCCCTTGGGTGTGGCACGCAGTACCAGTTCAATAGTTATGCAGTTCAGCGAAAGTATGAACCGTGTGACGGTGCCGCCCAGCATCAAAGTCGTGCAAGTTTCGCCGGATAAAAAAGATGCCGATTTGACCGACAGCGATATTTTGGCAACAGTCGACGGCACTGTGACGTGGAGCGGAACAACATTTAATTTTCGCCCGACTAAACCGCTGATTCTCGGCGCGGCTTATCAAGTTCAGTTAAAACCCGGTGCGACCAGTGATAGTGGGCGCAAGGTCATTTCGGAATATCACTATAGTTTCACGGTTCGAACGCCACGAGTTGCTTATTTAGCCCCTTCTGACAGCGTTCCGATGAACCTGTGGGTAGCCGATCCGCTGGTTCCCGGTTCGGCGCATCAAGTGACCAACAGTCCATCAGGTATTTATGATTATGGTGTCAGTCCCGATGGCAGTAAAATCGCCTTTACCGAGAAAAACACCACCACAGGCACGATGGACATCAAAATGTTAGATGTGGAGTCCGGCGCTATCCAACAATTGACCAACTGTGCTGATGCCGAATGCAAAACACCCGTTTGGCGGCCTGACGGTCAGTTGATTGCCTACGAACGGATTGACCTGAACAGCGCTATGTCCAATCAAGTCGGCGCGAGTCCCACCCGCATCTGGATAATTGACCTCAGCAGTACACCTGCCACAACTCGCCCCTTGTTTGATGACTCGCAAATTCTGGGTTACGGCGTCCGTTGGTCGGCGGATGGCACACGTATCTCGATGTTTGATTTTAGAAGTCAAGGAATTTTAGTGCACGATTTCCGCGACAGCACCACCGAGGTCGTGCCCAGCAAATATGGCAATCCCGGTGAACTTTCACCGGATGGCACGAAATTGATATACCCTGAAGTCACGCTGGCCAACAATGAAGCCACCAGCTACATGCAAATTGTGGACTTGGTCAACAAGAATATTCAGCGCCTAACCACGCCTGATGATCCGGTGGATGATCAAGATGCCGTCTGGAGTCCCGATGGCAAATTTTTGGTTGTTGGACGGCGTTATTTGGACGAACGAACCACACGCGGCAGACAAATTTACGAGGTTAATCCACTGGACTCAAAGGCCGAACCACTGGTTGTAGACCCCGATTATCAGAATGGTTTTTTCGCTCTAGACCCAACGGGAACACAGCTTGTGATGCAGCGCTTTCCTGATCCGGTTGCCATGAATGATCCCAATAACCGTGGTCTTCCGCAAATTTGGACGTATGATATGCAAACCAAGGCGTTGGTGAAAGTAGTGGATAACGCTTACTTTCCGCGTTGGGTTCCGTAATGTTGTAGTGTAGTGCTTAGGACGAAACATGAGTGAAGTAACATCACAGCCGCCGGTGAAGCCAAACGGCCCATCTCCCATCCTCTTAGTCTTTCTGATTATCCCGCTGTTTGGCATTATTGCGGCTGTTGCACTGGCGATTAGCGAAGGTGGGTTCGGCAGTCAGCCTGTTTCACCGACTCCCCAAGCGGTGTCATCCGATTTTGTGTCCTTAGTTGGCGAAGCCGCGCCGGATTTTTCGCTCACCGGTTTGGATGGTGCCAAGCACCAACTGACCGACTACAAAGGCCGTGTCACCTTTGTCAACTTCTGGGCCACATGGTGCGGCCCGTGTCAGGTGGAATTGCCGACTTTAGAACGGTTTATGACACAGCAGGGCAGTGATGGTGCGATGGTTTTGGCCGTCAATGCCGGCGAATCAGCCGATCAAATTACCACTTACTTCAAACAAAATGAAATTAGTGGACTAAACGTGCTGCTCGACTCAAATATCGAAGTCTACACAGCCTATGGCATCAACGCGCTGCCAACCACCTTTATTGTGGATAAAGATGGTGTGATTCGTTTCCGCCACTTCGGAATGCTGCGCCAAGAAGACATCGACGGATACATGAGTAAGCTGGCATCCACTTAGTCGGCCAACTTTATTCGACAATCTTCCAGTAAGAGTCCTTCCGCACCACTTTGCCGTCACGGAACTGCCAGTGGTCACAGCCCCGTACCCGCACCGAAACGCCGGACATAGTCGTCCCTGTCAGCAGCCACTCCGAAACACCGCGATCACCACACACCCAGTGTGTGTCATCACCGTAATGCACATCGGGTAGACCACTGAAGCGGCTGGCGAGTCCTTCTCTTACTTCCGCTTTTCCCACGAAGCGGCTGCCCCATGGATGTGGGCCGCGCGGCATGTCGAATACGCAGTCATCGGCGAAAAATTCCATAATCGCGTCAAGATCGTGTTGGTTGAATGCATCAAGGATTTGTTTTAGCGTATCATTGTTTGTGGTCATCTTTCTCACCCCATATTGATCTAGTTTATATAATAGATAGCCCGATGAGCATAGCCCAATTCTGATAACGGTTCAAATCTTTCTCCACAACCATACGACGATTATGTCTTCCCTACTGCCGCTCTTTGCAATAAGGGCTCATCTATCAGCTTGACTGATTAGTGACGTTCAACTTGTCTCTATCTTGTCGAAATGCTCTTGCCCATGCATAATCCCCGCATCTTCCGCAGGAGGTCTGCAATTGGATATTGGTCGAGCGTTTACCTATATTCTCGATGATCGCGAATGGGCTACCAAGCTGCTCATTAGTGCTGGCATTGCCTTATTTTCGACCTTTGGTTCTGTTTTGCTAATCGGCTTGCTTGGATGGGCGCTGCTCTTCGGTTATATGGTCGAACTCATCCATAATATCAACAGTGGCCTAACCACGCCTTTACCCCACTGGGCAGGTTTCACCGAAAAACTCCGTAAGGGCGGCAATGTTCTAGCTGCATTGATTGTCTATAACTTGCCCTTGCTCATTCCAATCTGTTGTTACGTCACGACTTCCAGCTTTTGGGGTGATAATTTTATCGGCAGTGCCATTGGTTATGGGGTCTGGTGCTGTATCGTGCCGCTGCTGCTGCTCTATAACTTCATTACGTGGCCGATGTTTGCCCTTGCCATAGGACGCTATGCCGAAGAAGATAATATTGGCGTGTTCTTTCAATTTGGCGACTTATTTGGAACGGTCTACCGCCACTTTAACGACACCTTGCAGTGGATTTTCTTCACACTTGTCATTAATTTTATCCTGCTGATTTTGTTTGCTATTCCTTGCATCGGACAAGCAGCGGCGCCTGCTTTGGCTGTTCCGATTTATGGATATATGGCATCACACTTCACCGCGCGTATCGAAGACATGCCGCGCCCCAAACGCAGACGCACACTCTAAATTGTCTTTCCTACGACGAATATCACCTTAACCCGAGTTCATTTGTCACGTGGACGAAACTCATTAAACGGGTATAGTCACAGTTGAGGTGATTTATTTGTTTGAGGGGAGACCATCATGGCAAGTAAAGATAGACCCGGCGCCGAGAATCGTAAGCACAACCCTTATCATGATGAGGATGTTGAGGCCAAGCATCAAAAACGGCGCGAAAAAAAGCAGAACCTTAAAATCATTCGTCGTCGCTCGCGTCGCACCGGTCATGCCCCGGTTTCATCTGGCTAATAATGGTTTGTTAAGTGCCAATACCATTTGCGCGTGTACAGAGCGGTTGTGGGACCGTTCTGTACATCTATTTGTGTCATAATCCTAAGGGTTAGCGCGACAAAACGCCTCGATCTGCTCAACCTCGTCCGCGCTCAAACCAAAATCCAATGCCCCGATAATGCCCTCGACTTGTTTCGCACTTCGCGCCCCGACAATCGCTGCCGTGACCGTAGGCAGTCGCAGTGTCCACGCAACCGCCACTTCGCCTGATGATCTGCCGTGTTTCTCGCCAATGGCCTTTAAAATCTCCACCAACTGAAGATGTCGCAAGATGCGCGGTTCACGGAAGTTATCGCTGCGGCTTCGCCAATCGTTGTCTGGCAAGTTACGTGCCCGCTCCATAGTCATCGCGCCAGTCAATAATCCGGCACCCATTGGCGAGTAATTGATCACGCCGATGTTATGCTGTTCGCAGTAAGGTAGAATTTCCGCCTCGACTTTTCGCTCAATCAGCGAGTAAGGTGGTTGCAAAGATGTAATCGGCGCGATCTTCGCTGCCCGTTCCATCTGTGCCACGTTGAAGTTCGAAACTCCAATCCAGCGAAGCTTGCCTTCTTCTTTGAGCTTCGCCATTTCCGTCCAACCCACTTCGACATCTTCATCAGGGTTAGGCCAATGGACTTGGTACAAGTCAATCACATCGACTTGCAGTCGTCTTAAGCTGTTTTCGACTTCCTTGCGGATTTCTCTGAGGCTACTGTAAATAATCCGTTCGTCATTCCAACGCCGCGAACACTTGGTGAAAACATAAGGTCGTTTGCTCCGACCTTTTAAAGCCTTCGCCACGACTTCTTCAGAATGTCCCAATCCATAGACTGCTGCTGTATCAATCCAGTTGATGCCGCCATCTAATGCCGCGTGAATAGCTGAAATCGAATCCGCATCATCTTGGTTGCCCCATCCAAACTGCCAATCTCCGCCGCCAATTGCCCATGCGCCGTAACCAATCCGCGTAAGCTGTAAATCGGAATTACCAAGCTGTCGTGTTTGCATAATAACCTCCATTTTTATATGAAAAGGGGAGTGCTGACACTCCCCGATTAATTGCTAATGCCCTGCTTGCCGCCACAAACTTAATTGCGTTTGGCCTTCCATTCGTCGTTACCGGCCTTATCCAGTGCCTTGAAATCGTCGTCGGAAAGTTCCAGACTTGAAGCCGCCACGTTCTCTTCCAAGTGCTTGACCTTGCTCGTGCCGGGGATTGGCAGCATAACCGGGCTGCGCTTGAGAACCCATGCCAACGCCACCTGTGACTGTGTCGCCCCCAGCTTCTTGGCAATCGTATCCATCAGGCCGCCTTCTTTGCTCAAATCACCGCCACCTAGCGGAAACCATGGGATGAATGCGATATTGTTCTTCTCACAGTAATCCAGAACGTCCTCGGTACGACGATATGTCAGATTATACAAATTTTGCACGCTGACGACCTTGAAATATTTCTGGGCCGCTTCGATTTCTTTGATGCTGACTTCGCTCAACCCCACATGCCGGATAAGACCTTCTTTTTGCATGTCGGCAATCGCGCCAAATTGTTCCTCGTAGCTCGTTTTAGGGTCGATGCGGTGCAGTTGCCACAAATCGATACGCTCAAGTCCCAACCGCCGCAAACTCATCTTAACGGCTTGTATCAAATACTCACGACGACCAACCGGAACCCATTGATCTGGCCCTTGCCGCGTATGTGCTCCCTTCGTGGCAATGATGATGTCACCATAAGGATACAGCGCTTCATGGATCAAATCTTCGCTCACATCTGGCCCGTAAGCATCTGCTGTATCAATGAAGTTCACACCCAATTCAGGCAAACGTTTGAGTACCCGCAGCGCTTCAGGGCGGTCTTCCGGTTCGCCCCATATGCCCTTACCCGTGATGCGCATCGCACCAAATCCCATCCGGTTGATCTGGATGTCCCCACCCAACATAAATGTTCCGCTTGCGGTTGCAGTCGCTGTGGTCATATTTCATTTCTCTCTTTGAATAAATGCTGTCGTCGAAGAAATTGCGCAGCGACAAGACTAAAAAGAGCAGGTCGCTGCTTTAACAAATGACGGAAATTCTCGGAGTCGTCTTACCGATCTAACAGAAATCTATGAGACTCATACGCCCATATTGATAATCACGGCTTTAAGCGTCGTCATTTCCTCGACGGCGAAGCGCGGCCCTTCACGTCCAACGCCGCTGTCTTTGTTTCCGCCGTAGGGCATGTTATCAATTCGCAGCGTTGGCACATCGTTGATAATAACGCCGCCCACATTCAAACGCTGAACTGCCCGCATCGCCTTGTTCAAATCGCGCGTATAGACACCAGCTTGCAAACCGAATGTCCCTTCATCAGCCATCGCCAGCGCGTCTTCAAAATTGTCAAACGGGACGAAGTTCACCAGCGGCCCGAATGCCTCGGCGCACATAATCTGCATATCCGGTTTGACGTTCTCTAAAACGGTTGGCTTATACATCCGTCCGTCGCGCGTGCCACCAATCGCAACCGTCGCCCCTTGATTAACGGCTTCCTTCAACCACATATCAATCCGTTCGGCTGCAGCATCATTAATCAACGGCCCAACATCGGTTGCGTCATTCAACGGATCGCCCAAAACCAACTTCTCGGTTGCCGCGAGGAACTTGCTCCGAAACTCATCATAACGCTTCTGGTGGATATATAACCGCTGCACACTGATGCACACCTGCCCGCTGTAAGCGAAGCTGCCCATCACCGTCCGGTTCACCGCCGCGTCGATATTAGCGTCTTCATCCACAATCGTCGCCGCGTTGCCGCCCAGTTCCAATACCACCCGCCGTAAACCAGCCGCCTTGCTGATATGATGTGCCACTGCCGGACTGCCTGTGAAGGAAATCATCGAAATGCGCGGATCAGTCGTTAGCCAACTGCCGACTTCTGCTCCACCTGTAACGACCTCAAACGCGCCATCAGGCAAACCGGCTTCGCGCATAATCTCCGCCAGCTTCAGCACCGTCATCGGTGTGAACGGTGCGGGTTTCATCACCACCGGGCAGCCCGCGGCAATCGCCGGAGCAAGTTTGTGAACAGACAAATTCAACGGAAAATTAAACGGTGTTATCGCTGCCACCACACCCACCGGCACACGGATGTAATAACCAATCTTGCCCACACCTCCCGGAGAAGCATCCAGCGGAATGGTTTCGCCATGCAGCCTCCGCGCCTCGTCTGCCGCGAAGTTAAATGTATCAACTGCCCGCATCGCTTCGCCTTTAGCATACTTCATCGGCTTGCCATTTTCCCGCGCCATAATCCGCCCGATTTCATCGGCTTGGCTGGCGATAATTTGCGCCGCTTTGTTCAAAATGCTGCCGCGTTGGTGGGCCGGCATTGCTGCCATCATTGGAGCCGCCGCCGCTGCCCGACCAATCGCATCGCGTACATCTTGCTCGCTGAACTCCGGCACATGTCCAATCACACTGCCGTCATAGGGATTAATCACCGGATTTTCACGGATTGAAGCTACCATAATGCCTGTTCCTTTTACCGTAAGTCATTTTTATTATTTTCTTACCCATCACCACTGTTATCGCTTTGGTTTTACTTCCTCCCTCGTTTACGGGGGAAGGCTGGGGTGGGAGTTGAATTTACCTATTCTAACCCGTCACTCCTCACCCCGCACCTCCCCGCCGCTGTCCCCGATAGACTTTCCACGCCGCCACCGCCGCCGCGTGTGTCGAATCAGGGTTCTGTTCGTGATACTCGCGGATAAATCGGTTGTACTCGAACTGAGGCGCAATCGCTTTTTTCTCGCCGCGTTTTGCGCGTTCCTCCAGCGTGTACCACTATTTCACCGCATCGCCAAAAGTCTTGCCCACATTGTCCTTAAAAAATTGCTGGAACGCGGTCGAAAAATGAAAGTGCTTACCGATGACTTCCTCAAAAAACGCCCGATTGATCTGGTCGGAACGATAATCGCCTGTGATTACCGTATCCAACGTCGGCACTTGCCCATCGCCTTTGAGCTTCGGTCGCTTCTCCTGCAGCAAGAGTTCACCCGTCCTTAGAAAATGAGCGATGCGTTCGGAGATTTCGCCTTTTGATCCACTGGTTGGCAAACCGTTCGCCCGACAAAATTCCACCAATTCATCTTTCAACCAGTAAAACGCCAAAAAATCGTTGACGTTGATTTCTAAATCGAGTGTCGGTCGCTGTTTGGTTTCATCTGCCATATCATCCATCCCTTTCCCGTTCACCCTATTATATAAAATCTCACTTCTTATCTCTGCGTCCTCTGTGTCTCTGTGGTTAGTTCGTATTTGCCTTTGCCTTTTCTCTATGGACCACCAACTAAAGACTATCGACTGTTTTATGCTATACTTCCCCGCATCATTCGCCGCACACACGAGAAGCTCTGAACATGACTCAACTCACAGAACTGACCATTACTGAGGCGCTGGCAAAACTACGGTCAAAAGAAATCACCGCCGTTCAGCTTACTCAGGCTTATCTCGACCAAATTGAAAAGCTGGACTCGACTTTAAAAGCCTATCTTATAGTCACCAAAGAACGCGCTTTAGCCGATGCCGAAGCCGCCGACCAAGCCCGCGCCAATGGCGATGATCGTCCTTTGCTCGGCATCCCTTTTGCCATAAAAGATGTACTCTCCACTAAAGACATCGAAACCACCTGCGGATCGAAAATCCTCAAAGGTTACAAACCGCTTTATGATGCTACTGTCGTTCAGCGCCTTGCTGATGCGGGCATGGTCATGCTTGGCAAAGTCAATATGGACGAATTCGCAATGGGTTCTTCCACCGAAAACTCGGCTTATGCCATCACCCGCAATCCTTGGGATACCGAACGGGTTCCCGGTGGCAGCAGTGGTGGCAGCGCTGCAGCCGTTAGCGCAGGCATGGCCGCCGGAGCTATTGGCACCGATACCGGCGGCAGCATCCGTGAACCCGGTTCCTTTTGTGGCATCGCCGCCCTCAAACCCAGCTATGGACGCGTTTCCCGCTACGGCCTCGTCGCCTTCGGTTCATCGCTTGATGGAGCAGGGCCAATGGCACGTTCCGTCGAAGATACCGCCCGCATTTTGCAGGTGATTGCTGGCAAAGACCCGCTGGATGCCACCAGTATGCCCGTCGATGTGCCGGATTATCTCGCTGCGCTCACAGGTGATATTAAAGGCTTGAAGGTCGGTATTCCCGCCGAATACTTCATTGAAGGTATTCAGCCCGACGTTGAAACTGCCGTTCGTGCAGCCATCGCCACGCTCGAATCACTCGGTGCGAAAGCCGTTCCCATCAGCCTGCCACATACAAAATACAGCTTGCCCGTTTACTACATCATCGCTCCCGCCGAAGCCAGTGCCAATCTCGCCCGTTACGATGGCATCCGCTTTGGTCAAAAGGTCGATAAAGGTGAAATGTGGCCGACCTATAAAGCGACGCGCGGTCAGGGATTCGGTGCTGAAGTCAAACGCCGCATCATGCTCGGCACGTATGCACTCTCTGCTGGTTACTATGATGCCTATTATGGCAAGGCACAGGCCGTCCGCACCCTCATTAAGAAAGACTTCGACGACGCGTTCAAAGAAGTTGATGTGATTGTTGCGCCCACCGCTCCCAAGACGGCCTTTAAAATCGGACAAAACAGCAGTGATCCGCTCTCGATGTATCTCGAAGATGTTTTCACCCTGCCGCCGAGCCTCGCCGGAATTTGTGGCTTAAACATTCCCTGCGGCTTTGACAGTCAAAACCTGCCTATCGGCTTGCAGATTATGGGCAAAGCCTTCGCTGAAGAGACCATTCTCCGCGTCGGTCACGCCTACGAACAAGCCACCAATTGGCATAAACAGCGTCCCGCCCTCGCCACTGCTTAATCGTTGGCTCCGTAGGGGTTTGCCATCGGCAAATCCCTTTTAATTCCTTTCTCCCCTTTCTCTGTGACTCTGTGGTTAAATCTGATTTTGTATTCTCTGCCGTATGCCAATACAAATCGATATTGGAGAACCAAAAATGACTCAAAGTGTTTTACAAAAAATCGAACATCTGGATGCAAAGGCCGATCACCAAGAAATTATCCGTACCACAACGGCCTATGAGTACCCGTTCCTGATGCAAAAAGCCTTAGAGTTTGCCCTCTTTCGCACCTATGCTGTTCCGTCGATTGGCAAGCTGCTTGATTACACCAACCACTTTCATAAAGAAGGTCAGAAGCGTTACGATGACACCGCGCTCCTCATTGCCGAGTGGGTTGAAAATGGTTACGACAGCGAAAAGGGACGCGCCGCCATCAAGCGCATGAATCAACTCCATCACCATTGGTCCATCAGCAACGACGATTATCTTTACGTTCTCTCTTGCTTTATCTATGTCCCACGCGAATGGTATGCTATGTACGGCACACGTTCTCTCACCGAAAAAGAAATGCTCGCCATGTATTACTTCTGGGTCGAAGTCGGCAAATTGATGGGATTGAAAAACATTCCCGAAACCGATGCCACTTTCGAAACGTATTTTCGGGATTATGAACATCAGCACTTCGCCTATTCGGATGAGGGCCGCCGTGTTGCTGATGCCACCATCAACGTCTTTCTCAGTTGGTATCCGTCTTTCACGCGTCCAATGGTACTTCGGACGATTTACGCCTTACTTGATGATCCGCTGCGCCAAGCCTTTCACTATCCCGCGCCATCGCCCGCTTTCAAATCATTCTTGGTGGGCAGCTTGAAGTTCGTCGCCCGTGTTATTCGCCTGTTCCCGCCGCGCCGCAAACCCTATCGCCGCACACAAGAACCTAATCTGACCTATCCTAATGGCTATGACATCGAGACAATGGGCGCATCCGAACCTGTCGCCAAGTAATTGTTGAGCACCTTACTAAACGGTGGGTGAGTTTTCTCCCTGATGCTCCGATTTACGAGACGACACTTTTATAATCGGATGTATTTTCTTTGCCTAGGGACGGCTCTCAGAGCCTTATTCTTTTCCCTTCAATTACCAATAGTATCGTGTCATAAAGATGCTTTGGGCAGAGCTGAACCATAATAATCCTGTGTTATCCTGTACCCGTACTAGGAACATCTTGGGTTGCCTCAACGTCTTACGACCATGCATACTGATACCATTGCACGAAAGGACACCACCCATGAATTTACGTCGCCTGACCACATTGGCTCTATTATGTTTCACGTCTTTTACTTTGACGTTGCCCACCTTGGCTCAAGAGTCGACCCCGGAAGTAACCCCTTCCGCTGACCTACAGACCTACACCAATGAAGACCAAACGGCCTCGGTTCAGTTTCCGGCTGGATGGGTTTTCGAGAAGGACAATAGCAGTGGCCTGCTTAGCGTAAAATTGGCAAGCAGTGACTCATCCCTAAAAAAAGAACTCTTTAATAAAGACGATGTTTTCCAATCGGGTGAGGTGCATATCGAAGTCGCCGTCATTTCGCTGACGGAGTTGGTCAGTGGCTTACCCGCTGGTACAGTGTCAACCGATCCCACACCGCTTGAAATTGTACAGGCTCTAGCCAAACAGGGAATGCCGGACGAGTTTAAATTTGGCGACCCCGGCGCGATCACGATCAACGATAACCCCGCCGTTCGTATGAACCTCTCAGCCGATAAACGCGGTGAAGGTCAACTCCTGCTGACCATCTTGGACAAAAAATGGATAGCCGCGTTGATCGTTTATGCAGCCCCCGGCGAAGGCGATAAATGGGACATCATCGCCCGTGATGTTCTCGCCTCCATTACAATTTTGCCTGCTGCCGAAGTCACAACCCAACCCAATCTGGAATCAACCGACGAACCGCCGTTTGAATCCACTGCTGATCCGCTTGCTCTGACGCAAACCGCCAAAACATCCAATGGCTTAGGTTCGCTCTCCTATCCCGGCACATGGGTCAGCCGTCAATTTGGCAGCGAAAGCGTTTATATCGCCAACACCAAAACGGCGTTGGATAAGTCTTTTGGCTCATCCTTTGCCGCAGGTGAAGTCAATATCCTTGTGACCCTCAGCCCCATAGACGAATATATCAAGCAGGCTCAGTTGCCTCTCGCAGCCGATGCCTCTCCTCTTGAACTGCTGCAAACCACCATCAAGGTGGTAGGGGATTCCTTAAAGTTTGCCACACCGCAAACATCTACACTGAATGACAAACGCGCCGCCTCCGTAAATTTTGCCGGAGAAGGCTTTGAAGGCACGGCATGGATCGTCGAGTATCAAAAAGGGGCTATCATAACCGTTCAATTGCTTACTGCGCCCAATGAATCCGCACGCTGGCAGCCAACTGCCCTTGCGGTCATCACCTCCGTCAAATCCACTGATTAATAAGTACTTAGGATTTAGCCCTTCTCCCTTGAGTTGTGCGAAGCCTCCTGTGGACGGGGGAGAAGGGTTGGGATGAGGGGGTTAATCCCACAAACGAAACCGCCCCGATAATGTGGTGGTGGGGCGGTCTCATCAGTCGTAAATAGAATCCTGTCCAAGGGGGAGAGCAGGTTTACGGACTGCTGGATAGCTGGCCTTGCTCTCTAAAGCGATAACACACGAAAGAAGGGCGTCTAAAAATGTTTCCAGATGGCTGTTGTTGCTCATTGAAACATTGAAAAACACCCTCCTCAATTTGAAGCCTACTTTCACCATATCCAACATGCGCGCTTATTCACTGAGCCATCTGGCCACAAATCGCAGGGTTGCCTGACCTATTGATGGAGCAATAACGCGCTTCTACTGCTGCGCCGAAATGGCATTCCGGTAGCGGTTCTTTCTCTGCCGCCGTTTATTCCTATCCAATTTTCGAGAGTTGCTGCGAATTTGTGAAATCACACGTATTTGTTGGGCGATAACACCACTCTACCAATTTCTAACCATTCTCCGACCAATTTAACAATCTTTTTCCCTCAAAAGGGTTAACAAACTCGTCTAGAAAGAGTTACATTTTGGTAACCCGTTCGTAAAACATTTGTGCTACGATATACCTGTGTCTTTCTCTCACCATCAGCCAACCGCATTTCCGCATGGGCTAGTAGCTGGTGACTTTTCTTGTAACTTGTAACTGGAGACTCCAACAATGACTCGTTATTCTCCCGCCCACAAAAAGCTCGTCCTCCGCCTCTTTAAAGAAGTCTTTAAGCAGGATGTCGTGGCGACTTCTCGCTATACCGGCATCCCCGAACGTACCCTCCGTGATTGGGTTTATGCAGCACGCCGTGCGGCAGCCTCCCCTAAACCCGCTGCAGCGGCAGTGCCAATTGTGCAGCGGCGGACATAGCCGAACTACCCGCTGCACTTGCGCCATTTCAGTGGCATCAGCCGGGTTTCTCGCCGACACAAAATGTCGTTTCAGCGGCTTCTCGGCTGTCTCCCGCCTGTCATTTCAGCGGGAAATCTGCAAAATCTGCACAAACTGCGAATTTTGCGAATCAAGTTACTCAAATTGGATTGAGATTTGTATTTTGATTTTTGGGTTTGTCTTGGCTCCCTCTTGCCCCATTACTATGGGGAAAGAGGGTTGGGGAGTTAGGGGTACGTGTTAACTTAAAACGCCAAACAACATCTGCTTCCAGTGGGGAATATCAATTTCCCAGATCACGGTAGTGGTCGCCTCCCGCTGGCGCTCCATTCCCCACACCGCTGCATTCAGTGCCTCTCCTGTCACGCCTAGCTCATCGACTACGGTCATACCGCGTGTCAGGTCGCTCTTATGCTCAATCATGACGTGATGTTTGCTCGCTCGCTTGACCACGCCCGCCGGATCAAGCGCAACCGACATCGCTACCGGATCGGGCAGAGCAATGCCGACCTCTGCTGATTGTTTAAAGTTGGCCCTCATCGCCACGCTGTTACAATCAATCGTAAAGTGTCCCAACACCGTGTTCATGTCACGGATAAAATCAATATCGTTCTGTCGTAGATTTGCATCGCCTCTGCACAACTCCCATCCCACCATCTCAATCGCTAAGCCGGATGAGAACACAATATGTGCCGCCTCAGGATCAACCCAGATGTTGTACTCGGCTGCTGGCGTCACGTTGCCTACGCAGTTTGCCGCCCCGCCCATCACCACGCATCGGCTGATCAATGGGATAATTTCTGGGGCTTTGCTCACTGCCAGCGCGATGTTGGTCAAAGGCCCTAATGTCACCATGACGATACCGGGGTTTGCCTTCACCGTCTGGATAATCGCCTCAACCGCGTGAGTATCTTGCGCCTTCAGTATTGGAGGCGGGTATCCTTGGTCGCCAAGGCCATCCTGTCCATGAAACCATTGGGCATCCTCATGCCTGCGCGTTAGGGGTCTGCTCGCGCCCATATATACCGGCACGTTTGCCCCACACAATCCCACCGTATAAAGCGCGTTTCGCGTCGCCTGTTCCAAGCCTACATTTCCTGCCACCATCGTGATTGCTTTTACCTGAACCTCAGGCCATCGTAGTGCCATAATCAGGGCTACTGCGTCGTCCGAAGCCGTATCGGTGTCGATAATGAATGCTCGCGCCATAACCCTCTCCTCAGTGACAATGAGTTCGTGCCGTAAACGATAAGCCTATCCCACCCTCGGCCAATCCACAACCGATCCAATATGAGGATTAGGTCGCGTCAAGTCGGTTAGAATATAGACAGACTCTATGATTCACTTATCAAAAAGTAAATTGGGAAAACAATAGCTCGAAATCGAGATTGATGCGATACCAGTTAGGCAACGGGTTGAACTGCTAGGGGAATAGAAACAGTGACCTGTGTTCCTTCGTTTACAACACTTTTCAGTTGGATACTGCCACCGATTAAGATTACATAATCCCTCACGATGGTCAGTCCTAAACCATTTCCGCGCACTTCATCATTGTTGCTGGCACGATATAAGGACTCAAAAACCTTTTCTTGCTCATCCTCAGGGATGCCAATTCCCTTATCATCGATTTGCGCAACCAGTGTATGAGTGTCAACGGTCACGTTAAAAGTGACCGACGCATCTGAAAATTTGAGCGCGTTGGATAGAAGGTTGCTCATCACTTCTAGAAAGATTTGTTTCTCAATCCAAACGGCGTCGGATAAAGTGTTGATTTCAAGGTATATTCGGTCGAAACTGTTCGTTTGAAATTGGGCGTTCTGGATAGCAGTTGTACATAAATAAAAGATCGAAGACTCTTCTTTTGCACTAGCTACAGTCTGATTATCTGCCTTTAACACCATACCAATATCATTCAGGTGTTTTTCAATTAATTTGAATTGTTGGTCAATCCGTTGTTGGTGAGTATCTTTCTTTTCCTCGGTTAGGCGTTCACTATAGCGCGTCAAAATTTCCGTTGAAGTCCGAATAATAGCCAACGGTGTACGAAACTCGTGTGAAATACGGGTTAGTATTCGGTCTTTTATCGTTACCAGATCCCGTTCTTTGTCGAGCGTTAGTTTAAGCCGCTCTACCTCCAAACGGCGGGCTTCCGCCTGTTTATACTCAATAAGCTCGTGCTCGGCTGCCTCTGATCGCAGTTGGTGGATTTCTGACTCTTTGCGGACGGTTTCAATTTCATATAAAGTACGCAGCGCTTGAGTTCTGATGAATGATCGGTCATTAAAAGTTTTGTCGCGTGCTTCGTGGTATGCGCGGTTATGAACAAGCGCCTGTTTAAAATCACCGGTCTGCTCGTAAACATCACAAAGCATCCGTCGCGCTTCCATGATAATGTTCACATGCTCGGTTTGGGTTGCGAGGTTTAGTGCCTTGTTCAAAACCTCTAGCGCCATTTCCTGCCGGCTTTCTCGGCTGTAAATTTTCCCCCGTTCAAGTGTTACTTCACACTCAAGCAGGGACCGCGACGAATGGACGACTGCTAGGGCTTTATCGAGGAACTCATGCGCGACAATGTATTCCCGCATTTCAGACTTGGCTCTTGCCATTCCAGTGAGCCCCAGAATCTTGGCCTCGGTTATATTTTTACTTTCGCCTAACGAATACATTTTCTCGTATGATTCGTAAGCCTTTTCATATTCGCCGCGTTGCGTATAAAAACCGCCTATATCAAAATACCAGAGATATTTTTCTTCCTCACGCCCCATTGAATCGAAAATTTGGTTCGATTTTTGAATGAGTTCTAGACCTTTTTTAAAGTCCTCGGTGCGTAAGTACATTGCCCCTAAATCACCGAACGCATAACCCATCAGTGTCAGATGTTTATGTTCTTGTGCAATATCCAGTTGTTGAAAAAATAGATTTGTGGCTTCGGCTTCATCACCTAGGTAGCTGTAAACCGCGCCCAAAGCACTTAAGGCATAAGCTTCTTCAACTGCGAATCCATGTTGGCGCGCGGTGATGAGCGCTTGTTGGGCAGGGGCGCTGGCACTAGCATAATTGCCTAATCTCAGGTAGCTGTCGGCAATGTGATACAGGCTCTTCGCTACACCTCGCCAATGTTTTGCGTAGAGCGAGATGGAATGGGCTTCGCTCGCTAGAACAATAACTTGTTGGTAATCATCATAACGAATCGTTTCGATTTTGCTAAACAAAGACTCAACCTGCTCGACCGTGCTGGTGGCATCCTCCTTATTGATAACCTGAGACTCTGACATAAATGACTTGCTCCACAGTCACGGTGTTTGTGCCGTCTTTCTGGGCTTGAAACAGCACTCAACCAGAGAAAATAATGCCTCATTTTTATTATAGAAGCATATTCACTTACATAGCTGTACGAAAGAGTTGAGAGGTTCTGAAATTCATATATCACTAATGCGGTGGCTAATAATAGACAAAATCTGGCAAATGATGGTTACTCAGAATGAAATCTGTGCAAAATGGTTGACAACCTGCTGGCTGCCCACTACAATATGCACAACTTAAACTTATTAAACTATATCGCCTTTCTTCTCAATACATTTTTACTGGGGTTGTTGACAGTACGGTCAGACTGGGTCCTGCACGGCAGAACCTTCGAACCGTGTCAGGATCGGAAGATAGCAGCACTAAGGAGTCTCTTCTGGGTGTTGCAGGTAACCCGGCCTGATCGCACCGTCAACAACCTCTTCCTTTTCTAGACCTCACTATTCAACTCCAGACAAGTAAACTCAATTACCTAATATCCTCCATACGCGATGTCCACAGACCCTAACTCAATCGACAATTTCTCACCGCCTTCTCCATCGTTACTGGTAAAACCGCGTAATACACGCCGTGCCCTTTGGCTTGTCGTGGGTGGAGTTGGGCTGTTATTGAGTTGTGCAGTCTTATGCATTTTGGGTCTTGCCTTGAACTTAATCCGTCAAACACCGACTACCACAGCTACGGTCGTTGTCGCCGGAATAGGTTATGAAGTGCAAACCCATTCCCAAACTGTTGGAGACTTGTTGCGCGAATTCTCAATTCCACTAGGTGCCGGGGATACCGTTGCGCCTGACCTCAATTCTTCAGTTGTGGCTGGTATGGTCGTGCGGGTTGATCGCGCCCGACAGGTGATGATAACTGTTGATGGTGCGGTTCAGCCTGTACAAACCGTCTACACCAATCCGACCGATATTTTACGGGTTGCCGGTGTCAGCGTAGGTTCGAAAGATCGTGTGCTGGTGGATGGTACACTAACCAGCATGAATGATTTGTTAGTTTGGCCCGTTCCTGTGACCAACATCACAATTCAGCGCGCCGTGCCTGTGCAAATTGTAGATGGCAATCAAGTGATGACTGTCGAAACAACCGCACCGACCGTTGGTGAAGCTCTGTTTGAAACAGGCACGACTCTTTATCTGGCTGATGAAGTTAGTCCCGCTTTGAGTACGCCAATAACAGCCAGTTTAGTCATCAACATTCAACGGTCGCAGCCCATCTCAATCGTTGCCGATGGCGTGACGCTCGACACACGTACACAAGGCACGACGGTTGCCAGCGCTTTGGTTGGGGCGGGTGTTATACTCGGTGGCTTGGATTACACCATTCCGTCCGAAAACAGTCTCCTCCAGCCGGGAATGAGTATTCGCGTCATTCGTGTGAACGAGAAGGTGGATGTTCAGCAGTCGGTGCTGCCCTTCGAAATTGTGTATCAGGCCGATGCCAATATGGAACTGGATCAAAAGGTCGTTCTGCAAGAAGGGCAAAAAGGCATCCGCGAAACCAATATCCGCATTCGCTACGAAAACGGGGTGGAAGTCAGTCGCACCGAAGAAGAGAGTAATGTAGCGCGTGCGCCAATAAATCGTGTCATCGCTTATGGCACGAACATTGTATTACGTACGGTCGATACGCCGGACGGCCCTAAGGAATACTGGCGTGTGCTGCGCATGTATACCACCAGTTATCATCCAGCCGCGCTTGGGGGCGACGACGTAACGGCTACCGGACGAAAACTAACCAAAGGCGTAGTCGGCATCGACCCGAAAATCATTCCTTACGGTACACAGGTTTTTGTGCCTAATTACGGTATCGGTGTAGCAGGCGATACCGGTGGCCCGCGCAAGTTCAAATTGTGGATTGATTTGGGCTACGATGACTCCAACTGGGTTTCATGGTCGAAATATAGCGATGTTTACTTGCTAACCCCCATCCCTGCTAATATTGTCTATCTGCTGCCGGATTAATAATTTTATCCTGCGCCGTTCATAAAACGGAAAAAATGATGAATCCTAAAACCTTGCTCGAAGAATACGATATCGTTCCCCGTAAAAGTTTGGGGCAGAACTTTCTGCATGACCCCAACATGCTGGATAAAATTGTCTCGATTGCCGAACTAACTCCCAATGATTTGGTGCTCGAAGTCGGCCCCGGCACCGGTTTATTGACCGAGCGGATAGCCAAAGTCGCGAAGCAGCTCACATCGATTGAAGTCGATGAACGCCTTCAACCCGTGTTAGAGGACATTGTTGCGCAAAACCCAAACCTGACCATTCGTTATCAGGACATCTTGACACTTGACGTGAATAAACTCTACGAAAATCAACCTTATGTGGTGGTTGCGAATTTGCCCTATTACATCACCAGTGCCATCATGCGCCACTTGCTAGAAAGTGATCATCGCCCGACGAGGATGGTTTTGACCATGCAGATGGAAGTCGCCGAGCGTATGATCGCCAAACCGGACGATATGAGTATCTTGAGCGTCAGCGTACAAGTTTTTGGCCGTCCACAGATTGCCGCCCGCTTGAATCCCAGTGTATTCTGGCCGCGTCCCGAGGTGGAAAGTGCGGTTGTCCGTATCGACATCTATGACAAGCCTATCGTAGATATTTCAGACTACAAAACCTTTTTTCGGGTTGTACGTGCAGGCTTCGGACAAAAGCGAAAGCAGCTCAAAAATGCACTTTCGAGCGGTTTAGGCTTGGATGCCGAAAAGACAGCATTCGTGTTCGATACGTCCAAAATTGACTCACGTCGTCGCGCCGAGACTCTTACGCTAGATGAATGGGCGGTGTTGACTCAGGCTTATACTACGCTCAATTCGTGAAAACACAGTTCTTTTTGGGGGTTAGGAAATGCAACCTTCAATCTTATTTGGCGTATAATGAACATATAACCTGAAAGTAATTTGATTCGTTTTGTATCTGACAGCGATCAACTAACGACTAGAGATGAATATGCGTTTTCGAAGACGAAATACGGCTTGGCTTGCAGCTTTAACAGCCTTGATAGTGGTAGCAGGGGTATCAGGAGCAGCAACGCCGGCGGCATTATTTGCCTTAATTGCACTGCTAGGCGTGGCGTTAGCAGCTTCTTTTGTGGAACTGCGCCCTAATCGTCTGCGCGAAGCCATGCCCACTTCACCTTTGGCGATGATGCGAATGAGTGCACAGGCTCGTGAAGCCAGTGAACGTGCGCGCCGTCGCAATAGTATTACGCCATCCGGCCTCACCTTATTGGATGTTGGCCTAATTGCCCTCGTGACCAGCCCTGACGGCAGCATGGTTATGCGGCGCGGACGGCAGGTTTCGCTCGATGATAAAGGTGTGCGTCCTTATATCACGTTGAACGTTGATCCTCAGTCAGCAGACCGTAACGCTACCGTTCGCTTCGAAATCTTGGATCACAACGGACAAACCCAATACGTCCACGAAATGAAAACCTTCCTGCGTGACGGCGAGATGAATATTCTTGCCGACACCCAACTGCCTTTGTTAGATAATGACCGTTTGCCGGGGGCAGGCGATTGGGATTTGCGTATATCAGTGGATGGACTGACGATGGGGTTGCTCAGTTTTACCGTCACGCCTTCGATTATTGCCCGTAGCCGTCAATATGCCCCACCGGTGGCTGATGCGCCGATTCGGCTGCAAGATGAGGCCGACGACTCAACCCCCATGACTCTAGAAGACTTGATGCGGTCTGCCGAGAAACAACAGCGTCAGCGCCGCTGAAGGAATCACCATGACGGATACTCAACCACAGCGAAAGTGGCAAATTTTAGGCGGCATTTTTTTGCTGCTTTTTGGACTGTCCGCATTGCCCGGAGAAGCCCCCATTGGCCTGATCTTAATGGCCATTGGCGGTTGGTTATTGTGGAAACAACTGAATGCTAACGCCGATCTAGCAACGGTCTTTACCCGTTCCGACGATGATGCTGATTTCGATATTGATGAAGATTATGCCCCGCGCCAAACGGGTGCTGAAAAAGTCTATGCACATGCCTTAAGGGCAGTGGAGCAGGCCGGATTAGACCCTGATACGGCTCAAGTTCTGCCGGTTGACTTAGGCGTGATGGTATTTCAAGGCGACAATGATCCGGTTGTTTACCGTACCCAGCCGATTCCCGATGATGCTGACTATGTTCAACCATTCGTTCAACTACGCTTGCCGACACGGGCGATTGGTCGCATCAAGTTCGAAATTATTGACAGTGATGGGCAGATCATTTTTATCCACGAAGATGTAAACAACCTTGAACGTGGACGCAATTTGGTCACTCCGTCTGCACGTTTGCCTATTCATGATGCTCATGCCATGTCGGGCAATTGGCAAATTCGCATCACTGCGGACGGAATGCCCCTAGCTGTGCATAAATTTAGGTGGGCAGAAACCAGCACCCGTGCCATTCGCCGTCACATCACTGCCGATGGCGAGCTGAGCAACGAATTACGGGCTTCACTGGCTGAAAATCGTCTCGGCAAAATGAGTTTGGACGAACTCTTGTCCTTTCAGGATGGTGACGAACAACCACAGCGTCAGCAGCGTCGCTAGTCTCGCCCATCAAAATATCTCACTGCTATTGCTGATAGGCTTGTGACTATTCTCACGTCTTGAAAGCTGGTAATTGTCTGATTTAGCCGACACATTTTGTATTACAGGCGATCATGCTATACTTTCATTAAATTCCTCCGATGCGCTTTTTATGTAAACGAAGGTGTGGCAAGCGATGGCCGAACTCACATCCCACGAAGCCCCGGCTCACAAAGCCCAATCTCTCCCTGTTCAATTGCCCGGTAAATTGGTTGGGCGAGACAGCACGTTGGCGCAAGTCTATGGTCAACTAAAGGCGAACAAAGCAGTTTTAATTCATGGTGAATCTGGCATTGGCAAGACGGCTCTGGCGGCAACTCTTGCCAGCGCTTATACGGAACTTCCCGGCGGTGCGCTCTGGCTAAATGTTAATAAAAGTTCTTTACCGGAGCTGATTGTCCGAACGGGGCGTGCCTATAATGTCCTCGAAATTTCCGCAAGTAGTAATCCGGTAGGCATGGTCGCGGCGGTTGCCAGCACTTTTGCCAGCAGTAAACCATTAGTCGTAATAGATGGGGAACCCGATCCAAAGGCGACCGCTGATTTTATTACCCGCTGTGCCGGCAATTTGCCCGCCATGATACTATCCAAAGAGGCTTTCGAAGGCCCATGGACTGTTCTTGAACTCGACAAGCTGGCGGACAATTTCGCGATTTCCCTTCTCAAGCAGTCTGCCGGTTTAGAATCTGCCACTGGTCTGGATGATGATCTTGATGAACTGGCAAGTATTCTCGACTACATACCGTTTGCCCTGTGTGTTGCCGGTGGAACAATGCGTGCCGCCAAAATGTCTCCGGCGGATTATTTAGCCGAGTTTGAAAAAATCCCCAGTAACTCCGGTGCTACACCTCAACTCTTAGCCCTGACGATTGGCTTTCGTAAACTAAGCAATGCATTTCAAGGTGTGCTTTTGCTGCTTGGTGCGACGTTTGGCATGGGTACAAATGCTGAACTGTTAAGCATGATGGCAGGCGCGCCCCAGGAAACCACCGATCAAGTGATGAATACCTTGGTGAACAATCATCTGGTTGAACGGTTTCACCGCTACGACTCGCCTTATTATCAACTTCATGAAATCACATCGACCTTTGCGACAGCGTGGCTGCGTCCCAACGGTCGCTTAGAATCCTTGCAAGGAAAAGTACGCGACTCGGTTTTGGCTTACGTCAAGAAATATAGCAACAACAGTCCGGCTGCTCATGAAAAACTGGCATCCGCGATGGACTTAATTATGGCTGTTGCCCGCTGGAGTGCCGATCAAGGCGAACGTGACCTTGTGAATCAAATCGTGGTCGGCTTGATGCAGTCGGGTGATTTTGTGAACGAGCGCGGTTATGTTTCTGAATTACTAAAACTTCGTGAGATGGCTTCCAGTTTTACCAGTCCGTTCCCTGCTAATCCGGCTTCCGCGCCAGTTGCGCCTGAAGACATGGATTTGGGCGACATCGATGCTGATGATATGGACGATGACGATGACTTTGATGATGAAGAGCCATTTGATGAGTTTGACGAAGACGAAGAATTTGATGACGATTTGCAGGAAGACAAGGACGATGTTGACGATAGTGAAGACGATGTCGGCTTAGGCATTCGTCCTGCTGCATCAGAAGCGGTTGGCTCACTCTGGAAATCAGTCGAGCAAAGCAAGCCGCCTGCACCGGCTGCCGCCCAGACTGTGCCGGTATCTCCCGCTGTACCGGCGAAGCCAGCAAATTCTTTGCTTGATCTTGATGAAGAAGAGGATGAAGACGAAGATACGGAAGTTGATTTGGATGATGACAGCTCATCAGTCGACTCAACCAATGTAGAATCCTCTGTAGATGAAGCGCCTGTTGATGAATTAACCCGTCTGCAAAATGGGCTGCGGCAGGCACGCCAACAAAATGACCTTAAGAAGCAGGTTGAATGGTTGGATAAGCTGGGGCAGTTAGAAGCTTCGCGCGGTATGGACAACGAGGCTATTGCCACTTATACCGAGGCATTGGCTGCCTATGAAAAGCTGGATGAGCCGGAACATATCTTGCAGCTGCTGGATACACTCTCGGTGTTGATGGTCAAAACCGAGAATTCGAGCGCGGCTGTGCTTCATGCCACACGCGGCATCACACTGGCTGAAGAATTAGACGACGTCGAAACCAAGATGCACATCTTGATTACCTTAGCGGATGCGCGCCAGCAGTTGGGCGAAAGTGAAGATGCTGTTCGTTCCTATAGTCAAGCGCTTGAGATTGCCCGCACCGAAGATGATGCCCAGAATGAAGCGCTTATTCTTTACAAACTCGGTTACGCTCAACTGGATAGCAGCCAACCGGATATCGCCGCTGAAACATGGGAACAGGCACTCAAGCTGTTTAAGACGCAGGGTAAGCGTGATTATGAAGGGCGGGTTTTGGGTGGACTAGGGACAGCTTATGGTGATCTTGATCGCTGGACAGAAGCCATCAATTTCCACAACTCGGCGCTCTATATTGCCCGTGAAGTCAAGGACAGAGATGTCGAAGCCCTTGAACTCAGTAATCTGGGTTACGCGTCTTATAAAGCCAACCAATTGGGGCAGGCTCTGATTCGCTATCGTCAGTCGCTGCATCTGGCCTACGAAACCAATAACCGCGAAAATATCGTCAGTAACATTGTCGATATTGTGCGCCTGCTGGCGAAGAGTCCTAAGCACTTGGCGATTGCCGATCTGCTCTTAAATGATGCGATCCCGCTTGACCCGACTGACCGTGACGTACTGAAGTTGAAAGAAGTGGTCACGGGTGCCAAAATGCAAGCCATTGCGGATAATATCGAGATGCTGCCCGTGAGCGGAACAGCCAAAGATTATGCCGCCAATGCATATAAGATGTTAGAAGGTTAGCGCGTAAATTGTATTCTTGTAGGGGCGGGATTTTTCCCGCTCTATACAATCACCAAATGATTTGTGAGATGACGCCATTAAATTGGAATAACGAGTATGCCACCCAATTAGACTGTAGTCCTCTGTAAATTTTTAAATGCGGTATTCACAGGCGAACACTCCTTGTTGAGTTTCGCCTTTTTGCGTTCCCCACAGTTCTGCTCCACAGTCTTTGAAAGGACAACTGAATATGTCTGCAACCTTGCGCCGCTACCTTACGCGGATGTCGGGCTTTGTTTTAATGCTGCTCATCATCGAACTGTTAGATGAGATACTTTTCGGTGCGCGTGAAGCCGCTTGGCCGCTCATCCGTAATGACCTCGGTTTGACCTATGTTCAGATTGGTTTGTTGACGACCGTACCAACCTTGCTGGCGAATGTCGTTGAACCCGCCATCGGCATTCTCGGTGACACATGGAAGCGCCGTACCTTGATAGTCATCGGGGGTATTGTCTTTGGCCTTACCTCGATCCTGATGGCCTTAAGCAGTAACTTTGGCGTACTCATGCTGGTTTTCATCGTCATGTTTCCGGCTTCGGGCGCGTTTGTGAGCCTTTCACAGGTCGCACTCATGGATCATGCCCCCCAGCGTCATGAACAAAATATGGCACGTTGGACATTAGCCGGCTCAGTCGGGCAGGTTATCGGCCCGATACTGCTGGGTCTATCCGTCGCTGTTGGTGGAGGTTGGCGGGCTTTATTTATTTTAATCGGTGTCGTAAGTATCATTATGGCCTTCATGGTGCGCCGGTCTTCAATTGCCAATGGTTCTGACAGTGATGAGGAAACTATCGGCTTTGTTACCGGATTGCGTCTGGCGGTTAACGCGCTGCGACGTCGTGATGTTTTACGCTGGTTGGTGCTGCTGGAATTTTCGAACCTCATCCTCGATATTTTGCTCGGCTATCTGGCGCTGTATTTTGTGGATGTGGTTCATGTTAGCGAAACACAGGCCGGAATCGCCGTCGCCATTTTTACGGGTGTCGGTTTGATCGGTGATGCCTTGTTGATTCCGCTTTTGGAACGGATTCGCGGTTTGGATTATTTACGCGTCAGTGCAGTTATCGAGTTATTCTTATTCGCGGCCTTTATGCTGGTGGACTCTCCGCTGATTAAAATGGTCATCATCGGCATGATCGGATTTTTCAATGCCGGTTGGTATGCCATCCTTCAAGGGCAGTTCTATTCAGCCATGCCGGGGCAAGGCGGAGCGGTAATGGCGCTCAGCAACGTCAGTGGTATTCTTGGCGGACTGTTTCCGATTATTATTGGGCTGTTAGCCGAGCATTTTGGTCTCGGCATCGCCATGTGGTTCATATTGCTTGGCCCTATAGCACTGATCGTTGGTTTGCCTAGAACACTGAAAAAGGTCGAAGCCTCCAATGAGTCTTAGTGACGGGGTATCCCAAAATTTTAATCTACCAAAAGTTAGGAAACTCGAACCGAAATCGCTTTACAATGTTGAACTTTTGTTCTACAATTAAGGTTCAAGGAATGATTTAATTAAAGGGTGGCACAGATGGAATCGGGTTTCAACAAAGGGCTTAAAACTTGTGACTTGAAACTTGATTCTTGCCACTTTTGCATAGCGGTGGCACTAGCCGAGCGATCCGCTGCAATGGTGTCGTTTCAGCGCCGTTAGCCGAGCTTCCCGCCGACACAAAATGTCGAATCAGCGCCTAGCTCCCTTACTTCCGCCGGTCATTTCAGCGGAAAATATGCACAAACTGCGAAATTTGCGAATCATTTGCATAATTTCACGATTTCAGAAAAACTTATCCCCCTGTCAGTTGGGCTAACATTCTACGGGCTTCTTGTTCGTCAGGGGCATAGTCAAGGATGGCACGATAGGCATGAATTGCCCCATCCGTGTTTCCGGCTTTTAAGCGGTCATCAGCCACTGTATACCACGGCTGCATCGCTTTTCGTCCCGGCCCAATCCGCTGCATTTCGGGGAAAACTTGAAATTGTGAGGGACGGTCAAAGAGAACGGCTGCAAATTCCTGTGGATTGGACGGATTAGGCAGCGCTTGCGCCCGTAAACTTTCCGCCTTTTGGGGATCAGTGGCGAGTTCGGCTCTGATGGCATTCGGATATTCGGCATTTGTTCCGAGCAGTTGACCAAGATTAAGGTCGCGTAAAGCGGCGGTCGGGTCTGATAAATAAGTCGCTCTCGCGCGTGAAACATAATAATCGCCGTTGGTGGGGGCAAGCTTAATGGCTTCAGTAAAATCTTGTTGGGCTTCTGCGGCATTATTCTTGACGGTGAGGGCGTTTTCCCCGGCTGCCCACCATTCAGCCGCGTTTTGTGGATTGGACGAAACGAGTTGAGCAGCCCGTGTTGGGTCGTAGGTAATCAGAATGCGATACTGAATATCGACCGTTTGATCTTTCAAGAATTGTTCAAGTGCTTCACGTCGTAGAGGGGTTTCTTGCCAGAAGGCGGATAAGGGTAACGAATCGCTGTTTTGGATGGCATCCACATAGGCAGCGATGATTGCATCTCGTTCACTGACATTGAGGCTGTCAGCTAATTTCGCCCAATTGAGCGCAGCTAAATTATGCGTGTTGATTTTGCGGGCTTTATTAAGATATTCCAATGCGACGTCAATATTCCCTTGACGGACTGAAAGTGCGGCGAGGTTTATCCAACCCGTGTCCCATGTGGGTTCCAGCAGCAGCGCATTTTGATAACGCGCGATAGCCTGCGTTATATCTGCTTGAGCGTCAGCCAGAACACTTTGTCCGGTCAAGTAAGTGACTTGCAGGGGATATAAATGCAGCGTCGGATCAAGTTCGGATGCCGCTTGGGCGCTGCTGAAGGCGTTTGTTCCATTGTCAAAGCTTTTTAGATATTCGGCTTGGGCGCGGTCAAGTTGAAATAACCAGATGCCATATCCCACTGTGATGACAAGGGCTGCGCTGAGCGAAATTTTCTGGAGGAGAGTAGGGGAGAGAATATCACGTTTTCCCTCATAAACCATATCGGTTGGCGTTACACAGTATGCCGCCAGCCCGACGATGAGCAGCACTATCGGCGTAATGGTGAATACATCCACCAAACTGTGCACACCTAAACCGATCAACGCGGCAAAGGCAGCTTCTAACCGGAGTTTACGCGCATCTGAATCCGCTTGTTTCCAATTGGTGTACCATGCGCGGATTAAAGCAATACCTAGCCAAACACTCACGATGATGCCCGGTAAACCCGTTTCGGCGGCTGTGTTCAAAAAAGCATTATGGGCGGAAGCCAATTTGTCTTGAACGATATTATTGTCGCGGTAGTCGCGGAACGCACGCCCAAACGTGCCAATTCCAACACCGGTAAAAGGATGATTTTGGGTCATGGCTGCGGCGCTGCGCCACATATCAAGCCGCCCCGAATCACCCGAGTTACTTGTTCGTTCCTGCGTCAATGATACGATAACATAGGCCGCGACCATTGCCACGCCGATAAATGCCGCACCACTAAGTAACACACGCCCTGAAATACGCTGATTTATTCCTTTTATTTGAGATAACCGGAACGCTCCGATAGTGCCGACCGCCGCAAGAATGGAGAGCAGCCCGCCTCGCGAAAAGGTCAAAATGAGAACCACTAACAATGCTCCAGCAAGCACCCACAAAGTGCGGCGGTAATCTCGTCTGCGGACGGTCATGGCCCAAGCAGCGGTTATTGTGATTAGCGGGGCTACAAATCCGGCGAGTAAGGTGCTGATATTCATGGCTAATGCCAGTCGGATTGGTTTAAGGGGCAGCCACGCACCGGTGCCGATGACATTAAACCATCCTACGCTAGTCCCGGGAATAAAACCGAGGCCAAAATACCATGAGGCGAGTTCAAAGCCGCTTAACAGAACGACTGCCGCGCTAATCATGAAAAGTGTTTCCATAACCAGCCGCTGTCGCCCACGCTGGAACATATCGACCAGTGCAAAGAAGAAAAAAACGTGGACGAACAAAAACCACATGTTTTCAAATGCCATGCGTCGGTCAGCGCTCATTAACGCGCTGAAAAACCAGACGACTATGGCAGCCGCAATCGGGTAATTAAGCGGGGTTTGCGGGAAACCTCCACGACGGAAACGCAGGACTAACCAATAAGCGATAACGAGGGTAATCAGAATATGATGGACTTGACGAATGGGGAAAATCAGGGAGTAATAAGCGCTGCCCCCGATAAAGACCAAATAAATGGCAAACAGTATGAAAGCAATCCGTCCAAACCGCATAAATTTGAGCCTCAATTTAGGGAATAATCATGCCAGTTTCATTGTAGCATGATACGAAATGCCCCGATCACAATGCATTCTGAAAACTGCGATGAGAAGCATTTCTTGTCAGACCATGAGGCTCAATTTCTACTCTGTGGTTTATCTTTCCCGAAAGGTTTGCAGAGTGTCCAGATAATATTCAGGTAAACCGATATCGTAGCGTTTGCCGTCAATGGTGACGCCGGCAAATCCATCTTCTTTTCGCAGGCGGTCAAGGGCTGAAGTCAATTGGAATTCCCCGTGTTCGCGAACATTATTTTCGATATGTTCTTCGAGGTAATCGAAAATTTGGGGTTTGATGATGTACTGACCGAATAATGTCAGATATTCGTTTTCTAATCCATCAATCCGCAAATGATTGCGCGCGTATTCCATCGTTGGTTTTTCGGCAAACTCGGTAATGTTGAGTAATTCGTTGTTGACTACCCAATGACCGGTGACGGTTCCAAAATTCGCGATATCGTTTTCGGCTGTTTTTCGCAGTCCAACCACACTGCGACCTTGATGATTGAAGGCTTCCACCATTTGCTGAGCGCATGAGCGGTCGCTGTCTGAACGATAGATATGGTCGCCGAGCATCAACAAAAACGGTTCACTGCCGATCAGTTCCCGTACAGAATAAACGGCATGACCTAACCCCTCTTGTGTTCGCTGAACAACAAACTTGACCTTCTGCCCCATTTCAAGCAGCTTTTGGGCATACTCCTGAAATTGACGGGGAAGTTTGTTGTAATTCTCAATCGTGACCTGTTCACTAAAGAACGACTGGAATGCGGGTAAGTCTTGCTCCTGCACGATAATAATGACTTCTTCCATGCCGGCAGCTAGGGCTTCTTCCACAACCAGCAAGATCGCGGGTTTGGCGATTCCATCCCGGTCAACAACCGGGAAGAGTTCTTTCTTGGTCGCTTTTGTGGCAGGAAATAATTTCGTTCCGAATCCTGCTGCTGGTATGACTGCCTTGCGAACCTGCGCTCCGGCGTAGATCGTCAGCTTGAGGCCAGTCATCTTCAAATCGCGCTCGATAATGTCAATGATGGCTTGCTGGTCAAGTTCGCTGCGGGCGATGAATTGGGCCGTGCCATCGCCTTGGCTGCCTACACCTTTGCCGCCCCAAATATGTGGTTTTAACGGCTCGTAATTCAGCACATGATTCAAAATTGGAGCAGTAAGCTCCTCAGGGCAAGCCGGAGTTGCATAGCGGTTAAAAAACTCCTGCGCCTCGTTCATGAGGGTTCCGAGCCTCTCGGCGTCTGATCCCTGAAGCGCTTCCAACGCTTGATGGGCGATACGCTTATTAATGCTGCCGAATAACGACTGCACCCCTTGCTCGATGTCATTATTCGCAAAGGGATAGGCTTTATTTAAATCCGCTAGAATTTTACGTGTGTCTTTCCTCGCGTGTAAATCGACAATGACAAAGTACAAATTCTGCTTGACCTGAAGTTCGGTCGTGTCTAAACGGTCGCCATCAAATGTCATCAGAATGGGGCGGTTTCCAAACGCACAGCCTTGATCTAAACGTCCACAGCGCGACGGTGTGAGAATCTCCCCTTGATAAGCCATTTCCATTTCGCCGCGAATGGTCATCTTCAGATCGTAAATCCGGTTGAAGGCACGGGCTGTCAAAACAGTGATCGCCGCGCTAGAGGATAATCCTTTTTTAACGGGCATATCAGTTTTGTAATTGTCGATCACCAAGCCGCGCACATGGTAATGAGTCAAAATCTGATAGGCAACACCCGCCATATAACTCCAGAAGCCACCTTTTTCGGCCTCTTCTAATAAGGCTTTGGCTTCCATTGGAATCTGGTAAGGGCCTTGTCGTACGCCGTCAGGTGTAGTGGAGTACAGAACCAATGAATTGGGATGCGGTTGAACCTCGGCATAAATCCCTTGATTCGTACCCGCGATTATCGCATAGCCTTTTTCTACGGCGGCGTTGGTGCGGCGATAGCCCCCCGCCCAATCAGAATGCTCACCAAACAGGCAGATGCGACCCGGAACAAAAATCTTCACACAATACTCCTTCAGTTTAGGTACACCAATAGAGCTATGTTAGGCAGAAAGATAGTCCTAGTTTACGGACTGCGAATTGCGGTTGCCTAACATGATTGTGCCAGACGCACAAGTGGATAGCGAGTGATATTCGACTATAGCGCAGCGCAAGAGGTAAGATTCGTCGTCAGCTTCAAATCTTAATCGGGCTCACTGATTCCGTGATGATTTTGTCGTAATCTTTTGCGATAGGTAAGGTCACAGTGAAAGTCGTTCCCTGCCCAACTTTGCTTTCGACAACTATGCTGCCGTTCATCATCTGGACAATCTGCTTGACGATGGAAAGCCCTAATCCAACACCGCGGCTTGAACTGGGTTTCAAAGTGCTGTTTAACTGCCAGTACGCCTCGAAAATGCGATTCTGGGCTTCGGTTGGGATGCCACGTCCAGTATCAGCAACTTGAATGACCCAATGCTGAGCATCGGTTCGCAGTGCCTTAATCGTCACCGTCCCATTATCCGTAAACTTGATAGCATTTTCGGTGAGGTTAGTTAAAACTTGTTTGAAGCGATCTGGATCACCCTTGATTTGACCGGGTAAGGCTAAGTCTAATTCCGCCTTAAGTTTGATGCCTTTGGATTCAGCTAAAGGTTCCAGCATACTGACTAATTCTTCGATCAACAGCTTAGGTTCAAAAGTGACGTTTACGAATGACAGTTTGCCGTGCTTTAGCTGAGCCTCATCCAGCATATTGGTCATGAAGTTGAGCAGTTGACGGGTGGCATTCAGAATGCGATCCAGAACCTCATTCTGTTTGCTGTTCAAATCACCATGCCGTCCCTGCTGCAACATTTCTGTATTCAATCCGATGATGGTAAGTGGAGTGCGCGCATCGTGGCTGACATTCGCTAGTAGTTGAGACTTCATTTGAAGGTCGGATACCGCTTTATCGTGGGTTTGTAGCAATTTTTGATAGGCTTGCTGCTGTTCTGCGATTTCTTTCTCTAACCGCGCATTTTTCCCACTCAGTTCGTTCGTACGTTCGAGAACACGCTGCTCCAAATGACTTTGTACAGCTTGTAACTCTGAATGTGTTTGCGAAAAACCCTTCAACAACTGTTTTATCGTGGTGGTCACGTCTGTGATTTCATCGTGACCGCTCGAAGGCACTTCTAATGTGAAATTGTTGGCTGCTTTTAGTTGGGTAAGCCCTGTGTTCAGTGTTATCAACCGCGAAAGTACAACACGCTCCAAGAATAGTAAAGCGATTCCGGTTAACAGACAGACGATCAAAATAAGCGTAATGAAAAACGCGTTGATGCTTTGTTGGCCAGTCTGAAAAATGTAGCGTGGTGTCTGTGCCCGCAGTATAAACGCTGGCTTACCGTAAATATCATTCACTCGCGTATAGCTAGAAATTATGGGGCCGTTTCCAGAATCGACATAAAAATCATGTCCCTCGTCTAGTTTGGCTTGAGCGGCTTTGAAATCACCCGGGATTTGCGCGTCGTTATATGCTGCAATATCGACGTCTAACTTTGTGTTGTTGGCGATTTGCTGGATTTCGTTGTCATCAATATAACGGCCAGCAATGAGCCTGCCCCAACTCGCGCTGTTTCCTCCTCGCGGGTAAACTGGTACTGAAATGGTCATCAGTAGTCCTTGAGGAATGGCGATGATGCCTTTGACGATGGCGAGTGAGTTGGTTCCGGGAAGTAAGGGGCTGCCGGACTTAACTGCATTCAGGATAATTGGTGGAACAGCATAGTTTTCATTACTGTTTGAATCAACTGATTTGCGGAAAACAATATTGTTTTCATGATCTAAAACGACAGCAATATTTAGTTTCGTGCCGAGGCTCATTTTACGAAATAAATTATCATTCATGAAACCGGTGTCTAGACTTTGAGGATAATAACGCACGGGGGGTGGGGGTTGTTCTAGCCAAGCAACATCGTCGACCCGAAGTGAGTCAATATCATCCTGTAAAACGCGTAATACCCGTTCGATATTTTGTGTGGCGTTGATTTCTTCTAGTTGTCGATAGCCATCTGCTAAGATAAATTGGCTGCTTAAGAGTGTTAAGCCAATGAGGCAAAATGATATTACAACTATCCCCAGAATAATCCGTCGATATAGCGTCATGATAGCATCCCCGTTGTTCTCCCCCTTAATCTAATGTAAATTAAAATTTTGCTTTGAGTCGCAATCAGAACTGAATTATTCGTGAAAAGTGTGATTTGTGAAGAACTTGTAGCATCTCAATTATTGTGAAATAGCATATTCCCATATCATCAGGATATAACAACGTTTTAGGATGGTTAGGTTTTGGTCGCTAGTTCATCACTAGATGGCGAAAGGTCTACATATGCTGGCATCATTTTTTCGACCTGCCTCGCGCTTAATGAGTCGTCTAAAATATCCGCAGAAATTTCTCCTCATTGGCATCTTGCTGCTTTTGCCCTTGATTGTTGTATTGACCCAATTCCTCGCCAAAATCAACGAAGATATTGATTTTGCTGCTAAGGAGCGGATGGGCCTGATTTACAACGCGCCCGTTATGGATTTTCTGCAACATACTCAACGCTACGCTTCGCTCAAAATGGCTATTTTGAACGGTGATGCCAGTTTTCAACCGGTTCTTGAATCGGAAGAACGCTCGGCTGATTTAGCAGCCCAGACTGTTGATGCGGTTGACCAACAATACGGAGATGTACTTGAGACCAGCGCGGCGTGGTCAAGCATCAAGACCAAGTGGGGTATTCTCAAAAAAGCATCACCGAATATGAATCCCGCTACCAGTGCCTCGTCTTTTGCTGATTTGACGAATGACATTTTGAAGTTAGTAGTTATCTCGGGTAACACTTCAAACCTGATTCTTGACCCGGACATTGACAGCTATTATTTGATGGACACGGTAATCAATAAACTGCCGCCTCTGACGGAGTATTTAAGCCAAATACGGAGCTACGGCGCAGTAGTCCCCATCTCCAAAAAAATTTCACCCGAAGATATAACACGGCTCACTATCCTTACCGGGTTGGTTAAAAATGTCCTCGGATATAATCTGAATGGCTTCGGTTACGCTTATGATTTCAATCCACAAGTAAGAAACCTTCTTCAGCAAGATGTAAATGGCTACAACGCAGGGCTGAGTAATTTTCTTGATCAAATCAATTCTCAACTGACTCAAGCCAATCTCGCTAACGAAAGTATGACTTCGCAGGCGGTCTATACGACAGCATCTGAGCCGATTGACCAAATTTATTCCTTTTACACCAAGGTATCGGCTGAACTGGATGACTTGCTGGTGGCTCGTATCAATAAATTTTATGTTCGGCGCAATTGGGTTTCTGTTTTCACCTTTATTGTGTTGATCGCGACAGTTTATTTGATGGTTGGCTTCTATCTGGCTGTTAAAGAGACCATCGCAGGATTAGATGCTGCTACACAGCGTATGGTCAAGGGGGATATGAACTACCGTTTTATACCGACCAGCCGTGATGAATTGGCGCAGGTGGCTGTTTCATTTAACAACATCGCCAGTGAGTTAATGGTCGCCCGCGATCAAGCACTTGAATCGAACCGTGCCAAAAGTACATTCCTCGCGAATATGAGCCATGAGCTGCGAACCCCGCTCAATGCTATTATTGGCTACAGCGAATTGATTGAAGAAGAAATGACCGACGAGGGTGAAGATGAATTTGTCCCTGATCTGAAAAAGATTCAAACGGCAGCCGCCCATCTTCTAACCCTGATTAACGACATCCTTGATTTGTCCAAAATTGAAGCGGGCAAGATGGAACTTTTCATGGAGCCTGTGGATGTATCGGCAATGGTTAACGAAGTGACCAATACGATTTTGCCACTGGTCGAAAAGAATGGAAACCGTCTAGAAGTCAAATGTCCAGACTGGGTTGGCTCAATGCAAACCGACCTGACAAAAACACGGCAAATTCTCTTCAATCTGTTAAGTAATGCCAGCAAATTCACACTAAAGGGATTGATAAAACTGGAAGTTGACCGCCGTGTAGAAAATGGTGACGAAGTTGTTAGTTTCATCATCACTGACTCCGGTATTGGTATGACTTCAGAACAACTCATTAAATTATTCAAGGATTTCTCGCAAGCGGATAACTCGACGACGCGCAAATTCGGCGGTACCGGTTTGGGACTCTCAATCAGCCGGCGTTTTGCCCAAATGTTGGGCGGTGATATTACGGTCACCAGTCAAATAAGTGTTGGTTCGTCATTTACGCTTAAGCTGCCAGTTAACCGTGAACTTTTGCCCCAAACCGAACAACCTGCGCCGACTCCAATTCGTGCCAAGCGCAAGACCCAGCCGATTCAGGCTTTCGCTGGCACACTGCTTGTCATTGATGATGACCCCAGTGCGCGCGAACTCATCAACCGGTTTATGCTCAAAGAAGGTTATACCGTCTACACGGCTGATGATGGTGAAATGGGCTTGAAGATGGCTCGTGAAATCCGACCAGACGTCATAACCCTTGACGTCATGATGCCGCGCATGGACGGGTGGTCAGTTCTGAATGCCCTTAAGAGTGATCCACAGTTGGCGTCAATTCCCGTTGTTATGTTGACGATGGTGAGCGACCAGAATATGGGCTTTGCCCTTGGTGCCGCGGATTACGTAACAAAGCCAATTGATCGTGATCGGTTGCTCAAAATTTTGAAGCGTTATGAATGCAAGGTTCCGGGATGTGACGTTCTTGTTGTTGACGATGAACCACAAATTCGCGAAATCATTGAACGCACAATGCAAAAAGAAGGCTGGAATGTGCAGCAGGCACAGGACGGAATCGAAGCATTGGATGTCGTTCGTCAAAAGCCACCCCAGCTCATTTTGCTCGATTTGATGATGCCGCGTATGGATGGGTTTGAATTTTTGAGTGAACTACGTAAGATGCCCGTTGGGCGCAACTTACCCGTAATCGTTATTACCGCGATGGACTTAAGTAGTAGCGATCATCAACGGCTGAACGGTTCGGTTGAACAGATTTTGCAGAAAGGCGCATACAGCCAAGAGCAACTGCTCGGTGAAGTACATCATCTGCTCAAAGACATGGGACAAAAATCGTCAACTCAAGAATCGGTAGTGGTTTCGCAATAACTTTATAACTGTGAGCAAAGGTGAAATGCGCTTCATCCTTGCTCACAGTCATTTGTCATAATTTGGTTCGATAACGACTTGACATTGTTTGTCAAAAACACCACTATATAAATCGACAATACCACTCGAATTGAGATGGTCATTTTATCCACAATTGTGTGAAAAATAGATATCATCTTAATGATTATTGGCATGTACTGATGTTATGATAATTTCGTAATTGGCATATGGATTGATAGGGATTCAAAATTAGCCGGATTTTTGCCGTTCACAAACGCTGATAACCTGCTAAAATATCGCCCGCAATTCCATAATTTGACAACCGGGGCAATGAGTATGTACCAAGACGATCTATTTTTGAATGAAATTGATGCTGGGGATGACGAGGACGAAATACTCGAAGATGATGAAGATCTGGACTTTGAGGATGATGACCTCGAAGAACTTGACTTTGAAGATGAGGACGAAGCTATCGAAGAAGTTCAAGTTGAAGAAGATTTCGTCGATGATGACGGATATGACATCTCTGAGTTTGACGATGAAGACGATGACTTTCTTTACGACGACGACGATGATTTTGATGACGACGATGACGACGATGACGATGATTTCTACGAAGATGATGACGACTATTAAGTAGAAATTATGGTGGAAGTTCGTTTCCTGTTGTAACAAAAGTCAAACTTTTGCACTTGATGTTCGGAGCAAATTGACAAAGTTGGTTTGTTCCGAACTCGCGTTATGTTTTTGTTAGGTCATTCCTTTAGTATTCCCCTTGTGCTACTTCCTTTTGTATAAATGGTACGCAGATTCTGACAAATCAACCGTCTTTATCACTTGCTTTCCATCATAATTTCCTTGTAATCTGTGTTAAGATTTATCTGATCATCGCCCATTTAGTTGAGTTTGTGCCAGCTTGTTCATTTTCGGGTGGTGTTTTAATTAGAGAGGTATCGGGACGTGAATGCATCAGCCTCCCCCTTAACAATTGTTTTGCGGCTTTTACTAAAGTGGTGGTGGCTTGTAGCTATCGCTGTAGCTATTGGCGGCGGGGTAGGTTACTTCGTCCGCTCTAAACAACCCAATGTTTATGTTGCAAAAACGAGCGTTTTATTCGGGCAATTCTTTCAACCAAGCGGACAGCGTCAATCTCTGGACGAAATTCGCCAGCAAATCGCGACTTATACGAATTTAGCACGCGAGGCAAACGTCTTACAACCGGTCATTGATAATCTAAGTTTGCCGATAACAGTCGAGGATTTTAATAAACGCCTGACTGTCTATGAAGAACCTAATTTGCCCCTATTAGACATCGCTGTTTCGGATACAAACGCGGATAACGCTGTCAATATGGCTAATGCCGTTGCTCAAGAGTTAATTAACAGTGGTCTCGTTAGTCAAACGTCACAAGATATCGCTTTTAGGGCGCAGCAGCTTACGCAAATTCAAAAGCAGATCGTGCAGCTTCAGGCTGAGTATGATGATCTTATTGCTAAAGGTGCGGGACTGACTTCGGCTTTTGAAATTGCCCAGAATAAAGCGCAAATCGATTCGGCTCAGGCTACACTTCAATCACTGCGTAAGTTGTATTCCGATATGAGCAGTGGAATGCCGGATACAAGTAATGTGCTCACTATTTTTACCGCAGCTCAAGTCAAAAACGTCGCGGTCATAACGGGTTCATTTTCGAGTGTCATCCTCGCAGCTATCGGTGGTCTCATCCTATCTATTTTGACAATCATTCTGATAGGTTTCTTTGATGATCGTCTTCAGTGGCAGGACAGTTTGGAACAGCTTGACGGGGTTAAGGTTATCGGCCCGTTGGGTGTAGTTCCACGAAACAAACTTCCGCTGTACGTCAATACAATGCCCGGAAGCATAGAGGCTGAAGTTGTGCGGCAGCTGCGTGCCAAACTGGTTTTAGCAACAGATGGCGCTCAACCGAAAGTCGTAACTATTGCGAGCTACGATTCGGGTGATGGTAAATCGGTGACCTCAGCCAATCTCGCTTTGGCAACTGCTGAGTCAGGTTTGCGCACCTTGCTGATTGACGGCGACATCCGCAAAGGTAATCTGCATGAGTTTTTTGGCCTGCCCAATGTGATGGGTCTTTCCGATATTCTGGCAGGTCGTGATGATTTAGGTGTATTGCTCTCTCGCGCACTGCTTGATAGCAAATTTGATAACTTGACCTTATTGACATCTGGTCGGGCAAGTTCAAATCCTGCTGTATTGCTGAGTAAGCCGCGTTTTGGGGATTTGCTACGTCTTTTAAGAGGCCAGTTTGATGCGATTATTATGGACTCTGTTCCCAGTATTGGCGGGCCAGACTCGGCCTTCCTTGCCGAACAGTCTGATGGGGTTGTGATCGTTGTTCACGGGCAGCGTACAACCCGCCGTTCGCTGCGGCGAACCTTGCAAACATTACGCCAAGGAGCCAATCGCAGCGTTAACATTTATGGGATCGTGTTTAACAGAATAGCACTGCAATTAACGAGCACTTACAACCAACCGTATTATCGTCGTAATCTGGCGATTAGCCCTGAAAAATTAGATCAGGAAATGATTAACGCAGGCAAGCGACCCGCTTTGGCAGGGCGTAATTCCAACGTGATGATTGATGCGAGTGGTACACGGTTGTATTCTGTTGCTGCGACTTCTATCCAATTGGGTGTGAGCAAAGAAACGCTGCAGGAATGGGTTCGCACAGGATTTATCAAAGCAGAAAAGCGCAATCGCCGCGAATGGATTTCTGAAAATGAAATCTCTCAATTGCTTGAGCGCTTGCCCCGGCATGAATTACCAGTTGGGAGTGCCCAAGCCAATTTACCCGCCAAAAATGCGACAGGGAAATTGTCCAGCGGTAAATTGCGCGATTTACTGGGGGGGCAGCGTGACGCACTTCTGGCTTCAGCGCGAGACAATAATCCGCCTGAAGATGCTGAATAAAAATCGCCCAATGCAGATGTTTTAGAAGGACAATCTATGTTTTCCGCAGTATTACAGCGATTCTCCTTTCTCGGTTGGATTCGCTACTGGCTATTTGATCGTTATTACAATATCACGTTACGAGTGATGCTGATTGGAGCTTGTTTCGGTTTTTCGGCCTTAACCGCTATCCTCAGTCGTGATATTGATTTTTATAACTTCAACAGTATCTTCAAGTCCGTAATTCTCATTTTGCTTATGTTCGGTCTGACTATTTCGATATTTATGTATCGGAATATGCAGGCGACAGCGCTAGTCATATTTATATTGTCAACACTGGTTAACGACGGCATCAGCACGGGTACAGGTACCAAGTTGACATTCACATTCCTTGCTCTCATGATGTGGATGGTTGTCTGGCTGTTTAAGAAAGCCATCGTGGATCGTAATTTTAAAATACAAACTGCTTTGCCGAACTGGCCAATTGCCCTTTTTTGCATTGTTGTCATCATTGCTTTTGTATGGAGCGGTGCATACGCAGAAGAAAAAGCGAGTTATGTTTTCGCCCAAAAATCGCTTGTCCGGTTGATGACAGGTCTGGTCCTCATTATTTCTCCGGTGACGTTAGTACTTTTTGCAAATGCGTTTCGCACCAAGAGTGCATTCCGAACGTTTACGTGGTGGTTTATTGGGTTTGGCCTGTATATGGCGACCATGCGTTTAACTGTCGGAGATACTCCACCGCCTTTAAATGGTAAAGGACAGTTTCCAACATGGTTCGTTGCACTCGCCCTTGGTCAGGCTTTATTTAACACAAACCTACGTTGGTATATGCGATTGCTTTTACTGATTGGGGTTCTAATGTGGGCACAGATTACCTTAGGGTTAGGGATAACGTGGTTAAGCGGGTGGTTTCCAGTTGTAGTTGTTATTGCGGTATTACTCACATTTTATTCGCGCAAACTGTTGATTTTTGCTCTTCTTTGTGTCGTTGCGTGGGGGGTGTTGAACGCAGATTTTATTAATCACACCTTCGGTAAGGAGCAGGATGAATCGGGCGGTACACGTTCGACGGCTTGGGCCCGCGCATTTGATGTCGTTGCCAAACATTTTTTGTTTGGCGCGGGACCTGCCGGATACGAGTATTATTTCGAAGTTTATGGTTATTACGATGGTTCTGTTGGTACTGCCGACCTTTCGCACAATAACTATATCGATATTATTGCCCAAACTGGTGTGGTAGGCTTTGCGCTATGGGTACTCATGTGGGGTGGCCAAGGTTGGATGCTATTGAAGCTGTTCTTTAAACGGTTTGACGATCCATTCCTTAGGGCGCTCAAGTATTCGTTAATTGCTTGTTACCCCGCTATTTTGGTTGCGATGATGCTGGGAGATTGGATTACACCATTTCCCTATACACAATCGCTTACAGGTATCGACTATACAATCTGGGCGTGGATGATCTCAGGCATTTCAATTGCTTTGTATCACTTCGCCCCGAATCTCAACCCGCAAGAGCAGGAAAAACCTGTAGAACGGGCACTTGTTCCTGCACTTGAATTATCCGGTACTGATTAGCATAAATGATCCAGAGCAAATCTAATGTTAAGTAAATGGCTGGCGATATTTTTCCTTGCTTTGATAGCTGTCACCTCGGTTCCTGTAATGGGACAGGACGCCGCGGCGCCACAAAGTTGGACACCCGCAAAGTATTTGGGTGATGGTTGGTGGGAGTCAATAACGCTCGACTCGGAGAATAATCTCCATATCGGCTGGTATGGTGGATTTACCGGTGCTGACGGAGCAGCACACGACCTGTTTAAGTATATGATGAAACGGAATGACGGTACGTGGACAGCCCCTTATGATGCTATATATACGGGTGATGGCGGCTTGACCATACGAAACGCCATTACTGTAACCAGCGATGGCATGCTGCATGTTGCTTACCGTCTACAAGGGGATCATGATGTATCTAGTGCGCCAGTTTTTGGTGCATTAAATGCCGCAAATTGGTCTGCGCCTAATCAGGTTGGAACGGATGGTTACTACCTCGATATGATCGCGGATCGATACGATACTTTGCATCTCGTCCTCAGCGAACGGAGTAAGTTTCCGGTTAGGGAAAACCAAGAAGTATTTGCCGAGGGCGCAAAGTGTTTTTTGTGCTTTGATTTGTTTTATCGCCGTTCTACTGATGGTGGTAAAACGTGGACGGATGTTGTGCCTATCTCGCTCGAGACGGAAAGTGGTTCTGACCGACCCAAAATTCAGGAGGGTAACTCCGGTAGGTTATACATTACATGGGATGAAGGTAAGGATTGGTACACGGGTGGCGGAGCCCCTCAAGATGTGCGTATGTCGTATTCGGATGATCACGGTTTGACATGGTCTAAACCAAGCATTCTGGATGGAGGCAACTTACCAGATCGTAAGCCTATTCAAGGTACTTTGACGGAGCTGCGTGACGGCACCATAATGATGGTTTGGCGTTATGATAGCGATCAAGACCGTCATATCTACTATCAAATTTCTTCTGATCTGGGCATAACATGGACCGATCCAGAACCTGTACCCGGAATATATGCGCGTGTCGCCTCGAAGAGTACGTTAGATCACTTTGAATTAATCACTGATCGGCTGGGTGTAATCCATTTGTTTGCGGTAGGGCAGAGTAACCTAGAGATTGAACGCACCGAGCAACTCTATGATATTACCTATGTACCATCTTCGAAATATTGGATTGACCCGCAGCGTATTTACTATAACGCCAGTGAGCGCCCGGAATGGCCGGAAGCAGTTGTAGGCCCAGCCAATGATATTCATCTTACATGGTTCAATCGTGGCATTATTCCAAACTCAGACTGCAATACGTGTGTATTGAAAGTTTATTACAGTTATCTTCCGGGAAATATCGTTCCCGAACCGACTCGTGCGTTTAAGCCAACCTTTACGCCGATGCCAACGGCAACTGTATTTATCTACCATGAACCTACTACTACGCCGTTCCCGACTTTGGAAGGTGTTCGATCAAGCTTGACCATTACAACGGTAGACAATTATGCCTCCCAAACCTTTTTGAGCGGTATGTTTATTTCTGCGCTATTCTGCGGCGCAATTGTCATCCTGCTTCGTTTGCGGCGCTGAACTTTTCACGAGGGGCATATTCCAATGCCCCTGAACTTTTCCTCTATCCAATACGATTTATTTTCGAAAGGTTGATGTAAGGGCATTAGCGTATTGTTGCCCTTATATTGCTTAACTCAGTAATCGGGATTCATTTGATATGTCTGTTTCCAAATCTACACCTTTACCGCCTGAAGAAACTAAATCCACGCCTAATGCTAATATGCAATCCTTAGGGATGGTGCTTGGTAGTGTGGCGTTTGGCGCTGTTGGTCAGCTAATGCTGAAAGCAGGTATGAACAGCGTTGTTCAGTCTTATGGTAAATTGCAACTTTCGGTCGACACCTTTATACACATGGCGACCAATCCACTGTTGATTGTGGGGATTGCTATCTTTGGCATAAGTACGTTGTTGTGGCTATTTGCACTGGCAAAGGCCGATCTCAGCTTTGCTTACCCATTCCTTAGCCTTACCTACTTAGTCGTCCTCGTGGGCGGCGCACTTCTTTTTAAAGATCAGGTAACACTCCCTCGTGTGCTAGGCTTCGCGGTTGTTATCGCGGGCGTGTGGATTGTTGCACGTAGTGAGCAGAAAAAGAGCTAGTTATGCGCATAGGTGTTATTGGCGGTGGTTTGATGGGTGTTGCGCTGGCCTATAATTTGAGCCAAGCGAACCATCAAGTCACTATTTTGGAACAGGGCACACATCTTGGCGGATTGAACGATCAACTAGAATTTGATGACGGGTTGGTTGTTCCACGTTATCAACATGCCCTGATGCCAACGGATACAACCTTGCGTGAACTTTGTGCCAAACTGGGTTTAGAAGATGATCTGATTTTTCAGAATGCGCGCGCAGGCTTCGTGAATAACGATTCCATTTATCCTATGAGCAACATTCTTGATTTTGTTTCGTTTTCAATGCTTGGCTTGCGCGACCGGCTGCGTCTGGGGCGAATGATTTTGTTAACCCGCACGACTTCAAATTTACATGAATTGGATAAGCTAACTGCAAAAGACTGGCTTGTGCGGATCGGTGGCGTCGAAGCCTTTGAACGGATTTGGCGTCCTTTACTAGAAGCCAAGTTTGATGGTGTTTATGATAATGTTTCGGCGACATACGTTTGGGCATGGCTAAACCGCATGTCAACTGTCCGACAAGTTCCGCAGCTTTCCGGCACAATCGGTTATCTGAAGCGTGGACATTTCTCGCTGATTCAGGCACTGGCAGATGCCTTTATCCAATTAGGCGGTGAAATTAAATATGACATGCGTGTCCGTGAAATTGAAGTTCAGAATGGACAATTTCAACGGGTTCGCACATCAACCGGAACATTTGAATATGATGCTTTAGTGGCTGCGATTGCAACACCCATTTTTGCCCGATTACTACCTGCCCCATATCTGGAATACCGTGCCCGTCTCGAGAAATCGAAATATTTGGGGTTAATTTGTCCGGTAATAGTGCTGGATAGACCCTTATCAAATTTTTGGACGTTGAATTTAACGGATCCAACCTATCCGTTTGCTACAATTATTCAAACGCCTCATTCAGAAAAACCCGGTCATTATATTGTTTATCTGCCGCGTTATACCGCGCCGGATAACGACTGGATGGGTGTATCTGATGGTGATATAGCTGAAGCATGGTTCGTACACTTGAAGAAAATCTTCCCTACGTTTTCTAAAGACCAGATTATTCATTTCGCGGTCAGCCGTTCACGCTATGCTGAACCTATCCACATGGTAAATATGCTGCAAAATAAATTGGATATTCAAACGCCTTATGCGGGTTTGTATTTGGCAAATACCGCACAGGTTTACCCTTACTTGTCTACCAGCGAAGCGGTGATTGTACACGCACGGGAGGTCGCAGAGCGGATGCTGACCACTCAACCGATCTCGATGGCGGTATAACATGCGTGTTTTGCTGCTGACACAGGTATTGCCGTATCCGCCGGACAGCGGTCCAAAAGTAAAAACCTATCACGTACTCAAGTATTTAGTGCAAAAACATCAGGTTACGCTGGTATCATTCGTGCGTGATACGGATAAGCCAGAATATATTGAGCATCTCAAAACCTTATGTGAAAAGGTGATTACGGTTCCGATCAAGCGCTCTCCGCTAAGGGACTTGGTCTTTTTAGCTAAGAGCCTGCTCACCAATCAACCGTGGATGATGCTGCGGGATGAGCGTCCTGAGATGCGTGCTGCCTTGCAAGAATTAGCGGCAACTACTGACTTTGATGTGGTTCATGCTGACCAGTTGAATATGGGTCAATATGCGCTGCCGTTTGCCAAAAGTCATAAGGTATTGGATTTGCACAATGCCCTGTGGATCCTTTACAAACGGATGGCATCAACCCTGCCGCTGACTAATCCGATGAAGTATTTGCTGTTGCGGGATTGGCGGTTGCTCAAAAAATACGAAGGCGATATGTGTCGCACGTTTGATGCGGTGACCGCCGTCAGTGATGAAGACAAGCAGTCGTTGATTGAGGCTGGCGCAAACCCTGATATTATCGTGCTGCCCATTGCCATTGATATTGATAAACAGCCGTTTATCCATCGCGCGCCGTCATCACCACATATTGTCCATATCGGCACAATGTATTGGCCTGCCAATATTGATGGTATTCGCTGGTTTTTGGATCAAATCTACCCGCTTATCAAACAAAAAGTGCCTGATGTCCGTTGTACCTTGATTGGCGCACGCCCACCGCAAGACATCAAGGATCGTGAGCAGACGGATTCCTCATTAAAGGTCACTGGCTATGTCGATGATCCTTTGCCTTATTTGCAGGATTCCAGCATGATGATTGTGCCTCTGCGGGCGGGCGGGGGAATGCGGGTCAAAATTTTGAATGCCTTCGCTCAAGGCCTGCCGATGGTAACCACTGCTGTTGGCTGCGAAGGTATTCATGTCACCGACGGTTATGATATTTTGATCGCTGACTCGCCTGAAGAATTTGCTGATCAATCGGTACGACTGCTGACTGACTCAACGTTAAACGACCAGTTGACACAACATGGTCGTGAAACGGCTGAACAAAAATACGACTACCGTCGCGCCTGTTTACCTCTCGACCAAATCTACGGCTAATTCAATCTCATAATAACGACTTGCATCCTTTTTAGTTGGATGCAAGTCTTTGCACGTTGAATGGTATATGGGGTACTGAAGGAGGTCTTTATGTTGACACAACCAACTTTATCTGAAACTTCATTACGCACATCAAGCGGAATTATTCGTTCTCGCGCCCCTTTGCGAATTAGTTTTGTCGGTGGTGGCACGGACTTGCCACATTGGTATGAAAAACACGGTGGTGCAACGCTTTCCAGCACCATCAATCGTTATGCTCATGTCAGTCTTTACCCGCGTGTCGATCAAGAAGTGTATATTCACTCGGTGGCGCTGGGATACTCGGTCAAATACAGCCTTGGAGATGAGCCGGTATATGACGGTGTGCTTGATCTCGCCAAAGCGGCAATTAAACGTTTAGGTGCGACTCAAGGCATGGAACTCGACATCCGTTCGGATGCGCCTCCGGGCAGTGGCTTAGGCGGTTCATCTGCCTTAACTACGGCTATCCTCGGCGCAGTTGCCATGCATACGGGCAAAATGATTAACCGCTATGATTTAGCCGAACTTAACCACACGATTGAACGCATTGACCTCGGCATAGCCGGTGGTAAGCAGGATCAATATGCTTGCACATTCGGTGGTTTTAATCTGATGGAGTTCCATGCTGACCGTGTTGTGGTCAATTCACTGCGTGTTGAATCCGATATTATTAGTGATCTTGAGGAACATACGCTGCTTTGCTACACCGGTAAGGCACGTTCTGATCTTGGACTGATTAGCAATCAGGTGCGATTTGCGAAGGAAGGTCGCCTCGAAACTTTGGAAGGCATGAAGCGTCTTTATGAAATGGTTTTTGAGATGAAAGAAGCGCTTCTAAAGGGCAATCTTGACCAGTTCGGACGGATGTTGAATGAAGCTTACGTCAACAAAAAGCGCATGAATCCGGATGTTTCTCGCGGAACAATCGCAGATGAATTGTACGAACTTGCCTTACAAAATGGCGCTTTAGGCGGCAAGCTGTTGGGCGCGGGCGGTGGTGGCTATCTTTTGCTGTATTGCGAGGTAAATCGTCAATATGCTGTCCGTAAAGCGTTAGAAGCGGCAGGTGGTCAATTGATGGACATAACATTCGATAATACAGGGCTTCAGTCATGGCACAGCCGCTCCCACTAAGTGTCGATGCGATGATCCTTGCAGGTGGTCTTGGAACACGCCTGCGTGGTGTCCTTGCTGATAAGCCCAAAGTGATGGCTCCGGTTTTGGGTCGTCCGTTTTTGACGTATCTGTTCGACCAATTGATTGACGCGGGTATCAAGCGGATTATCCTTTGCACGGGTTATAAGAGTGAACAAATTGAAGAAGCTTTCGGTAATCAATACCGCTCGTGTGAACTGGCTTATTCGACTGAAACCGAACCGCTCGGAACAGGTGGCGCGCTTCGCAATGCATTGTCACTGGTCAAAAGTGAGAACTGCCTTGCACTAAACGGTGATTCCTACGTTAATGCGGATTTGAGCGCTTTTATGAAATGGCATTATGCCACCGGTTTCGAGGGTTCTTTGCTGCTGACGCGTGTGCCTGATGCCGGACGTTTTGGCACGGTTGAAACAGACAAAAAAGGCAAAATTACAGCCTTTAAAGAGAAACAGGGTTTAGCCGTTCCCGGTGCGATTAACGCGGGCATTTATCTGTTCTCACGTAAGCTATTGGAAAGTATTCCGACTGACCATGCCGTTTCAATCGAGCGTGAGACGTTTCCTGAGTGGGTGCAGCGTGGCATCGGCGGGTTCTGTGTTGAAACGGAATTTATCGATATTGGTACACCTGAAACGTTGGCTGCAACCGAAGCCTTTTTCAAGTCGATGGACAAGCGATCCGCTACCGCAACCATGCCAGCCGCATCGTCTGTTAGCTTACCTGCCAGTGCAGAGGACACTATTCGCCAACATATGCTGAACAGCACTGAGGTCAAAAAGCGTGTGGCGGACGAATGCCTACCTGCGATTAAACAAGCTGCTTTGTTAGTCGCTGAATGTTTGGCGAAGGGTAATAAAGTTCTGCTGTGTGGTAATGGTGGCAGCGCTGCCGATAGCCAGCATATTGCTGCCGAGTTTGTTAGTGTGCTGACGCAAGACTTTTTGCGACCGGGCTTACCCGCTATCGCAATGACGACCGACTCATCTATCTTGACGGCAAGTGCTAACGACTTCGGCTTTGCGGGCATTTTTGAGCGACAGGTTCAGGCGCTCGGAAAAGCAGGAGATGTGGTGATTGGCATCAGTACCAGCGGCAATTCGGAAAACTGCCTGCGAGCGCTGCAATATGCTGGTCAGCATGAAATCCACACGATTGCTTTTGTCGGAGAAAAAGGTGGCCAAATGGCTGATGTCGCCGAAGTGGCAATCAAAGTGCCGAGTACTGTCACCCAATACATACAAGAAGCTCATATCGCGGTCGGTCATATCATCTGTCATTTAGCCGAACGCGCACTCTATCCAGAATTGGTGAAGGCTAACTAATGCCAATGCGTATACTGTTTATTTGTCCTTATGTCCCGTCACTGATACGGGTTCGCTCGTTTAATTTTATTCGTACCATGCATAAGCGTGGCCACGAAGTCACTCTAATTGTGCTTACGCCGCCCAATGAGCCAGACAGTACATTGGGTAAATTACGGGAATGGTGCAAGGAAGTTTATACTGTGCCTCACAGCCGCAGCCAAGTGTTAATGAACGGTGTGCGCGGATTATTCAGTTCACTACCGTTACAGGCGTCGTACTCTTACTCACCGGCATTTGCTGCCAAAGTTCAAGAGGTTTTGGCACGAAACACCTTTGATGTGGCTCATATCGAACATATTCGTGGTTATCTCTTAGCCGATGGTTTGGAGAAGCAGCTGCCGGTGGTGTTTGATGCTGTGGACAGCATCACCCTGTTGTTTGAAAAGACGGTTAAGGAGGCTCCGAGCCTTAAAAGTAAACTGATGGCACAGCTTGATCTTGGGCGTACACGCCACTTTGAAGGTCAGGTGATGACCCAGCATTTTACCCATACGGCCATTTGCAGTGAGTTGGATAAAGCGGCTTGTGTCAAATTGGGGGCGTCCGCTAACCGTATCTATTACGTGCCAAGCTGTGTAGATGTTGAATATTTCCAGCCACAAACCGTCGAGCGCGACCCTCTGCAACTGATTTTTACGGGGAAACTGAGTTATCACGCGAACATTGCGGCGGTGACTGATCTGGTTGAGCAGATTATGCCGCTGGTTTGGAAGCAGGAACCTAATGCCCGTTTGCAGATTGTAGGCAAAGACCCGCCCGATTCTATTTTGGCTTATGGGGAGCAGTTCCCAAATGTTGAAGTACATGGGTTTGTACCGGATTTGCGGCCATACATCGCAAAGGCGAATGTGGCCGTCTGTTATGTCCGATATGGTGTGGGCTTGACCACCAAAACCGTCGAGTCAATGGCGATGGGCAGCGCTGTGGTGGCAACACCACACGCTGTTTCAACTTTGAAAGTTCAGCATGGGTGCGAAGTCATGATCGGGGATACGCAACAGGCGATTGCCGACCACATTGTGACTCTCATCCGAAATCCGGAGCAAGCACGCGCCTTGGGTGTTGCTGCCCGTAAATATGTTGAAACTTACCAAACGTGGGATCGCTCGGTATCAATTCTCGAAGATATGTATGCTGAGGCCGCCAATTTGTGGCACAGCAAATCGGCACATAAGTAGAAGGGCTGATGTGATGAATACAGGAGTCGTAGAGAATAATCTCAAATTTGTCGAACACAGTCCAAAATCGCTCGTTAATAACTTGTTTCGACGCAATATCCACACGAAATTTCGTGTGGTACAAGTTGCACTGCTTCTACTGGACGTTGTCGCGCTAATTATTGCTTTTGAAGTGGCGTTTAATATTCGATTTATTGCGCCAACCACATCGTTTTTCGACGCAACCGGTTTTAAGGATCCTAATTTCTACTTGCAGTTTATGTTGATATTGGTTCCTGTGTGGATTGCGCTGTTTTTTGTTTTCAGGTTGTATGATCCAACGATTCTTTTTGGTGGGCTGCGCGAATACGCGAACATTTTTAACGGCTGCACCTCCGGTTTCATGTTGGTCATCATTGCCGGATATCTCGATCCATCTCTTGTACTGGCGCGCGCATGGTTGATTATCGCGTGGGGGCTGGCAATTTTGCTGATGATGATCGAGCGGTTTACCTTCCGCCGGTTAATTTACTGGCTGCGCAGCAGGGGACATTTTATGTCACCAACCTATATCGTTGGTGCAAATCCCGAAGGGGTGGCGATTGCCGAGCAGCTCATGAGCAGTTCAGCCACCGGTGTAAATATCATCGGTTTTTTGGATGACACCATTAACCCCGGTGAAGAAGTATTACCCGGTCTTGTCGTACATGGCCCGACAAATCGTGCTGAAACACTGGTGCAGCGTTTTGGCATAGAACGCTTAATCGTTGCTACCAGTGGTATTCACCGCGAAAACATGGTTGATCTGTTTCGCCGTTTTGTGAACTCGACGGATGTGACCATGTGGTTGTCGTCCGGAATGTATGAAATTTTGACGACGGGTGTGCAAATACAAGATGTCGGCAGCGTACCGATGGTCAGCGTCAATCGTGTTCGGCTAACGGGTATCAACATCGTTTTGAAAGCCCTGATTGATTATCTCGGGGCCATCGCGGGATTGGTTGCATTGTCACCGTTATTCCTCTTCATCGCAATTGTGATGAAAATTACGGATCCCGGCCCAATCGTTTATCGTCGCCGTGTGGTGGGGGTAGGGGGCAAAGAATTCGACGCTTTTAAGTTCCGCACGATGGTTGTCAATTCCCAAGAAGTGCTGGACGATCTGCTGGCGCGTGATCCAAAAGCGCGAGAAGAATACGACAAATACTATAAGCTCAAGGATGACCCGCGCATCACCAAGATTGGTGCGTTTTTGCGTAAAACCAGTATTGATGAACTGCCGCAATTGATTAATGTTTTGCGGGGTGAGATGAGTATCGTCGGCCCACGGATGATTACGATGGAAGAAGTTGAAAAATATGGTAAGTGGGGTTTGAATCTCCATACCGTCAAGCCCGGTATAACCGGCCTGTGGCAGATAACGGGACGTAGTGAACTCACTTACGAAGAGCGTGTCCGGCTTGATATGAACTACATTCGCAACTATTCCATTTGGATTGACCTGCAAATTGTGGTGCAGACGATTCCCGCTGTGCTGATGAGTCGGGGAGCATACTAGCGGCGAGATAGATTTGTGGTAGGCGATTTGGCTACTACGCAAGTGTTGGGACAATTGGTTCAAAATAGGACGACTGTCCCACATCTTTTGGCACTAAAAGTGTTATAGTCTTTAATAGACAACATGAACACTTTGTCGCGACTTATCTGGGGTGCAATGGGCGCTTATAGGGGATAAGTTCGCGAAAACCGGGGAATGGGGCAGCCTTCCCCGGTTTTTTATTCCTAAATTGTTGAATAAGTTGAAAATATTGCAGTTGTTACTGCATATTTCGCAGATTTTGCATTATTCCCGCTGAAACGTCGGGCGGGAAGCTGCCGGGATGCCGCCGAATTGACATTTTATGCCGGCGGGAGGCTTACCCGATGCCGCTGAATTGGCACATTTACAGCGGATGGCTCAGCTAATGCCGCCGCTGCACAAATGGCAGTGCCGTCGCAGCGGATTTAGGAGAGAGCGCCGCCACAAGTATGCAGCCTACGCTTTATCCAACAACTGCCGGAGTGCTGTGGAAAAAGTCGGATAGCTCCACCATGTCATGCCCCCGATGACTTTCCAGAACGGTTCGTCGGGTGGCCATCCGGTTATGCCTTGCGACGCTTTGAGATCATTTTCATGCAATCCCCGAATCATATGCAGCAATTCATCGTTCGTCGCCTTGTGCTCAGCGAGTAAGGTTTCCAGCGGCAGGATGCGATTGGCATCGAGAATCTGTGCCTGTTCGGCCTGTGGCAGTTCGCTGAAGCTGAAGCCTTCGACAACTCGTTTACGGATGTAGTGCATTAGCCGACGTTCTTTCCACATGACGATGGTGACCGCATCACGGACTGTCCAGTTGTCCATCAGCCGTTGATTCATCTGTTCAGGCGATAGCTTTTGCAGCAAATTGTCCCATTCGACGCGCTTCTCCTTGACGCGCTCTCGCAGTTCATCTATGGACATGGGCGTGGTGTTTTCCATATAGACAGCAAAGGTCTGGTCGAAAGTGGGTGCGCCGAAATCGGACAGCATACGGAGAATCTGGGCGCGATGGTCAACCGCATGATGTGACACCTGCATGAAGGCGACCCACACGGGTTGAGTCCATCCGTCGGGTATATGCTCCAGATCATCTTCGCTCAGGCTTTGCAACTTGTCGAGAAATGTCTGATCCGACTGCTGGCAGACAGTGCGTGCCGCCGCGCGGGTCGGGTAATCTTGGGGCTGAATTTCAGGCAAACTGGATTCGTCCAGCACACTCCTGAGCCAATAGTGCTGGGCATCTGCCATGTGGATGATTTGATCCCGAATGGAGCCGCGCGAGTAAGTATTGGGCTGGACGAACTGTTCGTCGGTCAGATGCTCTATGATGATGTTCCAGAGGCGTTCGTTCATAGCTTGATTGAAACCGACAAGGGCCATCAGTATCGTGTGTGCGGTCATGGCTGCGCTTTCCTACAAAAAGCTGTTATCAAACGGTACTGCTTACAACGTGCGGGATGGTCGTTGTAAATGTTAATGGTCGAAATGTGTTTCGGGCGGTGTTAGCTGTGACCATAACCTCTAAGATGGCAACTGGTAAAAAGTAAGTGCTGATCGAAGATGAAAATACCGGACACGATAATGACGTTTAACAAATTAAGGCGGATAAAGAACCCCACCTAATCCTCCCCCGTATACGCGGGAGGAAACCATAGGGAAGGCTCTTAGGGCCTTCCCTACAAGGGCATAATCCGCATTAAATAGTTAATAATCATTATCGTGCCCCTACAATTCTGGACGTTTTGAGGCCGAAGTCACATTTGATCCGATGCTATGTAATCATTATCTCTAATGAGTGTAGCACAAATGTGCTGTTTTGGTCAACATGATTCGGTTCGAGTTTTCAAACTTGGGAAGCAAAAGGCGAGGCTTTGTCTCGCCTTTCTCCAGTTCAGATGGGTTTATGAGAGGCGTTTCTTGGCTTCGTACTGCACCATATTGACGATGCCCATCAAGCCCTGACCTTTGCCCATTGAAACTTCTTTGCCGAATAGGTCATAGACGATGTCGGTTTGTAAGGACGCGACTTTATCCAATGGTTGACCGGAGCAGGTTTCATCTAGCACGGCGCACATGGCTTTGGCAGAAAGCCCCTGCGGATTGAGGACATCGAAATAATACTTGATCGTGCCATCGGGATTATCCACCGCCCAAACGAAGGCTTCGGACTCGCAGGCCGGAACGCGGTGCGATTCGTCATAGGGTTGGGTGGCGATGGTCGGTGGGACTTTGGCTTCGGGGAAGCGGTCGGCAATTTCGATGAGATATTCCGCACGTTCGTTACGGTCGGTGATCATCGAAAAATCGTCAAGGATATCGTTCAGTTTTTCGGGGTAATTGGTCATTCTCAACGCCTTATAGGGATTAACATATGGCGCGCATCTTACCACATTGTGACGCGCCGATCACGGGAAAGTAAAGGAGGGTTTTTACACCCTCCCGAACAATCTCTTAATATGTTATTGACGCCTCAAACCGGATGCAGCTTACACTGATTTTTCAATCGGCACGTTGACCGAGTTACCCCATTCCGTCCAACTGCCATCGTAGTTGCGGACGTTTTTGTAACCGAGCAGATTGGTCAGGACGAACCATGAATGGCTGCTGCGTTCACCAATGCGGCAGTAAGCGATGATGTCATCGCCGGGCTTGAGTCCCTGTTCGCCTTCATAGATGGCCTTGAGGTCTGCGGCAGACTTGAATGTTCCGTCTTCGGCGTTGACAGCCTTGGCCCAAGGAACGCTCTTAGCGCCGGGGATATGACCGCCGCGCAGCGCACCTTCTTGCGGGTAGTTGGGCATGTGGGTCAGCTTGCCGCTGTATTCATCCGGGCTGCGGACATCGACCAAGGGCAGACCGGCTTCGACATGCTTCAGCACTTGATCGCGGAAGGCACGGATTTCACTGTCGTTGCGTTCGGGTGCTTTATAAGTGGTCGGGGCATAGCTGGGAACTTCTTTGGTCAGCTCACGACCTTCTTTTTCCCACTTTAGGCGACCACCGTCGACCAATTTGGCGTTGGTATGACCAAACAGACGGAATACCCAATAGGCGTAAGCTGCCCACCAATTATTCTTGTCGCCGTAGAAAATCAAGGTGGTGTCGGGGGTGATGCCGATCTTTGAGGCCAGTTTCTCAAAACCATCGCGGTTGAGATAATCGCGGCGCACTTGGTCGTTGAGGTCGTTGGTCCAATCGACCTGTACCGCGCCGGGGATGTGTCCCGACGGATAGAGCAGCGGGTCTTCATTGGACTCAATGATGCGGATGTTGGCATCGTTTAGGTGTTGTGCCAACCAATCGGTGGAAACCAGTACATCAGGGTTTGCGTAACCACGGCTTGCAATGTCACTCATTTTTTCCTCGCTCCTTCTGTTGCCTGCTTAATTGACCAAAATAACTTCACTTTTCGTGTGATGCGGGATAATCTCAGTCCGGTTTGGGCTTGCACTGCCCAAACAAAAAGCCGACCTGCGTAGGTCGGCTCTGGTTGTTCATGATCCTGATGATTTCTCGCAAAACAACCTTACTCACCCGAACGCAGACGTGGGTATTCCTGTGTACAACACATACACATGGGACAACACATCATTACCGGGTAGAGATTGGACTTGTTCATGGGTTAGAATATAGCCGAGGAGCATGATAATGTCAACAACCACTCAAGCCCAACCGCTGGCTGACCGTGTTCGCCCTAAAACACTTGACCAATTCATTGGACAAAAACACCTTGTCGGGAAAGGTAAACTGCTGTATCTGGCGATTACCCAGAACCGAATCTACTCGATGATTTTCTGGGGGCCGCCGGGTGTGGGTAAAACCACGCTGGCACGGATTATCGCTTCGGCAACGAACCGACCCTACTTCGAACTGTCGGCTGTTTCGGCAGGGAAAGCTGAAATTCGGTCGATTGTCGAGCAAATCCAGACGGCGGATAAGCGCGATCTGTTTTCGCAAGTGGAGGCCAAGACGCGGGGGAGTGCGGTGCTGTTCCTCGATGAAATCCACCGCTTCAATAAGGCACAGCAAGACTTCCTGCTGCCCTACATGGAAGATGGCACGCTGATCTTGATCGGCGCAACGACTGAAAATCCGAGCTTTGAGGTGAATTCGGCAGTGCTTTCGCGAAGCCGTGTATTTGTCCTTGAGGCGCTGACAGTTGAGGAAACCAAAGAGATCATCCAGCAGGGCGCGACTGAACTTGGAGTCACGATTGAGCCGGATGCTGAGTCGTTCCTTGCCGAGTTTGCTAATGGTGATGCGCGGCAGTCGCTCAATCTCTTAGAGGTGACGGTCGAACTGTACGCCCAAGAAAGCAAGACCGTGACGCTGGATAATCTCAAAAACGCGCTGCAATCCAAGTTTTTGCGATACGACAAAGCGGCTGAAGAACATTACGATACGATCAGCGCTTTTATCAAGAGTATGCGGGCGAGTAATGTGGATGCGGCCTTGTATTACATGGCGCGGATGATTAACGGTGGCGAAGACCCGAAGTTTATCGCCCGACGGATGGTGATTTTTGCCAGCGAGGATGTTGGTAATGCCCAACCAACCGCGTTAGTGGTGGCGAATGAAGTTTTCCGCGCGGTGGAAACGATTGGCCTGCCCGAATGTCAATTTAATCTGGCGCAGGGCGTGGCTTATCTGGCACTCGCTCCCAAAGACCGCACATCGGGGGATGCTTATTTTGCTGCACTGGAAGATGTCAAAGCGCAGGGAAATTTGCCGATTCCGCTGAATCTGCGTAATGCGCCGACCAAGTTGATGAAAGACCTCGGCTATGGCAAAGGCTATGAGATGTATTCGACAGATGACTTGCTGCCTGAAGCGCTCAAGGGGCGAAAGTATTATAAGAAGTAGACTATGAGTACTGATTTGCTCACATCTGTCGCAAATATGATTGGCTTTACTGAAGCGGATTTGGCAGCGAATCGGCTGGGTAAGCTGAGTGATAGGCAACGCGGAAAACTAGCCGCCCAACAAGGTGAATGGCTGATTCCCGCGTTAGTCACGATAGGGGGCGGAACGATACTTGTATTTTTTACTGTTGTAGGGATTGATGCGGATACTTCTAATTTGAGATTAGCTTTCGCGTTGATTATTGTTGCCTTTTTAGTGGGTTATTTAGCCTATGAATGGGTTAAATGGAGTCGGCTTAAAACTGATTTAACAAATGTAATTGTTCTTGAATCGCAAGGAAGACTCGAACCAATCACTTATGCGGGAAAAAGTTCTCCTTATTATTTTATTCGTGTCAAAGATGTCAAATTTCCAATTGATGAAGTTTTATTTAATCTCTTGACTGATCTTGCAGAAGATTATCCGTATTGTGTTGTGTATTATGCGCCACAATCACACGTTCTGTTGTCATTTGAATCGCTCAATATAAATGATCTATGAACGCGGAACTTGAAGCATCACTACGACAAAAACTAGATTTTACGGAAGACGATTTGATGGCTAATCGAGACGGTAAACTCAGCTATGCTCAACGTCACAAATTGAAGGCCAAGCGACAGGGTGTTTTGGTAATTGGTGGGCTGGGAATTACTGCTGTTTTCGCAGTACTACTCAAGATAATTTTTGATAACCAATATCAAACCAATGAGAAGCTTGCTATCGCGACTCTCACCTGTTTAGCTTTCGCAGTCGGTTTGCTTTATTTCTGGTTAAAGTGGAGTCAATACACGTCTGATCTAGACCGAGATGTTGCATTTGCATCAGAAGGACGGATGCAAATCGTGACTTACCACAATCGCGGAAATAATATTTATCGGCTTCGGGTCAACCGTGAGAGTTTCGCACTTGATCGGCATGCATTTGGTCTGTTGACGGAATTGGCGAAAGAGTGCGAGTACTGCGCGGTGTATTATGCTCCCCGATCACATATTTTGTTGTCGTTTGAAGCCTTGGATAGTCTCAATAGACACATATGAAAAAATGGTTAGGTGTGTTTGCGTTGGTGATCGTTTCAACATTATTTGGCTTTGCATTATTTGCGTTAGCTATCGCGCTATTTCTTGGGCCAATCTTCACGATTGATGGAAAACACACCTATACGCTAGAGGAAATTGGTCAAGCAATCAACTCCCCTATCCCTGCTGACGCGACTGATGTGCAATATAGCTCCGAAGCCCGTTATGGGTATTTCATCAAACTGAGTTTTCAAGCTCCGCCGGACAGCGCTGTGACGTTCGCAAAGCATATTTGTGATGAAACGCTTTATCAGGGTTATGATCCGTTCAATGCAAGCGATAGTTTCGCTTCATACCCCAACTCCATCGCTATAAAATGGGCCTCACATGCCTATTTTTCGCGTTCTAATACCTCTCAAGCCATTTACGGCAATCGCTGCCAACTTAAGTCTAGGCCGTTCAATCCTATCCAAGTAAAAGTAGACCAAACCAATCGCGATTTCTATCTTGTACAGTTCGAACTGCTACAAGATGCGTGTGTGGTCAGCGTGACGTGTAGCGGTTATAGCTTGGAAGGTGCTGCGATTCATCCATTACCTAGAAACAGTCCTGTTCCACTCATTGTGTACGGGTTTGGGGGCAATAGTCAGCCTGTTTTGCGTGGGCGGCAATTATGTTTAGAAACCGAACCGGGATTGTTCTCTGATTGGGACAAACCACCTTTCAATCTTGATGAGATGAAAGGGGCTTCGTTTGAACTCTTTGTCGATGATGTAAGCAAAGGGCGGGCTGTGATTTCTGAGCGGGGGCGGTTGTCTGTAGACTATTCAACCGGACAGTTCATCGGCAGCCACGAATCGCCTGAATACTGTTTCCAAGTGGATACGGCAGATGGTGTTCACCAAATGTCGGTGGATGTCAAAACACGGTCAGGCCAAGCCTATCATTACGCATGGCCTTTTAGCGTGCAAACGTCAACCCTTGCGCTGGCCGAGTAGCCAATCCCATGTGGCTTCGGCCTCGTAGACCTGATCCCAGATAAAGTGATCTCCATCAGGAAAGATGGTCAGTTGGATGTTCCCGCCGCAATCTTCTAAGACCTTCGCCAGCGTCTTTGAATGTTCGACGGGTGCACGATCATCCTTTGCTCCATGAAAGACCCATACGGGCACATCTTTGAGAGTACTGACTTTCTCCGGAAAACCTTCGGTTTGTGGGGGCATGCGTCCACAGATGGGTAGGACTGCCGCAAAGCGATCCGGATGCAGCGCGCCGATGTACCATGAGCCTTCGCCGCCCATGCTGAGTCCGGTCAGATACAGTCGAGATGGGTCTACGCGTAAGCCTTTGAGAACGGTATCGAGCAAGGTCATGACTTTTTCGGATTGGGACGGCCAACGGACATCCAGCGGACATTGGGGTGACAGGACGATGCAGGGGAAATCCGGTTGGGTTTCAACAAGGCGAGGCAGTCCGTGTAAGCGAACAATGTCCACATCATGTCCACGTTCGCCGCTGCCATGTAGAAACAGAATGAACGGCCATATGCGGGTTGGGTCTGCCTCGTAGGCATCTGGCGTGTAGAGCAAATAGGGCATGGATGTTCCGTCGCTGAGTTGGAGTTCGTGGGCTGTTTGTGTCATTTCTGCATCCTACCGTACATTTTTACTTTCAGTGTAACCCACGATGTGTTCGATTTTAATCCGCATCATCCCATTCGCCGTCTTTGCCTTTTTGCTTCTGCATAACCGGCGCTTCGAGTGTGCGTTTGGCTGCGTCGGCGAGGGCATTGGCGAAGGCTTCATAGTCTTTTAAGGCGAAGGCATAATGGGCTTCGGCGGTTTGGAAGCGCACAAGTCCATTGGCTTGTGGGGCATCTAGGCGGCGCAGCGCTCCGATTTGCTGCACGGCCTCAAGCGGAATCATTTGCTGTACAGCATCATCATGCAGGATGAGCAGATAGCGTGGCATCAGATAGAGCGAGATGGTAGGTTCGAGTGTCCACGCGCCGTGAATATCCTGTTCAGCAGGCTGTGCGAGAAGCGGCCCATAGTGGATATAGGGTCGCTGCCGCCGATAAGCGATGACCATTTCAGGCTCGACCATCGGCTTAAGTGTGCGAATGAACTCCATCATTTGCTCACGCCCTAGCCACAATTTAACCAGTACCCATTCGCGTTTGCGTTCGACATGAATCCATAACTCGTTCATGCCGCTGGCATAGGATTGTGGTCGCCAGAATCCGCGAATGTCGGCGGGTGAAAAGGTTATGACGGCCTGTGGAGGAAATTTCACCGGATACACGCCAATTTCATGGGATGACAGCGTTATTATGCCGCGGGTTTTACGGGTGGATGAGCCGTTGATGATGTCTATGGCAAAGCGGTTGACTGATTGCTCGGAAAAGATGATGTCGGGCTGCTGTTCTTTTAAGGTCAACAGGTGACGATAGACAGCACGCTGAACGCGATACTGATGGATCGACCACAGGGTTAGCAAGATAATACCGATTACAAAAGTTAGACAGATGCCCCAGCCGGTGACTATCCCTATGTCCATAATTTTCCCTTTTACGCTGAGGTATTTTGATACTATAAATCAAAAAATCAAAAGGCGCGGTTGCCCACGCCTTCAATAAGTCGTACAGAGGAATCGTCTTAGACCATTCCCTACAAGAAACGCCAGCGCATCTCTGATTAGTAGCCAAGTTTCTTCAGATAATCGCGGTTGCGGCGGGCGCTGCGGCGCGGCGCGTCGAGGTCGTCAGTCAGCACGTCCTGCTCGACGATGGCCCATCCGCTGTAACCGAGTGATTCCATATGTGAGAGAATCGCCGGGAAATCAACGTTTCCTTTGCCTAGCTCGCAGAATACACCGGCTTGTGTGGCCTCGCGGTAATTGAGCTTTTCTTTGATGCACAACTCGCGGATATTGGGATCGCAGTCCTTGAGGTGCAGATAACGCACTCGTTCGCCGTAGGTCTTGACGGCTTCCAATGCGTCGCCGCCTGCATATTGATAATGTCCGGTATCCAAGCAGAGGCCAACTAAATCGGCATCGGTGCGATCCATCAATTGGCGGGTTTCTTCGGGTGTTTCGACATATCCGGCGCAGTGATGGTGAAACATGATTTTCAGCCCGTGTTCATCAAATACACGGCGGGCGATGCGGTTGACGCCTGCGGCAAACACTTCCCATTGGGCGGGGGTGAGCGCTGAGCCTTTTCGCCGTCCGGCTTGGGCGAACAGTTCGGGAACAGTCCCGTTATCATCCGCCAGCACGATAACTTTTGCGCCGCAGGCTGCCAACAATTTGCCGACTTGTAAGGCGTGTGCTTCGCCATCGGCATGAGCATTGGCATCGACCAGCTTGACCGGAACATAAGATGAGAGCAGCTGCAAACCGCGCTTGTCCAGTTCGGGTTTTAGCACTGCCGGATCGGTGGGCAAGTATCCCCAAGGGCCGAGTTCGATGCCGGTGTAGCCTGTTTCGACAATTTCATCTAATACCCGCGCGTAGGGGTATTTAGGCTCAATATCTTTGAATTCATATATACCCCAACTTACAGGGGCGTTGCCCATGCGAATAGTCATAAGGTGTCCTTCTAAAATTTATATTGAAACGCACACTGAATCTGCCCAACTTCTTGAATTTTGGCAACACGAATAAGTGCGATGGTTATGGATCGCTTGGTATAAGCATTACAGATGCAATGCGCTATAGGTATTTGCAGCTTATTTTTCCCGCGTGAGCGCAAAGCCGCGCAGAAAACTTTCTTGTAGGAACAAGAATACGATCAAGGGCGGAATTGAGGCAATTACGGCAGCTGCCATCGCTACTCCCCAATTGCCGGCATCGAGCGCGTTAATGGTAATGCCTTTCAAGGCAACCTGCACCAACTGCCGGGTGTTGTCGTTGATAATCAGCAGAGGCCACAGATATTGATTCCATACGCCGATGAACTGGATCATCGCTAGCGCGCCAACGATATTCCATGACAGCGGAATCAAGATGCGCCATAGGAATTGGATTGGCCCCGCACCGTCGATCTGGGCTGCGTCTGCTAACTCGGCTGGCATATTCGAGAAATGCTGCCTGAATAATAGCGTACCGGTGGCGCTAGCCATAAAGGGCACAATTAGTGCTTGTGCAGTATTTGTCCAGCCTAACTGTCCCATCATTCTAAACAATGCAACGATCAAAATATCGGTTGGCATCATCAAGGTCAGAAGAACAAATATAAATAACGGACTCCGCAAGGGAAATCGAAAGTATACAAAGGCCATACCTGCCAGCATGGAGGTAACCGTTTTTGACAGCGTGACGGCGACTGCTACTAAAATGGTATTGCCCATCAGTTGCACGAGATGGCTGCTATTCCATGCTTCTGAAAAATTGTTGATGATCTGGTCACCGGGCATCAGATTAGGCGGATAAGCCATGATCTGTCCCAAGTTCTGGGTGGATTTGATAATGGTAAAGACCATCGGAAAGGCCACGATAAAACAGATTATGGACAAAAGGATGTGTGAAAGAAACTTCGGGCGTGACCGGTGTTTGACGCGCCGTGTAGCGACGGCTGCGGTTACGGTTGCACTATGCATTGTATGTCACCCTCCGATCTCCACTCCGTAGTTGTACCACTGTGAGAAGTGCCACCAAACCGAACAGCATCACCGATTGTGCGGCTGCTAGACCTGTATTGTGGTTAGTTTGTAAATCCTGATAAAGGTTATAGATCAAGACGGTTGTCGAGTTTCTCGGCCCCGGGCCTGCTAATACGTCAATCGTCCCAAAAATATCAAAGAATGAATAGGTCAGGTTGGTAATCACCAAAAACAGTGTAAACGGTGAGAGCAGCGGGAAAATAATCCGCCAGAAACGTGTCCATGAATTGGCTCCGTCTATTGATGCTGCTTCCAGCAGTTCACCGCCGATGTTTTGCAAACCTGCTAAGTAAAAAATAACATTGTAGCCGAGGTTTTTCCAGATAGCGGCGACGATCACCAGCAGTGGTGTAAGAATAGGATCACCCAGCCAATTGGGGCGGGTGTGGAAAATGCTGCTCCACCCGTAATTGATGACACCTACCACCGGATTAAACATGAATAGAAATACCACGCCGACAATCGCGGGTGATATGGCGTAGGGCCAAATCAACAGGGTGCGGTAGATGCGAATGCCGGTAATTTTCTGGTTTGCCAGTACTGCAATACCCATCGAAAGAGCGAGGCCACCAATCACAATCGCGGCTGAGTAGGCCAGCGAGCGCGCCAACACAATTAAGTACTGACCTTTGAAAAGGATTGTACCGGTATCCGTTTGCGTGATTTGTGGGTCGAGCAGCCGCGCATAATTGTCAAAGCCGATATAAGTGAGCGTAATGCCGTTAGGCGCTGCCTTATTGAAACTCAAGCTGAAGGTGCTGAGAATGGGATAGTAGAGGAATAAGACCAGAATAATCAGCGTTGGTAGTAACAATAGGTAAGGCAGCCATCGATTACGAAAAATAGCCTGCATCGTGGGCTTTCCTTGCTCAAAGTGAAATGAATAGTCTGAACGAAAGCCGGATGATATTCCGGCATTGATATAACAGCATAGAGGCAGGTCATTGCTGATCTGCCTCTATAAAAATCAAGTTGACAAACGGGTACTGCCTTAGCCCGAAGCGGTTGCTTCAGGAGTGGCTTCGGTGGTCAAGCGGCTGTTATAGTCGGCAATCGCTGCATCAGCTTTGGACTTGGCATCTGCCAGTGTTGCGTCGATGTCCTCGCCGCTGGTTACACTCTGAATCGCCTGTTCAACAATGTCACGAATTTGGGGGAATGCACCCATCAATGCACCCGCGGTTGCGCTGCTGCTGTTAACGGCGTTTAGTTGGTCAACAGCGGTCTTCTGACCGGGGTTGGCGGTGAAATAGTCTTCGGCGTTCAGTGCATCCTGTGCGCTCTTGGTGATGGGCATATAACCTGTGCCTTTGTGCCATACGGTCATCTGCTCAGGAGCCAACAGCCACATAATGAAGTCGGTCGCGCCTTTGGTTTCTTCCTCAGGATGACCCGCGCCAATCCATAAGCTCGCACCGCCGACAATCACGCCTTGGCGTTCAATGTCACCGTTCGACGGGAAGAAACCCGTACCTAGTTGGAAGCCGGAAGTCTCTGCGCCGGTCTTGAAGGTGTTGAGTGCGCCGGTGCTTTCCACGATCATGGCAGCCTGTTTGGAGATGAAAATTTGGTTTGCACCCTGATTGTCATGCAGCTTGCCGGTGTAAGTCCAGTAGCCCTTGTCGTTTATGTCTTTCCAGAAGGTCATGATGTTCTTAGCTGGAGCGCTGGTGAGGTTGGTTTCAGTGGCGCGGGCTTCACGTCCGTTGCCATTATTCGCCAATTCTTGGTTTTGCAGCGCCATCCACTGTTCAAAGTACCAGCCATAAACCTGCATACTGATGCAGTATGGCGCAACATTGGCTGCCATGATCTTTTCGCATGCGGCTTCTAGTTCTTGCCAAGTTGCGGGTGGTTTTTCGGGATCAAGTCCGGCAGCGGTGAACATATCCTTGTTGTAATAGAACAAGGGGGTTGAGTTGTTCCAAGGAATAGAATTGAGCTTGCCACCAACGGTGAAGTAATTGAGCACGGGAGCCGCAACGTCACCTTTAATCTGGGCAATCTGGTCAGCGCTGAAGGCGGTTTCGGCAGGAATGAAGAAACCGGAGTCAATCGCTAATGGGGTTCCAAGATCGAAAATCTGGGCGATGTTCGGACCCTGTCCTTGTCCGGCGGCCTGAATAACCGCATTCAGGGTTTCGTTGTAATTGCCTTTATTTTGTTCGGTCACATGATAATTGGATTGTGAGGCGTTGTACTTCGCCACTAAATCGGTAACGACTTTGCCATTATTACCGGACATGGCGTGCCAGAAGGAAACCTCAACAGGTGTCTGTGCCATTGCCGGCGAGAATCCCAATGACGCGACCAATAAGAGAACACTCATTAAACCAATCAAGAAACGTCTCTTCTGCATTTTATCCATAACTCCTTTATCAACAACAAGGCTATGAAGCCCTTTAACGCACAAATTTTTTGAGGTGACTATTTTTGAACCGCAGTATCAGCAAGGGTGCAGTTTTGAGATCACAGACTGTACCGCGTGTTTAGGCCACCTCCTTCACGAGAATTTAAACTTTTCTTAACAAAGCAGTATTTATGATACCACCTCTTAACAGGAATCAAAATCAGCCACTTGGCTATTTTTCACAAATTGAATTTCAGTTAGACTCCAGCCGCTTCATAATCAACTGAATATCACCGACTGTCCCCAAGCCTGCCATGACAGCGATTGAGAAAATAACGAAAGCGATCACCCCATCGGCTAAGGTGGTGGAAGTGGCGAGCCTGATTCCGGCGAAGATGGCGGTTCCCCAAAATACAACCGCTGGTAAACCTGCCACAAAGATATAAGCCCACTTGCCCAAATCATCTGGAATATCGACATGCCGGTAGCCGATGGTTTTGGGGCGCCGACCGATGAGAAGCAGCGCCAGCACATGTAATAATTCATGAGGTGGCCCGAATATCTTGTAGAGAACGTCCATAGATAGGTGGTTTATTATTCGCGCTCGATGAGGTGGGTGGTCAGCCATATGACCAGCCCCATAATCAGGATCGGCAGCGCCAGCGGCAGTACAAAATCCACCACGAAGCGCATCGGCCAACTCATGTGTACAAGTCGAAACAAGTTAATGCACAAAAAGTAGAATGCGCCTACGACTAATGTTCCGCTTGTTCCGGCTGACCGTGTGCGTAAAGCGGTTCCCATCAAAACGCCGATCATGGCGACCATGAAGGGTTCCAGCAGCATTCGAATAATCGAAACGCCCAAGCCAAGCACGATGGCTACCCGTGCCAGCACCGGATTTTGATCAAGCGGCCAGAGTGTCCCGTAATAGGAGATGAGCAGCGGCGTACTCAAAAGCGCGACCCCGAGCATGAGCAAACCTAAATCCTCGATTTGACGCCACATAGCGGCTGATGCCTTGCTGACAATGATTTCAGTCAAGGTAAAGGGTGTGGTTCGCAGGACATTTAAGGTGTCATTTTGCAATTCGTTGGTCATCGAGCGCGCGCCGGCACTGCTGACAATCACCAGCACACGCGCGTAAACGACTGCCGCAAATGGCAGCAGGATAATAGCCGCTGTTACTGTTGGTAATGCCAATTCAATCAGGAATGGAAAAGGGAGTGTGAGCGCAACTAGAATCGTCTGGATGATGAAAGCCTGCCGTAGAAAGCCTACTTCCGGCAGCATGGTACGCCATGCCATGCCTAACTCGCGGCGGACGATGGGGTTAGATCGACGCGCCCAATACGGAAGTCCGGTGTCAATATCCTTGCCACGCTGAATCATCCGGATGATTTGAAGTTCACTGCTGGTGTGTTCCACCGTGACCTCTCATGATTACCCATTACTCACAAGTATACACACAATCCTTCCCTTTTGTTCAACCGCTTCAAGGCTTACGACCAGTTAAAATTGTTTCTGCTGAAATGACGCTGTTCCGGTGTACAACCTATATATGACTTGTCTACCCACATGATTAAGGGATGTCGCATGAAACAGTTGTATTGGATGCGAGTAGTGATACTCCTTCTTTTTATTCTGCTCACTGCCACCTGTATGGTCGCTTACTTTACATTTTCCTTCGCCCGTGTTTTTTACGCGGATAGTAATGCCATCCGTTTGAATCCTTTGGGACTTTCCAACTTTGTAGTTGTTCCGACGCACATTTCGCCTGACAAGAAACGTGTCGTGTTTTTCGGGGATTCGCGTGCTGAAAACTGGACAACTCCTACTCTATTAACTGGATGGGAGTTTGTGAACCGGGGCATTGGTGGACAAACAACCGCGCAGGTCTTAGGTCGCTTTTCGGCACATATCACGCCGCTTCAGCCGCAGGTCATTGTGTTGCAGGTTGGCGTGAATGATTTGCGAACTATCCCAATATTTCCTGATAAACGGGCTGAGATTGTTGCCAATTGCGTCAGCAATATTCAGGCTATTCTCAAAGCGGCGGATGAATCGGGCGCGACGGTCATTTTAACCACCATTTTTCCGGTGGGGAATGCCAGTGTGGAACGCAGCCTTTTCTATTGGTCGGATGATATTGCTGATGCGGTTAAAGAGGTGAACAGCTTGTTACGCCCGATGGCTTCGGAAAGGGTCATTGTGCTGGATGCTGATCCGATTTTGTTGGATGCCAGTGGTCATGTTCGCTCTGACTACATGGATGACACGCTTCACTTGAATGGGGCTGGTTACGCTGCACTTAATCAACGTCTTGGACAAATACTTGCTGATTTGCCCCAATGAAATTAAAGAGGCGCCCATTTGCGCCTCTCTCACGATTCTTGAAAGGTGTTGCAGGTTATTTCGGACAGTTGGCGGAGTCGAGTTTCACGCTTTCTGAACTGACCCAACCAGAAACTTGTTTACCTTCTTTAGATGCTGCCAGAACCAAATACCATGTTATGCCTGTTTCTTGATTCTGCTGCTGATACAGAATGGCAGCTGGCATATTCGGGGGCAGGTTATTGACCAGCAGCGACTCATTTTCTTTTGAAGACGGGCCAGAGAAGACAGGTACACTTTCGTTTTGTTGAACCGTAACCGTGCAGGTTGCTGCTAGCACTGAGTCGCTGGCGGCAGTGGCAGGGACTACGGCAGTTTGTACCTGACCGGATGCGGGATCGGATGAACTGAGGCCCGCCGCTTCGTTGATGCAAACCTTTGATCGATTGAGGTCATTGGCTGAAACCCAACCGATGATTGGTTCGACTTTTTCGCCTTCCACCTTTATCAAAAACCACTGCGCTCCAATTGAAGCTGATTGGCGATCATCGTTTTCTAAGATAATCGTGGCACTGCTGCCCGCAGTGAACTTGCCGACGACCGGGGCATTACTATCAGCCGTCAAAGGGGCAGCGAATATCGTGATGGCGCTGCCGGTGCTGTTGGTGACGAGGCACATTTGCGACGGAGTGACGACCGGTTGGGCAGAGCCGGTAACTACCTGAAATTGATCCTTCGATGTTATGACGGGGGCTGATGGGCAGGGCTTGGTGGTCATAAGACTGCTGACCGAAACCCATCCTGTAACTTGCTGATCTCCGGGGGCGATGGTAATGATTAAATACCACAGCCCGCCAATTGGTGCTGACTGTATATCATAGTTTTGATACAGCACCAGTGCTTGAGCGTTCGGACGAAGCTGTCCAACGACGCCAGCGCTGCTGTTGGCGCTTAAGGGTGCCGCAAAAATCGTTATCGGCTTGTTGGTTTCGTTGGTCAGATCACAGGCTCCGATGGGTACGGTTTTGGCCGGATCGCTGGTACTTGCTTGCGCTGCTGTCGTTAGATCCGATGGTGTAATGACGACCATTACATCCGGTGGCACAATGGTTGGCAGCGTGCCAACAGATGGTAGGGCGTTTATAGGAACCGGAGTCGAAATGGTACTTCCGACCACGACAAGGTTGGCGGGACATGGATTTGCCGGATCAACCGGTTGAGCGATATTGGCGCTGACCCAACCTTGTACCGAGTTACCATTCACGTCGGCCTTGATGAAGAACCATTGAGTTTGGGGAAGGCTGGTATCGCCCTCGGCGGCAAATCCGGTTGCCAGCGTTTCGGCTTTCGTTCCAGCCGCAATGCTCCCAATTGCCACTGATTGATTCGAGGGCTGTGCATGAACCAGCGTATCTTCGGTGATGATTTTCGTACCGCCACATACTTGAGTGCCGACTACGCCCGCAGATGACTGCATATCAGGCGGGACAATCGTGGGCGTTAAAGCGCTCGATTCAGCTATTGCCATCGGGGTAGATGTAAACGTTGGCACTGATGTGGGAATGGGTGTCGGTGACGCGGCGGCAGTTGGTGTACTTGTAGAACCGGTTTGTATGGCGGCTAGTGAACCGCCGGGACGTGTCGGGCGCATCAGCAGCGCGCCGATGAACAACACCGACACACAGGCTGCTGCTAGGGTTATGGGCAGCCAGCGCTGCATCGTGTTTTGCCTTCTCGGAAGGATGATGGTCGTCATAAGGAGTTCCTTCTGGTGATGATTGGACGAATGGTTCAACGAAGGACTCAAACGAAGGGTTTCACTCTCATAGACCGCGTTGATCTCGGTAATCATTTGTGCCAGCAGCGGATCGCGCTCGGCTTCGCGCAGCACGGCTTCCACCGTGGCGAAGTCAGCTCGTTCCAAGGCGCTGCTGTAGCGAAATAGATTTTTTTCCCGCGCCAGTTTGCGGGCATCCAGTTTACGCATGGTCATTCTCCTGCTGACGGGTATAAACCTCCCGCAGCCGTCCCAATGCCCGATGCAGCCGCACACGCGCCGCACCGGGAGTGATCTTGAGTGCTTTTGCCAGTGACACGCCATCCAGCCCGTTCATGATTGCCAGCCGCAGCACATGTTCGTCATCTGCCGACAGCGCTGTCAACAGTAATTCGACATCCTCACGATGATCAAAAGCGTCGGTCGTCGTGGCCGCTACATTCGCAAACCAATCAAACAATTCATCATCACTCATTTGCGCTTCCACTTCTGGATGTAAATCGCGTATTAAGGGTTCACGACGTTCACGGCGCAGCATGTCTTGCTGTCGTCGCTTCACCAGATTGGCGGCGATGCCCAGCAGCCACGCTTTGGGTTGGCCCGCCGTGCGGAAGCGGTTTTCATGCTGAAGCGCTTCCTCTACCACTTCATTCAGTAAATCTTGCGCGGCAGCATCCAACGGCAAATCGCGACCCTGTAACCCGGCGCGGTACAAGTAGAAACGCAGCGTGCCGAGGAGAGTGCTGGACTCGTATTCAATAAACTGGCGGAGGCGTGTTTTCTCCGTCTGAGCCATATTTTGGAATGCCTGCTTTCGGTACCTGTTGCATGTCTTCCTGTAGCATATTCAGTTTCGAAACTTAAATGTTACAGTCAGACTCAAAACTGGTCACTTTCTCCCTTAAGAAATGCATGGCCTCTGTGCCAGACTCATGAATTCTTGTACAATACAGGTAAGCATGTTCACCATAACATGCGTCTGTAAGTAAGGGAGGTTCAACCTCATGTCTGAAATTGAAGAACTGAGTCCGCGCGCCGTTCGTTTGCGCGAAGCGGGACATAAATTGACCAATGCACGGCTGACCGTGCTAAACGTACTTGAAAATCATGATGGGCATTTAACCTCGGCGGAAGTGTTAGAACAGGTTGATCAGATTGACCCGTCGATTGGTCGTGCCAGTGTTTTTCGGACGCTCGATTTGCTCACCAGTTTGTCGATTATCCGTCCAACCTATATGAACAGCAGTATGACTCCGACTTACGTCCTCATGCCCGATGGACATCATCATCACATCGTTTGCACCAACTGTAACCGGATTATCGAGTTTGAAAACTGTGGTTTGAGTGCAATTGCCGCCGAACTGGAAGAACGACTGCATGTCAAACTCACCGGTCACCTGCTGGAGTTTTACGGCCTGTGCGACAAATGCTCATAGCGTAAAAGGGCATTCAACTGCCCTTGTGTTTCTCTGATAATGAACGTTTCTCTGTAATAGTTTGCGCCTCTGTGGTAAAAACATTCTGCGTTTTCTGTTAACGATCACCTGTAGACTGACGACTATTCATGCATATTGCTTTCAACGGCTGGTTCTGGGATCGGCCTAACACGGGCAGCGGTCAATATATCCGCTATTTGCTTCAAAATTTGCGGCGTGTCGCGCCGGATTTACAACTGACGATGGTTATGCCGCCGCATAACCCCGCACCAACGGATTTGCCGGCTAATGTGGCCGTCATTCCCACACGCGGCGGAAGTGGAAATCTTGGGAAAGTGTTGTTTGAGCAGCGCAGTTATCCGCAGGCCGTCAAGCAATCTGGCGCCGATATTGCTCATGTACCGTATTGGGGGCCGCCGCTGTCATCGCCTGCCCGTTTGGTGACCAGCATTTTGGATGTTATTCCGCTGGCATTACCTGAATATTCCAGCGGATTTCGGACACGGCTTTATACCTCGTTGGTCAGCGCAGCCGCGCGTGGTAATGCCCACACCATCACCATCAGTAACGCTGCCAAAGCGGACATCGTCACATATCTTGGGCTTCCCGAAGACTCGATTACGACGACTTATTTGGCTGCCGACGAAGCCTATCATCCGCGTATAGGTGCGGAGCGTGATGCCGCTGTTCGCGCCAAGTACGATTTGCCGGATCAATTTGTGTTGTATATGGGCGGCTTCGATATTCGCAAACAGGTTAACCAACTGCTACTGGCTTATACCTATGTCGGTCAAGCAGAGGGTGATAATATCCCGCTGGTGATTGCTGGACGCGAACCGCAGTGGGGCAGTCCGATGTTCCCTGACCTACGCAAATATGCGGAAGAACTCAAAATTACCGATTACATCCGCTGGATTGGTTATGTCGATGAAGCGGATAAACCTTCGCTTTATCGGCTGGCGGATGTGTTCGTTTACCCCAGCATCTATGAAGGTTTTGGTTTACCCGCACTAGAAGCGATGGCTTCGGGTACGCCTGTGGTTGCTAATAATGTTTCCTCGATTCCCGAAGTCACAGGTGACGCGGCTTATCTGGTCGAGGAAGGGGATGCGCGTAAGATGGCTGGCGCGATTATCGCCTTACTGCTGCAACAACCGTTTCGTGAGTCGCTCATCAATCAAGGGCTGGCACGCGCGACCAACTTTAGCTGGCGCAAAACCGCCAAAGAAACCCTCGCTGTCTATGAAAAAGTCATGGCGATGTAGGCTTAAGATACTGAGGCGTTAAATGGATTTAAACCTGCCTATCTTAGATCAAGTCGCGAACTGCAAAAATTTGCTCATTGGTGGTATGGGGGGCGGCTTTGACATATTTTGCGGCTTGCCTATCTACTTTGAATTGAAAAGTCGCGGGATGAATGTTCATCTGGCGAATTACAGCTTTACACCCTTTGAGCATCTGTCCAAAGGTATCACTCTAAGTGAGTCACTGGTTGGAATTACTGCAGATTCAGAAAGCCCTTATCACTACTCTCCTGAGCGTTATCTTGCAAAGTGGTTTCGAGAAAAACAGGCTGAAGAAATAATCATTTGGAGTTTTGAAAACACGGGTGTTCGGCCTTTGCTGGAAAATTATCAAATCTTGGTAGATCATCTAAAGATCGACGGAATTCTGTTGATTGACGGTGGGGTTGATAGCTTACTACGCGGTGATGAAGCTGAAGTTGGCACAATTTTAGAGGATACGATCTCGTTGATTGCCGTTAGTGAACTTAAGGAAATACCTGTTCGTTTGATTGCTTGTGTGGGGATGGGCGCGGAAATAGAAATTGCCTATGGTCAAGTCTTTGAGAGCATCGCCAAGCTTACCGAACTTGATGCCTTCCTTGGCGTATGTTCGTTAACCAAACGTATGCCGGTCTATCAGAACTATGAGGATGCTGTATTATTTGTCCAAAGCCGACCAGCACAAGAACCGAGTGTTATCAATTCATCTGTGATTTCTGCTGTACAAGGGAAACATGGCAATTTTCATCTGACCTCAAAAACTTCCGGCAGCCATCTCTCGATTTCGCCCTTAATGCCACTTTATTGGTTCTTTGAATTACCCGCAATTGCCCGACGCAACATGTTGTTCAGTGAATTGCGCTATACGGATACAAGAACGGATGCTTATCGTGGTTTTTTGAAGATACGCCGTAATCTATCTCTTCGTAAAGCCGCTAAAAATACCAATAAATGATATTCAAATCTTGTCACTTGTCTCTTGAAACTTAAAACTATTTCGCTCGATTTTTCTTGGCGAGTATCCCCCTATACAGGCCATCGAGGTCTTTCACCAAGCGTTCGATGCCGTAGCGGTCTTCCATTAAGGCTTGGGCTTCTTTGCCATCCGGTGGGTTGGCAATGACCTCCATGACGGCTTTTCCCAGCGATTCAGGCGTCTGGTCGTTTACCAGCTTGCCCAACTTGCCATGATCGAGCAAATCAGGCACGCCACCAACCGCCGTCGCCACGACTGGACAACAGGCCGCTAACCCCTCGATTACCGTGACAGGTGTACCTTCATTGATACTGCTAATCACCAGCACATCGAGGTCGCTGTAGATATGTGCCAAATCTTTTTGCCATCCCGTGAAAATGACCGCCTCGCGCAGTCTTAATTCATCGACCAGCGCTTCGATCTCCGCGCGTATTTCACCGTCACCGACAATTACAAATCGTGCATCGGGTAACTGCTTGCGGATTTCTACGGCTGCGTTCAAAAACAGCGCATGATTTTTAATCGGTGTGATGCGCCCGACAATGCCAATCAGCGGCGCATCTGCTGGAAGATTAAATTCCTTGCGAAATACACCCGATTTACGCGGTAGTTTTGTGAATACACCTAAATCCAAACCCAAAGGCAGCACGGTAATCCGCCCCTTACGCGTGATGTGATATTCCTCCGCCAGCTCACGGCGCAATCCATCTGAAAGGGTAATGATGGCATCAGACATACGCGCGGCAATGCGTTCGAGTATGATAAAAAATTGTGTTTTTGCAGGGCTAAAATATCCCCGGAACACATGCCCGTGAAAAGTATGTACGATGACTGGAACGCCCGCCAACCATGCCGCGACCCGTCCAACAAATCCAGCTTTGGCGGCGTGGGTGTGTATCACATCCGGCTTCAAGGTCTGAATAAGCTGGTAAACTTTCCACAGCGTCCGAATATCACGCAGTGGATTAAGTGAGCGCCCCAATTCAGGGATGATAATGGGCTCTATCCCACGTTCTTTGGCGTAGTAAGTCATGTCCCCTTCACCGGGTTCAATGGTTCCGCACACCAAAATGCTCTCGTAATCCGGCGCGCCCATCCGTTCAGTGAGATGGGTTACGGCTACGGCTGGCCCACCGACGTTCAAGCGGGCAATCAGGTTCATAATGCGAATAGGGCGTTGTGTTTGGCTCATCAGTGCTCCGTTCAGTTGGCGTTCTGTATAGGAATACCGGAGTCTTGCATGGCACGAGTGAATTGTTCCCATGCGGCGTAGGATAGACGTTCGATCTCAACAGCATCTTCTTCAGTGGGAGTCGGTTTTTGTTTTGCCGTGTCAATATGGCGCTCGACATCGAGCACTGCTTTGGAAACTCCGAACAATCGACCGATGAGAGCCAATCCCCCGAAGCGCTTCTCTGCCCAGCGCCATGTGAACAATGTAGCTGCTATTAACAGCAACACACTGGCAATCGTACTGGTGGTGTTCAAACTGGTGTCTTCATATTGCAGCGCGACGTTGGCGCGAAGCTGATTACTAACAATCCAAATGGCGAGGAATACTCCATAGGGGATGGCGAAGGTCAAAATGAGCTTCTTGAGGAGCGTTCCGCTGTGCTGGCGTGTATTTTGTTTGATCGTGTCGACCAATTCCTGTTCAAGTCGAATGCTGTCTTCTAGAGAATGCTGTACCATAACCATGCCTCAAATTCCATCGGTTACCGTGTGGTAAACCTCTATCGTTTCATTGACCATTCGTGCTGCACTAAAGGCTGTTTCTAAACGGTCACGTCCCATTAAGCCCATATGGTGGCTGAGTGCCGCGTCGTTTAGTAATTCACTGAGTGCGTTGTTTAATCCATTGATGTCGCGGGGTTCTAACAGCAAACCCGTTTCGTGGTCGATCACCACTTCAGGAATAGCGCTCACGCGGCTGGCAATAATGGGTGTTTGCTGGGCCATTGCTTCCAAGAGTACCAGCCCGAAGCCTTCCCATAAACTGGGCGCAAGCAGTATATCTAAGGCCGCCATTAAAGCCGCTGCGTCAGATCGCCAGCCGAGAAAATGGATGCGGCTGCTTAAGCCTGCCGCTTGGGTTCGGGCTTCCAATTCGGGGCGCAGCAGACCTTCGCCAACAACCAGCAGATGCGCCATCGGGAAGCGCTCCGCAATCTGTATGAATGCTTCCAAACCGTAGCGTACACCTTTTTGCTCAATCAACCTGCATACCATACCGACGAGTTGAACATCGGCTGGCAGTTTCAGTTCCGTGACGAGCTTTTTTTTCGCGTCGGTTCGGTTCAGTGGTGGCACAGATGTATCCAAGCCATAGTGAATACGATGCATTTGCTTGGGACTCGCACCTTCTACTTTGATGCTAAATGTTTTTATCGCGTCCGAAATGGCGATGCCTGCCGTCGTCATTTTCCAGAGCGTGCGGTTGACCAACCTAACAGGAGCACGATAGCGGAATGCATCATCATTGTGCCGACTGCTAATCACAGGTACACCCATCCATTTTGCCGCCAAGGTTCCATACAAGTCAGCATGAATGAGATGGGTGTGAACAATATCCGGCGCTAGGGCTTCTAAAGCTTTTCGTAAGCGGGGAATGATGGTCACATCGGCATGATGCTGGATAATCATCGGCTGCACTGGTACACCGTGAGTATTTAAAGCCTCAATATAATTTTCCATTGGATTATGAGGTTCAATCAACAGAAGCATACGGGCATCAATATGCTGGTTGCGCAATCCACTGAGGAGTGTAATGAGATGATGTTCGGCTCCCGCCACGCGGACAACCTTAATGATGTGAACGACGCGCATCAGCTTATGACTTGCTCCGATACCACTCGACTGTGCGTTTCAAACCCGTCTCAAAATCGACGATTGGTTCATAGGCTAAAAGACTCTGTGCTTTGGTGATATCTGCCCGCGAATGCTTGACATCGCCGACTCGCCCTTCATCATGAATGGGTTCAAGCGAAGTTCCGAGATTTTTGTTAATTTGGGCTACTAACTCCAGCAAATTGACCCGTGTTCCAGTTGCGATGTTAATGACTTCGCCGCTGGCTTTTGGGGCCTCGGCTGCTAAGAGGTTGCCATGAACCACATTCTCGACGAAGCAAAAGTCACGTGATTGCAAGCCGTCACCGTGAATGATCGGTGCTTTACCATCGATCATACCGGTGATAAACAGCGGAATGACGGCTGCATATTGGGAAGTCGGGTCTTGGCGCGCGCCAAAGACATTGAAGTAGCGCAAGCAAACGGTTTCGAGGTCGTAGACCTGTGCAAAACTCTGGCAGTAATATTCGCCTGTTAGTTTGGAAACGCCATAAGGTGATAAAGGTTTAGGGATAGCCGTTTCGATTTGCTGTTCCGAGGCGTCATTACCGTAGGCAGCTGATGAGGCGGCATACACCACGCGTCGCACGCCAGCATCCCGCGCTGCAACTAAGACATTCAAAGTGCCGGTCGCATTATGTTCGTGGCTGAGTAATGGATTGTTGATACTCAGGGGTACGGAAGCCAACGCTGCGTGATGAAATAGGGTATCCACGCCTTCAAAGATCGGACGTAAGGCAGTCAGATCGGTGATGCTGACATTGAAGAACTCAACATTTCCCGTGAGTAATTCTAAGTTGGATCGTTTGCCGGTACTCAGGTTATCGACAATTCGTACCGTGTGACCGTCATTCAATAGCCGTTCTGCGATGTGCGACCCGATAAAACCTGCGCCGCCTGTGACAACATACGTTTTCGTCATGAATGCGCCTTAGTGCGATGCTTGCGGCGGCTGAGGTGATGTTGGTTTCTGATAACGCAGTCGAATCCACATCATCAGCATGAACATGATGCCGAGAAAGATTAAGGCGGCGATTCCAATGCGCAAGGCAATGTCGGGCGGCGCGGCTCCGACCAATACCCCAATTGATCCAAAGAGGATACACACCCCATACAAGATGAAAAGGGTTTGGCGCTGGCTGAAACCGATGCTCATTAAGCGGTGCGAAGTGTGATCTTTTCCGGCCTGTGCGGGTGATCTGCCTTCCAATATTCGGGTAACGACGACTAATGAGATGTCGAATAAGGGGAGTGCCAGCACTAAAATCGGAATCATCCAAGTGACGTTAAGGGGTTGGATGCCAAACTTGAGTTTGATGCCAAGCACAGCCAGAATGAAGCCGAGTACCAGCGCACCCATATCCCCCATAAAGACGCTTGCGGGATTGAAGTTGTAAATCAAGAAACCGACCGCGCTGCCTGCAAGTGCCGCAGCCAAACTGGTCACCAATGTTAACCCCTGCGAGAAAGCAATTATCACAAAAAAAGTGGCAGCAATCGCTGTCAGTCCGGCTGTGAGGCCATCCATGTTATCCATGAAATTGGCGGCGTTCACGACCGTCACCACCCACAAAATGGTCAATGGAATATCAATCCAAGGAGTACTGAAAAGTTGGATGCTAATACCCGATGCAACCAAGCCCAGCGAGGCTGCGATCATGGCGACTAAGCGGATGCGGATGCCGAGGTTATAGCGGTCGTCCAGCAAGCCGACGAGAGCGAGAAATGAAGCCCCTGCCAGAATTGCGCCGAGTTCTTTCAAATGTTGAGGCGGGCTAAAAAGTAATAGCGATAAAACTAACGCTCCGTAGATTGCCAAACCGCCCATCATTGGCTTGTGATCGTTATGAATTTTCCGCTGGTTAGGCTTGTCGACGACACCTAATCGCATGGCGATTTGCCGTGAGACGGGTGTAAATCCTAGTGAGGCGGCAAAACCCACGAGGAGAATCGGCACAAACTGCATGGCATCCATTAATTATCTCCCTATTACCGTGGCGATTATACCTGATAAACAAATTCGTATTAAGGCGGATTGTGATTTTGACTGCCTATGAGAACAAATAAGCCTTACCTAATTAACCTGTTCATAATTGTCGAAATCGGGATAGTGACCTTATGATCAAATTAGAATAGTGTTCGACTAAGTTTGAGATGGAAAAACGTCAGTGGTCAAAACAATCGAGCAGCTTTCAAACCGTGATGAAATTCAACAGGTATTGGTTGTCACCCTCGTGCTGAATGTGACGGTTGCGGTGTGCAAAATCGTTATCGGCATTTGGAGCGGTGTGCTTTCGGTTTCGGCTGATGGTGTTCATTCATTGGTGGATGCATCCTCAAACGTGATTGCGCTCTTTGCCCACCGGATTGCCCAACGCCCGCCGGACGCTGACCACCCTTACGGACACAGCCGCTTTGAAACCATCGCCGCGTTGGGGATCGGTGCGTTTCTGCTGATAACGGCTTTTGAGCTGGTTTCGGTCGCTTTGGGTCGGCTGCGTGAAGGTGGTGAAGCGCCGATAATCGCCCCGATAACTTTTGTGGTGATGATCGCCACACTTGTCGTCAATCTTTTCGTTACGACTTATGAACTTCGGGCAGCCCGCCGCTTAGGCTCGGAATTACTGGCTGCTGACGCGGCTCATACCCGTTCGGATGTGTTCGTCACCATTTCGGTTCTGGTGAGTATGGCGCTTGTTGTGTTGTTCAAGTGGGCGTGGGCCGATATTGTGACAACCATCGTCATCGTGGCTTTCATTCTGCGTGCAGCATGGGAAGTATTGAGCAAAACCGGTCGTGTTCTGGTGGATACTGCGCCCTATTCCGCTGAGCAGCTTGCCGCATGGGTCGAAGCGCTGCCGAGTGTTGAACATGTTATCCGCGCCCGCAGCCGGGGTTCGTTAGACGCTGCCCAAATTGATATTGATGTGCAAGTCGCGCCGGAGATGACGGCTGCACAAACCCAAGCCATTAGTGACGCTATTCGGGATGAGTTGGCGACAAAGGTTTTGGGACTTCGAGAAGTCGAGGTGCATTTTGTTCCGAATACCGATCGCCCTGCTGATTATGCCTTGTTAGCACGGGCGCGGGCGGATGCCTTGGGGTTAACGACACATGAAGTTTATGTGCGTGATGGGGAAGATGGCAAAGTGATGGAAATGCATGTTGAGGTTCCACCGGGCCAAACGTTAGGTAAGGCCCACGAACAGGTTAGCCAGCTTGAGGCCGACATTAAGGCGCGGCTGCCGGAACTTGAAGATGTTATTACCCATATTGAACCGGCTATTGCTGAAACAGCAGCTTCTGATGTGAACCAACAAATCGAAATTGAGGCGTTTCGTAAGCAGGTTATCCGGCTGTTGAATGCGCATTTCCCACAAGCAGATTGGCACGACATCGAAGCCTTTCCAACAGTGTCCGGTTTTATGGTTGCGATGCATGTCACGCTGCCAGCACAGATTACTGTCGAAGCTGCGCATCAGATTGCGGAAAGCGCAGAAGTTTTACTGCGGGCGCACATGCCGCTCATCGAACGGGTCACGATTCATACCGAACCGCCTGATTAGATTATCTAAACTGTCGAGTTGTTGGAATAAAAAGACACCACTGACGTAGAAGCGGTGTCTTTTATTTGGGGGGAGAAGCAACTGGTTATTTAACGATCAGAACGGTGACCATGCCGTACATGCCGTGCCGTGATTCAGCGTGGGTCAAAATATGGCAGTGGAACGCCCATACACCAACCGAATCTGCTTCAATGATGACATCGTAGCGTTCGCCGGGGGCGATATTGACTGTGTCGCACATGTAAGGAACGGGCAAGTTAAACCCATCTTTGGCGATGACCATCTGCGGAATACCGTGCAGGTGCATCGGGTGGATCATCAAGCCTTCGTTCATATAACGAATGCGAAGTTTTTGGCCTTTTTGAGCGACAACAGGCTGTGTATAGGGGAATTCCTTACCGTTCAGGGTAAAGCCGAGCGTGCTGTCGTTGAGAATGATGGTATAGTCGCCATCAACGACCGGTTCACGCGACTTGTCTTTGGGGTCAACAATCAACGCACCGAGCAAACCACTGGTAACCTGTTCGGCAGCGTTGTGATGCGAGTGGTACATATGCGTGCCGCTGTTGGGCGCGACGAATTCGTATTGATGGGTTTCTCCCGGCTTAATAACCGGTTGGGTTAGGAACGGAACACCATCTTGGTCGTTCGGTACGCGCAGGCCATGAAAGTGGATGGCGGTGCTTTGTTTCATCTCGTTTTTGACAACGATGCGTACTTTGTCGCCTTCTGTGAAGCGAAGAATGGGGCCGGGAACGATACCGTTATAAGTCATTGCAGGGAAGGTGTTGCCGGGTGAAGTTTCCCATTGAACATCTTGGCAGGTCAGATTAAAGACTTTAACATCGCCATCCATAACAGGTTCCATCGGAGCCGGGAAGAAATTCGGATCTTTACCGATGTTCTCCAAAAACTTTTTAACACCTGCTTCATGCATTGCATCCATCTCTTCGGCAGTTTCCTGCAAGACATTGGTACGTCCGCTGCTGAGTTCCGGCGCATTACCCGCGCTGAAAATCTTGCCCGGCTGCGAAAAGGCCGCAGCCGCGCCAACTGATCCGGCGCTGATACCAGCCATTTTGAGGAAACGTCGTCGCCCGAGTTGTTCTGCCATTTATTAAAAGCTCCTAAGTTTGTTATAAACGTAGACATAGCTTAATAGAAGCCTGTCATGCCCACAAAGAATGTTTGTCATGGAATTTATAGGATAGGTTTCACTTGAGAAGTAGCTAGTCCTAAATATAGGATTGGCATGTTCAAACCCGCACTAAAAGTGACGGTGCAGCCTTATTGATTCTAAATGGAGCGGATATTCAATAATGAGTTCTCAACGACCTTCTCAGTCAGATGGTAACGGCTTTCTTGTCCCTGCGATCATTTTGTTCGGGGGCATGACACTGCTGCTTATGGGCTTGCTGGCATCACGTCCAAGTGCTGCGCCCGCAAAAACAAGTGAAGCAGCTGCCACTTCCGCTGTCAGTTCGCCGGAAGCTACAGAAGCCGCCCAAACAGTGGCACTTGCCCTTGATCCGGCTAAGGTGAAGGCTGGCGAAAGCAGCTTTCAAGCCGTATGCACGGCCTGTCACGGGTTTAATGCGAGGGGTATTTCTGGCTTGGGCAAAACCCTCATTGGTAGTGAATTTGTAAACGGCCTGACAGATGACCAATTGGTTGCTTTCCTCCAAGTTGGGCGACCCGTCAGCGATCCGTTGAATACAACCGGTGTGATGATGCCCGCTCGTGGTGGAAACGCCACCCTGACTGATGATAAATTAATGGAAATTGTTGCTTATATCCGCAGCTTAAACCAACCCTCTGCTCAAGGTGATGTAGCTGCCGCACCGACCGCTGCGCCGACTTCATCAGAACCGGTTGCGACCAGCGCGCCGTTTACCGGAATTGATTTGAGCGGATTAGCCGTGCCAACCAGTGTATCAGGTACTTCTGAAAGTACAGCAGTGCCAACTGAGGTTCCAGCCGCAGCGGCTGAAAGCGCGGCTTATGTTCCGGCTGGCAAGGCTTTATACGAACAATCTTGTGCAGGATGTCATGGATTGGATGGCACCGGTGTGCAAAATGTGGCGAAGCCTTTGGCCGACAGCGCCTTACTAAAGAGCGGGAACGGTATCGGGCTGCTCGACTTCCTGATTAACGGTGACCCTGCACTTAACCCGCAGCATCCATATCGCGGGGGATATCCAGAACGTTCGGATATCGACTTGCTGGATATCATCGGCTACCTTTACAGCTTATCGACGGGGAAGTAACACCTGTCATATGGGCAAAAGGGCGAGTGTTTATTACTCGCTCTTTTGATTCGGATTTTCCATGCGCTGTTTAAGCGTTTTGATGCGGTGCTGCTGGACGGCTTTGGCTTGATTGATGGCAAAACGGCTGAGCAAAGCTGGTGTGCTAGCCGTGATGGTTTCGGTGACGGTTGTTCCACCGGCCTGTTGGTTTAGGTCAAAGACGAAGCGCACGCTGACGTTCATCCCTGATTGAACATCCGAGATAATTTGTTGATTGGGCTGCGCCAGAGTCATCACCACATTTAAGGGGTTTGGGTAGTTGATGAAACCCAAGAACTGGAACATCTCAACCGTTTTATAGGTGACGATGCGCTGCTGCTGGTCGTCAATGAGCCATTCAATATCAGAAACCTTTCCAACCAATGGGGATAGCCCGATATAACTCTTTGGATCTGCCAGATGTGTGTATATGTTTTCGGCAGGTGCATGAACGAGGTAGCTGTATTGGAAGGTTTGCGTGGTCATAATCTCTTTCTTGTCGTTCAAGTAATGTCATAGGCATTGCGAATGAAGTATTCAGTAAGCCAATCAGGGAGCAGGCGGCGCATCCACGGAACCCAAAATTCTTGCCCGGTGGTCACAAGGTAGTGCAGGCGAGGATTACGGCTTCGGATGGCGCGCAGGATAACCCGCGCGACTTTTTCCGGCGGTGGGCCGTTATTAACATTAGAGTCGTGGATGGCGGTTACTTTTTCGCGGATGCCATCGTAGGCCGCCACAGGATTGGAATGCGGGACGGAGACAATCCCTGTTCGAATATCGCCGGGTTGGATCAGCGAAATGTGAACGCCAAACTGGCGCAGTTCGTAGCGTAGGGATGTGCTGTAACCTTCGAGAGCATGTTTGCTGGCAACATACATACCCAGATAAGGCACGCCGATAATACCGGCTAATGAACTGATGTTGATGATATGACCACGTTTCGCCTGCCGCATATAGGGCAAGACCGCGCTGGTCATGCGAATTACCCCGAAGAAGTTGGTTTCAAATAGTTGGCGGGCATCTTCGGCGCTGGCTTCTTCGACCGCGCCGGATATGTTATGTCCCGCGTTATTGATGAGAATGTCGATGTGGCCGGTTTGATTAATGACGGTTTGAACACACTGCTGAACCGAGTCTTGATCACGCACATCCAATTGGAGCAGGGAGAAACCATTCAAGCTGCTGGTTTGGGGCTGGCGGCTGGTTCCGAAAACGCTGTAACCCTGTTGGGTGAGTAAAGTGGCGGTGGCTAAACCGATGCCGCGTGATGCGCCTGTAATCAATACCGTGTTCATAAAGGGTTATCAAATAAGTTTTATTGCACAAACTGCAAATTATGCAAATTGTCCGCTGAACTGACAGGCGGGAAACACGGGATAATCCGCTGAAACGACACAAGACGCATACAGGAAGTCCGGCTGTCTCCGCTGAGTGCAGCAGATGGCACGGTCATATCCGCCGCTGATGTCGATTCGGTGGATAATAGGGAGCAAGCCGCCGAATAGTTGCAAGAGAAGACGAAAGCCAGAATTGAACCGCAGAGACGCTGAGAGAACACAGAAACACCAAGGAGAATGATAATGAGTTAAGATCAGCATAGCAGAAAATGATGCGTAACGGGTGACCAAAATGTAACTTATTCGCAGGTTCGTCACTAACCAAAATGAGGGACGGCAGGACACGCTGAAGTTGTGATAGGGTTAGAAATCAGTAGCGCGTGATTTTTAGGGGCGTTGGTGGAGGCAGAATCATGGATATTCGGATGGTTGATGAAGCCGGAATACCTGATTTATGGACGATTTGGGTGCGCGGCCTGCAAGAACATCCCGAAGCATTTGGGGCATCTTATGAGTGGGCGCGAGAAGTGTCATCTGAGCAGAGCCAAGAGATCCTACGGAATATTCAATCAAGCGGCGGCTTTATTCTCGGCGCATTTGAAGCGGGCAAGCCAGTTGGCATGTTGAACTTCAACCATCAACAAGGGGAAAAGTTCCGCCACAAAGGTGATATAGGGGCAATCTATGTCATTCCTGAAGCACGTGGCAGAGGCATCGCGAAGGCGCTGATCGAAGCGGCACTGGAACAAATCCATTCCATAAATGAGGTGGAAATTATTTCGCTGTCGGTCAACAACGATAACTTAGCGGCTAAACGGGTTTATGAAAGCTGTTGTTTTATGGGCTATGGGGTCGAGCCAAAGGGGCTGCGAGTTAATGGCAAAGATTATGATTTGCTGCATATGACAAGGGAAATCAGGTAACACCTCAACCGCGAAGTTTGAAGCGTTACCTGTGAATAGTATTTAACCGGCAGCGGCGGCAGGTTCGGTTGTCTTTTCAGAAATCGTACCTTCGGTTGGGCGGGTGTAGAAGGCGATTTTGTCGGTGATAAATTCATAAGTCGGCTTGGGATTGCGGTAAACCCACGCCACGTTCTGCGCTTTAAAACCGTCAGGCGTTTCCAGATCAATCCAATAGCAGACACCCTTATAGGGGCAGGTATAGGTGCGTTCAGTTACTTTGAGGTGCTGCATATCGACCGCTTCGGGATTGAAGTACCAATTGCCCTCGAAAACACGGACGGTCTGATTGTCCTGCGCGCTTGCGATAAGTTCACCGCTGACACGTTCTTTTACAATAAAAGCCATGATTTTGTGACACTCCACAAATGCTTGAGTTATAAGGTTGCTCCATCATAGAGATCATTTCTAACTGTAACCTTACCCGCGCATTAAAATAAATTTATGTTCATCAAAATCGTAAAAAACTGTAACGGTTAGCCGTGCCACCTTGACCATCGGCGCGGAAGGTGTCAATTTGGGTTAAACCGGTGGCTTCGACCAGCGCATCATGTTCGGCATCATCGGTGTAATGACAATAGCGTAAGCTGACCGCGCCGCGCCGCCAGTCCAGCAAATAGTCGTTGTGTTCAACATGAAGATCATCCGGCCACGAGACGACGCGTTCCCGGAAGCGTTCATACTCGTAAAAACGCCACGCGGCAAAAACCAGTAATCCACCGGATTTGACCCGTTTAGCAAGCTGCCGCATGAACGTTTGGCGCTGTTCATAACCCGGAATGTGATGTAGGACGCCGAGCAAAACGACCAGATCGTATTCACCGGAATCGGGTGGATTTTCGATAATGTCACGCTGTTCCAGAGTGAACGTCAGATTGGTTCTGTCAGCGAGAGCAGTTCGGGCATGGGCTAAGAGTGCGGGACTGGAGTCGAGTCCCGTGTAAGAGAGAGAAAGTACTGAGTGCTGAGTACCGAGTACCGAGTCAACGGGGAAAGGTTCAGAATTGGATGGTGGTTGAGAGATGGCGGAGAGATTGTCGTGGAGGAACAGGGCGAAGCGGGCATTGCCGCAGCCGACATCTAAAACCGAGATAGGCGTTTTTAAGTAGGGTAAAAGGCGCTGCCAACCGGGCCAAGCTGTGCCGCGTGTTTGGTCAAAATCATCGGCGACGGTGGCATAGAAGGCGCGGTTGATGGCATTCAAGCGGTTGACAGTTTGGGTATCCATGAGGCTAGGGTATCGGTTGCCACAAAAAAGTGAAAGGGCGAAACTCACTTTGAAAAGTTAGTGCCCTGTTTGAGATGCGGAAAACAGCAAGTTAGACGACAATGGGGGAAACTTCGGTGACAAAGGGGGTTTGAATATGGTCACGGTTAAACGGATTGACGCGGTTTCGGCAATGCGGGTGGGTGCTCTCATCTATGCCATTATTTTCACCATATTTGGCTTATTGTGGGCCTTGTTCCAGAGCTTGATACTTAGTGGGCTGAACTCGCTGGCGAGTAATCCAACGTTTACAGTTAATGGCGTACCACAAACGGGGATTAACGGGAGTGCGCTGGCGACGGCTGGATTGGCCGGCTGTGCTTGTGGCTATCTGGTAGGGGTGGTTTGTTCGGCGATTGGCGGCGGTATCTTCGGTCTGATTGTGGCGTTTAGTTACAATCTGGTGGCGAATTGGTTTGGGGGACTGCGTGTTCGTATTGAAGCGGATGAGGGGATTGAAAAAGCGAAGCGGGAAATTTCATCAGGCGATTTTTAAGCCGGATTAGGTGATGAAAAGGTTGTGATTGACTTTCGACCAATCGAGTGTCACATCTTTTTCTTTTAAAAAGGCAGCGGCACTGTCGAAGTCCCGCATCACACGATAGTGATGCAGTCCAGCGATCTGAGGCAAAAAACCCGCTATAAACCGGGTAATCGGATTGCCGGGAATAGCGACAAACCAGCCTAACGAGGGATGTTTGAAGAACGAAGTCGTTTGGCTGAGACGGAATAACGGTATTGGAATTAGGCTAACTTGCTGGGCATCCACAATAATGTGAACGGGCGCACGGCCAGCTTCGATCATCTCGATAAACCGGTTGTTGTTTTGCTGGATTTGTTCCAGAGATTGGTCTCCAAAGCCGCGGTGGAAGATCACGCGGTCTTTGATATACCACTCGAAGATTGGCTCCATTCAGACCGCTCCTATATTTCGAATCGCATTACAAACGCATACTATAACCAGATTGCGCTATTCTGACAACCTGATAAAAGTCCCTTAATATATTGCAAACTGAGCAGTTTTGGGCTGAGGAAAGTGGCAAGTCGTGGTATAGTCAGGGCGAATCGATTGTGGGTAAAGGAAAGACGATTGACGCACGCATTGATTACAGGAGGGGCTGGCTTCGTGGGCAGCCATTTGGCCGAGCGTTTGCTTAAGGCCGGACAAACCGTCACGATTATTGATAATCTGTCCAGTGGGCAATATGCCAATATCCAACAGTTAGAAATGAATCCCAATTTCCATGTGGTGATTGAAGACATCCGTAATGCTCAAGTGATGGATCGGTTAGGCAGCGAGTGTGATGTTATTTATCATCTGGCGGCGGCAGTGGGCGTCGAAAAGATCATCAGCCAGCCGATTGATACGATTGAGATTAACATTGGCGGTGCGGAAGTTGTGTTGAAAACGGCACGGCGTTACCGTCGTAAAGTGCTGCTGGCATCTACTTCGGAAGTCTACGGCAAAGGGGTGCGGTTTCCGTTTACGGAAGATGACGACACCTTGATGGGGCCGACGATTCGCAACCGGTGGAGCTACGCGGCGACCAAAGCGATTGACGAATTTTTAGCGCTGGCATACCATAAGGAAGTTGGCCTGCCGGTGGTGATTTTCCGGCTGTTTAATACCGTTGGGCCGCGCCAGAGCGGTCAATATGGGATGGTGCTGCCCCGTTTCGTACAGGCGGCGTTAAGTGGCAAACCGATCCGTGTTTATGGTGATGGCGAACAATCGCGCTGCTTTGGTAATGTTTACGATGTGGTGGAGGCGATTTACGGCCTCTCCGAGTCGCCAGCCGCAGTCGGGCAGGTGATTAACATCGGCAGCCAAGAGGAAGTCAGCATCCTTGAACTGGCAAAACGGGTAAAAGCTCGGGCAGGCAGTTCATCCGAGATTGTGTTTGTACCCTATGAGCAGGCTTACGACAGTGGTTTTGAAGACTTCCGGCGGCGTGTGCCGGGTATCAGTAAAATTCAGTCTATGATTGAATGGGAACCAACCACCCAATTGGATGAAACCATTGACCAGATCATCCACTACTACAGGGAGAAAATGAACGATGGCGGAAATATCTCGTAAGGACCTTGTGCTAGCCTTGATCGGGGCAGGCACGAACCCACGTTTGGCGGGGGTTGATTTGAGCGCGTTGGATATGACACGCTTGAATCTTGAAGGCTCGAATTTGCGCGGCGCGAATATGATGGCTTGTACCTGCCGTGAAACGATCTTGCGTTCCACCAATATGACCGGTGTGGATTGCACCACTGCCCAGATGCCCTTTGCTGACTTCAATAACTCGACGCTGTTGGGGACGAACTTCAGCGGCGCGAACCTGACCGGCGCGCGGCTTTCCGGCGCAAATATGACCAACGCCGTGCTGAACAGCGCCAACCTCCAAGGGGCGAATATGCAGGGCGCGAACGTCAGCGGCTTAAAGTTCGATGAAAAGACCACATGGCCCGACGGTAAGAAGGGCAGCGCTGGCGCACCGCTGGATTACACCAAATAAGTTTTAAATTCCCAATCCATATCAGTTCTTAAAAGCGCGAATTGATTCGCGCTTTTGTGATTCCTATTCAAACTGATGTAAAGAAATTACCCTGAATGTTAAGAGTTAATTAAAGAGTGTCTAAAAGTAGATAACAGGCGACCTTTGGATATGAGTGTATTGGCACATATATGAGCCGACTTCCCCAACGAAAGGGACATAAATCGTTCTGTCTAATCACAAAGTGGACTGGCAGCACGGTTTAGTCTTTTTAGGGGAGAAACGTGTAATTTTTCACAAACAAAAGTAATAGATAATGTCACTAACTTGTTGATAATGATGTCTTATTTTCTTAACACAAATTCCGGTATTGCCTACTTGTTTTAATCGTTAAATACAGTTAAAATATGTTAAATAAAGTTTAAGAACCATTTGGCGATGCTTTGCAAAACCGAATGGGGAGGTTCCCTGAAAGGAGTATGCACTTGAACACCACAATCGCACGGCTTTTGGCGGCTAAAGTTGCCGAGTTGATCGAGATGGCAAGCATATTCCAATCCTGCTATGGCAAGGATTACCGTATGAAACCGGGAAGCCCCACTCAGGCTTGGGATTTGTATCAGGCCATGTTGAACCAACAAACAGCGATTGCTCGCTTGTTGGATATCGAAGCACTCGAAGACCCTGCGCAACGTCTTCCCCAATGGTGGAAGTGGCAGGAAATCATGGATACCGGACTCATTGCCCAGATGGCGCAAGAAGCCTATCATCTCATTGCCTGCTGCGCGAGTTTTGAAGCCAACCCGACTGCCAGTTCATCGCCCGTGATTGGCTGTTCACAGCGTGTGATTGCCGGGATGTTACAGCCTTCGACCCGCATGGTTGCGATGGGTGAGATGGCAAAAGCCTCGTAACGAACTTTTCAGATCGTTCAACAGCACATCAGTCAAACGCCGGACATCTGCTCCGGCGTTTTTCGTATACAATATATATGCAATGTGTTGTAAGGTTTATATTACACACCCAATTTGCCGCAATAACACTACGGTTATGTAGTATGGATGAGTTTGTCTATGATGCCGGATGAGAGCCTTAATGTAATTGATAGTTCACGCAGTCGTGCCGATGCCATTAAGAATCGGGCGCTGCTGCTGGCGACTGCCAAGCGATTATTTGCAGAACAAAGTGTCGCCGGTGTCACAATGTCGGCGGTGGCGGATGCAGCGGGTGTGGGTAAAGGAACGCTTTACCGCCATTTTGAAAATAAATTTGAGCTGTCGATGGCGCTTTTGGACGAAGATCAACGTGATCTGCAAGACCGGACGCTGTCACGGATGCGGGAAACAGGCGGCACGCTGGATACCCTGAAGTGGTTTATTGGCGAAGTGCTGCTGTTTACAGATCGTAATCAAGAACTGCTCTGCGTCAACGCAGGTGAGAGCGGTCCAATCGGGTCTTTAGCACATCCTGCCCATTGGTGGTGGCGCACCACAATACGCGGCTTAGTGGCACAAATTAACCCCGTGTGTGATGCTGATTATATTGCTGACTCAATCTTTGTTCTGGTGGATGTACACAACATTTACTTCTTGCTAAGCGAGCGCGGTTACAGTCTCGGGCAAATCATCGAAAATATGCAGGACATGATCGGACGAATGTTAGCATAAATGGACTAGAGTCCGTTTCTAATAATTTTCTAATAGACAGGTGCACAATAAAGGTGTATTCTCTTATTCGTAAACGGACTACAGTCCGCTTCTAGAATAAGCAAATGAGGAATAACACAACTATGGCACTCTGGAATATCGACACCGCACACGCACAGGCTAACTTCTCTGCTCGCCACATGATGGTCACTACCGTTCGTGGCAGCTTTACCAAGATCACCGGCACAATTAATTTTGATCCGGCTAATCCCGCTGCTGCTTCCGTCGAAGCGGTGATTGATACCACCTCAATGGCCTCAACCGGCAATGACCAACGTGATGGTCACTTGAAGAGTCCAGACTTCTTGGATGTCGAGAAGTTCCCGACCATTACCTTCAAGAGCACCAAGGTCGAGCCGAACAAAGATGGTACACAGGCCAAGATTACTGGCGACCTGACGATTAAGGATGTCACCAAGCTCGTGACTTTTGAAGCGGAACTGCTCGGTCAGGGTAAGACACCTTTCGGTACGACCGTTGCCGGTTTCAGCGGCAAGACCAAGATCAACCGCGAAGATTTCGGCCTGACTTGGAACATGGCTTTGGAGACTGGTGGTTGGTTGGTTGGCAAGGACATCAACATTGAACTCGATGTCGAAGCCGTTCTGGCGACCGAAGCTGCTCCTGCCTAATTAGCGGATGTTGTGATGGGCAGGTTACAAACTTGCCCTCTAAATGATGAATGACGATTTACTGTAATGCAGTCTACAGGGCAACAGATTTATCGTAAACGACATCAGGGTTTACCAGTGGTAAGCCCTGTTGCTTATGCAAAGAACGAAAATGCGGAAAGGTCACAGACCTTTCCCTACAAGAGAAAATGACTTAATCTATAAAGAGTCACCTCGTACACATTTATTGAGGACTTAGCCTTTATGGCAGCTTTTCCACTTCAACAAACATTGATACAACCCGGTTTTGCGCGCTATACGCCATTTCAACACTTCACTGCAGATACCTTCCCGACTATTCATCCCATTCACTGGCTTAATTCGCATTTCGCGGTTGGCGGTTGGAGTCCGTTACAACGGCTCAGCGGGATGTTGACGGCCCATATGACACGCATCGCGCCACATAACGGTTTTACGTGGCATCCACATCGTGGGCTGGAAATTTACACATGGATGTTGGAAGGTACACTGCACCATGAGGATACAACCGGCGGTCAAGGTGACTTGAACAAAGGTGATTTGCAGCGCATGTTCTCCGGTGATTACATCGAACATCAGGAGTTGAACCTGACTGACGAGCCGGCACGGGTGATTCAGATTTGGTTCATTGCGGATCGTCAGCATCGTGGCTTAGAACCGCACTATCAACAGATTGCGCGTGAAGGATTACCGGCTGTTCACGGTGAAGGCTCGACGACGTACAGCTTGATCGGTGACGACTCGCCGATGCAGCAGCATATGACCGGACGCTTGACGGCGACGGCAGTCCATGACGATGGAAAAGCCGAAGTCCAAGCGCCGCGTGCGGACGAAGATTTATTTTTGTATGTGACTGATGGAACAGGCCAAGTGACTTACAATGGTGAGACGGTCAAGCTCGGCCAATATGATGTGATTTTAGGAACGCCCGATATTCAAGATACTTTGATACAAGCAGGAACGGGCGGACTGGATTATTTGAGATTCTATCTGCCACGCTTCCTGAGTTAGTGTCTCTTCCTTTTGCTAAGAGGTTACTGCGGTTGTCTTTGCGGTAACCTCTTTTTATTTCTCTATGCTTCCTCAGGTCGGGTATCCTCTATAGTTTAGGGAGGTTGTTTTTCTCTAAACACAAGGATGTATCGATGAAAACCTACCGATATTTCTTTCTCGTCATATTATTTCTACTCCCGATGATGACCATTCACGCTCAAGATGATATACAATCCCAACTCAACAGTTTCGTTGCCGAAATCGCGCCGAAAGACGGAGCGGCAGTATCAGCGCGAATTACGATTGGGGATAAAACATGGGCGGCGGCAGGCGGATTGGTGGACACGACCAAGAGCCAAGCGGCTTCTCCTGATGACCGCTTCCGTATCGCCAGCATGTCCAAAACATGGTTAGCGGTGGTGGTCATGCAGCTTGTGGAAAAAGGTACACTGTCTCTTGATGATCCTGTTACCAAATGGCTGCCGGATGACCTCACCAGTCAGATCGCCAACGCTGATCAAGCCACGATTCGCCAACTGTTGACGATGATCAGCGGCATTCCCGAATATCTGAATGATGATTTCTACGCCCAAGTCGGGCAAGACACCACTCACAATTGGACACCAAAAGAAGCGCTGACCTTCGCTCATAATTTGCCAGCCTCGTTTGCTCCCGGTGAGGGCTTTGAATACTGCAACAGCAACTATCTGCTGCTGCAACTGATTGTCGAGGCAGCGTCCAAGAAACCGATGCACCAACTGATGCGTGAAGGGATTTTTACGCCGCTTAAGTTGGAAAACACCTATGTGCAGATAGAGGAAAAAGGCGCGCCGTTTGTACACGGCTACGAAGATTTTGACGGTGATGGGCAAATTGATGATGTGACCGATTACAACGATGGCGCGGGTTTAGGTGACGGCGCTCTTGTTTCCAACACTGCTGACCTCACTCGATTTTATCAGGGTTTGTTTGTCCGTCATGAAATCTTGGGCGAAGCTTCCGTTCAGGCAATGATCGACGCGGGCAAAAATGAGAATGAGTATGGCATCGCGCTCGAAGTCAGCGAAGGCGATCACGGGCTGCAATTAGGACATACCGGATCGGTGTTGGGTTTTAGCGGTGCGGTTTATTACCTGCCGGATTTGGATGCGACTGTCGTTATTCTCTATGGCAGCCAGAGTCTGGACACCGCCCACGTGGATAAGCTCATTGAAATCGCTGCCAGTGCCGGTCATTAACAGGTGATAATCGCATAAGCACAAAAACTCCCAGTGAATGATAGTACGTAATGACCTTTCCCCGAACTTTGTAATGCGTTAATATTGCATCCCTATTCCGATAATTAACCAAGTGAATAGGGATGTGGTCGAATGACTATTGAATCCATTTCCGAAAAAACCTCCACCCGCGAAATAGCTAACCCTCTCAGCAACGACATTCGTTTGCTGGGTAACCTGCTGGGTAACGTCATCCGTGAACAGCACGGTGAAGAAGCCTTTAATCTGGTTGAGAAGGTGCGGGCGGTCGCCAAAGCGCGGCGCAGCGACGACCCTAAGGCGGCGGATGAGCTGACCACGATCATCGGCGGTCTTGACCTTGAGCAGAAGCGTATTTTGATTAAAGCCTTCGGCAATTACTTCCAATTGATCAACATCGCCGAAGATTTGCAGCGCATTCGCGTCTTGCGCCAGCGCGAGTTAGATGGGCGCATCAGTGAGTCGATTGAAGAGGCCGTCAAACGTTTACATGATGCCGGATTAGACGCGGATGCAGTGCGGTCGCTCCTCAATAAAATCTCTATCCGCTTGGTCTTAACAGCGCATCCTTCCGAAGCCAAGCGTAAAGAAGTGCTGATTAAACTGCAACACATCGCCAACTTGATGGCTGTCCGTGACCGTCAAATGCTGCTGCCGCGCGAACAAGCCGCCGTCGAAAATGAGATAACGGCGGAGATTGAAGAGCTTTGGCAAACACGTCCGACGCGTGCTTCACGGGCAACCGTAGCCGATGAAGTGGACTTCGGTATGTATTTCATCACCTCGTCCATTATGGATACGGTGGTCGACACCTATGAAGATTTAAGTCGCAGTTTGAAGTCTCATTATCCTGAATCGGACTGGTCAGATTTGCCGATGATGCTGCGCTACGCCTCGTGGATTGGCGGCGACCGCGATGGCAACCCCAATGTAACCCCCGAAGTGACGCTGGAAACCATGCGCACTCAACATGAGGCTGCAAAACGCGTTTACTTGGATGAAATCGCTTTCTTGAGCGAACATCTAACTGAGTCTGCCGACGAAGTGCCGGTTTCGGATGATCTACGCGAGGCGGTCACATCGGCGGGCGGCTTGGATGCACGCTTTCCAACCGAGTTTTACCGCCAGCAGATGAACATCATCGCCGCACGTTTGACGCGCAACGAATATCAAAACCATCTGGATTTATATGACGATCTGGCATTGGTCGAATCCAGCTTGCGCCATAACAAAGGCCGGCATACCGCCAATGGCTTGCTCAGCCGCTTGATGGAAAAAGTGCGCTTGTTCGGGCTGCATCTGGCTCCGCTGGATGTGCGTGAAGATTCCCGTTTGCACGCCAATGCGCTTGAAGAAATGTTCAAATATTATGGGCGCACCGAAAGTTACAAAGCGCTGTCTGAAGAAGATAAGCAAACCCTGTTGACAATGGAAATTGCGAACCCGCGCCCGTTCTTCCCCATAGACCCTAAATTTTCGGACGCGACCAATAAAATTATTGCGACATGGCGCATGGTGGCTCATGCTCACAAACAGTACGGCAAGCAGGTCATTGATACTTACATCGCCAGTATGAGTCAAAAGCCGAGCGATATTCTGGCGATGCTGTTGTTGGCGCAAGAGGTTGGAATCGCCGATGACATTGATATCGTGCCACTCTTCGAAACCATTGACGATTTGCAGAATGCGCCGCAGGTCATGACCGCGATTTTTGCCAATCCCGAATACAAAAAGCATCTGGAGATACGCGGCAATCATCAACAGGTGATGATTGGTTATTCGGACAGCGGCAAAGACGGCGGCTATATGGCTTCTAACTGGAATCTGTATACCGCCCAATATAATCTCGCGGAAATCTGTGCCCAGCAGAATATCGGTTTAGAGCTGTTTCATGGACGCGGCGGCAGTATTGGACGGGGCGGCGGCCCGACCGGACAGGCGATCCTCAGCCAACCCCCGCTTTCGATGCAAGGCGCCATCAAGATTACCGAGCAGGGCGAAGTTATCGCCTATCGCTACAGCAATGCTGATATTGCGCGGCGGCATATGCACCATGTGGTGAACGCGGTATTGCTCGTCACCGGTATGCCCTCGGCGCACAAAGCTAAACCGGAATGGCGTGCGGTCATGGATTTCCTTGCCGACGCAGGCCGTAAATCCTTCCGTAAGTTCGTTTATGAAACCGACGGTTTCCTGCAATATTGGCAGCAAGCCACGCCCATTAATGAACTAGCAAACTTGCCGATTAGTTCGCGCCCTGCCAAACGCAAGTCCTCGGGCAGCAGTTTCAGTGATGTCCGTGCTATTCCTTGGGTCTTTTCGTGGATGCAAAGCCGTGCCATCATCCCCAGTTGGTACAGTGTCGGCACGGCACTTAAACGTTACTGCGACGAACACGAAGATGGTTTAGCCATGCTCAGGACAATGTACAACGAATGGCCGTTTTTCAAAGCCTTGATGGAAAACGCCCAGTTGGATTTAGCGAAAGCCGATATGGGCATTGCCGAGTTATACGCCTCGTTAGTGAGCGACGAAACGCTGCGTGACAGAATTTTCAGCGAAATGAGGAAAGAATATCAATTGGCCTGCGACTACGTTTGCAAAGTCTTTGATGAGTCAGCACTGCTTCAACAATCACCGGTCATGCAGCGTTCAATTGAACGACGCAATCCATACGTTGATCCCTTGAACTTCATTCAGGTAAATCTATTGCAGCAGCTTCGAGATTTGAACCCCGACGAACCGGATTACGGTAAGGTGATGCGCAATGTGTTGGCGACTGTTAACGGTATCAGCGCCGGTATGAAGGTGACAGGTTAACTTGGAACCGGTGTCGCCATCGACTTTGCTGATTACGGGCATTATGGCGGCTGGCAAATCGACCATTGCCCAAGCGGCAGCGGAGCGGCTTCCGAAAAGTGTACACTTACGCGGCGACCTGTTCCGACGCATGATGATTAACGGGCAGGTCGCCATCCAACCGCCGCTTTCGGACGAAGCGTTAGGTCAGCTCCGGCTGCGTTACCAGCTTGCGGCACAGGCGGCGGATACCTATTGCGCGGCAGGCTTTACTGTCGTTTACCAAGATGTCATCATCGGCGAAATCTTAAACGAGGTCGTCGCGCTCCATCAGCGCTGGCCTTTGTATGTGGTGGTGCTGTGTCCGTCGCCCGCTGCCGCTTTAGAACGGGATGCTAACCGTCATAAACAGACATACAGCGGTTGGACTCCTGAAGGGTTGGACGCGTCGCTGCGTGATGAAACACCCAAAATCGGGTTATGGCTGGATACTACATCCCTGACGGTTGACGAAACGGTTGACGCTATTTTCAACCAGCTTGAAACGGCCTATATATCACATTAATTTTGTTCTGGAAAACTCTGTATTTTCTCTGCGTCTCTGCGGTTCGAATGCATTTTTCATCGGTTCTTAGCCGTATCACTCAACCATTTAGCGACCAGTTCCGCTGGCATATCGGTCGTATCCAGTGTCAGATCAAAGTCGGTTAAAGCTACTGCGTGATTATACGTCCATCGGACTTCGTCATCGCTAATCGTCGGTGGACGTTGATGATGCCGGCGCAGAGCTTCTTCAAGTGTTGGCAGCAGCCGCACAATCCGCAGCGGCAGATCCTTGAGTTCACTGCGGTAGATGGCTGGTAAGTCCGCCCAGAGGACATCCAACAAAATCACTTCCAAGCCTAATGAATTAAATGACCGTGCCAGCATCGCGCCATGCCGCGCGCCGATCTGATGTTGGCGCAGTCCTTCCTCGCCGGCCCAAGGGGCAGTATGCGGATGGGTATACATCCAACGGACTTGATCACCATCAATCACAGCGCACTGCTGCGTGAATTCGCGGGCATAGGTGTAGGCAATGGTATTTTTACCGGCGGCAGAAGGGCCAGTCAAAATTGTAATCAGCGGCAGCATCTCAACTTCCTGTAGTCATCTGAGGAACGGCTCAGCCAGTAATAACGCCAGTACGCCGATGCCATCATGGATTTCACCTGCACGCGCCATCTGGTAAACGTCACTAACCGGAAAGGTATGAACGGTCATGACTTCAGCAGGTTCATGGTCAGTGCTGCCCAATGTTACGCCTGTCGCCAGATACAGATGGGCATGTTCAGTGCCGATGCCTTTCATAGTGCTGACCTGCATCAGAAACCGCCAATCGCTGGCTGTACCGCCCGCTTCTTCATGTAGTTCGCGTTGGGCAGTGGTCAACGCATCCTCAGGTTTGGTGATGCCGCCGCCGGAGGGCAGTTCCCATCCCCATGTTTGCATTGGATAGCGGTAGTGCCACAGTAAGACAATTTCTCCGCTGGTCGTCACAGGAACAACCCAAACCGCATCGGCTAATTCAACGACGTTATAAATGCCTTCATTTCCATCGGGTAGGTTGATGCGATCTTGGCGCACGGCGTACCACGGACATTCCCAAACGCGCCGTGAGTCGATAGCTGTGATAGGGTGATCTTGATGGGAGGATTTAGCGGCCTGATTTGCGGCGGTAATTTTGTTTGTCACGGGTTCGGGCATCTTCATCTAAAACGCCAAAGATCGGCTTTTCACCGAGTCGTTTGGCATCACGGTGCAGGACGAGTTTCAATAGCATAACACCAATCGCGACCAATATCAGCCCGATGATTCCGCCCACCAGCAGCATAATCGCAAATTCGAGTGTCGGGGCAACACGCTGAAGGATGCCGACCGTGACTGCCGCCACCAGAAAGAAGGCCAGTACGGCACCAATTCGCGCAACGCTGATAAGTCCCGTGAGCCACAGAATCGTATTGCCAATAATGCCGCCAGCCAACAGCAGTACACCGCGCGGTGTTCGGGCATTTTTACTGCCGCTCATAAATTGGTCGTACTGGGTCATTGGATCACGTCGTCGTGGTGCTTTGGACATGCTGCTAACCTTATCTGTGTTCTGCTTGCGTTTCCGGATGCACGATGTTGGCAGCAAAGTCTTTCAAAAAATCTTCGGGAATGCGGATTGGACGGCCTGTTTTGAGGTCAATCCATACCCAGCGGGTACGCGCCTGCGCCAGTTGTAGACCATCGCGCGGACGGACGATGTTGTAAAAGCGGTCAGCAGTAATCCGGCTGTTTGCTGTGACCCATGTACTGATTTCAATTTCATCATCCAACAGGGCAGGATGTTTATATTCGATGTGATGTTCACGCGCCACCGCCGCCCAACCCGCTTCCTGAGATCGTTCCAGCGGCCAACCATAATGGACGGCGACTTGCATTCCACAGTCTTCGATGTAGCTGAAGTATACGGCATTGTTGACGTGTCGTGCCGTATCTAAATCACGCCATTCGACACGGCGGCGCAGTTTGTAAACATCCGGTGGAGGCGCTGGCGGCGCAGGAAAACGTGTCCGACTGCTTACGTCACCATTCCAGCCTTCGGGAACGAACGCCGCAATCATGTCGGGTGGCACAATGGTCGGGCGTTCGGTGGCGGCCTCTAAATAGACCCAATCGGTACTGGCGCGGGCAACCAGTGTTTCTTCGCCGCTTTTGCGGAACTCATAAAAACGTCGTGACCGCACCCGCCGGAAATCACCGACCCACGTCTTGACCTCGATAACATCCCCGTAGACTACAGGATGTAAATATTCAATCTCGGTTTCGTAGGCCAACCACAGATTACCCATCGCATCGTAACGGGCTTTATCATAACCCACCGCAGCCGAAGCCTCGAATGCCGCTTCTTCCATATAACGGGCATAATTTGCGTTGTTCAAATGACCCAGCGCGTCACATTCATAATGACGGACTTTGAAGGTTGCAATATGGGTAGCAGGCATAGCGGCTAACGACTTTCACTCAGCAGCCATGCGATGGCCTCGTCGCGTTCATCGACCGGAAAAAAGCGCGTAATGTCACGGCTTGGCGCTAAAGCACGGATGAAACTGTCGATAAGCGTGTAGGCCAAACCGGGACGATGCAGAATAGCGGTGCGTCCGCGTGGACGGTTTGGAAAAAGTGTTTCCAACCGGCGGAAACGCTGTACGTTCGTCACCAGTGATACGTTCCGTTCGCCTGATTGTGTAATATCAAGGATATAACGGTTGGTATCGACCCCACTTGTTGCCACAAACACCGCTTCAAGTTTATGGAAAAAATCGTCAATCGCTTCTTTCGTGGCCTCGCGGAAAATGAATTGATGTATTCCCTGTTCAGTCAGGGTGTAATCGCAACCCCCGCTGGCGGCTGAATTGGACATCCCTATCTCTCCGTGATGCTAAACCTCAGCAGCGTCATTATAGCACTTGCGTCAGAGATAAGTACGAACTTTAACATATGAACAGTCGTGCTAAACAGCAAGTGCTGTATTAAAATGGCTGTCCTTTAATCATGAAGATAAATGGACACACATTGAATGGATTTACTCATTGGAACCAGTAACGCGGGCAAACTCGGTGAATTCCAAGAATTACTAATCGGGGTCGATTTGCGATTGCTCAGCCTGAAAGATGTTGGTTTGGGCGATATGGATGTAGCGGAAGATGCCACCACTTTAGAAGAAAACGCCGCACTCAAAGTCAAGGCTTATTCGCAGGCCAGCGGCTTAATCACCGTTGCCGACGACACCGGTTTATATGTTGATGCACTCGATGGACGACCGGGCATTTATCCGGCGCGTTATGGTGGCCCCGGTTTAACCCCCAAAGATCGGCGGCAAAAACTCCTCGGTGAATTGCAAGGCGTACCCGCCGAAAAGCGCACGGCACGTTTTGTTTGCGTCATTGCCGTAGCCAACCCGCAAACCGCGGAAGTGACCCATGTACGAGGCGTCTGCGAAGGACACATCGCGCTGGCGGAGGACGAAAGCGGCGGCGGTTTCGGCTATGATCCGGTGTTTATCCCCGAAGGATACAACGCTACCTTTAGCAGCCTGCCATTGGATGAAAAGAATCGTGTCAGTCATCGGGGAAGGGCTGCTTCCATGATGATTCCTATCTTGCGGCGCATGGCAGACGAAAAGTAACGTTATCCAAGCAGTCGTCGATGTTCGACCTTGATACACATATCCATCACTAACGGCAGGTGTGCGTCCTCGGCGGCAGCAGCAGCTTCCGCACTTTCTACGCCAAGTTGTGCCCATACTGCTTTGGCTTTCACCGCAGCAGCTTGTTCCACCACATCCGCCAAAAACTGCGAACGGCGGAAAACATTCACAATGTCAATGGGTTCCGGCACTTCAGACAGTGATGGATAACAAATTTCACCGTCAATGCTGCTCACTTCTGGATTAACGGGATAAACCTTGTAACCTGCATGGCGCAGATACACGGCAATTTGATAACTGGTTCGGTAGGGGCGCTCTGAATGACCCACGACCGCAATTACACGGGCATTTGCCAGTAATTCGCGCAGATCTGTTTCATTGTGACTGATGAGCATAGTCTTTTCCTAAATAACAGGTTCATCTATAGGTTAGACGACGTTCTCCCACGTGCCATTACATGCCGTAAATAAAATAGGGACACATCGTATGATGGTGTCCCTAATCATTAAGAAACTGCCGTCCGCTTATGATTTACTATTAGGATCACGCGAGCTGACCAGATACTTCACGTATTCCTCAAACTCTTTGATTTTGCCATCCGCCAATAAACGGGCTTGTTTAGGCCATGTTTTGGTATCGCTGACCAAATTGACTCCGCCCTCAATTTTGACGATGCGATACAAATCATCCGCCGTGAGATTCGCGATTTGTTCAAAGCTGGTGATACCGCCTTTGTAAAGGGCTTCCTTGCTCTTCGGGCCGATGCCTTCAATGATCAGCAGGTCATCGCGCTTAGGGGCAGCAGTTGGCATGACTTGGGTAGGGGCATCGGTTGATGCATCTGCTACAGATGCTTTGGGCATACTCGGCGCGGGTGGGGCAGATGAGCGAAGATGTGTTGTTCGCGGTTGTGCCATTGGCTGCGGCACCGGATCAATATTGACATTGAAGAAAATCAGAATCAATATCCCGATGATGACAAACACCACCCCTAATGCCAGTAACTGTACGGCGCTAAAGCCCAGCAGGTCGATGCTGTTGGCGATCAGTCCCGCAACAATGCCGACTGCACCCAACAAAATCACGATCCCGCCGATGCGCTGTGCCACGTTAATTCTGCTGGTCGTCCCTATCCAGTTTCGGACGATAAGCCCGACGACAACGAACACGCCGCCTAACGCTAGAATTTGTGACAGGTCAAAGCTCAAGAAATCGCTGGCGAGGCGGCCTAAGCCCAGCACTATCGAGACAATCATCGCCGTAATGCCAATGCCAATAATGAAACTGCCAATCGTTCCAGCTGCTACGTTGGCGAACTGGTTGAAAAACAGGAGTATCGAGCCGACCAGCAGGATAATTCCCAGCACCAGAAGCTGTGTGACATTAAACGTCAGGAAGTTTTCCGCGCTGCTGGAAACCAGCGCCAAAATAATAGCAACTGCGCCCAGTGCGAGAATCAACCAGACAGCCCGCCGACCATAATGGGGTGCAACCTGTGAATTCATCGCGGCTCCCTTCCTCAAAATAATTGTCGAAAAATAATGCTGTGGATATTAACTTAAATGCGAGCGGCGCACAAGCAAACGGATTTCATAACTTGTGGCACCAATTGCATATTAAGGCCGCCAACGCGGCGTGCTTTCATCGGTATTGTTATAGGTTAAGCGCTGCAAATAACGGCCTTCAGTGTCGATGCTGTACATTTCGAAGTTTCCATCCCTTGCATCGACAAACACAATTGCGCTGCCATCGGCTGACCACGCCGGCATCAAATCAACCACATCACTGAACAGCAAGCGGATGCAGCTTGCCTCTGTTCTGCATTGTGTATCGATAATCATCAATTCCATCGTGCGTGATTGAATGTTTTGCGCCGAATATACGAGGCTGCGGCTGTCCGGTGACCACGATGGCGTGTAGTCCTCGCCTAAATTTTCAGTCAGCCGCCGCACATCTGTCCCATCGCTGTTCATCAGGTAGATGTTGGCGTTTCCCAGTGAACTATCAAAAGCGTTGGTGGTGTCTTTTGTGGATACAAAGGCAATCGTTTTGCCATCTGGTGACCACGCTGGCGCGGCATACCAATAATTATCCAACGGGGTTAAGCGCGTGGCACAGTTCTCGAAACGGTCATTGCAATCAACCGCTATGGTAAAGATACCAAATGCATCCGCATAATCCGAGGCAAACACAAGTTCACGCCCATCCGGTGACCACGACGGACTGGTATTATTAGCCCCATTGTGGGTCAGCCTTTGGATACGGTTTCCAAAAACATCCATGATGTACAAATCGCGTCCGCCGTCACGCGTCGAATAAAAGGCCAAATATACGCCGTCCGGTGACCATGACGGCGTATATGCATCGCGAACCAGTTCGAACTGAATCCGGTGGTAGAAATCTAGCACAAATATAGCTGATCGGTTGCGCTCGGACGACACATAAGCTAATTGTTTGGTCGGCAGAATATATCCAATTCCCGGAACGGCAGCCGCCAGCAGGGAAAATATCAAGAACCCAATTCCCGCAGCCAGCACGGTCAGACGCAGCATTTAGCTGCTTACCTGCCGCATATGCGCTGCAATTTCAATGAGAAGTTGAGTCATAAATCCCTCGGCGGGGCAGGCCAGCGCAGGATCATAAATGGCATAGGTTTGGCTGGCATGAATCAATAATCCGATGCGACCATAAGCGTGGGCAACCACCTGAACCGTACATGACTCATCCCCTACGATATAGGTGTGTTCTTGTGCAAAGGCTTTGACCGTCCCATTAAGCCACTCGCTGTATACCGAGATAAAATCAGGTAAAGGGGTATGCGTCGAATGGGCATAGACAAAAGCATAGGCGTAGGCTTGCAGCGCGTCACTAAAACCGGCGACCGCAAATTCAATTTCGACATCGCGCAAACCGATTTGGTCATTAATCTGGTAGAGCTGCGTTTCAAATGAATGGGTCACGTCAGGCAGTAGACTGAGCCAATCCAGCGGAAGTGCCTTCGCCGGAAGTGCTGCGATGACCGCATCGTGCAGTTGGTGCAGTGCCGCGCCCGCTGCATCAATCCTGCCTAATCCAGTGTAATCCTTGGATTCAAACAGGCTGATATTGAACGTGGCCGGGAGTTGATGAATAGCCCGAAAATCTCTAATCGGCATAAAATCATATCGAATACCGTCAATCGTGAACTGCACAGTGGTTTATCCCCGGAAGCCAACAATAATTTTTATTGTAACCTTGCTACCTGATATTTGCAGGTGGGTTCTTTATTGCTGGGAGCCTCATAAAATGGCATAATGATGCTATTGAACCAGCCCAACTAGAAGACGAGACGCAAATTATGGATACCAATGCCTCACTGAATATTTTCATTACCGGCGGTGCGTCTGGCGTAGCGCGCGAAGCCACACGTCAAGCCATTGCACGCGGCCATAAAGTCACGGTATTGACCGAAGGTTTGGGCGGCGCGACCAAAGCCCGTCAAGATGGTGCGCTGCCTGCCTATTCTGATGTGACCCGTGCCGGTGAGTTAAAGAGCCTGTTTACCATGTCCAACATTGACGTGGTGATTCATTTACTACCGCAGCTTGGGAACGGTTTCCCCACCAAAGACGGCTATGAATCGCAAGAAAAGGTCATGGTTCAAAGTGCGGTCGCGGTGGTCGAAGCGGCCAAAGAAGCCGGTGTCAAGTTTATTGTCCACACCAGTTACGCTGCCGTAGTCGGTGATGCACATGGCGACTGGTTGACCGAAGATCAGGTCGGGCATCAAGACCGCGCCTTGCGCCCGGTGCTGGCGGCTGAACATCACGTTATGCAAAGCGGCGTGAATGCCTGCGTGCTGCGTGCTGGATTTGTGTATGGTGGTGAGACAGCCAGCGTTCATGCGCTTGGCGAAACCCTCAAGCAGGGTCGCAGTCCCTATCTCGGTGACAGCCACAGTGTTCACAATTGGGTTTCAGAGTCTGATCTGGCGCAGGCCGCTGTTCTGGCAGCCGAAAAACAGCCAGCAGGCGAAATCATTAATGTAGTGGACGATGAACCGGTCAGCGCGTCGGTATTTGCTGGTTATTTGGCCACCGGATTAGGTATGGATGCGCCATCTGCAAGTGCTTCGCCCATATTCATCTTGAAGCGCACCACCAGCGATATTCAACGTCTGTTGTTAGACTCATCTGTCCACTTAAAGAACGACAAAGCCAAGCAGGTCTTGGGTTGGCAGCCTCGTTATCCCAATTACAAAGCTGGCTTGGAACATACTATGCTCCAGTGGCGGGCAAGTGAACCCATCACAACCTAGCTCTTTCTCCGTATCTCAGGGCGGACACCCGGTTCGCCCGTGTTGCTTATATTGGAAATCATGACCTCATGTTGAAAGCGATTCTCTTTGATTTGGATGATACGCTGCTGGATTGGAGCGGTTTCGACGGTGATTGGAAAACGCTAGAATGTCAATTTTTAAAAGGCGTTTTTGATTATGTTGCCACCATTACTACGCCGCTTCCGGATTTAGATGACTTCATAGAAGAATTTCATGACCGCATTCGGGAAGCATGGCGTATCGGTCGTGGTAGTTTGATTGCCCCCAATGTAGCAACCCTGTTACTGGAAGCGGTCGAAGCACAGGGCGCTCAGGCCGGTATCTTCCATTCCGACGACTTGATAAAAGCCTACGGTTGGCGCGCCGTGCCGGGAACGGCTTTGTTCAAGGAAGTGCCTGAAGTGATGGCGCTCATCAAACAGCACGGCATCAAAACCGCCATTGTGACCAACGCTGCCCAACCAATGGTCTTGCGCGATGTTGAGATCGAAGAGCATAAGCTGCTGCAATATTTCCCCGACTGCCGCCTTTCCGCTGCGGATGCCGGAGTCCTCAAGCCGCATCCCGGCATTTTTCAGATGGCGCTGGATCGTCTGGGTGTCACGGCTGATGAAGCCGTTTTTGTGGGCGATAACCCCATTGCTGATATTGCAGGGGCGCAGGCCATCGGGATGCAAGCTGTCTTTCGCATCACATCACCCTTGCCACCCATGTTAAGCGGCTTGATTGTTCCCGATGCCGCCATCAACAGTTTGGAAGAATTACCACCTATTCTCGACGGTTGGTTCCCCGGTTGGCGACAAAATTAATCTTCAGAGGTCATCAAAACAGGAAGCGCTGATACGCTTTTTGTCATGAACAGTTATGCAATACTCCTATCCAGATCGTAACCTCATTTTGACCGGCTATACCGGCACCAGCCAACCCATGATCGGACAGCAAGTCGCTGACCGTCTCAAGATGCGCTATGTCAACGTCGATTCGCTGTTGGAGGCACGCGGCGAAATGGACATCGAAGACATGCGCACACGCTATGGTGAAACACGCCTGAAAATGTTGGAAACGGAAGTCATGCAGGATGTGATGCTCTATCGTGGCGCGGTTATCCGTGTCAGTGGCCAAACCATCTTACGGACGGAAACCACAGCCCGTCTTTTGGATACCGGTATCATCATTTGCGAAGTTGTGGCTTTGGATGCGGTTCTGCGACAGTTACATCTCTCACTGGGTGGGCGCTACCACAACCCCGGTGAGCGCGCGCTGGCGATTGGGCATCTCAAGCGCGAATGGGCGATTCGCAAGGTCGAAGGTGTCCACGAAATCAACGTTACCAATATGACGGAAACCCAAATGATTAACGCCATATGTGCCATGTGGGAACAGTTAGCAGGGCGGCTGCCATTACCCGGCGCAAATGGTCTGTCTTAAGTGGACACAAATCGCTATGCCGTGTTAGAGTCGTATAGATATAACAACTTTGTGATCTGAGGTTTTGAGAATGCCTAAACTCGTGATTAGTCTGGCGCAGATGAATATTGCGCTGGGGGATACCAAGAAAAATATTGCTCAGATGGACAAATGGACGGTCGAAGCGGCGCGGCGTGGTTCGCACCTCATCCTGTTCCCTGAACTCTGGTCAACCGGATGTGCTTGGGATCAAGCCAAAGACCTTGCCAGTACGCTCAACACCGGCGTGTTCAACGACATGAGCGGTGCGGCGGCCCAGAACAAGATCAGCGTGGTCGGTTCTGTGTTGGAAAAGCGCGGCCTAGAAGTCTCCAACAGCGCTGCTTTCTTTGCCCCCAATGGACGGATGCTCGGTATCTACCGCAAAATTCACCTGTTTGGCCTCATGGATGAGGATAAATGGCTGCAACCCGGTTCGTCACGCCTCGCGCTGGATTTGCCGTGGGGCAATACGGCGCTGGCGATTTGCTATGATCTGCGCTTCCCTGAACTTTTCCGTAAGTACGCGGTTGATGGCGCAAAAATGATCGTCATGCCCGCTGAATGGCCGATTGCGCGGGTTGAGCATTGGCGTGCACTCGTGGTGGCACGGGCTATTGAAAATCAATGTTATATGGTGACCTGCAACGCTGCGGGTATTACCGGTGATACCCAATTCAGTGGTCACTCCATGATCGTTGACCCTTGGGGCAAAATTGTGGTCGAAGGTGGCGAAACGCCGCAGCTCCTCACCGCCGAAATTGAACTTGATCTGGTCGAAGAAGTCCGTACCAAGATGACCGTCCTAGCCGACCGTCGTCCTGAGTTCTATACGTAATCCGGCTCAAATACGAAAGATTAATTAATATGGATATGGAGAACTACCATGTCCTTTTTGTTTTAACCTCCCTCGTTTACGGGGGAGGTGTCGCGTCAGCGACGGAGGGGGTTACATCAGCGCTTTATGAAATGCCCGTTCACCCGCCAGTTTACCAATTTTATCGAAGCGTACCACCTGCGGCACATTCGGCAGCGCCTTGACCAATTGCGCGACTGGAACGGGCCTAAAACCGACGCGCTGGAAGTAATCGGCGGCACGCGTACTAAAACAATAAATGTGATGATAGCCTGCTGTTTTGGCTTCCTCGACCGCGTTTTCGATCAGCCGCAAAGCCAACCGCTCACCTTGATAGACTTCGTAGACGGCTAAACTGCGTATCAACGCCGCATCCTCGCCAAACTCCATACCCATACAAGCTGCGACTTTACCTGCATCCGTTTTCGCCACCCAATAGCGTGTTCCCGCCACGAGAATATCATCTGTCAGCAGATTAACATGCTTCAAGAGGGCAATAATGCTGTCATAATCGGCGGCTTGGGCAGTGATAATGTTAATATTCATAAATCGTTATTCTAATCGTTGGTCATAGACAAGTGATAAGCATATTCTATGACAATCCGTTACTATATCCACTATCAACTCACTATCACAGAGGCACATCATGCTCCTCTTTCAGAACGGCACTATTCATACCATCGACTCGACACAACCGCAGGCCGAGGCGCTGCTCGTCGGTGATGACGGTCGCATTCTCGCGGTCGGAAAATTATCCGACGTTGAAGCTGCTGCAAAAAGCGGTATGAAACGTGTCGATTTAGCCGGACGCACACTCATCCCCGGTTTTAATGATGCCCATGTGCATATCTGGAAAAAGGGTTTGCTGCTCACACGGCAGGTGGTTGCCAACAAAACCGTTGCGCCCGATATTGAAACCATCATCGAGCTTTTTGCTGATAAAGCGGCCTCGCTTCCAAAAGGAACATGGGTCATGGGACGTGGTTACAACGAGGCCGATTTACCCGAACGTCGCCACCCGACGCGTCACGACATGGACGGCGCGAGCCTTGAGCATCCCATTGCCTTAACGCGCACCTGCGGACATATGATTGTGGCTAATACCCTTGCGCTGCAATTAGCCGGTATTACCCGCGATACGCCCAATCCTCCCGGCGGCGTGATTGTCCGCGATCTCAACGGCGAGGCGACAGGACTCCTACAAGAAACCGCGATGGGTTTGCTCACCAAAGTGATTCCTGACCCGACTGATGCGGAAATGGCGGAGGCCATCAAAGCTGCCAACCAGCATCAACTGAGTTTGGGTATCACCAGTGCCACTGACCCGCTGCTCACGCCATTTCACTTACGCGTCTATCGCCAGCTCGAAGCGGCAGGCGAACTCGCTGTGCGCGTCAATGGAATGCCGATTCGTCGTCCTGATGGCGGTACGGAAACACTTCCGCTGCCGGAACATTTTGTCAGCGATTGGCTGCGGATTGATACTGTCAAGTTCTTTGCCGATGGCGGTCTGAGTGGTGCGACCGCCGCTGTCAGCCGCCCTTATAAAGTCACCAACGATCACGGCGTACTGCGCTTCGATTTAGCCGAATTGACCGAGCTGATGTTTGAAGCTCACGCTGCTGGTTTCCGCATCGGCACACATGCCATCGGTGATGTCGCCATTGAGCAGGTCTTGAGCGCTTATGAGGAATGTCACCGCCGCCTGCCGCGCCCCGATTTGCGTCACCGTATCGAGCATTTGGGCTTGCCCAACCCTGAGCATTATGCCCGCTGCGCCAAACTGAACATCATCATCGCGCCCCAAACCGTTTTCTTAGCGGCATTAGGAACCAGTTTCCGCCGTTATTTGCCTGATGATTATCTCGATCACTGCTATCCCATTCGCTCTATGTTGGATGCGGGTCTAACCGTTGCGCTCAGTTCGGATGCGCCCGTTGTGCCGGATGACAATCCTATTCTCGGCATGAAAGCGGCGATTGATCGGCTTGACCCCAATGGCGAACCGATTGCCCTTGACCAAGCAATCACCGCTCACGAAGCACTTTATGCCTATACAATGGGCGGAGCAATTGCCAGCGGCGAGGCCGATAACCGCGGCAGCTTGACCCCCGGCAAATGGGCTGACCTTGCCCTATTGAGTGCCGACCCTCTGACCACGTTTACAGCCGATTTACTCACCGTCCACGTTGAGCAAACCTATGTCGGTGGCAAGCTCGTGTGGGAAGCGTAGGGTATGAGTAAGCGTGAAAAGCGGTTGCAGAAACTTCGTCAGAATCCTAAAGACGTTGCATTTACTGAACTCGAACAAGTCCTAAATGATTACGGAATTCTTCGTGACCATGCCACCGGAAGTCATTATGTTTTCAGGTATAATATAAATGGGCAGGATATGAAAATATCTATCCCCTATAACAAACCTGTAAAAGCGATTTATGTTAAACGGTCTATAGAAATAATTGACTTAATCAAAGCCGAATTGGATAAGGAGAATGACAATGAAGAAAACAATTGAATACTATATGTCGCTTCCTTACTCGGTTTTGCTGACTCCATTGTCGGCTGAAGATGGCGGTGGCTGGTTGGCAGAAATCCCTTTACTACCCGGTTGCATGAGTGATGGTGAAACCCAACTTGAAGCGCTTGAAATGATTGAGGATGCGAAACGTGGTTGGCTCGAATCCTCACTGGCTCACAACGACCCCATTCCAGAGCCAGAACCGCATACAGTCTAGCCAATACAATCTCAGTTCGTTAGCTCATAGGTTAATCTGCATTTGACCTCTGTGTTTTGCGGTTAAAAGCCTTTGCCTTGATCTATCGACTAAGAACTTGCTGCGGTTTATTTTCCGTTTTGACTCTATTTGTTTTTCCTAACCACATTTGCCCATTCTTACCCTATAGTCGTTCTATTCCTCCAAAAATCCTCAAACTCTCCCGTATTTCTTTTGTGTTCTTCGCCTCTTTGTGGTTCAATTTCCTTGCTTTGTAATCTATTTCTTAATGTTGCCTGTTATCACCTGTTTATCAGGCACAACGCTGTATTTTGAACCCCCAATCTGCTAGAATCACCCTCATGTGGACAACTACTTTTACTGGTACTCATGAGTCATAAACAGGCCATTGACCTACAACAGCACCGTGAACCGCTGCTGAAAATTCTCACTGCTGTCGTCACCCAACCGGATATTTCTCGCAAACAACTTGACCAGTTGTTACGTGACTATCCCAAAGGCCATGACGGAACCTACAGCCGTGATGATCTCATCTTGGCTTACCGCACTTTTGCCGGTGACTCTCTGCCGCCTTACGAACAGGCTGTCCTTGAACGCCTACGCCGCAAGCCGGTTCGTACCAGTTCTGGTGTCACTCCGGTCACCGTTTTGACCAAACCCTATCCGTGTCCCGGTGAATGTATTTTCTGCCCGAATGATGTTCGGATGCCGAAAAGTTATCTCTCGGACGAACCCGGCGCTCAACGTGCCGAACAAAACAGCTTTGACCCCTATTTGCAGACCTATACCCGTCTGCAAAGCTACCACAACACCGGACACCCTACCGACAAAATCGAGATCATCATCCTCGGTGGCACATGGTCGTTCTATCCCGAAAGCTATCAGATTTGGTTCATCAAACGTATCTTTGATGCCATGCATGACTTCGGTAAAGGCATTGATGGTCGCCAAACGGTTGAAGCTGCCTTGCTCGAAAAGTCGCAGTTGCATCCTGATCGCAACACCACCACCGCCACCATTGACGGTCTGCACATCGAAAAACGCTATAACGCTGTTGTGCAGATGGTCTATAAAGATGAAATGCTGCGTTCAACCGACCTCGCTCAAGCCATTGGACGTGGTGAAATCGAACGTTCACCGGTTGATGAATTTGCCACTTGGGCAGAACTCGAAGCCGCCCATCTCGAAAACGAAACTGCACCTTGCCGTAGTGTTGGATTGGTTATCGAAACACGACCTGACCATATTAGCGTTGAAGAAGTGCTTCGTGTTCGTCGCCTCGGCTGCACCAAAGTGCAAATTGGTTTCCAAAGCCTGAATGACGATGTATTGAAACTCAACAAACGCGGTCATAAGGTCGCTGCTACCCGCCGTGCTGTCAAACTCTTACGGCAAGCTGGCTTCAAAATCCATGCCCATTGGATGCCTAATCTATACGGCTCGTCACCTGATGCGGACATTGCCGACTATAAGCTGATGTTTGACGATGCCGACTTCCGTCCTGATGAACTCAAGGTATATCCTTGTTCGTTGATTGATAGTGCCGAACTGATGCTGCGTTATCAAGACGGCACTTGGAAACCCTACACCTACGATGAACTCCTGCATGTTCTCACCGGAACTTTTAAGTTAACACCCGAATACTGCCGCCTGACCCGTGTCATCCGTGACATTCCCTCAACCGATATTGTTGTTGGCAACCAGATGACCAACTTCCGTCAAGTGGTCGAAAATGAACTGGCGAAAACCGGTCAACGCAGCAGTGACATTCGTGCTCGTGAAGTTCGCTTCCAAGCCGTTGAAGCCGCTGATTTGCACCTCGATGAACTCTGGTATAACGGTGGTTCGACTGAAGAAGTTTTCTTGCAGTACATCACCGAAAATCGTGATATTGCTGGTTTCTTGCGCCTGTCGCTGCCCAAAGAACCTGCCATCACCGACGAATTGAACGGTGCAGCCATGATCCGTGAAATCCACGTTTACGGACAATCATTGGAACTCGGTGCAAACGAAGCTGGTCGTGCCCAACATCTCGGTCTCGGCAAACAGTTGATCGAACGGGCAGTCGAACTGGCTCGTGAACATGGCTACTCCCGCTTGGCAGTCATCTCCGCTATCGGAACCCGCGAATATTATCGCAAACGCGGCTTCGTGGATGGTCAGTTGTATCAGGTACGAACCCTGTGAGATGTGCTATAGTTGGACATGTGCATCGGCATAAGCGGAGGGTAACATCGTGACGAGTCATTCACAGCGGATACTAGCGGCTGAAACCCGCCGAAAAAACTGGCGTATTGCACTCGGTACGATCATCCTCATTACCGTGCCATTTTACTGCGCCGGTTTTTTCCTGTGGGGAACTGCACCGGTTCGTACACCGACACCTTTTCTCACTCCAACCCAAAGTGGCCCACAGATTGTTACAGCAACGCCTGAAGCGCCAACGATCACACCTTTTGGCGGTTCATTTGCCAGCGTGACTCCATTGGGCATCACCCCACAGTTCCCGACTCAAATTGGATTCCCGACCCAACAGCTGCCCACACTCGAACAACCTACGCGCTTCTTGTCGCCCACGCCGACATTTGTTATCCCAACCAATCCGCCGCCTCCGACGAATCCGCCTGTGCCGACCAATCCGCCACCACCAACGCAGCCTGCGATTACCAATACGCCGCTGCCGTTTGATAACTAATCAGCGTAGACCAATCATCGACCAAGGACACGCCGCAGCGTGTCCTTTTTTGTGCTATAGTTAGCAGGCGTTTTTGAAGTGTAGGACGTGCTATGGGTTATGACATTGTGGAAGCTGCCGCCCGCAGGCAGCGCAATATTCGGATTGTGCTGTTTGTTATCATTTTGATGACGACACCCTTTTACTGTATAGGCTTTTTACTGTGGGGAACATCACAACCCCGTGGTGTGCTTGCCACTCCAACCGTCGCCCTGACGAATACCCCAATTGGCGGTGATATTACGGCGACAGTAGGCCAGCCCACCATAACCCCTTTTGGCTTAACTCCTTCGCTGCTCAGTCCTTTGCAGCCGACACCTTTGCAGTTTGTGCCGATCAACCGACCACCAACCCAGTTTGTTCCTCCAACAGCCACACCTTACTTGGTGCCGATTATTCCGTCGGATACGCTTGCCCCGACTTTGACGCTGATACCCTCGGCGACACCCTATCCAACCGACACACCGCAGCCCAGCTTTACGCCGCCACCAACCTTTACGCCGACCAATACCGATCAGCCGGTCGTTGTGCCGCCGACCGATACACCGCTGCCATTCGACGACACAACACCCGAAGCACCGCCACCATAATATTGAACCCGTAAGGCGTGCCGAACGTATTCTGATAAACAAGGGGAGAACATCGTTGTTAGACGTAAAAGAACACTTAAAGACTCTGGTGGAAGCTCACGCGCCTTCCGGTCATGAAGAACCCATTCGTGAGATCATTCGCTCGGTTTGGAAACCACTAACCACCCGTATGGAGCAGGATAAACTCGGCAGCTTAATCGGCATCAAACAGGCCACCAATCCAGTGAAGCCTGCCCGCAAAATTATGCTGTCAGCACACATGGACGAAATCGGCTTGATGGTGCGCGATATTGTGGATGGTTTTATCTACGTCCATCGGATTAGTGGTGTGGATGCCCGCGTGATGATGGCGCAGCCGGTGATGGTTCACGGACGCAAACCGCTTCCCGGATTGGTTTCGACCGTTCCGCCCCATTTATTAAAAGCCGATGCGCGCAAGAAATATCCGACCTTTGACGAATTGGTGATTGATGTCGGTTTGCCCGCCGCCGAAGTCGCAGCGTTAGTGCAGATTGGCGACTTGATTACACCGGATGTGCCGATGATCGAACTCAACGGTAAAAAAGTCGCTGCCAAAGCAATGGATGATCGAGCTTGTGTCGCGGCTGTCACCTCCTGCCTTGACGTGCTTCAGGGTATGCATCATCAATGGGATGTGTATGCAACGGCAACCGTTCAGGAAGAAACCGGCTTGCTCGGTGCGACGACTGCCGCCTTTCACATCAAACCCGACATTGCTATCGCGCTCGACGTAACCTTTGCACCGCAGCCGGGTATTGATGCCGAGTACGCCTGTGAGATGGGCGGTGGCCCCGGACTCGGTATCGGCCCGAACTTCCACCCCAAATTGATCGAAAAAATCAAAGAAACCGCACGTATTCACGAAATCAAAATTCAAGAGGATATCATCCCCGGCGCAAGCGGCACCGATGCATGGGCCATTCAGGTGGCACAGGAAGGCATTCCCACACTGCTGCTCGAAATCCCATCACGCAACATGCATTCGCCTGTGGAGACGGTTGACTTGCGCGACATCGAACGCGCCGGACGTTTAATGGCGCATTTCATTGCGGGCTTGGATGCCGACTTTATGCAGACGATTAGATGGGATGACTTGAAAGATGCAGTGAAGTAATGATTCGTTCCGGTCGCATCATAAAAGCCCATAATCGCAGTTACGATGATCCTATTCAAGTGAAGCAGGGCGAAGTTGTGCACGTAACCAAACGTGAATTGTGGAATGAGGATGATCGGTGGGCGTGGTGTATCACTGAATCTGGCAAAGAAGGCTGGATTCCAGTTGCATTAGTCGATGTAAAAAGTGAGCAGTCGTTTACAGTTCGCGATTACGATGGGATTGAGTTAAACGTCGCTATTGGTGACACTCTGACCATTTGGGGCGAAATCGGCGGATGGTATATGGCACAGACGGTAGACCGTCGCTATGGTTGGGTTCCGGTAGAGTGCGTTGCACTGGATTTGATGTGAAATGAAATAACTGTAGGGGCGGGATTTATCCTGCCCGCTATATAACCAATTTATCCAATAAACTTGGTCAGGAATGCCTACATGATTTTACAAGAACTGTCTGAAGCAATCGGTGTTTCCGGCAACGAGGATGCCGTCCGTGCTATTGTCCTCAAAGCGATTGACGGTCACGCCACCGACATTACCATCGACCCGATGGGTAACGTGACCGCCATCAAAAAAGGAACGGGCAAAAATCGTCCGCGTGTGATGTTGGCGGCACACATGGACGAAATCGGCTTTATGGTAACGTCCATCGGTGGTGATGGCCTCATTAAGTTTACGAATATCGGTGGCATTGACGAACGGATGCTTCCTGCACTGCGCGTGAAAATCGGTAAAGATGCTGTGCCGGGGGTCGTCATATGGACACCTATCCACAAGTCCGGCGGCAACAACACACCGGTAAAACTCGCTGACCTCCGCATCGACATCGGCGGCAGCACCAAAGATGAAGTCGGCGGCAAGGTTAAAGTGGGTGATCGCATTGCCTTCGACAGCCGTTATATGGAAATTGGCGAGAAGATGCTGCGCGGCAAATCGTTTGATGATCGTGTTGGCTGTTCACTGCTCATTGATATATTGCAAGGCGGCCCCTATCCGGTTGATGTCTTGGCGGCTTTCACCGTGCAGGAAGAACTCGGCTTGCGTGGATCAAAAGTTGCCGCGCAGCGTTTGAATCCTGATGTCGGTTTCGCGCTGGAAGGCACAACCGCCAATGATATTCCCAATGCAACTGCTGAAGTGGATGACCAAATACCACCCAATCCCGTTTGTCGTTTAGGCGGTGGCCCTGCGCTCACCGTTATGGATAGCTCGTTGATCGTTCCGCCTCAGTTGTTGGGTTTCTTGCGTTCGACGGCTGACAAAAATAAGATTCCTTACCAGTTGAAAACATCACTGGGTGGTGGAACCGATGCGGGAGCGATTCATCGTGCCAACGCCGGTATTCCTTCGGCAGTTGTATCCGTACCCTGCCGTTACATTCACGCGCCGACAGCTTATCTCAACCGTGACGACTACGATAATACGCTCAAGCTGTTGCAGGCCACATTGAAGAACATCAAGTGGGAAGATGTCCGACCATTATAGGGTAAGCTGGTGGTAGATTTACTCATTGATACCAACGTCCTGATTCATTTGCTGCATCCCACCAGCAATGCCGAAGCGGGTTTGACTCGCCAACTGCTAGATTGGGATCGCGCGGGACGTGTTCGCATCGTCGTGGCGGCAGCTAGCGGTAACGAACAAGATCGTTCATCGGCACAGTTAGTATCTGAGATTGAGACGTTGGGATTAGCCCAAGATCGGGTTGTTGATATTGTTGAACAGTCTAACGATGTTTTGAACGAGATCAGCGCGATACTCGGTCATGGCAAAGCCGGAGATTGGTACGACGCGCTAATGGTCTACACCGCGCTCGACCGCATCCAGCAGGGGCATGACACATGGCTGGTTACAGGTGATCGCAACATCTTGCGTCATGTTCAAATTTTGACAGTGTTGATGCCGCTGACCATTCTCAATTTGCGTGGCGTGGTTAATCGGCTAAAAGTAGACTTTCCATTGACGATTGAACGTCACAGTTAAAGGATTTGAATGCCCATGCGACGACTGCACTATCACTTGCTCGATGTATTCACCAATGAACGCTTTGGCGGAAATCCGTTAGCCGTTTTCATCAATGGACGCGGCCTAGAAACCGCTCTCATGCAGCGCATCGCTAAAGAGTTGAATCTCTCCGAAGTAACTTTCGTGCTGCCGCCCGAAAATCCCGACAATGACTGGAAAGTTCGCATCTTCACACCTTCCATTGAACTGCCAATGGCGGGGCATCCCACCGTCGGCACGTCTTATATCCTTGCTCGTGAGGATATGGTCGGCGTATCCGAATCCCATCCAGTCATCAAACTCGAAGAAGGCGTGGGTATCATTTCGGTGACTTTCCAATTTAATGATGGTATGCCTTCTCTCATCCAGATGCAGCAGCCTTTGCCCACGTTCTCACCAGAATTCACCGACCGTGCATTAGCCGCCGAATTGCTATCACTGCAACCTGACGACTTAGCCGATTATCCGGTTCAGGTAGTATCTTGCGGTGTGCCGTTCTTATTCATTCCCGTTAAATCATTAGCGGCTGTACAAAAGATCAAGTTTCGTATGGATATTTGGGAACGCTCATTCGGTGATTATCCGCAAATGTTTGTCTTTACCACCGAAACAACCTATCCAACTTCAACAGTCCATTCGCGCATGTTCGCCCCCGGCATGGGCATCGCAGAAGACCCTGCCACTGGAGCAGCCAGCGGCCCACTCGGATGCTACTTGGTCAAGTATGGCTTGGTGAAAGATGACCCTGCCAAAATCATCAGCGAACAAGGTTTTGAAATGGGCAGACCGAGCTACATCCATATTGAAATCCGTCAAACCGATGGCGCGATTTATTTCGTTGGGGTAGGTGGCGAATGTGTCTACATCGGCGAGGGCAGCCTTGAAATTTAAAAAGAATTGTCTTTAAGTCCCTTCTCTATGAAATGGAGAGCGGGATTTAGGGGTGAGGACTGGAAAGTACTTTTACAAAGTCAATAAATTCGCGTGTTAAGGGAGTGCTTGCATGATTGAACTCATTCAAAAACTGGTTGAAGCGTGGGGGCCATCGGGCTACGAACATCACGTCCGCGAAATCATCCGCGCCGAAGTGGCTGATCTAGCCGATGAAATCACCGTTGATCCACTTGGCAACTTGATTTGTCGTGTCGGGCAGGGTGGGCCAAAAGTGATGATCGCCTCGCACATGGACGAAATCGGCGTGATGGTCAACTATGCTGAACCCAACAGTGGTTATCTACGCTTCACCAACATCGGTGGTGTATTGGCAACCAGCCTCATGGGGCATCGTGTTCGCTTTGAAAATGGCGTCACCGGCGTGATCGGTGCGCCCGATATGTTTGGTGCAAGCCGCACTACTGCCCCTGACCTCGACGAATTTTTCATTGATGTCAGCGATGGCAACGGCAGCAGCGCAGTTCAGGTCGGCAGCCCCGCAACTTTCTGGCGCACTTTCGAACAGCGCGGTACACGTCTCATCTCCAAGTCGATGGATGATCGTATCGGCTGCGTTGTGGCGATTGAAACGATGCGCCGTTTGAAGTCTGGCAAAAAGAAGAAACAGGCTAACGAAGTTTATTTCGTCTTCACTGTACAAGAAGAAGTCGGTTTACGCGGCGCACGTCCTGCCGCTTACGGCATTGACCCCGATATTGGTATCGCCTTGGATGTTACCGCCACCGGTGACACCATTAAAAATGCCAAGATGGAAGTCAAGTTGGGCGGGGGAGCAGCTATTAAAGTCCATGACACTGGCCTCGTTGTGCCACCCGCCGTCGTCAATTGGATGGTCAGGCAAGCCGAAGCCGATGGCATCCCTTGTCAGAATGAACTGCTGACGCTCGGTTCAACCGATGCGGCAGGCATCCAAACCTCACGTTCGGGTGTACCCAGCGGCTGTATTTCCATTCCTTGCCGCTACGTCCATACCACCAGCGAAACGGTTGACTCAAACGATGTAGAAGCCTGCATCAAATTGCTGACAGGCTTGCTGAGTAAACCCGCTGCTCTTTAGTTAGTTTTTCGTTTAGATCCAACACCAACAAAATGTGGGGGCCAATAATCTGCCTCAGCATTTTGTTGGATTTTGGTTTTGTTGCCCTAACTGCAATCTTAATGTTAATACTGTGAAAGGCACGCTGATTATGTGTTATAGTAACGTATATCACATCTGAATGCGCAGCTTGTAATTATTTAGTTCGTTCGTTAATTCCATATGTTTTATTACAGTCTTCCTTAAAGGGATGAAGAGTTAAAATAAGATAGCCCTATGTCCAGTCGAATGCTTCGCCGCCTTGATCCATCTTCCGAACTGGAGCTGCTTGCTGAAGTTTCGCAGTTGGTGACCCAGTTCGATATGCAGCGTGTGTTGGGCAAGGTGATTCGGTTAGTCGCGAACGCTATTGGGGCGACCCGTGCACATCTATTTTTGCATCCCAATTATGAGCTCGATTGGCGTAACATTTTCCAGACCGATAGGCTTGACCCCGACACAGTCTTTTCGGCCAGCGTTGGTGGGTTAGAAAACGGTCTGCAAGGCTTGGCCGCACAGGAACGCAAGGGCCTCCTCGTGCGGGATACCATGATGGATGATCGCCGTTACGTCTTTGGTGACGAGCTGCGTGATGGTCAATCCGCGCTGGCAATTCCGTTGATCTGTAATCAAGATATGATGGCAGTATTGCTGCTGCTGCATCCAAAGCCCGAACATTTTACCGAAAATCATCTGCGTCTGGTTCAAATTGCCATGAATCAGGCCTCTGTTGCCGTACACAACGCGCGCCTCGAAAATCATGTGCGCTCTGGAAAACATCAGTTTCAAGCCGTGCTTCATGCTATCAATAACCCCATGCTGGTGCTAGATCGGGCCGGTATCGTTCAAATGATGAACGCTGCCGCTAATCGTTACTTCGCCGAAGGGCAGATGGGATTGCAAATCGGTCGCAATTTGTATGACTTTGCACAAGGAGACAGTGCCTTTACCCATATCTTGGATATCATCGCCTACCCACCATCCGGTGAAACCCATTGGCTGTTCAAAGCGCATTCCGAACAGCGGAATTTGCACTTTGACGTGTTAATGTCCGAATGGGAAAACCCGATGCAGAGCGAGTCTGGTTATGTCGTAATGATGCATGATGTGACCACGCTCATCGAGCTTGACCGTTTCAAGAATGATATGCTGCGTATGGCCTCGCATGATTTGCGCAGCCCATTAGCCTTAATTACCGGCTATTGCGATGTCATCGAGATGGATTTGCCAAAGGATATCCCCAATCTCCTTGGCTATTTGGAGGCAATACGGCGCACCACCACCCGTATGGATAACTTGTTGACAGACCTCCTGCGAATCGAGCGTATCCAATCCTCACCGCTTGAACTCCATCAACCGATTGTACTCAAAGCCTTGTTAGCAACCATCATGGAGCATTCGCAGCCCGCCGCATCACAAAAAAATCAGCAGCTTTTGGCGGACTTTCACGATTTACCTGAACAAATCATTGCCGACCCCATTATGATCCGCGAAGCAATGGAAAATTTGGTGAGTAACGCCATCAAATATACGCCGGATAGAGGTCAAATCATCGTACGTGTCTTTAGTCGCGAGACAGCCCTGTACTTCGTGGTTGAAGATAATGGCGTGGGTATCGGTGAGGAACATTTACCCAAGCTGTTTACGTCCTTTTACCGTGCTAAACAGGCCGGTACCGAGCATATCGACGGTACAGGCGTTGGCTTAAGCCTCGTCAAAACGGTGGTCGAACGTCATCAGGGTAAAGTCTGGGTTGAAAGCAAAGTCGGTGTCGGCAGCCAATTTGGATTTTGGCTCCCCCTCAATTAGCGAGTCTCCTGTCCTAACCCACGGTTACCAAGTGAATAAATTAAAGCCAAAAATCCGTTCCGGTAAATATTAGCCGGAATGGTATTATGACTTAGGTTTAGACGCACAAACCGTCACTTACCAATTCTGGTGGTGGCCTACTAGAGAATTGGTAAAATAGAGAGGGGAAAAAGAAACAGGAGGCTGACATGAAAAAGCAGGGCGTGTTAGCACAGGCAGGAAGCTTTTGCCCGAATAAAGCATGTAGCCAATATGGGAAAGTAGTAGCT
>WGMX01000080.1 GCA_016124855.1 Anaerolineaceae bacterium | reverse complement strand
TTATTACAATCGGCAACGCTTACATTCCACTCTTGGCTATTGCACTCCCGCTGCTTTTGAGGCAGCCTTTACCGGATGAATCTTTTGACTCTCCACAAAACTGGGGCAAGTCCAAATGGATTGTTAAGGTGCGTTGGGAGATACCCGTAACCCAACCCTTTCCCCGTAGTAACAGGGCAAGGGAGAAATGCAGTTCTCTCCGATAAATAGTGTAATCGAAATGGCGAAGGAAAGGGTTACATTTTGGAAGAACATTTTGTAACTGTTTGGCGCGGTTGGCACTAACGGTTTTGAGGGAGAGAGGTGAGGTAATGGGTTATTGAATGGTTGGGAAAGGGTTTGTCGGGTTAACCAAAAATAAACTCCGTTTAGATATTCGTTGTCGATAAATCATATTTAGACTAAAACGGTGAACCTATCTAGGTTGTATCGGTATCCCGTTGGATTTGATTTAGGGCAAGTTCAGGCCAATAAACCAGAACACTAGATGCTAAAGCAAGCGCAATATAAATTGCTATGACAACATTCGGAAATCTGTTGTTTAGGAAGGCTGTAGGAGGCGTTTCATATTGATCGATAGGGAAAAATGGAAATGCCCAATGAAGTGTAATCAGATAGATCGAGAGATAAGCACCCAGCACACCCACAGTGCCTAGCAACAGTCGTAACCGGATTCTATTCCTGAACCATAGTGTACCTGTTAAAAAGCCAGCTACTATGATGACCGCTGGAATGACACGGGAAACCACGCTTTGCGTACCCATAATTGGCGTGGTGTAAAAGGCAATAATGGATACAGATACCACACTGAGTACCGGTACTAAGATCAAAGCGGGTGCTGAAATCACGCGAGGCAAACGCTGCCGCAGAAGATTGGGCGGAATTTTGGCGAGCAAGCATCCCGCAGCAACGAACAGACTCCAAAACACATGATTCTGTAATGCATTGTAATAAGCATCCGCTGTTACTAAGGGTGTGATAATGACGAAAGCCCCCAAATATGCCCAAAGATAATTCCAAAGCCACAAGCGAATCTGTGTCCCCATCGAGAGACTTGGCAAGCTGATTTTGGGTGAAGGCCGAGGGGTTGAAATTGTCTTGGTGACGAGAGGCTGAGGGGTATTTAAGGGTTGTTTTACATCGAGAATACTTTCAACTTCACGGTCAATGGCGGCAAATAAATCCGAGCGGCTGCGGAAGCGCTCAAACAGCTCTTTAGCTGTTGCTGCGGTATCTTCTTTCTGAAGAAAGCCCTTGAGTTCGAGTACCAGTGAAGCCTGCTCATCCAAACTCAGACGGATATTATTTTCAATGCGCTCTTTCATGCGACCCAAGCCAGAGATGGGGGCCTCGGGCGGCGTGGGCAATGGGTCAGGTAATGCAACAGGTGACGGTAATGATGCCAAAGCACGAGCAAGACCGATGGACGCTTTTTTATCCTGCATCCGATAATCGACAAATTGTATTTTTGACAAGGCAGGTGGTAATAAATCGGCATTAATATCTTTGAGCAATACCGGAAGGATGCGTTTGCCGAGCGCATCAGCATAGTTATATTCAAGTTGGCATGGATAAGAATCGAGTGATTGAGGTGACAAGGCGAAAATAAATACATCGCAATCTTGAACATTTTTTAATATTGAATTCCACCACGCATGACCACCCGTGAGTTCTTGGTCGAACCAAACGGTGTGTCCAAGGCCATGCAGATCACTCGCCATTGTTTCAACCAGCGACCGATCACCGCTCCTGTAGCTGATAAAAATGAGCATGCACTATGCCTTCATTCAATAAGTATGATGAAATATTATAGACTCACTGTAAAGACCTTGCTATTTTGCCTCTCAATTACGATGCATTAGTGCGACGGCGGCGACCGAGATAGGCTTCAATCACACGCGGATCGTTACGGACGGTTTCGGGCAGACCTTCGGCGATTTTTTGCCCGTTATCCATGACCATCACTTTATCAGAAAGTTCCATCACCAACGACAGCTTGTGTTCGATCAGCACAATCGTCAAACCTTGCCCCTTCAACTGTCGGATAAATTCCAACATTTCGGCGGTTTCGGTCAGGTTCATGCCAGCAGTCGGTTCATCCAGCAGGAGCAAGCGCGGCTTCAGGGCTAGAGCGCGGGCAATCTCAACCCGTCGTCGGTTGGCATAGGAGAGGCTGCTGGCAGGGTTATTCAAGCGTGGAGTCAGCCGGTCACCAAACTGCGCGATGATGGTTTCGGCCTCCTGCTTAAGCTGCTGTTCTTCTTCACGGGCAGCCGATGAGGAGACGAACGCCAAAAATAATTCCGCAATCAGGTTGCGTGGGCGTGAGGCTTTGCGGCGGGCATGTGCACCTACCAGTACATTATCCAATACACTCAAGTTGCCAAACACACGCCCATGCTGAAAGGTTCGCGCAATCCCACGTGAAGCAAATTGATCGGGACGCAGACCGACCAATGAGTGTTCTTCGAAGGTGATTGTGCCATGAGTCGGTTGATCGGTTCCGGTAATCAGATTAAAGAGGGTGGTTTTACCCGCGCCGTTGGGCCCGATGATGCTGACGAATTCGCCGCTGGCAACATCAAGGCTGATGTCATCAACGGCTTTGACACCCTCAAAGTACCGCGCCAGATTGCAAATTTCTAAGAGCGGCATCGTTTACTCGGTTCCTAATAAGCCTTGCGGACGGAAGCGAACCAACAGCACCAGCACAAGACCGTAAATCAGGTAGCGATAATCCACCAGACTGCGGAACAATTCAGGTAAAATGGTCAGGACGACCGAACCCAAAATCGCGCCGAGGATGTTGCCCATGCCGCCCAAAATCGCCATCGTCAGCGCTAAAATCGAGGTTGAACTGGTGAACGTCGAGTTATTGATGTAGCTGTACATATGCGCGGTGAATGCACCACTTAATCCGGCGATAAAGGCACTGCTGCCAAAGGCTAAGGCTTTATACCGGTTGAGGTTGATGCCGTAGGCCTGTGCCGCCACTTCGTCATCACGGAGCGCCCGCCAGACCCGCCCTAAGGATGAGCGAACCAAGCGCCATTGGATCAATGCAGCGACCAGCAGTAAGCCCAACGAAAACCAATAGGTACTGCGGGCGGCGATGATCTGAATACCAAAAAAGGTCGGTGCGGGAATGTTGTTTAATCCCAGTGGGCCGTTGGTCAGCCCGTCCCAATTCAGGATAATCAGGCTGACGATTTCACCGATGCCGATGGTGGCAATGGCGATGTAATGCGCCCGTAAGCGGAAAGCGGGCAGCACCAGCAGCGTCCCTAAAACGGCTGTAAATAATCCGGCAGCGATCAAGGATATTTCGAAGGGCACATGTAAGCGCAAGGCCAGCAGCGCCGAGGTATAAGCACCAATGGCGACAAAACCGGCTTGCCCTAAAGCGGTTTGTCCGGCTGTGCCGGTTACAAGCGTGACGCTCAATGTAATTAAGCCCAATAGATAAGCATTGGTCATCACTTGCAGGGGATAACGGGCGGTCACGATTAAAGGCAGCAAAATCGCAATCCCAATCAGGCTGATGATCAACCATCTGGGGACGCGCAGCGGTTTACTATTGGGGATAAAGGTTCCGGTGAGGGGTTCAGGCGGCAGTTGACGTTTACGGCTGAAAATGCCATTGGGTCGGAAAATCAGCACCGCGATGATGATGACAAAGGCGAATAAGCTGCGGTAGGAACTGCCAAACAGCGACACGCCGAAACTCTCGATTAAGCCTAAGAGCAAACCGCTGATCATCGCGCCGGGGATGTTGCCGAGGCCGCCGAGTAGGTTTGCCGAAAAGCCTTTGATGCCTGCCTGAAAACTCATGGTCGGGTAAACGGTTTGGAAGTACATCCCAACCAACATGCCCGCAATGCCTCCGAGGATTGAGGCGACGACGAAGGCGTTACGATTGACAGCGTTGACATCCACGCCCATTTGCTGCGCCGCATCACGATCTTGGGCCGTGGCGCGTAATGCCCATCCGAGTTTGGTGTAGCGCAGGAATAGATAAAGTGTGATGGCTGTGCTGATGCCAATCACGGCGATGAGAATATCAATGATGCCAATCGAGGTGCTGCCAATCGGGATGCGCGTTTGGGGTAAGGGATTCGGGAAGGACTGTGGATCAGGTGAGAACAAAATTTGAGTCAACTGATCGAGCATAAAGCTGATGCCGATGGTTGAGAGCAGCGGCGCGATGCGGTTTGAACCCTGCAACGGTCGCAAACCCAAGCGTTCGATCAACAAACCTAAGATGCCACAAACTACTGCGACCATCAAAAAGGCAGCCGGCAGCGGCAGATTTAATTTGGTCACTGCCACCCAACCGACATACGCACCGATCATGTAGACCGAGCCATGCGCGAAGTTAATAAGGTTGCCCACGCCGAAAATCAGCGCCAAACCCAAAGCGATCAGCGCATAGATGTTGCCGATGACCAAACCGTTGATGGTTTGCTCGAAGAATGTCCGCAGAAATTGATCCATGTGCCTGTCTTTAGGTCAGAAACAAATACGAATACGGATTTAACCACAGAGACACGGAGAGAGCAGAGAAATACAATCGAACCGCAGAGCGATACGGTATTAAAAGTTCAATTTCATTATCAGAAATTGATTATGACAGGTGTAGAGCAAATGGGAAATGAGATGGTAGGAAAAAGGGTTATAACTTTTCCCTACCATCACTCTATAGGATGATTATGAGGCAGCAGTCGCTTCGGGTGTGGCCTCCGCTTCGGCGGCATCCAATGGCACGAACGCGCCATCTTTCACGACCAAATCTTCGAAAGTCGGGTTCTGAGCGCGGCGGGTTTCGGGGTTAAAGGTCACTTTGCCGTAAACCACGCTTGGAACATCCTTGAGCTGCGGTAAGGCTGAATGGATACCATCACGGGTTGCGCCGCCGAGTTCAATCGCGCTCTTAACCAAATAGATGGAGTCGTAAGCGAGTGAAGCGAACAAGTCGGGGTCTTCGCCGTATTTGTCGTTGAACTTCTTGACGAAGGCTTGGACTTCGGGACGCGGGTCGGTGATGAGGAATTCACCGAGGATATAAGCACCTTCAACGGCCTTGCCACCCAAGCTAATAAAGTCCGGGGATTGGATGGAGGCGCTGGCGACGAAGGGAATGGTCAAGCCAGCATCACGGACTTGTTGAGCGATCAAAGCAGCATCAGCCGTGTAAGAGATGAGGATGATGCCATCGGGATTGGCATCTTTGACAGCGGTGATTGCCGAGCGGAAATCTTTATCATCAGGCAGATAGGGCTGTGTCGAAACAATTTCCGCGCCAAGGTCGGTGACGTGTTTGCTGAATGACTGAATGGTGGATTTACCCCAGTCGTTTTGGATTTGGAATATCGCGAGTTTCTTCAAACCCAATGTGGTGACGGCAAAATCAGCCAGCGCGGGCGAGGCTTGATCCTGTGTGACCGAGGTGCTCCACGTGTAATCGCTGCCCTTAGTGAAATCAGGATGCGAATTGGTGAAGCCAAACTGCACCAGACCGCCGCGAGTGTAAATCTGGGAAGCGGCCATTGAAGCGGTGCTGCTGAAATCACCCAGTTCGACAACAATGCGTTCATCGTCTACAAATTTCTGGGCGACGATGACCGACTGCTTGGGGTCACTTTGCGAGTCTTCGAAAATGTATTCCAGCGGACGACCATCGACACCGCCAGAACCGTTAATTTCCTCAAGCGCGAGGTCAAACCCTTTTTTCCACTGCGCGCCATATTGGGCGAGGTCGCCGGTCAAAGGTCCGCTGACACCGATGTAAATGGGATCACCGGAGGGGGTTGCATCTTGGGCGGTGGCAACTCCAAAAACCGAAAGGAGTGCAATCACGAGCAAACTGAGTGTGACAAACTTCTTCACATGGGCTGATTGTCGGGTATTCATCTGTTGAGTCCTTATTCTTTTTTGCGTTTATGCTGTGTTTGGGATTGCTGGTAGGCAATCGGGCGAACCATCTGATAGACAAAGTGCCGAGGCGGGTGATCCGTCCTGTCGATGAACGAAGCCCGCTAAGGACATCTATAACAGCATTTGATCTGCTACTCTGAAAATATAAACGAATGGACAAAACATTTTCATCCTGTTTAACTCCTTTTTACGCTCATAAATTAAGCTATGGAGCTATTTGGTCATAATGGCAAGCCTGCTTCTAGAACCATTCCAGACCACGCCAGCGAACTATTTATTAGTCAGTCATTTACTGTGTGGTTTTTATTGAACAGGAAGCCCTAGTCCGTTTATCCCTAATCCTCAACCGCGCCTAAGGTGCGCAGCATCATTTTCTGAAGGTCGCTCAATCCGCGAATGCCAGTGATGTTTAAGCGTTCATAAGGCCGGTCACGCCGCAGCGTCCGTAGATGTTCGCCCGTTTCTAAATTCCACAGATGGATTGCGCCATCACCGCCGCAGCTAGCCAGCGTGCCGCCATCCGGACTGCGCCGGAGATTATGAATCATGCCCTGATGCGCCTCAATCCTGCGAATGGATTCTCCCGTTCGCACGTCCCACCAGCACAGCATACCGTCGCTGCTGCCGCTGACCAGTACATCGCTCGACTGACTCCATGCCAGCGAATATACGATTCCCGGATGACGGTCAAAATGATGCACAAGCGTCCCATCCTGCGGATTCCAGAGGAAGAATTCCCCAACATTGCCCCCTTTGCCGCCCGATGCAAGGTGCGTTCCATCTGGACTCCATGCAATGCTGGTAATCATATTCTGATGTCCGACCATGGTATGAACTAATCCACCGCTGACGGCGTCCCAAATATAGACAATGCCGTCCTCACCGCCGCCACCAATCCGTGAACCGTCGGGATGCCAATCAACCTGCCGGATCCATACCGGGGTTTCGTCACCTGACCAATGACGGTCTTGATCTTGCATGTCGAAGATATATACACCACGCCGATTTGTCCCACAGGCCAACTTTGCGCCATCGGGACTCCATGCGAGGCTGTAGAATATATTGCCGATATCATCTGGATGACGGAGCAGCCGCCCTTCCATTTTCAGGGTGGTATCCCAAATGTGGATAGAGGTATTCCATCCGCTGCTCGCCAACCAGCGCCCATCAGCGCTCCAACCAACACCGAAAACCGAGCCGATATGTCCGTGCAGCACACGCTGAGGCTCATCACCGGTTACAGTGTAGATGGTCACAAACGTATCTGTGCCACCACAAACCAAATGAGTGCCGTCAGAACTCCAGTCGATGGCGTAGACTGAATCAGCATAGCCTTGAATAATACGAATACAGTATCCATTCGCCACATCCCAGACCCGCAGCGTACCGTCTTCGCTGGCAGTAATCAGTTTTTGACCATCCGGCGTGAATGCTATGCGAACAACATTGGCGGTATGTCTAAGCAGCACGGTTTGATAGCCATCTTGACTGGCACGCCACATACAAACGGTGCTGTCGTGACTGCAAGTCGCAAGTGTGCTGCCGTCACGACTCCATACCGCGCTCTGTACCCAGTCGGTATGCACATGATGAGTCTCGATCAAGCGACCGGTATCAAATTCCCAAAACCGCACCGCTCCATCCCAACCGACACTACATAGAATTTTGCCATCGGGAGAAAGCGCCAGCGCATCGACCCAGTTGTTATGTCCCAACAGGGTTCGCAGCACACGGGCATCTTTGCCCTCTTGAAGATCCCACACACGGATGGTTCCATCACGGTCGCCGGTGACAATCTGGCTCCCATCAAGACTCCAAACGACAGCCGGTACGGGTGTGGTATGTGACATCGAAATTAAACGCGCGCCGGTTTTAGCATCCCAAAGCTGGACGATTCCATCGTTGCCGCTGCTGGCAAGAACCGTCCCTTGAGGTGAGAAAACGACACATTTGACGAGACTGGCGTGGGCGCCCTCCCAAACCAGCCGACCACTTCCGACATCCCATAATTTGAAGGTACCGTCCCAGCTTCCTGTCACCAAAATACGTTCATCCGAACTGAAGGTCATGGTCGGAATGGTTTCAACATGTGCCTGCCACGAACGGTGCAGTATTTGTCCATCCGACGTCCAAATGCGAATTTCACCCCGACGGCTGGCAGCGGCCCAATACGTACCCTTGGGGCTGACCGCTACCGAGGTGAGGGCATCGAATGTCTCGGTAAAGATGCTGTCCTTAATGATTGATCCCTGTAACGAAGAATCCTGCATCGCCACGCCCTGCAAATAAACCCCTCGCAGCGCTAATCCGGACAAATCAATTCCTCGCAGGTTGCCCCGTTGCAAATGCAGCAGCGCTACCAGATTAGACGGTGCATATCCCTGTGCATCTTCAGGCCATGCGGCAAATTCCCGAAGCTGGGTTAACAACCGTTCTTCAAGGGCATTCTTTTGGGGATATCCCGTTCGTAAAAATTGCAAAATAGGTTCAAGAATGACGCGCCGCTGCGTCTGCCGCACATATTCGCGAGACAGCGCTACCTCCAACCCATATTCGATCAACCGAGAAAATTGGTTGGCCTGTATTTCTTCGCCGATCTCCATGATTAAGTGGGAGGTCACATACTCTAAGACGACGGATTGCAGAGTAAAACTGCCGGGTTGTAAGCCGCGTTCGATGAGTGAACGACGACGCAGGGACTCAACCGCTTCTAACACACGTCCTCGCGGCACAGGCGTGACCAATATTTGGGCGAATTCATCGAAAGTCAGCGGTTCGCGCATTATCGCCAGCCACAACAGCACACTTTGCTCTAAGCTGGAAAGTCGGGCGAACTGCTCGCCTAAAAGTTCACGGACGCCGCCAAAGATGACTTCTCCCTGTTCTAAGAATGGAGCAATCGCGCCAGCAAAAAGATCAACGATGGTCTGCGCAACAATCTTCAAGGCCAGTGGATTACCCGTGTAAGCCTCGATTAAACGCTCGCATTCTTGCGCAGTGCCTATGACATCTTTTTCGGCGAGCAGCCGTTCACAAGCCTCGTTATCCAAGCGGGCCAATCTCAAAACACGAACGGTTGACCGGCTGCCTTCGAGCGCGACCAGAGCCGCCGGTTTTTCGCGGCTGGTCAGCATAACACAGCTTTGATGTTTGGTTTCGGCACTCAACCGCAGAAATTGAGCAAAGCCTTCATAACCGGGACGTATGCGCCCCTGTCCTTCACCTTCCTCAAGTACCGTTTCCAAGTTATCGAGCACGATCAACGTCCGCACAGCTCGCATTTGATCCAGTAAAATGCTCATTTTTCTTTCAAAGGTGAGCTTGGCTTCGCGGAATGTTTCGGGCGCTAGCACTTGCAGCAAATCTTCGAGCAATATTTCACAGGTCGGCAGGTCACGCAGCGAACGCCAGATAATCACCTCGAAATGTTCAGCCACTTGATGCATCAGCCGCACCGTCAGGGCAGATTTACCCATGCCGCCCATTCCGAGCACACTGACAACCTGACAGCGTTCCTCGATGACCCACTCTTTTAAAAGGGCTAATTCCCACTCACGTCCATAGAAGTTTGGTACGACCAGTGCGTTGCCCCAATCGATGCGCCGTCCTGTCGGGACTGATACATCAGCAGCCGCGCCGCCTTCATTTGGATGCGTAATGATAATCGCTGCGATATCTTCGGACTGCGGCACTGTAATTTGCGCTGACAAAACTTCATTGAAGGGCATCTCGCCAATTACAGCTTCCAACGGGCGTTTGGCGGCTTCTGCCCAGACTTGAGCAAATGAATCCGCGCCAAGTGTGGTCTGAAGCATTTGTTGGACGGCATTTAAATTCGCCCGGTCGGCAGGACGTATGGGCGTACCCATCTGTAAGCGGAGTTCTGAGGCGGCGGCTAAAAGCTGGACAGCCAGCACAGGTTTACCGGCTGCGGTCATCACACTTGCCAGCGCCTCCAAATCGGCTGCCACCATCAGCCGCGGCCCGGCAGTCAGCGCCAATTGCAGTGATTCAGTCAGTGCCTCCTGCGCGCCAGTTAAATCGCCCATCGCATACAATATATACCCCAGCGTCACCAGCACTTCGGTCATGCTTCCGTCCGTATGCTGGCTTCGAAAAAGCTTTATACTTTCATTCACTAGGTTGAGTGCTTGCGGCAAATCGCCCTCTAGATAGGCCGCCTGTGCCAGATTATTGAGCGAGAAGCCCACAGCCCACAATGTTCCAACTTCCCGAAAGGTGGTAAGGCACTGCTCGACGTATGCCCGTACATTGGCGACATCGCCTTGGTCACGGGCCACATCGCTGAGTCCTAATGTTCCCTGACTCACCGCTTCCCGGTCGTTAAGACTGCGATGATGTTCTATGCACTCTTCAAGCAATTTTGTAGCGCCGGCGTAGTCGCCCTGTTCCCGCAGCACCAGCGCCAACACGTAAAGCGAAAAACCGAGTCCGCCGGTGCTCAGTGTTCCACGATCATTCAGTGCGCGATGTCGTGAGAGCATATCTTCCAACACACGCTTTGCCTGTTCGTAATGTCCGGCAGCGCGCGCTTGCAGCCCGGCGTTGGCAAGGATATTGGTGTCGTCTTCGGGTTCACCCAGCGCCCGGCGCAGCATCCGCCCCTGTTCGAAGTAGTGCGCGGCATCTTCAAAATCATATTGATCCAGTGCTATCCAACCCGCTCCATTGACTGCCGGTAGACGCGCCCGTATCGCCGCCGGATCATGATTATGCTCGTCCAGCGCTAACAGATTTTTGAGCCACATGCGCCCTTCGGTGAAATAAACATGGCTCCGCCAATAACGCACCAAAATTCCAGCTAATTGAATCCCAAGACGGACATCGCTCTCACTAGCCCATTGCAGCGCGGCACGGACATTATCCAACTCATGATCGATATCCTCCATCGCCGAGTCGATGCCCTCAATCTTCCATCGCTCGGTGGCACGGTTAGCCAATTCCAAATAATAGGCCGCGTGGATACGCTGGCGCGAGTCAAGCTCCCCACGTATGCCGAGCTTTTCCAGCGCATATTCGCGAATCGGTTCAAGTAAGAAAAACCGGGGTGCATCGTCAGCATTTTGTGGACTTACCAACCGTAACAGTGACTTATCCACAAGCGCCATGAGCGACGAAACCGCTGCATCCGCCACATACGCGGCTGCATCCGCCGTAAAACTGCCGCGAAAAACACCTAAGCGGCTGAGCAAAACACTTTCAGGTTCCAGCAGCAAATACCATGAATGGTCAAACACCGCCCGCAAGCTGCGATGTCGTGCCGGAATATCGCGATAGGTCGTCGTCAGTACATCCAAATTGGTGCGAATCTGCTGCTCGATTTCTTCGATTGGCTGCGTGCGTACACCCGCCGCCGCGAGTTCAATCGCCAGCGGCATCCCTGCCACCTGCTGGCAGATGGAGATGATGGATGATAGATTGGCTTCAGAAAGGGGAGTTCCGGCCTGCATCTGTGTGACCTGACGGGTAAAAAGCTGCACCGCACTATAATCGGTCATTTGCGCCATTGTCGGCAGTACGGAACCGTCAAAATAATCTGTCGGATACGATAACCCTTCGACATCAAATAACCACTCGGAACGCAGGTCAAGCCGTTCCCGCGACGTTACCACAACCGTGATATTCAGCGCGTGCTGCAAAATCTCCGAAACCAGATCAGCACCATCTAACAAATGCTCAAAGTTGTCCAATACCAGCAGCATATGCCGTTCCCGTAAATAGGCGAGCAAAGCGGCTGTTTGATTACGGCTGTCGTTCAACGTCAGATGCAGGGCTTCGGCTATCGCTAATCCAATCTGATTGGGTGCACCAATTGAAGCCAGCGGCACAAACACAACCCCATCTCTAAATTCGTTCGTCTGTCCCTGCGCCGCTTCGATTGCCAGACGGGTTTTGCCCATGCCACCCGGTCCTATCAGCGTCAGTAAGCGGCAGGCTGGATCACGAAGTAAACGCGAAATTTCGGTTAATTCGCTTCCGCGCCCGATAAATGGCGTAGGTTGAAAAGGTAAGTTAATAACCCGATTTTGTTCCACGTTTTGCGGCGGCTTCTGGTTATGTGCCGGAACGGGCGCATATAGATTGACGGCTGTTTTGACCCCTGTTGGTGGCCTCAGCAAACCAGCCAGCCAATATTCATCCAGCAAGACTTTCTGGCGCGATATCTGCCACAGTTCGCGGATAGCAGCGGCTTCTTCCCCCGCCGGAAATGCCCGCTGCTGTATCCCCAGCGCAATGAGTTGTTTGATGTGCTCGACTTTAGGATAGCTGCTTCCTGCTTCCCACTCGACCACCGCCCGACGTGAGACATGTAGAAAGTCGGCCAAGCCCGCCTGTGTCAAGCCGATTTTGGTACGCAAAGTCAGCATGGCTTGTCCAAAGGCGTAGTCTCGATCACGGTAAGAGGATCGCTTCATAAGCACGATCTTTCTAAATGTTTCGTAATAAATTGGCCAATGTGAAGCTAATGAGAAGTGATGTGAAGTGACATGTCACCCGCTGGTAGGTGACGACGCAGGCCACTAACATTACACTTCACATTATACCAAATCGCTGCATTAGTCGCTAATAAATATCTCTTTTTAAGGAAGATATCATGTCCCCAACCGCAAGCCCTGAACCGCTTGATTGGCGCGAAACACGTCGGCTGCGTGCGTGGGAACTGCATCAACAAGGTTGGTCGCAGGCGGCGATTGCGGCAGAGTTGGGTGTAACGCAGGGCGCGGTCAGTCAATGGCTCAAACGGGTGCGTGAAGGCGACGGTGGCACTGCATCGCTCCGTAAGAACCCTGTACCCGGGCGGCGAACCGCGCTGACAGCCGAGCAGTTAAGCCAACTGCCGCTGTTGATTGCTCGTGGAGCCGAAAGTTACGGCTTTCAAGGCAATCAATGGACGACCAGTCGGGTTGCGGTACTGCTTAAACAGCAGTTTGGTGTGTCATATCATCCGGCACATGTCAGCCGCTTGTTACGTAAATACTCTCCTAATTGGCAGGAGTGCAAAAAAGGCTAGGACAGCAGGCATCAATTGCCGTCCACCGACCATCAGCGTTTTCCCGTATCGGGGAACATAATCAGGGTGCAAGCCTCTCGCGTTACCAGCAGGCAGCACAATTCTCAGTAGTTCTTCAGGCCGTTAATATCAGTAAATTTTTTTAGGAGAAAGCTCATGAAAACCTATAACGAACTAACGACACAAGAACGCCGAGTTTTAGCCTTAGTCGCTAAAGGCCGTCGCAACGCAAAAATCGCTCTGGAACTGTGCATCAGCACCCGAACAGTCGAAAATCACCTCTACCACATATTTGATAAGTTGGGGGTTTCGTCGCGTCTCGAAGCCACCTTACATGTTATGGACAGAGGGCTGCTCCCCAGTTTGGAATTAAGTGGAATTACTGGCGACAACGAGAATGCTTAGGGTTTAAGCTGGATGGTGTTAAGAACAGAATGACGCCACCAGTCATCTAAATCAATTGTTATTTATCTACCGACGAGAGGGGAATCTAATGGCAAAAAAGAAAGACACATTCGAAACGCGCAATGATTTATCCAAACCCCTGCGCGATACCATGATTGGCTTGGTTAACCAGCAGTTAGCCGACACCTTTGATCTTTACAGTCAGGTCAAACAAGCCCACTGGAACGTCAAAGGTATGAACTTTATCCAACTGCATCTGTTGTTTGACGAGCTGGCAGGGCGGCTGAGCGAATTCACCGACTCTATCGCTGAACGCGCCACCGCGCTGGGTGGAAAAGCGATGGGAACCGTGCGGATCGCCGCTGCGCAGTCCCAACTGCCGGAATTCCCGACCGACATCGTAACTGAAAAACAGGTTGTGGAAGTTCTAGCCCAGCGCTACGGGGCTTATGCCTCTGGCGTTCGTGCTGCCATTGAAACCGCCACCGATGATGAAGATGCGATTACGGCGGATTTGTTCACCGAAATCGGACGTGCAGTTGACAAAGATCTGTGGTTTTTGGAAGCGCATATTCAGGGCTAAGGTTGTTGACATTTGAGTGAAACCACTCACATTTATGAGTGAAAATCCTCACGACGATGGCATGGTAAAAGTCTATTCTAAGGATGTCGGTGAAGCGGTTCAAAACAAAAAGGGCTGCTTCCACACTAAACCAAAGGTTCTTAATTTTTAGGAGACGATTGCCATGAAACGACTGACATCTGCACGAAACGTAACCCGCGCTATCGCTTTCGTAATTGCGGCGATGTTCATTGTGAGCATCCCCGTAATGGCTCAGGATGCCACAGCCGTACCGAGCGGATCCGCCGCGGTACTACCCAACATTGTCTTGGTACACGGCGCATGGGCAGACGGTTCAAGCTGGGCCCCGGTTATCAAGGAACTACAGGCCGCCGGATACAATGTTATCGCGCCTCAATTCCCGCACACATCCTTGGCGGATAATGTCGCTAAGTTGAAGCATGTGCTTGATACCTTGACCGGCCCCACCATTCTCGCCGGACATTCGTACGGTGGTCAGATTATCAGCGCGCTAGGCGGAGATGATCCTAAAGTTGTCGGCGTGGTCTATATCGCAGCTTTCGGTCTGGATGAAGGCGAATCGATTGGTGCACTGTTGGCACAGGGTGCGCCCACACCCGCATTAGCCCATCTCGTCATTGATACTCAAGGCTATGCGTGGCTGCCGCAGGATGATTTTGTCGGTCACTTCGCTTCTGATGTTGATCCGGCAACAGCCAAGGTGATGTGGTCGGTTCAGCAGCCTTTGAACACCACCGCCTTAGCCGATGTGATGGGTGTCCCGACTTGGAAATCCGTCCCATCGTGGTATATGGTCGCCACCAACGATGAAGCCATTCCTGCGGATGTCGAGCGACTGTTCGCCAAGCGCATGGGTGCAACCACCGTCGAAGTCGAATCAAGCCATGTTCCGATGATTTCTCATCCTGATGCTGTCGCCAAACTGATCGAAGAAGCTGCCACAGCAGTATCCGCAAGCTAATTACCAGATTCAGTGGAGTAGGGAAAAGACACGCCTTTTCCCTACTACCCACACCATTCATATTCGGTTTTGAGCCTTATTGCGAGGGATACAAATAACTATGAATGCCAAACCCACGATTGTCTTTGTTCACGGTGCATTTGCTGAATCATCCAGTTGGGAAGGGGTTATCTCCCAATTAAGTGGTGAAGGTTATCCCGCAGCGGCTGCCGCTAATCCCTTACGAAGTGTAAAGGTTGACGCCGAAAACCTCACCAGCCTGCTTCAAAGCATCGACGGGCCGGTCATTCTCGTCGGTCATTCGTATGGCGGGATGGTCATTAGTAACGCCGCATATGCCAGCGACAATGTGAAAGCGCTGGTCTACGTCGCCGCCTTTGCGCCCGAAATTGGGGAAAGTGCCGCAGACCTTTCCGGTCGCTATCCGGGCAGCACACTTGGCCCGACCCTTCTACCGGTTAAACTTGCTGATGGTGGCACCGATCTGTATATCCAGACCGATAAATTCTGGCAGCAGTTCGCAGCAGATGTCCCCGAAGCACAGGCCAAAATCATGGCGGCTACCCAACGCCCCATTACACAGGCCGCACTCACCGAAGCATCCAGCGCCGCCGCGTGGAAAACACTGCCATCGTGGTTCATCTTCGGCGAAGCAGATAAGAATATTCCGGCAGCTGCTCAACATTTTATGGCTGAACGTGCCGGTTCAAAGAACACCATCGCTATCGATGGCGCATCACATGTCGTCATGATTTCTCACCCCTCTCGTGTCGCCCAATTGATTGAAGAAGCAGCCATGACGGTGCTTGAGTTAAGTCCGGCAAATTAAGCTATCACATGCGGATGGGATGAACTGCGTCCCTACCAGAAGACAATTATCATCATTCACGGGACGATGCCCGCGAGTAAATGTCCATCTATCGTTATTTCCTACGAAGGTAAGCACATGACCGCACAAATTCAACTTGAACCTGAAGCACAAGCCTTTGCAGATGCCAACGCCAAACCGCCTTTTTTGTTCGAACTTGGCCCGGAAAACGGTCGCACGGTGCTTGACGACGTCCAATCCAAACCGGTCAATCTGCCTGCCGTTGATATCGAGGACACATTCATTCAAACGCGCACAGGTCGCAAGATATCCATTCGCATTTTGCGCCCGCAAAACGCACCCTCCAAACTCCCTGTGATTTTCTTTATTCATGGTGCGGGATGGGTTTTCGGTGACAAACTGACTCATGACCGGCTCGTCCGTGAATTGGCGGTTGGCGCTCAAGCAGCGGTGGTGTTTCCGAACTACAGCCGGTCGCCAGAGGCAAAATATCCAACAGCCATCGAAGAAAGTTACAGTGTGGTTCAATGGGTTGCCGAACACGGGTCAGAATACAGCTTTGACGTTGACCGCATCGCTGTTGCTGGCGACAGTGTCGGCGGCAATATGGCAGCAGCCGTCACCTTACTTGCCAAAGAACGCAGCGCTCCGGTTATCGGACATCAACTGCTGTTTTACCCCGTCACCGATGCCAGTTTCGACACGGAATCCTATCATCAGTTCGGTGAAGGGTATCACCTGCGACGGGATGCCATGCAGTGGTTTTGGAACCAATATACAACTGACCCGGATGAACGTAAGCAAATTACGGCTTCACCCTTAAGAGCCAGCGTCGAACAGCTCAAAGGTTTACCAACGGCATTAATCATTACCGCTGAAGCAGATGTGCTGCGGGACGAAGGTGAAGCGTATGCCAACAAGCTGCGTCAAGCCGGTGTTCGTGTCACCACCGCCCGTTTTCAAGGCACAATCCATGACTTCGTTATGCTCAACCCGCTGGCAGATACCAGCGCAGCTCGTGGCGCGATGGCACTGGCTACCTCGTGGCTGCGTGACGCTTTTTCAGGGACATCCTAACAACATCATGAATACCATCTTCAAACCCAACACCAACAGATCAGGGCATACGTCACCATCAGAAAAATCCGGCTTCACTTATCCGGCGCATCCCGAACCAAACAACCATCCGATTGATGCTCTACGGGATGGGGATGAAGCCGCCTTTTCGAAATTGATGACGCTTTACTATGACGCGATGCTGCGTCTGGCGCTGATCTATGTCAAAGACCCGTGTGTTGCTGAAGATGTTATTCAAGAAACATGGATGGCGGTGCTGCGCGGATTAACTCGTTTTGAAGGACGCTCATCGCTCAAAACGTGGATATTCAGTATCCTCACCAACCGTGCCATAACGCGCGCCCACCGTGAAGGGCGCTATGTATCCCTTTCCGACATTATCGACGCCGATTATGACGAGTTTGAGTCCACGCTCACATCCGATGATTTTAGCCGGCCTAGCACGGCGGAATCGGCCTTTCACTGGCAGGTCGACAATCATCCCAACACATGGGAAGTTATCCCCGAAGACAGTCTGCTGGCTCAAGAAACACTGGCGCATATTCACGCTGCTATCCGCCTTCTGCCTACACTTCAACAGCAGGTGATTCTGATGCGCGATGTTGAAGGTTGGAGCGCGACTGAAGTCTGTGACGCTCTGGCGGTTTCGGAAATCAACCAACGGGTGCTGCTGCACCGCGCCCGTGCCAAAGTCCGTCAAATCGTGGGGCGTTATCTACAAGTTGACTGAGCGGAAGGGCTTCAAGCCTTCCCTGATCGCCCGTCCACGATTCCAAAACGAACAGCACCCGAAACCGTTCTAATCGGCTCATTTCGAGATGATTTTGATTTGCATCCACGTCTGACAGCCTGCCCGCATTGGACTGTGTAGATGACCTCAAATATAAGTGGAATTTCTCACGACAATCAACCCTACAGCCCGTATCATGGCTGTATCACCGAACGGCGCACAACCATGTGCTGCCTGCTTAATCAAAGGAAAATATCATGGGCGTGCTTGAAGGTAAAGTTGCTTTAGTGACAGGTGGCAACAGCGGCATCGGTCTGGCGACAGCTCGAGAATTTTATGCCAACGGCGCTAAAGTGGTGATTACAGGACGCAACCCTGAAACGCTTGAAGCCACTGCCCGTGAACTCGGTGACGATGTGATGGCTGTCCCAACCGATATTTCCAAACTCGGTGAGATCGACAGCCTGATGACCCGCATTCACGAAACATTTGGGAAATTGGATATTCTCTTTGTGAACGCCGGTGTCTTTAAGGGCGCGGCGCTCGAAGAAATTGATGAAGCCGCTTTCGACGACATGATTGATACCAATTTCAAAGGGTCGTATTTCACGGTTCAAAAAGCGCTTCCCTTTTTGAACACACCCGCATCCATCATTTTCAATGGCTCGGTGAACGCGCTCACCGGTATTGCCAACAGTTCGCTTTATACATCAGGCAAAGGCGCGATCCATGCGCTGGCTCGCGCGCTGGCGGCTGAACTCATCGGACGAAGTATTCGGGTGAACACCATTGCCATCGGCCCGACTGCCACCCGCCTTCTGGAACGCTCCGGTTCTTCACAGGCCATTTTAGATGCTCAAGATGTAGCACGTATCGCCCGTTCACCGGTTAAGCGGTTAGGCCAGCCCGAAGAAGTCGCCAAAGTAGCCCTGTTTCTGGCATCAGACACTTCATCCTTTGTCGTGGGTTCAGAGGTTGCCGCTGATGGTGGCTGGCTCTTAAACACAATGTAAAGGGTTTAATTCGACTGATCTTTGTTCGCGCTCAGCGGCAGCGTAACCGTGAAGGTCGTACCGCTGCCTTCGACACTGCTGAAGTCGATTTTGCCCCCGTGTGCGATCACTGCCCGTTTAACGATAGTCAGCCCGATACCCGTTCCTTGAATCTGCCCGACGTTAGTCGCCCGCCGAAACGCTTGAAACAAATAGGCTTGGTGGGATGCCGGTATACCAATGCCGTTGTCCTCCACCTGAAGTATTAAGCGCGCGGGTGAACAATTGAGGTGAATATCCACCTGACCATCAGATTTGGAATATTTAACGGCGTTTGAAGTTAGATTTTGCAAAATGTGACTAAATAGAAACTCATCTATATTAACTGATTCACACTTACCCTCGGCTGAGAAAGTGATGTTGGCATCCGGTTTGTAGACCACTTTGACATCTTCGATAATTTCTTGACAAAGCGGAATCACGTCAAGGTTTCGGGGTCTAAAGTCAAAGCCAACACTTTCCGAGCGGGTGATGGTCAACACGTCGTTCATCAGCCGAATTAACCGCTGCACCTGTTGGTTGATCTTTTCGAGCTTCTCCACCCTGCGCTGCTGATCCATACGGTCATAATAGGTAAGCAGTGAGTCGGACGACGCCAAAATGACGGACAAAGGCGTGCGAAACTCGTGTGACACAATCGACGTGAAACTGGTTTTGAGCTGGTTGAGTTCTTTCTCTGCTTCAAGGGCACTGCGAAGCTCAAGCTCGACCTGTTTCAGACGCGAAATGTCGCGCAGGCTGTAAACAACCATGCGCTCATCCCCTTCTGCAAACGACGAGATTAAGGTGTCTGCCGGAAAGGTTGTTTCATTCTTACGTTGAACAACCACCTCAATCCGTTTCGACTCTCTGTTATTTCCGATTGATCCCATCGATTCACGAAACAGGTCAAGTGATTCAGGTGCGATGACACTGGACATCGGACGGTCAAACAACTCGTCTTGATCGTAGCCGAACTGGCGGTTGAACCCCGGATTGGTTTGTTGGATAAGCCCCTGCGAGTTTGCCAGAATGACCGAATCGCTGCTGCTGTTCAAAATCGCAATGACACGGTCTCGTGCCCGCTGAAGTTCCTGCGTGCGTTCCAAGACGTGCTGTTCGAGTTCTTTGGCGTGGCTTTGAACCTGCTGGTAAAGCTGCGCATTGTGAATGGCAATAGCGGCTTGATCTGCCAACAATTCTAACAGCCGGATTTCATGTTCCGCGAAATAATGCGGTTGCAGCAGGGCAATAGACATCACACCGTTGACTTCACCCGCGTATCGCAAAGGCAAACCAATGATGGCGCCGCCCCACTGCCAATTTGCAAAAGAAGAATGCTGATTAACATCCGGAACAATCATCCGCTGCCCACTTTTTGCCACTGTATAGGTTAAACCCTCAGGTCGTGGTTCAGCAATCGGTCTGGTATGTCTTTCCCCGTCCCATTGGGCGGCGCCGAACGTGAGTGTATTATCCTTATACAAAAAGATATGCGCGTCGTTGGCATGGATCAACAAAATCGCGTAATCAAGAACGGTTGTCAGTACACGTTCGAGGTCTAAGCTGCTGGTCAACTCAAGGCTGGCTTGGTGCAGGGCTTCAAGTTCACTATTTCGGCGCTGCTCGACCTTAAGCAAGCGTGCATTTTCAATCACAATGGCTAACTGAGACGCCACTTCTTTAGCAACGTTCAGTTCTTCCTCTAAAAATATGTGAGGTTCTCTGGCACATATCATGAAGGTTCCTAGCAGATTCCCGCTGGACAGCAGCGGGATGCGCACATAAGACTGGAAACCGGCACGTTTCAATACCTGATCGTTGGGTAACTGCACATTATTCTGTAAATTGTCTACAGTGTAGATTTCGTTGCGCTTCAACTGATCAATTGTCAACCATATATCTTCATTAGGCTGATAATCGGGAATAGGCTCAAAAGTAGCTAACACTAAATACTGTTGAGTGTCCGCATCAAACATGGTAATGCTGGCATTGTCAAATGCCATTGACACTTGCAGTCGCTGCAATACCAATTCAGCAACAGGTTTTGGTTCCTCCCCACGTAGAATGGCAAGGTCAATATCATGAAGCAGTTCAAGCCGCTGCGCATAACGTTCAAGCGCTTGCTCGTCTTCTTTACGTGCCGAAATATCACGCGACGCGGCTTGAATTTCGAGAACCTTGCCTGTTCCCGCATCCACCATAGTGCGGCTGATTGTTTCAAACCAAACATAGCGACCTGTTTTATGCCGATTGCGATAGGCCGTTGTGTATACTGCCGGATGTTCCAATACCTTCCGGTGTACTTGAGTGATGATTTCAATATCATCAGGGTGAAGGAATTCATATGCCGAATGCCCGATAAGCTCGTCCGGCTCGTAGCCTAACAAGGATTGACATGCCGGTGATACATATAGAAACTGGCCTTCAGCCGAATATCGCGTAATCATGTCGGTCGAATTTTCCGCCAGCAAACGAAACTTTTCTTCGCTGGCTTCTATAGCAGTCTCCGCTTCCTTCCGATCGGTGATGTCGTGGATCATGCTCAAGATACACATTTCGTTATCTAACTCAATGAGTTCGGCAGACATCAGCGCGTAGCCCAACCGGCCCGATGTGTGGCGATAAGCTATTTCTATACCATTGACTGAACCTTGAGTGCGAAGTTCTTGGACAACTTCTTCAGTTCGATCTATCCCTTCCCACAGTTCAAGCTCTCCTCTACGCTTTCCCACAACTTCGTCACGCGTTAAACCGTAACTCTTTAAAAAGCGAGCGTTCACATCCATTACTAATCCATCCGATAAACGAGAAATAACCGTTCCTACGGGACTGGCCTGAAAAGCGGTTGTGAACCGCGCCTCCGCCTGCGCTCGTTTACGCCGACCTGCCGCTTCTCGCAGCTCACGCTCGACAGCCGGTACGAGCCTTGTGAGTTTGTCTTTTGCAAAAAAGTCACTCGCGCCAGCTTTCATGGCTTTAACGGCGGTATCTTCCCCGACCGTTCCCGAAATAATAATAAACGGAATATCGATCCGAAATTCCTGCACGATTTTCAGGGCAGCCAACGCGTCAAATCCGCCCATAGCATAGTCGGAAAGGATTATGTCCCAGTCACCGCTGCTTAAAGCTGCCCGCATATCTGACGCATTGCTGACGACAAAATGATCGATATCAAAGTCACCGCGTCGCAGTTCACGGAGAAGGAGAAGAATATCATTTTCAGAATCTTCTAAAATCAGTGCCTTGAGTGGCTTACGCATGGCATTTCTTCAGTCTCTACTTAATTAGTCTTTCATTCAGCACCAGCCAGTACAATCCCAACTGCTGGACGGCGGCAACGAATTCATTAAAATCGACCGGCTTACGAACGTAGCTGTTAACACCCAACGAATAACTGCGCATAAGATCATCCTGTTCTTTGGATGATGTCAAAATAACAACCGGTAGCAGTCGGGTTCGTTCATGGTTACGGATGCGCTGCAAAACTTCCAAACCATCTACTTTGGGCAGTTTCAAATCAAGCAGAATGAGGACAGGCAGCGGCTGAGGCTCTGAAGTATCCGTACCGAACAAGTAATTCAACGCTTCCTCACCATCACTGACGATGACCAGTTCATTGCCTAGATTGCTTTTCTTGAAAGCACGCTGCGTTAGAAGCTGATCGTTCGGATTGTCTTCAACCAGCAGTATATGGCTCATTAACCGCTCCTCTTTATACACAATTATTTTCCCCAAGCGTAAAATAGAATGCTGCACCCGCATTGACTTTCCCCTCGGCACGAATAAACCCACCATGCCGGTGCATGATTCGCTGTACCGTGGCTAACCCGATACCTGTACCTGTAAACTCGTTCATGCCGTGCAGCCGTTGAAATGCGCCAAAGAGCTTGCTGACGTAAGCCATATCAAAGCCCGCGCCGTTATCGCGCACGTAATATTCCGGCGGGTTCGTATCCTGTGTACAGCCAAATTCAATGCGAGCTTGGGGCGTTTTGCTGGTAAATTTCCACGCGTTGTTAATTAAGTTCTGCAATGCTACACGGATAAGCCGCTCGTCCCCACAGCCCACAACCCCTTCTTGAATGCTAATCTCGACCACACGATCAGGCTCTTTTTCTTTGCACTCGGCCAAAAGTTCACCCGCGATTTTACTGAGATCAACCTCAACGAAATTCATCTCGGTTCGCGAATAGCGAGACAGCCCAATCAAATCATCAATCAGATGTCCCATCCGCTGGCTCTCATTGCGAATCCGGTTCAAAAAATCTTGCCCCATTGCATCCAAGGAATCGTTGTAATCTTCCAAAAGGGCTTGGCTAAACCCATCAACCGCGCGCAGCGGCGCCCGTAGATCATGAGACACAGAATAACTAAAGGCTTCCAACTCTTTGTTGACGGCAGTTAAATGGGCTGTCCGTTCTTGAACACGCTGTTCTAACTCGGTATTCAGCTGCTGCGTTTCGCTGAACAGTTTGGCGTTATCGATGAGCAGCGCCGCTCGCCCCGCTAAATCTTCAACGAGGCTCAAATCGCTGGCATCAAAGTGCCGTCCCGACTCCGCCATAACCAGTGTCATCGTACCGAACGTATGCCCGTGTGCCGTCAGTGGAACCGTCATGGAGGACTTTAAGCCCAGTTGACGGATAATATCAATGATCTCGGCGTCGTTGGTCGTCGCTGTGATTAATTCATCCGGTATGTTTGGATAAAACTCCGATTTCCCTGTTCGAATGACATTGTAGTTTCCAGCTGCTGCATTTGGGTCAGGCGGAAAACGGCGCTGCAGTTCATAGGCATATGCCACTTTCTGGGGATCCGTGTGAACAACAGCAACCCGCTGCAAAACCCCATCGTCGTCGAGAATATCGACGGTGCACCAATCGGCGATTTTTGGCACAGCCAGTTCTGCCACCTTCTTAAGCCTCGCGGAATAATCAAAGGACTCGGAAAGCGTTTGGCTGGCGGTGACAAGAAACGAAAGCTGCGCGGTACGTTCGTTGACGCGCTCCTCAAGATTCTTAGCGTAATCCTGTAACAGTTTTTCCTTCTCAACAATCGCATCCGCCATCGTGTTGAATTCGCGTGCCAGTTCGCCGATTTCATCCTGCGAAGGCTTTGGAAATCGAAGCTGTAATTTGCCTTGCCCGAACTGCGTCACCGCATTCTTCAAAGTTAAAATGGGGAGGGTGATGGTCTGCGCTAAGCTCACAGCCAAAAGGGATGCGCCAAGTAACGCGACTCCGGCAGTGACTAATAAAGTACGTCCAAATACCGCCACCGGTTCAAGCGCTTCCGACTGGTCAACCTTAACGACCAGACACAGATTGCGGTTGCTTAACCAGCGAAAGACAGCCATTGCCGGTATACCACGATAATCGGTATCCAGAATGGAGCCATTTTTCTTAAGCAAACACCGTTGGACTGCCTCTGTATACACACCCCTCTGAAGGATCGCCGCATCAGGCACAAAGCGCGGTTGATTAACCAGCAGGTTAGATGTGTTTACGAGGTAAGCATCAGCCGTCTGATATTGGGCTGAAGTCCGGTTAATGATGGTTCCCATATCATCTAAGTTGAGTTGTCCCGACAGAACAGCCAATAACTCACCATCATTTGATTTTATCGGTGCGGCAGCCGTCATAGCCGGACATTGGCATCCAAGTGAAAAGTAAACATTCTGTACGTAGGCTGCCTTTTGACCATTAACAAAGTAAGGCCGGTCTTCTTTAAATGTGCCTTCTTCATCAGGGTCTGTTGACGCGATAATTTTGCCCGTGTCCGGTTCTAAAATCGCTAACTTACGAAAGATATTCCCTGTTCCGGTTTGCGGGAGCAGTTCACCAACGATTTCATCGTGTGTCTTTAGGTCGTTCGCCGCAGATCTTAATACCGCCACCTTTTCGCGCATGTATGGTGATTGGCCAATTTTCGCAATTTGGCTTTGGGCTTCTGCAATCCATGTTTCCAAAGAGGCTTCTTTTTCGATAGCCGTCGAAAGCAGCCCTGCGAAGGTGGATTCCTCCAAACCGCTGCGTCCACTCCGGTAGGCGAGGAATCCCACAATACTCAGCAGCACAACAGCGAATACCACAAAGGTCAGAGTTACTTTTAACGTTAGCCGCAGGGTTGGCCTCATGACCGATTATCCCCGTAGATTTGTTGGATAAATTTCATCGTGTAGACATTCGTGATGTCCAACGAGGGGAAGCTTTCGTCTTCGGCGCGTATCGTTCGCAGCATGCCTGCCCATACCTCAGGCTTCATCCATCCGATATTATCTTCACCGGTATTGATGTAGGGGATCGAGGCGACCATACTGGCTGATTCGAGTTCCACATCCGCCTTCGGGTTGTAATGACTGACCAGCGTTCCAACCGATTGTGGGTCTTCAACAACTTCTGCCCAACCTTGAAAACTTGCCCGAAGAAATTTCGTTACCACATCGGGATGAGCCGCGACATAATCCTCGGTAGCGTCAATCGTGGTCGAATAAAAATGGACTCCGTAGTCATCCGGATAAATGATATTGACGGGATGTCCCGCTCGTCGCGCGGCCAGCACAGCACTCGTGATGAGTCCACTGGCGACATCAATTTCGCCCGTGTAAAGATCAGTAAAACTACTGCTATCGACAAGCGTAATCTGGCTGCGGTCAATATCTGCTTTTGCAAGCATGGCGTACAAACGAGGTCGTACGTTTGGTGTGGCAAGAACCTTTTTGCCCACAAAGTCTTTCAGGTGGACAATGTTGGAACTGGCTAGACTAAAAAAGACTACCGGATCGCGCCGCAAAATAGTCGCCAGCGCGATGACAGGCTTTCCCGCTGCATGTTGAGCAATTACAGCACTCGCGCCCATAATACTAAACTGAGCTGTACCATCCATTAAAGGAGCGACCTGATCAACATTCGGCCCTCCTTCAATAAAATCGACTGCTAGTCCTTCGCGCGCATAATTTCCATTTTGATCTGCCGCATAAAACCCTCCATATACCGCTTGGTGCGTCGTTCCAAGCTGTATGGTGACAGGTATTAAGTCTGTTGTCTGCGCGGCAGACGTACAAGCCGATATTAAAATGACTGAAATGGCGAGTATTTTTCTAAGAAAAGTTTTTTTCATACTCCTCCACTAAATTCCAAACATAAAAATTGCTCGACGCGTTGATCCTTGCCATATAAGCTTGATAGAAGATTTTGTGGATATTTATCCGGTTTAGTAAATCAAAATATTAAGTTTGCACGATGAAACTGACCGATGTTAATTTAGTTTGAGATTTCAGATGAAACCGAAACCCACCTGTATTTTAAGATTATGCAATAATTTATTTACTTTTTTGCGTAAAGGACAAACTTACCTCCACTTCGAACAATCTATTACGGGAGGAAATTAACCCAACACTCACAAAACATAAAGACGGGTCGAATTAAGTATAGGCGCGAAATGAAAATCGTGTCAAACACGTTCGAGATTGGCTATTAATGAGCTGATGAACGATCTGCATGATACTCATTCGGTGTATTTAAAAAATATATTCCACGAAAATTCATCATTACACTGTCAACTATCTTAAAATAATTTGTTGATCCGCAATACGCCGATGTATCTAAAATTTATGGATAAAAGTCACGTCAGGTGCGCCCAGCGCGGCAGACTCAGCACATCGGGGTTCACCAGCGCCAGCGGACGACGACCTGTGAGGATTGCCGCCACATTTTCCGCCGCCTTTGTTTGCAATTCCACCAACGACTCTTCCGAGTAGAACCCCACATGCGGCGTGGCGATCAAATTCGGCAGACCAAACAACGGATGTTCAGCAGCCAACGGTTCAGCCTCGAACACATCGAGTCCCGCACCTGCAATCCAACCGTCGCGCAGCGCTTGCAGCAGCGCCTCGTGGTCAATTAATCCGCCGCGTGCGGTATTGATTAAAAAGGCTGTCGGTTTCATCTGTCGCAGCCGATCAGCATTGATGAGGTGGCGTGTTTCGGGCTTCATCGGCACATGCAAACTGAGGAAATCCGATTGGCTGAGGACGGCATCCAGACTCACTAAATCCACATGAAGTGCTTGCGCCATCGACAAATCAGCATTTGGGCTGTGCGCAATCACCTTGAATCCGAGGCTCATGGCTTTGGTTGCGAGCATTTGTCCGATTTTCCCGAAGCCGATAATGCCCAATGTTTTGCCACGAATACGAAATAACGGGCGCTGTTTGTTCAGCGCCCAATCATTATTCCGAATGGCTTGGTCATAATATGAAATATTCCGCGCACAGGCCAGCATCAAAGCCAGCGCGTGTTCCGCCACTTCATCCAAGCAGTAAGACGGCACATTCGTCACCGGAATGCCCAACCGTGTCGCCTCATCTACCGCGATGTTATCCACACCGATGCCATAACGCCCGATGACTTGCAGCTTTTCACCTGCCCGCACCACCGCCGCCGATACTTTCTTGAAGCAGGTCAAAATCGCATCCGCTTGCGAAACCAGACTCAGCAGTTCATCCTCGTCACCCCGCTCGGCAATCAACAGACGGGCGCCAGCCGTTTTCAGCACCGTCGCCTCAACCGCCGTGCTAGGCCATGTGTAATCCGTGACCAGAACAACTTTTTCGCTCATAACGCTCTTTGCATTTTCTCTGCGTTCTCTGTGCCTCTGTGGTTAATTTGCCTTTGCCTTGCCTCTTGTCACTTGCAGCTTGCACCTATTCTGCCACCACCGGATTGCTCAACGTTCCCAAGCCCTCAATCGTAACGTTAACCACATCACCCGCTTTCATATAGCGCTTGGGATTACGCGCCATGCCCACACCCGGTGGCGTACCTGTGGAGACAATATCACCCGGTTCGAGCGTCATCACTTCGGTTAATGCCTCGATCAATTGTTGAACGTTGAAGATCAACTTATCCGTATTCGAGTTTTGCAGTGTTTCGCCGTTAATCGTCAGGCTGATTTTTAAGTTGCCGGGGTTTGGGATTTCGTCGCTGGTCGTCAAAGCCGGTCCCATCGGCGCGAAGGTATCAAATGTTTTGCCCATCGTCCATTGGCTGGTGCGAGTCTGGTAATCCCGCGCGCTCACGTCGTTAATCGGTAAATAACCCGCCACAGTGTCCAGCGCATCCGCCGCCTTGACATATTTCGCCGTTTTGCCAATCACAAAACCCAGTTCCGCCTCGTAATCGACTTCATTGCTCACGCGCGGCAGCACGATATTCTCGCCGTTTGCAATCACTGTATTCGAATACTTCGAGAAGATAATCGGAAACTTGGGGATTGGCTGTCCGGTTTCGGCGGCATGATCGCTGTAATTCAGACCGATGCAAATAATCTTCCCCGGATTAGGAATCGGTGCGAGCAGTTTGACATCCGAAAGGGCAATCGTCTTTGCCCCTCCATCAACGGCCTTCTGGGCCGCCGCTTGGGTCGTTTTGCCCCCTTTGAGGAAGCCCAGCATATCTGTTGGCAGACTCGCGTCTGCTTGGCTGAAATCAACGATGCTGTTCTCATTAACCAACGCGCCAATGTGGGTCGCGCCGTTTTGAACAAAAGATACTAATTTCATTGCTTTCTCCAATTATTGAATTTTGTAGGGACATTGTGTCCGCTAATAATCATCTGAATTCATTCCCTCCCTCGTTTACGGGGGAGGGCTAGGGTGGGGGTCTAATTCACCAACCACAGATACGGCTGCTCGATAAACCGCTTCACCGTCTGCAAGAACCGCGCGGCGGGAGCACCATCCACCAACCGATGATCGAACGTCAAACTTAAGAACATCATCTGCCGGATGGCAACCTTCTCAGCCTCGGCATCCATCACCACCTGCTTCGCTACAATCCGCCCGACACCCAAAATCGCACATTGGGGTAGATTGATAATTGGCGTGAAGGCATCAATTTCATACATGCCGAGGTTGGTGATGGTAAACGTCCCGCCATTCATATCCTCAGATTTTAGACTGCCTTCACGGGCACTCGCCACCAACCGAACCCCTTCCGCCGTGATTTGCCGGATGCTCTTATTACGGATGTCGCGCACAACTGGAACAAACAGGCCGCGTTCGGTATCCACCGCAAAACCCATGTTGACCGTTTCGGAGGTCACGATCGAATCGCCGTCAATGCGCGCGTTCAACTGTGGATGCTGCGCCAGCGCTTCGCCGACTAATTTTGCCAGCAGGTCATTATAACTGGGAACAGGTCGCGTGTCGGATTGTCCGGTAGCTTTCAATCCCTGCCGCAGATTGACCAATTCGGAGGCATCGACTTCGGTGGTCAGGGTAACAGGCGCAGTCGTTTGGCTGCTGGCACTCATACGCTCGGCGATTACCTGCCGCAGACGTGGAATCGGTGTTCGTGTTTCGTTGGCTGATATTGGTGATGTGCCAGCAGGCGCGGGGATTGGCGGTTGTGCGGCACGTTCCACATGTTCGCGGGTGATGCGCTGACCGGGCATTTGTGCCGCCAACGCGGATACATCCACGCCCAGTTCCTCGGCTGCGCGTCTGGCAACTGGCGAAATCTGAGGCGCAGATACCATCGCTGGCACAGCCTCAGCCGCCGCCCGAACATCCCGCTCAACAATCCGTCCGGTGCGTCCGCTGCCCTTTAGATTCGTCCAATCAATACCCAATTCATGTGCCACCCGCCTCGCGCGTGGACTAATGTTGGGTAATACCCCATTCCCATTTTGCACCAGACTCGGCGGCAGTGAGTAATTCGGTTGACTTGCTCCCTCCCCTGTTGCTATGGGCTGTTGGAGGACTGAGCCTGCGAAGGTATCCAACGTGGGTTGGGGTGGGGGTATTTTGCTTCCTCCCTCGTTTACGGGAGAGGGTTGGGGTGGGGGTATGTTCTCAAACGGCGCGGCCTCACCCGCTTGCACAATGTACGCCAGAACGGTTCCCACCGGCAGCGCCTTCCCCACCACATCCGAGTCGGGCGGAATGCGGAAGATTCCCGCCTCAAACGACTCGACTTCTTGCAGCGCTTTGTCACTCTCGATGGTGAACATAATGTCACCGGGCTGCACCGCATCGCCGTCCTGCTTCATCCATTCGACCAGCGTGCCTTCTTCCATCGTCCAGCCCAGCTTGGGCATCACAATTTCAATCGCCATAATTTGACCTCATTCCGCCAGCAGGTCACGGATGGCTTGCAGCACTTGTTCGCCACTCGGTATCACCGCCGCTTCCAATGTCGGACTGTACGGCGTAGGTGTATGCGAACCATTCAAACGCTGGATTGGTGCATCAAGGTCATCAAAGCCTTGCGCCGTCACCTGTGCCGCGATTTCCGCCCCGATGCCGCAGGGTGCAAAAGTTTCATCGACAATCAACAGCCTGCCCGTTTTGTGAACCGATTGCAAAATCGTCCCGATGTCCAATGGCGCAAGCGTTCGTGGATCAATCACCTCAATGCTGATGTTTTCTTTTGCCAGAACGTCCGCTGCGTCTTGCACTTTGCGTACCATCGTGCCAATCGCCACGACTGTCGCGTTCGTTCCCTCACGGACAACCGCCGCCTGCCCGAAGGGGATAAAATATTCTTCCTCCGGCACAGCCGCTTTGGTATTGAGGAGTGATTTGTGTTCCATAAAAATGACCGGATCATCGCTGCGGAGGGCAGTTTTAAATAAGCCTTTAGCATCATAAGCATTGCTCGGCAGCACTACCCGAAAACCCGGAATCTGTGTGAACAGCGGGTAATAATTGCCAGAGTGATGGGTAGCGGATGAACCACCGATACCGATGCATCCGCGCAAGATCAACGGCATTTTCAGCCGTCCGCTGCTCATGTACTGCATCTTGGCAACTTGGTTAATCAGTTCGCCCATGCTGTCGAGGATGAAGTCAAAAAACATGCAGTCCACCACTGGACGCGAACCGGTCATCGCCGCGCCCGCGCACATCCCGACGAATCCGCGCTCCACAATCGGGGTATCGCGCAAACGCATCGGCCCATATTTTTCATAGAGGCCAACGGTCGTGGCCCAGTTGCCACCGCGTGCGCCAATGCCTTCACCGACCACAAATATTTCGGGCTGTCGTTCCATTTCCTCGGTCAGCGCTTCTCGTGCCGCTGCCGTAAACGTAATCTCACGCATTTTTCTTCCTTGTTTTCTCTTTATTCCCTCCCTCGTTTACGGGGGAGGGTTAGGGTGGGGGTCTATTATTGACTATAAATATATTGACTGGCGGTCGCGGGATCAGGATACGGGCTGTTCTTGGCGAACTCCACCGCTTCATCCACCAGCGCTTTCACGTCGGCCTCAATCTGTTCAAAATCAGCCTCACTTGCCGCGCCCATTTGCAGCAGCTTGTCCCGATAATTGCTAATTGGATCGCGCTTCTTCCAGACCTCGACTTCTTCCGCCGTGCGATAACCCGCATCCCGCATTCCCTCGGCATGAGCACGGGTGCGATAGGTCTTGCCTTCAATTAGGGTTGGCCCTTTGCCCGCCCGCGCACGACTCACCGCTTCCTCCGCCGCCTGATAAACCGCCAGCACATCATTACCATCGACCGCGCAGGCCGCCATGCCATAAGTTTGGGCGCGTTCGGCCACTTCCGTATTGCGCGTGGCATACGAGAAAGCCACTTCGGTGGCATACATGTTGTTCTCGCAGACAAAAATCACCGGCAAATCCCAGATCGCCGCCAGATTCAACCCTTCGTGGAACGCGCCGTTATTACTTGCACCATCTCCGAAGAAGGCCACACCGACCGTGCCATTGTTCAATAACTTGGAACTGTAGCCCGCGCCCGTTGCCTGTAAAATACACGGCCCGACGATGCCGCTGGTTCCCATCATGCCCACTTCAGGCGAGAACAGATGCATACTACCGCCACGTCCGCGAGAAACACCTGTCGCCCGCCCGAACAATTCCGCCACCAACTCACGCGGCGGCACCCCTTTCGCCAGCGCATGACCATGCCCGCGATGGGTGCTGAACACCGCGTCTTTATGCATCAGATGAGCGCACACTCCAGTGGCAATCGCTTCTTCTCCCACATAGGTATGACACGCACCGTGAATCAAACCCGCTTGGTGTGACTTCGCCAGTGCTTCTTCCGTCCGCCGGATTTCCAGCATCTGCCGGTACAGTGCCAGATATTGATCTTTACTCATGGACATAACGTTTTGAACCTTTAGTTAAATAGCATTTCTATCCCGAAAACAAACAGTATCGACTTTGAGAATCGCAATCTTATGGCTCGCGCCCTCCCTCGCCTCCGGAGGAGAGTTAGGGAGGGGTTCATAATTGCACCGCCTGATTTTCCACAAACCGCGCCAACTTCGCCTGAAACTTGGCACTATCCAACACCGACTTATTAATGACATTCGGTGGAATTTTGCCCTGTGCCGCATCCAGCATACACTGAGCCATCAGCAAACCACCCGCCGTCCAGATGTCGGATGTCGCCGGCGCCCAATGGGGAGTCAGCAGCACGTTATCCAGTTTAGTCAGCGGATCATCCGCCGGAAGCGGTTCAACCTCGAACACATCCAAACCCGCCCCAGCGATTTTCCGTTCTTGCAGCGCCTTGACCAACGCTGCTTGATCGACCAGCGCACCGCGCGCCACATTGACGAAAAAGGCTTTGGGCTTCATCATCGCCAAGTGTTCGGCTTTAATCATGTGGTACTTATCCGGTGTCAGGCTGGCATGGATACTCACCACATCCGACTTGCGCATCAGGGTTTCGAGCGAAGTCAACTCAACGCCCAGCGCTGCCGCCTGCTCTGGCTCAGCATGTGGCGAATAAGCCAAAATCCGCATATTGAACGGTGCGATAATCCGTGCCAGTTCACGTCCACTTGCGCCCAACCCAATGATTCCCAACGTCTTGCGCTCGATCTCGGTTCCCAACACTTCCGCCTGCAAATCCCATCGTCCCGCGCGGGTGACACGATCTTGCGCCATCAAATTTTTCGTCAGCGCAAGGATAAACATCAACGCCGTTGAAGCCGTCGAATGATTGAGCGTGTTCGGCAGGTTGAACAACAGCACATCGTTAGCAGTGCAGGCTGGCACATCAATCTTGTCGTAGCCCGCGCCGGAGCGTCCAATCACCGTCAAGTTTTCCGCACCCGCGTAAGCATGAGCGCGAATATAAGGCCGCAGCACAATCAAACCGTCCATGCCTTTGAGATGTTCGGCCTTGACTTCCATCGAGTACAAATTGTCCCAATAACTGGGATCATTCGCCCTCGGCGCATGTTCCATAATGTAATGAATGTCAATGAACGGGCAGGACTCCATCGCCCCGAAACCCAAATCGCCATAAGCGCTCGTTCCCTGTTCATTCAAAAAATCACCCGTTATCGCAAGATGAAATGGGCGCATCCATAATTCCTTTGATTGATTCTCTTGCTATTTAAATTCAAAAAATCATTGTTTTCCGTTGGGCGCAAAGCCGTGTTATGTGTACACAACAGCGTGGTGGAGAAATTTACGGGAGCGGACGGCATATATGCCGTCCCTACACCACACATGAAATACATGTTATTTCCCTCAAATCTTTATGTAGGGACGCGATATATCGCGTCCGATTTCGCGCTACCACGCTATTGTGTGGCGGTAAAATACCTGTGCGACCCTACAATCAATTCTCATGGTTTCTTTTCAGGTGAGATTTATTTCGCCTCACTGACCTCAATATGCACATCCGCCCGATTCAACACTTCCTCGCGCAGCTTCGTACCCAGACCCGGTTTGCCTTCCAGCGAAATCATCCCATCATGGATCGGAATTCGGTCGGTCACAATGTCGTTGTACCAACCGTTGTAATACGCCCGAACCGTTTCTACAATCATCGCGTTCGGCACATGCAGCATCATGTGTGCCGCCGACCACAACGCCACTGGCCCGATGCAGTCATGGCTCGTCACCGGCAAATAATACGTGTCCGCCAGCGCACAAATCTTGCGTGTCTCACTGATTCCGCCCGTCCACGCCATATCCGGCATGATGACATCTGCCGCGTTGTCCTCCACCACCCGATGAAAACCAAAGCGCGTGAATAACCGTTCGCTAACACACAGCTTGAGTTTGGTCTGCTGTTTCAGCCGCGCATAACTTTCGATATTATCCGGTGGAATAATCTCCTCCAGCCACATCACGTCATAGGGTTCCAGCGCCTGTGCGATCTTCACCGCTTCTGGCAAATTCCAACGCGCATGACCCTCGATGGCAATTTCCATTTTGTCGCCAACCGTACTGCGAATATCCTCCACGTAGGACAGCCCCTTCTTGAGTTCCGCTTTGCTCAAGAAATGGCTCACCGGCCCGATCACATTTGAACCGGATGTGCCTTGCGCACGCGCCGCTTTTTGCCCCGGCCCATCCAGCGACACACCAAATTGATCAAACGGCCAAATCTTCATGGCCTTGACACCCTGCTGCAGTAATTCCGCCGCCAGTTCGCCCGCATGACCATCCGCCCAGCGTTGATAATCTTGATACTGTCCATGTCCGACGCAGGTGTTGTAAATCATGATCTGGTCACGGCTTCGGCCACCCAGCAGGTTATAAATCGGCTGTCCGGTGTATTGCCCTGCGATGTCCCACAGCGCCACATCTACCGCGCTGATCGCCCGCATTTCCGAACCCGCGAACCCGAAAAAGTTCACCGTCGAGAACATATTCTGCCAGTGGTTCTCGATGTCCAACGGATTACGCCCCAACAGCAGCTTGGCAAACACATCATGGATCACCGCGCTTACCGCTCGCGGGATATAATACGTTTCCCCCAACCCGATCAACCCGTCATCCGTATGGATTCGCACCCAACTCGTCGGTAGTAAGGTGTCACACCAAATCGTTTCAATCTTTGTAATTTTCATAATTGCTCTGCCTTCTCTCCGCGTCCTCTGTGTCTCTGCGGTTAAATTGCATTTCCAGTTTTATTTCCCCTCGCTTGCGGGCTATCACCAGAGTGAGCCTGCGAACGTTGGTGATGTAGGACTAAGGAAGGGTTTTCTTTGCGTCCTTGCATCCTTGCGCCTTTGCGTTAAGGCTTTTAGTCTATTTCGCCCGCTGACCCAAACGCTTCTCCCAACCAGCCTGATTGGTATCAAAATACGCCGCCGGATCATACGGATGCTCGGCGATCACTTCTAAATTCAAATCCAACCCCAAACCCGGCGCAGTCGGAAACGACAAATGCCCGTTGCTGGCATCAATCGACGGGTGCCAATCGACAATATCCTGCGTCCAATCCTCATTAAACGGATCAAAATGTTCCTGAATCAGAAAGTTGGGGATACAGGCCGCCAGTTGTAAACAAACCGCCGTTGCCACCGGCCCACCGCTTTGATGCGGCGCAATCCACGCGCCGTTGGCCTCGGCGATATGCGCTACCGCCATCGTGTTCTTGATGCCGCCTAACGACATCGGTTCTGGCTGCCAGATGCTGATGCCGCCGCCTTCCGCCAGCGTGAAGAACTGCCCGATCTTGTCGAACTGCTCACCCGTTGCCACACGGATTGGGCTTCGCAGCGCCACCTCATTTGAAAGAATCTCGCGTTCGGGGCTGGTCGGTTCTTCCCACCAGAACAAATCCAAATCTTGCATCGCCTCCGCCACGCGGATGCCCTCCGCCGGAGAGAATCGGCTGTGAACATCAATCATGATCTTTAGCGCGGGACCGAAACGCTCCCGAATCGCCTTCAAGATATCGTAGGCTTCTTTGATTTCCGCCTCACTAATGAAGTATTTCGCCAACCCGAACGGATCAATCTTGAGCGCGGCAAACCCTTTGCCGACTGCATATTCCGCGGCCTCGACAAAATTTTTGGGTGTGCGTTCTGCCCGATACCAACCATTGGCATAACCGAGGATGCTCTCGCGCACCTTCCCACCCAACAGTTGATAAATCGGCACACCCAGACTTTTTCCCAAAATATCCCAACAGGCCACTTCCACCGCGCCCATCACCATCCGGTGAATGTGTCCCGCGTCCTGAATGCTGCTGATAATCTTGGTCGCAATCGCTGTCACTTCGCGCGGGTCGCGTCCGATGGCGAAGTGCTTGAGTTCATGCACCGAGGCTTCCGTCGTCTTGATGAACCCGTTGATCGTCGCTTCCGCAATCCCGTAATACTCGGTGTCCGTCAGCACCTTGATGAATAACCAGTTTTTCCATCCTGCACTGACGCTGTAGGTCTCAATGTCCGTAATTTTCATAAATTTGCTTCTCTATTGGTCACAGATAAATTTCTTCTCAAATATTTTCAGGTAATCATTTCTTGCCGGACACGATATATCGTCTCCCTACGAAAACATTGTGCGTAGGGACGGCATACATGCCGTCCGTCATTGCTAACACCAAATTTAATTGTCAATCGTCAAAATCGCGTCCGGTGCTCTGTTTCAATTTTCAGCACTTATCTTCACTCGGTACTCGGCACTCACGACTAGGTACTTCCTAGAATCCCCACTCGAAGTCGCAGATAATTTCCGGCCCCGACTCGTGAACAATCACCGACTTTTCCATTCGTGCGCCGGTATCACCGTGTTCGCCCTCGTAAGCTCCCGGCTCTATTGAGAACACCATCCCCGCCCGAATCGGAGTCTCGTCGTAAGGCACAAGTCGCGGTGCTTCATTCACCGAAACCCCGATTTGATGCCCCGCGTAATGCCCGATTTTGAGGCCGTGCTTCTCAAAAGCCGCGTTCGCCGCGATGAACGCATCTTTCGCCTGCTTACCGGGACGCAGCATCTCCGCCGCCGCATGGAAAGCCTCGCGCGCCGCCACGCCGTAACGCTTCTGCTTCTCCGTCGCAGGAACACCACCCACCACCATCGTGTTCGTTGTGTCTGACCAGTACCCGTTCACGCGCGGACTCATATCCATCAGCGCCAAGTCGCCGGTTTTGGTCACCACATCCTTCGGCCCACCGGGATAATTCACCCACTTGCAGCGGCTTCCAGTCACCAGCTCCCCGAACACCATCAGTGGATGTCCTACCTTCTTCTCCATCGCATTGATGACCGCCGCCCACATATCAAACTCGTTCTTGCCCGCTTCTCGGGTTTGCCGCCGCAGTTCGGTATGTCCCGCTTTGTTGACCTCCGCCGCGAAGCGCAGCTTATCCAATTCATACGCGCTCTTGATCGCTCGTGCCGCCGCCAGCGCCGCGCCCGCCTCAATAATCTGCACCTTCGGGAACTCGTCCATAATCAACTGCAAAGCCGAAACCGGCAGCGTCCGTTCCTCAATCGCCAATTTAAACGGGCTTTTTCCAAATCCAAGCTGCCGTAACGTCTCGCCCAACAAATGCAGATAATTCATGCGTCCGTCGGTTGGAGTCCACCAATCAACCGGCACGTAACTTCGAACTTCAACCCCTGCGCTCTGCTGCTTTGCGTCCTTTTCATACGAATTGGGGATCATTAGCGCCGCAGCACCCTCATCTTTCACCCCAATTGCAGCCATCGGTGGCGCAGCGCTCAACGTCGCATTCGCCCCGAAATCGACTGGCACTTCAAAGTGGCTGACATAGGTCACGTTCTCGCTGGATGACAGCAGGGCAAAATCTGCCCCTAACGCCTGTAATTCACCACGAGCACGTTCCAATTCTTGGTTGCTCATCCTAATCTTTTCCTTCTACGATACGTTTCTAAAAGGTCGGATGTAGGGGCGCACGGCTGTGCGCTCTTCTTCCTTACCTTATATCTTTTGGCGAAGCCTGCTTTAGTACTGCGGTAAAATCGGACTTTTGTCTTTGGGTATGCTGTTTAAATGTATTCTCGTTGCGCCTTGGCGTTGAATCTCTTACCCCTTTACCGCGCCCGCGCTCAATCCAGCAACGATGTACCGCTGCACCAGCAAATAGAAAATGACCGGGAAAATCGAAAATAACAATCCGCCCGCCATCAGCTTATCAATCGGCGTGTCAATCATCGAAATCATGGAACCCAGTCCAACCGGTGCGGTATAAAGCTTTCGGTTTCCGATCAAACTGGCAGCAAAAAGATACTCGTTCCACGCATGAAAAAATGCCACTACACCCACCGCCACCAGACCCGGCGCTGAAATAGGCAGCATGATTCGCCATAACATCTGCATACGCGTACAGCCGTCCACCAGCGCTGCATCTCGAATTTCGTAGGGTATCGTGTCGAACACGTTCTTCAATATCCAGATGCAGATGGGCAGCACAAAAGCCGTGTCCACTAATGCCAGCGTCACCAGACTGTCTTTAAGGTGAAGTTTGTCGATGGTGGCGTAAAGGGGTATGACAATTAACGCCTCCGGCAGCATTTGGGTCATCAGCAGCATCAGCCCGAATAAACCCTGTCCGCGCCAGCGCTTGCCGGATAAAGCATATGCGCCGAGGATGGCGAGTCCCGTACAGATAAAAGTGGTGATGGTCGCCAGCACGATAGAGTTGGCAATCCAAACATCCACCCGCTGCGCCGTATCCTTGCCGCTAAAAATCTCATTAAAGGGTGTCAGATCAAATGCTTGTGGGAAAAGCGGCGGTGGATACTGTAGGCTGTACTTTACCGGCTGAAAAACACTCAGAATCATCCAATAGACCGGAAAAGCCGTTGTGATGCAAAACAACAAAACCAGAATATAGACCGGTATTCGTCGTGTCCAATGGTGTGGACTGGAAATGCTCCTGCTTGTAGCTGATGCTGATAGTGTATTTTCCATGTTTTTCACAAAGCCGCCTCCGCTTCCTGCCGACGCTGCAAAAATGCAAATAACAAAGTGATCGTGAACACAGCCACGAAACCGGCAACGCCAATGGTCGCGCCGTAAGAAAAGTCGAACGAATTAAATGCCGCTTTATAAACCGCGACGACCAATGTTTCCGTCGTTCGGGCGGGGCCGCCGCCTGTCGACAGAAAGATCAGCGCAAACTGACGAAACGCGAAGATACACGCCAGAACGCCCATGAGCATGAGCGTCGGAATAAGTTCTGGCAGCGTAACAAAGCGGAATGATTCATAAGGGGATGCACCATCGACCTTCGCCGCCTCATATAACTCGTGTGGTATAGCCTGTAAAACAGAAAGAATGACCAACCCATAAAATGGAAAGGCTTTCCATGCGGCGATGGCGATGACCAGTGGTAAGGACAAATGCACATCCAACAGCCACTTTGGATTTTGATCCAAAGGCAAAAAGAAACGCACAAAAACATTGATCACGCCGAAGTTCGGGTTCAAAATCCAGTAAAACACCAGCACCGTAGGCAAATCAGGAAAAGCCCACGGCAGCGTCATAATCGCGCGGGCCACGGAACGTCCCCGAAAACGCTGGTTCATCAATAACGCGGCGATTAATCCTGCCCCGACTGCGAAAACAACCGTGCCGCCCATGAATAACAACGTCACCCGCATTGAATTCCAAAAATTTTTGTCGTGGATCATGCGGTCATAATTTGCCAACCCCACCCATTTCACCGTTCCAATACCAATGATGTCACTGGTAAAACTGGAGCTGAACTGCTGGATGATGGGAATGAGTATGAATATGGTTTCATAGATTACGATGGGCAGCGCCAGCATGTAAGGTAGATAATCACGCCGCCGGCCTGCCGATGCTTTTATTGTCTGGACATTAACGCTGGCTTGAACAGCCATAACACATTCCTTCTGAAATTACAGGTAAGGACACAGCTCACCATGTCCTTACCCCGGATGCAGTGAAAAGCTGCAAACTGAAAACTTAGCTGGTGAAGACGCGGTCAGCGAGTTGTTCCGCTTCGGTTTGCGCCTCAGCCATCGCATCTTCGACAGATTTCGCACCGGCTAAGATTTCCTCGATGTGTGGAACGACAACCTGACCGAGTTCGTCATTGAAGAGTACGAAGTCACCCAACACTTCGGGAACAGTGATGGCTGCGGTTGCATCATAACCATCCGCCCACGTCAACGTGGCACGGTATTCAGGACGGATGCCGCCTTCAATCGCCGGAATTACATCAAGGCAGCGTTCCAATAGTTCTTGATAATTCTCTTTTTGGTACAACCACGACAAGAATTCTTTTGCAGCCGCTTGTTTTTCGGGTTCGGTATTCGCGTTCACGCAGATCGGATGAATGCGGGTGATACCCTTTCCACCCGGCCAGAAAGGCGCTGCGCTGCGCAGATTGCCGTATAGTTCTGGGTCTTCGGTGTTGGTCTTCCACTGGTTGACTGCTGCGGATACAACCATATCTTGGGCAATCTTCGAAGTCGCAACCATCTGGTTAGCGGTACCCACATCCGTGCCTTGGGGCATGGCGTTGTCATACATGGTCTTGAACAACTGCATACCCTTGATGACCGGATCAGACGTAAGCAGCGGTTTCTTGCCCTCCGCCCAGATACCATCAAACAGCACCGCCCACTGCTGCAAAATGAACCAAACCGTGAACGGCTCGGAAGCCAAATGCGGCGAGTAAATACCAAACTGGTTTGGACGGTCGGTGAGCTTGGTCGCAATTTCCACCCAGTTATCAATGTCGGTTGGTTCGCCCACGCCGGCCTTGTCAAACATCGCTTTGTTATAAACGAGGCCGAAACGCACGGTAACGATATCCAAGCCGTTCACTTCACCATCTTTACGCAGCATATCCTGCGCTTTGCTGAGGGTGACGCCCGCTTTCTTAACCACATCTTCCAACGAAATGGTATGTCCCGCGTTCATTAACCGCAGGAAGCCGTCCGGCGTTTCTGTGAACAAATCACCATCAATCCGCCCTGACTTGGCTTGAATCAAAATTTGTTGGAAATAATCATTCTCGCCGTATCCACTCTCGTTAATGTGGATGTCCGACTGTGTTTCATGGAACTTCTTAATCATGGCGCGCCACGCGTCACCACGTCCCGGTTCCGTCCAGAACCATGTTAGGAAGTTCAATTCCATTTTGCTCTGGCGGATAAATGTCGGGAAGCTAATCTTGGGCATGGCAATCGAAGTAGCCGCAGCCGCGCCCGAAAGCTTGAGAAAATCACGACGGCTTATATTTTTCTTCTCAGATTTTTTCGGTGTATTTTGGTTATTCATCAGATCCCTCTCTATATTCAAAAAATAGTGTCATACAAAACGATTTGGATAATCTTTTCTCGTCTATTTACACACCACCTCCTTCAAACCTCATTTAAGACACGGTCATGCCACTTGGTTGATGTTGTAAGCCTCAGAGAGCAGCGTCGTTGCTTCGGCTGCCGTTGCGGTACGCCCTGTAAAAGCCAATCCCAAAACCATCAGCCCTAGCAGCGTATCTTCCTCAACCGGCGAAACACGATAGTTCGTCCCAAATTGGTCGCAGATCATCTGCCGTAAGAAGTCGATCTTCTGCACCAACCCGCCTGAAAAAACCAACCCGTTCCATCCTTGTTCCGGCGAAAGCCGCTTGGCAAAACCCAAATAGTTTTCCGCCATACTTCGGAACGCGGCATGGAAAAGATGACCCACACTGAGTTCATCTTCTTGTAAGTGTGTGAATGAGCCCTCATTTCCGCTGGCGCTGCTGTAAAACGCCAGATTTGCCTCCATCTTCGGCATGGGAATTTTCGCCGCTTCCTGTGCGATATACCCCCACGGATCATCCAGATGGATTCCCTGTGCAGTCGCCAACTCCGAGAGCAGCTTGACCAACGCGTTCAGCGCTCGTCCCGCTGGAATGTGGGTGATCGTGATCGAGAAGCGACCGTCAAAAAATGGGCGCGTCTGGAAGTTCCCAAATGTCACCTGCGGCTTGAGCAAACTCACCTGCGAACCGGTTGAGATGTTCAACGAAAGTTCATCACTGTGCAGCAGCGCGCCCAGAATCGCGCATTGATAATCACCAATCGGTGTGTAGCACGGAATACGTCGCCCATTCCAATCCAACCAGCCAGCAACCGCCCCATGTGGCAGGATTTCAGGTAGTCGTAAACCTTGCAAACCCAGTTTGCTTATCACCGCATCGTGCCAATCCATCGTCTCCAGATTGAGCAGCCCTAAAGCCATCGCATTGGTGATTTCCACTGTCGGACGCGTACCGCATAAATTGGCGATTACAAAATCCGCAAGCGAAGCAGGGATTAAATTTTGCTCTGGCAGTTTGCCCTGTTCCGCCATCCAGAAGAACAGGCCAATCGGCAAACCCGCGCGTAACTCGTTGCCAGTTTGCCGGATTTCGTCAGCGCTCAAACGTCCCTTCATCACATCAAAGTAAGTGCCATTCGCCGAAGGATGCGCTTCCAGCACACGTTGATCTTGCCACGTCGTCAGCTTGGAACGGGCTTTCCCTTGCTCGGTGGTAAAGATCACCCCATGCATCTGGGTACACATCACCACCCCTTGGCAGTCCCCCGCATATGGCGCAATCTCATTCAGCACCGCTTTGACCGCCGCGAGAATATGCTCAGGGTCGAACTCACGGTACAGCGCCGGACTGCCCGTCAGCGCAGACGGAAATGGAACACGCCGAACCTGCTTCACCTGAAGCAGTTCGAGATCCAAGACTCCCGCCTTGATAAATGACGTACCGAGATCAATCCCAATCAACGACACCCGTACATTCTCCTCTTGCATTTACTCCCTCCCTCGTTTACGGGGGAGGGCTGGGGTGGGGGTTTCTGTTTTCTCTTCTTCCTCTGTGTCTCTGTGGTTCAATTGCATTTATCTTTGCGCCATTGCCACCTTGCGTCTTTGCGTTAAGTTTTTCTATGCAATCGCCCGCTCGACATCAATCCGGCCTGATGCAACCGCCTTCTTAAAATCATCAACCGTTTGCTTGACACCCTCATTCAACGGTCGCCATGTAATCTTGCCCAACAGCCCTTTCAAGGGCGCATCCTCCTGCGTCGATGAAACCGGCAGCGGCGTTGGATTGTAGGTAATCTTGCCTGTCATCTCCGGCGCGGCGGCATTAATCGCCTTCACAATCTCTTCGACGCTCACCGTGTTCCCGCCCACATCATAAGCATCCGCTTTTTCGGGTTTAGCCCGTGCCGCGTCGATGAACACCTGAGCCATATCATCGGCATGTTCCATCACAATCGTCCCGCCAAACGTGATCTCATATGGGCGACCAATTGCCGCAGCCAACATGGCTTTCGTCGGCGTGGAGGTCATACCCTGATCGCGCCCCGGCCCATAAACCGTATGCGGACGCAAGCCCACCGCATGTAAGCCATAATCCTGCGAATAAATCCGCGCCATGCCTTCCTTCGCCTGCTTATGGATGCCATAAAGCGAAGTCGTCTGCTTGCCCATTCCCGGTGGCCCATAAACCGCTGCTGAACTGGCATAAGCCAATCCCTGAATATGATCTTTATGCTGTTTAGCCGACTCCAACACCACCGACATACCCACCAGATTGACCTTCGCGCCCAGTACCGGCTGCGCCCGCACAAACGGCACTTGGAAAGCCGCCAGATGAATAATGTGGGTAATGCCGTTATCCGCCACAACCTTGTCAAACGCATCAAAGTCGGTGATGTCACCGGATACCAGATTTACTTTTGCCAGCGAGTCGTCGTCCATAATCAACTTGAGGCGGTGATTACTGCTGCCGAGGTCATATGTCCACACGGCAGTGCCTTCATCCACCAGCCGTTTAACCGCCCATGCCCCGATGCACCCTAAAGCCCCTGTGACTAAAAATCGTTCGTCCGTCATAATCGAACCCTTATGCCTTTTGCCCGTTGGCACTCACCAGAAATTTGCGGTTGACGATAGACCGTGGATTATGGCCTTGTAGAACAGTCACCACGTTCTGCACCACATCCCGCCGCAGTTGTACGAAGGACTCCGCCGACCAACTGGAAAGATGAGCGGTGATAATCACGTTATCCAGCTTCACCAAGGGGTCATCAGCGGCTGGCGGTTCCTGTTCCAACACGTCCAGCGCCGCGCCTGCAATCGACTTATCAACCAGCGCTTGATACAGCGCCTTCTGGTCAACAATCGGGCCGCGCGCCATGTTGATGAGATAAGCGGTCGGTTTCATCTGTTTCAATTGTTCAGTGCTGATCAGATGGCGAGTTTCTTCGGTCAGTGGGCAGTGAATCGTCACATAATCCGCACGTTGCAGCAGATCGTTCAGTTCCACTTTTTCCGCGTCACCCTCAGCCGCTTTTTCAGCACTCAGATATGGGTCAAACACCAGCACCTTCAAACCAAAGGCTTTGGCCTTCTGCACCACCACTCGCCCAATATTGCCCATGCCGATGATGCCCAGCGTTTGTGTCGATAAGCGTGAAGGCGCAGTCGGAATCGGTGATCCCCATTTTCCGGCATGAACGTACTGATTTTGCGCTAGGATATTGCGGTTCAACATCAGCAAGAAGCTCAGCGTGTGCGTGCTGACTTCATCAATGCAGTAATCCGGTGTATTGCAAACTGGAATACCATGTTCGCCCGCCGCCGCTAGATCAATCATGTCCACACCGATGCCGTAGCGTGAAATCACTTTGCACTTTTGCAGCGACTCAATCACCTCGCGTGAGATATTCGTCCATTGAACAATGATCCCGTCAGCATCGGCGACATGCGGCAGGAGTTCCTGCGGCGTTTTGGCATTCAACCGAACCAACTCGATATCTAAACCCGAATTGCGAAGTTCGTTGGCTTCTAACTCATTTTCCGCCGAACCAAAATCAGTGATAACCACTTTGTACTGCGCCATCGCCTGTCTCTTTTCTATTGCCAATAAATAAATTAATTTCTATGGATTGCTCTCGCCGGGGGTTCCACCCGCGTTCTGCGCGAGGTTACCGCCGTCCATCGGGATAATCGCGCCGGTGATAAAAGCCGACGCGTCCGAAGCCAAGAAAATCGCTAAACCCTTTACATCTTCGGGTCGCCCTAACCGTCCAATCGGGATGCCGCGCAGGAACATCGATTCCAAATTGGGGTCAACCTTCATCCGTTCTTCCAAACCGGGATTCATCACTTGAGCGGGGAGAATGGCGTTGACTCTTACTCCGCGTCCGCTCCATTCGGTGCTGAGTTCGCGTGTCATCTGGGCTACGCCACCCATACCCACGCTGTAGGCAAAGTTCCCGCGTCCCAAAGCCGTCACACCACCAATCGACGAAAAGTTGATGATGCTGCCTTTGCCCGCTTTCAACATGCGCCGTCCACCTTCTTGGCATGAACAAAACCGCGCCACCACCAACCCGTAGATGATCTTTTCCATGTCAGCCAGATCAATCGTTTCTGGTTTATGAAGTTTGGCTGGCCCTGCCACATTCGCGAGAACGTCAATCTTCCCGAACTCACGGTCAAGTTGAGCGAACATGGCGCGAATCTGCTCGACGTTGGTGATGTCGCAAGTCACCGGCACAACCTGTCGCCCTAACGTCTTAATGTGTTCGGCAGTGGCTTGTACGCCCTGCTCGTTGATGTCACAAATCATCAAATCCGCGCCCGATTCAGCGAAACCAATCGCCATCGCCCGTCCCATGCCCTGTGCCGCGCCCGTAACCAGCGCTACCCGTCCACTTAGGTCAAATAATGGATGCGTCACTTGTCATCTCTCACTTTCAGTTATTCAGTAACCGGCTCAAAAGGTAAGGTTGCAATGCCAACGTCTTCAGCTAAACCCTTGAGATAATCAACAACATCCGAGGGCAGATCAATACCGTTCTTGAGCGCGGCTTCACGCTTCTCCCACTCGATTTCACCGGGCAGATAAATCCGGTCAGAGCCGTTGGCTTTGGGCGCATCGTGAATGTAATCCGCCAACCAATCCATACGCTCATCAAATAAAGCAGGTGAGAGAATTGCGCCCGCGTCAATCGCGATGAACATTTGCCCTTGGTTAGTTTTTCCCGGCGGATTACCCGGTACATTCGGAACCCAACTCGGCTGTTCTTCGGTCAGCTTCGCGCCGGTCATCACCCCTGCCAGTACCTCAACCAGCAGCGCGAAACCGTAGCCCTTATGATTCGCCATGGGCATCAGTGCGCCTGTTTCGGGGAAGCCGCTGGGGTCAGTTGTCGGTTCGCCATCTGCGTTGACCAACCAGCCTTCAGGGATCGACTGACCGAGCAGTTTGGCACGAATCACTTTGTTGGCGGCGGCGGCGCTAGTCGCGATGTCGAAGAACACCGGTTTGCCATCACGCTTGGGGATGGCATAGGCAATCGGATTTGTACCGAGGACTTTACCCCGTGCGCCGGGGACAACCATATTCGGATCAGCATTGCACATCGCCATCCCGATCATATGCTGCTCGGCTGCCATCGTGGCGTAATAACCCGCCGCACCAAAGTGACTGGTATTGTTGACACTCACATAGCCAATGCCCGCCGCTTTCGCCTTCTGAATGGCGAGAGCCATCGCCCTATGAGCAGTCACAAACGGCAGGGCATCATGCCCATCCATATGCGCCCAAGCCACACCTTCACGGACGACTTCCGCTTTGGCGTTAGCATCCAGCCGTCCCATAGGAAAGTTTTTCAGCAGCGGGCGGAGTTGGCGTGTGCCGTGTGTATGAACGCCCCACGTATCGGTCGTCACCAAAATTTTTGCCGAAAGCCGCGCGTCATCCTCATAGATTCCATAACGCCGCATGGCCTCAATGACAAAATTTTCTAACGCTTCAGGAGTTACTTTAAAACGATCCATCCAAACAAATCTTTCTGAATTTTCTAAAGACAATAATTTTCAAATGAGAACCATACTATTCAGTAGAACCACGAAAGTGCTGCGAAAATGTTCCCTGTCTTGGTTCCCTCCCTCGTTTACGGGGAGGGTTAGGGTGGGGGTTGGTATTCGCATTGATTTATTGGAACTACTTTAAGGTGTGACGTTGTAAACCGCTGCCGCCTCCTCCACAAACCGTTTAACCTTTGCTTGCTGCTCGGCATTCAGCGGCGACATCGGTGAAACGGGTTTGCCCGATCCGATACCAATACAGGCCAACGCGTACTTAACCCCCGCCACAAAATAATCACTCGCCATCGGCAAATTCTCGCGCAGTTGCAAGATGCGACCATAACCGTTGTTGAGTGTTGCTTCGTCGCCCGCTAACGCGGCCTTGTAAGCCGTCACGAAGGGCAGTGCTTCAAAGTTGGCCGAGGAAGGCACGATTCCCGCCGCACCCATTTTTAATCCCTCGCGCATACTCAGTTCGTCGCCCATAAATACCTTCAAGCCAACCTCGCGTCCTTCTGTCACAAGGCGCTGAAAGTAATCCAAGTTGGCTGAACTTTCCTTGCAATACGTCACCCATCCACGCCGCGCCGCCTCCACCAGCACCCCGATCGGGATTTCCGCTTTGACAATCCCCGGCAGGTTGTAGGGAATCATATCCATGCCGCCGTCGTTCTCTTTGCAATCTGCCAACAAACGCAGATGTTCATCAGCCGTTTTCAGCGGGAAATAGAATGATGGTGTGACCACATAATGCTCAAAACCGATCTGCTTCAACAGCTTGATTTTCTCTACGATGCGTTTCGACGACGTTTCCATAACCCCGCCGAGGAGCGGCAGCGACCCACCAACTTCATCGTGGGCAATTTCCATGAGGCGCAGCCACTCGGACAGGGGGAATAACGGCCCTTCGCCTGCGGAACCGCCGACGAACAGCACATGTACACCCGACTCAATTAACCGTCGCAGCACTTTACGAAAGGCCACTTCGTCCACGCGGTCTTCGTCATCGACAGGTGTGATGACTGGAACGACGACACCGGAAAGCTGCTGCATGATTTAGTCCTTGGTTTCGGTGTTATAAATCTTGATGATACGGTTATAAGCGAACTGAATATGCCGCTCGATACAATCCATCGCGCGCACTTCGTCACCCTCGCGGATCACATCCACGATTTCTTGATGCCGTACCATCTGAACCCGAAAATCCGAATCGGCGACGTTGCGGCTCAACAAGAAAATATAAATTTGCGGACGTAAATCCGCCCACACCGATTGCAAACGCTTGTGACGGCTGGCTTGGTAAATCAAATCATGAAATGCTAGGTCCAAATCGGCGGCATCTTTTTCATTCAGTTGTGTCTCAACCTCAGCCACCATCACGTCCACCATACGCTGCATTTCATTTATGTCGGCGGCTGTTCCGTTGCGGATGGCATACTGCATGGCGACCCGTTCTAATCCCAAACGCAGGCTGTAGACTTCATCAAAGTCCTCGCGCGTCAGCCGTGCCACAATCGTGCGCCCGTTGCGTGGAATCGTGACCAGCCCTTCGCGTTCCAGCTTGCTGAAGGCATCGCGAATCGGCCCACGACTAATCCCTAATGCTTGGGAGAGCGGCACTTCGCGTAGCTGTTCACCGGGAGCAATCTTCCCTCGAAAAATGGCCTCTCTCAGATAATCGGCAACTTTTTCTGCCAACGATACCTTAATCGAAAATGACTCACCCTCATCAAGCGACAATCTTTCACTTTTGTCTGCGGTTTTTGTGGCCTCCGCAGCCAGATTACCGGATGTCGCTTTATTTTCAACATTCTTTTTGGTCATGTTGAACACCAACCTCTCTCAGCTTTGAACAATCGACACATGCGCAGAACTATATAAGAACTTTCGCATTGTTCAAACAGAGAAGTCAGGGCATCCAATCGTTCGCCAACCAAAACAGAACGTTTCGCCCCTTGAGGATGTATCGTGATACAAACGGAGATTGGAAAAAACATCATATCCATATGTGGGTAGGAAAAATACTTTTCAAAAAATGTTAACAATTAACAGTTGACATAATGTAGAAGGTTTTTGACGTTCTGTCAAGTTTTGCTGTAAAGATACAGCCAGCATTCTATTTTCTTCTCTGCGCCGCTTATCGGTAGCACCTCACTAAACGGTGGAGACACTCTTTTAACGGCATTCGATGGAAGTCTGACCTATAAAGGTCTTTAAATCCCCTCCCTGTGTTTTGGAGAGGGGTTGGGGGTGAGGGCTTCAAATCAATCCCCACCGTTTAATGTAGTCCTACCCTTTGGTAGGGCCTTGACAACACAGAATTTTTGTTCTAAAATCAAGGGTTGAGGTTGAAAACGAAAAGATTTTCTAAGCTCAAAATATCGCATTGAGGGGGTGGAACAGGGCACAGATTTCTGTGAATGTTCTGTCCTAATTCATCCTCTCACATGACGTTATCTCATAGGATTAATCTGAAACCCCTTATGCGAAGGTCGATAAACTCACTCTGTATTCGCTCTGTGCCTGTGCGAAACCTCCCCCTGAGCCTGTGGTTAAGTGCATTTCGCTTTGCATTTTCGGCGGATTGCTCCCACACATCCACAGCAGCGACACTCACAATTGCAACGCGGCGGACATATGGGAGTGATCCGCTGCACTCAGCGGCATCAGCCGGGCTTCCTGCCTGCCAATTGTGACGATTCAGCGGCATCACACGTGCTTCCCGCCAGTCATTTCGGCGGATAAAATGCGAAATCTGCAAAACTTGCGAATCAAAACAAAAAGAGCGCAGCCTTCAGACCTCGCTCTTGAAACTTGTACCTTGCCGCTTGTAACGACCTATCCAGCCCGAAACAAAACGTTGGTTTTACCAAAAATCACCAGATCACCATCACGCAGCACATGACCTTTTTCGTTCACCACCACATCATTCACCATCGTGCCGTTGGAACTGCCCAGATCATAAACCATCCAATTGTTATTGATGCGCTCCAAGCGAGCATGTGGACGTGAAACCGACGGGTCTTGTAAGCCAATTTCCCAATTCGCCTTGTTGGTCGCGCGCCCTACCGTCACCTGTGCAAGCAGTAACGGGATGGTTTGACCTTCCTGTGGGCCGTTCGTCACAATCAATTTGCCCTGTCCCGTGCTAATCGTCGCGGTAATCAACATCCCGCGCTGGGTAGCGGTTGCTTCTTCTTCAGGGGTAACGGCTGCGAAAAACCGCAGTTCCGGCACATATAAACGGATCACATCACCCGCAGACAAAGGAAAGGGCTGTTTAAGCTGAATATCATTGACGAATGTACCGTTGGCGCTGCCGGAGTCGGTAATGAGGAATAACCCATCACGATAGCTGATTACCGCGTGCTGTCGCGAAACATGTTCTTCGGGGATACAGATGTCGTTGCCTGCCTGCCGACCTATAGAAGCTGTTGCCCCTTCGGTCAATACAAATTCCTGTATCTCACCGGATACCGGATGCGTCCACGTAATTTTGGCGATTGCTGATGGGAAAGGGCCTGTAGTCATGTTCTATGCCGGGTAACATCTAACTTGAGTGAATCCATTATAGCATGATAGTGCCTTACTGCTCCCTAAATACCCCCAAATAGTTAGTGACCAGTTGGCGTTTTTTTGGAGTCTTCGTCAATTTTGCGCTGTGCATCTTCGCGTGCTTTGCGCTCGGTTTCGCCAAAACCGGGGTGCCATTCGTCAGCTAATGCACCGGCTGTCCGCGTCAACACCAATCCGCCCAAGTCCCGCGCGATATATTCCAGCAGTTTGGGTTGTATCCACGTCACCGTATCGACCTGAACCGCTTTTGCACCCGCTTCGATATAATCACGTGCGTCCTGCTGCGAATGAATCCCGCCCGCGCCAACAATCGGCACATCACTGATTTGCTCGGCCAACTGCTGTACCAACTTGAGTACAACCGGTTTAATCAACGGCCCGTATATGCGTCCGGTCAATAATTGACCACTTCGGGGATCACGCGCGGTTCCACGCGGCGCAGCACAGGCCACCAAACCACTCGCGCCCGCGTCAGCTGCTGCCCGCCCAAGGGTAAGCGTATCATTTACGGGTAAGCGTACTAATACCGGCTTCTCGGTATTTTTGACCGTCGCGCTCACCATCCGTTCGACTTCATCCCAACTGACATCATCGCTCAAGCCCAGTTCTATCCCGTCAACCGCGCCTTCGGCGTCAATGCGGCTGGCGCACTTTCGGGCATGTTCCAAACTGGTCGCCGCGATATGCATAATCACAGGCATCGCCATCGCTTCCCACAGGTTGCGGTACTTTGCCAGCACTTTACTGATACCCGGATTCGGAATGCCGGTATGTATCAATGTTCCGGCGGGCAGTTCCACCACACGGTTACCACTCGCAGGCTTCCACGGCGTATAAGTGACCGGATTAGTGACAAACGCGCCGAGCTTTTCGAATTGAATCAGGTCACGGTAGGTATCACCAAAACCGAGAATGCCCGACGCAGCCATCACCGGTACTTCGAGGATCAGCGCATTTTTTCCGGGTCGTGTAATTTGGATTGCCATACATTAAGTCTCTTTTATGATTACTTATTCATTTTTCCAAGGCCAATGAACGCAGGTACTGATTTCAGGAAACACCACATAATCTGCGCTTCCTTTCAATACAAGCGTCACGACATCCTGTTGATGGAGCAATGATTTTGCTAATGCCATTGTTTGCCCACTGACGCTGACATCATCGACCAGCAGAATGCGGCCTGTCTCTGGCAACACTGGCGCACTGGTTAACAGCTTAGGGGCATCGTGCTGAGGCACATTATTCTCGGCGCGGTAGTTGATTGAAAGTAATGATAAAGGCTTGGAGAGTTGGTGAGCAATTAGACTAGCTGGCACAATACCACCGCTCCCAATACCGACGACCCAATCAATTTCAGGTAAATTAAGTTGTTTGAGGCGCTGGCTAATATCAACAAAACTCAGTTGAACTTTATCCGTGGTTATTGTAATGGGGGTCATGCTTGGCTCAGTTCTTAGATAAACTTATAGAATAAATTATAGTGCGCTTTCCCATAATCAACTTCCCACGTTGCTTCTTAGTCTGGAAACGGAATACTGGTCATATCAACCGCCGGACCATGCGTGCAAACGGTACAGATTTCGCCTTCGCGCAAAGTGATCTGACACGCGCCACACGCACCTACACCACAGGGTTGAGACGGCTGCATGACAGCAAAGAGATACTGCTTGTCTACCGAAGCACGTAAATTATTGAACCGATCCCAAACTCGCCCCATACGTTTCATCTCATCGTCACCCTTAACCACTACAAATACTTGGTCAGCCCAACCAACCGTCATCACCATATTCGTCCATTCCATATCGTCATCAGCATGGATGACTTCCAACTCGGGTGGCAGCTTGTTGGTTGGATATTGGTTTGCTTGACCTGCCAAAACTAAGGTGACGCTGACACGGTTACTGAGCAGCCACGGTATCGACATAATAAGGGGTGTTGGGGCTGTGTCATCGGCAATCAGCAGCACATTTCGCAGTGTGCGCTTATAACGGAAAGGCTGACCAACCATCCCAATCAGCGAAACGACTTGCCCCGGTTCATAGGTAATACTACCCGGTCGTTCAATAATAATTTCATCGGGCTTTAATCCAACAGGCCACCACACCTCGCGCAAATAAGGATCCCAATTTTCGCTTGCCAGCCGGGCAAGCAGCCATTGACCGGGCTTGAGATCACTGCCGAAGTTCTCGACCGAAAGATGTAAATGCTGATAATATTCATTTAAACGAACGGTACGCTCGATGATGGCCTGTGCTTCGCGCATCCTCATTTATTCCTTCATACCCAACAGGTGCTGCTTATGACTATACCTGTTCCCTTATTCTACAGCCACAAAAATAGTTGTGACACAACCTGTCACATGTATAGGTTTCTTTACTTGCGCCCATTTCAACAGTATGATACATTAAGGTTAAGTATTTGTAACATCTCGGTTTGAAAAGGTTTGTGCCGGGATAGACAGAGGGTTAACATGGCCGAAAAAATTCTGGTCATTGATGATGAAGAAACGACAGTTCAGCTCATTGGTATTTTGCTGGAACGCCGTGGCTACGAAGTCATCAAAGCTTATCGAGCTGAGGACGGCTTACGAAAAGCATACCGTCACCAACCGGATATGGTGCTGCTGGACATCATGATGCCGGAAATGGACGGTTGGGATGTCTGTAGACGGCTACGCGAAATGTCCGATGTACCCATCATTTTCTTGTCTGCGCGGGGTGAAGCCAAAGACATCGTGCGCGGGTTGGAAATGGGCGCGGATGATTATGTCATCAAACCTTATGAAAACGACGAACTAATCGCGCGCATTCGGGCACACCTACGACGGGCGCCACGCCCGAATATCAGTGAGGAACTGGTCTTTAATGGTGGTGATTTCCGCGTCAACTTCATGAACCGTGAAGTGTGGATACGCAACGAAATCCGTCATCTGACCCCCAAAGAATTCAATCTGTTGGGTGTGTTGGTTCGTAACGCAGGGCGTGTGGTCACACGTACCGAACTCGTTACTGAGGCATGGGGTGAAGAATACGGCGACGCGATTGACAGCCTCAAACTCTATGTCCATTACCTGCGTCAAAAGCTGGAAGTTGACCCCGACCGTCCAGAGTACATTATGACATTACGCGGCGTAGGCTACCGTTTCGCCAGCCGCTAAACATCAATGACTGAACATTCAAACCCCTCGCTAATAAACGAGGGGTTTTTATTTAAATAAACCTTCAGGTACGTTTCTTTTTAGGTGATTTGGGCTTGGGTGTGGGTAAATTTTTCTCGGTGATGGCAACCAATTCGCTGAGCCAAGCTCCATCTTCGAGCAAGGAATCCTCAATCAGCATAGCGGGTTTTGCACCTTGATAAGGTATACCCTCAGCGTAATGCGAACCGGCATACTCTTTGCCCTGTGACGTAATTTTAAGGAACAGGGTGTCATCGCACACCTGCCCGACCAACTTGCCATTACAATACAGCCCATATTCCCCGAACATCTTACGAGCGGACATCGTTCCAGCAGCGTTGGTTTGATCGAGTATATAGTCTACAGTCGATTGGGATGTTGACATGTGAACCTCATAGTAGACGCGAGACTAATTTACCTTCAAAACGTGATTGATCTCGATGAGATTGCCAGCCGGATCACGGAAGTGGGCGGTGCGAATACCCCAATCGCTATGATCTTCGGGCAGATGGGTAAAGTTTACACCACGAGTCTTGAGCGCTTCATACTTGGCATCCACATCATCAACCTCAAAAACCAACACTGAGCGATCCGTTTTGGGAGGGTCTTTTGGTAGACTGAGTGCGTCCCCCATAATCCAGTAAGAGTTTATCGAGATAGTGGTTTCGCCCGTCGCGAATGAGGCATAAGAATTATCACCCTCGCCCCACGTGACTTTGAGGCCCAAGACATTCTTATAGAAGTCGAAGCAGGCATGAAAATCAGCTTGATCGACCAGCAAGCGGGTATAAGCAAACTTCATGCTTAGCCTCCTGCTAGGGGCGCGAACAGGTCAACACCATTACCATCGGGATCATGGACGGTGGCGTAACGCTGCCCCCAGAAAGCATCCCACGGGGCTTTGTGACCGTGATAGCCGAGGCTCATAATGCGTTTATAGGTTTCATCAACTTCGGCAGGGCTGGTACAGAGGAAGCCCAGTCCCATCTGATGCCCACCGGAAGGCGGCGCCCAATCAGGATCAAAGGATTTAATCACCCCAATCGTATCCCAAGCAAAACGAATACCACCGACTTTGTGTTCAACGTGATCTTCTTTTTCCGCGCCTTCAGGAATGGCGAGGCCGAGCGCCCGATAAAAATCCAGTGACGTTTTCATATCCTTGACGACCAGACCAACGAGATCAAGCTGCGGGGGCATATCCGACTCCTTTTATGACTGCGTGTATACAGCCCAAGCATATCAAAAAGTGACGGCAGGAAATTGTAAGAAGCCGACATCCCCTTGTTCACGGCGATATTCGCGCGGGGTGAGATCAGCCAAGGCTTTGAAGTCGTGGATAAAGTGGGCTTGGTCGTAATAGCCGGCGCGGTAGGCCACATCGGTAAGCGATATCTCCGGCTGATGGAGCAGTTGAACGACCTGACGAAAGCGGGTGAGGCGCACAAATTGACGCGGGGTAAGGCCGGTATAGTGAAGGAAGGAACGTTCGAGCTGGCGTTCACTGAGCGAAAGATGAGTACGTAAAGCGGTTACAGTGATATCACCATGTGCCTGACGAACGGCGTCGACAGCCGTTTGAAGCGTGGGGTTGAAAGGCGCGAGCCGATCAAGGCGGTGGAGTAAAAAGGCTTCCAGTTGGGCGATTTTGGCGGAAGCCGTGGAGGCTGTAACGATTTGTTCAGCCAATTGATCGGCGCAGCGCCCCCAGAGTAGGTCGAGATCAAGCGTGTCATCGGTGAGTTCTTGAAGGGGCAGGCGGAAAAAAGCTGCGCCTCGGGTCTGTCAAGAGTTTTGTGTAAACGGATTTTGCCATACAAAATTAAATTGGGAAACGCCCCTCAAAACGGATAGCGAGTTGGTTCAAAATCAAAGCCCAATTCGGGACAGGCATCGTCCATTTTTTGATGATGTTAC
>WGMX01000002.1 GCA_016124855.1 Anaerolineaceae bacterium | reverse complement strand
GTTACTACGGGAAAAGGGCTGGGGTTAGGGGTATGATTTTTTCTCCGTTCCAATTTGTTAAACATCATCATGCCGTCCGCCGTTTTATTTTCTAATCTCGCGCACTGTCGGGATAATCTTCGAATTCCCACAATCCAAGTCTTCCAACCTTGATGGCAACTTGTTCCCATGTTTCATCGGCGCATAGTTGAAGATACTTATTGATTCGGTTAATCAGCCGTTCGTAATCAAACTCAAAAAGAATAAGATAATGTCTTCCAATGACAATCTCATCGTTGTTGAAATGCTCTGCCATCCACGTTGGAGTACAAACCGTTACCTGAAACGATTCCATCCCTTCCGCGTGCTTCGGCCCGATCAACAGCTGTAATACAAAACCAAAATTCTTGCTGTCTTCGGGATGATAGTTCACCAGATCAGGTATATCAGGGCTGAGAATGGATTTTAGTTTAGGATAGATCATGAGTTTTGTTTCATTTCCTTGAACACGAAATTCAATGTTCTTCATAAACATACGGTATTTTTCTCGTCACTCAGAACACAGTATTATTTCCTACGTTTATTTTCGGTTAACCCGACAAATGCTTTTCCAACCATCTCACAACCTTACACCACAAGCTGCTCCCTCAAAACGGTTAACGCCAACCGTTCGAAACAGTTACAAAATGTTCTTCCAAAAGGTAACCCGTCCGCTCGTTCTTTGTCATACAATCATCAATAAGCCGAATTGTAGGGGCGCAAGGCTTTGCGCCCTGTATTTGCGCCTACCGCATCTTAACATCAACCAATCGTTGTAAATGTGACAAAAACGACCCATTCTCAACAACAACATTTGCAACAACTGCAACATTTCGTGCCGCCTGTGCTGCTTTCGCCGCATTTGCCGCATATTCTGCTTTGTTCAATTGCCGCCACCGCCGCATCAATAAATGGAGTTAACCAACAACTGTAAACTTCACAGTGGAATTGAAGAATCTGAAGAATTTTGCGACCGAAGGAAGTCCTGTGGGCGAATCTTCGGCAGTTAGCTCCCTCGAAGTCGCGCAAAAACCGGTTCTGGCAGTCACAGTTTTTGCAGAATTTGCAGTTTTTGAATCATGAACCCGTCCTCTAAAAAGCTGATGACTGGCGACTTCTCTTGTAACTTGCGTCTTGTATTTTGCTGCTATTTCTCGCCCCAATGCACCGCCATCGTCCCAAACATGAACGTCTGGTACTGAACATTACGGATGCCAGCTTGCTTCATCAAGGTCGCCAATTCTTCTGGTGACTTAAACGCCTGTGTCGAACTCGGCAGATATTGGTAAGCATCCGCGCCGTTCTTACCCGCCACAATCCTCCCTAACAGCGGAATGATGTAGCGTAGGTGAATTTCAATGAATGGCTTCAGCAGATTATCTTTCGGCGGTGAACTATCCAGCACTACAATCCGTCCACCAGATTTGAGGACTCGTAGCTGCTCGGCAAACATGCGTGGAATATCGACCACGTTCCGCGCCAGATAACCGGAGGTCACCGCATTGAATGACGCATCAGGGAAGGGCAAATTGAGCGCATCCGCGCCCGTCCAGCCCACTTTATCACCCATTGGTAGCTGCTTCCCGACCAGCATCATCGGCAGGGAGAAATCACCCCCAACAGCTTGGATATTCGGTACAGCTTTCAGCGCCTCAAACGCGATGTCACCTGTACCCGTTGCTAAGTCTAGGAGCTTATCGCCTGCTTTCAAACGCGCCTGCTTGACCACAAACCGTCGCCATTTCAGGTCTTGCCCGCCGGTCATCAAGCGGTTCATCAGGTTATAGCGGCCTGCGATGCGCCCGAACATATCCTGTACATATGCAGCCCGTTCGCTGCCCGTGAGATTGGCCATATCGCTACTTTAACTTTCTAGTGATTTCATCGCAGGTTTCATCAGGAGTTTTTTCTTGAGTGTAAACAGTGATTTTCGCCAAGTCTGCGTTCGAGCGGTGGTTGACGAAGTAAGCGTTCATCTCCTTGTACCACGGGATAATTTCTGCTGGTACATCGGGCGGTATCCGTGTGTTGAGGACTTTTATCGCTTCGTCTTTATCCGCTGAGGGTAGGATCAATACCACATTCGGAAAAGGCTCAAGCGCCTTTTTGACTCGCGCAAACAAGGTTTCGTCGTCGTAAACCGAGTGACCCGCGCCGAAATCGATCACGCAGTTGTCGTAATCTTGCAGAACACGCTCGACGCTGTGGGCTTCAAACGGTTTCCAATATTCAAGAATACCCGCCATTCCGCGTTCAGCATGAATCTGTCGGGCAGCATCATTATCGTAGCCAATTTCATCATAGTAAAGCTGCCGGATTTCATCCAACGAAACATTCTGTAAACCAAGTCGCTCAGAAAGCAGTTTGCCAATCGTCGTTTTACCCGCACCCATTGGCCCGATTAAGATAATCTTCATGGGTGTAGCTTTAAACGAGCAACGCGACAAACGTACCGATGAACAAAGTTACGGCCACATACGAGTTCATTTGGAAAAACGCTTGGTTCATCTTTGACAGATCATCCGGCTTAACGAGGCTGTTTTCGTATGCCAACAAACCCGCTGCGATCATCACGCCCAACCAGTAAGGCCATCCGAGTGGATAGGTGATTCCTAACACGATCAGTACCAGAATAGTCAGGATATGGCTGATTTTCGCTACGAACAACGCATTCGCGATTCCGAAGCGGCTTGGCCACGAATATAAGCCTTCTTTCTTATCATGTTCGACATCTTGCGAGGCATAAAGCAGGTCGAAGCCGCCAATCCAGAACATAACCGCCAGCATCAGCAGCCAAGCGGGTAAATCGGCTGCTGTAAAAATGCTCCCGCGTACCGCAATCCAACCGCCGATAGCGGCTAGTCCATCGGTGAAACCCAGCACCCAATGGCACAGCACCGTAAATCGTTTTGTGTAGGAGTAACCAATGAGGAAAATCAACGCGCCGGGGAACAAAATCAATGCTAAAGGACTCAGCAGCGCTGCGCTAATCGCTAATAAAATCAGCGAGATTACAGCGAAGGCAATCATCAGTTGTGGCGTAATCCGTCCCGTCACTGAAGGGCGTTTCGAGGTACGCGGATTAGTCGCATCAAAGCGGCGGTCTACATAACGGTTGACGGCGAAAGCAAAGGTTCGCGCCGAGGCCATCGCCACCGTCACCCAGAAAAATTGATGAAAGGTCGGTAATCCACCCGCCGCTAGCACTGTTCCCAAATAGGCAAACGGCAGCGCGAAAATCGTATGCTCGAACTTAATCAGGTCTAGAAAGACTTTGATTTTGGTGAGTAGAGTATCGTTCGGAGGAGTATTTGCTGCTATGTCGGTCATAGCCTCGCCTTTATAAATGCTAGGAGTTTAGAAGGGATTGCCCATTGCCACTAACTCGATTAACAGGTCAAAATCGTCGTCTGCGGCAGCTCGGTTTCGCTTAACATGCTGACACTTAATGCAGCGGTGGATAATGATCGTTTCGCCCGCTTTTTGTTCCGCACCTACGGGTTCCATCAATCCACCGCAGTCTGCCGCCCGGTCGCCGGGGTTCACATCAACATGCTTGCTCCAAAGACAGCGTGGACAGTGATTAGTATATCCATCGCCTACAACCAAAGCGCCGCAGTTCCCGCAGGTAAAGTTTTCGATACGGCGTTGGAATTTACGAGACATATGATGGTTCACTTATCAGTTCATTTAGGGCAAAGTGCTTGCAAAAATATTGACTGTAGGGGCGTGCCGCCACGTCAACTTGCCCCGTTTAACACGGCAGGTTGCCCCTACAGATCAATAACAAAAGGAATTATGGCGTATCATATCACGATGCCTATTGTAAACCATAGGTTGACCAGCGTTCATCGACATTTTTAATGATGTTGGCGCTCATTTCAATTTCTTCCGGCCAACCGCGTGGATGCCCATCTTCAGCCGTCTTGCTGGTGGCATCCAGTCCCATAAAGCTGCGTGGTAATTCACCACTGGCGTAGTGGTCAACCTCTCCGCCACTAAAGGCAATATCACGTCGCCAATCGGTGTTGCCGAGCGCGCGCCAAGCCACATCCGAAAGGTTATTCACATCAACGAAGCTGTCAACAATGACGAGATTGTAATCCGGACAAATTTCCCAGATTTTATGCATGGTCTCTTTAGGCTTCAAGAGCGTTTTATCCAGCGCGACGATCAAAGTTTGATGGGTTTCACACCACTTACTCCCCACCAGCGCGGTTAATTTTTCGCCGGGAATAGGTGCAGGAGCAGGATAGTGTTTTTGAAACTCAGGTCGTGTTGAGCGTGTGGCATCGATCCCGATTTTGCCGCCATAAGAGTCTTCAATCGCCGAGTGATCGAGTTGGTCAACCGCACCATCAACAACAGTCACATCGCGCCGCCAGTTGACATTGTTGACGATTTCGCGCGCGACGGCTTCGACATCATGTACATTAACTTCTGCATCAACAATTACGAAACCTTTGGTGAGCATCATCAAACCAAGTCCCCACAGGCCGTACATGATTTTTTGAGCATGACCGGGGAAACGCTTCTTGATGCTGACGAAAACTAGATTGTGGAAAACGCCTTCGGCAGGCATAGCGTAATCCACGATTTCGCCCATGAAAAGTTTCATCAACGGGAGAAATAATCGCTCGGTCGCTTTACCCAGCCATAAATCTTCCATCGGTGGTTTACCCACAATGGTCGTCGGGTAAATCGCGTCTTTGCGGTGGGTGATCGCGGTAACGTGCATCACCGGAAATAAATCGGGTGGTGTATAAAAACCGGTATGGTCTCCGAAAGGGCCTTCGGTGCGGTGTTCGTTCGGATCAAACCAGCCTTCAATGACGATCTCCGCGTTGGCAGGCACTTCTAAATCCTGTGAGACACATTTTACAAAGGTCGTCGGCTTTCCACGCAGCCAGTTTGCAAGTAAAAACTCGTCAATACCGGGGGGAAGGGGAGCCGAACCACACCACATGGCGGCAGGGTCACCACCTAAGACAATCGCGACCGGAATCTTTTGCTGGTTGCGTGCTTTAGCGGCCTCCTGATGTTCTTTGCCTCCCTTGTGGCGCTGCCAGTGTAGCCCAAGCGTTTGGCCATCGTAAACTTGAACACGGTACATACCAACGTTGCGCGTGCCAGTTCCGGGGTCGCGCGTGATCACCGAGGTAAGGGTGATGTATTTACCACCATCGTGTGGCCAACATTTGAGGATTGGAAAGATATTGACATCGGGCTTATCAGTGATGACGACTTCCTGAACGGGTGCTTTGGTTGTTTTGCTCGGCCCGAGTCCGATGCGGCGCAGCGCCTCAAACACTTCCATGCCGCGATTCATCATCGGCCCCATACCCTTGGGCAGCTTGAGGTCAATGAGTTTGGCTAGACGTTCGTTTAGTTCGTCCAATTCTTCTACGCCCATCGCCCATGCCATGCGGCGAGGATTACCGTAGAGGTTGACCGCTAATGGGAATTGGCTGCCTTCCACGTTTTCAAAGAGAAGTGCTTTATTGCGGTTGTGCGGCAGCTTCGAAATGCGGTCGGTAATTTCAGTAATTTCAAGCTCAGCGCTTACGGGCGTTTTAATCCGAACCAGTTCGCCTGCTTGTTCAAGCCTATTTATGAATTCAGTTAGTCGTTTATAAGCCATCGTTTATAACATTCAATTTGTGCTAAACGTCACGAACGATTATAGCACAAATCGCGCGATTGGCGCCATTAAAATCACCTGAGTGGTATAATGCTACTAGGTTATAAGGTAAGTCAAGGGTAAGCGTAAACACCTTTGCCGGTTTTTGAAACAAGGATGCCAATCAACGATGTTTAGCGTAAATCTGAAGGGCAAAGTCGCATTGGTAACAGGCGCGGGGCGTGGCATTGGCAAGGCCATCGCGCAGGGATTTGCGGACAGCGGCGCTATTGTGGCAGTGAACGATATTGATGCGGCAAGTGCGACGCTGACGGCGGGCATTTTGTCTGGCGAGGCGAATGCGTATCCGGCGGATGTGCGCGACTCGGCAGCCGTCGAGAAGATGATTGATCAGGTAGTTGCTGATTTTGGTCATGTCGATATTTTGGTGAATAACGCAGGTGTTGAACCTCGTGCTTCGATCTTGGAGATGAGTGACGCAGACTGGCACGCTGCCATCAGCACAAATTTGGATGCGGCCTTTTATACCAGCCGCAGTGCCGGACGCAGTATGCGGGTAAGAGGTGAAGGGGTCATTATCAATATTTCCTCGATTGCCGGACACAATATTCCGATAGCCATGCGGTCGGGGTATGTGGCGAGTAAGGCCGGATTAATCGGTTTTACGAAAGAGTGCGCGCGCGAGTTTGCGGCTTATGGCATTCGTGTGAATGCGGTTTGCCCCGGTGTGATCGAAACCGAGATGACGACTCACTTGCGACAGAACGAAGCCCAGATGAAAAAATGGCTGGAAGATATTCCACTAGGACGACTGGGTAATCCCGAAGATATAGTCGGGTTGGTGCTGTTTCTGAGTTCGGATGCATCGCGTTATTTGACGGGGCAGGCAATCAATGTAGATGGTGGCAAGGTGATGTTGTAGCTCACACGGCAGTAAGGATACAAATGAACGTCGCAGCACTTTTAGATGAACTGCGGTCGATTGCCCAATTGGGATTAAATTATGCGCAAGACCCTTACGACCGAGAACGCTATGAGCGACTGATGCAATTGGCTGTGACTGAATACTCGTCCGTCACGGGACTGGCGGAAGGCGAAATCAGCGAGCGCTTCCGACAGGAATTGGGTTATGTTACGCCGAAAGTGGGCTGCGCGGCAGGTATTTTTAACGAACAAGGTCAGGTCTTGCTGGTTAAACGTTCAGACAATGGACGGTGGGGACTGCCCGCCGGATTTTGTGAGGTCAACCAAACGCCACGGGAGAATATCAAACGTGAAGTGCGGGAGGAAACTGGACTTGAGGTTGAGGTTGGCGCGTTGATTGATGTGTTTAGTGTGCTGCCGGGTGAATATGGGCAGCCAAACACATTGTACGCGTTGGTGTTTATGTGTAAAGTCATTGGTGGAACATTGACTGCTTCACATGAAACGCCGGTCGTTGGTTATTACGACCACAAACTAATAACTGAATGGCACTTTGACCATGGACACAGGGTTGAGCGCGCGTATCAATATTGGCTTGAACAAAGCGAGTAAGATTTATGTCTGCACGTTTTCATGAAATTTCAGAGGCGAACCATCGGATTCTAAACCCGATTAGTGATGACAAGTTGATGCTCCTCGGGTATTTATGCGGATTGCAGCCGGGTGTTCGTATTTTGGATTTGGCCTGTGGTAAAGGGGAAATGTTGTGTCGTTGGGCGCAAACATTTGGTATCAACGGCATGGGAGTCGATACGAGCCGGTCTTATCTCGAAATTGCACAAGAACGAGCGACGGAATTAGGGGTAAATGATCAGGTTCAGTTTGCTAAGGCCGATGGTTCCGATTTTTTTAAGCCAGAACACCAATTTGATGTGGTGACTTGTTTGGGAGCGAGCTGGATTGGTGGTGGATTGGTAGGCATCTTAGAACTGATGAAGCAGGGTTTAGCTAACCAAAACAGCTTAATTATTGTCGGTGAACCCTACTGGGTTGATCTTCCGCCGCTAGAAGCCTATATGGAACTTGGCGTTGGTACAGAGGAATTTGCGACTTTGGAAGGGACGCTGGATCGCTTCGAATTGTGCGGTCTGGAACTCATCGAAATGGTGTTGGCAGACCAAGATACATGGGATCGCTATGCAGCGGCGCAGTGGATGACGGTAAGCAACTGGCTGCGCGAGAATCCACATGACACGGACGCGCCGGCTTTGGCGCAGTGGATTGCCCAAGATAAACGGGCGTATATGCGGTTCTCGCGGCGCTACTTTGGCTGGGGGATGTTTGTACTGAGGCAGATGGTGTAGGGAAGTTATCAGTTAGCAGTTTTCCAGACAGCCCCATCAATAATTCAAAAACTGCAAATTCTGCAAAAACCGTAACTACCAGAATGAGTTTTGGCGGCGGATTTGAGGGAGTGATCTGCCCAAGATTCGCCCGCAGGATTTCCTTCGGTCGCAAAATTCCTCGGATGCTTCAGATTCACCGTGAAGTTTTATTTCAGTCGACAGTTTTAACTCCTCAATTAACTGTTGAAATAGAAAGGCTGTTTGGTATTGGCGGCGGCGATGCGGCAATTGAACAAAGCAGAATATGCGGCAAATGCGGCACGAAATGTTGCAGTTGTTGCAAATGTTGTTGTTGAGAATGGGTCGTTTTTGTCACATTTACAACGATTGGTTGATGTTAAGATGCGGTAGGCGCAAATACAGGGCGCAAAGCCTTGCGCCCCTACAATTTGGCCTGTTGATGATTGTACGACAAGACGATATAGAACGGGTTACATTTTGGAAGAACATTTTGTAACTATTTTTAAGGTTTGGTGCTAACCATTTTGAGGGAATCGATTGTATTAGAAAGTTGATAGATGGTTAGGAAATGGTATGCCGACAAACCTAAAGTAAACGTTAGTAATAACAACAGCTCTGTAGTTTCGCATAAGGCGAATGCCATCACGCTGTAAGAGCAAACCGGAGAAAGATGCTTGTGATCTGGTTAAGGATTACTCTAGCACCTCTTTGAGAAGGGCTTGCATACGCTGGTGATGAGCGCCTTTCCAGTAGATTTGGCCGCAGGATGTACAGCGGTGAAAGGTGTCGTAGTAACGGGCTGTGCCTTCGGGGAGTTGGTCTTCGATGCTTTCGCGAGGCACATCTTCGACCAGCCCGTTGCATTTCATGCAACGCGAGAAGGGAATGACTTGATCTTTGAGACTGTAACGGACGGTGATTTCGGCTAATTGCTTGCGGCGGTTGGTTTCGCGGACGAAGTAACCGTAAATGACCGCACTGCGTTTGAGCAGGCCAATATCACGAGTGAGCAGGATGCGCGTTTCATCATGTGACACCTGTGCGAGTTCTTCATCGTGATAGTCGTTGCGGTAGAGTGTGTCAAACCCCATCATGCGAAGGTAAGCAGCGAGACGGCCCAAGTGCTGGTCGAGGATAAACTTGGGACGACCGGGATAGGGCGGGCGCAGCGGTTCAGGATTGGGGATTTGCGGCACAAATAATGTGGAATAGACATTGATGGATGCGCCATGCTGAACGATGGTGTTGAAATCCACCGAGCGACCGTTGATGACGATCATTTCAATTTCGGTGTGCGGAACGCCAAGCGACTCAATCATGTCTTTAACGGAGACACGCCCTTCGTAGTCGTGGTTAATGAGGCGGTCTTTGGAGGCGCGGGGCAGGAAGAAATTGAGGGTGTCGTGAAAGCGAAAGTGGGCGGTGGGCATGAGGCTAATCCAACAAGTGCCGGAGGATAAACCCTCCGGCAAGAGAAATAAAGCCCCGTAAACGGGACTCAGAATGCTCGGATGAAGTACAACTCATCCCTACAGGTGCAATCCTTAATTTGCGATTTGTTGATGATGCCATTTGTGTTTTAGATGTTCGGGCGGCGGGCTTCGATGACAACCCAATCTCCATCAGTTTGGACGCGGCGCTTGTAGGGTTCGAGGCCGGTTTTTCGAAGGGCTGCTTCGACGTCATCGGCTTGTTCGAGCGTTAAACCACTAAAAATGGCGAGTCCACCGGGGCGAACTGTATCGCCGAGATGCTGGTCGCACATCATGATGATGATACGGGCGAGAATGTTGACGACGATCAAATCAAAGCGGCGGGCAGAGGTAATGACGTTTTCGAGGCTACCTTCCTGAGCGGTGATTTTACTGGCAACGCCATTTTGTTCGATGTTCTCTTGCGTTACTTTGACGGCAATGGGATCAATATCCAAGCCGAGGATATGACCCGCACCTAATTTAGCAGCGGTAATTGAGAGAATGCCCGAACCGCAGCCAAGGTCTAGCACTTGGACACCGGGCTGAACTAAATCTTCGAGGGCTTCCATGCACAGTTGGGTGGTGGGATGAGTACCTGTGCCAAAGGCCATGCCGGGATCGAGGGCAACTTCAATGTCGTCAGGCTGCATTTCAACCGGTATCCATAAGGGTCGGATGAACAGTTTGCGTCCAATGCGTACGGGATGGTAATGGGCTTTCCATGCTTCCGCCCAATCGGTTTCGTTGACGATTTTATACTGTGGCGTGGGCATGGGATACATCATATTCATATGACCGAGCGCGGTTTCGAGGCGCAACTTGGCTTCTTCGGCGCGGTCATCGGCTGGAATGTAGGCTCGGATCGTGAGACGTGTAGGGGGTGGTGTCGCTCCCTCGTCGTAGAGTTCAGGCATGATGCCTTCTTGTTCAATGGCTACACCTTGATGCCCGTAGCGCTGCAAGAGTTCAGCGACTGCTTCGGCAGATTCGCCATCCACACTAAGCGCGATTTCGATCCAGTCCATATGATTATTCCAATTCATCCTCACCCCCAACCCCTCGCCATGAAATGGAGAGGGGAGAAATTCAAAGTCCAGAGGTGAATAACTAGACATTAATGTTAGCAAAACAAAAGCGTTCGATTGAACGCTCTTGTGGATATTTTACTCAATTTTGGCGGATTTCCCTATGCCTGTTCGCCGCCGAAAAAATCCATTACGCGGTCGAAGAAACCGCGACCGTTTTGCTGTGGGGTGACATCACTACCGAATGTGCCGGCGAGACGCTCGAAAAGTTCGCGCTGTTCAGCGGTGAGGCTGGTGGGAACACCGACTTGAACATAAACCATTTGGTCACCACGACCCGAATTTGAGCCATCGCTGCGGAGGCGGGGGATACCTTTACCGCGCAGACGGAAGACTTTGCCGGTTTGAGTTCCTGCTGGAATAGCGAGTTCAACATCGCCATCAACGGTCGGTACATTGACCTTATCGCCTAAAGCGGCTTGTGCGACGTTGATTGTGATGTCGAGTATGACATCATTTTCCTTGCGTTTAAAGTACTGATGCTGCTTGACGTCAATTACGACATACAAGTTGCCCTGTGGTGCGCCACGTTCGCCTGAGTCGCCTTCACCTTTAATTTGGATTTGTAGACCTTCACGGACTCCGGGAGGAATGGTCACGTTCAGGTTGGCGTGTTTGCGCAGGACACCCTGTCCATTGCAAGTCTTGCAGGGGCTCGGGTTAATTTCGCCGCGACCATTGCAGCGCGGGCAGGTAGACGTACGCACCATCGCGCCGAGGAAAGTTTGATCGACCCGTCGAACTTCACCAGCGCCTTTACATTCGGGGCAGGTCACGGGAGAGGTGCCGGGTTGAGCGCCGTTGCCACCGCACGTATCACAGACTTCGAGACGATCGAACTCGACCTGTTTTTCGACTCCGAAGATGGATTCTTCGAAGGTGACTTGTACATCAACGCGGCGATCCGCGCCGGGACGTGGGCCGCGACGCCGTCCCGCAGTACGTCCGCCGCCGAAGTTATTGAAAAATTCCTCGAATATTTCTTCAAAACCGCCAAAACCAGCGCCGTTAAAGCCGGGCTGCCCGTTTACACCTGCCGCGCCGTACCGATCATAACGAGCACGTTTGTCGTCATCCGAAAGGACTTCGTAGGCTTCGTTGATTTCTTTGAATTTGGCCTCTGCATCATCGTGATCGCTGACATCGGGATGATATTCGCGGGCGAGCTTGCGGAATGCTTTCTTTATATCGTCTTTGCCGGCATTCCGGGGAACCCCCAGCAGCTCGTAATAATCGTGTGCCATAAATTCGTCCACATCCCCCAGTTCATAATCTCTTCATCGGGTATTGATGACAGATCACAGTCGATAAGTCGAAATTTGACGTGTGAGAAAAATGTTTGTGGTGGATATGATGGATCATATCCCTTCATGATAAATTGTACCACTAGACATTTAGCAAATTAATAAAAAGCGGGTAGGGAATGAATCCCTACCCAATTTGATTACTTATTTTGGGCTATGTCTTGATGAGACTTAGGCCTCGGTGTATTCGCCTTCGACCACATCTTCGCCACCGGGCTTCTGCTGCTGCTGTCCGGCGTTCGGGTCAGCACCCGGCGCAGGTTCTGACGCCCCTTGCTGGTACATGCTGCCACCGAGGGTCTGGATGTGCTGGCTTAGCGCTTCCGTAGCGGCTTTGATTTTGTCATTGTCGCCACCTTCGACGGCTTTGCGAGTCGCGTCGATCTTTTCCTGAGTCTGCTTCTTGGCATCTTCAGGCAGCTTGTCAGCGAAGTCCTTGAGGACCTTTTCGGCAGAGAAGATTGTGCTGTCAGCCGTATTCTTAACCTCGACCTGCTCTTTGCGCTTGAGGTCTTCGGCGGCGTGCGCTTCGGCGTCCTTCACCATCTTGTCGATTTCAGCATCGGACAGACCGCTGCTGGCAGTGATGGTGATTTTCTGCGCGCGACCCGTTGCCTTATCGGAGGCGCTGACGTTGATGATACCGTTGGCATCAATATCGAAAGTAACTTCGATTTGAGGCACGCCACGTGGTGCGGGCGGGATACCATCCAGAATGAACTTACCGAGCGATTTGTTGTCGTTCGCCATCGGTCGTTCGCCCTGTACGACGTGAATTTCGACCTGTGTCTGACCATCTGCCGCTGTCGAGAACACTTGGCTCTTCTTGGTGGGGATCGTAGTGTTGCGCTCGATGAGTGGTGTAGCTACGCCACCGAGCGTTTCAACACCCAGTGACAATGGTGTGACGTCGAGCAGCAGAATGTCCTTGACTTCACCACCCAACACACCGGCCTGAATGGCTGCACCGAGAGCGACCACTTCATCGGGGTTCACGCCCTTGCTCGGTTCCTTGTCGAAGAATTTCTTCACAGCTTCGACAACGGCTGGCATACGGGTCATACCACCGACGAGGATCACATTGTTGATTTCGCTCTTACTCAGGCCAGCATCCTTCAGAGCGGCTTCGCACGGGGCGATTGAGCGCTGAACGAGGCTCTGGGTCAAGCTTTCCAACTTGGCGCGAGTCAAGGTCATGTTAAGGTGCTTGGGGCCGCTGGCATCAGCCGTGATGAAGGGCAGGTTAATTTCGGTCGAGAGTGTGCTGGACAGCTCAATCTTGGCCTTTTCAGCCGCTTCCTTCAAACGCTGAAGGGCTTGGCGGTCGTTCTTCAGGTCGATACCTTGATCGCGCTTGAACTCGGCTGACACATAGTCGATGATCACTTCATCGAAGTTATCACCACCGAGGTAAGTATCACCGTTGGTGCTGCGAACTTCGAACACCCCGTCACCGACTTCAAGGATGGAAATATCGAATGTACCACCACCGAGGTCATAAACCGCGATGACTTCATTCTTCTTTTCACCCATGCCGTAGGCCAAGCTGGAAGCTGTTGGTTCGTTAATGATACGCAGGACTTCGAGGCCAGCGATCTTACCAGCGTCTTTGGTCGCGTTACGTTGGGCATCATTGAAGTAGGCCGGTACCGTAATGACCGCTTTATCAACCTGCTCGCCGAGATAAGCCTCGGCATCAGCCTTGATCTTTTGCAGAATCATCGCTGAAATTTCTGGCGGGCTGTATTCCTTGCCGCCCATATGGACGCGAGCGTCGCCATTTGGTGCAGCGCTCACTTTATAAGGGACGCGCTTAACTGTTTCCTGTACTAATGGATCAGAAAACTTGCGGCCCATGAAACGCTTCACCGAGAAAATCGTGTTTTCAGGGTTGACGACCGCTTGGTTGCGGGCGACTTTGCCCACCAGACGTTCGCCAGTTTTGGGATTTGTAGCGACCACAGATGGAATCAGGTTGCTGCCCTCAGATGAGGGGATTACCACAGGCTGACCACCTTCCATTACCGCCACAACCGAGTTGGTGGTGCCGAGGTCAATACCGATAATTCTTCCCATAACTTTTATTGCTCTCCTTGATTTGATTGGTGCGAGTTGCTTCGTGGAAGGTGTTTAGCTTTCACGAGCACTGATTTGTTAGGTTGCTATTTTGACTAAGGCCGGACGCAGAATGCGATCTCCGCGCATATAGCCCTTTTGCAGCGTGGCGATGACATGACCGCTTTCAATTTCGCTGCTTGGTTCGGTGGATACCGCTTCATGCCGTGTCGGATCAAATTCTTCTCCGACCGGGTCGAGGACGATTACACCTTTTTCTTCCAGTGTCTTCTGGAATTTGCGATGAATGCCGCCAACACCATTCATCCATGGATGATCTTTCATCTCCGGGGGGACGTTTGCCATTGCCCGTTCAAAATCGTCAATGATGGGCAGCAAATTGAGCATTGCATCAACAATGGCGTTGTCGCGCAAGTCTTTCATTTGACCTTCGACACGCTTCTTGTAATTGTTAAAGTCCGCTCGCTCACGCAGCCAACCTTCTTTGTATTCGTTGGCTTCCTTGGCTTCTTTTCGTGCTTTTGCCAATTCTTCAGCCAGATTAATATCGGGAACGGGAGTCCCTTCGTTGGATTGTGGCATGCCGTTCTCTTCGGCGGCGAACTGTGTCGTCTCCTCTTGGCTCACATTACCTTCCTTATTTGCTCAGATTGATTGACACACCAATAGAGATGTGTAAAACAAGACTACTATAACGGCATTGTATCAGAATCACATAAGCATTTATATGATTAGCGTATGAGTTGTTCCTTGAATAGTTTACGCGGTTTATGTAACCGTCGCGAGGAGTTATTCTTCGGGTCGGTCGTCGCCTGTATTGGCAGTGTCATAGATGTTTTCGAGCGCTTCGGTCATCAAACCAGCAACGTAACGCACGGTGCTTATGGCGCGCCCGTAATTAATGTAGATTGGGCCGAGTACACCCAGTGCTCCGCTAACTTGTCCGGGGATGCCATAACGGCTAAAGACCAAACTTATGTGTTTGAGTTCTGACCAACGGCCTTCACCGCCGATAACTACTTCGACGCGGTTCATATCGGGGCCAAGTTCGCTTAAAATCATATTGAGAAATGGGCGTTCCTCGAACACACGCACAGCCTGCTGCGCGCCGGCACTGCTCTGGAAGCTGCTCATGACCTCGCTTAACCCTTCACGGTAGATGAGCCGCATCGGGTTGCTGTCGGCTTTTTCCATGAGATCAGCAATCATATCTGCAAGTTCGCGGTCGAGGAGCTGTAATTGGACACTTTTCATGCGCACTTGATTGGCGTTCAGATCCATGCATAAGTTATTAATGCGGGAGGCTACTTCGCTCAACTGCGGCTGCGGAATGGGGTCAGCGAGGTTATACATCTGTTGATGAACAGCACCGCCATGTAAAACCAAAACGATTAATACCAAGCGACCTTGAATCGAGATGACTTCAAGGTGTTTGAAGCGGTTGGTTTCGGCAATCGGCGGCGTGACCAGCGCGGCGCTGTTTACGGTGCGTGCCAGAATCGTAGCTGCACGGCGCATCCATTGTTCCGTCGCGAGCGGAGAATTTTGGAATGTTTCAGCGATATGATTTTGTTCGGCAGAGGGTAAATCGCTGGCTTTGATGAGTCTTTTAACGAAATACCGATAGCCATTTTCGGTCGGAACACGTCCGGCAGAAGTATGGGGCGCAGTGACATAACCCAACTCTTCGAGGACGGCCATCTCATTACGGATGGTCGCGCTGCTGACATTAAATTCCGTGCTGTCGGCTAGACTTTTGGAACTGATGGGTTCGGGCGAATTGGTATAGGCACGGATAATATGAGAGAGGATTTCTTCTTGTCTGCGAGTAAGTTCTGGTAGCTGAGCATCGTCTATATTCATAGGATAAAGCAAATTCTTGGGCTGGTACTAGAGTGTTAATCAGATTGGCGACATGCTTGACATCATGATAACATGGCTAGAAATCAGCGTCAAAATAGATATAGGAACTGGAGAGCGCGATGAGTGACAAGACCTTTGAAGTAACAGAAGCAAATTTCCAGAAAGAAGTGCTTGAATCAACTGAACCGGTGTTGATAGACTTCTGGGCTGAGTGGTGCACCCCTTGTAAGATGATTGGCCCGCTGGTCGAGCAAATCGCGGATGAATATAAGGGTAAGGTACGTGTCGGCAAGTTGGATGCGGATGCAAACCCGGATGTGTTGATGCGTTATAACGTCATGGGTATTCCGACGCTGATGCTATTCAAGGGTGGTGAGGCTGTCGAGCGGATTACCGGTTACCAGCCGAAGGACAAAATTACCGCCAAACTTGTACCCCATATTAGCTAATCGGCTCCATATTTGCTCAATCGCATACAAGATGCCTGCGTTACATTGACGCAGGCATTTTTGTTTTAGGGGAAAGATTTACGATAGTGCAAGGGTATATTTTAGGCAGAAATTAGTTAGTTGTGTCAAAGTTAAAGTTGAGCTGTGATCATTCCAACTCACATTGATTTATCTCAACCGTCAGGTAAGTACGTGTTACTTGTGGTATGAGTGTCGTGACCGATCCTAAATGAAAGAAGAAGTACTGTGACACGAAGACGTATTATTTTGCTGGGTGTGATCGTGGTTATTATCGGAGCAGTGGGTGTTTTCGCTTACTTGTTCCGTAAAGATAACCTAGGCGATAAGATTACGTTGGCATTAAATCCTTCCAGACCACCTGATAATTTTTATCTTCAATCCCTCATACTGAACTTATACGAACCAACGAGTTTGACCTTTGGCTTGAATGGGGAAATGTTTATCACCGAGCGCGCGGGCAAGATTGAGCTGGTCGAACCGGGTTCAACACAAGTTCGACGGCAGCCGGTGCTGGAACTTCAAAATATCAATACGGCGCAAGGCGAACGGGGGATGGTTGGTTTTGTGCTTGACCCGGATTTTAAGACCAACCGTTACTATTATGTGTTTTATACGGCTGATACACCGCTGCACGACCGGATTTCGCGCTTTACGCTCAAAGATGACGAAACAACTGATTTGACAACCGAAAAGGTCATCTGGGAAGATTTGGTCGTTGCCGATTTCTGGCATCATGGCGGACAATTGGCTTTCGGTAAGGATGGCAAGCTGTACGCAGCAGTTGGCTTCCATAGTGATCCAACTGAGGGTCTGCAAAATGTTTCGCAGCGGTTGGATACGTATCACGGCAAGATTTTGCGGTTAAACAGCGACGGAACCGTTCCGAAAGATAATCCGTTTTATGATGGCGATGGTCCAAATTTGGACGCGATTTGGGCGATAGGTTTGCGTAATCCGTTTCGTTTTACTATCGATCCCGTAAGCGATACGATGTACATCGCTGACGTGGGCGGAAACGATAAAAATTCGATTGAAGAATTGAATATCGGCAAAGCGGGCGCAAATTATGGTTGGCCGATTTGCGAAGGCGTTTGCGATAAGGAGGGGATGACCAACCCAGTCTTTACCTATTCCCATAATGGGCGCGATGCCTCGATTATTGGCGGCTTTGTCTATCGTGCTGACTTATTTCCTTCAGAATATCAAGGCAGTTATTTCTTTGCTGATTATGCACAGCATTGGATTAAACGGCTGACTTTTGACGCGTCGGGCAAGCCTAGTGAACTTAATTTCTTGCCAACTAACGGGATAAACGACCAACCCTACGGTGATATGGTTGATCTGGAAACCGGGCCGGATGGCGCACTCTATTACGTCGATATCGCGTTGGACAATTTCGGCAATCACCTTGGGCCGGGTTCAGTACGGCGGATTACATATAGTGCCAATAATCATCCGCCGGTGATTTCGAACGCGCAAGCCAGTGTAACCAGTGGGCCGAAAACGCCGCTTGCAATTGAATTTAGCAGCGCAGCGACTGATCCCGACAACAATACGCTGACTTATAGTTGGGATTTTGGCGATCATACGACTGGCGACCAAGCGAGTATGACCCATAATTATGAAAAGGCAGGGGAATATTCAGCGCGGTTGACCGTTTCAGATGGCAAGATCGTGGCTTTGTCTGAACCGATCGATATTGTCATTGGTACGCCGCCAACCGTAACGATTGCCGAACCCAAAGATAAAGCAACCTTTAAGGCTGGCGACGTCATCACTATGACGGGCAGTGCAAGGGACGACGGGCCGCTGACGGCTGATAACTACAGTTGGAAGACAATCTTCCATCATATCGACCATGTGCATCCTGCTTCAGCCGGACAGCTTGGTGAGACAGCGTCGTTTACAATCCCCACAACTGGACATGACTTCAGTGAAGAGACGTGGTACGAAATTGTGCTGACAGTTACGGACGCTGATGGGCTTATATCAACGGCCTCGGTGTCGATCTATCCAGATAAGATTACTCAGACCATTCAGAGTGATCCGCCGGGATTGAATTTGGGCTATAACGAATCGAGCAATATCCAAACCCCGTTTGTTCGTCCATCGTTGATTGGTTTCGATAACATCTTGAGCGCGCCACTGGAGCAGACCCTGAACGGTGTAAAGTACGTCTTCGACTCATGGTCAGATGGTGGTGCGGCGACTCATACGGTGACGACCGGAGACAGCGACCAGACTTATACGGCGAAGTATAAGGTGGCGAATTGATAAGCAAGAGAAGTGGATGATTTACGTAGGGAATAGACCGTTCCCTACAAAGCAAGAGAAAACAAAAGCCCGTGTCAAAGTAACACGGGCTTTTGTTTTAAATTTAATGCGGAACCTGACTTATTTTGCTGGCTGCATTTCAGGTTGAGCGGATGGCTGTTTTTCCACCACAATCGGGATGGTGAAGTGGAAGGTCGTGCCTTTACCCAGTTCACTTTCGACCCAAACTTCGCCTTTATGCTGCTGAATAAGACCGCGTGTGATGGTCAAGCCTAAACCTGTACCGGGCTGCTCTCGTGTAAGCGGGTTCTCACTGCGGAAGTAAGCTGTGAACAATTTGTTCAAGTCTTCAGGACTCATGCCGATGCCGCTGTCTTTTACGCTGATGTGAAGGGCAGGACCTTGATCACGGCCTTTGCTGTCCAGATTTTGGGCTTGTACTTCGGCCCTGATGATAATTTCAGTGCCTTCTGGCGAGTATTTGTAGGCGTTGCTGATCATGTTCGTCAGCACTTGAATCATGCGGTTTTGATCAGCCAGAATGTTGGGCATCTTTTCCGGCAGTTGAAGCGTAAGTGTTTGATCCTTTTCCTCGATCTGGCGCGTCAACGGACGGAGGGTTTCAGTAACCACTTCGCGGAAATCAGTGGATGCCAGTTCAACGTTGAGGTTATTCGTTTGCAGCTTCGTTACGTCATTGAGATCGCTGACGAGTGTATTCATACGGTCAACATTGGAACGAATGGTGTTGAGGAAGTTCTTCTGGTTCTCATTCATATCCCCAACTAAACCGTTGACTAACAGATCGGCATAACCTTTCATCGAGGTCAGTGGATTCTTTAATTCATGGGCGACGAAGCTGACAAATTCGCTCTTGGATTCATTTGCGCGGGTAAGTTCAGCGTTAATCTGGGCATTGGTAATGGCGATGCTGGCATGTTCAGCAAGACGCTGCGCAAAAGCCATATCAACCAGACTGAGGCGTGGTTCTTTATCTTTTTCCAATACGAGGATGGCGTTAATCTCACCACCAGAGAGCATTGGAATGGTCAACTGACTGAGCGAACCACGGAGGCTCGGTGTATAGTTCGGGTCAATCTTCGTATCGGTCACAAGATCAGGCTGGCGGGTACGCATGACACGTTTGACAATGCCATCTATCGGCCACGAGAACCCTTCAGCGCCTTTGGGATAATCTTCGGGTTTGTAACCGTTAATTGACACAATTTGAAGATATGGATTATCTCCCCCGACTACGATGCCTAATACGCCAGCAGTCGCGCTGCTGTTCGTCATCGCGTAACGCATGGTGATGTCCGCGACCTTTTGCAGGTCGAGTGAACGGTTAAGCTCAACGTCGATGCGTTCCAGCGCTTGAAGTTCGTTCACGCGCTGGTTCAATTGCAAGTCGGTCATCTGGAATAAACGCGCGTTTTCGATGGCGACGGCTGCTTGGCCTGCGAAGGTTGTTAGAAGGTCGGCATCTTCTTGTAGATAAAGGCCGCCGTCCTTTTTGTTCAGGACTTCTAGCACACCCACCACTTTATTCTGGGCAACGAGCGGCACTGCAAGAACGGCAGTGGTACTAAATGCGCCGGTTGCTTCGCCACCCCACCGTGGGTCATTAGCTGCATCATTGACGATGATGGTTTTACCGGTTGTGGCAACTTCTCCGGCTAGACCGCGATTCTTCGGGAACTTGCGACCAATCAACGCTTTACCGGATTCACCCGTTGCAACTCTAAATTCAAGGCTCTCGCTGCTTTCATCGGTGAGCAGCAGTGAACCTGCTTCGGCGTTGAGAATGTTGGCCGCGCTCTGGGTAATCAGTTCGAGCAGATTTTCAACGTTCAATTCGGACGAGAGCTTCTGGCTAATTTCGTTGAGTGCGGCAAGCTGTCTCGCGCGCAAATCGGTTTCCGCAAACAAGCGAGCTTTTTCTAGTGAGGTTGCCGCTAATGTGCCGATGTCTCCAAATACCCGCAACTGATCATCGGTATATGTTTTACCAGCTTGCGTTGAACCAACCGCCAACACGCCCAATGTGCTTGAACCCGCTTCGAGCGGCACACCCATCCAACCTTTGAGGTCAAGACTTTCGTAGATGATAGTGCTGCCCCGTTTTTGCATTTCGGCGGCGTAATCTTCGACACGCAGCGCTTTGGCAGATTTAACGACTTCACTAAATAAGTCGCGCCCCATTAACCAGCGGCGGTTTTCGCGGTCGGTATAACGCTCATCATTTTCGAGGAAGAAGGCAAAGAAGAGTTTATTGCTGCCCCGTTCACGCAGCGCGATATAAAAGTAGGGCGCGGAAATCAAACGGTCGGTTTGAGCGTAAATCAGTTCGAGCAGGTCATCAAATTCGATTGTGAAGTTGACGGCTTGGCTCACCTGACTGAGTACGTCAAGTTCGCGCACACGACGTTCCAATGAATCAACGACCTGTGCGCGCTCAACGGCAACAGCCAATTGTCCGGTTAGGTTTTGAATGAAGCGCAGTTCTTCAAAACCGTAACGTCCTCTTTCGGCACGGGATGAGCCAATCGCGACAAAGCCGATTAACTCTTTGCGTCCGCGCAGACGGGCGAGAACAACCGTTTTGAGGATGCCGAGACGTGATTTTTCGACGAGTAATTCCGGCTGCCAAGCATGACCCGCTTCGAGATAAATCTGTTCATTCTTATCGAGCATGGTGACGACTGGGCTGTCGGTTTCGAATCGGACATCTGTTTCGGGCTTGGGCTTGCCGTAAGCGGTGAATTCACCCAATTGCCGATCATGAAAGAATATAAAGGTATTTGTCGGATTGAGCGACTGGCTCAACTCTTCGCGGTAGGCTTCGATCAATTGATCGAGGGTTTCCAGTGAAGCCAAACGAGTGGCGAAGTTTTCAACCCGTTCCTGAAAGTTGGTTCGTTTGCGGAAGTAAATGCGGTTGATGCGTTCTTGTAAGGCGTTTCGAACGGGGAGGAACCCTACAGCGAGCAAGAAGATAGTTAGGGCGATGACAAATTGATTACCTTGTAGAGTCATCGCTTGGTTAGCAAACAAACTTGCACCAAATACAATCAGGAAATATCCGACCACCAACGTTACAAGCATGATGCTGTAGGTTACGCCCTGACTGATGACTTGATCGGTATTGATGCGTCGGTATTGCAGTACAGCATATGCCAGCGCGATGGAAGGCATGATGAAGAAGGGCATGGTTGCCGAGGTATTGACGTTGAACAGCGGCGTACTGAAAACGGTACGGAGCAGCTCATCTACAATCCAGATGATCAGCGGCACGGTCGCCAATGTAATGCCAATTAAAACGCTGTTCGTTTGATCACGCAGTGCTGCCGAAATCGCATTTGCGCGTCTTCTAATCAAGTTAATAGTCAGTACGATGAGCATGAGGACAGCGTAAAAAATGCCGGGCTGCCATGCATCAGCGAAACTGTTGGCCGTCGGCGGATTCAGGAATAGATAGACACCAAACACAAGTAAAGGTATGTTCAGTGCCAGTGGCAGCCATTTGAGCCATTTAAATTGATAGACTGCGTTGATGGGCAGCGGGAAGATGAGCGCTAAGGTGCCAAGTGAACTGCCAATCATAACAGTTGCTAAAAGCCAAGGTAGAAGGGCAGCATAGGTGTTGTTAATGTCAAACAACCCGGCCATAAAAACACCGAGTGTAATGGAAAACACGGCGACTAATTGTGCAGCAGACTGATTCGGTCGTAAGTAAGCGACAACAAGACCTAACAGAACAAGGATCAAACCGCCAATAAACGGAATGATGAAGAAGGCTATGAAGTCACTGTCTGGCAGCGTTCCCAGATTGTAAGTGATGGAACATGTGCTGCTGCCGTTTTGGACGGCACTGCAATACGATGGCTGAACTTTGTTGGCATCCGGCCTTATGAAGGTGACTTCAACACTATCGCCTACACCTAGACTGCCAAGCGTGTTCAGGAAGTTTGCGCGGGCAGCAGTATAATCAGGCGGATTTGAAACGATAACGTGTCCATTTACTGCCGTGACCTGATCAAGCCGCTGCAAACCCACTCTTAAACCAGCCCAATTATTGTTGTTGATGGGTTTTGAAGCGTCGACAACCATGTAGGGATTGAGCATCGCGCCGAAGAACGGTCTTTGCCGCCATTCCAAAGCCGTAACCAGAAAAACAGCCAGCAATATAACAGCGGCGCTACCTGTTACCAGTGAAATATAAAAGGGAACACGCTGTTTCATAGCAGCGATGTTAGCAGTTGAATTTCCACGTTTGGTTGGTATGTCAGGATTTTGGCCTTGCTTGGACGCGACACTGCTCATCCGTTCCCTCCGCAATGCACACATTTCATTTGGATATTGTAACACAGCTTTTGAATGACGATATTGATATAAATTAACTTTCGGTTTGATTTCGGTTTCAGTCTCAATTGGGCATAGCGGTTAAGGGGTGTATGTCTGTTATAATCAGGTTAAATTACTGCGATACATGCACCTTCATGAAAGGGGGCGCAAGCGTATGACCGCAATTCGTGTATTGATCGCCAAACCGGGTTTAGATGGGCACGACCGGGGCGCAAAAGTGATTGCCCGAGCTTTGCGTGACGCAGGTATGGAAGTGATCTACACCGGTTTACGACAGACGCCAGAAATGATCGCTGAAGCAGCTTTGCAAGAAGATGTGGATGTCGTTGGTTTGAGCATTCTAAGCGGCGCACATATGGCCTTGGTTCCGCGCATCCGGCAGGAGATGGATAGCAGCGGGTTGCAAGATGTTTCTCTGTTGGTTGGCGGCATAATTCCTGACGACGATGTGAATGCATTACATGACATAGGCGTATCAGCCGTTTTCGGCCCCGGAACAAATACTGAAGATATTGTCAAACATATTCACAAGTTGATGGATACTCGCCAGACATGATTGATTTGGTTGAACCATTACGTTCTGGTGACCGCCGCGCACTCGCCCGATTGCTGACGGCTGTCGAGAATGAGCGCGTAGGTGTTCAAGCAGCTTTAACAGCGCTGTACCCTTATACCGGACATGCGTGGGTTATTGGATTAACCGGTGCGCCGGGAACAGGGAAAAGTTCTCTCGTTACAGAATTGGCTAAAGTTTATCGCTCGAAAGGGGAGACGGTAGCCATCCTCGCAGTAGACCCCACCAGCCCCTTTACAGGTGGCGCGATTCTCGGTGATCGTATCCGGATGCGCGAGCTTTCAGGTGATAAAGGTATATTTATCCGCAGCATGGCAACGCGCGGTAGTTTAGGTGGTCTGGCACGCGCGACTCGCGATGCAGTCCGCGTTTTAGATGCAGCGGGATTCGACCGTATATTAGTAGAAACGGTTGGCGCGGGTCAAAGCGAAGTGGAAATTGCCCGCGCGGCTTACACGACGATTGTCATTGAAGCGCCGGGGTTGGGGGATGATGTCCAAGCGATTAAAGCAGGTATCCTCGAAATTGCGGACGTACTGGTCGTCAATAAAGCGGATCGACCGGGTGTAGATAGTACGGTGCGCGCGCTGCGTACCATGCTCGAATTAGGGCATCCGGTTTCCCGCGAACAAATGGTTGCTCATCATGGTCAGGCGGTAAAGGTTGAAACACCAACAACGCCTAATCATGATTTTTGGCTGCCGCCTGTTATTCGGACGGTAGCAACTGAAGGTGAAGGTATTGTTGAGCTGGTGGCGACCATCGAAGCGCATCGAGACTATTTGACACAGGCCAACCGCATGCACCGACTTGAGCAGCAGCAGGTTGAAATGGAATTGGTTGATCGAGTCCGTGATGAGTTAGTCAAGCAGTTATTTTCGGTTTTGCCCGCAGAGAAACTGCGAGAGGTTGTTGATCAGGTGCAAGCGCGTTCACTTGATCCACAATCAGCAGTGAATCAACTGTTGGCATTTCAACAGGTAAACGTGGCAAAATAGAGACCTACGATGGAGGTTGCCTTCCGGCAGCCTAGAGTAATAATCATTCACTCAAAATTTAGACACAGTGCGAGGTGCAAGGCTTATGGAGGGCGTGTTGGAAAAAGTCCCCGGAACGACCTATATTCGTGACACGGATACCCACCGGACGGTCGACAACGGTCACTTTGGACGGATTATGCTGTTCGCGGGATCGGCATCCCAGAAGGTCGCTGCCGAAATAGCTGAACAATTGAGATGCCCTTTGGGAGCTTATGAACGGATTGTGTTCCCCAACGAAAACATCTTCATTCGTCTAAAGGAAAGTGTTCGCGGTCAGGACGTGTATCTGATTCAGAGTATGACGACACCGCTGCATGACAACATAATGGAAATGTTGATCATGATTGATGCGCTCAAACGGGACTCGGCGGGACGTATCAATTTGGTTATGCCCTATATGTCCTATACCCGTTCAGATAAAAAGGATCAACCGCGTGTGCCGATAACAGCACGTTTGATGGCGAATATGATCGAGGTAGCGGGCACAGATCGTTATATGACGGTCGATTTACACGCCGGACAAATTCAGGGTTTCTTCAATATCCCCGGTGACGCATTAACCGCTTTCCACTTGATGAGCGATTATGTGAAAGATCAGCACATACCTGATCTGGTAGTTTGTTCAGCGGACTTGGGTTTTGCGAAGAAGGGACGTAACTGGGCCGAGAAGCTCGATACGCCATTAGCGATTGTCGAAAAGCGGCGCATTTTCAACACCGGTACGGCTGAAGCACTGGCGGTCATCGGCGATATTCAAGACAAAAATGTACTCTTGGTTGATGACGAAGTCTTGACTGGCGGCACGATTGTCAAAGCGGTTGAGGCAATCCGCAAGTACGGCGCTAAGGATGTTTCGCTGGTTTTTACCCACGCACTTCTGAAGGATAAAGCCTTTGAAAATCTGCGTGAATTGGGTTTGAAGGAAATTATCACGACCAATACCGTGCCTCTGCCTGCTGATAAAATCCTGCCCAACATGAAAGTTTTGTCGGTCGCGCCGATGTTGGCCGAAGTCATTTTACGGTCACATCAAGGACGCAGTGTTGGCGCGTTGTTCAACGAGTAGTTCCGTAGATTGAGATGGTCGGGTTTTGCCCGAACAGACTGATTTCGAGCGATTGAATCAGTTGTAAGTAATTAAAATGAAGTAAGTGGGGCGTACTGGTCAAGATGGCTATGCGCCCTTCAGCCGCGATGATGCGCTCCATTTCTCCGCAAACCTGTGTGTAAAACGATCCCAATTCCTCGTTTACAAAGGTTTGTCGTCCCCAAGGTAAATTGGTCACAATCCGTTTATTGCTGCCATCACGCAAGGGCAATACCCGGGCATCCCACTGTTCGACTTGGCCTTGTACCTCAGCATCTTTCATATTTTGTAGCGTGGCTTTTACGGCATCGGGATCATTGTCACCCCCTTGCACTGATGCGCCCATCAAAGCTGCTTCGATGAGAATCGTGCCAGAGCCGCAGCATGGATCGAGCAAGCGCTGACCGGCTTGAACATCGACCAAGCGAAGCATAGCCGCGGCGACCGTCGGTTTGAGCGCACCGGGACGTTCGACCATTTTATAGAGGCGTTCGTGTTGAGCGTGTGATCCCAATCGGACACCGATGTAGGCTTCTTCGTGTTCGATAAACACGCGAATGTTCAGGTTGGCCTCACGGTCATCAGGTGTGTATGTCCAACCATGTGTGAATGTAATCGAATCTGCGACGGCAAGTTTGACTTCGTCGGCTGTGTAATTCCGTTTACCGATGAAACTGACACTAATCGAGAAGATTAGCTTTTCGGGTATTGGTCGTACATTTCTGATTTCCGCAGCTGCTTGCTGCACATCAAGATGATCGCTCCACGCGTTGAACTGTGCCAGCATATCACGGGTGTGAAATACACCGTCCCAATGATCGAGGTCGAGGTAAATATCATCCACTGTGCGTAAGGTGAGTAGAGGAGCGAGGGGACCCGAACATTCAGCAGCAATGCGGCGGTAACTCGTTTCGGTGATACTCACGCCTTCAAGCTCAGCGATTTCTGCCGCGCTGATCGATTCGAGTCCGCGTGTTGTGAGTGCGAAGATTTTGGTCAATGAATAACCTTTAATATGTGACGAAATCCTATCATGTCTTTTTTACGTAATGTTAATAGGTTGCAATGTTCAATGTGATGTAGGCTGTATTATAATCGCCCGTACACAATCCAGTAGAGTGTGTTCATCTGCAATTCAAACGATGAGCTAAACTTTTGCTTATCCGTTTGTGCTATAATTTCGACTCGTAAAACCCTACCTGAAATAGGTTGGAAATTGAGGCAACAATGTTCAAAAGTTTAGTGAAAATGGTCGCGGGCGACCCCATTGAGCGCGCGCTTTCCCGCTACAGGGAAGTTGTCGAGCGGATTAATGCGCTTGAACCCGCGATGCAGAAGCTTTCGGATAGCGAACTTCGGGCGAAAACTGATGAGTTTAAGGCGCGGTTAAACGGTGTCACCGAGATGGATGCCCTCAAGAAAGCCTTAGACGACCTTCTTGTAGAAGCATTTGCCGTGGTGCGCGAAGCCTCGGTACGGACGACGGGCCTACGTCACTATGATGTGCAGTTAATCGGCGGTATGGTGCTGCATCAGGGACGTATCGCTGAGATGAAAACTGGTGAAGGTAAAACGCTGGTTGCGAGTTTGCCTCTCTACTTGAATGGTTTGACGGGTAAAGGGGTGCACCTCGTCACACCCAACGATTATCTGAGTAAGTTCGGCGTGCAGCAAATGGGGCCGATTTATCACGCACTGGGTATGAGTGTGGCGGTTATTCAAAGTAAGGGTGACAGCCCTGACCCTGATGCTGGTTCATTTATTTATGACCCGACTTTCCAATCAGCAGATTCGCGTTTTCAGAATTTGCGTCCTTGTACCCGCCGCGCCTGTTATGATGCCGACATTACCTACGGTACGAATAACGAATATGGATTCGATTACCTGCGCGACAATATGGTGGTCGAATTGGAGCAGATGGTGCAGCGGCAGGAACTGTACTACGCCATCGTTGATGAAGTCGATAACATCCTCATCGACGAAGCCCGTACTCCTTTGATCATTTCTGGTCCCTCGGATGAACCTTCAGACTACTACAAGCAATTTGCGCAGTTGGTCAAAATTCTCAAGCCCAGCAGCAATGAGAGTATCGAGGATAAGGAACCGGATGGCGATTATGTTCTGGATATTAAAGATCGAATCGTTTACCTGACCGAGTCGGGCGTGGAAAAGATTGAAAAACGGTTGGGTATTGAGCAGCTTTATCATCCCGATCATTCGGAAATGATCCCCTATCTGGATAACTCACTGCGTGCTATGACACTTTATCATCGCGATAAAGAGTATGTCGTGTCGCAGGGGCGCGATGGCATGGAAATCATCATTGTCGATGAATTTACGGGCCGTTTAATGCATGGTCGGCGTTTCTCCGAAGGCTTGCATCAAGCGATTGAAGCTAAAGAAGGCGTGAAAATTCGCCGCGAAAACTTGACTTTGGCGACGATTACCTTCCAGAACTTCTTCCGTATGTACGAGAAACTGGCGGGTATGACCGGTACGGCTTTGACCGAAGCTGAAGAGTTTGAGAAAATTTATAACCTCGATGTAGTCGCAATCCCGACGAATATGCCGATTATCCGTAAGGATTATGAAGACCTGATCTATATGAATGAACAGGTTAAGTTCAAGGCGGTTGTCGATGAGATCAAAGAGCGTAACCAGCGTGGACAACCGGTGCTTGTTGGAACGGTCGCTATTGAAACCTCCGAGCGCCTGAGCAAAGCGTTGGAACGTGCTGGTGTGAAGCATGAAGTATTGAATGCTAAGCAGCACGAACGAGAAGCCGGTATCATCGCCCAAGCCGGACGTTTTGGTGCGGTCACGATTGCAACCAATATGGCGGGTCGTGGTGTTGACATCTTGCTTGGCGGTAATCCGGATGGTATTGCCCGAGAGAAGCTGCGTAAGGCAGGCATCGATTACGCGGCTATGACTCCTGAACAGTGGGAAGCTGCCTACAGCGAAGCCGAAGCGCAGTGTGAGGCGGAACGCGAAAAGGTCTTAGCGCAGGGCGGATTGTTTGTTCTCGGTACCGAACGCCACGAAGCCCGACGTATTGACAACCAGCTCCGTGGTCGCTGCGGTCGCCAAGGTGATCCGGGTGAGTCGCGTTTCTACCTGAGCCTTGAAGATGACCTGATGAAGCGCTTTGGTGGGGATCGTGTTAAGGGCTTTATGTCATGGGCGAATATTCCCGAGGACGAAGCAATTGAACACCGTATGATTAGCAATTCCATCGGCCAAGCACAGGTACGTGTAGAAGGTTACAACTTCGATATGCGCAAGCGCGTCTTGGAATACGATGATGTTGTGAATAAACAACGTGAAGTCATCTATGCTCAACGACGCGATGTGTTGAGAAAAGAAACCATGCGCGAGGATTACACTAAGATTCTCGATAATGCGATAATCAGTCTGGTAGACGAATACACACCTGAAGATGTGTCGCCGGATGAATGGGATTTGGAAGGGTTATACCGCCGGGTGCTGGCGATTTTCCCTGTTCCTGAACATGTCAACCCCGAAACGATGGCCGGGAAAGACGTGGAAGAAATCGAAGAGATGCTCCTGAATGCCATAAACGAGGTTTATGATCGAAAAATCTCGGAACTTGGCACGGAAATGATGCCTAAAGTCGAAAAATGGGCTATGCTACGAGCAGTTGATCAACATTGGCAGCGACATTTGACCGATTTGGATGTGCTGCGTGAAGGCATCGGCCTGATGTCGGTAGCCCAGCGTGACCCGTTGGTTGAATATAAACGCGAGTCCTACAGCATGTGGCAAGGCATGATGGACGAGATTCGTACACAGGCCGCCTACCAGTTGTTGACCGCACAAATTGCGCCGCGTCCAATGTTACGCCGCGCACAACCTATGCAACTGAACTTGAGCAGGCCAGCCAGCATGACGACCAACGCCGGCGCATCAGGCGCATCTGATTCGCGGCCTGAACCGGTTCGCGCCCAAATCAAGTTGGGGCGTAACGAACCGTGCTGGTGTGGCAGTGGTAAGAAGTATAAAAACTGCCACTTGAAGGAAGATCAAGCGAAATCGAAATAACGATCAGCATTTTGGAGAAAAGTGGATATAATCTGCTTTTCTCCAATGATAAATTTCAGTTTCACTACCGTTCGTAACATTGTAGTTATGGGATGGGGTTTGGCGAATGACTCGTATTGATATTGCACCACGTTTGGGAGATGATCTTGATCCGCAGATGATCGAGTTCCTGCATGACAAAGTGAACTCTTTCGTCAAGTGGGATCTCATACGATTTTTTCATGATAATCCCCATGCGGCAGATACCGCTGAGAATATAGGCCGATATACGGGGCGCGATATATTGGCTATCAGCGATGAATTGGCTGAACTGGTGGAGGCCAATGTACTTATCGGGCAGATGGTATCAGGTCGAGCGATATATCGACTGGCTGAAGATCGTCAAATGCGCGACATGGTCAATACGTTTGTGCGTGCTTGCGATGATCGCTTATTCCGGGTGAAAGCAATCTACCACGTTATTCGCAGTATGCGCTAAACAAAGGTAGGTTACAGTGTGGCAGCAGTATCCGTCAGTCAGTTTCTTACGTTGTATTTGTGGTTTCCTCTTGCGTTTGTATTGATATTTTTGCTGCTTATTGCCCGCTTTTATCAGCGTTTCGCTATGGAACGAACCTTCTTTGAATGGTTTGCAGTTCCAATTTTGTTGTTTGGTGCGGCGGTCATGCGTTACGCCAGCATCGGGCATCTGGCGGGGGATTTAGCTGGAGATGCCATGCTGGGGTTAGCGGGTTTATCGCTTTTAGTCCTGTCGTTATTCTTATACTATCGGATGACACAGAATCGCTAAACGAGGGACATGTGTTATTAGGTGGCCTGTTTGCCTTAGTGGGGTTATTTTCAATTGCAGTCGCATTGGTAGTTTTAGGCTTGCTCAGTAAGCGGTTGGGGCAGGTCACACGCGCTCCCCGTTATTATCTTGGCTTATGGATAAGCGCTGCCTTGCTCATCGTGAGCCTCGTCTATCGCTTAATAAATCTACTTCAGTCACATATTCCACTGCCGGATGATCCGGGTGCTGTTATTCTTTATATTGGATTACCTGCTTTTGCCCTTACAATAAGTCTAATCATTGCATGGCGCTACTGGAGTTGGTTGTTAGCTGAGCGCAGCTAATGCTAATATAGGCAAAAGGGGCTTAGTTCCGGGTACAGTATTGGGGGCATAATTTGGCAGACGATAATCTTCGCCGCTCGATGCAGGCACTGCCTAAAGTCGAACTGCATCGCCACTTGGAAGGTTCAATTCGTCTTTCAACTCTGGTAGAGGTCGCACAAGAGTATGGCATTGAGATGCCGGAATATGACATTGAATTACTACGCCCCTTTGTCCAGATGATGCCTACCGAAGCCCATAATTCCCAGCATTTCCTCGCCAAGTTTATGACTATCCGCCAGTTTTTTTTGTCAGAAGCGGTTATTCGTCGTATGACTCATGAAGTCGTCGAGGATGCGGCGCTCGATAATGTCAAGTATTTTGAACTTCGTTTCACACCACGCGCGCTGTCTAATATTTTGAATTGTTCATTTGAAGATGTTCTTGAATGGGTATGCAGCGAAGCGGCAGCGACCGGCGCACAATACCAGATTCAAGTGCGGTTGATTGTTTCTGTGAACCGGCACGAAAGTTTTGAGATCGCAGAACGAACGCTGGATGCGGTGCTGGCTTATCAAAGTCCGTATATTGTGGCGTTTGACTTGGCTGGCAACGAAAAAGATTACGCGGCTGAACCATTCCGTCCCTTGTTTGAACGGGCGAAAAATGCGGGTTTGGGCGTGACCATTCATGCTGGAGAATGGGGTTCGGCGGATAATATTCGCTCGGCAGTTTCAGCGCTTATGGCAGATCGTATCGGACACGGGGTAAGGGCGATAGAGGACCTTCATCTATGTGATTGGTTAATGGAACGCGGCACGGTGCTGGAAGTTTGCCCAACCAGTAATGTTCACAGCGGGGCAGTTGAACACTGGTCACAACATCCGTTGGGTCAACTTTATCGCTACGGCATCAATACAACTATCAATACTGATGACCCCTTGGTCAGTGATATCACTTTAACAGATGAATTAGTACATGCCATTGAATTTATGTCGTTTTCCACAGATGATATAAAACGGCTTATGGTTAACGCTGCTCAGGCGGCATTCTTGGCCCCGATTGAACGCAATAATCTCGTGTCGCAGTTTTCATCGGCACTCGGCGTGATTTTCCCTTCATAAACGTATCCCCACGCAGCAAAAGGTATTTGTATGCTTCAGGTTGGTGATTTTCGCATTCATATGATTAATGAGTCCGTTATTAAAGTTGACCCCGGTGGTGCATTCGGTCTTGTACCCCGTGTATTGTGGTCGCCATTAATGCCACCCGATGAAAATCATCTTGTTCCCATGATTCATAACTGCTTGCTAGTACAAGCCGGTGATCGCAATATTCTTGTGGACACGGGGCATGGAGATAAGCTAGGTGACAAGCAGAAACGGTTTATGGCTCTACAGCGACCCTATGGCACGATGACCGATGCACTCGCGCGTCTTGGCTTGACTGCAAACGACATTCATCTGGTGATTGATACGCATCTTCATGGTGATCATGCGGGCGGCAACACACGTTATGATGAATCCGGAAAGATTGTGGCTGCATTCCCGAACGCGGAATACGTCGTGCAGCGTCGAGAATACGAGGACGCTATGAAGCCCAACGAACGGACTCGCGCTACCTACCTTCCCGTGAATTACCAACCATTGGTTGAATCAGGACAAATGCGATTACTAGACGGCGACACAGAAGTTGTTTCCGGAATTTTCGGACACGTAACACCCGGACATACGCCGGCACACATGAGCATCCGTTTCGAGAGCAACGGTGAGCAAGCGCTTTTTGTGTGCGACATGGCAAGTTATGCCATACATTTCGAACGTTTAGGTTGGATGACCGGTTACGATGTCGAGCCGCTCGTCACACTCGAAACCAAGCGCTACTGGCAGCAGTGGGCGCTGGAAACCGGTGCATTGTTAATTTTTGCCCATGATCCCCAGCGCGCAGCCGGTCATTATATGAAAGACGCGGATGGAAAGGCTTCCGTAATTCCGGTAAATGAGCCTTTTGTGTAACGATATTTATAGAGGTCATGCACGCAAGGTCGTGACCTCTATCTTTATCTATTGGGTTCCTGCGTGGAAAACGAGAATGTAATCGCCACGAGATTGTTTTTCCGAACTGGACATATCCAACGGAATGTAGGCCGGTTTATCGACTGTTACGTCGGTGAAACTGCCGAGATCAAATTGGATTGATGCATCTGTCTCGTCGGCTTCAACCGAGCGTCCTTGCGAGCGAGAAACGTAGCTGCCACTGAGATCATGTGAAACACCCCAGCAGGCTCTAGTTCCTGCGTCGTCGCATGAGAAATCTTTTCCGTTGTTATCAGCGAGAACGTTTCCATTTTTATCCGGGATAAAGATAAACGGATCAAGCCGGGGTGAAATGCCCAGCATGTAAAGGGCGACTGGAACACCCGAACCGACCATGCCCGGTCGAATTGCGATCTGAAATGGATCGCCGTCACCATCATTTTGGGGTGTTACGACCATACCTTCCAGAATGAGAATAAATTCTCCACCATTTTCATCTGCTCCACCGACGACGATTGATACATCGGCAAGTCCTTTGCCACTTTCTTGCTGGAAAGTGATTTGTGCGCTGGTTGAGTCCGGTTTTACGATGCCGGTGGTCGGTAAGTCAGCCTCATAATCCGCGGCTTTAGCGTTGTCATCGTTACACTGTCCATCCCGTGTTTTGGTATCGTAGACGGCCAGTACAGGGTCAAATCCATTTATTCCGACGGCAGTCGCGATGTATGTGAAGCCAGATCGCATCTGTTTGATGACAAATTCCACACCATTGTTCAGTTCTGTTCCTTTGCTGCATCTGAAACTGAGGCCGCCTGTCATTTCGGTTACATCGGTACTTGAGTTACTGGCATTCGAAGTATCCGAAAAACTAACAAGTGCTTTCTTTTTAAGAACCAATTGAATTGCTGGCCACGGGGTAATACCACCGAGCCGACCATTCGTCTCTTGCTCGGATTGAACGGCTGTAGGTATACCAATAATCTTGCCATCTGTATCTACGGCTAAGCCGCCGCTGTTACCCGGTGAAAGCTCCGCATCCGTTTGATACCAGACAGCGACGCGTTCCCCGAGCAAATCGTCATCTTCAATGGTCGTGATGGTTCCCTGTGTGACAACCAGATAACCATCCCCCAGACCCGGAAAGCCGAAAATGGTTATGGGATCACCATGGCCGATGTCGTCATTAACCGCGTCAAGAAATGGCAATTTTAAGCTGCTCTTGGAAAGTTTTTTGCCTTTTATGGTACGGTCAATTTGCAGCACAGCCATATCAATATCATCAGATACACCGATGACCGAAGCAAGATAGGTTGGTTCAGGTTTTTCTCGTAAACTTGAGAGGACAAGGATAGCAAAATCACTTCCATCTTCAACCACATGGCGGTTGGTTAGAATCAGGCCATCTGCGGAAATAATCGTGCCAGAACCCGACGAAACCGGTTGACCATCTGCATCTAAGTTGTAAATCTGCACAACCGACTCAGCGATCTTTTCTCGTTGTTCCCGCGTTAGCCCCGTTTGTGCCGCGATTGTCCCTGATAGGCTAAACAAAATAAGAAATACCGCGATAACTTTTCTCATAATTTCCCCTGAAAGTCAAAAACTCAATATATTTATTATATTGAGTTTTGGTTTTGAAATTTTAGATTGTCCCTTGTGCAAATGCTCCCAAATGTTGGGGGTTTATGTGAAAAGCAGCTTAAATCATTGAGTGAGCATATCTAATGGCGCTCCTGCCATTCCGTAATCGTATCAGACAGAAACTCGCGAATCTCGACATCATTCACATCACTGACCGCCTCGAAATATTTACCGTCAACTTCAATGCTGACCCCTCCGCCGGGCGCAGGATAGATGTGAATGCTGCGGTTTGCATATTCGGGTGTTTGAGCGAGCTTGTGTTGAAGATAAGCTTCAATAGCACCAGCGATATTGATCTCGGGCACAGGCGGTAAATTCGCCTTTTGGCCTCGCTTCAGTTTTTGCATTGGATTGTCTTCCAGCTTAAAGCTGGGCAAATCTCCCGGCAGCGTTCCGCTTGGCGCATAAGTATTGGGGGATACAGCAGGTTTTTTAGGTGCCAAGAATGACGGTTCGTTGGCTTCTGTCAAGTCGCTGGCTGCCGGTAAGGGCGAGGCTGTCTCAGTCTCAACGGCTGGTGCTTCGGGTTCATGGTCGACAGTAGTTTGTGTTGGGGCTGCCGGTTTCGTGACCATCTGACCGACTTCACGCATCAACTTGTTAAAGCGTTCTTTGAATTCCGCATTGTTGTTGACATTATAATAGGTTGATTCGCCCATTTGAACCAGTAATTTTCCGTCAACAACATCACGTAAAATCGTCAAAACTTCAACCGCTTCGGTCGAGCTGCCATCTTTAGGCACCACAGTAAATGTGCCTTTGCGTGCTGACCGTATCGGTGCTGGAGCAGATGCAGCAGCCGGTGCGGGTGCCACGGCAGCAGCGGGCGATTGCCGAGGCTGTTGTGCCGGCGTATGTACCAGTAAATCAAGGTCTGGCATATCATGTCCGCTAGACATATAACTCGCGGCAGTTACAAACCCCGGTGGGGCTGATGCGGCCAATTTTTGTTGGGCTTTACGGCGCCGTACATAAACCAATGCTGCAATGGTACCGACCAGCAGCAGGAAAACCACGCACAATATGCTCAACATCGTGGTGATAAATGGTTGGCCTAAAAATTCCGAGAAATCACTAGACATATCTTATTTCTCCGGCTGACAATGTGGACAATAATGTGTACCCCGTTGGGCTACACGTATTTTGACAATGGGTGCGCCACAGGTTAGGCACGGTTCACCTTCGCGATCATACACATAAAAATGATCTTGCGATTCGCCTCTTGAACCGTCTGGCTTACGATACCAGTTCAGGGTCGCGCCTTGATACTCAATGCCTTTGTTCAGAACTTCTCGAATAGTGCTGTATAGGCGCTTAATCTCAGGTTTGGTCAAGCTGTTGGCTGGACGTTGAGGGTGAATGCCCGCACGGTGCAAAGCTTCGTCAGCATAAATGTTGCCAACGCCCGCAACAAAAGATTGATCCAATAGCAGTGCTTTAATGGCTTTGCTTCGCCCCTGTAATTGCTGCGCGAGTATCGTTGGTGTAAAGTCGTCTTCTAAGGGTTCCGGGCCGAGCGCAGGTGTAATTTCTTCAACGGAACTCGCTAGATAAACCCGTCCGAAACGACGGGCATCAGAAAAGCACAGTTCTTCACCATTATCCAACCCCAGCCGCAGCCGTACCCATCGGTCTTCCGGGGGTTGATTAACTGGTGCGGCCACAAACAGGCGACCGGTCATCTTCAAGTGAACCGCCAATATATCGTGATCAAGTTGACAGATAATATATTTGGCACGGCGTGAAATGGCTTGTACCGTTTGTCCGATGATGCGCGCAGTGAATTGTTCAGCGCTTGGCATCTGGATAACTTTCTCTCGCTCATACCAAACACTTTCGATGCGCCGTCCTATCAAGGGGGCGCGCAGTCCACGTACTACGGTTTCGACTTCAGGTAATTCTGGCATAGTGTTATTGTAATCGGATTCCTATTTTATGTGCGTTTAGTATAAAACATGGATGTGGGAAATAAGTATGATTGTTCTGAACGGCGTATGAATCAAAATACCCCGGCCACGGAGCAGGGGTATTTTCGTTAACGACTATTTGCTAGTCGTTACTTCATTGTTTCACCCATTTTCATGTCTGCGATGGTGTGCACTAACAGGAAATGCTCCACATCAGTACGCAAAGCCGTACAGGCGGGATCTTCATTGGCTAATGCGCCGGTGGGGAGTTCGGTCATCATGGCATCCATCGAACCCATTGCGTCGGGAGTTGCTTCAGCCATTGACCCATTATCCATCATCATGCCTTTGAGATATTGGTCGATGATGTCCTTGTTACTCATGCCCATCATTTCGCTCATCGATTTTTCTTCCATCGCAGCCGCATCCATTTGCTCTTGGGTCATGTTTTGCTGCATGGCCATCATGTTTGCCATGATTTGTGTAAGCAGCGGTTTATAATCACCAAATTCGATGTTAGGGGTATTGCCAGCTTTTTCCATATTGGTCAGGTAATCATAATTGTGTTCGGCAACCATCAAAAGGGTAACCAATGTGGAGTCGCATACAAGTGGTTTGTCTTGTGCACGGGTGATTCGCGTGCTACCGGGTACGAAAACGGCGAGTGCCAGTGTAGCTACGATCACAATAGAAAACAGACGATAGAAATTACGCATTTTTAGTCTCCTGAATGTATGAGCCTATGAAACATTTGGGAATGGTTGCAACCCGCCGCCCAACGACCGTATCCTATGTTTGAATTCTTACGGTTTCCTTCCAAAAGTCTTACGAAACAATTACGTGACTCGTTGGCTCCGCCCTTGAGCCATCACCGGCTAATAGTGCTATAATCAATCCCTATAACAGATGTTCGTTTCTTCCACGCAAACATACATTGATTTTGGAATTTGAACCCACATGACTGATCAGAATTTTGTGCATCTTCACGTTCATACTGAATATTCATTGCTCGATGGCCTCAGCCGAATCGACAAGTTGGTTGACCGCGCCAAAGAGTTGAACATGCCTTCGCTGGCGATTACCGATCATGGGACAATGTTCGGTGTGATGGAATTTTATCGGACTGCTAAAGCTGCTGGTGTGAGGCCAATTATTGGTGTTGAGTCGTATCTGGCACGCCGGTCGATGCAAGACCGTGATCCGAAGTTGGATAAGCGACCGTATCACATGCTGCTGTTGGCAAAGAATCAGACAGGTTACAAAAATCTGCTAAAACTCGCCAGCGAAGCACAACTAAATGGGTATTACTATCGCCCGCGCATTGACCGTGATTTATTAGCAGCTCATGCCGAAGGTATCATCGCAACCAGCGGCTGTTTAGCTGCACAAATCCCAACCGCTATTATGGAAGGTCGTGATGATGAAGCGCGGGAACTTATCGGCTGGTATCAAGATGTGTTTGGTAAAGAGAACTTTTATCTTGAACTTCAACAGCATGATATTCCTGAATTGGAAACCTTGAATAAGTGGCTGCTGGAGTATGGAAAGTCGAATCATACGAACGTGCCGCTGGTTGCTACCAACGATGTTCACTATGTTCTTGATACCGATTATGATCCGCATGACACCTTGCTCTGTATCCAGACCAGCGCTCTCAAAACCGATGCTGATCGTTTGCGTATGTCGGATGCCAGTTACCATCTGACCAGCCAGCAGGAGATGTACGGTTTTTTTGGTGATGCTGCTCCGGAAGCCTTGTCGAACACGCTCAAAGTTGCAGAAATGTGCGACATCAATCTTGATGATAAAGAATATCATTTGCCTGTATTCCCTGTTCCTGAGGGATATGACTCAACTAGCTACCTGCGCTATTTATGCGAGAAGGGGATGCGCTGGCGTTTTGGTAGTCGCGCCGATGATGCGGATATGAAGGCGCGGCTTGACCGTGAGCTGGGCATTATCGGTGACATGGGTTTTAACACCTACTTCTTGATTGTGTGGGATTTGACCCAATTTGCGCGTCATGCAGATATTTGGTGGAATGTGCGCGGTTCTGGTGCTGGTAGTTTGGCGGCTTACACTCTCGGTATCACGAATATTGACCCAATGCAGAATAACCTGCTGTTTGAGCGCTTCCTCAATCCGGGGCGCGTCAGTATGCCGGATATTGATATGGACTTCCCCGATGATCGTCGTGAAGAAATGATTTACTACACAGCACGGAAATACGGTGAAGATAAAGTTGCCGCCATTATTACTTTCGGAACGTTGGGTGCGAAGGCTGCCGTTCGTGATGTGGGACGTGCCCTAAATGTACCTTTGGAAGTGGTTAATCAGGCAGCCCGACTTATTCCGACCGAACCCAAGCCCAAGCCGATTATGACCTATGTGGAAGAAAATCCCGAACTCCACCAGATGTATAAGAATAGCAGTGAGATCAAACAAATCGTCGATACGGCTGTACACCTGCAAGGGGTTAACCGTCATGCCTCGACTCATGCGGCAGGCGTGATTGTTGCGGATAAACCGCTGGTCGAATATTTACCTCTGCATCGCCCGACAAAAGTGGAAAAAGAAGATGGTGAAGGGAACAGCGAAAACCCACTGAAAGCGGTCACGCAGTTCCCTATGGAAACCTGCGAGTCGATTGGTTTGCTGAAAATTGACTTCCTCGGCCTTTCCACTTTGACCATCATGCGTAAAGCTTGCGATCTGATTGAGCGTCATCACGGCATCAAGTTCACGATGGACAATATCCCGTATCGTCCAACAGGTGATCCTGAAGTTGACCGCAAATTAAAAGAGTCCTTTGAACTCATGGGACGCGGCGAAACGGTCGGCGTATTTCAAGTGGAAGGTTCTGGAATGCAGCAGATGCTGCGTGATATGCGACCAACCAAGTTTGAGCATATTATCGCGGCGGTATCGCTCTATCGCCCCGGCCCAATGGAATTTATTCCGTTGTACAACAAGCGTCTGCGCGGCGACGAGGCGATTGAATACAGGCATGATTTATTAGCGCCTATATTAGAAGAAACTATGGGGATCATAGTTTATCAGGAACAGCTGATGCAAATTGCAGGCGCTTTATTTGATTATGAACTAGGTGAAGCCGACTTAATGCGGCGTGCGGTATCCAAGAAAAAAGAGAAAGACCTGAAGAAACATCGTGATATTTTCCTAGAACGTGGGCCTAATCACGGACTTAATAATGATACCATAAATATCATCTTCGATGACATTGAATTCTTTGCCAACTATGGCTTCAACAAATGCTTGGTTTATGACACCGAGATAGTTGACGCGGATACAGGCCGACGTGTCAAAATTGGAGATGTGGCTACCGGCAAGGTGCAGATTGAACACACACTAACGTGCGATACTGATACATTGCGACTGAAATCAGGCAAAGTTACTGCTGCGATGGCGAATGGTGTTAAGCCAGTTTATCGTTTGAAGACGCAACTAGGTCGTCAAATCGAAGCTACTGACAATCATCCTTTTTACACATTTGATGGCTGGAGTAACCTGGGCGATTTGACCGTTGGTGAACAAATTGCTGTGCCAAGACGAATTGAAGTGAATGGAAAACTAGAATGGACGTCGGAAAAGATAATCGAGCTAGCAGAAACTTACGCAGTGAATCGCTCGCCTGATTTAGCTATTCCAGCCGAGGTGTTTGAACTCTCGAACGATCAAATCGCTCTTTTCCTTGCTCATTTATGGAGGGATCACTGGTATGTCATGGGTGAAGGAAAACGAGTGTTTTATGATACGGATTCAAAGCAATTAGCTCAACAAATTCAGCATCTGTTATTGAGATTGGGCATCATTAGTCGTTTTGTCGTGTCATGGTTTCACGGCACACCTATATCATCTATAAACGATATTAAGACGAGCTACACGATTCATATTGATGAGTTAGAAAGTTTAGAACGCTTTATTTCATCATTAGGAGGTAATTTTCTCAAAAGTGATGATGTTGAAAGAGTCGATAATATTTCGACGGTACTTCAGACAACTTTCGCAGTTATACCGACCCAATATTCTAGCCCCTTTAGTGGGCTTGTATTATCAAGTAGCCAGATGGCTTTAGCCTCTGGCGACGAAGATGCTAATGACATCTACTGGGATAAAATTGTCTCGATTGAGTATATTGGTGAACAACCCACATTCGATTTAACAATTGAAGGTACGCACAACTTCATTGCTAACGATATTCTCGTTCATAACTCACACGCCGCAGATTATGCAGTCATTACCTGCCAGACTTCCTACCTCAAGACGCATTATGCCGCCGAGTATATGACGGCGCTGCTTTCGGTTCACCGTGATGACATCACCAAGATTACGACCTTTCTTGGTGAATGCCGCCGCTTGGGCATTCCTGTGCTGCCACCAGATGTGAACTATAGTGCGGTTGATTTCGACATTCAGAAGCAGCCTAACGGGGTTCGCGGCATTCGCTTTGGGTTAGTCGCAATTAAAAATGCCGGCGAAAATGCCTTGATGCCGATTATCAAAGCGCGCGAAGCCGATGGCCCGTTTGCCAGCCTCGAAGATTTTTGCCGCCGTGTCGATTTACGGCAGGTACAAAAACGAACCTTAGAAAGCCTTATTAAGGTTGGCGCACTAGATGCCTTCGGTATCCGCTGGCAGTTAGCGGATACAGCCTCAATCGAACGCATGGTTAACTTCAGCACGGATCATCATCATGCTAAAGAAATCGGTCAAATGAGCATGTTCGGTGAAGCTACGGGCATGTCGGATAAATTGACGCTGCCCGATGCCAAACAAATTCCTGATCGCGATATGCTTAATTGGGAAAAAGAACTGCTTGGCTTATACGTGAGTGGACGCCCGGTTGATAAAGTTCGCGATGATTTTGCCCGTGCCAACAATACTGCCGACGTCGCTATCATTAAACGTCCTGAATCAAATATGAGCGGCAAAGGCGTGACAATTGCTGGTGAGATCGTTTCGGTTCGTAAGCTTGTCACGAAGAATGGCGATATGATGGCCGTATTCAATATCGAAGATTGGCACGATAGTGCCGAGTCTATTGAGGTGGTGTTGTTCCCTCGAAGTTGGCAAAAGTTTGGTGAACTGATTGCCGAAGGCAGTGTGGTTATGGTTGGCGGGGAATTGGATACCTCACGTGGGGATCCCCAGATCAAAGCGGAAAGAGTGTCTCAAAACTTCAACTTCACCATGTCGGTGGATGATGAAGCAGCATCGTTACCTAATATTGACCCTCCAAGTTGGGCAGTGGATGATGAGACGGATACCGATTTGGATATGCCTGCGCCACCACCGGAACCGGTCATGGAAATGGTTCCTTTGGCGGTGGTTGCCCCATCTACTCAAGGTGCGGCTGCTGTACGTACGCCAACGGTTGAACCCCAAAGTGCATCAGTTATTCGTGAGCAGCAAACACCGGATTGGATGAGCGCCGAATCGCCAGATATTTCCGACCTTGATGATTTGCCCCCACTGGAAGATGAGTTTAAGCCTCAGCCAGAACGCTGGATGATGATCTATTTTCAACGGTCGGACGATGCCGAGAAAGATCGCCGCCGTTTGCGTCGTTTACACGGAATATTGACGGCTTACCCCGGTAAAGATCGCTTCAGCATTGTACTTGAAGACTCTAAACAGTCTTTCAAGATGGAGTTCCCGAATGATACCACTGCCTATTGTGATGACTTGGTAAATGACTTGTTAACCATTGTGGGAGATGCACACAATATTGAGCTGTTTGATCGTCCAGAATCAGGCTGAAATTTAACACACTTTTCGCTACAATAGGTGCGGTTTAACGCTCAAATTAGCGCATCCAACAGACTTGCTCGGTAATTTGTGTGGGCAGGGGTGTCGGGCGAGTAGGGATATATCAGGTTATGAAACGTGTCGCAGTGATGACGAGTGGTGGCGATAGTCCCGGCATGAATGCTGCTATCCGCGCCGTGGTGCGGTCAGGACTCGAATATGATATTGAAGTTTACGGAATCCGGCAGGGATATTCTGGTTTGCTCAACGGGGATTTTCACAAGCTGACGAGCTTCGAAGTCAGCGGTATCTTGCAGCGTGGCGGCACAATCCTCCAGACCGCGCGCAATTTAGATTTTAAGACGCCAGCCGGTCAGGCTAAGGGATTACGACGCTTAAATGAATCGGGCATCGAAGGACTCATCGTAATCGGTGGTGACGGCAGTCTTCGCGGCGCGACAGCTTTGCACAAATTAGGATTTCCCGTAATCGGTGTGCCCGGCAGTATTGATAATGACTTGGATGGTACCAATACCAGTATTGGTGTGGATACGGCACTCAATACGATTATTGACGCGCTTGACCGCGTGCGTGACACAGCTTCTTCACATACCCGTGCCTTTATTCTTGAAGTTATGGGTCGTAACTGTGGTTATCTCGCCATTATTGCCAGCATTGTTGGTGGTGCAGAAATCGTATCTGTGCCTGAACGCGAAGTCTCGATGGAAGCTATTCATGATGCGTTGGCGGATGCTTACGTACGTGGCAAATCCCATGCGGTAGCGGTGATTGCCGAAGGTGTATCCTATAAAACGACCGATCTGGTTGATTACCTGAATAACAAAACGGATGTTGGTTTTGATATTCGCTTGACAATTTTGGGGCATATCCAGCGTGGAGGCAGTCCATCAGCCTTCGACCGTTTACTAGCGACACGGATGGGCGTGAAGGCGATGGAAGTCTTGCTTGAAGGTCAATCCGGCGTGATGGTGGCACTTGATGGACGCGAGTTGACGACTATTCCAATTGAACAAGCCATTAGCCGCGTGAAGCCCCTCAACCCCAATTATTTTGAGTTGGCTCGAATGCTTTCCCGCTAATTGCGATTAAAGTGCGAAGGATAACGAGTTCTGTTTTATCCTTCGCTGTTCACTTATACCGGAACACTAATTTCTGCCACTTTGGCATTTGCCACGCGGATGAAGGCAGTTGTTGGCACGCGCAAATCCATTCCTCTTTGGCCCGCACTCACTAGAATATGTTCCAGCTCCATTGCCGCTTGATCTAGGTACACCGGCCAATTTTTGTGCGTCAGCGCTAAAGCACTGATGCCGCCGACTCTTAATCCTGTTAGTTGTTCCGCATCTTTGTGTGCTGCCATCGACACTTTTTTGTGTCCTGATACTGCTGCCAGCGCTTTTAAGTCGAGCGTGCGGTCAGCAGCGATAATCGCCAAAATGGGTCTTTTGGGATTTTCGACAGGTTGTACCACCAATGTTTTGTATACCATAAAGGCTGGTACACCCAATATGTCTGCGATTACTTCCGCATCCCGTTCGGTATCAGGGAATTCGGTTACCTCATAAGGGATTTTTTGCGCTTCCAACAAACGCATTGAATTCAGTTTTTGCGCCATCGAGATTGCTTTCGTTATGATTTACTGACAACCAGTTCTACAATCGCTTGTTTTTCTTCACCCGGTTGCAAGATGAATACCCCGCTGCCTTCGATATGATTAGCAAATAGATTAAAACCGTCGCTGGCATTCGTCATCGGTTCAACCGCGTAGAACGGTTCGCCTTTGGGCGCATACAGCAATATATGCTCGAACAGCGGATCACTAAACATTTCAAGCGTTGCTCCCCATTCGGGGTACAACATCCGCGCAGGTTCGTGACCGCTGCGTTTGGTAAAAACGTGATTGAGTTCTAGATCATCTAATGCCCGCATCTTTTGAAAGTCTAATTTTGGTGTTACCGGAACCGCTGCATCAGTTGCCATATAATCGGTCAGCTCGAAATATTGTTGACAGGGAATTTGAACATGTGGTGCGTTTGCGCCAGTTGGTTTTACAAAATAAGGGTGATGCCCAAAGCCAGTCGGGAAAGGTTGGGAGTCTTCGTTCTTGATGCTCAAAATCCAGATAAATTTTTCCTTATCAAGCCGATATTCTGCTTGTGCCGAGAACTTAAACGGCCAATTCATATCGGGAAAATCTATGGATTGTAAACTCATGTGGATGTGGTTGGCATCAATTTTGTCCACCGTCCAGTCACGCTTACGAACATCACCATGTCGCGCTGTGCCATCGTCTTTGGTGGTCTTAAGTTGGTAAGTCTTCTCCTCAAAACGCAGCACACCATCTTTAATCCGGTTGCACCACGGCAGCATGACAAAACTGCTGCAATTGCTAGAGTTTCCCCAATCACTTTCGAGGGTAGGTCGCATAACATCCACCCATGCGTCATTATGCCGGATACGACCAAAGGCAATCGATGCGCCGGTTTCGGGTAATATACCGACTTGCCAATATTTGTTTTGGATCGTAATCATACTGAAGTCCGTTCTTTAGGCTTTAAGAAGGCCGCGCAGTGGGTGTAGCGGTGTCTATGGTACGCGGTGTGCGCGTGGAAGCAATACGCGCAATCACGGCATAATACCAACCGCCGTCTAGTTTATCAGGAACAGTCGAAATAAGATGCTCCGGCCCACAGTCCATATAACGCCGATCTGTCGCTGTTGTGTAATTAAATGCTCCCGGCCCGCCGAGGTATCGCCGTCCTAACATTTCCTGCGTCATAATGACATACACGTAAAAAGCATTATCCGGCGCACAATGCCCATAATATACCGCGCTTACACCCGCACTCGAATCAAATCCGGCTTCCTCGGCGGTCATTTGACCATCGGGCAGAGTCTTGAGATGCTCAATTTGTTTATCAATCACCGCACGAATCGGCTGCGATAAAACATCAACCTGTGCAACTTCGGTGGCTTGATCCATAGTTCGAGTAGCGTTTGCAAATGCACGTTTCTGATCGTCATATTGGACTTGAACTGAGAATAGCAGTGGAATTGAAAGTAGAACAAATCCAAGGATTGCCCCGCCCATAATCCAGCCGATGCGCCACTGGTCATTTACGAAATTTGAAGGGCGACCGAGCATTTGTTTGAATTTGGGAATGAGTGCCTCGGCCTCTTGTTCTTTCCCTGATGGAATTGGAATGGACAGAACTTTATTTGAAGTCAAAGGGGGCATTGCCACCGAATAATATTGTCGTGCCAGATATTGGAAGTTTAAAGTCGAAGGTTCGCCCTGCTGAACGTCGACGCTTTGCAAACCACTCCAAAAGGCTGTGAGTCGCAGCGGTTTACTCGGATAATAAATTCCTTCAGCGCCAATGAATATGTCGCCGTTTTGGCTGTCGCCCGGATAATTCCAATGCACCCAATAATTGCCAGCCTTTATATCTTGAATACGCACATAGTGACGGGCGTACATGATGAGCAGCCCAATTGGAATAGGACCTAGCGCGCCCACAAACATGAAAACAATACCGGCGACAAAACGATCATTGGCTGTCTTGCCAACAAAGGCGATGCCCAAAGTGATAATCAATCCGAGGATCGTTAATATGGTGAGCCCAATGATAAATGGCGCAAAGGGGTTGCCGGAAGTAAGCCCGAATCGTCTGCGCCATTGGGGAGTTGTGGCCTGCTGTATCAT